>NZ_JBWKLJ010000011.1:0-251607 GCF_056430285.1 Streptomyces sp. NPDC045998
GAAGCTAAGCCTTTCAGCGCCGATGGTACTGCAGGGGGGACCCTGTGGGAGAGTAGGACGCCGCCGAACAATTTTTGGGGAAAGCCCCGCACCTTTTGGTGCGGGGCTTTTCTGCGTTCTGAGCCCGTCCAAGGGGTCGTCCGAGAGTGCGTCAGGACGGTTGCCGCCTCGGGCAGTTGGCGACTCGCGTGCCTCAGGCCGGTTATGCGAATCCGCTCGTTCGGGGTATGCTTTCTCTCGTTGCGGCGGGGAAAACCCCGAAGCGACAAGCCGGCCCCTATAGCTCAGTCGGCAGAGCGTCTCCATGGTAAGGAGAAGGTCAACGGTTCGATTCCGTTTGGGGGCTCTGAACAGAGAAGGCCCCCCGCCATGTGGCGGGGGGCCTTCTTCGTGTTCGGCGTTGCCGCCACGGGTCAGTCCGTGTGCGGCTCCGGGACGCGCATCGCGAGGATCGCCATGTCGTCGGAGGCCGGTTCCGCGGCGAAGCGTTCGACCGCGCGCATCACGCGGGCGGTGACCGCGCCGGCCGTCAGGCCCGTACAGGTGCGGAGGACGTCCATCAGGCCGTCGTCGCCGAGCATGCGGGAGCCCTCGCGGCGCTCGGTGACACCGTCCGTCACGCACAGCAGGACGTCGCCCGGGTCGAGCGTGACGGTCTGCTCGTACAGCTCCAGGTCCTCCATGACGCCGAGGAGCGGCTGCGGGTCGGCGGCCGGTTCGACGGTGCCGTCCTGGCGCAGGCGCAGCGGGAGGGGGTGGCCGGCGCAGACGACCTTGAGGAGGGCGCTGCCGTCCTCCTGGGGCCACAGCTCGCCGTAGAGCAGCGTCAGGAAGCGACTGCGGGCGCCCTCGTCGAGGATCGCGGCGTTCAGGCGCTCCAGGACCGCCGGGCCGCCGAAGCCCTCGCGGGCCAGCAGGCGCAGGGCGTGGCGGGCCAGGCCCGTGACGGCCGCGGCCTCCGGGCCCGTACCGCAGACGTCGCCGATGGCGAAGCCGTACGCGTTGTCCCGGATCGGGAAGAGGTCGTAGAAGTCGCCGCCGACCTCGTTGCCCTCGCCGGCCGCGCGGTAGATGACGTCGACCTCGACGCCCGGCACCTGGGGGAGGCCCGGGGGCAGCAGGCTGCGCTGGAGGGACTGGCTGATCGCCGTGCGCTCCGAGTACAGGCGGGCGTTGTCGAGGGCGAGGGCGGCCCGGCGGGAGAGGTCCTCGGCGAGCTCCAGGATCTCCTGGCGGAAATGGTCGTCGGAGGGCTTGCCCAGAGTGAGCATGCCGATCACGCGGTTGCGGGCGACCAGGGGCAGGACCACCGTCTCGCCGCCGACCGCCGCGGCTGTCGCCAGCGTCGTACCGATGCCGGAGGACAGGGGCGCGGAGCCGTAACCGATCTCGCGCATGGAGGTGCGCAGGGCGGCCTGGTGGGCGGCCTCGGAGGGGGCGGACCACACGCGGGCGCCGGGCGACGGGACGGGCTCCGGCGGGGGGATCTTGGAGAGGAGGGCTTTGAGGCCGTCGATGCGGTCCTCGTCCTCGTGGAGGACGTAGGAGAGGTACGGGTCCGAGGACTGGTCCGCGATCGTGTAGACGGCGCACCAGGTGGCCAGGGTCGGAACGGTCATCTGGGCCATCAGGGCCAGGGTCTGGTCCCGGTCCAGGGTGCCGGCGAGTAGGTCGGAGGCCTCGACGAGGAAGCTGAGGGAGCCGCGGCGGAGGCGTTCGAGCTCGCCGAGGCGGGCCGACTCGACGGCCAGGGCGATGCGGTCGGCGGCGAACTGGAGGCGCAGCGCCTCCTCGTTCGAGTAGCGGCCGGAGGCCTCGGCGGCGACGCCCAGGGAGCCGGTCAGGCGGCCCTCGACCTTGAGCGGGACGGTGACGACCGAGCGCATGCCGGTGCCGTTGAGGAGCGGTACGGCGCCGGGGACGGCGGCGAGGTCCTCGTGGACGGCGGGCATGCGGGCCGAGGAGTAGCGGCCGGTACCGGACTCGACGGGGACGCGGGCGAAGCGCTGGCGGGCGGAGGGAAGGCCCGTGGTGGCGCGTACCTCCAGCTCGGTCTCGTCGTCGGTGGCCAGCAGCAGGAAGGCGGCGTCGCCGTCGAGCATGTCGCGGGCGCGCTCCACGGTGCGCTGGAGCAGGCCGTCGAGGTCGTCGGGGGCGGGGGAGCCGATGAAGACCTCGAAGGGGTCGGAGCTGCGGCCCTCGTTGTTGGAGTCGACGGGGGTGCGGGGCGGCGACTGGAGCACGGCCCGTTCGTAGTCGCGCACGAGGAGGCAGACGGTGGAGGGCTCGCCCTGGGTGTCGCGGACCCGCAGATGGGAGGCGTACACGGGGATCACGCGCCCGTCGGCGCCGCGGACTCCGTAGCTGCCCTCCCAGCGGGACAGCCGCAGGGCCTCAACGAGGCCGGTGCCGATGCCGGGGGTGTGGGGCCAGGCGGCGAGGTCGCCGAGCGGTTTGCCGACGACCTGGTCGGCGGCGTACCCGAAGAGGTGCTCGGCGTCTTCGTTCCAGGCGGCGATGGCGCCCTTGCGGTCGATCTGTACGACGGCGACGCGGACCCGTTCGTCCGCGACCGGGAGCAGGTCGGTGGGGAGGGCCGGGCCGGCGGAGCGGGTGCCCACGGGCCGCTCGGGCAGGTCCAGCTGGAACCAGACCTGCTTCTGGGTGGGGGAGTAATCGACGCCCCAGCGGGAGGCGAGGGCGGCACACAGCAGCAGCCCGCGGCCGTTCTCACTGTCCGGGTTCAGGTCGTAGCGGCCGGTGCCCTGGAGGGGGACCTCGCGCTCCGGGTAGCGGTCGGCGACCTCGACGCGGATGCCCTGCTCCGTGCGCAGGCACAGGACGTCGGCGGCGGTGCCGGCGTGGACGATCGCATTGGTGACGAGTTCGCTGGTCAGGACGACGGCGTCGTCCACGACATCGGTGTATCCCCAGCCCTGGAGGGTGTCCCGGACGAAGGCCCGCGCGGTTGCGACGGACCTCCCCACAGGTTCGAAGGTGGCAGCCGCCCGAGCGGTGATCACAGAACTCCTCGTACGCGTCTCGACGCCCGGCTCAGCCATGATGCGGCTCTGCCCCTCCCCGGTGCCCGGTGGTCCTACTGTGCCGCACCGCCCCCGCCGGGCGGACCGGGGCGGTTGGACAGCCGCATGCCAGGTTACTTACCTTCGCTGTCCGGGCGGATGGTGGTCACCACCGTTTCCGTCCCCCGAGGGCGGGGACGTTATGCGAAGCTGCCGAACTGTTATGGCCTCGATCGGTCGTGGTGAAACACTGGGAAGGCTCCCAGTAACAGCCGGAGGAGCAACGCCCGGGCAGTATTGCCGAGCGGTACGGTCAACCCCTGCGGGAGGGACACGGTGGAGTCTGGCGTGACGGCGCGGGGCGGCAGCACGCGCACGAAGGGCGGGCGGTCCCGGAGCAGTGGGACGGTCGAGGTGGACGCCGCCGCCCTGGAGCGGCTGCTCACGGCACTGGCGTCGATGCGGGACGGCAACTTCCGCAAGCGCCTGACGGTGACGGGCGACGGCATGATGGCGGAGATCGCCGCCGTCTTCAACGAGGTCGCCGACCGGAAGCTGCATCTGACCGGCGAGCTGCAGCGGGTGCGGCGCATGGTCGGGCGCGAGGGCAAGCTGTCCGAGCGCCTGGAGGTCGGGGCCAGCGAGGGCGCGTGGGCGCAGGCCATCGAGGCGGCGAACGCCCTGGTGGACGATCTGACGCGGCCGGTGTCGGAGGTCGGACGGGTGCTCTCCGCGGTCGCCGAGGGTGACCTGGAGCAGCGGATGGAGCTGCGCTCGGAGGGGCTGGACGGGACCGTGCGGCCGCTGCGCGGGGAGTTCCTCAAGGTCGCCCGTACGGTCAACAACCTGGTCGACCAGCTGTCGGCGTTCACCGACGAGGTGACCCGGGTCGCGCTGGAGGTCGGCACCGAGGGGAAGCTCGGCGGGCAGGCGCAGGTGCGCGGGATGTCCGGGTCCTGGAAGGACCTGCAGGACTCGGTGAACACCATGGCGTACCGGCTCACGGCCCAGGTGCGGGACATCGCGCTGGTGACGACGGCGGTCGCCAAGGGCGATCTGTCGCGGAAGGTCACCGTGCACGTGGCCGGCGAGATGCTCCAGCTGAAGAACACCGTGAACACGATGGTGGACCAGCTGTCGTCGTTCTCGTCCGAGGTCACGCGGGTCGCGCGTGAGGTCGGTACGGAGGGTGAGCTCGGCGGGCAGGCCGAGGTGCCGGGTGTGGCCGGTGTGTGGAAGGACCTGACCGACTCCGTCAACACGATGGCGGGGAACCTGACCTCGCAGGTGCGGGGCATCGCCGAGGTGACGACCGCCGTCGCCAACGGTGACCTGTCGCAGAAGGTGACGGTGAGCGCACGCGGTGAGGTGGCGCAGCTCGCCGACACGATCAACCAGATGACCGAGACGCTGCGGACGTTCGCCGACGAGGTGACCCGGGTGGCGAGCGAGGTCGGTGCCGAGGGGCTGCTCGGCGGTCAGGCGCAGGTGCCGGGCGCGGCGGGCACGTGGAAGGACCTGACGGACTCCGTCAACACCGTCTTCCGCAATCTGACCACCCAGGTACGGGACATCGCGCAGGTGACGACGGCGGTGGCGAACGGCGACCTGTCGCAGAAGGTCACCGTCGATGTGGCCGGCGAGATGCTGGAGTTGAAGAACACCGTCAACACGATGGTGGACCAGCTGTCGGCGTTCGGTTCCGAAGTGACCCGGGTGGCCCGCGAGGTGGGCGTCGAGGGCCGGCTCGGCGGTCAGGCCCATGTGCCGGGGGCCGCCGGGACCTGGAAGGACCTGACGGACTCCGTCAACACGGCGTTCCGCAACCTCACCGGTCAGGTGCGGGACATCGCGCAGGTGACGACGGCGGTGGCGAACGGCGATCTGACGCAGAAGGTCACCGTCGATGTCGCGGGCGAGATGCTGGAGTTGAAGAACACCGTCAACACGATGGTGGCGCAGCTGTCGTCGTTCGCCGACCAGGTGACGCGGATGGCCCGGGACGTGGGCACGGAGGGCCGGCTCGGCGGCCAGGCGCGCGTCGACGGCGTCTCGGGGACGTGGAAGGAGCTCACGGACTCCGTCAACTTCATGGCCGGGAACCTGACGTCGCAGGTGCGGCAGATCGCGCAGGTGACGACGGCCGTGGCGCGTGGTGACCTGTCGCAGAAGATCGACGTGGACGCGCGCGGCGAGATCCTGGAGCTGAAGAACACCATCAACACGATGGTCGACCAGCTCTCCGCGTTCGCGGAGCAGGTGACCCGGGTGGCCCGCGAGGTGGGCACCGACGGCCGCCTCGGCGGACAGGCGCAGGTGCCGGGCGTCGCGGGCGTGTGGCGCGACCTCACGGACTCCGTCAACAGCATGGCCGGGAACCTCACCGCCCAGGTCCGTAACATCGCGCAGGTCGCGACCGCGGTGGCGCGTGGTGACCTGTCGCAGAAGATCGATGTGGACGCGCGCGGCGAGATCCTGGAGCTCAAGAACACCCTCAACACGATGGTCGACCAGCTCTCCAACTTCGCGGAGCAGGTGACCCGGGTGGCCCGCGAGGTGGGCACGGAGGGCATCCTGGGCGGTCAGGCCGAGGTGCAGGGTGTCTCCGGCACCTGGAAGGACCTGACCCAGTCCGTCAACTCGATGGCGAACAACCTGACGTCGCAGGTGCGCAACATCGCCGAGGTGACGACGGCGGTCGCGAAGGGCGACCTGTCGAAGAAGATCACCGTCGACGCGCGCGGGGAGATCCTCGACCTGGTCACGACCGTCAACACGATGGTGGACCAGCTCTCCAACTTCGCGGACGAGGTCACGCGGGTGGCCCGCGAGGTGGGTACGGAGGGCATCCTCGGCGGTCAGGCCCGGGTGCGGGGCGTCACCGGCATCTGGAAGGACCTCAGCGACAACGTCAACGTGATGGCCAACAACCTCACCTCGCAGGTGCGGAACATCTCGCGGGTGTCGTCGGCCGTCGCCAACGGCGATCTGACCAAGAAGGTGACGGTCGAGGCGCGCGGCGAGGTCGCCGAGCTCGCGAACACCGTCAACACGATGGTGACCACGCTGTCGTCGTTCGCGGACGAGGTGACGCGGGTGGCGCGCGAGGTGGGTACGGAGGGCGAACTGGGCGGCCAGGCCCGGGTGCCGGGCGTCTCGGGGACGTGGAAGGACCTGACCGAGTCGGTGAACTCGATGGCGTCCAACCTGACCGGCCAGGTGCGCCAGATCGCCGCCGTCACCACCGCCATCGCCAAGGGCGACCTCACCAAGAAGATCGACATCGACGCCCGCGGCGAGATCCTGGAGCTGAAGAACACCATCAACACGATGGTCGACCAGCTGTCGTCGTTCGCCGAGGAGGTCACGCGGGTGGCCCGCGAGGTGGGCACGGAGGGCATCCTCGGCGGCCAGGCGCGCGTACGGGACGTCGACGGCACCTGGCGCGACCTGACCGAGTCGGTGAACGAGATGGCCGGGAACCTCACCCGGCAGGTGCGCGCCATCGCGGCCGTCGCCACGGCGGTGACCCGCGGCGACCTGAACCTGAAGATCGACGTGGACGCGGCGGGCGAGATCCAGGTCCTCCAGGACAACATCAACACGATGATCGCCAACCTGCGCGACACCACCCTCGCCAACGAGGAGCAGGACTGGCTCAAGGGCAACCTGGCCCGTATCTCCGGTCTCATGCAGGGCCGCCGCGACCTCGACGACGTGGCCTCGCTGATCATGAGCGAGCTGACGCCGGTCGTCTCGGCGCAGCACGGCGCGTTCTTCCTGGCGATGCCCACGGGCGGCGGCAACGAGATCGGGGCCGACGAGGACGGTTCGTACGAGCTCGTCATGCGGGGCAGCTACGGCTACTCGGCCGGGTCGATGCCCACGACCTTCCGGCCCGGCGAGACGCTGATCGGCACGGCGGCCGAGGAGAAGCGGACGATCCAGGTCAACGTGCCGCCGGGCTACCTGAAGATCTCCTCGGGCCTCGGGGAGGCGTCTCCGGCGTACGTGATCGTGCTGCCGGTGGTCTTCGAGGGGAAGGTCCTCGGGGTGATCGAGCTGGCGTCGTTCCAGCCCTTCACCCAGATCCAGCGCGACTTCCTCAACCAGCTCGCCGAGATGATCGCGACGAGCGTCAACACCATCAGCGTCAACACCAAGACCGAGGTGCTGCTGAAGCAGTCGCAGGAGCTGACGGAGCAGCTGCGCGAGCGTTCGGCGGAGCTGGAGAGCCGGCAGAAGGCGCTGCAGGACTCCAACGCCGAGCTGGAGGAGAAGGCGGAGCTGCTGGCGCAGCAGAACCGCGACATCGAGGTGAAGAACACCGAGATCGAGGAGGCGCGGCAGGTGCTGGAGGAGCGGGCCGAGCAGCTCGCGGTCTCCATGCGCTACAAGTCCGAGTTCCTGGCGAACATGTCGCACGAGCTGCGTACGCCGCTGAACTCGCTGCTCATCCTCGCCAAGCTGCTCGCGGACAACGCCGAGGGGAACCTGTCGCCCAAGCAGGTCGAGTTCGCCGAGACCATCCACGGCGCCGGTTCGGACCTGCTGCAGCTGATCAACGACATCCTCGACCTGTCGAAGGTCGAGGCGGGCAAGATGGACGTCAGCCCGACCCGTATCGCGCTGGTCCAGCTCGTCGACTACGTCGAGGCCACCTTCCGGCCGCTGACCGCCGAGAAGGGCCTGGACTTCTCCGTACGGGTCTCGCCGGAGCTGCCCGCCACGCTGCACACCGACGAGCAGCGGCTGCTGCAGGTGCTGCGCAACCTGCTGTCGAACGCCGTGAAGTTCACCGACAGCGGGGCGGTGGAGCTGGTGATCCGCCCGGCCAAGTCGGACGTGCCGCAGTCGATCCGGGAGCAGCTGCTGGAGTCGGGTTCGCTGACCGAGCCGGGCGCCGACCTGATCGCGTTCTCGGTGACCGACACCGGGATCGGCATCGCGGCCAGCAAGATGCGGGTGATCTTCGAGGCGTTCAAGCAGGCGGACGGGACGACGAGCCGCAAGTACGGCGGTACGGGCCTGGGCCTGTCGATCAGCCGGGAGATCGCGCGGCTGCTGGGCGGCGAGATCCACGCGGCGAGCGAGCCGGGCCGCGGCTCGACCTTCACGCTGTACCTGCCGCTGCACCCCAACGGCCTGCCGCCGCACGGTTACGGGCACCAGGTCCCGGGCGCGGAGTCCGGTGAGCTCGACGGCATGGGCCCCGAAGGCGCCGGTGGGCTGTCGGCCGACGAGGGGCGGGCCGGTGGCTCCGGGGCGCTGTTCCGGCACCGGCGCAGGGCCCTGGGCCGGGCCGACCAGCGGGCCGCGCTGCCCGGCCAGCCGGGTCAGTCGGACCCGTCGGCGCAGGAGGGTCCGGCTCCGGCGGGCGCCGGCGGAACGAGCGCGTCCACGGCCTCGGGAGCCAACGGCGCCCCTGGTGCCGCGGAGTGGGCGGGCGCCGGTCAGGAGGCGTTCGAGCCGGGCCGCCGCTTCGAGTTCAGCGGCGAGAAGGTGCTGATCGTCGACGACGACATCCGCAACGTCTTCGCCCTCACCAGCGTGCTGGAGCAGCACGGCCTGGCGGTGCTGTACGCGGAGAACGGCCGGGAGGGCATCGAGGTCCTGGAGCAGCACGACGACGTGACCGTCGTCCTGATGGACATCATGATGCCCGAGATGGACGGGTACGCGACGACGACGGCGATCCGGCGGATGCCGCAGTTCGCCGGGCTGCCGATCATCGCGCTGACGGCGAAGGCGATGAAGGGCGACCGGGAGAAGGCCATCGAGTCCGGTGCTTCCGACTACGTTACGAAGCCGGTGGATCCGGACCATCTTCTCTCGGTTATGGAGCAGTGGATGCGCGGAGAGTGATCGGAGGCCGCACGAATGACGGCGAGTTGTTGACTGACTGTGGTCGAAAGCGTGTGAGAGGGCGGCGTACGGGGAACCTTCTGGTCTCCCACCGCGTTTCCGCTACGTGCACAGTGACATCGCGGTGACAGGGTGTGGCGACAGGCGGGGTGCGGCTACCATGACCGGCACAAGGACGGACGGCGCAAGGGAGTCGTCCCCTGGGGCGGCGCCCGGCCAACTGCCGGGGCGAGGAGGACGGGCCATGGTGCAGAAGGCCAAGATCCTCCTGGTCGATGACCGACCGGAGAATCTGCTGGCGCTGGAGGCCATCCTCTCTGCGCTCGATCAGACGCTGGTCCGGGCATCGTCAGGGGAGGAAGCGCTCAAGGCGCTGCTGACGGACGACTTCGCGGTCATTCTCCTGGACGTCCAGATGCCGGGAATGGACGGCTTCGAGACCGCCGCGCACATCAAGCGTCGGGAACGGACACGGGACATCCCGATCATCTTCCTGACCGCGATCAACCACGGCCCGCACCACACCTTCCGGGGTTACGCGGCGGGCGCCGTGGACTACATCTCCAAGCCGTTCGACCCCTGGGTGCTGCGCGCCAAGGTCTCCGTCTTCGTCGAGCTGTACATGAAGAACTGTCAGCTGCGCGAACAAGCCGCGCTGCTGCGGCTCCAGCTCGAAGGCGGCCAGGGGGCCCAGGACGGCGCGGCCCGCGAGTCAGCCGGCCTGCTCGCCGAGCTGTCCGCGCGGCTCGCCGCCGTCGAGGAGCAGGCCGAGGCGCTCTCCAAGCAGCTCGACGACGAGTCGGCGGACGCCGCCGCCGTCGCCACCGCCGCGCACCTGGAGCGCAAACTCACCGGGCTGCGCCGGGCGCTGGACGCCCTGGAGCCGGGCAGCGGCGGCGGCTCGCCGAGCCTTCCCGCCCAGGGATGACGCACCAGCTCCCCTTCGGGGCAGCGCGCCTCGGTGAGCGGCCGTCAGTTTCCGATGACCGTACGGGCGACACGAACGGGTGAAGCTGTAGGCACACGTGTCGACGGTGCTTCACCCCGGTAACCTCACCCCCATGGCCTCACGTACGTCCGGCAAGGGTTCCCCAGGCACGGCGGGCACCGCGAAGCCGCGCGCCGCCGGCCGTACGGCGGGCGGCACCGCTCGCGTCGCCGGCGCCGCGAAGAAGGCGGCGCCCGCGAAGCCCCCCGCCAAGAAGTCCGCGCCCGCCGCCCGGAAGGGTCCCGCGAAGAAGGCGCCCGCCAAGAAGGCGGCCGGCGCGAGGAAGGCCGCAGGGGGCGCCAAGGGCGCACCGAAGGCGGCGCCGTCTCCCACCGCGGGTGTGTACCGGCTCGTACGCGCCCTCTGGCTCGGGCTCGCCCACGCCGTCGGCGCGATGCTGCGCGGCATAGGACGTGGCGCCAAGGGACTCGACCCGGCGCACCGCAAGGACGGACTGGCGCTGCTCCTCCTCGGCATCGCGCTGATCGTCGCCGCCGGCACCTGGGCCAGCCTGCGCGGTCCGGTCGGCGACCTCGTCGAGATGCTGGTCACCGGCACGTTCGGCCGACTCGACCTGCTCGTACCGCTGCTGATCGGCGCCATCGCCGTCCGGCTGATCCTGCACCCGGAGAAGCCCGAGGCGAACGGGCGCATCGTCATCGGCCTGTCCGCCCTCGTCGTCGGCGTCCTCGGGCAGGTGCACATCGCGTGCGGCTCGCCGGGCCGGGACCAGGGCAGCGAGGCGGTGCGGGACGCGGGCGGCCTGATCGGCTGGGGCGCGTCCAAGCCGCTCGTCTTCATGATGGGCGAGGTCCTCGCCGTACCGATGCTGGTGCTGCTCACCGTCTTCGGACTGCTCGTCGTCACGGCGACGCCCGTGTACGCCATCCCGCAGCGGCTGCGGGCCCTCGGCGTCCGGCTCGGGCTCGTCGCGCCGCAGGAGCCGGAGTGGGGCGAGGACGACGAGCGGTACGACGACCAGTGGCGCGAGGCGCTGCCCGCCCGGCCGCGGCGCCGGGCCGCCGGAGCCGGGGCCGCGGGCCCGTACGACCCGGAGCAGGCCGAGGAGGAGGCGCTCACCCGGCGCAGGCGGCCGCGCAAGCAGGCGTCCGCCGCCCCCGAGCCCGACTTCGACCGGCCCAGGGACGCGGTCGACATCGCCGCGGCGGCCGCCGCCGCGCTGGACGGGGCCGTGCTGAACGGCATGCCGCCCTCGCCGGTCGTCGCCGACCTGACGCGGGACGTGGCGGCCGACCGGGAGCGGACGGCCGACGGGCGTTCCGGCGGTTCCGGGCGTACGGCGCGCACCGGGGCCGCGGCAGCCGGGGGAGCCGGCGGGGCCGGAGGCACCGGGTCCGTACCGTCCGCGCGGGGCGCCGGGGCGCCCGGCGGCCTCGTACCGGACCTGACCAAGCCCGCGCCGGTGCGCGACGAGACGGAGTCCCTGCCGCCGCGCGCCGAGCAGCTGCAGCTCGCCGGGGACATCACGTACGTCCTGCCCTCGCTCGACCTGCTGGAGCGCGGCGGGCCCGGCAAGACGCGCAGCGCCGCCAACGACGCGATCGTCGCCTCGCTCACGAACGTCTTCTCCGAGTTCAAGGTCGACGCGGCCGTCACCGGCTTCACCCGCGGCCCGACGGTCACGCGGTACGAGGTGGAGCTCGGCCCGGCGGTGAAGGTCGAGCGGATCACGGCGCTGACGAAGAACATCGCGTACGCCGTCGCCAGCCCCGACGTCCGGATCATCTCGCCGATCCCCGGCAAGTCCGCCGTCGGCATCGAGATCCCGAACACCGACCGCGAGATGGTCAAGGTCGGTGACGTGCTGCGGCTCGCGGACGCCGCCGGGGACGACCACCCGATGCTGGTCGCGCTCGGCAAGGACGTCGAGGGCGGCTACGTGATGGCCAACCTGGCGACGATGCCGCACGTGCTCGTCGCGGGAGCGACCGGATCCGGCAAGTCGTCGTGCATCAACTGCCTGATCACGTCCGTGATGATAAGGGCGACCCCCGAGGACGTCCGGATGGTGCTGGTCGACCCCAAGCGCGTCGAACTGACGGCGTACGAGGGCATCCCGCACCTCATCACGCCCATCATCACCAACCCCAAGCGGGCGGCCGAGGCGCTCCAGTGGGTCGTGCGCGAGATGGACCTGCGCTACGACGACCTGGCCGCGTACGGCTTCCGGCACATCGACGACTTCAACGCCGCCGTACGGGCCGGGAAGGTCAAGCAGCCGGAGGGGAGCGAGCGCGAGCTCCAGCCGTACCCGTACCTGCTGGTCATCGTCGACGAGCTCGCCGACCTGATGATGGTCGCGCCGCGGGACGTCGAGGACGCCATCGTCCGCATCACCCAGCTGGCCCGCGCCGCCGGCATCCACCTGGTGCTCGCCACCCAGCGGCCCTCGGTGGACGTCGTCACCGGCCTCATCAAGGCCAACGTGCCGTCACGGCTCGCCTTCGCCACCTCCTCGCTCGCCGACAGCCGGGTCATCCTCGACCAGCCCGGGGCCGAGAAGCTCATCGGCAAGGGCGACGGGCTCTTCCTGCCGATGGGCGCGAACAAGCCGGTCCGCATGCAGGGCGCCTTCGTGACCGAGGACGAGGTCCAGGCGGTCGTCCGGCACTGCAAGGAGCAGATGGCACCCGTCTTCCGGGACGACGTCACGGTCGGTACGAAGCAGAAGAAGGAGATCGACGAGGACATCGGCGACGACCTCGACCTGCTGTGCCAGGCCGCCGAACTGGTCGTCACCACGCAGTTCGGCTCCACCTCCATGCTCCAGCGCAAGCTGCGCGTCGGCTTCGCCAAGGCGGGCCGGCTGATGGACCTGATGGAGTCGCGCAACATCGTGGGCCCGAGCGAGGGCTCCAAGGCGCGCGACGTGCTCGTCAAGCCGGATGAGCTGGATGGAGTACTCGCGGTGATCCGTGGGGAGTCCGAGACGTAAGGGAATCGGCGCGGGGCGCCCTCCGACGCTTCTCCGAGTCTCACTCGTAAGGGGATCGTGAGCAACCGTTTCCCCGCGTCGTACGTCAAGTTGGAGGGAGGGGCGGACAATGGGTCTGCTGCCCGTCCCGCCCCCCGCCCCGCCCCTCGGACGCACGGCCATTCCGATGGCGTACAAAGTGCGTCCGCCCGGTTGCTTAACCCTTTCGTACCACCCATAGACTGAACCTCCAGCAGGTGGTTACACGCTCGAAAGGCGCCCTCGTGTCCATCGGCAACTCCCCCGAAGACGACCGGCCTTCACCCCCTTCGACCGTTTCCGACGCTTCTGTCCCCTCGGATACGGAAGCGGAGGACCGCCCCTCGATCGGCCGTGCGCTCCAGCAGGCACGGATCGACGCGGGCCTGACCGTGGAAGAGGTCAGCACCTCTACGCGCGTGCGCATCCCCATCGTGCACGCCATCGAGGAGGACGACTTCTCGCGGTGCGGCGGCCACGTGTACGCCCGAGGGCACATCCGCACGCTCGCGCGCGCCGTGGGACTCGATCCCGCTCGACTGGTGGAGCAGTACGACGCGGAGCACGGCGGCCGCCCGTCGCCGACGCCCGCGGCGCCGCTCTTCGAGGCCGAGCGCATCCGCCCGGAGCGCCGCCGCCCGAACTGGACCGCCGCCATGGTCGCGGCCATCGTCGTCGTGATCGGTTTCGTCGGCTTCACCATGGTCAACGGGAACGACGGCGACTCCCGCCGCACGCAGGTGGCCGAGGGACCGGCCCCGGCGCAGAAGGCCACCCCGAAGCCGCAGCCGCCCAAGCCGGCGGTACCGCCGCCCGCGCCGTCCGAGAGCGCGATCGCGGCCGTCCCCAAGGACAAGGTGACGGTCAAGCTCACCGCGACCGACGACAAGAGCTGGATCTCCGCGAAGGCGAGCGACGGCAAGCTGCTCTTCGACGGGCTCCTCCTCAAGGGCGACTCCAAGACCTTCCAGGACGACGAGAAGATCGACCTCATCCTGGGCAACGCCGGGGCGATCGAGCTGTTCGTGAACGGGAAGAAGGTCGAGGACCAGTTCGAGACCGGGCAGGTCGAGCGGCTGTCGTACACGAAGGGTGACCCCCAGGTCGGCTGACCGCCGGGTGGTCACCCGGTGATCACCGGGTGACCCGGGGGACCGGTGACCCCCGGTTCCGTTGACCGGAGGGCCCCGGGCGCGGGCGGGTGACCCCTGAGCGGCGGGGGCATGGCTGGGACGAAGTAGTCTTGAGTCCATGCCCGAACGCCGTACCGTCGCCCTTGTCACTCTTGGCTGCGCCCGTAACGAGGTGGACTCGGAGGAGCTCGCAGGCCGCTTGGCAGCGGACGGCTGGGAGCTCGTCGAGGACGCCGCCGACGCGGACGTCGCGGTCGTCAACACGTGTGGGTTCGTCGAGGCCGCCAAGAAGGACTCCGTCGACGCCCTGCTGGAAGCCAACGATCTGAAGGACCACGGCAGGACCCAGGCCGTCGTCGCGGTCGGCTGCATGGCCGAGCGGTACGGCAAGGAGCTCGCCGAGGCGCTGCCCGAGGCCGACGGCGTGCTCGGCTTCGACGACTACGCCGACATCTCCGGGCGCCTCCAGACCATCCTGAGCGGTGGCAGCGTCGAGGCCCACACCCCGCGCGACCGGCGCAAGCTGCTGCCGCTGTCCCCCGTGGAGCGCCAGCAGGCCGCCGCCGACGTCGCCCTGCCCGGGCACGGCGCCGCGGAGGCCCCCGCGGCCGCCCCCGAGGACCTGCCCGAGGGCGTCGCACCCGCGTCCGGGCCGCGCGCCCCGCTGCGGCGCCGCCTCGACTCCAGCCCCGTCGCCTCGGTGAAGCTCGCCTCCGGCTGCGACCGGCGCTGCTCGTTCTGCGCCATCCCCTCCTTCCGCGGCTCCTTCGTCTCGCGGCGGCCGAGCGACGTGCTCGGCGAGACCCGCTGGCTGGCGGAGCAGGGCGTGAAGGAGATCATGCTGGTCTCCGAGAACAACACCTCGTACGGCAAGGACCTCGGCGACATCCGCCTCCTGGAGACCCTGCTGCCGGAGCTGGCGGCGGTCGACGGGATCGAGCGCGTACGCGTCAGCTACCTCCAGCCCGCCGAGATGCGCCCGGGGCTCATCGACGTGCTGACCTCGACCGAGAAGGTCGCCCCGTACTTCGACCTGTCCTTCCAGCACTCGGCGCCGGCCGTGCTGCGCGCCATGCGCCGCTTCGGCGACACCGACCGGTTCCTGGAGCTGCTGGACACCATCCGCTCCAAGGCGCCGCAGGCCGGCGTGCGCTCGAACTTCATCGTGGGCTTCCCCGGCGAGACCGAGGAGGACTTCGCGGAGCTGGAACGCTTCCTCACGCACGCCCGCCTCGACGCCATCGGCGTCTTCGGATACTCCGACGAGGACGGCACCGAGGCCGCCACGTACGAGGACAAGCTCGACCAGGACGTCGTCGACGAGCGGCTCGCCCATCTGTCGCGGCTCGCGGAGGAGCTCACCGCGCAGCGCGCGGAGGAGCGGATCGGCGAGACCATGGAGGTACTGGTCGAGTCGGTGGACGCCTCGCCGGACGGTGACGGTGCCGTGGGGCGGGGTCCGCACCAGGCGCCCGAGACGGACGGCCAGGTCGTCTTCACGACGACCGAGGGGCTGGTGCCCGGCCGCATGGTCACGGCGAAGGTCGTGGGCACGGAGGGCGTCGACCTCATCGCCGAGTGTCTCTTCGAGGAGGCGGGCAGATGACCGGAGTCCCGGCATCCGCCGCGGGCGGTACGGGCAGGCCGACGCCGCCCGGCGGCAAGCTGGGCGCTGCGGCCGTCAACCAGGCCAGCCTCTGGAACATCGCGAACATCCTGACCATGGTGCGGCTGGTGCTCGTACCGGCGTTCGTGGTGCTGATGCTCCAGGACGGCGGGTACGACCCGGCCTGGCGCGCCTGGGCATGGGCGGCGTTCGCCGTCGCCATGATCACGGACATCTTCGACGGCCACCTGGCCCGGGCCTACAACCTGGTCACGGACTTCGGGAAGATCGCGGACCCGATCGCCGACAAGGCGATCATGGCGGCCGGTCTGCTGTGCCTGTCGGCGCTGGGCGACCTGCCGTGGTGGGTGACCGGCGTCATCCTCTTCCGCGAGCTGGGCATCACGCTGATGCGCTTCTGGGTGATCCGGCACGGCGTCATCCCGGCGAGCCGCGGCGGCAAGATGAAGACGCTGGCGCAGGGCACGGCGGTCGGGATGTACGTGCTCATGCTCACCGGGCCGCTGGCCACGCTGCGGTGGTGGGTGATGGCACTGGCCGTCGTCCTGACCGTGGTGACCGGCCTCGACTACGTGCGGCAGGCCGTGGTGCTGCGGCGCCGCGGCCTCGCGGCGGAGCGCGCGGCGGCCCGGCAGGCCGCCGCCGCGGCGGCGGCCGGGGTGGCTCCGGACGCGGGGACGGCGGCCGGGTCGGCTGCGGGAGACGCGGCGCCGGGTGGCGCGGGGACGGCTTCCGGGGACGCGGGAACGGTTTCGGGAGCGGGAGCGGGGGCGGAGAGCGGATCGGAGCCGGGCCGATGACGCCCGCGACGACTTCGGCAGGTTCGGCGGCGGGCGCCGCGGCGACTTCGCCGGGTCCGGCCGGGGCCGCCGTCGCGACGCCGGCGGCTGCGGACGAGGCGGCCCTCGCGGCGCGGGCGCTGGCGCTGCTCGCGGAGCGTAACCAGACGCTCGCCGTGGCCGAGTCCCTCACCGGCGGCCTGGTGGCCGCCGAGCTCACCTCCGTACCGGGCGCCTCCCGCTCCTTCCGCGGCTCCGTCACGGCGTACGCGACGGCGCTCAAGCGCGAGCTGCTGGGCGTCGACGGCACCCTTCTGGCGGAGCGCGGGGCGGTCGACCCGGACGTGGCACTGCAGATGGCGGCGGGTGTACGGGCCCGGCTGGGTGCCGTCTGGGGGGTCGCGACGACGGGTGTCGCGGGGCCCGAACCGCAGGACGGGCAGCCGGTCGGCACGGTGTTCGTGGCGGTTTGCGGACCGCCCGACGGGCCACTCGGAGCGGGGAAAGTCGTCGCCCTGAGATTGAACGGCGACCGTGCGGAAATCCGTAAAGAGAGTGTACGGAGCGTGCTGGAGCTGCTCGCGAACGAACTCTCGGAGAATGCGCGGGCACAGGATACGGAACAGAACGGGGGGAATTGATGTTTGCAGCCCTGAGTGAACACGACATCGCTCCCCGCACGGCCGCAGCGCGAGGCGGTACGGTGGGGCGTGAAGGATGCGGCTACGCGGTCCGAGGAGGGAGCCACCGATGATTCTGCTCCGTCGCCTGCTGGGTGACGTGCTGCGTCGGCAGCGCCAACGCCAGGGCCGTACTCTGCGCGAAGTCTCCTCGTCCGCCCGAGTCTCGCTCGGCTATCTCTCCGAGGTGGAGCGGGGGCAGAAGGAGGCTTCCTCCGAGCTGCTCTCCGCGATTTGCGACGCGCTTGACGTACGGATGTCCGAGCTCATGCGAGAGGTGAGCGACGAGCTCTCGCTGGCGGAGCTGGCGGAATCGGCAGCGGCGAGTGAGCCGGTGCCGGCACCAGTGCGTCCCATGCTCAACTCTGTGTCCGTGACGTCGGTGGCGGGCGTGCCGACGGAGCGGGTGACCATCAAGGCGCCCGCCGAGGCGGTGGACGTCGTCGCCGCCTGAGCGCGCGCTCGTGTTGAGAGCGAGCTAGCGTTTTGAGCTGAGCCCCGGTCGGGTACCCGAGTGCCGACCGGGGCTTTCGTTTACTCCGAATGCCCGTTTCAGGTCATATGTGTCATGGTGGACAAGGCGTGTGGGCCTACAGCCGCGCGCTCGAACGGAGGATTCGGAATGACTGTCGTGAAGAGCTCTCTGCCCGACGCCGACCTCAAGGTGGTCGGCGAAGCCCTGCAGGGGGCGCTGGTGGACGTGGTGGACCTGTCCCTGGTGGCCAAGCAGGTGCACTGGAACGTTGTCGGACCGCGGTTCCGCTCCATTCACCTCCAGCTCGACGAGGTCGTGGCCACCGCGCGCCAGCACGCCGACATCGTGGCGGAGCGTGCCTCGACGCTGGGCGTGAACCCGGACGGGCGAGCCTCGTCGGTCGCTTCGAGCAGCGCCATCGGGAACGTACCGACGGGCTGGATCAAGGACGACGACGCGGTGAAGATCATGGTGGACGCGCTCGTCACCGTGGTCGGACGGATGCGGGAGCGCATCGCCGCGACCGACGAGCCGGACCCGGTGACGCAGGACCTGCTGATCGCGCTGACCGCCGATCTCGAGAAGCACGGGTGGATGTTCCAGGCCGAGAGCCGCCAGGCGGACAGTGTGTAAGCGGCGCGGAGCCGGATTACGCGCGCGTGGCGGTACGGGCGTTACAGGCGGTACGGCGCCGGCGGAGCGCGAGGAGCGCGTGAGGGCTGCCGGGTGCGCGCGGGAGGCGCGCACCGGTACGCCCCTCCCGCCGGTTGACCGGCCGGTCTAGCGTCGACCGGAGGAGGCGGCCATGGTACGGCGACGGGTCTCGCGGCCGATACCCGAACGGCGGTCGGCGGCGGCTGGACTACCGGCGGGCGGACTGCAGGTGGCTGGACAACGGGGCCCCGGGCGCCCAATACCCGAACGGCGGGTGGGCGCGCGGCTGGTGACGGCCGGGCGGGTGACGCTGGCGCTGGTGCTGGGCGGACTGTGGTGCTGGGCGGTGCTGCGACTTGCCCTGGCGCCGGGTCAGGCGGGCGTCGTGGAGGGTGCCGTGGCGGCCGGCGGATGGGGGCTCAGTCTCCTGCCGGTGCACGCCGCGTCACCGCCGACGCGCAGGGCCTCCAAGGGGTCCAGGGCCTTGAGGTTCACCAGGACGGTGCGGTGGGGCCGTTCGCGCGCGTGACGCGCTCCGGCGCCGAGAAGGCGTCACCTGCCGGCGGCGGCCTCGGGGCCGGGGCCCTTCTGGCATCCGGGGCACCAGTACGAGATCCGCTCGTGCCGGTCGTCCCAGCGGATCGGGGCGCCGCAGCGGTAACAGGGCTGGTGCCTGCGGCCGTAGACGTACACCTTCTGGTCGGGGCGTGAACCCGGCATGGTGCGGCGCTCGACGCGCTCCTTGTTCTCCTCCAGCAGGCGGTGGGCGGTGGCGACGAGCCGTTCGGGCACGCCGGGCGGCAGGTCGCCGACGGGGAGCCAGGGGGTGACGCGGGCGAGGAAGGCGAGCTCGCACTTGAAGACATTGCCGATGCCGGCGAGGTTCCGCTGGTCCAGCAGCGCCTCGCCGAGAGGCCGCGCCGGGTCGGCGCACACACGGCGTACGGCTTCCTCGAAGTCCCAGTCCGGGCCGAGGAGATCGGGGCCCAGGTGGCCTACGACGGTGTGTTCGTCGCTGGTACGGATGAGGTCTAGGACGGGCAGGCGGTAGCCGACGGCGGTGTGGGCCGTGGTGGCGAGGATGGCCCGGATCTGGTGGGCGGGGCCGCCGCGCCAGCGCTCGTCGGCCGCGAAGACGCGCCATGAGCCGTCCATCCGGAGATGGGAGTGCAGGGTCAGCCCGCCCTCGATGCGGGTGAGCAGGTGCTTGCCGCGCGGAGTGACGCCGAGGACCTCACGGCCGGTCAGGTCGGCGGTGGCCAGCTTGGGGACGCGGAGGTCGGAGCGCGTCAGGAGCCTGCCCGCGAGGGCGGTGTGCAGGCGACGGGCGGTCAGCCAGACGGTGTCTCCTTCGGGCATGTCTCCATGATGGGCCAGTGCCGGCGGCCGGTGCGCTCGCGGCTGCTACGCGCGCAGCCGCAGGCCTCGCGGGGTCGCGTGGAAACCGGCCGCCTCCAGGGCGCGGGACAGCGGCGACGTCAGGGCCGCCGTGCCGTTGATCCGCTCCACGGTGACGGTGCCCAGGGCGCCCGCGCGGGCGGCCTCGGCCAGCGCCTCGGCCGCCGCCCGCAGGACCGGGTCCTCCGGCTCGGTGGACCAGGACAGCAGGCTCTTGCCGCCGCGCTCCATGTAGAGCGCGAGCTCGCCGTCGACGAGCACGACGAGGGAGCCCGCCTTGCGGCCCGGCTTGTGCCCGGCGCCCGTCGGGGGCTCGGGCCAGGACAGGGCGGCGCCGTACGCGTTGGCCGGGTCGGCGGCGGCGAGGACCACCGCGCGCGGGGCGGCGCCGGGCTCGGCGCGGTCGCGCGCGGTCGCCGCCGCGCGGAGGCGGTCGACCGCGCCGTCCATCGCGAACTGGGCGGCGCCCAGGCCCTCGACGACATAGCCGCGGCGCGCCTGCCCACTGTCCTCGAACGCCGAGAGGACGCGGTACGTCGCCGAGAAGCCGCCCTCCACGCCTTCGGCGGCCACGGCGCCGCGCGTGACCACGCCGTGCCGGTCCAGCAGGGTGCGGGCCAGGGCGTGGGCGCGGTGCGTCGGGTCCGGCTCGGCGGGCGGCAGCAGTGACCAGCGGCCGCTCACGGTCGGCGGGCCGGAACGGGAGGCGGCACGGCCGGTCGGGCGGGCGGCCGCGGTGAGGGTGCCGTACCGGCCGCGCGGGACGGTGCGCTTGGCACGGTGGGCGGTGGCGCCCGCCGTACGGCCCGAGCCGAGAAGGGCGCGCAGCGGCGCGAGGGTGTCGTTGGTGAGCCGGCCGGACCAGGCCAGGTCCCACAAGGCGTCGGCGAGCTGCGGATCGGTGGTGTCGGGATGGGTGGTGGCGCGGACCTGGTCGGCGATCTGGCGGAAGAACAGGCCGTAGCCGCCGGAGAGCGCCGTGAGGATCGACTCGTGGAGGGCCGTGAGCTCCAGGGGGTGGGGTGGGGGCAGGAGGAGCGGGGCGGCGTCGGCGAGGTAGAGCGAGACCCAGCCGTCCTTGCCGGGCAGCGCCCCGGCCCCGGCCCACAGGACCTCGCCCGTGGTGGTGAGCTCGTCGAGGAGGGTGGGCGCGTAGTGCGCCACGCGGGAGGGCAGGATCAGTTTTTCGAGCGCGGACGCGGGGACCGGGGCGCCCTGCAACTGCTCGATGGCGCGGACCAGCCCGTCGATCCCGCGCAGGCTGCTGCTCCCGAGGTGCTGCCACTGGGGCAGGAAGGTCGCCAGGGCGGCCGGCGGGACCGGCTCCAGCTCGTGGCGGAGGGCGGCCAGGGAGCGGCGGCGCAGGCGGCGCAGAACGGCGGCGTCGCACCACTCCTGGCCGATGCCGGAAGGGTGGAACTCGCCCTGGACGACCCGCCCGCTCGCGGCCAGGCGGTGCAGCGCGCCGTCGGTGACGGCGACGCCCAGACCGAAGCGTGCGGCGGCCTGCGAGGACGTGAACGGGCCGTGCGTGCGGGCGTACCGGGCGAGGAGGTCGCCGAGCGGGTCCTTCACGGGCTCGGTGAACGCCTCCGGGACGCCGACCGGCAGCGCGGTGCCCAGGGCGTCGCGCAGCCGGCCCGCGTCCTCGACGGCCGCCCAGTGATCGGCCCCGGCGATACGGACGCGGATCGCCCTGCGCGTCCTGGCGAGGTCCTGCGCCCACGCCGGGTCGGCGCCGCGCTCCGCCAGCTCGGCGTCGGTGAGCGGGCCGAGCACGCGCAGGGCGTCGGCGGCGCCCTCCACGTCCTTGACGCGGCGGTCCTCGGCGAGCCACTGCAGCTCGCGCTCCAGCTCGGTCAGGACGTCCGCGTCGAGCAGCTCCCGCAGCTCCGCCTGGCCCAGCAGCTCGGCCAGCAGCCGGGAGTCCAGGGACAGGGCGGCCGCCCGCCGCTCGGCGAGCGGGGAGTCGCCCTCGTACAGGAACTGGGCGACGTACCCGAAGAGGAGCGAGCGGGCGAAGGGGGACGGCTCGGGGGTGGTGACCTCGACCAGGCGGACGCGGCGCGACTCGATGTCGCCCATCAGCTCCTGGAGGCCCGGCACGTCGAAGACGTCCTGGAGGCACTCGCGGACGGCCTCCAGCACGATCGGGAACGAGCCGAACTCGCTCGCCACCTGGAGCAGCTGGGCCGCGCGCTGGCGCTGCTGCCACAGGGGGGTGCGCTTGCCGGGGTTGCGGCGCGGCAGCAGCAGGGCGCGGGCCGCGCACTCGCGGAACCGGGAGGCGAAGAGCGCGGAGCCGCCCACCTGGTCGGTGACGACCTGGCCGACGTCGGCCTTGTCGAAGACGACGTCGGCGGCGCCGACCGGGGCCTGCTCGCTGTCGTACTCCAGACCGGGCGCGGGCGTGGATGCCGGGTCCGGGTCGAGCAGGTCCAGGCCCATCAGGTCGGCGTCGGGCAGCCGCAGCACGATGCCGTCGTCCGCGTGCATCACCTGGGCGTCCATGCCGTACCGCTCGGAGAGGCGGGCGCCGAGAGCCAGGGCCCAGGGGGCGTGCACCTGGGCGCCGAACGGCGAGTGGACCACCACCCGCCAGTCGCCCAGCTCGTCGCGGAACCGCTCCACCAGGATGGTGCGGTCGTCCGGGACGTGACCGCAGGCGCGGCGCTGCTCGTCCAGGTACGCCAGGAGGTTGTCCGCAGCCCACGCGTCCAGGCCCGCCGCCACCAGGCGCAGCCGGGCGTCGTCCGGCTCCAGCGAGCCGACCTCGCGGAGGAAGGCCCCCACCGCGCGGCCCAGCTCCAGGGGCCGGCCCAGCTGGTCGCCCTTCCAGAACGGCAGCCGCCCCGGCACGCCCGGGGCGGGGGAGACCAGCACCCGGTCGCGCGTGATGTCCTCGATCCGCCACGAGGAGGTGCCGAGCGTGAACACGTCGCCCACGCGCGACTCGTACACCATCTCCTCGTCGAGCTCCCCGACCCGGCCGCCGCCCTTCTTCGGGTCGGCGCCCGCCAGGAACACCCCGAACAGGCCCCGGTCGGGGATCGTGCCGCCCGAGGTGACCGCGAGGCGCTGCGCCCCCGGCCGGCCCGTGATGGTGCCGGCGATCCGGTCCCACACCACGCGCGGGCGCAGCTCGGCGAACGCGTCGGAGGGATAGCGGCCGGCGAGCATGTCCAGGACGGCCGTGAACGCCGACTCCGGGAGGGACGCGAAGGGCGCCGCGCGCCGCACCACCGCGAGCAGGTCGTCGAACTGCCAGGTGTCCAGGGCGACCATGGCGACCACCTGCTGCGCCAGCACGTCCAGCGGGTTGGACGGGACGCGCATCGACTCGATGGAGCCGCTGCGCATCCGCTCGGTGACCACGGCCGCCTGCACCAGGTCACCGCGGTACTTCGGGAAGACGACACCGGTCGACACCGCGCCCACCTGGTGCCCGGCCCGGCCCACGCGCTGGAGGCCCGAGGCGACGGACGGCGGCGACTCGACCTGGACCACCAGGTCCACCGCGCCCATGTCGATGCCCAGCTCCAGGCTGGAGGTGGCGACCACGGCGGGCAGGCGGCCCGCCTTGAGGTCCTCCTCGACCAGGGCACGCTGCTCCTTGGAGACCGACCCGTGGTGCGCCCGGGCCAGCAGCGGCGGGGCGCCCCGCGCCGCGCCCGACTGGGCCATCAGCTCGGCCGGTGACCGGTCCTCGGGGAGGGCCTCTCCGGTGGCGCGCTCGTAGGCGATCTCGTTGAGCCGGTTGCACAGGCGCTCGGCCAGCCGACGCGAGTTGGCGAAGACGATCGTCGAGCGGTGCGCCTGTACGAGGTCGGCGATCCGCTCCTCGACGTGCGGCCAGATCGACGGCCGCTCGGCCTGGTCCGTGTCCGTGGCGGGGGAGCCCCCGAGCTCGCCGAGGTCCTCGACCGGGACGACGACGGAGAGGTCGAACTCCTTGCCGGAAGGCGGCTGGACGATCTCCACCTTCCGCTGCGGGGACAGATAGCGGGCCACCTCGTCCACCGGGCGCACCGTCGCCGACAGGCCGATGCGGCGCGCCGGCCGCGGCAGCAGCTCGTCCAGCCGCTCCAGGGACAGGGCCAGGTGCGCGCCCCGCTTCGTACCGGCGACGGCGTGGACCTCGTCGAGGATCACCGTCTCGACGCCGGACAGGGCGTCCCGGGTCGCGGAGGTGAGCATCAGGAACAGCGACTCGGGCGTGGTGATCAGGATGTCCGGCGGCCGGGTGGCCAGCGAGCGCCGTTCGGCGGCCGGGGTGTCACCGGAGCGGATGCCGACCCGCACCTCCGGCTCGGGCAGCCCCAGCCGGACCGCCTCCTGGCGGATGCCGGTCAGCGGACTGCGCAGATTGCGCTCGACGTCGACCGCGAGCGCCTTGAGCGGCGACACGTACAGCACCCGGCAGCGCTTCTTGGCGTCCGCGGGCGGCGGGGTGGCGGTGAGCCGGTCCAGCGCGGCGAGGAACGCGGCCAGGGTCTTGCCGGAACCGGTCGGCGCCACCACCAGCACGTCCGAGCCCGCGCCGATCGCCCGCCACGCGCCCTCCTGCGCGGCGGTGGGCGCGCTGAAGGCCCCCGTGAACCAGGCGCGGGTCGCGGGGGAGAAGGAGTCGAGCGCAGTCCTGGCCATGTCCACCATCGTGCACCCCGCCACTGACAATCCGGCCCGGCGGCGGGGCCGCACGCCCGTCCGCGCCATGGACGCGCAGGTCGGAGGCGTTACGGACGGATGCAGGAGGCGTACGGACGGACGCGGTAGGCGGGCGGACGGGCGCAGAATGGAATCATGGCGAGCGAGCGGAACGGTGAGCGGGGCGGCGACCGGGACGGCGAGTGGGCCAGGCACTGGAACTACCCCGGAGTGCCCGGGCTCGACCTCCTCCGGGCGCGCTACGTACGCCACACCTTCGCGCGCCACAGCCACGAGGGGTTCGTCCTCGGTGCGGTCCGCCGCGGGGCCGAGGACGTGGTCATGCCGGAGGGCACGATCCGCGCCCGCCCCGGCACCGTCGTCATGATCAACCCGGAGGTGCCGCACTCCGCGCACGCCGGGGCACCCGAAGGCTGGTCGTACGCGACCCTCTACCCGTCGTCCGCCCTGGTGGCCGGGATCGCGGCGGAGGAGACCACGCTGCGCGGTACGCCCGGCTTCGCCGAGACCATCGTCGAGGACGAGGACACCGCCCGGCTCGTCCGCGCCGTGCACCGGGCGGCCGAGGAGGGCAACGCGCTGGCCGCCGACAGTCTCCTGCGCGTCGCCATAGCCCGGCTGCTGCACCGCCACGGCCAGACGCTGCCCGCCCGCGCGCCGCTCGCCGCCGGGGCCCGCACGGCGTCCCTGGCCCGGGAGCTCCTCCAGGCGCGGATGGCGGAGCCGCCCTCCCTGGAGCAGCTCGCGCGCGAACTCGGCACCAGCCCGTTCGCCCTGCTGCGGGCCTTCAAGGCCGCCTACGGCATGCCGCCGCACACCTGGCTCACCAACGCGCGCGTGCGTGCCGCCCGTGACCTCCTGGAGGCCGGCACCGCGCCCGCGGCCGCCGCCGTCGCGGTCGGCTTCACCGACCAGCCGCACCTGAACCGGCACTTCACGCGCATCGTCGGCGTTCCACCGGGCGCCTACCAGCGCGAACGCGCAAGAACGTACAAGACCGGGAACGACCCCCGCCCGTAGCGTCCCGGGCGTGGCAGAACAGACAGCACTCACCAGAGACACCGGAGAACCGGTACAGCCGACAGCCGCACCGCCCATGGGCAAGGCCGACAGCGCCGTCGTCCGCGACGCGCTCGGCGTCGGGCTGGCCGTCGGCCTGTCCGGCTTCGCCTTCGGCGTGACGTCGGCCGGCGCGGGGCTGACCCTCCTGCAGACCTGCGCGCTCAGCCTCCTGGTCTTCACCGGCGCCTCGCAGTTCGCGCTCGTGGGGGCGCTCGCGGCCGGCGGGAACCCGTTCACCGCGGCGGCCGGCGCCTTCTTCCTGGGGACCCGCAACGCCTTCTACGGGCTCCGCCTGTCCCAGCTGCTCGCCCTGCCCCGCCTCGTACGCCCGCTCGGGGCCCACTGGGTCATCGACGAGACCGCCGCCGTCTCCCTCGCCCAGCCCACGCGCCGTGCCGCGCGGATCGGCTTCACCGTCACCGGGCTCACCCTGTACGTGCTGTGGAACCTCACCACGTTCCTCGGCGCCCTGGGGGCCGAGGCCATCGGCGACACCAACGCCCTGGGTCTGGACGCCGCAGGACCGGCCGTCTTCCTCGCCCTGCTCGCGCCCATGCTCCGTACGGCCACCGAGCGGGCCGTCGCCGGGCTCGCCGTCGTGCTGGGGCTCGTGTCCCTGCCCCTGCTGCCCGCGGGGGTGCCGGTGCTCGTCGCGGCGCTCGCGGCACCGGCCGTGCTGTGGTTCCAGGGGCGCGGGGCGCTCGGCGACCGCCCGGGACGGCGGGGGGCGGAGCGTTGAGCGTCTGGATCGCCATCGGCCTCACCGCCGCAGGCTGCTACCTGCTGAAACTGACCGGTCTCCTCGTCCCGGCCGCGACCCTGGAGAGGCCGCTCGTCCAGCGGCTGTCCGCGCTGCTGCCCGTCGCCCTGCTGGCCGCCCTGACCGCGCAGCAGACCTTCAGCGCGGGCGGCTCCCTGGTCGTCGACGCGCGCGGTGCCGGCCTCGCGGCCGCGGCGCTCGCGCTGGTCCTGCGCGCGCCCTTCCTGGTGGTGGTCGCCGCCGCGGTGGCGGTGACGGCGGTGGTACGGGCCCTGGGCGGCTGACGCCGGCCCCTCCGTACGGCCGGCTCCTCCGTACGGTCGGCCCCGCGCCAGCCCCTCCGTACGGCGGCCGGCGGCGCCGGTTCAGCCGATCGGGCGGCCGTACGCGCGCAGCGTCCGCAGCGCCTCGATGGTCACGATCGGCCGCCATTCCAGGGCCGTCCCCGGGGCCCACTCGCGCCAGCGGATCGGCCAGCCCCCGTCCTCCCGCTGCTCGGCGGCGAGGTGGTCCAGCGAGCGCGCCATCTCCTCGTCCGTGAACCAGCGCCGGGCCAGGGAGTCCGGCACCCGCGCGTAGTCGTGCGGGAAGTGGTGCTCGCCCGGCGCGTACCCCGGCGGGAGCGGGAAGTCCCCGACGCGCGCCGGGTCCAGCACCGCGAGCCGCTGCTCCCGCACCGACCGGCCCAGCCGGTCCGCCGCCGCCTCCGCCCTGGCCCGGTCCGGGACGCCGTCCAGGAACGCGACGGCGGCCTGGATCTCGTACGGGTGCGACTTCTCCAGCCCCTCGACCGCGGCCCAGCAGAAGTCCGTGGCGCGGAACAGCCACGCGTGCCACACCTGGTTCCGGTGCAGAAGCCCCACCACCGGCCCGGTGGCCAGCAGGTCGCTGGGCGGGTCGTCGACGACCGGCAGGAACGGCGCGATCGGATAGCCCCGCACGGAGGGGTGCAGCGCGGGCAGCGCGCCGTCATGCGTGGACACCCCCGTCAGGTAGCGGCACACGCGCTCCACGCGCATCCCGCCGCACCGGCCGATGGAGTCCAGCACCCGCAGCGCGTGCGCCGTGTGCAGGGGCTGGCTGACGGGGCCGCGCAGATCCGGCTCCAGCGCGTGCCCGTAACCGCCGTCCTCGTTGAGGTACGCGGTGAGGGCGGCCTCGACCGCGTCGGCGCCGCCGCCGAGGAAGTGGTACGCGAAGCGCCGCTGTTCGAGCACGCGGGCCGTCAGCCAGACGAAGTGCTCGGCGCGCGTGAGAGGGGTTCCGGCGAGCGGGGCCCCGGCGAGGGGAGTTCCAGCGAGGGGAGTTCCAGCCATGTTCCGACGGTAGGGCGGAAAGGGCTTTCGGCAAGCAGTGCGGACAGGGCTGCACTCTCAGGAGCGGGATACTGGGTTCATGCGGTTGACGATTTTCTGGGAGCGCATGGCGGACCACTTCGGTTCGGCGTACGCCGAGTCCTTCGCGCGGGACCACGTGATGTCCGAACTCGGCGGTCGTACGGTGCACGAGGCGCTGCGGGCCGGCTGGGAGGCCAAGGACGTGTGGCGGGCGGTCTGCGAGGCGGTGGGCGTCCCCGCGGACAAGCGCTGACGCGCATCGCCGGGGATTCCCGGGGCATACGCCGGTTGTCCGAGCCGTACGCGAGACTTGCCCCGTGGCCCCGACTGACGAGAACGAGACGACGACCACCGTGCCCCCGACCGGGAAAGAGTCCGCCCCACCCCCGGCCGGCGGCCGTATGCCCCGCTGGCTGCCACGCGCGATGGTGCTCGCCCTGGCCCTCTACGCCTGCTTCCAGCTCGGCAGCTGGGCCTTCCACCAGCTCATCGGCCTGCTGATCAACATCCTGATCGCCTTCTTCCTGGCGCTGGCGGTCGAGCCGGCGGTCGGGCGGATGGCGGCCCGCGGCATGCGCCGCGGCCTCGCCACCTTCCTGGTGTTCTTCGCGGTCGTGGCCGTCGGCGTCGGGTTCGTGGTGCTCCTCGGCTCCATGCTGGCGGGGCAGATCATCGAGATCGTCGAGGACTTCCCCCGCTACCTGGACTCGCTGATCAACTGGAGCAACCACACCTTCCACACCGAGCTGTCCCGGGTCGAGGTCCAGGACAGCCTGTTGCGCTCCGACTGGCTGCGCAAGTACGTCCAGAACAGCGCCAGCGGTGTGCTGGACGTCTCCGCGACCGTGCTCGGCGGGCTGTTCAAGCTGCTGACTATCTTCCTGTTCTCGTTCTACTTCGCGGCCGACGGGCCCCGGCTGCGCCGGGCCCTGTGCTCCGTACTCCCGCCGGCCAAGCAGGCCGAGGTGCTGCGCGCCTGGGAGATCGCCGTCGACAAGACGGGCGGCTACCTCTACTCGCGCGGCCTGATGGCCCTGATCTCCGGTCTGGCGCACTACGTCCTGCTGGAGTTCCTGAGCGTGCCCTACGCGCCGGCGCTGGCGGTGTGGGTGGGCCTGGTGTCGCAGTTCCTCCCGACCATCGGCACGTACCTGGCGGGCGCCCTGCCGATGCTCATCGCCTTCACCGAGAACCCCTGGTACGCGCTGTGGGTGCTGGCGTTCGTGGTGGTGTACCAGCAGTTCGAGAACTACGTGCTGCAGCCCAAGCTCACCGCCAGGACCGTCGACATCCACCCGGCGGTCGCCTTCGGGTCGGTGGTCGCCGGCACGGCGCTGCTGGGCGCGGTCGGGGCGCTCATCGCGATCCCGGCGGTCGCCACCCTCCAGGCGTTCCTCGGGGCCTATGTGAAGCGGTACGACGTGACGGAGGACCCGCGCGTCCACGGCCACCGGCGCCATGGCGAGCTGGTGCTGGCCAGGGTGCAGCGGGCGCTGCGGGCCAAGAAGGAGCAGGCAGGCGACGAGAACCCGCCCGCCTCGCCCCGCCTCCCCGACCAGGCTCCGCCGCGCGACGGTGCCTGAGCCGGGTCCGGCGCGGCGCGCTTGACACTAAAATCGAACATCCATTCTTATGGGGTTCCGGCCCGGAATTCCGGGGGTACGTGACGCTGTTCACGGAGTTGTCCACAGAGTTATCCACAGGCCGGAGGGATGGCGGGGCCCATTGTCAGTGGCAGGGGTTAGCGTCTTTGACGTGAAGCGATCGACACAAGCAAACCGGGTGGAACCCATGGCAGGTACCGACCGCGAGAAGGCGCTCGACGCCGCTCTCGCACAGATTGAACGGCAATTCGGCAAGGGCGCTGTGATGCGCATGGGCGAGCGGTCGAGGGAGCCCATCGAGGTCATCCCGACCGGCTCGACCGCGCTCGACGTGGCGCTCGGCGTCGGCGGCCTGCCGCGCGGCCGTGTGGTGGAGATCTACGGCCCGGAGTCCTCCGGTAAGACGACCCTGACCCTGCACGCCGTGGCCAACGCGCAGAAGGCCGGCGGCCAGGTCGCGTTCGTCGACGCGGAGCACGCCCTCGACCCCGAGTACGCCAGGAAGCTCGGCGTCGACATCGACAACCTGATCCTGTCCCAGCCCGACAACGGCGAGCAGGCCCTGGAGATCGTGGACATGCTCGTCCGCTCCGGCGCGCTCGACCTGATCGTCATCGACTCGGTGGCGGCGCTCGTCCCGCGTGCCGAGATCGAGGGCGAGATGGGCGACTCGCACGTCGGTCTCCAGGCCCGCCTGATGAGCCAGGCGCTCCGGAAGATCACCAGCGCGCTCAACCAGTCCAAGACCACGGCGATCTTCATCAACCAGCTCCGCGAGAAGATCGGTGTGATGTTCGGCTCGCCGGAGACCACGACCGGTGGCCGCGCGCTGAAGTTCTACGCCTCCGTGCGCATCGACATCCGCCGCATCGAGACCCTCAAGGACGGCACGGAGGCGGTCGGCAACCGCACCCGCTGCAAGGTCGTGAAGAACAAGGTCGCGCCGCCCTTCAAGCAGGCCGAGTTCGACATCCTCTACGGACAGGGCATCAGCCGCGAGGGCGGCCTGATCGACATGGGCGTGGAGCACGGCTTCGTCCGCAAGGCGGGCGCCTGGTACACGTACGAGGGCGACCAGCTCGGCCAGGGCAAGGAGAACGCCCGGAACTTCCTGAAGGACAACCCCGACCTCGCCAACGAGATCGAGCGGAAGATCAAGGAGAAGCTGGGCGTCGGCGTCCGCCCGGAGACCCCGGCGACCGAGCCGGGCGCGGACGCGGCGGACGCGGCGGTCGCGGCCGCCCCGGACGACACCGCGAAGTCGGTGCCCGCTCCGGCGGCGAAGGCCACCAAGGCGACCAAGGCCACGGCGGCCAAGGCCTAGCCCATGGCCCGCCGTACCGAATGGCCGGGTGACAGCGCCGACTCGTCGAGGGCCGAGCAGGAGCTGTCGCCCCAGGATCCGGCTGAGCGGGCGCGGGCGATCTGCCTGCGCCTGCTCACCGGGACCCCGCGCACCCGCAAGCAGCTCGCGGACGCGCTGCGCAAACGCGAGATCCCGGACGAGGTCGCCGACGAGGTCCTCTCGCGCTTCGAGGACGTCGGCCTCATCGACGACGCGGCCTTCGCGGGCGCGTGGGTGGAGTCCCGGCACCACGGCCGGGGCCTGGCCCGCCGCGCCCTCGCCCGGGAGCTGCGTACCAAGGGGGTCGACGCCGAGCTGATCGACGAGGCGGTCGGGCAGCTCGACGCCGAGCAGGAGGAGGCCACGGCCCGCGAGCTGGTGGCGCGCAAGCTCCGCGCCACCCGCGGCCTCGACCGCGACCGCCGCCTGCGCCGCCTCGCGGGCATGCTCGCCCGCAAGGGCTACTCCGAGGGCATGGCGCTGCGCGTGGTGCGCCAGGCCCTGGAGGAGGAGGGCGAGGACACGGACGACCTGCCGTTCGACCCCTCCTGACCGATCCCTGCGTGACTGCTCCCTGCCCGACCGATCCCTGCCTGATCGGGCCACGCCCGGCCGGTCCCTCCCCGGCCGGCCCCTCCTCGGCCGGTCTTTTCGTGACCAAGCCCTTCCCGGCGGGCCCGCTTCCGGGCGGTCACGGCCCGTTCGCCGGGACCGACTCGACCGGCAGGCTCTCCGCCCGCCACGCCTGGAAGCCGCCGATCAGGTCCGTCGCGCGGTGGAGGCCCAGCTGGTGCAAGGATGCGGCCGCCAGCGAGGAGGCGTAGCCCTCGTTGCACACGACCACGATCCGCAGGTCGTGGCTCACCGCCTGCGGCACGCGATGACTGCCCCGCGGGTCCAGGCGCCACTCCAGTTCGTTGCGCTCCACGACCAGCGCCCCGGGGATCAGCCCGTCGCGTTCGCGCAGCGCCGCGTACCGGATGTCCACCAGCAGCGCGTCATCCGCCGCGGCCGCCGCCCACGCCTCGCGCGGCGTCACCCGCGGCGCCACGCGGGCCAGGTGCGCCCGGACCCGTTCCAGCAGCTCGTCGATGCCCACCCGCACGGAAGCCGAAGCCGCACCCGCGCCCGTACCCGTGCCCGTTCCCGCACCCGTGCCCGTACTCACTGCCAGTCCTCCGGACGCTCGACCTGCTCCAGCCGCAGCACCGCGCCGGTCCGGCTGAACCGGCGGATCAGCGGCAGCGGCGGATAGTACGCGTGGACCGAGATGGCGTGTTCGGTCGCCGACTCGTTCAGCACCTCGTGCACATGGTGCCGCCCGAAGGCGCGCCCGCGTCCCGCCGGTAGCACCCGTCGGCGGTCGACGTCATCCGTCAGCTCCAGCGACCGCCAGCCGCCCGCGGGCAGCCGTACGGAGAGCGACTGCTCCCGGAGTTCACCGCGTGCGGTGGCGAACGCGCCGATCGACTCGGCGTGGTCGTGCCACCCCGTGCCGGAGCCCGGCGGCCACCCGATGAGCCACGCCTCGCTGCCTCCCGGCCCGTCCAGCCGCACCCAGGTGCGGCCCTCCGGATCGAGCGGAAGTGAAGCGATCAACTTGGCGTCGGCGGCGGTACGGCGGGCGAAGTCGAGCAGCTCGGCGGCGTTCGGCGCCGCGGGATCGGCGGCACGGCCGGCCAAGCGCACGGAGACGTGCGGGGAGGAGACATGCGGGGAGGAGACATGCTGGGGCACGGGAAACCGTCCTGGAAGTCGCGAAGGCGCGTACGCGCGGGATGGACCCACCGCGGGTACGCAGGGAAGGGAGGCGAGTTCAGCAGGACGGACGACACACGCAGCCCGCGTAGCGGAGCAGGTCCATATGGACCCTCCGCCACAGGCGTACCACGGTGCCGTTCATGATCCGGAGTACACCATGGACGCCCGTGACGGTCAATCGACCGTCAACCGCGGCTGAACGCCACGTCGGCGTCGGCGTCCGCGTCCGCGGTCGTCCGGTCGCGCCGTGCCGCCTCCGGCGCCCCGCCCCGCAGCGCGTCGGCCGCCGCACGCAGTTCCTCCGGCCGCACCCCGGCGAACGCCGCCGCCAGGTGTCCGTCGGGCCGCACCAGCAGCACGGTGTGCGCGGCGGCCCCCGGATACGCCTCCGTGACCAGCAGCTCACCGGCGACCGGCAGCGCCTCCACCGCCGCCGCGAGCCGGGGCATCACCCCCGCGGTCATCCAGTGCCGCCGGTCCCACACGCCCGTCCCGGGCGCGACCAGCACCACCAGCAGACGCCCGCGCCCCAGCCGGTCGCGCAGCCGCCCGGTCGTGCCGTCCTCCGGCGCCGTCACCCGCACATCGGCGACCGGCGCGCCCAGCGGTGTGCCCACGGCCGTGTGCCCCTCGGCGTACGGAGGTGCGAGGGGGGAGTGCGGGTACGCGGGGGGCGCACCGAGCGGCCCGCGCCCCACGTGGCCGTCCGTCAGCAGCGCGTCGTGCCCGCCGCCCCGCAGGTACGTCCGGAGCCCGCCGGCACCCCGGAGCACCGGCAGCGACTGGTCGGCGGCTCGCAGCCGCGCCGCGACCGCCGTGCGCCGCTCGGCCTGGTAGCTGTCGAGCAGCGCCTCCGAGGCGCCGTGGTGCCAGGCCATCGCCAGCTTCCAGGCCAGGTTGTCGGCGTCCCGCAGCCCCTCGTCCAGCGCCTGCGTACCGAGCGCGCCCAGCAGATGGGCCGCGTCCCCGGCGAGGAAGGCCCGCTCCACGCGCCACCGCTTGGCGAGCCGGTGGTGCAGCGTGTAGACGCCCGTGTCGATCAGGTCGTACGGCGGGGCCTGGCCGCACCAGCCGTCCAGCGTCTCGCGGATCCGCGCGAGCAGCGCGTCGGGCGTCACCAGGTCGCCACGCGGCGGCAGCAGCCAGTCCAGCCGCCAGGCGCCGCCGGGCAGCGGCCGCGCCGTCACCTCCTCGCCCGCGCCGCGCCACGGCGGCTGACGGTGCAGCAGCCCCTCGCCCTCCCAGGGGAGTTCGGCGCGCAGGGTGGCGACGGCGTGCCGTTCGACCGCCGTACGCCCGGGGAAGCGCACCCCAAGCAGCTTGCGCACGGTGGAGCGGGCTCCGTCGCAGCCGACCAGGTAACCGCCGCGCCACCAGGTCGACTCGGGCCCGCGCGTGTGCACGGTGACGCCGTCGGCGTCCTGCTCGACCGCGTCCACCCGGCTGTGCGTGACCACCCGCACCAGACCCCGCCGGGGCAGCGCGGCGATGGCCGCCCGCAGCCCGCGCGTGAGGGCGTGCTGCGCCATGTGCAGCGGCGGGACCGGGTCACCGTCCTCCTCCGGGGGGAACGGTTCCGCGCCTTCCGCGAAGAGCACGTGCCGCGTCTCCTGCTTGCGCCGCATCGACCGCCACCCGCTCCAGCGGGTCCCCTCGGCCCGTACGGTCGTGCACCCGAGGCGTTCGACGAACGCCGCCGTGTCCGGACGCAGCACGGCGGTCCGGGCCGCGCGGGGTTCGTCCTCGCCGGGGCCCTCGTCCAGGACGACGGAGGGGACGCCCTGCGCGGCCAGCGCGAGAGACAGCGCGAGCCCGACCGGGCCCGCGCCGACCACGATCACCGGGTCCACGGCGTGACTCCAGGACCAGCGACCCCACGAGCACCGAGAACAGCACACACATCGAAAAGGGCGGGACAAGCGGCCGGAGCCGGGCGCGAGGTGATCACACTACGTATGCAACCCACTGCCGGTGCTTGCGTCAAGCGACGAGGGCAGCGACGCGGACGCCACTGCCCTCACCAGCCATACGGTCCAGCCCTACGAGGAGCCGGCCCCACCGGCGCCGTCGCCCCCGCCCGGAGGCATCCCCATGGTGACCGCGTTGCCGCCCGCCTGACCGGCGTCCTGGCTCAGTACCTTCGTGGCCGCGGCGGAGGCGGGCTCGGCCGCCGACGCCACCCCGATGCCGGTCTTGGCGCGGCGCCCGCGCTTCTCGATCCAGGTGGCCAGCGCCGACAGCGCCAGGCACATCGCCACGTAGATCGCGCCGACGACCACGATCGTCGACACGTACGGGTACATGCCGTTGACCTGCGTGTTGGAGGCGATCAGCCGGGCCGTCTGGAGCAGCTCGGGGTACAGGATGATGAAGCCGAGCGAGGTGTCCTTCAGGGTCACCACCAGCTGGCTGATGATCGTCGGCAGCATCGCCCGGACGGCCTGCGGCAGCAGCACGGTCGTCATGACCTGCGTCTTGTTCATGCCGAGCGCGTACGCGGCCTCCCGCTGGCCCTTCGGTACGGCGTTGACGCCGGCGCGCAGCACCTCGGCCTGGACGCAGCCGTTGTAGATCGACAGGCCGGCCGCCAGCGCCCACATCGAGTAGTCGGTCAGGAAACCGACCCACACGGCGTAGATGGTGATCAGCAGCGGGATGGAGCGGAACAGCTCGATGAAGCCGGTCGCCAGCCACCGGACCGGCTTGTGGTCGGAGAGCCGGGCGACGGCCAGCAGCACGCCGAGCACCAGCGAGCCGACGGCGGCGATGCCGAACGCCTTGAGGGTGGCGAGGATGGCGTCGGCGATGTTCTGCCGGATGCCCGCGTAGTTGAAGATGTCCCACATCTCGGGGGCGAGGTGCCCCTTGTCGCTCAGCCGCACGATCGTGACGGCGAGCAGCCCCACGACGGCGAGGGTGCCGATGACGGCGTAGACGCGGTTGCGGATGACGGCCTTCGGGCCGGGTGCGTCGAAGAGAACGCTGGCGCTCATCGGGCGACCTCCAGGCGGCGCTCGAGGACTCGGAAGACCCCACTGATGGAGAACGTGACCACCAGGTAGGCGAGGGAGACCCAGATGAAGATGGGGATGATGTCGTAGCCCTCTTCGCTCACCAGCTTCTGCCAGCCGAAGAGCTCGGTGACGCTGAAGGCGCCCGCGATGGCCGAGTTCTTGGTGAGCGCGATGAAGATGGAGCTCAGCGGCGGCAGCACGGTCCGGGTGGCCTGCGGCAGCACGATCAGCCGCAGTGTCTGCGAGAACGACATGCCCAGGGAGCGGGCCGCCTCGGCCTGGCCCAGCGGCACCGTGTTGATGCCGGAGCGGACCGCCTCGCAGATGAAGGAGGAGGTGTAGCAGCCGAGGGCGATCGAGCCGAGGACGAAGGGGCTCATACCCGGGAAGAGGATCTCCGGCACCACGAACGTCGTCACCAGGAACAGCAGCGTCAGCGGCGTGTTCCGCAGCAGGGTGACCCAGAGGGTGCCGAACAGGCGCAGCGGCGGGACGGGCGAGACCCGGAAACCGGCGATGACGATGCCGAGCACCAGCGCGATGACCGAGCTGACGAGGGTGATCGACACGGTTCCTATGAAGCCGTCACGGAAATCCGAGAAATAGTCCAGCAGTACGTTCATGAGGTCTCCGCGTCGGCGGTCAGCGGCTTACGGTCAACGGTCTTTGCGGCTCTGGGGGGTGAGCTCTGGGGGTGAGCAAGGGCTGTAGCGCCCGGCACGCTCGCGTACGGGGCGCTACAGCAGGCACAGCCGGAGCTGTGGCGATCAGCGGCTCAGTAGCGGACGATCGCCGGCGGCTCGGTGTAGGCGGAGCCGGACAGGCCCAGGGTCGCCTCGTAGATCTTCTTGTACGTGCCGTCCTTGACGCGGTTCTCCAGCGACTTGTTGATCGCCTCGCGCAGGACCTTGTCGTCCTTGTTGAGACCCACGCCGTACGGCTCCTGGGTGAACGGCTTGCCGATGACCTTCAGCTTGGTCGGGTTCTGCGCGGCGTAGCCCTTGAGGATCGCGTCGTCCGTCGTGAGGGCGTCGACCTGCTTGGTGAGCAGCTGCTGGACGCAGTCCGAGTACTTGGCGAGCTCGGTGGCCTGGGCGCCGTACTGCGGCTTCTTGATCTCCTGCAGCGGGGTGGAACCCTTGATGGAGCAGACCTTCTTGCCCTTGACGGTCTCCGGGCCGGTGATCGAGGTCTCGTCCTTGCGCACGAGGAGGTCGGCGCCGGCCTTGTAGTACGGGCCCGCGAAGCCGACCAGCGCCTTGCGCTTGTCGTTGATCGTGTACGTACCGACGTAGTAGTCGACCTGGCCCTTGGAGATGGCCGTCTCGCGGGTGCTGGAGTCGACGGTCTTCCACTCGATCTGGTTCTCGGTGAAGCCCAGGTCGGCGGCGATCATCTTGGCGATCTCGATGTCGAAACCGGAGCGCTGCTTCGTCGCCTGGTCCTCGAAGCCGAGGTACGGCTGGTCGGCCTTGGAGCCGATGATCAGCTTGCCGCGCTCCTTGGCCGCCTTGAAGGTCGGCGAGTCGAGGTTCACGTCCGTGGCGACGATGTACTTCGGCAGGGCCGGCGCGTTCGACGCGCCCGGCTGCACACCGCTCGGCTTGTCGCCGGCGGAGCCCTCCTTGCCGCCGCAGGCGGTCGCGGTCAGCGCGAGCACAGCGACGGCCACGGCCGCCGTCTTGCGGAGCTTCATGGTGAACATCCCTTGAGTCGTGGTTCGTTGGTCGCCAGGTGTCGTACGAAGATCCTGGCCATCAGTGATCCCGGCCATCAGTGCTCCCGGCCGTCGGCGATCCCGGCCGTCGGTGGCCCTGGCCCTGGCCCTCAGTGGTGGAGGATCTTCGACAGGAAGTCCTTGGCCCGGTCGCTGCGCGGACTGCTGAAGAACTGCTCCGGCGACGCCTCCTCGACGATCCGGCCGTCCGCCATGAAGACGACGCGGTTGGCGGCCGAGCGCGCGAACCCCATCTCGTGGGTGACGACCACCATCGTCATCCCGTCGCGCGCCAGCTGCTGCATCACCTCGAGGACTTCGTTGATCATCTCGGGGTCGAGCGCCGAGGTCGGCTCGTCGAAGAGCATGACCTTCGGGTCCATGGCCAACGCCCGGGCGATCGCCACGCGTTGCTGCTGTCCGCCGGAGAGCTGGGCGGGGTACTTGTCGGCCTGCGAGCCGACGCCCACGCGGTCGAGCAGCGTCCGGGCCTTCCGCTCCGCCAGGCTCTTGTCCGCCCTGCGGACCTTGACCTGGCCCAGCATGACGTTCTCCAGCACGGTCTTGTGCGCGAAGAGGTTGAACGACTGGAAGACCATGCCGACGTCGGCGCGCAGCCGGGCCAGCTCCTTGCCCTCCTGGGGCAGCGGCTTGCCGTCGATGGTGATCGTGCCGGAGTCGATCGTCTCCAGCCGGTTGATGGTGCGGCACAGCGTGGACTTCCCGGACCCGGACGGTCCGATGACGACCACGACCTCGCCACGGGCGATGGTCAGGTCGATGTCCTGGAGCACATGCAGCGCGCCGAAGTGCTTGTTGACGTTGCTCAGCACGACCAGGTCGCTCGCCGTCGGTGCGGCATCCTCCGCGCCCTTGGTCACTGACACTCCGCTCATCGGCTTCTTGCTCCGTCCTCCTCGGTTGGAGAGGACATTAAGCACGCGGTGCGACCAGCGTCATTACATCTGAGCTGAAATTGAGCATAACGATCCGGCTGCGACCGGACACCAAGGGTGAGCGGGGCAGGCATCCTGAGTACGGCTGGGTAACGGAAACCGCGGTGCCGCCGGAAGGCTCTTGACGGGCATGCCCGGCATCGGCGTTCATGCCCTGGTAACCCACGCGTACGCACCTTCAGGAGGGGGGCCCATGAGACTGCTGCTTGTCGAGGACGACGACCACGTCGCCGCGGCCCTCGCCGCCATCCTCAGGAAGCACGGCTTCCACGTCACGCACGCCCGCAACGGCGAGGAGGCCCTCCAGGCCGTCCTGCCCGCCGCGGCAGGCACCTCCACGGTCGGCACCCCCGCGGCGGGCACCCCCGTCTCCGCCGCCGCCTTCGCCACGGGCGCCGCCGCACCGGGCAACGGCGGCGCGGGCGCCGGTACCGCCCGCGGCCCCTTCGACGTCGTGCTCCTCGACCTCGGCCTGCCCGACCAGGACGGCTACCAGGTCTGCGGCAAGATCCGGAAGCTCACCACCGCCCCGGTCATCATGGTCACCGCGCGCGCCGACGTACGCTCCCGGATCCACGGCCTGAACCTCGGCGCCGACGACTACGTCGTCAAGCCGTACGACACGGGCGAGTTGCTCGCCCGCATCCACGCCGTCAGCCGCCGTACGGCCACCACGGGCACCGGCGGCGCCGGCACGGACAACGGCACGGCGGGCGCGGGCGCGGGCACGGACGCCGGCGGGAACGGCGCCGGAGGCCCCGGACCACAGGGCACGGCCCGCGTCCCCGGCGAGGCACCGCCCCTGCACCTCGGGCCGGTCGTCATCGAGGTGCCCACCCGCCGGGTCAGCGTGGACGGCACGGTGATCCAGCTCACCCGCAAGGAGTTCGACCTCCTCGCCCTCCTCGCGCAGCGCCCCGGCGTCGTCTTCCGCCGCGAGCAGATCATCAGCGAGGTGTGGCGCACCAGCTGGGAGGGGACCGGACGCACCCTGGAGGTGCACGTGGCGTCCCTGCGCGCCAAGCTGCGGATGCCCGCCCTCATCGAGACCGTGCGCGGCGTCGGCTACCGCCTGGTCGCCCCGGCCGCGTAACCCCCCCCGCCCTGTGCGCACCCGCCTCCTTCCGCTCCTCATCGTCCTCATGGCGGGCGTGCTGCTCGCGCTCGGCTTCCCGCTCGCCGGCAGCCTCGCCGCCGCACGCCAGCAGACCGTCGTCGTCGACCGGATCGACGACACCGCCCGCTTCGCCGCACTCGCCCAGTTCGTCACCGAGAGCGGACCGGGCATCGACGAACGCAAGGCCACCCTCGAGGGCGAGCTCGCCCGCTACCACGAGGTGTACGGGATCCACGCCGGCGTCTTCTACCGCGATGGCACCGCCATGGCCCGCGCCCCCCACAACTGGACCATCCCCGGGGACGGCGAACCCCGCCGCGCCTTCCGCGAGGCGCTGCTGGGCCGCCGCAGCCACAACCCGCCGCAGGTCCTGCCCTGGCAGCCGAACGCCCGCCTCGCGGTCGCCTCGCCGGTCGTACGGGACGGGGACGTCGTCGCCGTCGTGGTCACCGACTCGCCGACCGGGCCGCTGCGCTCGCGCATCCTGCACGGCTGGCTGCTGATCGCGGCCGGTGAGTCGGCGGCCATGCTGCTGGCGGTCGGCGCCGCGTTCCGGCTCACCGGGTGGGTGCTCAAGCCCGTACGCGTCCTGGACGCGGCCACCCACGACATCGCGACCGGGCGGCTGAACTCGCGCGTCGCCGCGGCCGGCGGCCCGCCCGAACTGCGGCGCCTCGCCCGCTCCTTCAACGAGATGGCCGACAACGTCGAGGAGGTCCTGGAGCAGCAGCGCGCCTTCGTCGCCGACGCCTCGCACCAGCTGCGCAACCCGCTCGCCGCCCTGCTGCTGCGCATCGAGCTGCTCGCCCTCGAACTGCCCCCCGGCAACGAGGAGATCGCCTCCGTACGCACGGAGGGCAAGCGCCTGGCCCAGGTCCTGGACGACCTGCTGGACCTGGCGCTGGCCGAGCACGCCTCCGCGGACCTGCGGCTGACCGACATCGGCGCGCTGACGGCCGAGCGGCTCGACGCCTGGCGCGCGCTCGCCGACGAGAAGGGCGTCCACCTGACCGGGGCCACGCCCGCCGTGACCGCCTGGGCCGACCCGGTCGCGCTGTCCAGCGCCCTGGACGCCGTGATCGACAACGCACTGAAGTTCACCCCGGCCGGAGAGGAGGTCACGGTCACCGTCGCCGCCGACGGGGAGCGTTCCACGGTCGTGGTCACCGACCGCGGCCCGGGCCTGACCGACGACGAGCTGGCCCGCATCGGCGACCGCTTCTGGCGCAGCAACCGCCACCAGAACGTCAAGGGCTCCGGCCTCGGCCTGTCCATCTCCCGCGCCCTGCTCGCGGCGGGCGGCGGCTCGATCGACTACGCCCATCACGAGCCGCACGGTCTGCGCGTCACGGTCACCGTGCCGCGCAGCGCCCCCCACTGACCCTGGCCGTGGTCAGGGCTTGACGGAGAGGTAGTAGCGCCGCGCGCCCTCGTGCAGCGGCAGCGGGTCCGTGTAGATCGCCGTACGCAGGTCCACCAGCTGCGCCGGGTGCACCTCCCGCCCGATCCGGTCCCGGCTGCGGATGACCGTACGCGTGAACGCCTCCGCCAGCGCCGGATCCGTACGGTCGGTGGTCACCAGCAGGTTCGCCACGGCCACGGTCTCCACCGGGCGGCCCGCCTGCACCCGGGCGTAGGCGTCGGCGGGGATGACGGCGGAGCGGTAGTACCGGCTGGTGCCGCCCTGCGCGTGCATCCGGTCCACCAGCTCCTTCTCCAGCGGGACGAGCCGGACCGGGAAGCGCTCCGACAGCCGCTGTACGGCGTGGGTCGGCAGGCCGCCGGACCAGAAGAAGGCGTCCAGCCGGTCGGTCTCCAGCAGGCCGGGCATGGTGTCGATGCCGGCGGACATCGGCACGACGTCCCGCTCCGGGTCCAGCCCCGCCGCCTTGAGGATCCGGTTGGCCAGCAGCCGCACCCCCGAGCCCTGCTGCCCCACCCCGACCCGCAGCCCGCGCAGGTCGCGCGTCGAGCGCACCGTGGACGACTTCGGCACCACCAGCTGCACGTAGTCGTCGTACAGCCGCGCACAGCCCCGCAGCCCCTTCGAGCCGGGCCGGCCGTCGCGGAGGTGCGTGGCGACCGCGTCGGCCGTCGCGATGGTGAAGTCCGCCTCCCCGGACGCGACCCGGACCAGGTTCTGCTGCGAGCCCTCACTGGTCAGCAGACGTATCCGCACCTCCGGCACGTTCTGGGCGAGCGCCTCCTCCAGCAGCGCGCCGTAGCGCTGGTAGACCCCGCTCGGTACGCCGGTGCTGAAGGCGACCTCGCCGCGCGGGGCCGCCGTCTCGTCCGGCGCCGACCACCACAGGAACAGCGCCAGCACCACGAGGGCCGCGGCCGCGCCTTCGAGGGCGCGGCGGCGGCTGATGCGGGACAGGGCCTGGACCATGGCCGCGATCCTGCCAGCCCGCTCCCGTCATGGCCAGGCCCGCCCGTACGGAGGGCGCCTCCGCGCGGGCGGGCCGGGGGCGGGCGCTCAGGGCCGTACGGCGGTCGCTCAGGGCCGTACGGCGGTGGTGATGTGGTACCGCCACGTCTCCTGGTGCCGGTACAGCTCGACCCCGCTCATCGCGTTCACCAGCGCATGGCCGCGCCCCACGCCGCGCGCCACCGCGTACGGCACCCTCCCGAGGAGGGAGAAGGCGCGCAGCATGGGCAGGACGCGGGCGGTGGCGTCCGTGACGGACTCGACCGCGAAGCCCGTCTCGCCCAGGAGCTCCTCCAGGCGGCCGTGGGGCAGCATCATCATCCCCGGCATCGCCGCGAGCGCGCAGACGTCCGTCAGGACCCGCTCCGCCCGCGGTGTGAGCTCCGCGCTCGGGGTCCGCGAGTACTCGGACATCACCAGCCGCCCCCCGGGCCGTACGACGCGGAAGAACTCCGCCAGCGCGCGGCGCGGATCGGCGGAGTGGACGAAGGACTCCATGGTGTAGAGCCCGTCGAAGGCGCCGTCCGCGAACGGCAGCGCGTGGTAGTCGGCCACCAGGAACCGCGTCGCGCGGGCCGCCTCCCCGGGGGCCCGGGCGGCGGTACGGCGGCGGGCGAGGGCGACGTCGGACTCGATGCCGTCGATGCCCGTCACCCGCAGCCCGCCCTCCGCCGCGACGGTCCGGGCCACGTCGCCGACCCCGCACCCCGCGTCCAGGACGTGGGAGCCGGCGGGCAGCGCCAGCTCGCGGGCCGTGGTGACCTCCATGCGCCGCATGGAGGCGGCGAAACCCCAGGGCGACTGGCCGGGCTCGTACCACCCGAAGTGCCGCGTGCGCCCCAGGAGCATGGCGTAGCCCCAGCGGGAGCCGAGCCGCTTGTAGTACGGCAGGACGGAGCGCCGGTAGAACCGGGTGGGGTTCGTGGTTGCCATGGACGCCGTCCTACGCGGTCGGAATGAGCAGCAGGGGATGCGGCCGACGCCTCCTGCGGGCGCCCGTGCCGCGCGTCGCCACGAAGCCGGCGACGACCAGCGCGGCCACGGCGATGGTCATGATCCCCGCCGGTGTCACGCGCGGACGTGGTTTCGTTCCCATAGCGGTCCTGTCCCTCCGTTCCGTCCCCCCGTCCCGTGTGCGGCGGGCCCCGATCGTCCACCAGGACGGCCGGTGCGGCGGACGCACCGGCCCGACGAGGAAGGACATGCCCCTCGCACGGCCTAGTGAGTCACCGTCGGCGGTCGGCCATGCGGGGGAAACCCGGTGCCTCTGCGCTGACGGGCGTCCTCCATCCCGCATGGTGAGTGCCATGGCCTCGTACTCATCTGCCGGTGCCGTCGTGACGCCCGTCGCCGGGACCCGCCGGCCTCCCCTGACCGCGCCCCGCGCGGGCGGCGCGCTGAGCGGGCGGATGTTCACCGCGCTGCACGACCGCAACCTCGTGTACAACGCGTGCTGGGAGGACCCGGCGCTCGACCGCGCGGCACTGGACCTCGGGCCCGACGACCACGTCCTGGTCATCACCAGCGCCGGCTGCAACGCCCTGGACTACCTGCTCGCCGGAGCCGGCCGGGTCACGGCGGTCGACGTCAACCCGCGCCAGACCGCGCTGCTGGAGCTGAAGACGGCCGCCGTACGGAGCCTGGACCACGCGGAGTTCTTCGAACTGTTCGGCACCGGCCGTTCGCCCCGCGCGCGGGAGATGTACGGCGACGCCCTGCGCGCCGGACTGTCGCCGCCCTCACGCCGGTTCTGGGACGGCTACATCGACGCCTTCGCCGGCCGCGGCTGGCGCCGCTCCTTCTACTACCGCGGCACCTCGGGCCTGCTGGCGAAGTGCCTCATGCTCTTCCTGCGCCGCTTCCGGGGCGTGGGGCGGCACTTCGACGCGCTGCTGGAGGCGCCGACCGTCGACGAGCAGCGGGAGATCTACGAAGCGCGGCTGCGGGGCCCGCTGTGGACCGTGGCGCGCATGGCCGCGCAGCCGCTCGCGCTGAGCCTCGTCGGCGTACCACCGGAGCAGCGCCGCGAGATCATCGAGGAGTACCCCGGCGGCACCGCACAGCTCATCCACGACGGCTTCGACGCGGTCTTCGGCCGGCTGCCCCTCGCGGACAACTACTTCTGGCGCACCTACATCACCGGTTCCTACACGCCCACGTGCTGCCCCGAGTACCTGCGGGCGCACAACTACGGGCGGCTGCGCGAGCTCCTGCCCCGCCTGGAGGTGCGTACGGCGACGGTCACGTCGTGCCTGACCGGCATGGCGCCGGCCGGGGCCGCGGCGGGGGTCTCGAAGTTCGTCCTGCTGGACCACATGGACTGGATGGGCTGGTGCGACCAGGCCGCGCTCGCGGAGGAGTGGCAGGCCATCGTCGACGCGGCCCGGCCCGGCGCGCGCGTGATCTACCGCAGTGCCGGCCTGCACACGCGCTACCTGGACCCGGTGCGCGTCCGCCACGAGGGCCGTACGCACCACCTTCCCGACCTGCTCGACCGCCACCCGGGACTCGCCGCCCGGCTGCACGAACGGGACCGCGTCCACACGTACGGCAGCTTCCACATCGCCGACCTGCCGTGAAGCCCGGCGCCTGACGCCTGACGCCCGAAGGGAGCGCTTTTTGCGTCTCAGCTCCCATGTGCGGATCGTCCGCCACATGGCCTTCCCACGCCTCGACGGCGCGACGCCCGCCGAGCGCATGGAGTCCCTCTACCAGCCGACCGCCCACCTCTACGACGCCTTCCGCGAGAACCGGCTGCTGCACGGCCGCCGCGACCTGATGGAGACCCTGCCCCTCGAACCCGGGTGCCGCGTGGTCGACTTCGGCGGCGGCACGGGCAACAACCTCGAGTACCTCGACACCGACCGCCGGGAGCCGTGCGCGCGCATCACGATCGTGGACGTGTCGGCCTCCATGCTGCAGGTGGCGCGCGAACGGATCCACCGCAACCGCTGGCGCAACGTGGAGACCGTCCACGCGAGCGCCACCGCCTACCGGCCGCCGGACGGGCCCGTGGACGTCGTCGTGTTCTCGTACGCGCTGACGATGATGCCCGACTGGTTCGCGGCCGTCGACCACGCCCGCTCCCTCCTCAGGCCGGGCGGCACCATCGCGGTCTGCGACTTCTACGTCTCCCGCAAGTACCCGCCCGACGGCGGGGTACGGCACGCGGCGTGGCGGCGGCACCTGTGGCCCGCCTGGTTCAGCCACAACAACGTCTTCCTCTCCGCCGACCACCTCCCGTACCTCCGGGAGCGGTTCGGCACCGTCCGGCTGGACGAACGGCTGGGCCGGGTCCCGTACCTCAAGGCGCGCGTGCCCTTCTACCTCTTCCTCGGAAGCAAGACCTGACTCCAGGACCCGGCCCCCCAAGAGCCGACTTCAACAGCCGACTTCACGACCCGACTGCACGACGCAACGATCCGATTCGAAGGGCGCCGCCCATGCGCATGCTCCTGATCCGCCACGGCCGTACCGACGCCAACCGGACCCACGTCCTCGACACCGCGGCCCCGGGCGCCGCCCTGGACGAGGTGGGACGGCGGCAGGCGGCCGCCCTGCCCGCCGCGCTGGCCGACGAGGACATCGACGTCCTGTACGCGTCCACCCTCACGCGCGCCCGGCAGACGGCCGACCCGCTCGCCGCCGCGCGGGGGCTGGAGGTGCGCGTCCGGGACGGCATCCGCGAGATCGAGGCCGGCGTCCTGGAGGGCCGCCGCGACGCCGAGGGGATCGCCCGCTACCGCACGGTCGCCGTCGCCTGGGCCGCCGGGCGGACGGAGCCCCGCATGCCGGGCGGGGAGGACGGAACCGAGTTCCTCGCCCGCTTCGACGCCGTCGTCGCCGAGGCCGCCGCCTCGGGCGCCGCCACCGCCGCGCTGGTGGGCCACGGGTCGGCGATCCGCGTGTGGGCGGCCGCCCGGGCGCACAACGTGTCCGTCCCCTTCGCCGCCGCGCACGAGCTGCCCAACACGGGCGTGGTCGCCCTGGAGGGCTCCCCGGAGGACGGCTGGCTCGCGCTGTCCTGGACGGGCGGGGACCTCACCACCACCCTCACCCCGGCTACACCGGCTACACCGGCTCAAGCTCCGGTTCCGGCTCGGGCTTCGCGTCCGCCGGTGTCCTTCTGAACGGCAGCCACCAGTTGGCGCTGCCGAGCAGCGCCATCAGCGCGGGCGCCAGCAGCAGCCGGATGAGGGTGGCGTCGACGAACACCGCCACGGCCAGGCTGACGCCCACCACCTTCAGCAGCAGCAGCCCGGAGGCCGCCAGCGCCGCCATGACGACGATGACGACCACGGCCGAGGCGGTGAACAACCCGGCGGTGCGCTGCACGGCCCGCGCGACGGCCTCCCGCGTGGAGGCGCCCGCCGCGTGCTCCTCCACCGCACGCGACAGCAGCAGCACCTCGTAGTCCATCGACAGCCCGAAGGCCACGCACAGCACCAGGATCGGCACGAGGGTGTCGGTCACGCCCGTCACCGCGAAGTCGCCCAGCACGCCGCGCAGGAAGCCCTGCTGGAAGACGAGCACCATCACCCCGAAGGCCGCGCTCAGACTGAGGACGTTGAGCAGGAACGCCTTCAGGGGCAGGACGACGCTCCGCGTGCACCAGGCCAGCAGCGCCAGGGTGACCACGGTGATCAGCACCAGCGCCGGGACCAGGCCCGCCCGGATGCTGTCCTGCAGATCGGCGAGCCACGCCTGCGTACCGCCCACGAGGACCGGCCCGGGCGCGGGGACCTCCCGCACCGCCCGCACCACCGCCGCGCCCTCCTCGGCGTGCGGGCCGACGTCCGTGACGACCGCGGCCCAGGAGCCGGCGGGGGAGGCGTACCCGACCTGGGGGTGCGTGGGGCCGAGCAGCCGGCCGTGGTGGTAGATGCCGGTGACCGCCTCCACCCGGCTCACGTGCTCCAGCCGCGACAGGCGGCGGGCGTACGCGTCCAGCGCCGCGGCGTCCCGCGCGCGGTGCGCGTCGAGGCCGGGCAGGACCACCTGCACGGGGTTGGCGGCGTAGTGGTCGAAGTCCCGCCGCAGCGTCTCCGTCGCCTCACGCGTCGGCGAACCCTGCGGCAGCGCCCGGTCGTCGAACGTGCCGAACCGGGCCTCGGTGAACGGCAGCACCAGCGCCGCCAGCAGGGTGCCCAGGACGACGACGACCGGAACGGGCCGCCGCATCACCCCGTCGGCCAGCCGGTACCAGCGGCCCTTCTCCGGTGCGGCGACGGCCGCCCGCGCGGCGCGGCGGCCTCGGCGGCGCAGCGACAGCCGGTCGATGCGGGGCCCCAGCAGGAGCAGCGCGGCGGGCAGCGCGGTGAGGGCCAGCAGCGCGCTGAGCGCCACCACGGCCATCCCTCCGTACGCGATGGAACGGAGCATGTCGAGCGGGAAGACGAGCAGCGCCGCCATGCTGCCGACCACCGTCAGGGCCGAGCACACCACCGTCCGGCCGGTGGTGCGCACGGTCTCCAGCAGCGCGTCGTGGAGGCTCGCCGTCCGCTCCCGCTCCTCGCGGTAGCGGGCCAGCATGAAGAGGCTGAAGTCGACCGCCAGGGCGAAACCGAGCGCGGTCGTCAGGTTCAGGGCGATCACGGAGACGGTGGTGAAGCCGGCGAGCCCGCTGAGCACCGCCGCGCTGCCCACCACCGCGGCGAGACCGACCAGCAGGGCCAGCCCGGCGGCCACGACGCCCCCGAAGACGACCACCAGCACGGCGGCCGTCAGCGGCGCCGCCAGCAGCTCCATGCGCTGGAGGTCCATCCGGCTCTGCCGCTCGATGGCCAGCCCCACCGGGGTCGGCCCCGTCGCGGCCACCTCCAGCGGCCCGTGGCGGCCGGTGAGCTCGCGCAGCAGCGGCTCGACGTCCCGGTGGGCGGTGGCCTCGCTGGTCGCGATCCGCAGCAGCACCAGCGCCGAGCGCCCGTCGCGGCCCCGCAGCGAGATCGGCCGCTCGGTCCAGTACGAACGCACCGCCACGACCTTCGGCAGCGAGCGCGCCCGCGCCACGAGCCGCGTGCCGGCCCGGCGGGCCGCGGGGTCGTCCACGGACCCGGCCGCCGTGGCCACCAGCGTGACCGTCGGCACGCCGCTCCGGAAGGCCGTGGACAGCGTGTACTCGGCCCGCGCCGACTCCGCGCCGGGCGGTGTCGTACCGCCGTGGTACAGCCGGTCTCCCACGCCCACTCCGGCCACCCCGGCCGCCACCAGGGCGCACACGGTCAGCACGAGCGTACGGACGGGGAAGCGGAGGACGAGCCGGGCCAGAGCGCCCAGCGGATCGGCGCGCAGGGCACTACCTCCCGATCGAAGGCACCGGGGCGGCCGCCTCCGGAGCCAGCCGGTCCAGCGCCTCGCGCCAGTACTCCGCCAGCTCCCTCGCCGCCGGCACGGCCGCGTCGGCGGTGAACGCGCAGGTGGCCTGGGAGCGCCAGGTGGTCAGCACGGGCTGGTACGGGAAGTGGGCGGGCAGGCAGTTCAGCCCGGTGACGCTCAGGGCGCGGCAGCCGCCGAACCCGAAGTCGGCCGTCTGCGTGAGCACCGTGGTCTGCACCCCGCAGCGCGCGAAGACCCGCTCCGACAGGCTCTTCGTGCGCCGCGCGTCGAGCCGTACGAGCGCGTCGCCCTTCGCCCAGCGGAGGGCGGGGTCCTTGTAGCGGGCGGTACGGCGGGAAAGCAGCCGCGCGCGCTGCCGCAAGTCCGCCTCGTCCCACGGCACGTCCACTACGGCGACGGAGAAGCGGTTGCCCGGATAGGCGGGACACGCCGTGGTGGCGGACCCCGTCGGCCCCAGCGCGATGGGCAGACCGATACCGCGTGCGCGCGGCCCCTCCCGGGTCCAGCCGGTGGTGTCCGCGCGCTGTGCCGCGTACGACAGGGCGCTGAGGTGGATGTCGAGGACCGAGCAGCCGAGGTCGGCGGCCGCCGTCCGCAGCCGGCCCACCGGCACGGTCACGGCGGACAGCACCCGCCGCCCTTCCCGGGGCCCGTCCAGCAGCGGCCGGCGAGAGGCCGGCAGGAACAGCCGTACGGACTCCAGTGCGTTGCGCGCGTGGGCACCCACGCGCGCGGGGAGGGCCGGCGCGAACGGACCGCCCGCCGAGGGCAGCGCTCCGGCGGGCGGCTTCGTACGGAAGAGCCGCTGCATCACCCACGCCAGGCTCACACCGTCGTGCAGCCCGTGGTGCCCGCGGTAGCACAGCAGGAACCGGTTCTCCGCGTACCCGTGCACCAGCCAGACCCCCCAGGGCCGCCGCGGACAGGGCGCGGCGGCGTTGAGCAGCGCGTCGTACGCCGCCTCCCGCCGCTCCACGCGCAGTTCGCGTACGTGCCGGTCGAGGTCCGGCCCTCCGTCCCCGGAGTCCCCGGATTCCCCGGCGACGGACAGGGCGAGCAGCGGCAGGAACGGCAGGCGCCCCCGCACGTGCTCCCGTACGGCGGCGAGCTCCGGCACGGGGCCGTCCAGCTCCAGTACGGCACCGATGTGCAGGTAGTGCCCCTGGCCGGGGCCCTCCATGGCGCGAATGACCTCGTCCACCGCCGGGTAGGCGGCGACCCCGTCGGCCGGCCCGGTCATCAGCCCGCGACGGGCTGGGTGTGGCGCTGCAGGAAGTCGGCGATGTCCCCGACCGTCCTCAGGCCGTGCAGCCGGCTCTCGTCGACGCTGATCCCGAGCTCGTCCTGGGCGATGAGCACCAGCTCCGTCACGGCGAGCGAGTCGAGGCCGACCTCCTCCACCGTGGCGTCCGGCCGGATCAGGTCGGCCGGCAGGTGGAGCGTGCCGGTCATGGTCTCCCGCAGCCATTCGTACATGGTTCTCCTCTGCGTCCGCCGTGTGGGACCACCCGCGTGAGGGCTCTCGAAAGCGCCAACTTTCCACACCCGCCGGGTGCGCGCCCGGCACCGCCCCGGCATGTTGGCGATCGCCCGGGATCCTGTACTCGGACGGCGGAAGCGCCCACCGTCCGTTCCCCGACCGGCTCGGGACGGGGCTCGCCCGGCGCCCCCTTACCCTGGAGGAATGACCAGCATCGACCGGAGCCTTGCCGTGGGCGCGTCCAAGACCTATGAGATCCGCACCTACGGGTGCCAGATGAACGTCCACGACTCCGAGCGCCTCTCCGGGCTGCTGGAGGAGGCGGGCTACGTCCGCGCGCCCGAGGGCTCCGACGGTGACGCCGACGTCGTCGTCTTCAACACCTGCGCGGTGCGGGAGAACGCCGACAACAAGCTGTACGGCAACCTCGGGCGGCTCGCCCCGCGGAAGACGGAGCGGCCCGGCATGCAGATCGCCGTCGGCGGCTGTCTGGCCCAGAAGGACCGCGACACCATCGTGAAGAAGGCGCCGTGGGTCGACGTCGTCTTCGGTACGCACAACATCGGCAAGCTGCCGGTGCTCCTGGAGCGGGCCCGCATCCAGGAGGAGGCGCAGATCGAGATCGCCGAGTCGCTGGAGGCGTTCCCGTCGACGCTGCCGACCCGGCGCGAGTCGGCGTACGCCGCCTGGGTGTCCATCTCCGTCGGCTGCAACAACACCTGCACCTTCTGCATCGTCCCCGCGCTGCGCGGCAAGGAGAAGGACCGCCGCCCCGGCGACATCCTGGCCGAGATCGAGGCGCTGGTCGCCGAGGGCGTCTCCGAGATCACCCTGCTCGGCCAGAACGTGAACGCGTACGGCTCCGACATCGGCGACCGCGAGGCCTTCTCCAAGCTGCTGCGGGCCTGCGGGAACATCGAGGGCCTGGAGCGCGTCCGCTTCACCTCCCCGCACCCGCGCGACTTCACGGACGACGTGATCGCGGCGATGGCCGAGACCCCCAATGTGATGCCGCAGCTCCACATGCCGCTGCAGTCCGGCTCGGACACCGTCCTGAAGGCGATGCGCCGCTCGTACCGCCAGGACCGCTTCCTGGGGATCATCAGCAAGGTGCGGGAGGCCATCCCGCACGCCGCGATCTCCACCGACATCATCGTGGGCTTCCCCGGCGAGACCGAGGAGGACTTCGAGCAGACCCTGCACGTGGTACGCGAGGCCCGCTTCGCGCAGGCCTTCACCTTCCAGTACTCCAAGCGCCCCGGCACCCCCGCGGCGACCATGGACGGGCAGATCCCCAAGGAGGTCGTGCAGGACCGCTACATGCGCCTGGTCGCTCTCCAGGAGGAGATCTCCTGGGAGGAGAACAAGAAGCAGGTCGGCCGGACCCTGGAGGTCATGGTCGCCGAGGGCGAGGGCCGCAAGGACGACACCACCCACCGCCTGTCGGGCCGCGCGCCCGACAACCGCCTGGTGCACTTCAGCAAGCCGGACCAGGAGGTGCGCCCGGGCGACGTGGTGACGGTCGAGATCACCTACGCGGCCCCGCACCACCTGCTGGCCGAAGGCCCCACGACCCGCGTACGCCGCACCCGCGCGGGCGACGCCTGGGAGAAGCGCAACGCCGCCGAGGCGGCCAAGCCGGCCGGCGTGATGCTGGGCCTGCCCCAGATCGGCGCCCCGGCCCCCCTGCCGCCGGTCACCGGAGGCTGCGCGGTCGGCTGAGCCGCGGCCGGGTGTCCCGCTGAGCCGTAGCCGGTGTTCTGTCGCCGCGGCCGGGGGGCCTGCTGAGCCGCGGCCGGTGTTCCGCTTGAGCCGCGGCCGGGGGGCCTGCTGAGCCGCGGCCGGTGTCCTGCCGATCCGCGGCCGGGTGCCGTCGACCCGCGGCCGGTGTTCCGCCGCCGCGGCCGGGTGTCCCGCTGACCTGCGCCGCTGTCGGCGGGGTGCAGCGGCTACGCTGCGGATCATGCTTGTCGCCGCGGCCGTCTGCCCCTGCCCCCCGCTCCTGGTCCCCGACGTCGCCGCCGGGGCCGCGCCCGAACTCGACGCCGCGCGCACGGCCTGCTCCGACGCGCTGGCGGTGCTCGCGGCCGCCCGCCCGGACCGGCTGTTCGTGGTCGGCCCGGCCGCGGGCGACGCCGTGGAGCGGTACGCGGCCGGCGCCGTGGGTGACTTCCGGGGCTTCGGCGTCGACCTCGCCGTACGCCTGGGGCCCGGCGACGCCGCGGGCGCGGAGGACCGGCGGCTGCCGGCCTCCCTCGCCGTCGGGGCCTGGCTGCTGGCGCGGGTCGACTGGGCCGGCGCCCCCGTCGAGGGCCTCGCGGTGGGGGAGCGCCTCGCGCCCGCCCGCTGCGCCGACGCGGGCCGCGACCTCGCCGCCCGCGCCGAGCGTGTCGCCCTGCTCGTGATGGGCGACGGCAGCGCGTGCCGCTCCCTCAAGGCGCCCGGCTATCTCGACGACCGCGCCGCCGGCTTCGACGAGGCGGCCGCCCGGGCCCTCGGCGCGGCGGACACCGGAGCCCTCGCGGCGCTGGACGCGCACCTCGCGTACGACCTGAAGGCGGCCGGGCGCGCCCCCTGGCAGGTCCTGGCGGGCGCGGCGGAGGGCGCCGGTCTGGAAGGCCGCCTGCTCCACGAGGACGCGCCGTACGGCGTCGGCTACTTCGTCGCGGCCTGGTCCTAGGACCGGGCGGGCCACCGCGGCGCACCTCCCCGACCACCGCATACGGCGGAAGGCCACGGAGTCGTGCTCCGTGGCCGTCCGCCGTACTGCGTGCCCGTGCGCGAGGCGCAGGAGGTCAGGAGGTGGAACCGGGCGGTGGCGGCGGTGGCGGCGTGGCGTCGCCCCCGTCCTTGTGGGCGAACCGGCCGAGGGCGTCCTTGGCCTTGCCCGTACCGGATTGGATCTTGTCGCTGTACTTGCCCTTGGTCCTGTGGTCGACCATCCGCGCGGCCTTCTCCAGCCCCTGGTCGATCTTTCCCTCGTGCTGCTGCGCGAGGCCCTGGACCTTCTCCTTGGCTGGGGCGAGCTTGGCCTTCATCTGATCCAGGAAGCCCATGGGTCACCGTCCCTCGTCAGTCGCCGTCGGCCGTGATGCCGCTCCTGTGTCGCGGCTTCCCGCTCCGGCTCTACTTACGCGCGCCTTCACCGGCTTCGTTGTCCGCCGCTTCCTCGGCCGACTGCTGCTTCGGGATCTCCACCCCTTCGCCGGCCGCGGCCTCGGCCGCCGGAGCCGCACCGGTCGTGCCCGCCTCCTCGGTGGCCTCGGCCGCCGCCTCGGTCTCCGCTGCCGCCGTCTCCCCGCCCGCCTCGGCGGTCACCGGAGCGGTCGCCGTCTCCTCGGTCGATGCCGCGGCAGACTCGTTACCCTTCCGGCGAAACCATGCAAAAACGCCCATATCTACTCCATAGCGTACTCGTGTGGGCGAAATTCCGCGCAGTCCGGAGCGTCCCATTGCGTCGCCCGGTGGAGCCGGTCCTGAAAACCGGCGGTCGGAACCTCGCAACAGGCAACGACGCCGACCCCGGACCGTCACGTAACTCGTTCGGGGACAGTGCGCGAGGTTTGCGAGACTGGGTCGGTGAGAAGCGCAGCTCCCGCCCCGCGGGTCATCGCCGTCGTCGGCCCCACCGCGGCCGGAAAGTCCGATCTGGGCGTCTTCCTCGCCCAGCAGCTGGGCGGCGAAGTCGTCAACGCCGATTCCATGCAGCTCTACCGGGGGATGGACATCGGCACCGCCAAACTGACGCCCGAGGAGCGCGGCGGCATCCCGCACCACCTCCTCGACGTCTGGGACGTCACCGAGACCGCCAGCGTCGCCGAGTACCAGCGGCTCGCCCGCGCGGAGATCGACCGGCTGCTCGCCGACGGCCGCGTCCCCGTCCTCGTCGGCGGGTCCGGGCTGTACGTACGCGGCGCCGTCGACGCCCTCGAGTTCCCCGGCACCGACCCGGCCGTCCGCGCCCGCCTCGAAGCCGAGCTCGAAGAGCGGGGCTCCGGCGCCCTGCACGCCCGCCTCGCCGCCGCCGACCCGGACGCCGCCCGGGCCATCCTGCCCAGCAACGGCCGCCGGATCGTCAGGGCGCTCGAAGTCATCGAGATCACCGGCAAGCCCTTCACCGCCAACCTCCCCGGCCACGAGTCGGTGTACGAGACCGTCCAGATCGGCGTCGACGTCGCGCGCCCCGAGCTCGACGAACGGATCGCCGTGCGCGTGGACCGCATGTGGGAGGCCGGGCTCGTCGACGAGGTGCGGGAACTGGAGGCGCACGGGCTGCGCGAGGGCCGCACCGCCTCGCGCGCCCTCGGTTACCAGCAGGTACTCGCCGCGCTCGCGGGCGAGTGCACCGAGGACGAGGCGCGGGCCGAGACCGTACGCGCCACCAAGCGTTTCGCGCGGCGCCAGGACTCCTGGTTCCGCCGCGACCCGCGCGTGCACTGGCTCAGCGGCGCGGCCGCGGACCGCGCGGAACTCCCGCGGCAAGCCCTGACGTTGGTCGAACGAGCGGTTACAGCCTGATCACGTGATGGCATCGGGACGCCCTGCCCGTCATTCCGGTGCCCGGGACCGTGCCATCATCGAGCATCGATCGACCAGTGGAGTCCGAGTTGGGAGGGCGCGTGGCGATGGAGGCCGGCCCTCGCGACAGAGAACAGTACGAAGCACCGGACGACATGGCACCGGGCGAAGACCAGGCAGGCCGAGACCGGGCAGCCCGGGATCAGGCGGTCCAGGGCCGCGCGGTCCAGGGTCTGGTCCCCGGGGCCTCCGGCGCGCCGGGCCTGAGCCCCGACGGGCCCGAGCTCGACGAGGACGGCGCCCAGGAGATCACCCCCGACGAGGTCGAGGTCGAACTGCGCCCGCAGCGGCGGCTGCGCATCTGGCAGCTCGCCCCCATCGTGGGACTCGCTGCGATCGGCTCGCTGATGTTCGCCTTCCCCCTCGCCTTCGGCTCGGGTGACGGCGGCGCGGTCCTCCCCATGCTGGGCCTGCTGCTCTGCGGCTGCGCCGCCGGCTGGGGCATGATGGCCGCCCGCCGGGTCGGCTACACCTGGCCCGGCCTGCCCGCCCGCGGCTCCGGCGAGCGCCCCGACTGGCGCGTGATCGCGCTGTACGCGGCCGGCGTCGCCGTCCTCGTGGCGCTGGCCGTCTGGCGGGTCGCCCGCCTCCGTTAAGCCGGGCGGGGCCGGTGTCGTACCCCCTCGTACGATGGACCGCATGACGACCACGCCCCTCGCCTTCCTCAAGGGCCACGGCACCGAGAACGACTTCGTGATCGTGCCGGACCCGGACAACGCCATCGAGCTGACCGCCTCCGCGGTCGCCCGGCTCTGCGACCGGCGGGCGGGCATCGGGGGCGACGGGGTGCTGCACGTCGTCCGCTCCGCCGCGCACCCCGAGGCGCGGGACATGGCCGGTGAGGCCGAGTGGTTCATGGACTACCGCAACGCCGACGGCTCGGTCGCCGAGATGTGCGGCAACGGCGTCCGCGTCTTCGCCCGCTACCTGCAGCACGCGGGCCACGTCACCGCCGGGGAGATCGCCATCGCCACCCGCGGCGGCGTCAAGCGGGCCCACCTCGCCAAGAACGGCGACGTCACCATCTCCATGGGCCGCGCCCGGCTGCCCGAGGACGGCGTCACCGTCACCGTCGACGGCCGCAGCTGGCCCGCGCGGAACGTCAACATGGGCAACCCGCACGCCGTGGCCTTCGTCGAGGACCTGGCCCACGCCGGAGACCTGCGGTCCGAGCCGCCGTACGAGCCCGCGGCGGTCTACCCCGACGGGGTCAACATCGAGTTCGTCGCCGACCGGGGCCCCCGCCACGTCGCCATGCGCGTCCACGAGCGCGGCGCCGCCGAGACCCGCTCCTGCGGCACCGGCGCGTGCGCGGTCGCGGTCGCCGCGGCCCGCCGGGACGGCGCCGACCCGGCCGAGACCGGGACCCCGGTCACGTACACCGTGGACGTCCTCGGCGGCACCCTCACGATCACGGAACACCCCGACGGCGAGATCGAGATGACCGGCCCCGCGGTCATCGTCGCCGAGGGCCGCGTAGACCCCGCCTGGCTCGCGGAGAACGTCACCGCCTGAGGCTTCGCTCGAATGGGTGATCCGGTTCCCGCTGGGCGGGAGCCGGTCGGTTCGACGTGGTGGGCTCGGTAGCATCAAGCACCGGCCCGGCGGGCATGTCGGCCCGCCCACCGCCGGTAGACCCCGCCGGAGGTGCCCCATGAGCGCAGAGGCCACCAACCCCGCGCCCAGCCGCCGGCGCGGCCGCCCGAGGATCGACCTCCGGAGGCTCGGCCGCGCCGCCCTGCTCGGTCCAGGCGCCCGGGACCGCCTGCCCGACGCCATCAGCCATGTCGCCGAGGCCCACCGCGCGCACCACCCCGACGCGGACCTCGCCGTGCTGCACCGGGCGTACGTCCTCGCCGAGTCCTCGCACCGCGGCCAGTTCCGCAAGAGCGGCGAGCCGTACATCACCCACCCGCTCGCGGTCACGCTGATCCTTGCCGAACTGGGCGCCGAGACAACGACCTTGACCGCCTCCCTCCTCCACGACACCGTCGAGGACACCGACCTGACCCTCGACCAGGTACGGGAGCAGTTCGGCGACGAGGTCTGCTACCTCGTCGACGGCGTCACCAAACTGGAGAAGGTCGACTACGGCGCCGCCGCCGAGCCCGAGACCTTCCGCAAGATGCTCGTCGCCACCGGCAACGACGTCCGCGTCATGTCCATCAAACTCGCCGACCGGCTGCACAACATGCGCACCCTCGGCGTCATGCGCCCCGAGAAGCAGGCGCGGATCGCCCGCGTCACCCGAGACGTCCTCATCCCGCTCGCCGAACGGCTCGGCGTACAGGCCCTCAAGACCGAGCTGGAAGACCTCGTCTTCGCGATCCTCCACCCCGCCGAGTACGAGCAGACCCGCGCCCTCATCGCCGAGAACGCCACCGCCGGGGACGCCCTCGCCGCCATCGCCGACGACGTCAGGACCGTCCTGCGCGAGGCGGGCATCCCCGCCGAAGTCCTCGTCCGGCCCCGCCACTTCGTCTCCGTGCACCGGGTCAGGCTCAAACGCGGCGAGCTGCGCGGCACGGACTTCGGGCGCCTGCTGGTCCTGGTGGGGGAGGACGCCGACTGCTACGGCGTGCTCGGCGAACTGCACACCTGCTTCACGCCCGTGATCTCCGAGTTCAAGGACTTCATCGCAGCGCCCAAGTTCAACCTGTACCAGTCGCTGCACACCGCCGTCGCCGCCCCCGACGGCTCGGTCGCCGAGGTCCTGATCCGTACGCACCAGATGCACAAGGTCGCCGAGGCGGGCGTCGTCGCCCTCGGCAACCCGTACGCCGCGGGTGCCACGGCCGACGGCGCCGAGCACGGCGAGGAAGGGGAGGACGGCGAGCGCGCCGACCCGACCCGGCCCGGGTGGCTCTCCCGCCTCCTGGAGTGGCAGCAGGCCACCCCGGACCCCGACACGTTCTGGACCTCGCTGCGCGCCGACCTCGCCCAGGACGGCGAGATCACCGTCTTCCGCCCCGACGGCGGCACCCTGGCGCTGCCGGGCGGTGCGACCTGCGTGGACGCCGCGTACGCCCAGTACGGCGAGGCCGCCCACGCCTGCGTCGGCGCCCGCGTCAACGGCCGCCTCGCCTCCCTCGGCACCGTCCTCGGCGACGGGGACACCGTGCAGCTGCTGCTCGCCCAGGACCCCCCGCAGGACGCGGTCTCCGGGCCCTCACCCGACTGGCTCGACCACGCCAGCACCCCGGCCGCGCGGATCGCCATCACCCGCTGGCTCGCCGCGCACCCGGAGGCCGCGAAGCCGGAGCCGGCGTCGGAGCAGCCGCCCACCGCCGCCCCTCCCGCGGAGCGCGGCCCGGCCGGCCCCGCCTCCCCGGCCGGGACTGGGGCCCGGGCCGTCGTCGCCGGCCTCCCCGGCGCGCCCGTCCGCCTCGCCCGCTGCTGCACCCCCGTACCGCCCGACGCGGTCACCGGCTTCTCGGTACGCGGCGGAAACGTCACGGTCCACCGCGCCGAGTGCCCGGCCGTCCGCCGCATGGAGGCGCTCGGCCGCGTGCCCACGCCCGTGAGCTGGGGCGACACCGCGGACTGCCGCGTCACGCTCGTCGCCGAGTCGTTCGGGCGGCCGCGGCTGCTCGCCGACCTCACCGACGTCATCGCCACGGCGGGCGCCGCGATCGTCTCCGCCACCGTCGAACCCCCCACCGAACAGCGCGTCCGGCACACCTACACCCTCCAGCTCCCCGACGCGACCCGGCTGCCCGCCCTGATGCGCGCGATGCGCGACGTGGCGGGCGTGTACGACGTGAGCCGCGCCTAGGACCCGGAAAGGCGGCGTACGACGCCGTTCGGGTGCGCGGGGGCGTGCGGGGCGCGCGCCGTCACGGCGCGTGCGCGGTGCGCTGGTAGCGGTTGCACCATGCCTCTCATCACACCGCGATTCACGCCGCGAGCGCTCGCGCGATCGTCCCGACGCGTCCGCGTGGCCCTGCTGGCCGCGGCGTCGGCCGGCTGCCTGGTCGCCGCCGCCGTGCCCGCGCCCCAGCCGCTCGGCATCGGGGACCCGCTCTTCCCGCACCTCGGCAACCCCGGCTACGACGTCCTCGCGTACGACATCGCCCTCACCTACCAGGGCGACAACACCAAGCCGATGGACGCCCTCACCAAGATCGACGCGCGGGCCACGGCCCGGCTGGAGCAGGTCAACCTCGACTTCACCCACGGCACCGTCCGCGGCGTCCACGTCAACGGCCTGCCCGCCGCGTACGAGAGCAGCGGCGAGGACCTGGTCGTCGAGCCGGTCCAGCCGGTCGAGGCGGGCGCGCCGATGACCATCACCGTCGCCCACACCAGCGACCCGCGCGACTCCCGGGAGGCGGGCGGCTGGGTCCGTACCGGCGACGGGCTGGCGATGGCCAACCAGGCCGACGCCGCCCACCGGGTCTTCCCCGGCAACGACCACCCCGCCGACAAGGCGTACTTCACCTTCCGCGTCACCGCCCCCGCGGAACTCACCGTCGTCGCCAACGGACGCCGCGTCGCACGGGCGCGGACGGGCGACACGCAGACCTGGCTCTACCGCACCGCCCAGCCCATGGCGACCGAGCTCGCGCAGGTCTCCATCGGCCGTTCCGCCGTCGTCGAACGCACCGGCCCGCACGGGCTGCCCGTGCGCGACGTCGTCCCGGTGGCCGACCGGGAGGCCATGGAGCCGTGGCTGCAGAAGACGCCGCAGCACCTGGAGTGGATGGAGCGCCGGGTCGGGCCCTACCCCTTCGAGACGTACGGCGTGCTCGTCGCCGACGCCGACACCGGCTTCGCGCTGGAGACCCAGACGCTGTCCCTCTTCGAGCGCTCACTGTTCCGGGACGGTGACTACCCGAAGTGGTACGTCGACGCGATCATGGTCCATGAGCTGGCCCACCACTGGTTCGGCAACAGCGTCTCCCCCCGCACGTGGTCCGACCTGTGGCTCAACGAAGGTCACGCCACCTGGTACGAGGCCCTGTACGCCGAGGAGACCGCCCGGCAGTCGCTGGAGGAGCGGATGCGGAACGCGTACATCGCCTCCGATGGCTGGCGCGTGGCGGGCGGCCCCCCGGCCGCGCCCAAGCCCCCGGCCCCGGGCCACAAGATCAGCCTGTTCCGGCCGGTGGTGTACGACGGCTCGGCCCTGGTCCTGTACGCGCTGCGCCAGGAGATCGGCAAGGAGGCCTTCGAGCAGCTGGAGCGGCGCTGGGTGGCCGACCACGCCCACGGGACGGCCGGCACGGAGGACTTCGTACGCCTCGCCTCCGACATCGCGGGCCGCGACCTGAGCGCGTTCCTGCAGGGCTGGCTGTACGGCGAGAAGACCCCGCCCATGCCCGGGCACCCGGACTGGCGCAGCAAGGCCCCGGTCAAGGCCCAGCCCTCGCAGAAGCGCTGAAACTCGCGTGACGGGCCCGGGGTACCGTGCGACCATCGTCGGGTCGGCGGCGCTGCCGGGCCCCCGGGTTGCCGGGGACCCGCCCCGGGAATGATCCGGGGGAGTCACGCGTTGTGCCTGACGAATCGAGTATCTCTTCGACGTAAGGATCCAATGACCTCCTCTTCTTCCCCTTCCCAGGACGCACAGAGCTTCGCGGACACCACCCGCACCGAGAGCCTTCGGGCCGATGCCCTGATGGAAGAGGACGTCGCCTGGAGCTACGAGATCGACGGGGAGCGCGACGGCGACCAGTTCGACCGCCATGAGCGCGCGGCCCTGCGGCGCGTCGCGGGCCTCTCCACCGAGCTCGAGGACGTCACCGAGGTCGAGTACCGGCAGCTGCGCCTGGAGCGCGTGGTGCTGGTCGGCGTGTGGACCTCGGGGACCGTGCAGGACGCGGAGAACAGCCTCGCGGAGCTGGCCGCGCTCGCCGAGACGGCGGGTGCGCTGGTGCTCGACGGGGTGATCCAGCGCCGCGACAAGCCGGACCCGGCCACGTACATCGGCTCGGGCAAGGCGAACGAACTGCGGGACATCGTGCTGGAGACCGGGGCCGACACCGTCGTCTGCGACGGTGAGCTCAGCCCGGGCCAGCTGATCCACCTCGAGGACGTCGTCAAGGTCAAGGTGGTCGACCGGACCGCCCTGATCCTCGACATCTTCGCCCAGCACGCCAAGTCGCGCGAGGGCAAGGCCCAGGTCTCGCTCGCGCAGATGCAGTACATGCTGCCGCGGCTGCGCGGCTGGGGTCAGTCGCTGTCCCGGCAGATGGGTGGCGGTGGCTCCGGCTCCTCGGGCGGCGGCATGGCCACCCGTGGTCCCGGTGAGACCAAGATCGAGACGGACCGCCGACGGATCCGCGAGAAGATGGCGAAGATGCGCCGGGAGATCGCGGAGATGAAGACCGGCCGCGAGATCAAGCGGCAGGAGCGGCGGCGCAACAAGGTGCCGTCGGTCGCGATCGCCGGATACACCAACGCCGGCAAGTCGTCCCTGCTCAACCGTCTGACGGGCGCGGGCGTGCTGGTGGAGAACGCGCTGTTCGCCACCCTCGACCCGACCGTGCGCCGGGCCGAGACGCCGAGCGGCCGCCTGTACACGCTGGCGGACACCGTCGGATTCGTCCGGCACCTGCCGCACCACCTCGTCGAGGCGTTCCGCTCCACCATGGAGGAGGTCGGCGACGCCGATCTGATCCTGCACGTGGTGGACGGCTCGCACCCGGCGCCGGAGGAGCAGCTGGCGGCCGTGCGCGAGGTGATCCGGGACGTCGGCGCCACCGACATCCCCGAGATCGTCGTGATCAACAAGGCGGACGCCGCCGATCCGGTCGAGCTGCAGCGGTTGCTGCGCATCGAGCGGCACTCCATCGCCGTCTCCGCGCGGACCGGCGAGGGCATCGACGAGCTGCTCGCGCTGATCGACGCGGAGCTGCCGCGGCCGGAGGTCGAGATCGAGGTCCTCCTGCCGTACACGCAGGGCGGGCTGGTCTCGCGGGTGCACGCCGAGGGCGAGGTTCTGTCCGAGGAGCACACCGCCGAGGGCACGCTGCTCAAGGCGCGGGTGCACGAGGAGCTCGCCGGCGCGCTCGCCCGGTTCACCCCCGCGACGCACTGACGCGGTACCGCACGAACCGAAGGCCCGCCCCCTCCAGGTGAGGGGGCGGGCCTTCGGCCTGTCCGCTTGTCGGAGTCGCTCCGTCCGGGGCACCCCGTCCGCGTCACCGCGTTCGGGTCACCCCGTCCGGGTCACTGCCCCGCGAACTTGTCGCTCATCATCGTGTAGATGCCCCGCGCGCCCTCGTCCAGGCGCGGTCCGGCCAGCCAGCCGGCCGTCACCGGGCCGATGGAGGTGTTCGACACGAGCACCAGGCGGTCCTCGCCCGGGACCTCGCGGAACCAGCCGCCGCCGGACGAACCGCCGGTCATGGTGCAGCCGATCCGCCACATCGTCGGCGTACCGGGGCTGAGGGTCAGACGGCCCGGCCGGTCCACGCACTTGTGCATCAGCGCGCCGTCGTACGGCGGGGCGGCCGGGTAGCCCCAGGCGCCCATCGCCGGGATGCCGACGGCCTGCGGGGCCTGGAAGTCGATGTCGAGGGCGACACCGACCGTCTCCTCCAGCGACTTGGTGCCGTTCTCCGGCTTCACGTGCATCACGGCGTAGTCGTACGGAGCGCCCCCGCCGCCGGTGGGGCCGCCCTGCGAGATCCACTCACCGGAGGTCGCCACCCAGTCCGCCCAGTACACGCCGTACGGGGCGATCTGCTGCGGCTGCGCACCCTCCAGCTGCGCCGGGCTCTTGCCCAGGTCGTTGTAGGCGGGGACGAAGGCGATGTTGCGGTACCAGCCGCCGCTCTTGCCGGCGTGGACGCAGTGGCCCGCGGTCCACACCAGGTTGGACTTGCCGGGGTTCTTCGGGTCCTTGACCACGGTGGCCGAGCAGACCATCGAGCCCTCGGGGGAGTCGAAGAAGACCTTGCCGACCGGGGCGGCGTTCTTGTGGTACGGCTTCTCCTCCGGCACGGCCTGGACCGGGGCCGGCTCCGGGTCGGTGACGCCCTGGTCGCCGGAGAGGTCGCCGGCGGCCATGGTCTTCTGCGGCGACTTGGCGGTCTGCATCCGCTCGGGCTTCCACAGCCCCTCGATCACCGGGTTGACGAAGTCCTTGGCCTCACGCAGCCACGTGTCCTTGTCCCAGTTCTTCCACTCGCCGTTCTTCCACTTCTCCGGGTCGACGCCGTGCTCCTTGAGCTTGTCGGCGAGGTCCTTCGGAAGCTCGGTGCCCCCTTGACCGCCCTGCCCGCCGGCGGGGCTGGAGGCCGCCGGCTTGTCGGCCGCCTTCTCCTCCGCGGGGCCGCAGGCCGTGGCCGTCAGCGCGAGGGCCGCGGCCAGGCCGGTGGCGCCCAGCAGTGGACGTATGGATCGCATGAAACGACTCCCCCATGAAAGCGCGGGATCCGGCCGTCGCGCCGCGAACCCGCGTGTATTGCCATGAACTTGTCACGCCACAGGGCGGTCTTCCGGGACCGCCGCGTGAGGATGTGCCCCTCACTCTATGCAGGTGGTGCCGGGGCGCGTCGCCACCCGGCACCACCTGCACGGACTCTCCACGAGACCACGCACCGGCCGCCGCCGGTGTCGCGGACACTCCCTAGCGGCCCGCGAACTTCTTGCTGACCTCGTCGAACACGCCCTTCGCCTCGTCACCGAGGCGAGGGCCGGCCAGCCAGCCCGCCGACACCGGGCCGATCGAGGTGTTGGACACCAGGGCGGGCTTGCCGTCCCGGCCCTCCGCGACCCAGCCGCCGCCGGACGAACCGCCGGTCATGGTGCAGCCGATGCGGTGCATCGTCGGCTGGTCCGCCTTGAGGGACAGCCGGCCGGGCTTGTCCGCGCACTGGAACATCTTCTGGCCGTCGAACGGCGGCGCCGCCGGGTAGCCGGTCGCCGTGATGCTCGTGATCTTCTGCGTGGCCGGGGCGTTGAAGTCCACCGGCAGCGCCCCGCCGACCGTCTCCTCCAGCGACTTGCCGTTGCCGCCCTTCTCCGGCGTCACGTGGATGACCGCGAAGTCGTACGGCGCGCCTTGGCCACCGGTCGACGCGCCCTCGTTGATCCACTGCTCCGAGGTCTGCGCCCAGTCACCCCACCACACGCCGTAGGGGGCGACCTCTTCGCGCGAGGCCTTCTCCAGCTCGGCGGTCGACTTGCCGCCGTCGTTGTACGACGGGACGAAGGCGATGTTCCGGTACCAGCCGCCGCTCTTGCCGGCGTGGACGCAGTGACCCGCCGTCCACACGAGGTTGGACTTACCGGGGTTCGCCGGGTCCTTCACCACGGTCGCCGAGCAGACCATCGGGCCCTGCGGACCGTCGAACAGCAGCTTGCCCGCCTCCGGGACGCCCGAGTGGTACGGCGCCTTCACCGGCTGCGCCTCGACGGGCGCGGGCGTCGGGTCGGTGACACCCTCGTCACCGGAGATGTCCTCTTCCTCGACCGGGCGCTCCGGCTCCTCCGCCTCCCGCATCCGGTCCGGGTCCCACAGGTCCTCGATGATCGGGTTGACGTAGTCCTTGGCCTCACGCAGCCACGTGTCCTTGTCCCAGTTCTTCCACTCGCCGTTCTTCCACTTGTCCAGATCGATCCCGTGCTCCTTGAGCCGGTCCTTCAGCTCGTCCGGGATCGTGATCTTCCCGTCCGAGGTCTGACCGGCGGAAGCGGTGGGCTCCCCGCCCGCGGTGTCCTCACCCGGCCCGCAGGCGGTGGCCGTCAGCGCCAGCGCGGCGGCGACGGAGGCTGCGGCGAGCAGCGGACGAATGGGTCGCATGTCGTGAATCCCCCTGGGACTTCGTAACCACGTACGTCAGGTACGTCTCGAACAACTTCTGCACCACGGCACCGGAGTGCGGCCCCCACTATGCCGGTGACGGTGGGGACGGTGCGCGGCAGGTCCACGGTTCCCCCGCGCCCGGCCGGCTTCGCCCGGCCCGCTTCGCCCCACCGGCTCCAACTCCCCACGACCGCACGGATCCGGAGACGACCGTGATCCCGGCGGGGCCTCGTCGTTGGTACGGACGGGGGACAGATGACCGCTCCAGCCGGGAGGACCCGAAACGTGGCCGCGACCGAACCAACCACGGTGGCGCCGCCCGCCGCGCACGAAGGCATCCTGCGCCGTCAGTCGCTCCGCGAATCGGCGGCCCGCACCTACGCGCGCTCGCTGCCCATCGTGCCCGTACGCGCCAGAGGCCTGACGATCGAAGGGGCGGACGGGCGGCGGTACCTGGACTGCCTCTCCGGCGCCGGGACGCTGGCGCTCGGGCACAACCACCCGGTGGTCCTGGAGGCCATCAGGAAGGTCATCGACTCGGGCGCACCGCTGCACGTCCTCGACCTCGCCACCCCGGTCAAGGACGCCTTCACCACCGAGCTGTTCGCCACGCTGCCCCGCCAACTCGCCGACGACGCCCGGATCCAGTTCTGCGGCCCGGCCGGCACCGACGCCGTCGAGGCCGCGCTGAAACTGGTCCGCACGGCCACCGGACGCACCGGCCTCCTCGCCTTCACCGGCGCCTACCACGGCATGACGGCCGGCGCGCTGGAGGCCTCCGGCGGCGCCACCGACGTACGGGTCACCCGCCTGCCCTACCCGCACGACTACCGCTGCCCCTTCGGCGTCGGCGGCGAACGCGGCGCCGAGCTGTCCGCCCGCTGGGCGGAGAGCCTCCTCGACGACCCGAAGAGCGGCGTACCCGACCCGGCCGGAATGATCCTCGAACCGGTGCAGGGCGAAGGCGGCGTCATCCCCGCCCCCGACGACTGGCTGCGCCGCATGCGGCGGATCACCGCCGACCGGGCCATCCCGCTCATCGCGGACGAGGTGCAGACCGGTGTCGGCCGCACCGGAGCCTTCTGGGCCGTGGACCACAGCGGTGTCGTCCCCGATGTGATGGTCATGTCCAAGGCGATCGGCGGCTCCCTCCCCCTGGCGGTCATCGTCTACAGGTCGGCGCTCGACGTCTGGCAGCCCGGCGCCCACGCGGGAACGTTCCGCGGCAACCAGCTCGCCATGGCCGCCGGCGCCGCCACCCTCACCTTCGTACGCGAGAACCGGCTCGCCGAGCGCGCCGCGACCCTCGGCGCCCGTATGCTCGGCCGGCTCCAGGGCCTGGCCGCCCTGCACCCCTGCATCGGCGACGTACGCGGCCGGGGCCTGATGCTCGGCGTCGAACTCGTCGACCCGGACGCCGAAGGACCTCACGACGGAGCTCCGCCGCCCGCCCCGGCCCTGGCGGCCGCGGTCCAGCGCGCCTGCCTCGACCGCGGCCTCATCGTCGAACTCGGCGGCCGCCACAGCGCCGTCGTCCGCCTGCTGCCACCGCTCACCCTCACCGACGAGCAGGCCGCGGCGGTCCTCGACCGCTTCGCCGACGCCCTCACCGCCGCCGAACGCACCCGGCACCAGCCCCTCCCGAACGACACAGGACCGTCCCGCTGACCCCGAACACCCTCACCAGAAAGCACCCTCCGTGAACCCCACCCCCGCACCCGAAGCAGCCGACGCCGAGGGCCGCCCCACCGCCCCGCCCCCCGGCCCCGGCCCCCTGCCCCGAGGGCCTCGCGCGGACGAGTCGACGACGGTGCCGCGCCAGCAGCCGGGTGCGTACGCCGAGCGGCGCACCGCCACCGCCGCGATGGCCGAGGACCACCTCGACGACCCCGACGCGCACCGCGCGGCGGACGCGGCGACCACCGAGAACCTGCTGCGCTGCTGGGTACGGGAGAAGAACCTGGCCGCGCCCGCCGGGCCCACCCTGCGCATCCCCCTCGACGCCAGCGGCACCGCCCTGCTCGTACCCGTCCACTACTGGTCGGCCACCGGCTGGCACCGCTTCGGACCGCCCGCCCTCGAAGGCGCCCCGCGCAGCGCCCCACCCGCCGACGCCGTCACGGTCGCCGCCCTGCTCAGCCGCGAAACCCACCGTGCCGCCCCGGGCGGCGACCCGGGCCGTGCCCCGGGCGGCGAACCGGACCGCGAGGCGGACCGCCCGCCCTCCCGCGAGCCGGACCGCGTGCCCGCCCGCCCCGAAGGCGCCGACCTGGTGGCCCGGGTCGCCGACTCGGCCCGCCGCACCGCCGACTTCATCGCGCACCGGCGCCGCCGGCCCACCCCCGTATCCGCGTCCGACGCGTTCCTCGCCGGTGAGCAGTCGCTGGTGCTCGGCCACCCGCTCCACCCCACGCCCAAGAGCCGCGAGGGGCTCTCCGACGGTGAGGCCCGGCTCTACTCACCCGAGTCGTACGGCTCCTTCCCCCTGCACTGGATGGCCGTGGACCGCTCCGTCCTGGCCGCCGACTCCGCCTGGACCGAACAGGGCCGCCCCCTGCCCGCGGAACGGATCACCGCCCGCCTCGCCGCGGGCCTGCGACTCCCCGACGGCACCGTCGCGCTGCCCGTGCACCCCTGGCAGGCCCGCGACCTGCGCCACCGCCCGCAGGTCGCCGAGCTCCTGGCCGCCGGACTGCTGCGCGACCTGGGCCCGCACGGCACGCCCTGGTACCCCACCTCCTCCATCCGCACCGTCCACCAGCCGGGCGCCCCCGCCATGCTGAAGCTGTCGCTGGGCCTGCGCATCACCAACTCCCGCCGGGAGAACCTCCGCAAGGAGCTCCACCGGGGCGTCGAGGTCCACCGGCTGCTGCGCACCGGACTGGGCAAGCAGTGGCGGGCGGCACACCCCGGATTCGACATCGTCCGGGACCCGGCCTGGCTCGCGGTCGACGCCCCCTCCGGCGAGCCCGTCCCCGGACTGGACGTCATGATCCGCCACAACCCCTTCGGCCCCGGCGACGACGCCGTCTGCATCGCGAGCCTCACCGCTCCCCGCCCGTGGCCCGGCAGCACCCGCATGCGCTCCCGCCTCGCCGTGACCGTCTCCCGCCTCGCCGCCCGCACCGGCCGGCCCGCCGGAGCCGTCGCCGCCGAGTGGTTCCTGCGCTACCTCGACCACGTCGTACGCCCGGTGCTCTGGCTGGACGGCACGGCCGGTGTCGCCCTGGAGGCGCACCAGCAGAACACCCTGGTCGTCCTCGACGCCGACGGCTGGCCCACCGGCGGCCGCTACCGCGACAATCAGGGCTACTACTTCCGCGAGTCCCACCGCACGGCCCTGGAGCGCCGGTTGCCCGGTATCGGCGCCGAGAGCGACACCTTCGTCCCGGACGCCGTCACCGACGAGCGCTTCGCCTACTACCTCGGCATCAACAACGTCCTCGGCCTGATCGGCGCCTTCGGCGCCCAGCGCCTCGCCGACGAGCGCCTCCTCCTCGCCGCCTTCCGTCAGTTCCTCACCACCGCCACCGCCCTCGGGTCGCCGCTGCCGGGCCTGCTCCTCGAAAGCCCCACCCTGCGCTGCAAGGCCAACCTCCTCACCCGGCTCCACGGCCTGGACGAACTCGTCGGGCCGGTCGACACCCAGTCCGTCTACGTCACCGTCACCAACCCCCTCCACCCCTGACCCGACCGGCACCACCCATCCGCAGAGAGGAGCGCCCCATGCCTCCCACCGATGCGAGCACGGGCACGGAGGACACGCTGGACATGCGGCTGCCCGACGAGCTCATCGCCCTGTTGGCAGGAGAGGGGCCGATCCCCGGGGACCAGCTCGGCGGCGGGCCGCAGAACACCCTCGCCGACGGAGATCTCCTCGACGCGGTCGCCGGCTGGGGCGCGGCCGCCACGCCCGTCGGCGTCTTCCGGCTCGTACCCGTACGCATCCAGCGCGACCTGCCGCTGATCACCCGCTGGATGAACGACCCGGCGGTGGCCGCCTTCTGGGAACTCGCCGGCCCCGACGCCGTCACCGCCGCCCACCTGCGCGCCCAACTCGACGGCGACGGCCGCAGCGTGCCCTGCCTCGGCGTCCTGGACGACGTGCCGATGAGCTACTTCGAGCTCTACCGCGCCGACCTCGACCCGCTGGCCCGCCACTACCCCGCGCGCCCGCACGACACCGGCGTCCACCTCCTCATCGGCGGCGTCGCCGACCGCGGCCGCGGCCTGGGCACCACGCTCCTGAGGGCCGTCGCCGACCTCGTCCTCGACCACCGTCCCGGCTGCACCCGGGTCGTCGCGGAACCCGACCTGCGCAACACCCCGTCCGTCTCCGCCTTCATGAACGCCGGCTTCCGTTTCTGCGCGGAAGTCGACCTCCCGGACAAGAGAGCCGCCCTCATGATCCGCGACCGCGCCCTGAGACACCTCCTGTGAACGCTCCCCCTCTCCGCGCCCCCGCCTTACGTCCACCGTTCGACCCGCATCGGTCCCATCCCGAGGAGTCCACGTGCCGAAGTCCCCTGCCGTCCCCGACTCCGCGGATTCATCCGCCCCGGCACAGCACACCCAGCCGCCGACCAGCCGCCCGCCCGTCACCCCGCCCGAGCTGACCGCGCAGGCGTGGGACCACGCCTCGCGCCGCCTCCTCGCCAAGATGATCGGCGAGTTCGCCTACGAGGAGATCATCGAGCCCGCGCCCGACGGGCCACCCGTCACCGCCGGGGCACCGGCGGGCGCCCCGTACACCCTCCGGCTCGACGACGGCGCCCAGCTCACCTTCACCGCACGCCGCACCGCGTACGGCAGCTGGCGGGTCGCCCCCGACTCCCTCGCCTGCGACGGGCAGCCCTTCACGGATCCGCTCGCCTTCCTCGTCCGGGCCCGCGGCCTGCTCGCCATCGACGGCGCCACCCTCGGCCACCTCCTCCGGGAACTGACCACCACCCTCGCCGCCGACACCCGGCTCGACCACACCGCGCTCGGCGCCGACCGGCTCGCCGAGCTCGGCTACGCGGAGCTCGAAGGCCACCAGACCGGCCACCCGTGGATCGTCCTCAACAAGGGCCGCATCGGCTTCTCCGCGGACGACGCGGCCCACTGGGCGCCCGAAGCCCGCAGACCGGCCCGGCTCCCGTGGATCGCCGTCTCCACCGAGCTCGCCGCCTACCGGGGCGTCGCCGGACTCGGCACCCCCGAGCAGCTCTACGCCCGCGAGCTCGACCCGGATGTCCACGCCTCCTTCACCGCAGCGCTCCGCGCCCGCGGCCTCGACCCCGCCGTGTACCTCCTCCTTCCGGTCCACCCCTGGCAGTGGGACGAGGTGCTGCTCCCGCTCTACGCCCCCGCCATCGCCCGTGACCTCATCGTGCCCCTCGGCACCGACAACGACCTGCGGCTGCCGCAGCAGTCCATCCGCACCTTCCTCAACACCAGCCGCCCCGAGCGGCACACCGTCAAACTGCCGCTCTCCGTCCTCAACACCCTCGTCTGGCGCGGCCTGCCGACCGCGCGGACGCTCGCCGCCCCGGCCGTCACCGCCTGGGTCCACTCGCTGCGCGACAACGACCCGTTCCTGCGCGACGAGTGCGGCGTGATCCTGCAGGGCGAGGTCGCGTCCGTCACCGTCGAGCACCCCCTCTACGACCACCTGCCCGAGGTCCCGTACCAGTACAAGGAGCTCCTCGGCGCGATCTGGCGCGAACCCCTGCGGCTGCCGCCCGGCGAACGCGCCCGCACCCTGGCCTCCCTGCTGTACACCGACCCCGGCGGCCGCGCCTTCACCGCCGAGCTGGTGGCCCGCTCGGGACTCGCGCCCGGGATCTGGCTGCAGCGCCTCTTCGCCGCGCTGCTGCCGCCGCTGCTGCACTTCCTCCACCGCTACGGGACGGTGTTCTCCCCGCACGGCGAGAACGCCATCGTCGTCTTCGACGACCACGACGTGCCCGTACGGCTCGCGATCAAGGACTTCGTCGACGACATCAACGTCAGCGCCCGGCCCCTGCCGGAGCACGACACCATGCCCGACGACGTACGGGCCATCCTCCTCACCGAGGAGCCGGGGTTCCTCACCCAGTTCATCCACTCCGGTCTCTTCGTCGGCGTGTTCCGCTTCCTGGCACCGCTCTGCGAGGAACAACTCGGCGTCGCGGAGAACGACTTCTGGTCACTCGTACGGGCGGAGATCCTGCGTTACCAGGCCCGCTTCCCGGAGCTGAAGGACCGGTTCGAGCTCTTCGACCTCTTCACCCCGCGCATCGAGCGGCTCTGTCTCAACCGCAACCGGCTGCATCTGGACGGTTACCGCGACCGCCCGCAGCGCCCGCACGCGGCGATTCACGGCACCGTCCCCAACCCGCTGGCATGATCGCCGTGATCGGATTGTCAGTGCCGCACCGTAGGGTGGACGGGCTATGACGAAGCCATCCCTCCCCGACCTCCTCCACGCCGCCGTCACCGCCGTCGGCGGCGTGGAACGGCCAGGCCAGGTCACCATGGCCGAGGCCGTCGCCCAGGCCATCGACGACGGCTCCCACCTGCTCGTCCAGGCCGGCACCGGCACCGGTAAGTCCCTCGGCTACCTGGTGCCCGCCCTGGCGCACGGGGACCGCGTGGTCGTCGCCACCGCCACCCTGGCCCTCCAGCGGCAGCTGGTCGAGCGCGACCTGCCCCGGACGGTCGACGCGCTGCACCCGCAGCTGCGCCGCCGCCCGGACTTCGCGATGCTCAAGGGCCGCTCGAACTACCTGTGCCTGCACCGCCTCCACGAGGGCGTCCCGCAGGACGACGAAGAGGGTCTCTTCGACGCCTTTGAGACCGCGGCGCCCAGCAGCAAGCTCGGCAAGGACCTGCTCCGGCTGCGCGACTGGTCGGACGAGACGGAGACCGGCGACCGGGACGACCTGACGCCCGGCGTCTCGGACCGCGCCTGGGCCCAGGTGTCCGTGTCGTCCCGCGAGTGCCTGTCCGCGTCGAAGTGCGCGTACGGCGCCGAGTGCTTCGCCGAGGCCGCGCGCGAGCGCGCCAAACTCGCGGATGTCGTGGTCACCAACCACGCGCTGCTCGCCATCGACGCGATCGAGGGCGCGCCGGTGCTCCCGGAGCACGATGTGCTGATCGTCGACGAGGCCCATGAGCTGGTCTCCCGGGTCACCGGCGTCGCCACCGGCGAGCTCACCCCGGGCCAGGTCAACCGCGCGGTGCGGCGGGCCGCCAAGCTGGTCGACGAGAAGGCCGCCGATCAGCTCCAGACCGCCGCGGAGGGCTTCGAGCGGCTGATGGAGCTGGCCCTGCCGGGACGCCTGGAGGAGATCCCGGAGGACCTCGGGTACGCGCTGATGGCGCTGCGCGACGCCGCCAGGACCGTGATCTCGGCGCTGGGCTCCACGCGCGACAAGTCGGTGCAGGACGAGGACGCGGTGCGCAGGCAGGCGCTCGCCTCCGTCGAGACCGTGCACGACGTGGCCGAGCGGATCACCCAGGGCTCCGAGTACGACGTCGTCTGGTACGAGCGCCATGACCGGTTCGGCGCGTCCCTGCGCGTCGCTCCGCTCTCGGTGTCCGGGCTGCTGCGCGAGAAGCTGTTCGCCGACCGGTCCGTGGTCCTCACCTCCGCCACGCTCAAGCTGGGCGGGGACTTCAACGGGGTGGGGGCCTCGCTGGGCCTGGCCCCGGAGGGCACCCAGGGCGACGACGTCCCGGTCTGGAAGGGCATCGACGTCGGCTCGCCGTTCGACTATCCGAAGCAGGGCATCCTCTACGTCGCCCGGCACCTGGCCACTCCGGGCCGTGAGGGCAGCCGTACGGACATGATGGACGAGCTCGCCGAGCTGGTCGAGGCGGCCGGCGGCCGTACGCTCGGCCTGTTCTCGTCCATGCGCGCCGCCCAGGCCGCCGCCGAGGAGCTGCGGGGGAGGCTGGACAAGCCGATCCTGCTCCAGGGCGAGGACACCCTGGGCGAGCTGATCAAGAACTTCGCGGGTGACGCCGAGACGTGTCTGTTCGGCACGCTGTCGCTGTGGCAGGGCGTCGACGTGCCGGGTCCGAACTGCCAGCTGGTGGTGATGGACCGCATTCCGTTCCCGCGTCCGGACGACCCGCTGATGAGCGCGCGCCAGAAGGCGGTGGAGGAGGCCGGGGGCAATGGCTTCATGGCCGTCGCGGCGACGCACGCGGCCCTGCTGATGGCGCAGGGCGCGGGGCGCCTGGTCCGGGCCACGGGGGACCGGGGTGTCGTCGCCGTCCTGGATCCGCGCCTGGCCACCGCCCGGTACGGCAGCTATCTGCGGGCTTCCCTGCCCGACTTCTGGTACACGACGGACCGCAACCAGGTGCGCCGCTCGCTCGCCGCGATCGACGCGGCGGCGAAGGACGCGGCGAAGGCCCGGGAAGCGTAGATCCGGCGGGCGGGTGACATGAGAGGACCCCGGGACTGGCGCAGTGGGTCCCGGGGTCGGTCAGGGGTCGGCGGGGAAGGGGTCAGACCCGCCGCAGCACCGCTACCACCTTGCCGAGGATCGTAGCCTCGTCGCCCGGGATCGGCTGGTATGCCGCATTGTGCGGGAGCAGCCAGACGTGGCCGTCCTCGCGCTTGAAACGCTTCACGGTGGCCTCGCCGTCCAGCATGGCGGCCACGATGTCGCCGTTCTCCGCGACGGGCTGGCGGCGCACGGTCACCCAGTCGCCGTCGCAGATGGCGGCCTCGATCATCGAGTCGCCGACGACCTTCAGGACGAAGAGCTCTCCGTCGCCGACGAGCTGGCGGGGCAGGGGGAAGACGTCCTCGACCGACTCCTCCGCCAGGATGGGGCCACCGGCCGCGATCCGGCCGACCAGCGGGACGTAGGACGCGGCGGGCTTGCCGGTCGTGTCCGTCGGCTGGGTGCTGGGCTGGTCGGAGCCGCGGACCTCGTACGCCCTCGGCCGGTGGGGGTCACGGCGCAGGAATCCCTTGCGCTCCAGCGCCATCAGCTGGTGGGCGACGGAGGAGGTGCTGGAGAGCCCGACGGCCTGGCCGATCTCGCGCATGGACGGCGGGTAGCCGCGCCGCTGCACGGAGTCCCGGATCACCTCGATGACGCGGCGCTGCCGGTCCGTGAGTCCCGAGCTGTCCGCCCGGATGCCGGGAGGTCGCCCGGGGAGGGAACGCGTGGGGGGCTTGGCGCCCTCCGCGTTCGTCGTCGCTTCATTCATGGCGTGTACCGGCTCAAGTCGGCTCTGGGAGCGCTCTTGGGCGGTGATGGTGGCGCTGTCTGCGGTGGTGGTCACGTCGGCCCCTCTCGAATGTTCTCCCTAGCCGGACAACGGTAGTGGCTTTCGAAAGGTTGCGCCAAACACACGTTCGAGTGAAAAATCGCGGAATGGCTTACGTGTGCGTCTGACTAGGTGTATGTGCGACGCTTTCCGGACTTCCGGGGAGTCCTCGGGCGCGGTGGCAATTCGGGTCATTACGGTAGCCTCCGCCGCTGTCGCCCGGTGGGGCGGGGGGTGGCCGGAGGCCAGTCTGTCATCCGCCGCCCCCGCTTCGGAGGCGCCGCGCCCGTCCCGTAGGCTCGTCCCCGCCGTCGCGCTCCCCGCCCCGCCCCGTGCGCCGCGGGGGTGTGCCGTCCTCGGCCGCCGCGCCGGCGTTTCGCGTTCGTCCTCGCCCCCGTGGGGCTCCCGAGCCATGCCCGCGAACAGGTCCGGCGACCCCGGCGGCGCGCTGGCCTCGCACTACTGCGGAACGTGTCCGAACCGCGACACGCGGCTGGCGGTGCTTGGCCGCCCAGACCCTAGATCTAGTGGTTGTATGTCCTCGGCCGCCCAAGTGTTGTGGTCCCCCGGTCTTCCGGGGGTGGGGCGATCGCCTATGCTTATGGCTGCTTCGAGGGGCCCGACGGGCCTGACGAGGCTATTCAGTCGTGCTGTGAAGGAGGGTTGGGAGCCATGCACTGCCCCTTCTGCAGGCACCCCGACAGCCGTGTCGTCGACAGTCGCACCACCGACGACGGGACCTCCATCCGGCGCCGCCGCCAGTGCCCCGACTGCTCCCGCCGTTTCACCACGGTGGAGACGTGCTCGCTGATGGTGATCAAGCGCAGTGGGGTCACCGAGCCCTTCAGCCGTACCAAGGTCATCAACGGCGTACGGAAGGCATGCCAGGGGCGGCCCGTCACGGAGGACGCCCTCGCCCAGCTCGGCCAGCGGGTCGAGGAGGCGGTGCGCGCCACGGGCAGTGCGGAACTGACCACTCACGACGTCGGACTGGCCATACTCGGCCCGCTGCAGGAGCTCGACCTCGTCGCGTACCTGCGCTTCGCGTCCGTGTACCGGGCGTTCGACTCGCTCGAAGACTTCGAGGCGGCCATCACGGAGCTCCGTGATGGGCGGCCACCCGCGGAAGGGCGCGGGCCCGGTGTGACCCCAGAGGTCCCGGTGCCCGCGACCGCCGCCGACTGATCGAAGCCGTCCGGCGATCCCCAGTGATCGTCGGTGGTCGGCAGTGATCGGTAAAAGACCTGTCGCGAGCGCTGTGCGTGGCGTTCGGGACACCAGACACAAACTGTGCCTCGGGAAGATCTGGGCACTTCAGGGCGTTTTTGCCCACATATGGGAGGCGGCATGACAGAGACGACGAGCGGCCCGGCACGAGGCGCCCGCGCCAAGGGAGCCAAGGTGAACAAGGGCCTGCGTATCGAGCGCATCCACACGACCCCCGGCGTGCACCCGTACGACGAGGTGGTCTGGGAGCGTCGTGACGTCGTCATGACCAACTGGCGCGACGGCTCGGTCAATTTCGAGCAGCGTGGCGTCGAGTTCCCCGACTTCTGGTCGGTGAACGCGGTCAACATCGTCACCAGCAAGTACTTCCGCGGAGCCGTCGGCACCCCGCAGCGCGAGACCGGCCTCAAGCAGCTGATCGACCGCATCGTGAAGACGTACCGGAAGGCCGGTGAGGACTACAACTACTTCGCCACGCCCGCCGACGCCGAGATCTTCGAGCACGAGCTCGCCTACGCCCTCCTGCACCAGATCTTCAGCTTCAACTCCCCGGTGTGGTTCAACGTCGGCACGCCGCAGCCCCAGCAGGTCTCCGCCTGCTTCATCCTGTCCGTCGACGACTCCATGGAGTCGATCCTCGACTGGTACAAGGAAGAGGGCATGATCTTCAAGGGCGGCTCCGGCGCCGGCCTGAACCTCTCCCGTATCCGCTCCTCCAAGGAGCTCCTCTCCTCCGGCGGCAACGCCTCCGGCCCCGTCTCCTTCATGCGCGGCGCCGACGCCTCCGCCGGCACGATCAAGTCCGGTGGCGCCACCCGCCGCGCCGCCAAGATGGTCATCCTCGACGTCGACCACCCCGACATCGAGGACTTCATCGAGACCAAGGTGAAGGAAGAGGAGAAGATCCGCGCCCTGCGCGACGCGGGCTTCGACATGGACCTGGGCGGCGACGACATCACGTCCGTCCAGTACCAGAACGCCAACAACTCCGTCCGCGTGAACGACGCGTTCATGAAGGCCGTGGAGTCCGGCGACAAGTTCGGCCTGCGCGCCCGCATGACCGGCGAGGTCATCGAGGAGGTCGACGCCAAGGCGCTCTTCCGCAAGATGGCCGAGGCCGCCTGGGCCTGCGCCGACCCGGGCATCCAGTACGACGACACGATCAACCGCTGGCACACCTGCCCGGAGTCCGGCCGGATCAACGGCTCGAACCCCTGCAGCGAGTACATGCACCTGGACAACACCTCGTGCAACCTGGCCTCGCTGAACCTGATGAAGTTCCTCAAGGACGACGGCAAGGGCAACCAGTCCTTCGAGTCCGAGCGCTTCGCCAAGGTCGTCGAGCTCGTCATCACCGCGATGGACATCTCCATCTGCTTCGCCGACTTCCCGACCCAGAAGATCGGCGAGAACACCCGCGCCTTCCGCCAGCTGGGCATCGGGTACGCCAACCTCGGCGCCCTGCTGATGGCGACGGGCCACGCGTACGACTCCGACGGCGGCCGCGCGCTGGCCGGTGCCATCACCTCGCTGATGACGGCCACCTCCTACCGCCGCTCCGCCGAGCTGGCCGCGGTCGTCGGCCCGTACGACGGCTACGCGCTCAACGCCGAGCCGCACAAGCGCGTCATGAAGCAGCACTCCGACGCCAACGCCACGGCCGTCCGCATGGACGACCTGGACACGCCGATCTGGGCCGCGGCGACCGAGGCCTGGCAGGACGTCCTCCGCCTCGGCGAGAAGAACGGTTTCCGCAACTCCCAGGCGTCCGTCATCGCCCCGACCGGCACCATCGGCCTGGCGATGTCCTGCGACACCACCGGCCTCGAGCCCGACCTCGCCCTGGTCAAGTTCAAGAAGCTGGTCGGCGGCGGCTCGATGCAGATCGTCAACGGCACCGTCCCGCAGGCCCTGCGCCGCCTGGGCTACCAGGAGGAGCAGATCGAGGCGATCGTCGCCCACATCGCCGAGCACGGCAATGTGATCGACGCCCCCGGCCTCAAGCAGGAGCACTACGAGGTCTTCGACTGCGCCATGGGCGAGCGCTCCATCTCCGCGATGGGCCACGTCCGGATGATGGCCGCGATCCAGCCCTGGATCTCCGGCGCCCTGTCCAAGACGGTCAACCTGCCGGAGACGGCGACCGTCGAGGACGTCGAGGAGGTCTACTTCGAGGCGTGGAAGATGGGCGTCAAGGCGCTCGCGATCTACCGCGACAACTGCAAGGTCGGCCAGCCCCTCTCCGCCAAGAAGAAGGAGCAGGAGAAGACCGAGGTCACCGAGAAGGCCGAGGAGACGATCCGCGCCGCGGTCGAGAAGGTGGTCGAGTACCGCCCGGTCCGCAAGCGCCTCCCCAAGGGCCGTCCCGGCATCACCACCTCCTTCACGGTGGGCGGCGCCGAGGGCTACATGACCGCCAACTCCTACCCGGACGACGGTCTCGGTGAGGTCTTCCTGAAGATGTCCAAGCAGGGTTCGACGCTCGCGGGCATGATGGACGCCTTCTCCATCGCCGTCTCGGTGGGTCTGCAGTACGGCGTTCCGCTGGAGACGTACGTCTCGAAGTTCACCAACATGCGCTTCGAGCCGGCCGGCATGACGGACGACCCGGACGTGCGGATGGCGCAGTCGATCGTCGACTACATCTTCCGCCGCCTGGCGCTGGACTTCCTGCCCTTCGAGACCCGCTCGGCGCTCGGCATCCACTCGGCCGAGGAGCGCCAGCGCCACCTGGAGACCGGCTCGTACGAGCCGGCGGACGACGAGGTGGACGTCGAGGGCCTCGCCCAGTCCGCCCCGCGCCAGCAGGAGGCGCCGAAGACGGTGGCCGCCACCGCCACGAAGGCGGAGGTCCCGGCTCCGAAGCAGGCGCACACCTCGGCGGAGCTCGTCGAGATGCAGCTGGGCATCAGCGCGGACGCCCCGCTCTGCTTCTCCTGCGGTACGAAGATGCAGCGGGCCGGCTCCTGCTACATCTGCGAGGGCTGCGGCTCCACCAGCGGCTGCAGCTGAACCAGGGCATGACCTGAGGGAGGGAGGGGCGCCGGCCGTGGGCCGGTGCCCCTCCCTCCCGCTTCGTCAGGACGGCCGGGTCAGGACGGCGGGTCAGGACGGCCGGGCGCCCATCAGTCCGGTGAAGGACTCCGGATCGGCGTCGAAACCGCGCAGCGCACGGCGGTACTCCCAGCCGCCCGAGTCCTCGCGCACGAACTCGGCGACGACCGCGGCGGTCGCCTCCCGTACGTCCCGGAAGTCGTGGCTCTCCAGCTCCTGGTAGCCCTGCCGCACCGCCACCCGGGTGCCGGCCACATCGCCGAACACACACCGCCCGCCACCCTGCTGTATGGCCACACCGACCACCACGCGCGCGTACGCCGCGGCGAGGCGGTACAGCTCCAGCACCATCACCTCGTCGGCCCCGAACCCCTGGCCGTTGCGGCTTTCCCGCTGGAGCGTGATGGTGCCGTCCGGGGAACGGCTTCCGAAGTGCACCAGATAGGCCGGCTCGCCATAGGGATCGTCCGCCCCGTAGACCGCGGCGATGACGTCGAGATCCCGGTCGGGGGCGCCTGCGGGGCTCGGGTCCCATTTGAGCGTGATCTCGGCTTTGTCGATTCCCTTGTTGGCACTGTTCACCGGAATCCCCTCTCTCGTACGGACCCGGACCAAGCCCCGTGCTGCCCGGGCCCTTCGGCATGCTGACATGGTGTCACGCGCGTCGCCCCGGCGGACGGCGGACAGCGGTCGCCCGGGGCGGGCGCGAACGGGGTCGGCCGGGTCCGCCGAGCGTGACCCACGCCACCGCGCCCCGCCGTACGATGGCGCGGTGCTGGTCAAGTGGATTCGCTGCACCGTGGTGGACCGTCGTGGGTTCGAGCGGGGACAGCGGAAGTGGGCGGGGCAGCTGGGTGAGCCGGGATTCCGGGGGCAGGGCGGCGGATGGAGCCGGACACGGCCCGGCGTCGCGCACGTCTTCGCCTTCTGGGAGAGCCGTGCGTTCTACGACTCCTTCATGGCGCGCTCGTACGACCGGCTGGCGGCCGCGCAGTCGGGCACGTACAAGGGCATGCAGGTGAAGCTGTTCGACTACCGCTTCGACGTGAAGACGGGGTTCGAGCCGCGGTTCACGGACGCCGACGTCGTCCGGGTCGCGCACAGCAGGGTCCGCGCGGAGCGGGTCGAGCACTTCGCGCTGATGCAGGAGAAGGTGTGGAACCCGGCGATGGCCGGATCCCCCGGAATGCTGCGGGGGCTGTTCGGGGAGGCGCCCGGCCACGAGTTCCTCGTCCTGTCGATGTGGCGGTCGGCGGCCGAGCACGGCAAGTACCGCACGGAGCGGGTGGAGCGGCTCGCGCTGCGCGCGCAGATCGAGGCGGACGTGGCGGCGCTGACCGGGGACGTCGTCGACCTGGAGGCCGCCTGGACCGTGTGACGGGGACGGCGCCGGTACGCGGCGCTCGCGTGCGCCCGGGGCGTGACGGCGTACCGGATAGAGTGGCAGGGCGATGACCGCTGACTCCTCTCTCGACCGGCGCTTCGAACGCGCCCTCGCCAGCCTGCGCGGACTGGCCGTGGGAGACGCCCTGGGCTCCCAGTTCTTCGTCCCCGCCCACTACCCCCTGCTGAAGCGGCGCGAGCTGCCGCCGGCCCCCTGGCAGTGGACCGACGACACCGAGATGGCCTGCTCCGTGCTGGCCGTGCTCGCCGGGCACGGCCGCATCGACCAGGACGCCCTCGCCCGCTCCTTCGCCGAGCACCACGACGTCGACCGCGGCTACGGCCGGGCCGTCAGCCGCATGCTCCGGCTGATCCGGGAGGGCGGCGACTGGCGGGAACTCGCCGCCGGGCTCTTCAAGGGCCAGGGCTCGTGGGGCAACGGCGCCGCCATGCGCATCGCCCCGCTCGGCGCCTGGTACGCCGACGACCCGGAGCAGGCCACGCACCAGGCCGAGATCTCCTCGTACACCACGCACCAGCACCGCGAGGCCGTGGTGGGCTGCATGGCGGTCGCAGCCGCCGCCGCCCTCGCCGCCGCTCCGGACGGGCCGCCCAAGCCCGAGGACCTCCTCGACGGCGTCGTCGCGCTGGTGCCGCGCAGCGCCGTGGGCGCGGGCCTGCGCCGGGCCCGGGACATGCTCGACTACGGCGACCCCGGGACCGTCGCGGCGGTGCTCGGATGCGGACGGCGTACGAGCGCGCACGACACGGTGCCGTTCGCGCTGTGGTCGGCGGCCCGCGCCCTGGGCGACTTCGAACGGGCCTTCTGGACGACCGCGCAGGTGGGCGGCGACGTCGACACGACCTGCGCCATCGCCGGGGGAGTGGTGGCCGCCGCGGAGGGCGGGGCGCCGCCCGCGCAGTGGCTGGAGCGCACGGAGGAGCTGCCGGGCTGGGTGCCCACGGGCCCGGCCCGCTGAGCCGCACCCCCCCGTACGCGTACGTACGTATGTCACGGTCCTGCCACAGCACGAGACCGGCCCGTGGCGGGCGCCGCCTCCAGGGCTACTCTTTCGGCCGCGCCGTCGCGTCGATCATGACGGCGCCGGACCGGCCGGGAGGGGCCCCGTGACAGACACGCCATCCGCATCGCCATCGTCGCCGTCGCCCTCACCCTCGCCGCCGCCTCCTCCGCCCCGGGCGCGGGCGGAGGCCCCGGCACCGCAGTTCGCGCCCGGTGCGTGGAGCGAGCCCTGGCGGCGGCCCCCGGCGGCGCGGCCGGAGACCTGGCTCACCCGCATACGTCCCAAGGCGCCGGGGCCCGTGCCGACGGCCACGCTCTGGTGCGTCCTCGCCACGGGCCTGCTCAGCGCCCTGCTGTTCGGCGACGGGCTCGGCGTCAACCTGATCCTCGTGGCGATACCCGCCACCCTCGCCGCGTACGCCGCCGCCCGGGCGGCCGGCCGCCGGGCCCGCCCCTGGACGCTGGTCTGGGGGCTCGGCGGCCTGGCCCTGCTCACCGTCCCCGCCCTGCACGACGCGGGCTGGCCCACCTTCCTGGCCGTCGTCGGCGCCGTGGGCCTCGCCTCCCTCGCGCTGCACGGCGGCCGCACCTGGCGGGCCGTCCTCTTCGGGCCGATCGGGCTGTTCGACTCCGTCGGCTCGGGCATCGGCTGGGCCGGGCGAGGGCTGCGCGAGATGGTGGACGGTTCGCGGGGGCGCGCGGCGGTCGTGCTGCGGACGACCGCGGTGGCGGTGGGACTCCTGGTCGTCTTCGGGGCGTTGTTCGCCGGAGCCGACGCGGCCTTCGCCGATCTGCTCGGCGCGCTGATGCCGGACGTGGACTCGGTGGCCGACGTGCCCCTGCGGGTCCTCTCCTTCGCGGTCGGCCTCCTGGGGGCGCTCGCCGCCGCGCGGACGGCCGCCGCGCCGCTGCGCTGGGACCGTCTGAAGGGCCGTCCCGGCCGGCCGCACGGCCGCCTGGAATGGGCACTTCCGCTGATCGTGCTCAATCTGCTGTTCGCCGCCTTCAACGCCGTTCAGCTCGCCGTCCTCCTCGGCGGGTACGAGAGGGTGTTCGACGAGACTGGCCTGTCCCGCGCCGAGTACGCGCGCCAGGGCTTCTGGCAACTGTTGTGGGCCACCCTGCTCACGCTCGCGGTGATCGGGCTCGCGCTGCGCTGGGCACCGCGCGGCGGCGCCCGCGACCGCACCCTGGTCCGGGGCGTGCTGGGCACCCTGTGCCTGCTCACCCTCGTCGTGGTCGCGTCCGCCCTGCGCCGCATGGACCTCTACGTCGACGCGTACGGGCTGACGCGGCTGAGGATCTCGGTGGCCGCCATGGAGCTGTGGCTGGGCGTCGTCATCGTACTGATCATGGCCGCGGGCGTCCTCGGCGCGCGTCGCCTGCCGCTGCCCCGCGCCGTCGCCGCCAGCGCCGCCGTGGGGGTGCTCGCCTTCGGGCTGATGTCGCCGGACGCGCTGGTGGCGGAGCAGAACGTCCGGCGCTACGAGCGCACGCAGCAGATCGACATCGGCTACCTGGACGGGCTGTCCGCGGACGCCGTACCCGCCCTCGACCGGTTGCCCGAACCCCTGCGCTCCTGTGCGCTCGCCGACATCGAGGCGGAACTGGAAGGGCCGGGGACCCCCTGGTACGCGACCAGTTGGAGCGAGCGGCGGGCCCGGGACATCCTCGCCGAGCGCGGCGTCTCGACGGAGGGCTACCTCTGTACGCCCTGGCGCGACGGCTTCCAGGAGGAGTCCGGCGGCGAAGGCGGGTACGGAGGGGCGGATCCGTACGTTCCACATGGCGGTTGAGCAGAAGTGGCGCCGGCGTGGTGAGTGGTTCACGAATGCGACAGCATCGTCGCGGAGGGCGTCGATGACGTCACGCCCCCTGGCGTGATTCCACCCCTCCGCTCGCCTCGTCCAGCAGCTCTCGCACCGCGGAATCGAGGAATTCCGGCCACGGTGGTGCGGCGGTCGCAGGTGTGCGCCAGTGAACGGCTGGAGGCCGACGCCGAAGCCGCGGATCGTCTGATCGCAATCCGGGTGTTGCGGGCGGGGGCGGGCGGCGTAACCTATCTGGCGCCATGCCGTACGAACCACCCACCCACACCGTCGAGCGCTCGATCCGGGCGACAACCGGCGCCAAGATCATTGCCGGAGTCGACGAGGTCGGACGCGGGGCGTGGGCCGGGCCCGTCACCGTCTGCGCGGCCGTCACCGGCCTGCGACGACCCCCCGTCGGCCTCACCGACTCCAAGCTCATCACCCCCAAGCGCCGCGGCGAACTGGCCGCGGAGCTGGAGAAGTGGGTCACCTCGTACGCGCTCGGTCACGCCTCCCCGGAGGAGATCGACGAGCTCGGGATGACCGCGGCGCTGCGGCTCGCCGCCGTACGCGCCCTGGACGGGCTGCCCGTGCGGCCCGACGCGGTGATCCTGGACGGCAAGCACGACTACCTCGGGCAGCCCTGGCGGGTCCGTACGGTGATCAAGGGGGACCAGTCCTGTGTCGCGGTCGCGGCGGCCTCGGTGATCGCCAAGGTGCGGCGGGACGCGATGATGGCCGAACTGGAGGCCGACTCCGGGCGGTACGCGGCGTTCGAGTTCGCCGCCAACGCCGGGTATCCGTCGCCGGTCCACAAGGCGGCCCTGCGGGAGTGGGGGCCCACGCCCCACCACCGCATGACCTGGGCGTACCTGGACGCGCTGCCGCAGTGGCGGCACCTCAAGAAGGTCCGTGTCCCGGCGGAGACCGCCGCCCTGGAAAGCGGGGGCCAGCTGGGCTTCGACTTCTGACCGACCGTCCACGGCGCCCCGCCGAACAGCGCGGGCGCGTGTATACGCCACCCGCCGGTGTCACTCGCACCGGCGTTTGATAGACATCCATTCATGCCTCTCATCCCCGAGGAGCCTCAGATTCACGAGAGTGCCCAGGGTCCCCGCGCCACTCCGGCCGCCGGCCGCCCCGCGCCGACCCCCCGACCCGTACCCGGTCCGCGTACCGCGGCCTCACCGCGACCCGGTCGTCCGGGTCCCGCCCCGGCCCGGCCCACGCCTCCGGTGCCGCGTCCGACCTCCGCGTCCTCGTCCGCCGCGTCGTCGCCGTCCCCCTCCTCCGTGAGCGGGCAGGAGAATCGTTCCGCGTCGTCGGCGCAGCCGCAGATCCAGCTGATCCCCGCCCCGGCGGCCGGCGCGCTCGACGCCGCCGAGGAGGCCGTGGACCTGCTGCTGGAGACCGGGCGGGCGCCAGGCGACATCCTGGTGCTCACGACCGGTGAGCCGCACCCGTGGGCGACGCACGAGCTGTCCTTCGGCGACGCCGCCTACTGGGCCCAGCACGACGCCCGCGACGACGTGTTCTTCGCGGACGCGGCCGCCGTGGAGCGCGCCGCCGAGCGGCCCGTGGTGGTCGTCGCGGTCAACGGCGACGACGACGAGCTCGTCGCCCGGGCGCTGCCCGCCGCGCGGAAGCGCGCGGGTGCGCTGCTGATCGTCTGCGGCGACCCGCAGCGCGTCAACTCCGTGCTGGGCGCGGCGGTCTGACGCCCCGGCGTACGCCCACGGCCCCGCGCCCGCGTGGTCCCGCCCCGGCGGACGCGGACGCGGCGCCCACGGCCGAGGGCCTGCCCGTGGCGGCAGGCCCGGGGCCGGCACTCGCACGGCGCCGCCACCTGCGCGTGCCGGTATGCGCGGGGTGTCGGCACCCGCGCGGCGCCGGTACGGCTAGCGCGCTGCCGTACGGCGCAGGGGTTCCGCCGCGCCGCCGGCCGTGCGCGGCATCGGGTGCTCCTCGTCAGCCGAGCTGTCGGCGAGGTCACCAGGGGCCGACTGGGAGTGCGGGCGCCTGCCCCCGCGGCCCTCGCCCAGCACGTGCCAGCCACTCCTGGTGAGCGTGATGTACGCGCCGCAGCGCAGGCCGTGCAGCGTGCACGCGTCCCGCAGGCCCCACATCCAGGCGCCGTCCTCCTCCGTCCAGCGCTCGTCGCCCTCGCGGCAGTAGAGCAGGACGGCCGTCCGCACCGGGGTGCGGCGCCGCAGGTCGTGCGGGATGACCCGGCGCAGGTGCGCGAGGAGGGCGTTGCGGAACTCCCAGCCGTCCGCGGGAACCGGGCGGCGGGTGAACGAGGCGCTGGCGGTGAGCCGTTCCTCGTGATCGAGGACGGCGACCACGGCGGTCGCCGGCACCGGCCGGTGGCGGGCGTGCAGGCCGCTGACGACCTCGCGCGGGTTGCGCAGCAGCGGAATACCCGCAGCGGCCCACTCGGCGGGTTCGAGCATGCGGGCGAGGCGGCTGGGGGAGTCGGCCGGGGCGGTGAGCGAGGTGGCAGCGGACGGAGCGAATCCGAAGGTCACGGTCCTCCCTTCGCATACGCGCCCACAGTGCGGGCAGGGTGAGTGAGGGCGCACCGCGGCACAGCCCTGCGACCCCTCCGAACCGCGACGAGCCGTGCGGGGGGCGGATTCCAATTCTTGCGGGCGCAACGGTCAAGCGGCAACGAGCAATTGAGACCACCGTCTGGTATGGGCCGGTATGACACTCATATCCTGCCCAGTTGATCCCCCGATGACGCGTCAGTTCACCGCCGAACAGCCAGGACCAGCGGAAACACCCCCTCCGTCGCCCTCCCGGTGTCCGGGTGTCCGTCACTCGTCACGCAGCGTGAAGTGGCCGCCGGGCCTCGCCATCGGGTTGCATGGAGGCATGGACACCCAGGAGCTCCGCGCCGAAGCCGATGCCATCCTCGCCGAGCTGGTCGGCGCCTCGGAGGGGTCGGCACGGCTCCGGGAGGACCAGTGGCAGGCCGTGGCCGCCCTGGTGCGGGAGCGCCGGCGCGCGCTGGTGGTGCAGCGCACCGGCTGGGGGAAGTCGGCGGTGTACTTCGTGGCCACCGCCCTGCTGCGCCGGCGCGGCTCCGGCCCGACGGTGATCGTCTCGCCGCTGCTGGCGCTGATGCGCAACCAGGTCGAGTCGGCGGCGCGGGCCGGCATCCGGGCGCGGACGATCAACTCGGCCAATCCGGAGGAGTGGGGCGCCATCTACGAGGAGGTCGAGCGCGGCGAGACCGACGTCCTCCTCGTCAGCCCGGAGCGCCTCAACTCCGTGGACTTCCGCGAGCAGGTGCTGCCCAAGCTCGCGGCCTCGACCGGTCTGCTCGTGGTCGACGAGGCGCACTGCATTTCCGACTGGGGCCACGACTTCCGGCCCGACTACCGCAGGCTGCGGGCCATGCTCGCCGACCTCGCCCCCGGGGTGCCGGTGCTCGCCACCACCGCCACCGCGAACGCGCGCGTGACGGCCGACGTGGCGGACCAGCTGGGCACCGGCGCCGGGGAGGCCCTGGTGCTGCGCGGCTCGCTGGAGCGGGAGAGCCTGCGGCTGGGTGTCGTCCAGCTGCCCGACGCCGCGCACCGCCTGGCCTGGCTCGCCGAGCACCTGGACGCTCTGCCGGGCTCCGGGATCATCTACACCCTGACCGTCGCCGCGGCCGAGGAGGCCACCGCCTTCCTGCGGCAGCGCGGCTTCCGGGTGGCCCCCTACACCGGGCGTACGGAGAACGCCGACCGGCTGCAGGCCGAGACCGACCTCCAGGAGAACCGGGTCAAGGCGCTCGTCGCCACCTCCGCCCTCGGCATGGGCTTCGACAAGCCGGACCTGGGCTTCGTCGTCCACCTCGGAGCGCCGTCCTCACCGATCGCGTACTACCAGCAGGTCGGCCGGGCCGGACGCGGCGTGGAGCACGCCGATGTGCTGATGCTGCCGGGCAAGGAGGACCAGGCGATCTGGCGCTACTTCGCCGACACGGCCTTCCCGCCCGAGGCGCAGGTACGCCAGACCCTGGCGGCGCTCGCCGAGGCGGGGCGGCCGCTGTCCGTGCCGGCCCTGGAGGCGGTGGTGGACCTGCGGCGCACCCGGCTGGAGACGATGCTCAAGGTCCTCGACGTGGACGGGGCCGTCAAGCGGGTCAAGGGCGGCTGGGAGGCCACCGGGCAGCCGTGGGTGTACGACACGGAGCGGTACGCGTGGGTGGCGCGGCAGCGGGCGGCCGAGCAGCAGGCCATGCGCGACTACGTCAGCACGTCCGCGTGCCGGATGGAGTTCCTGCGCCGTCAGCTGGACGACGAGGACGCGGCTCCCTGCGGCCGCTGCGACAACTGCGCGGGCTCCTGGCTGGACTCCGCCGTCTCGGCGGAGGCGCTGACGGGGGCGGCGAAGGAGCTGGAGCGTCCGGGCGTGGAGATCGAGCCGCGCCGGATGTGGCCGACGGGGATGCCCGCCCTGGGCATCGACCTCAAGGGGCGCATCCCGGCCGGTGAGCAGTGCTCCCCCGGGCGCGCCCTGGGGCGGCTCTCGGACATCGGCTGGGGCAACCGGCTGCGCCCGCTGCTCGCCGAGAACGCGCCCGACGGCCCGGTCCCTGACGACGTCCTGCGGGCCGCCGTGGCCGTCCTCGCCGACTGGGCGCGCTCGCCGGGCGGCTGGGCGCCGAACGTCCCGGACGCCACCGCCCGGCCGGTGGGGATCGTGGCCGTACCGTCCCTCACCCGCCCGCGGCTGGTCGGCTCCCTCGCCGAGGGCATCGCGGCCATCGGCCGCCTCCCGTACCTCGGCACCCTGACGTACACCGGACCGGGCGGCGAGCACACGGTGCGCCGCAGCAACTCCGCACAGCGCCTGCGGGCGCTCTCCGGTGCCTTCGCCGTCTCCGAGGAGCTCGCCGAGGCCCTGCAGCGCTCTCCGGGGCCGGTCGTGCTCGTGGACGACTACACCGATTCCGGCTGGACCCTCGCCGTCGCCGCCCGCCTGCTGCGCCGGGCCGGCTGCGAGCGGGTGCTTCCGCTGGTCCTCGCCGCGGCGGGCTGAGCAGGGCCCGTACGGCGGCAGGCCCTAGACCAGCCAGCCCGCCTCGCGGGCGATGCGGATGGCGTCGACCCGGTTGCGCGCCTTCAGCTTCATCACGACGGTCGTCAGGTAGTTCCGTACGGTCCCGGTGGACAGATGCAGCTGTCCGGCGATCTCGGCGGCCTCCGAGCCCTGGGCGGCGATGCGCAGCACCTCGGTCTCGCGGTCGGTCAGGGGGTTCTCGAGGCCGTTCCACGCGGCCACGGCCAGCTTGGGGTCGATGACCCGCTGCCCGGCCACCACGCGGCGGATGGCGCTGGCCAGTTCCTTGGGGGAGTCGTCCTTGAGGAGGTAGCCCGAGACCTGGGCCGCCAGGGCGCGGCGCAGGGTGCCGGGGCGGCCGAGGCTGGTGAGCATCAGCGTCCGGCATTCCGGGAGGTGCTCGTGGATCTGGACGGCGGCGCTCAGGCCGTCGAGCCCGGGGAGGTCTATGTCGATGACCGCGATGTCCGGCCGGACGTCGAGGGCGGCGGCGAGGATCTCGTCCCCGCGTTCCAGCTCGCTGACGACCTCCAGGTCGTCCTCCAGCTCGAGGAGGGCGACGAGTGCACCGCGCACCATGTTCATGTCTTCGGCTAACAGGATCCTGATCACCGTGGTGCCCCCCGTCCACGCGGGTCGATCTGGTTCCCTCGAATATACCAACCCGGTCCGGACCGGAGCCGGGCCGGGCTGGCGGACCGTCAGTTCACGCGAGCAGCCGGGTCCGTCCGTCCTCCGCCGGCTCGTCGGGGTCGAGGTCGGGGTCGGGGTCGACGTCCCCGTCGGCGGGGACCCGTGCGACCAGCCGGAACACCCGGCCGGACTCCTGCTCGACCCGCAGCTCCCCGCCCACCGCCCGAAGGCGCAGGCCGAGGTTGCCCAGGCCGCTGCCGCTGTGCGGTGAGCCGTCGCGGTACCCCTCGGTGACGCCGTCGTTGGTGACCGACAGGGTCACCAGGCCGTCCTCCTCGACGGCGGTGATCTCGCAGCGCGCCGCCTGGCTGTGGCGCAGCACGTTGGTGACGGCCTCCCTCAGCACCGTGGCCAGCACCGTGGCCACGGGAGGGCTGACCTCCTCCACGCGGATGTCGGTCACCGCTTCGATCTTGGCGGCGCTCAGCACCGACCGCGCCGAGAGGATCTCCTCCTCCAGCGACATGTGCCAGTACCCGCTGGCCACCCGCCGTACGTCGGCCAGCGACTGCCGGGAGATGCCCAGCACGTCGTGGATCTCCTTCTTGGCCTTGTCCGGATGGGCCGGCAGCAGGCGGCAGATGAGCTCGCCCTTCAGCTGGATCGCGGACAGGCTGTACCCCAGGAGGTCGTGCAGGTCGCGCGCGAAGCGGAGGCGTTCGCGGGTGACCGCGGCACGGGTGAGCTCGGCCCGGCTCTCGTGCAGCACGCGGACCAGCTCCGACAGCCGGGTCAGCCCGTAGGTGACGAGCCCGGTGAGCAGGGTGGTCTGGGCCAGGTAGACGCTGTCGAGCGCCGGCCGCCCCTCCAGGAGCGGGGGCACCAGCATGCTGAGGCCCACGCACCCGTACAGGATCCAGCCCGGGCGCGGGGGAAGGAGCAGCAGCAGGGAGCCTGCGAGGAACCCCGCCATCGCGCCCCACTGCGACTTGAGCGCGATCAGCGGCAGGTAGGTGAAGGCCGCCTGGACGCCCAGGGTCAGCATCCTGCGGGGGAGGGGGGCGCGCCGCGAGCCGGGCCGGCAGTGCAGGAGCTGGAGCGTGAAGACGGCGCCCAGGCAGGTCATGGCGGCTGCCAGGGCGGGGCCCTCGACTCCGGCGCTGAGGATGTTCAGGGTGGTGATGCCGACGTAGCAGAGGATGGCGACGAGCACGATGACCTGGGCCATCCGGGGCGCGGGTAAGTCCCGGCTCCGTCGCAGGATCCCCTCGACCCGGACCGCCTCCGACGCTGCGGTCGGGGGCGTGAGGCGGCCCGGCATGTCAATTCCCCCTCGGCGTGTCTGTGTTGCGACCGCCTTCGAGCATAGGCGAGGAACGTGGGGGGTGCTCAGGTTCGATGGCTCACACGAACAGGGGGATGGGGTTGAGCCGTTCGTACGGTGTGGGCTCGGCCAGCCGGCCCAGCTCCACGGGCACGTCGAACAGCCGGCCGGGCGCGAACCGCGGCCAGAAGTGGCGCAGTCCCGGCACGACGACCTTCACCACCGGCAGCCCCAGGTCCGGCCGGGTCTGGTCCAGGACCAGCAGCTCCATCCCCTTGCGCCGGACCAGCTCCGTGATCAGGTGGACGTCGTCGAGCAGGTCCTCGTTGCGGACCGACGGCCAGTGGTCCGGTCCCCGGGGCGCCACCCCCGGATCCGCCACCAGGTATGGCTGGTTGGCGAGCGTCGCCTCCCGCCACCAGGACAGCGGCTCCGCGTCGGTGATCCGGTAACCCGTGCCGTCCGGCCGTACGTCGCGGACCGCGGGCAGCAGCTGCCCCATCTCCGACAGCGCCCGGCGCAGCGCCACCCGCGGGTCGAAGTGCGCGCCGAAACCGAAGACCACGTCCTCGCCCGGCTTGTCGGTACGCCGGGACAGCGCCGCGATCACCGGGATGCCCAGGTCCGAGGTGAGGTCGAGCGCCCACACCTCCCGGTTCTCCCGGCGCAGCCCGTGTCGGAACCGATCGGTCCACTCCTCGTCGAAGGCCGCGAGGTCCACCCCGGGCTGACGGGTGCGGTTGTACCACCACAGGGCCACCGCGTCCCGCTCCACCAGCTCCAGGAAGCCCTGCACCAGCGCGTCCTCGGGGCTGCTGCCCGCCGCGTTGCCGTTGGAGTCGGCCCACAGGCCGTCGCGGACCTCGCCCCGGGCGAAGTACAGCAGGGACGTGGGGAGCAGGCGCCGGACGTTCCCGGTGAGCGACCACACCGGGGTCCAGTCGACGGGACGCGTCTCGTCGAACGGCGCGGAGACGTAGTGGAAGCGGGAGTGCCGCGCGTTCCACCGCTCCCGCTCCGCGTACTGGCGGCGGCCGTAGAGCTGCACGGCGTTGGGGTGTACGGCGGACGCGCCCAGGCCGCGCAGGGAGTCCCGGACCGTCGGTTCGTCGCCGTGCCGCGTACCGCTGTAGCGCTCGACCGCCTCGCACAGCGCGCCGGCGCGCGCCTCCTCGTCGGTGCCGCCCTTCCCGCCGCTGAGCGCCCGCAGTCCGGAGCTGAGGCCGGCGAAGGACGCGGACTCCATGGCCAGGTTGTGCCCGGAGGTGTAGGCGTGGGTGACGTCGGGGGTGCCGGACGCCTTCCGGATCTCCTTGACGACGCCGGTCACCGGGCCCACGAGGTGCCCGTACGCCCGCAGCACCTGCGCCGGGGTCAGGGCGCGGTCCCCGCCCCCGGTCGCGGCGGCCTTGGGGCGCGACGCGGGGACGAAGGGCGCCTCCGTCCGGCGGGCCACCAGGCCGGGATCGCCGCAGGCCGCGCACTGCGGGAGCCGGCTCACCGGGTGGCCGGTGATGCGGAGCCGCAGCGTGTCGAAGGTGTGGACGTGCCCCTGCGCGGGCTCGCGCAGCCCGGCCAGCCACTTCGCGGCCTCCAGGACGGCGAGGTGCACGGCGAGGGCCGTCCCGGCCGCCAGTCCGGCGGGCGGCCGGGGCACGGGACCGTCCAGGCCGAGCGCGCGCCGGACCGGCACCTCGGAGTGGCGGTGGCCGCGCAGCCGTTCGGCCAGGCAGTGCCAGCACGGGCCGGAGCCGTCGCGGCCCGGCTGGAAGAACGGGCCGACCCAGGGGTCCGTCCCGCACAGCCTGACCGGCAGCCACGGCCGGCCGGCGGCGCGGTGGCGGGCGTCCACGGAAGCCAGCTCCGGCGCCAGGTAGTCGTCGCACAGGACGAGGACCAGGCCGGCGGTGCGCGGGTCCGCGGTGACCGCGACACCGGACGCGCGGCAGGCATCGGCCACCGGCGCCGGGTCCAGGCCCGGGAGGGCCTCGATCGCGACGGACGCCCGGGACAGCTCGGCGGCGGCCAGGCCACCGTCCAGCCCGGCCAGGTCCCAGTACGCCTCCGCCTCGGTGCCGCGGGGGGCCGACGCCTGGGCGGCCGCTCCAGCCGCCGGGTCGGTGCAGCGGATCAACCCGGCGTCGGCCAGGGCACGGAGGGCCGCCTCGGTGTCCCGGGCGCCCAGGACCCGTGACGCCTCCCGCCGGACCGCCCCGACGGTGCGGGTGCCGTCGAGCAGCGGTACGAGGACCTCGGCCTCGCTCCCGTTCAGGGCGGTCACCCCGCGCCGGGACACCAGGTAGGCGGCGTCACCGGGTACGACCGTCGGGCGCAGGTGGGCCTTGAAGCCCACCAGCGGGCCGTCAGCGGCGGCCGGCGTCGCGGGCGCGGCCGTGGACGGGGCCGTGGGTGCGGCCGTGGGCGGCACCGTCGGCCGCTCGCGTTCGGCAGTGCTCACGCCTCCAGCCGTTCGACGAGCGGGGTCGCCGAGGCCGTGGCCCGCGTCGCGCTGCAGACCGTGAAGAGCACGTACGAGGTGTCGGGCAGGGCATCGAGGTGTTCGATCACGAGCCCCGGCCGCGAGGAGCGGGCGGGGGCCGTGGTGGATGCGGTGGAACCGGTACGCGCACTGGCGGACATGCTGTTCATGGCGGTGTGCGTTCCCTCTGTCGTCGTCGGTCGGAGCTCGGTCCGTTCCGTTCACCGACGATTCTGCGGGGTTCCGGGGGATCGCTGACAGTGCCACGATCACCAGCCGGAGGTGAAGATTTCACATGGGCCGCCGGCGTCGGGAAGCCAGCGGACGGGCAGGCGCCGGGGGCCCCGGATGAGGAGACCCGCACGCCAGGGCAGCGACGCGGGCTCGGCGTTCAGGGACAGCGCGGGGCAGCGCTCCAGCAGCGCGCCGATGGCCGTACGGGCTTGCAGCCGGGCCAGCGGGGCTCCCAGGCAGTAGTGGATGCCGTGACCGAAGGCGAGATGGCCGCCCGCCGGGCGCCGGATGTCGAAGCGCTCCGGAGCGGGGAAGCGCGCGGGGTCCCGGTCGGCGTCGGCCAGCGCGACCAGCACCAACTCGCCGCCTCCCGGTACCGTCACGCCGCCGATCTCGACGGGTGCGGTGGTGAAGCGGTAGGTGGTGGTCTCGACCGGCCCGTCGTAACGCAGCATCTCCTCGACGGCGTTGTCCATGAGGGAGGGATCCGCGCGGAGCGCGGCGAGTTGGCCGGGGTGGCGCAGCAGGGCGAGGACGCCCGTGGAGACGAGATTGACGGTGGTCTCGAAGCCGGTGACGAGCAGCAGCCAGGCCATGCCGATGAGTTCGTCGGGGGAGAGGCGGCCGCCGTCCTCGTCCGTCGTACGGATCAGGGCGCTCATCAGGTCGTCGCCGGGGTGGCTGCGCATGGCGTCCACCATGCCGACCAGGTAGTCGGTCATCGCGGCCGTGGCGGCCGTCCTGGTGCCGCGGTCCGGGCTGCTCAGCGCCTGTTCGGCCCAGTCGCGGAAGGCGGCGCGGTCGAGGGAGGGCACACCCAGGAGCTCACAGATGACGCCCATGGCCAGGGGGAACGCGAGCGCCTCGACGAGGTCGGCCTCCCCGGAGGGCCGGGCGAGCATCGCGTCGAGGAGCTCACCGGTTACGGCCCGTACCCTCGGGGCGAGCGCCGCGACGCGGCGGGGCGTGAACTCCCTCGCCACGAGCCGCCGCAGCCGGGTGTGGTCCGGCGGGTTCGAACTCAGCAGGTTCTCGCCCGCGGAGAGCCTGGCCAGCGGCAGTTCGGGCGAGGCGTCCTGCCAGGACTTGGACAGGGTGGGGTCGGTGAGGGCGGCCCGGCACGCCTCGTAGCCGACGACGAGCCAGGCCTCCGCGCCCTCGGGCACCCGGACCCGGTGCACCGGGCCCCGGGCGCGGAGTCCGGCGTAGACCGGGTGGGGATTCCGCAGGAAATCCTCACCGAGCGCCCCGAAGTCCACCGTGATGTCCGTTTCCGTGACGTCCGTTCCCGTGACGTCCGTTCCCGTGACGTCCGTTCCCGTGACGTCCGTTTCCGTGGGGCCCGTTCCCATGGTGACCGCGTTCCCTTCGGTGGTGGTGGTCGTTTCACGGAGGACGGCGGGGCGCCCGCCTGTTCACCGCGCCGACGGGCCGCGCTTCTCGAAGACCTCCCGGGCCACCGTGATGGCGTTCAGCACGCGGGGGAATCCGGCGTACGGCACCACGTGCGTCAGCGCCTCCACGACCTGCGCCGGGCTCAGGCCGACGTTCAGCGCGGCGCCGATGTGCACGCGCAGCTGGGGGGCGGTGTCACCGAAGGCCGTCAGGGCGGCGACGGTGACCAGCTGGCGCCGCCTCGCCGACAGCCACGGGCGGTGGTAGACGTCGCCGAACGTGAACTCGACGATGAACCGGCCCAGGTCCGGGGCGATGTCCTTGAGGGACTCGACGACCTCCAGGCCGTGGCGGCCGTCGATCTCGACGAGCTTGTCGGCGCCGCGCCGGTAGCGGTTGCGCGCGTCGTTCATCACCGGCGGCTCGAAGGTGACGCCCCGGTCGGCGAAGACCGTCCTGGCGACGCCGATCGCGTTGAGCGCCCGGGGGAACCCCATGAAGGGGACGATGTGGATCAGGGCCTCGATGACCTCCGCGGGGCGTACGCCGACGTGCAGCGCCGCGTCGATGTGGAAGTTCAGCTGGGGGGCGGTGTCCCCCTGGGCGGTCAGCGCTCCGATCGTCACGAGCTCCCGCTCGCGCAGGTCGAGCCCCGGCCGGGTGTAGATGTCGCCGTAGGCGAACTCGACGACGAAGCGGCCGAGGTCGGGGGCGATGTCCTTCAGCGACTCGACCACGGCCGCTCCGCGCTCGCCCGACGTCTCCCGCAGGACGGCCAGGCCCCGCGCGTAGCGGGAGTTCGGGTCGGACGCCGCCGTGGCGGCGGAGCCCGCGGCGGTCGCGGATGCGGCCGAGGCCGGGGCCGCGGCCGGTGTCGCGGCAGCGGCCGGTGTCGCGGTGAACAAGCCCTCGGCGAGGCCGATCCCGACGAGAGCGCCGCCGGTGAGGGTGGCGCGACGCGACATCTCGGCCTGCCCGTGTGATGCGTTCATGGTGTCTCCATCCATCGTTGTTCGCTGCTGTCCGTCGTGGTTCGTCGTCCGTCGTTGCCCGTTTTTCTGGTCCGTGGGTGGGGCCGAGGCCCCGCTCACGCCGTTCCGACCGCGATGACGTTGCCCTCGCTGATGTAGCCGTCCGGGGCGCGCAACGGCCCGGCCGGATCGTCGGGGTCGAGGAAAGGCGCCCAGTCGCCCGGGATGCCCTCGCGCGTCGCCTGCCGGGCGAAGCGCGCGCACGCGTTCGCGTAGAACCGGAGGGCGGAGGGGGTCAGGGGCGCGTGGTGCTCCATGAGGATCGTGCGCTGCCGTACCGACGTCAGCCCGGCAGCGCGCAGCCGGCGGTACAGGTCGCGGCCCCGGAGCAGCTGGCGGGCGTACCCCGGGGAGGCGGCGGACGCGCGGAAGAAGTCGGTGATCAGGAAGGGGTCGGCCGGGCGTACGGTGCTCAGGGAGCCGTCCACGTCCTTGACGGCGACCAGCCCTCCGGGCCTGGTCACCCGGCGCAGCTCCGCCAGGGCGCGCGCCAGTTCCCCGTCGTCGAGGTACTGCGTCGTGTTCGCGCACCAGACGGCGTCGAACGTGCCGTCCGCGTACGGCAGGTCGAGGACGCTGCCCTGCCGCACGTCCAGCCGCTCGTGAGCGGGGTGGTCCCGCATGCGTGCGGCGGCGAGTTCCGCGCTCTCCCGGGCGAGGTCGAGGGCCGAGATCCTGCCCTCCGCGCCGACGAGTTCCGCGATCAGGGGCAGGAACGCGCCGCTGCCGCAGCCCGCGTCCAGCACGTGCCAGCCGGGCCGGATGCCGACGCCGTGCAGGGCGTCCCGGTAGTACGCGGCACAGGCGTCGAAGTGCGGGTCCACGATCTCCTCGTGGGTGAACGCCAGTCCGGTGGACGTCGTGTATCCCCACGCCGCGTGGTCCGCCGTCAGCATGCCGCCGCCCTTGCCGCCTGCGCGGCTAGCGCGGCTTGCGCGGCCTCCGCGCTTTCGGCGCTTTCGGCGGTCTCGGCGGTCTCCGCGTGGGCGAGCAGGTCCGTGAGGATCTCCAGGGTCGCCTCCGGCGCTTCCAGGGGAGCGAGGTGGCCGACCCCGGGGAGAGTGACGAGCCGCCCCTGCGGCAGTGCCATGGCCGTCCGGCGTGCCTCGTCGACGGAGACCAGCTCGTCCTCGGCGCCGATGACGACCGCGGCGGGCACGTCGGCCGCGTTCAGGGTGGCCGTGGAGTCGGTGCGGGCCGCGATGGCCCGTTGGGCCCAGGCGACGGCCTGCGGCCGGGCCGCCCGCACCCCGTCGGTCACCCGCGCCAGGAGCCCGGGCCGCTCGGCGCGCGTGGTGGCGCCCAGCAGGGCGGGCGTGGTCGCCGCGAGGAGCCCGCCGCGCGCGGAGTCGTCGAGGACCAGGCCGGCGAACCGCCGGCGCTGTGCCGCGGCCTCCGGGGTGTCGGCCGTGGCCCGGGCCGCCAGCAGGGCCAGGGCGCGGACGCGGTGCGGATGGCGGCGCAGGAAGGCCATCGCCACGTAACCGCCCATGGAGCAGCCGACGAGGGCGGCGGCGCCGATGCCCCGCCGGTCCAGTTCCCGGGCCAGGTCGTCGGCCACGCGGTCGAGCGAGGGCGGCCCGTCCGTCGGCGGTGAGGCGCCGAAACCGCGCTGGTCGGGGGCGAGGACCTGATGGCCGCGGGCGCGCAGCGCCCGGGCCGTCTCGTCCCACATGGACGAGTCGAGGGGCAGGGCGTGGAGCAGGACGACCGGGAGCGCGGCGCCGCGCCGCACGGCGCTCACCGCTCCACCGCCGGTCCCGGCGATGCCTGCCGTGACGCCTGCCGTGCCGCCCGCTCCGTCTCGCGTTCCGTCGCCGGTTCCGCCGCCCGTTCCGCGTCGGTGACGAACCGCCGTACGTGCTCGGGTGGTCCGTCGCCCCGCAGCCAGGCGAACGCCACGGGCGAAGGCGGCAGGTCGTGCACCGGGACGACGCGGATGTCCGGCGGGACGACCGCTTCCAGGGACAGGAACGACACATGGATCGCGCGGGTGCTCCGCAGCAGGTCCGCCAGCGCGCCGAGCGTCGTCATGGAGTGGACGCGGCGGATCGTACGGCCCTGGGGCGTTCGCGGCGGCACCACCAGGTCCCACACGTGGGGCGGGAAGTCGCCGGGACAGGCGAAGCCTTCGTACGCCGCGGCCTCCTCGACCGACACGGAGTCCCGGCCGGCCAGGGGGTGGTGGGCGCCCACGAGGACGGCCCGCGCGTCGAAGCCGACGGGTGCGCTGACGGCGATGTCGGGCTGCAGCGGGTCGTACTTGACGATCATGATGTCCATGCGTCCGGCCCGCAGCGGCTCGAAGGGCGCGGCGACGTCGTACGGGACGTACTCCACCGGCGCCTGCGCGTGGCCCGCGGCGGCCACGATGCGCGACGCCAGATGGACGGAGCCGTGGACGCCGAGGCGGATGGGGCGGGTGGGGCGGATCGGGTGGACGGGGTGCTCGGGGTGATCGGGGTGGAGGGGGCGGGTCGTGGTGGTGGCGGCTGGGCTGGGTGAGGGCATCTCAGGTCTCCGTGGTCAGTCCGGCGTACGCCCGGAGTTCGTCCGGGCGGTGGACGTCGGTGTCGACGCGCAACGCGGCGAGCCGTTCGCCCACGCCGGTCAGGCGCGGCACGAACCGCAGCGTCAGGCGGTCGCCGGGACCGATCAGCCCGTCCAGGACGGCCTCGGCGAGCAGGTGGTTGACGTGTACGAGCGCGTCGGTGACGGTCACCCCGGCGGTGGCGACGTACAGGTCGCGGTGGACCGCGGGACGCGACCCCGGGTGGCCGGGCACGCTCACGGTGACCGGCGGCCGGGCGGCCAGCTCGTGCGTCGACTCGAAGGTCTTGAGCAGCCGGCGCAGCGTGGACGTCGCCGCGCCGGGCGCGGGTCCGGCCCACGCCACCGAGTCGTCGCCGGCGATGTGGTCGAAGGCGAACCTCTCGCGGAGGTTGGACGGGTTGCCGGCCAGGTGGACGGTGCGGGTGAAGGAGCGTCGCCACGCGTCCCCCGCCGAGGGAGTCAGGGCGAGGGCGAAGGCGCAGGTCTCGCGTACCCACCCGGGCAGGTCGAGGCGGCCGACGACGACCACGGCCAGCACCTCGTCGCTCGCGACGGCGGCGCGGTCGCCGTGGAATCCGTCCCGGAGGACGCGCAAGGCCCGGGGACCGGACAGGTCGAGGCGGTCCGCGAGCTCCGGGCGGGCGGAGCGTACGCGGTCCACGGCCGACTTGAGCAGGGTCGCGGACGTCAGAGGGTGGTGGAGGGGGCCGGTCACAGGAACACCGCCGAGAGGAGTGCGGGATCGGGTGCCGGGCGGCCCTTGCCCAGGAGCGAGCAGGCCAGCCGGTAGGGGTCGACATAGGTGTGGCCGCGCCGGTGCCGGCCGAGCGCGTCGAGCAGCTCGTCCGCGCCGGTCACGCCCCCACCGGTCGCGCCCCCACCGGTCGCGCGCGTGCCGGGGGAACGCACCCCGGGGGAACGCGTCGCTTCCGAGTGGTTCAGGAGCCGGGAGGCCACGGTGAGGCAGTGGCGCAGCAGGTCGTGGCGGAAGGACTGGGACTGCCCCGGGCCGAGGTGCGCGATGAAGTACAGGCGCAAACCGAGGCGGAGCGCGCCGAGGTCGTCGCCCCCGGCCCGGCCCTCGAGGGCGTCGCCCGCGGCCCGCAGCAGCGCGCCGGCCGTGTGGCCGTGCCAGCCGCCGTGCCGGGCCGAGGCGATCCTGCCGTCGATCGGCACCCGGCCGATCGGCACGCGGCGTACCGCCGGGCCCAGATCGCTCAGCACGCGGTGCAGCAGCCGGTAGTCCGCGTCGAGTTCGCGGTCGTACAGCAGGACGACCTCGTCGTACGCGGGGACGAGCGGCAGCAGTTCGCGCAGCGCGCAGGCGAGGTAGTTGGGGCGGCCGTCGGCCGTGACGATCCGGCGCAGCGGCATGCCGAACCGGGTGAGGTCCAGGTGGACCGGGCCCCCGCAGTCCCGCTGGTCGAGGACGAGGCCCACGGCGGCGAGCCGCTCGATCGTCTCCTCGAGCCCGAGGCCCGGCGGCTGGTGCTCCCGGAGCCCGGGGTCGTGCATCCCCAGCCGCTCGTAGTGCCCGGCCCACAGCCGCAGCATCCGTGCGCTCGCGGGGTGCACCCAGCCACTGTGCTCGACGGCGTCCCGGTACGGCCGCAGGACGTCGGCGCTCTGGTGGGGTGCCTCGGAGCGGTAGCGGACGTAGAGGTCGCCGATGTCCTCCTCGGAGAGCCGGCTGTAGTCGGTCTCACCGTGGGCGCGGTCCAGGTACTCCCAGAAGCCGACCGTCTGCTCGGTGACGTGGTACGTGGTGGGGCTGTAGCGGTAGGTCACCTCGGCGAGCGGTGCGGTGGCCCGGAACATCACGTCGGTCCACAGCAGCCCCTTGAGGTGGCTGGGGGTCAGCGGCTTGGTGGGGGTGACCGTGACCGGTGCCAGCAGGACGTTCTTGTGAGGCGGCACCGTCATGCTCCTTCCCGGGCGGCGATGGCGTGCCGGAGTTCCGCGCGGCTCGGCGGCGTCGGGCTGTACGGCGTCGGGCCGTACGGCGTCGAGCTGTACGGCGCCGGGCCGTACGGCGCCGGTGGCGGGGAGGCGGCGCCCGCTGCCCGGACACGGGCCAGGAACCGCTCGTCGGCGAAGACCTCCGCGGGGGTGTGCAGGCTCGTCTGGATACGGGTCATCCCCCGCCATACGGTGCCGTCGGTGGCCGCCGCCGCCGTCGCGGCCGCCCACAGCCGCCCGGGCACGGGCGCGGCGGGCCGGCCGGGTGCGGGGCCCGCGGGCGCTCCCGCCTCGGTGCGCCATCGCTGGACGCGCGCCCAGGAGTCGTGCACGCCCTGGTCGTACCAAGGCCGCAGCAGCCGTTCGGCGAGGTCCGCGGCGGCCGGGCCCAACCGGTCGTCCGGTGCGGGGTGTTCCTCCAGCAGGTCCTCCAGCATGTCCGTCAGCAGGAAGGCGTGCGCGAGAGCCAGGGACATGCCCCGGCCGAACATCGGGTCGGTGACGCAGGCGGCGTCCCCGGCCTGGAGGAGCCCGGCGACCGGACGCCGCCGGTCGGTCGCCGTGCCGCGCAGGATGTTCGGCGGCATGCCGATGGCCCGTACCGGGCCGAGCGGCCGCGCCACCCGCTCGTCGACCCAGGCGCCCAGGAACGGCGAGAGGCGGCAGGCGGCGGTGAAGGCCCCCGGCGTGCGCAGGGCCGTCATCGCGCGGTCGCCGGGCAGCGTGCCGAGGGTGATGGCGAAGACGTCGTTGTCCGCGGGGTGCAGGACGGCGGAGTAGTGGCCCCAGACGCCGCCGGCCGCGTTGCCCCGGTTCAGCGGGCCGGGCGGCGGGGCGTCGCGGTCCCGCAGCCGGTAGAAGCGGCCGAAGGCGTGCAACCGGCTCGGGCCGGTCAGGTCGTCCGGCACCGGGACGCCGGCCGCGGCGAGCCACGACCGGGAGGCGGACCTGCGGCCGGAGGCGTCCACCACCACGTCGGCCGGAATGGTCCGGCCGTCGCCCGTCACGACGCCCGTCACCCGGTGTCCTCCCCGTCGGGGCGGGTCGAGCAGCAGTCCGGTGACCGTGGTGCGGTGACTGATGGTCACGCCGGGCACGGCCCGAGCGGCCCGGAGCAGCACCAGGTCCAGGACGGGACGGCGGACGACCAGCGTGACGAGCTCGTCGTCGCCCGGCTCCCGGTCATCGTCTCCCGGCTCCCGGTCGTCGTCTCCCGGCCGGCGGTCGTCGGCGCCCGCACCGGGCGCCGCGGCGGTGAGGTCGAGGAGCCGCGCGCCTTCCGCCAGCGCCGCGTCGAGCACGGCCGGTGCGTAGCGGCGCAGCATCCGTACGCCCAGCGCGTTCAGGATGTGGTCGTGGGCGGCCTGGGGAACCGCGGGCCTCCGCCACGACTCCGCGCTCTCGACGACGGGTCCGTCCGGCGGGGGGCCGCTCTTCTCCAGGACCCGCACCCGGTGGCCGCGCCCGCCGAGCGCGAGGGCCATGGCGAGGCCGGCGATGCCGCCGCCCGCGATCGCGATGGTCGCCATCGTCAGCGACGCCTGCCGTGCACGAAGAACACCCGCCGTACGTCCGCCACCTCGCGCGGCGGCACCGGGTCGGGCCACCGCCCGTAGTCGGCTTCGGGCTCGCCCGGCTGGACGGCCCGGACGTCGAACCCGTACCGCTCGAACAGGGCCTCCGGCTCGTCGGTGCCGAACACCCACGGGCAGCCCCAGCCCGCGAAGACGTCCAGCAGCCCCCGCATGTGCGGCAGGTGCAGGGCGGCCGCGTTGACGATGTCCGCGGCGATGCGGCTGCCGGGCGCGGAGACCGCGGCGACCCGCTCCAGCATCCGGTGGGCGTCGGCCTCGGGGATGTAGTACAGCAGCCCTTCCAGCAGCCACGTCGAGGGGACGGAGGGGTCGTACCCGGCCGCGACGAGCCGGTCCTCCCAGTCGGCGGCGGTGAGGTCGACGGCGACCGTACGGTGGTCGACGCGCGGCTCGACGCCCCGGAGCCGCGCGGCCTTGAGGTCGAGCACCGCCTGCCGGTCCACCTCGAAGTAGCGGAGGTGCTCGGGCCACGACAGCCGGTACGCACGCGAGTCCATGCCCGCCGGGGCCAGCACGATCTGCGTGGTCTCCGGTTCCCGGGCCGCCCGCTGCAGCAGGTCGTCGAAGAACCGCGTACGGATGGCGTTGTAGTCGGGAGTGCTGGGCAGGGTGCGCGGCCGGTCGGGCGGGAAGGTCGCGGCCCGGATCTCGGCGAGTAACTCCGGGCCCGCGTCCCCGACGAGTCCGGCGGCGTACGGATCCTCGTACAGCCGGTCCTCGCGGCGGGTCTCGGCGGCCCGCAACGCCGCGGTGAGCAGGGCGGTCCGCTCGACGGGGTCGAGCGCCGGGTCGAGTGCGGGGTCGAGCACGGGCATGACAGGCTCCTCGGAGGGGGGAAGTGGGGTGGGGGAGCGGGGGCGGACGACGCTTCGGGGTACGCCCGGACGGACGCCGGTACGCTCGCCGGCGGGCTGACGCCCGCCGGTGGACGTCAGCCAGTGGACGTCAGCCGGCCGGCGGGCCGGTCAGGCGGTCCCAGGCGCCGTCGTCCTGCCGGAAGAGGCGGTCCTTGACCTGGGTCGGGCGGACACCGGTGCCGACCGTGCCGTGCCAGTCGCGGACGAACGCCTCGGCGTCGAGCAGCCGCACCGCGGGCGCGTTCAGCCGCCCGGCCGCCCTCGTCCGCGCGTACCCGGCGGACTCAGCCGCCAGGGAGGCGTCCAGGGCGGCGGTGAAGCGCTCGGCCTCGGTCGCGTTCCAGGGGGAGCGGGGCGCGATCGCGAAGACGTAGTGCGGGGCGTGCGGGGTGCCGTCCGCCGCCGGTTCGACCCGGCATGCCACGTTGCGCAGCGCCAGGCCGCCGGAGCCCAGAGCCGTGTGCAGGGCCCTGACCACCTGGGCGTCCCGCAGCCGCTCGCCCACGGCGTCGGACCGGCCGCCCCGGCCCGCGTACTCGACCCTCGGTACGCCGCCGACCCGGTCCACGACCCGGACCACGTCACCGACCGCGTACCGGTACAGCCCGCCGACATGGCTGAAGATCACGTGGTAGTCGTGGCCGGCCTCCAGCTCGTGCGGCAGCAGGGTGGCGGAGTCCGGGGCGAGGTCCTGGTCGGCGGGCACGAACTCGTACACCGAGGCCGACGCGACGAGACCGCCCGCGGAGGCGTGCCGGTCCAGCGCCACGCCGACCGGCCCCTCCGAGGCGGCCACCGGCGCGGGCAGCACCGTGACCGCCGTGCCGAACTCCTCGCGCAGCGCGGGGAGATACAGGGACGCCACCCCGGTCGTCCAGCAGAACAGCGCCCGCAGGCGGGGCCACACGTGGGCGGGGCGCACGGTCCCGAAGTAGTCCGCGAGGCGTTCGAGTTCGGCGGCGCGGCCCGGGTCCGGCACACCGTGGGGCACGCCGCCGAGCGTGCCGTCACGCACCTCCTTCACGATCCGCGGCCACCACAGGTTCAACTGGTACGGGACGGCGGCGATCATCGCCGGGTTGATGCCGATCAGGCAGCGCACATCGCTCTGCACCGCCAGCCGGAGCCGCAGGTACGCCCGCTCCAGGTGGTCGCCGGGCTCGGTGGGCACGGGCAGCGCCGCCCACGGGGCGCCCGTGCCGGGTTCGGCCGAGAGGGGTTCGCCGAACCGGGCGCCGAAGTCCACCTGGCTGGCGCCCACATGGGGGCGGCCGTCGGCGGTGGTGGGCGGGGCGTTCAGCGGGTCGTGCTTGAGGTTGAGGACGGCGTCGGGGCGCTCCAGCACCTCGGGGAAGTGCTCGATCAGGGGTGCCCACGCCGCGAAGTAGAACGGCATGAACGTCGTCTTCATGAAGCGCGGGGTGACGGGGACCTTCTTGCGCGCCCCGGTGCTGCCGCTGCTGGTGAAGTAGACCTCCGGGGCGTCCGCCGACAGCAGGTTCCGCTCGCCGGCGGCCGTCCGCTCGATCAGGGGCGCGTGGTCGGCGTAGTCGCGCACCGCGACGGCCGCCCGGAAGTCGTCGATCGTCCGGAGGCGGCCGAAGCGGTGCTCCCTGCCGAACGCGGTGGAGGCGTTGAAGTCCAGCAGATCCGCGAGGACGCGCCGCTGCGCGCCGCGGAGGTCGGCGTGCTCACCGGCCAGCCGCTCGCGCGCGGCGAACACCCGCTCGCGGTAACGGCCGGTGTGGCCCGGGGTGTGCCAGACGGAGGGAACGTTCACGCGGTCAGCACCTCCCGCACGGCTTCGGCCGCCCGGCCGGCGTCGGGTTGCTCCCGCAGCATCGTCACCGGCACGTCGCGGACCTCCTCCAGCAGCAGCTTGCGCAGGTTCCGCTGGTAGCGCTCGAAGTCCGCCCAGTCGCCGGAGTCCCCCTCGTACTCCAGGGCGTTGAGCCGCGTCCCGTCGCCCCGGCGGTGCCAGGCCGTCCGGGGTGAGACGTCGAGGAAGACGACTCCGCTCGGCTGCGGGAAGGAACGCCACCAGGAGTACATCCGGCTGTCCCGGACGCCCGCCATCCGGCACTTCGCCAGGATCTTGTAGTAGTACGAGTCCATGAGCACCGGCACCCGCGGGTCCCGCTCGCGCACCTGGTCCCTGAGGTGGACCACGGCCGTCTGCAGCACGCTCGCGAGGAAGTCCACGGAGTACGCGGTGCCGAGGCCCGGCAGCAGGTGGTCCTGCACGTCCCGCCGCAGCCGGGGGATCAGCGTGTGCTCGGGCGCGGTGAACGCGCTGTCCGTCGACACCAGCCGCCACTCGGGCAGCGTCCTCACGAGACGCCGCATGACCGACGACTTGCCGGCGCCGTCGGGCCCCAGCAGCACGTGGAACCGGGGCTCGTTCATCGGGTACGCGTCATCTCGGAGCCGGACCGCCGGGGCAGGCGTGCGCGGAGCTCGTCGTCGTCCCCGACGACCACCGGGTGCCCCACCAGCTCCAGCATCGGCAGGTCCGACACGTGGTCCCCGTACGCGTAGCAGTCCCGCGGGTCGACGTCGGGGCGGGAGGCCAGGTGGTCCAGCACCGCGGCGCGTTTGCCCTCGCCGATGACGGGGGTGCCGACCTCGCCGGTGTACCGGCCGTTCGCGGTCAGCGGGCGCGTGCACAGGATCGTGTCGGCCCCCACCTCCCGTGCCAGGGGTTCGAGGAGGGGCGGGAACGAGCCGGAGACCAGCACGAGGGTCGCGCCGGCGGCCCGGTGGTCGCGCAGGGCGCGCCGCGTGGTGTCGATGTAGAAGCCCCGCGTGGACACCGCGCGTTCGGTGAACCAGTCCTCCGCCAGGCTCGTGATCGTCGCCACGGACTCGTCCGCGTACTGACGGTAGTAGAAGCGGTTGATGTCGTCGCGCGGCACTCCCTCGGCGGCCCGCCGGCGGACCACCTCCATGACGCGCTCGTACTCCTGCTCGCCGGTCAGGCCGTGACGGCGCACCAGCTGGTAGTGGAGGAAGTCGAACATGCTCTTGACCGTGATGAGCGTCTCGTCGACGTCGCTGAAGACGATGGAGGGCGGGGGCACGGTCACGACGCGCCGACCTCCGTCCGCGCCGGGTTCGCGGCCGCGGCCGCCGCCGTGGCCAGTGCCACGCCGTCCTGCAGGGAGCGCTGCGCCGCCCGCGTCTCCTTGGCGTGGGAGACCTGCGTGTCGAAGGCGGTGAACCGGACCTCGATGCAGGCGGTCTCCGACGCGCCCTGGCTCACGGAGAGTTCGCAGTGGAACGTCGTACGCGTGTGGTGCGGGGCGCGGTGGGCGAGGACGTGGCACCGCACCACGGCGGGCAGCGGGAAGAGGAAGCTGCGGTAGCGGGTGGCGAAGGAGTCGATGACGAAGTACCTGCTGCCGACCGCCTCGGCCGGCAGGTAGAACTGCTCGGCCACCGCGATGAACATCTGCCGCCCGGCCTCCGTGGCCAGCATCCCCTGCATGTGCTGCCCGGTGAGGTGGTCGGACATCACCTCGTTGGCGGCGTCCACCAGCAGGTCGGCTTCGTACCAGTCGGCGCCGACCGGGCGCGGCTCGGAGATCAGCACGTTCTCCGGACGGTGCTTGTGGGCGATCTCCCGCCCGGCGCGGGTGTGCAGCGCGCGGTCGTCGATGACGACCCGGTCCGCGGCCCCGCGTCGGGCGAGGGTGTCGCGTATGAACTGGACGTCGAAGAGGGAGACGCCCTGGCCCAGGGTCACACGGACCTCGTCGGGGCCTTCCGGGAACGTCCCGCTCCTGATCAGGCGGGCCAGCTGGGAGACGGTGAACACGCCGTCGTGGTGGGCGAACTCCGCGAACACGTCGCCGACGAGGAACAGCGCCCCCGGCGTGGGACCGGTGTCCTGGGGTGATTCTTGGGGCATGACTCTCGACCTTTCGCGTACTCCTGTGTGGATGTCCTGACGCGCGTGTCCTCGGCGGCCGTCGTACGGGGCCACCGTCGTACGAGTCCGCCGGGCGCGCTCAGTGCGTCGCTCGGCGCGGCACTCGATGCGTGACCCGATGCGTGACCCGATGCGGCACCCGGGGCGTCACCCGATGCGGCACTCGATGCGTCACTCGGTCGTCCGCCGGCTCAGCTCCGGGAACTTCGGGTCGTCGCCCAGGGCGCCGCCCTCCGCCCAGCGGTTGCGGGGCACTTCCTGGATGTAGACGGTGATCTTGTCCAGGGGCGCTCCCGTGACGCGCCTGACGGTCCGGGTCAGCTCCTCCATGAGTTCCCGGCACTGTGCGTCGTCCTGGCCGTCCCACGTGGTGACGGAGATGATGGGCATGGGGGCCTCTCTCGGTCTCTCTCGGTCTTTCTCGGTCTTTCTCGTTCGCTCTCGGGCGCTCTGGTTTTCAGGCGCTCTCGGGCTGGGGGGACCCGACGGTCCGCAGGTCCTGGAAGGACGGGCCGCGCAGCTTCAGATGGGCGTGGATGTCCCCTCCGAGCCCGAACTCGCCGATGGCGCCCCCGTAGCTGCGCTGGTAGCTCATCCACAGCACGACCACGTTGATGACGCGGTTGGCCCCCGGAAGATCCGGGTCCGGGAACGGGTCCGGCAGCGTGGCGGAGTAGCGTGCCGAGCCGTCCGCGTCCGTGACGAACACGTTCGGCACACCGAGCGGGCCCGGGCGGGTCGGCCCCGCGGGATCCAGGTCGCGCGCCCGCAGCGACATCACGGTGTAGACGCTGTCGGGCACGAGCGAGGAGAACCGGAAGTCGAAGGTCCCGGCGCGGCCGTCGGGGGTGACGGCCACCTCCAGGGTCCCGCTCGCCCGCATCCACCGGCCGAAGGTCACCGGCTCGACGACCTTGGGCCCGTCCTCCGCGCGCAGGTCCGGGATGGGCACTTGGTGGAAGGGGTGGCTCGGCCGCTCGACCCGGCCGGCGTCGGGCCGCTGCTCCGGCGCGAACACCATCGGGTAGTTGTTGCACGGCAGGGGCAGCGGCAGCGTGTGGAGGACGACGTCCCGGTCCCGCCCGTCGGGGTCGGGGTCCAGTTCGCGCAGCACCGTGTAGGGGGCGAGGCCGCCGAACGCGGGAACCGGGCTGTCCGGCGAGACCACGGCCGCGCCCCACTCCGGCACGGCCCCTCCGGCAGGGGTGGGCCGGTTGATCATGCCCACCACCACGAAGTTGCCGTCGCCGTCCATGACCTCGCTCGGCGGGTACAGCGGGCCCTGGGTGGTGAGGGCGAGTTCGTGGACTTCCGTGCGGCCCGGGGTGGCGGGCCCGGCCGGGCGCGCCACCGTACGCGCCCCGGGCATCGATCGGGTGTCGGTCATCGCGTGGGCCTCAGGCATCGACGCGCTGGTAGACGCGCGTGTAGAGGCCGCTCTCGCCGCCCACGATGTAGCGGTCGCCCGCCTGCTGGACGATCTCCTGGTACTCCGGCGACGTGAAGACCGACTGGTACTCCGCCGGCTCGCAGGAGAAGCCGGACACGAACATCACGCCGGGCTCGGAGCTGAGCAGCGAGTGGTACGCCAGGAACGCCTCCACCTGGTCCGCGCGCCGGACGACGTCGAAGATGGTGTTCTCCCGCCACGCGCGGTACGCCGCGTACTCACGGGGCTTGACCTCGATGTGGCGCAACTGCACGTACGGGGTCTGCGGCAGCGGGTCGGCGCTGTCCTTGGGCGCCTCGACGAACTCCAGCAGCTGGCGCCGGAAGTCCGTGACGAGGTCGTCCGACACGCCCTCCCAGAGCTTCTGCCAGACGGCGTTCAGGGCGCCCAGCTCCGACAGGTTCTCGATGGGGGTGATCTCCAGGATGTTGCCGTCGTCCGTGCTGCGGTACAGCGCGCGGCCGACCACCGGCTCCTTCTTGTTCAGTTCGCTCCAGTGGGCCAGGACCTGGTCCGCCTTGCCGGGGGCGACGACGACTTCGTTCAGGACGAGCAGGGGGGAGGACATCGGTGTTCCTTTCGATAAGGGAAACGGTGGGTGTTGGGGTGTGGGGTGTGCGGGTTGCGTGGGGGGAGGGGGTGGGGGTGGGGGCGTGTGCGGAATGCGTCAGGCGACGGCGACACCCTTGGACGCGATGACCGCGGCCGCTTCCGCGACGGTCTGCTCCGGGACGAGCTCGCCCATCTCGATCTCGATACCGAAGGACATCTGCAGCCGCAGTGCCAGCTCTTCGAGCAGCAGCGAGTCGATTTCCATGGCCTCGAACGTGGTGTCCGGCGTGACATCCGCCGTGGACACCTCCAGCTCACCCAGGATCGTGATCACTCGGCCGGCGATCGAACTGTCCATCACATTCCTCCGTTGGTCAATGGGCGCCGACTTTTCGGTGGGTTTTCCGCACCCTGAAAGACGGCGGACTGCCGTTGCGGGAAAGAATGGAACGATTGGTCAGGAGGCTTGAAGTCCTCCGCGTTCCATGGATTCATCATGGAATCCGGGAACGGGCGGAGGAAGTGTCTCCTGATCGTGGTGGTGAGAACACCACCGGCACGGCGAACGGGATACGGCTCACGGGGATACCGGGATACCGGGGTACCGGGGTACCGGGATACCGGGGTACGGCTTACAGGGTTACGGGGATACGGCTCAGCCGGCGACGGCGCCGGCGTGCGCGCCGACCAGTTCGCCCGGCCGCTCGGTGAGTTCCTTCCGGGGCTGGGGGATGTACAGGGTCAGGAGCGATTCCGGATGGTCTGGCACACGCATCACCACCCGGTCGAAGACCTTCACCCCGGTCTGAGGAAGCGCGATCCTGCGCAGGCCCTGGTGCGGGCCGACGACCTCATGGGAGTCCCACAGCGCGGCGAACCGCGGGCTGGCCTCGCACAGCCGCTCCGCCATCCGGCCGAACTCCCGGTCCTCCGGGAAGCAGGCCGACTGGGCCCGGAACTGGGCGACCAGTCCACGCCCCACCTCGTCCGCGTCCGGGTACTTCTCGCGCGTGGACGTTTCGGTGAAGAACTTCACCACGCAGTTGTGGTCGCGCTCGTCGATGTGGAACAGGGAGCGCGCGGTACGGCTGGCGAGTTCGATACGCCCGTACCTGTCGGTGATGTAGGCAGGATTGCGCGACCACCCCTCGACGAGCGCGTGCATGCGGCCGTACGCGCTGTCCCACCCGTAACCCTCCATGCGCTGCGGTGGATTGTGGCCGGCCAGTCGGTGGAAATACTGGCGCTCGCAGTCGTCGAGCCGGAGGGCGTTGCTGACCGCGTTCACGATCCCCTCGGAGACGTTGATGTCCCGCCCCTGCTCGAGCCACGTGTACCAGGACACCCCGACCCCGGCCAGGGCCGCCACCTCCTCGCGCCGCAGTCCGGGCGTGCGCCTGCGTTCCACGTTCACCAGGCCGACTTCTTCCGGCGTTATCTGCTCCCGGCGGGCGCGCAGGAAATGCCGCAGCCTCGTTCGCCGTAAAAGGCCGGACACCGGGGGAGATGCGGTTGTCTGCATGAATCGACTTCTTTCCTTCCGCAGAAGATTTCGCTGAGAGGGGGGAGAGGCGTACCGGTGGTAGTGGCACCACCCGGTTCGACAGACACTCCCTCGCGCCGGAACTCGGCGTCACACTGGCGGGCATGTTCCACACAGCGGCGAACATCCCCGCACGCGCGGCGGCGGGCACGACGACGGGAAGCACGACGACGGGAAGCACGACGACAGGCGGCACGGCGCCGGGTGCGACGACGGGTACGACGTCGGGTACGGCGCCGGGCGGAGCGGTCGGCACCCGGGCGAGGACCCGGGTGGCGCGCCTGCGCCTGTTCTGCTTCCACCACGCGGGTGGCAGCCCGTGGACCTTCTCCGGCTGGGGGCAACGCCTCGGTCGCGGTGTGGAGGTGGTCCCGGTGTCCATGCCCCCGAGAGCGTCGCCCGCGGCCGGCCTCCCCGGTGCCGTCAGCACGATGGACGCCCTCGTACGTGAGGTGACACGGCAGCTGACTCCTTCCCTCGACGAGCCCTACGCCTTCTACGGCCACAGCATGGGATCGCTGGTCGCCTACGGCGTGGCGCAGCGGCACATCGCCGCAGGGCGACGCCCGCCCGCCTGTTTCGTGGCCGCGGCGCACCGTGCGCCGCACCTACGGGCTGCACCCGGCCTCACCGTAGGACTGTCGGATAGTGCGTCCCTTGAGCTGTTGTTGGGTCTCGGTGGAGCGGGTCGCCTGCTGCGCGAGAACCCCGCGCGCATGAAAGCCGTGGCCGACCGGCTCCGCGAGGACCTCCGGGTGTGCGGGACCTACCGGCATCCGGCCGAGGGGCACCGGCCGCTGCCGTGCCCGGTCCACGTCCTGCTGGGCAGCGGTGATCCGTTGGTCCCCGCCGAGGACGCCGCGGCGTGGCGCGTGCACACGAGCGCACGCTTCTCGTTCCGCTCCCTCCCCGGGGGACACTTCTTCAACCGGGAGCACAAGGAGCTGTTCTTCGCCGAGCTGGAGCGCCTGCTCGGCGAGGCCGCGTACTGAGCCGCGTACGGAGCCGCGCGCTGCCGCAGTGGTGTGACCCCCGCCGCTGACAGTGCGTATCGGCGTGACCTACCTTCGGTCGGTATGGACGCCATGCCCACCGGGCCCGACAGTAAGAAGAAGCGGCGCACCCAGTTAGCGCACTTCCTGCGTAGCCGCCGCGCGGGGCTCTCCCCCGAGGACGTGGGGCTGGCGACAACCGGCAGGCGTGCCAGGGTCGGGCTGCGCCGGGAGGAGGTCGCGGTCCTCGCCGGGGTGAGCGCGTCCTGGTACGCGTGGCTGGAGCAGGGCCGTCCGATCCGGGTCTCGGACGGGATCCTGGACGCGATCAGCTCCGCCCTGCGGCTCAGCGAGCTCGAACGGGTGCACCTGTACCGGCTCGCGGACGCCAACCCCCCGCTGCCGCTCACCGCTCCCGGCCCCCCGGACCCCGACGTGTTCCAACGCATGGTCGAGACACAGTCGTTGGGCCCCTCCTGCGTCATCGACCGCTACTGGGACGTCCTCGCGGCCAACCAGCCGGCGGTCGACCTGCTGGACCTGACCCGAGACGGCAACCACAACTTCCTGACCAGCCTGTTCACCGGATCCCACGGCAGGCACTACCTGAACCGGCCGCAGGTGGCCCGCCAGATGGCCGCCCGCTTCCGCTTCCAGGCCTCGTACGGCGCCGACGACCCCAGGTACGAACAGATCGCGGACGAACTGACGCGGAGCGACCCCGAGTTCGCCGAGCTGTGGGACCGCCACGAGGTCGAGGACTTCGTGCCGACGACCGTCGAACTGGACGGCCCCCACGACGGGCCGCGCTCCTTCGTGCTGTTCACCATGGACCTGGACGACGCCGCCAGCAACCGCCTCCTGGTGTACGTGCCGCCGGGCGTCGCGGGCCCCCCGTCGGCCCGGCGGTAGCGACGGCCGAACGGAGCGAGCCCGAATGAAGCGAGCCCGAATGAAGCGGGCCCGAACGGAGCGGGCCAAGCCGACCAGCCGCCGTCGCCGTCCGCAAGGCCGGCAGGCTGGTGGTTCCACCACCACCGACGGCAACCACAGCGTCGGCGCGCTCTGGATGGGACGCGTCCACCGCCGGAGAATCGTCGTACGTCTTCGAGACGGCGCGGGTGCCCGCGCCGTCCGTACCGGGCCGCGCCCGGCGGCCGCGTACCGCGGCGCCCGTCGGCGACGCCGTTCCGCGTCCGTCGCCTGTCTCTCAGCGGAGTGCGGCCCGTCTCACCATGCCCGGTAGCGGCGTCCCGCACCGGCGATCAGGGAGGCCCCATGACTTACGCGTTGTCCCACGGACCGGTCCCCTCCGCGCAGCGTGCCGGACGGGCAGCGGTCCTCACCGGCCTCGGCTCGTTCGTCCCGCCCCGCGTCGTGACCAACGAGGAGCTTTCGCGGACCCTGGACACCACGGACGAGTGGATCCGCACGAGGACCGGGATCACCCGGCGCCACTGGGCCGACCCCGGGACCGCCACCGGCGACCTCGCCGTGGCCGCGGGCGAACGGGCGTTGAAGTCGGCCGGCTCCGCCGACGTCGACCTGGTGGTCCTCGCCACGACCACCCCGGACCACCCGTGCCCGGCGACGGCGCCCGAAGTCGCCTCCCGGCTGGGCGTCGGCAACGTGGCGGCCTACGACATCGCCGCCGTGTGCAGCGGGTTCGTCTACGCGCTGGCGTCCGCCGCGGGCGCCATCGCCGCGGGCACCGCCGAACGCGTGCTGGTCATCGGGGCGGAGACGTACTCGACCATCCTCGACCCGGAGGACCGCACCACGTCGGTCATCTTCGGCGACGGTGCCGGAGCCGTGGTGCTGCGGGCCGGCGACCCGACCGAGCAGGGTGCGCTGCTGGGGTACGACCTCGGCAGCGACGGCTCGCTGAAGGACCTCATCATCGTGCCGGGCGGCGGTTCACGGCAGCGGACCACCCAGGCCGGCGACGCGCCCGGAGCGCGCCCCGCGGACACGTACTTCAGCATGCAGGGCAAGCAGGTGTTCCGGCACGCCGTCACCCGGATGGCGGCTTCCTCCCGGGCCATGCTCGACCGCTCCGGGTGGGCCCCGGAAACGGTGGACTGGTTCGTGGGACACCAGGCGAACGTACGGATTCTGCACGCCGTGGCCGATCAGCTCGGGATGGCCAGGGACCGGACGGTCGTCAACCTCGACCGCGTGGGCAACACCTCGGCCGCCTCCATCCCGCTGGCCCTCACGGACGCCGTCTCCGGCGGCCTGATCACACCGGGCGACCGTGTGCTGATGAGCGCCTTCGGCGGCGGGGTCACCTGGGGCTCGACCGCTCTGGTCTGGCCCGACATCGCCGTGCACTGAGCCCGCGCCCACAGCGCCCCCCGTCGGCCGTCGGTCAGCAGTGACCGGCGGCCGACGCCCATGTCCCGAACGCACCGGCACACGCAAGGAGTTCACATGACCGCGCACACGCTCCCCTTGACCATCGGCATCCTCGGGGCGGGAAACATCGGCCGCCCTCTCGGCCGTCACTGGGTGGCGGCCGGGCACAGCGTGACGTTCGGCTCCCGGGAACCGGGCCGGCTCTCCTCCTTCGTCGAACCGCTGGGAGACCGGGCCCGGGCCGCCACGTACGCCGAGGCGGTCGAGGCGAGCGACGTCGTGCTGCTGTCCGTCCCGCACCCGGCCCTCGACGACCTGCTGGACCGGCTGAAGGGCCTGCTGACCGGAAAGACCGTGATCGACGCCACCAGCCCGATCGGCGTCTCGGAGGACGGCCTCTTCGTCTCGCAGCACCGCCCGGGCCTCACACAGGGCAGCTGGACCGCCGGGCGGCTGCCGGGCAGTCCCGTCGCCCGCGCGTTCACGCACTTCCCGGACGAACTGCTGTGGTCGCGCGGCACGCGGCAACGGCACTTCTGGGGCATGGGCATCGCGTCCGACGACTCCGACGCCCGCCGGGTGACGGAGGCCCTCGTCCACGACGCCGGGTTCGTCCCGGTCCACCTGGGCGGCCTCGCGGAGTCGGCCGCCGTGGACCCCGGCGGCGCGCTCTTCGGTTACGTCTCCACCGCGGCGGGCCTGCGCGCCGCGGCCGGGCTCGCCGCCTGAGCCCTCCCGTGAAGGGGGGGCCGCCCGAGAAGGCGGCTACCCCGTGCAGGGGGCCGCCCGCCCCACCCGGCCGGAGCCGGTGGGGGCAGGCGGCCCCTTCGTTTCGTGCCGATCGTTTCCGGTACGGAACGCGCCGGGGCGCCGCCGGATGTGATCCGGCGGCGCCCCGGCGCGTTCAGCCACCGCTCACCCGTCGACCGCGCCCCGGGTGGCGAGCGGCAGGGCCCCGGCCGTCGCGGGCCGCTCGGCCGCCCGCTTCTTCTTCGGGTGCGACCAGCGCCGGGTGACCGGCCTCTCGATCAGGGCGTACAGCGCCCACGAGGCCAGGATCCCGGCGGCCATGCACAGGACCATCAGGCCGACGGCCCCAAGAACCGAGTACGACATGCCGCCGAGCAGCTTCCACACCCCGACCATCACGGTGTAGTGCACCAGGTAGAAGGCGAACGAGATGTCGCCGAGCCAGACCATCACACGGTTCCGGAAGAGCGTGAACCTGCCCTCGTCGTCCGCGATGGCGCCGGCGGCGATGAGCAGGGCGGCGGGTACGACGCAGATCGCCCGCGTCGAGTAGATGGGCGGCGTGAAGTAGCCCACCGCATAACCGGCGACGAGCAGCACGCCGGACCACACCATGCCGATGTTGCGCCAGCGCCCCGCCATCACCGAGCGGGCCACCAGGATGCCGAGGGCGAAGTCCAGCACCCGGGGCAGCGGCAGGATGTAGGAGAAGAAGTACTGGTTGACCGAGGTGCCGGGTTCCGTGTCCATCATCGCCGTACCGGCCGGGACCAGCAGCTCCGAGAGCAGCGGCGTCGCGATGATCCCGGCGGCCACGCCCGCGACCCAGAAGTTCAGCCGGTGCGCCGGGATCTTCTTGATCCAGTGGAGCAGGACCGGGAAGAGCAGGTAGAAGACCGCCTCGACCCCCAGGGACCAACCGGCCGGGTTCACCCCGAAGTTGATGGCGAAGTCCGGGTACCAGACCTGGATCATGAAGAGGTTGAGCAGTCCGACCGTCATGTCCGTGATGGGGGCGGCGAACACCACCATGGCCAGCCCCCACACCAGGACGTAGTTGGGGACGATCTTGAGGAAGCGGCGCCGCCAGAAGCGCGGAGCGGTGTCGGTGTCCCGGGCCGACCAGGTCAGCACGAAGCCGCTGAGCACGAAGAAGAAGGTGACGCCGAGGGCGCCGGCATGGGCGACGGCGTCGTAGTAGGCGGTCACGGCCGAGCTGCTGCTGAGCCAGGGAACACCCAGGAAGGCCAGGAGCGACGCGTGGTACAGGAACACCACGAAGGCGGCGGGGAAGCGCAGTCCGGTCAGCGTGTCGAGGCGGTTCACCCGGGTACGCCGCGCCGCCCCCGTCAGCTCCGCCGTCCCCGTCACCCCCGCCACGTCCCTCGCCCCAGCCGCTTCCGGCGTACCCGGCGTACCCGGCGTACCCGGCGTACCCGGCGTGCCCTGCACCGCCGTGCCGGCCGGCCGCGGCACCACGCCCACCGCTTCGTGCTCCGTCACACGCATGCTGTCCGTCGACACGTTTCTGCTCCTTCGGGAGATGGGGGGATTACGAGGTGAGCGCTGGTGTGCAGTGCGCTGAGTGCGCTGAGTGCGCCGAGTGCGCCGAGTGCGCCGAGTGCGCCGAATGAGTCGAGTGAGTCGAGTGGCGGGCCGGCGGCGTTTTCTGCGGGCCCGGAATTCCTCTGCCGTGTAGGGCGGATGACCGCCCGGCAGGAATGCGTTGATGGCACGCTACCCGGCGGGAAGCCGCATTGCCTGGGCCAACTCATCCTGTTGCTGTGGGCACCACCACGGGCGCAACCCGTACGTGCCGGTTGCCCGGCCCCGGTCGCGTAACTGGTGGTCCCACCACCAGGAGCGGGAAGCACTTCCTCCGCCTGCCGAGAACCGGTGAGAATGCGTCGGCGGACCTTTTCCGAGCGTCTTTTTCGAGCCTCGCGACCTCAGCGAGCGATCCGGCTCATGCGCCGCACGTTTCTCCGCGCCTCCGGGCGGCAGGTCCCCGGCCCGCGAACAGCCCACCACCCTTCACCGCCGGACAATCAACCCGGGAGCATCGATGTCCCACAGCTCGACCCTCTCCGAGACCACCCCCGCGGCCACCCCGGAGGCCACCCGCGCAGCCGTACCGGACGGCGCCACCGCCCCCGCCCCACCGGGCTCGTCCCTGCGCGGCTGGCTGGCCGTGGTCGGACTGGCCCTCGGGGTCTTCTCCTTCGTCACCACGGAGACCCTGCCCATCGGGTTACTCCCGTCCATCGCCGGCGGTACGTCGGTGTCCTTGGGCACCGCGGGCTTCCTGGTCACCGGTTTCGCGGCGCTGGCAGCGGTGACCGCCGCGCCCCTGACCGCGCTGACCGGCCGCCTGGACCGGAAGTGGCTGCTCGTCTCCCTGATGGCCTTCTACATCGCCGGCAACCTCATGGCGGCCGTCGTCTCCAGCTACGCGCTGCTCCTCACCGCGCGCCTCATCGTGGCCCTGGCGCACGGCGTGTTCTGGTCCATCGCCGTCGCGGTCGCCGTACGGCTGGTCCCGGAGCGGCACGCCGTCCGCGCGACCTCCGTCGTCCTCGGCGGCATCTCCCTCGCCTCCGTCGCGGGCACCCCGCTGGGCACCGCCATCGGCCAGTCCGCCGGCTGGCACGTGGCCTTCGTCTGCGTCGGGCTCCTCGGCTTCCTCGTCCTGGCGGCGAGCCTGCTGTTCATGCCCGCCCTGCCCGCCCGGGGCAGCGGCAGCCTGACCGCGCTGGTGCACGTGCTGCGGCACCGGGCGCTGCGCGTCGCGGTCGGCGTCACCGCGCTGGTCATGAGCGGTCACTTCCTCGCCTTCACCTACGTCGCCCCGTACCTGCAGGAGGTGACCGGCGTCCGGCCGTCCCTCATCGGCGCGCTGCTGCTGGTCTTCGGTGCGGCCGGCCTGGCGGGGAACTTCGCGGCGGGCGCCGTGGTCGGCCGGGCCCTGCGCACGAGCCTGATCGGCAGCACCGGGCTCCTGGCCGCCGTCATGGTGGTGATGTACGCGGGCGGAACCAGCGGCCCGCTCGTCATCGCGATGCTCGTGTGCTGGGGCGTGCTGTACGCGGCGCTCCCGGTCGCGCTGCAGACCTGGGTCATGCGCCTCGTCCCGGAGGAGAGCGAGGCCGCCTCGTCCCTCTACGTGGCCGCGTTCAACGGCGCGATCGGCGTGGGCTCGTTCATCGGGGGCCTGGTCATCGACGCCTCCGGCCCCCGCCCGGCGATGCTCGTGGCCGGCGCGTTCATCCTGCTCGCCATGGTGATGACGGCCGTCCTCGGTGCACGCGGGGACAAGGGGGAGAAGACGGCAACGCGGCCCGCCCGCCCCTGACCACCGCCACCGCCACCGCCACCGCCCGGCAGGAGAGGTGCACTTATGCGGCGTACGACCGAGGCGGCGGCCCGGACCTTCCATCTGTGGTCGCTCTCCGAGGACGTCACCGTCGGCCAGGGAGCCGACGGTGACACCGTGGTCCTCACCAGCCGCTGGGGCCGGGACCGGCTCGACCGGCCGAGCCCGGCGGTGCGTGAGGTGCTGCGGCGGATGGAGTTCGGCCCGGTCCTGCTGGGCAACGCCCTCGACGGGTGCGAGGACCAGTACCTCTGCGCGCTGTCGACGCTCGGCACGCTGTCGCACCTCGTGGTGCGCACACTCGGCATGGACGACCTGAAGGGGCCGCTGCTCTCGGTGGTCCCCCTGTCGTCGTCGGCGCCGCCGTTCGTCGTGAGGCGGCCGCCCGGCGAGCGCCGCGTACGGCTGCCCGGGCACGTGGCCTTCACCGTGCCGGAGCCGGGCGTCGGGTGCGTACTGGAGTCCGCCCGCACACCCCACCGGGTGGTCCTGCACCGGCCGGAGGCCGCGTGGGTCGCGATGGCGCTCGCCTGGCCGACCACCCTCACCGCGGTCGCGGCGGCGCTTCCCCTGCCCCTGCGGGTGACCGAGGACGTCATCGGCTACCTGGCCGCCGCGGGCCTGGTCGTCCCCGTGGACGATTCCGTGGACGGGCCCGCATAGGCCGTGTCCGTAGGCCTCGCTGGGTACGGCACATGGCTTGAACCGGCTCAAGGGTAAGTGCGCCCGGCCTCAAGGACCCCTCCAGGCAGTTTCCGGCCACTACCCCGATAGTGCCGAAAAGCAGCGGGAGAGGCCCGCGACTGGTCGACGGAGTGGACACCATGCTGGACACGGATGCCTTCCGCAAGGTCTTCGGTACGTTTCCCACCCCTGTCGCCATCGTCACCACCCTCGGCGATGACGGCGATCCGAGCGGTTTCACCTGCAACGCCTTCTCCGCGGTCTCCGCGGCACCACCCCTGCTCCTCGTGTGCGTGGACAAGGGGTCCAGGACCCTGCCCGCGATGCTCGCCTCCGGCGCGTTCGGGGTGAACTTCCTGGCCCACCGCGGCCAGGACACGGCCCGCGTCTTCGCCGGAAAGGCCGCGCGCAAGTTCGACGACGTGGTCTGGCGCGGCGGGCTGGCGGGGGTGCCGGTGCTCCCGGAGGCCGCGGTCGCCTACGCCGGCTGCACGCTCGTACAGACCGTGGAAGCGGGCGACCACGTGCTGCTGATCGGGCGGGTCGAGGAGAGCGAGATATTCCCCGGCACGGCGGCCCTCTACCAGCAGGGGGAGTTCGGGATGTGGGAACCGGGCGCTACTCGCACTCGAGGACGAGCCGAGCCCGTTGGGTCACGCTGACCGTGTCATTCGCCGATCCGGTACGGAGGCCGACCATGAGCGAAGTCGTCAGCAGCGAACTCTACGTCCAGGTACAGCACTTCTACGCCCGCCAGATGCAGGCGCTCGACAACGGGCGGCTCGAAGAGCACGCGCACACGTTCGCCGAGGACGGCAGCTTCGCCCTCGTCCCCGGCGCCGACCCCGCGGTCGGCCCCCAGGCCATCCTGGAGGAACTGCGCATCTTCATGAAGCAGTTCGACGACAACCCCACACAGCTCCGGCACCACTTCAACCAGATCCTGCTGACCCCGCAGGACGACGGCACCGTCGCCTCCACCGTCTACGGCCTGCTCGTACGGACGCGGCCCGCCGAGCAGCCGGAGATCGGAGCCAGCATCGTCCTCCATGACGTCATCGACGTGACGGACGGCCGGTTCCGCCTGCGGTCCCGCTCCATCGGCTACGACCAGCTCGCCTGACCGGCTCTCAACGGAAGAAGCTCCTGGCGCACACGGGTCTCGATCCCACCCGTGGCCCAGGAGCTTCGTCTTTCCGTACGAGGGGCGCCTACGCGGAGAGCGCGTGCAGCGCGGAGGAAGGAGCGCTCAGGCCGGTGTCGTTGGCCAGAATGGCCTGGTGCAGCCGCTGCAGCCGCGGTGACGGTTCGACCCCCAGCTCCTTGATGAGCGCGTGGCGCAGCGACTGGAACGCGTCGAGCGCGCGCCACGGCTGCCCCGCCCGGTACAGGGCGGTCATCAGCTGGGCGGACAGGGTCTCGTGAATGGGCTGCCGGCTCACGAGCATGCGCAGCTCGCCGATGATCTCCGCGTGCCGGCCGAGGCTGAGGTCGGCGTCGAGGCGCATCTCCAGCGCCCAGGCACGCTCCTCCTGCATGCCGATGACCTCCGTACCGAGGATCTCCCCGACGGGGACGTCGGTGAGGGCGGGACCCCGCCAGAGGTCCAGGGCGCGGTTGAGGTGCCCGGACGCCGTTCCGGGGTCGTTCTCGGCCAGTGACCGATTGCCCAGGCGCACCAGCTGCTGGAATTCCAGGAGGTCGAGGGAGAATTCCTCCGGAGCGAGCCGGTAACCGCCGTAGCAGGTCTCCAGCACGTCCTTGGCGCTGCGGCCCGTTCTTTCGACTCCGGCTTCCGTCACTTTCCGGCGCAGCTGAAGAATGTAGGTCTGGAGGGTGGTGGCGGCGCTCCGTGGAATCGCGTTGCCCCACAACTCGGCCATCAGCGTTTCCACTTGCACGACGCGGCCCGCACGGATGGCGAGCAGCGCGAGGATCTGTCGGGGTTTTCCAGCGGTCGGCACAATCGACATGTTGTGCATGCGTGCTTCGAGCGGTCCGAGAACTCCGAATTCCATGCGCCGAGCATCTCAGCCGCCGTGCGGGGCCCACCAGTGATGTCGGCACGAGCGGGCATGAAGATTTCACACAGCGCTCCGCGGGGTCCCGAGCGGGACCCCGCGGAGCGGCGGCTCAGCCGTCGACGAAGGTGAGACCGGTCGCGTCGTAGCGGGTGCCCGCGATCTGCTCGGGCGGGGCGGCGGCCTCGATGGCGGCGAGGTCCTCGGGAGACAGCTCGACGGTCAGGGCCGCGAGGTTCTCCTCCAGGTACCGCTGCCGCCGGGTGCCGGGGATCGGCACCACGTCGTCGCCCCGGTGCTGCAGCCACGCCAGGGCGAGCTGGCCCGCGGTGATCCCCTTCGCCGCCGCCAGCTCGCGCAGCCTGGCGACGATCGCCAGATTGCGTTCGCGGTTGCCGTCGGCGAAGCGGGGGTGGCCCCGCCGTACGTCGGTCTCCGCGAGCCCCTCGACCGAGCTGTACTGGCCGGTCAGGAACCCGCGCCCGAGCGGGGCGTACGGGACGAGGCCCACGCCCAGTTCGCGGCAGACCGGCGCGATCTCCGCCTCCAGATCGCGGCTCCACAGCGACCACTCGCTCTGCAGCGCGGTGATGGGGTGCACCGCGTGCGCACGCCGGATGGTTTGCGCGCCGGCCTCGGACAGGCCGAGGTGACGGACCTTGCCGGCCCGCACCAGCTCGGCCATGGCGCCGACGGTCTCCTCGATCGGCACCTGAGGGTCGACCCGGTGCTGGTAGTAGAGGTCGATGTGGTCGACCCCGAGCCGGCGCAGCGACGCGTCGCACGCCTGGCGCACGTAGGCCGCGTCGCCGCGGACCCGGGTGGGCTCGCCCAGACGGTTGGCGAAGCCGAACTTCGTGGCCAGCACCACCTCGTCACGGCGCCCCGCGACGGCCCGTCCGATCAGCTCCTCGTTGTGCCCGGCTCCGTAGAAGTCGGCGGTGTCCAGAAGGGTCACTCCGAGGTCGAGAGCCCGGTGCAGCGTCGCGATCGACTGCGCGTCGTCCGTGGCGCCGTAGGCGTGGCTCATGCCCATGCACCCCAGCCCCTGCGCGGAGACCGCCAGTTCGCCTAGGTGCCGGGTGGGGATGTCGGTCATGCTGCTGCCTCCTGGACAGGTGAACGGGCTTGCCCGCGACGCTAGGGGGTGTCTTGCCGATCTTGCCGGGCTCGCGGCGCCTGGCACGCACGCTCGCCGCGTTGTCGTCGGTCGCCACTGCTCCGCCTTGCGATGTGCGGCATCAGACGCCGCTCCCTGATCCGGCCTGATCGACAAGACACCCCCTAGGAGCTGGAGTGCGCTCCACGTCAAACCGCAGCGCGGTCGAAGGCGTGGGACGCGTAGAGCGTCGCGGCCGGGTCGAAGGCCAGGGCTATGTGCGTGGCGATGGAGTTGACGTCACGCCAGATGCGCTGGAGCGGGCCGTCGGTGCTCTGCCCGGAGGTCCCGGCGGTGGTGAACATCCGGTTGACGGCGTTGACCAGGAGCTCGGTCGACATCGCGTAGTCGCGCACGTTGCGGGCCGTCTCCTCGGCGGTGACCCGCGCGCCCCCGTCCGCGACGCGAGCCGCCCGCTCCAGCAGCCACGAGGCGACGTCGATGTCACCGGCGCCGCGGGTCAGCACCGCTTCGTAGGTGCTTCGGGCGGGGCCCGGTACCCCCGGCCGCCCGGCGCCGCGGCCCAGCCGCTCGGCCGTGTCACCGGTCCACAGCCTGAGTGCGTCGCGGGCGGCGCCGAGGGCGATCGGCGCGCAGGACAGCCCGTTGACGGCCTGTATCGGCACGCTGTGGCAGTCGGCCGACGAGGCCACCGGCCGCCCGTCGAAGAGGCGCTGCCGGTCCATGCTGCGCCACTCGGGTACGAAGACGCCGTCGGCGACCAGCGTGTTGCTGCCGGTGCCGCGCATACCGGCACCGGTCCAGGTGTCCTTGATCACGTACTCGGCGCGCGGGACGGCGAACAGCCGCGCGGGCGGCGGCCCGCCCTGCGGTTCCCCGTTGCGGGGGACGACGGCGCACACCACGGCCCAGTCGGAGTAGTCGACGCCGCTGATGTACGCCCAGGAACCGGAGACGCGCCAGCCGCCCGGCACCGGCGTGGCCCTGCCGATGGGGGAGAGGGAGCCGACCACGAAGGTGTCGGGCCCGGCGGCCCAGATGTCCGCGTGCGCCTCCCGCGGGAGACAGGCGGCCATCCGGGCCAGGCTCGACGCGACCGAGGCGCACCACGCGGTCGCCGCGCAGCCCTCGGCCACGGTGGCGACCGCTTCGTTGAACTCCTCGAACGTGCCCTCCACACCGCCCTGCGTGGCCGGCGCGAAGTGCCGTGCGAACCCCGCCGCGAGCATCCGCTCGACCACATCGGGAGTCAGGCGGCGCTGGCTCTCGGCGTCTTGGGCGCGGTGACGGGCCAGTTCGGCCAGTTCCGCGGACCGCGAGACGAGCCCGGTCCTCCGGCGATCTTGCGTACGCATCCTGCCTCCTTCTCGACGCCGATGATCGGAGCGGACCATGGCACAGCGCGGTGGACCAGCGCTCGGATCGGCCTTGAGCCGTCCGCGGCGCCGTTCGCCCCCGCCACCAGCAGGGTGCCCGCTGCGCGAGCGGAGCGGCAGGGCTGTGGACAACGGCGACCGGCGGTTATCCACAGGGGTCGACGGGCGGCGGCGCTCGCGGGACCGTCGTGACCATGAACAAGCACCACGACACGACCGGCCCCTCCGACGACCGCCAGCAGATCACCCTGCGCGGTCCTGCCGAACTCGCCGACGCCCTGCCCTACATGCTGGGCTACCACCCCACCGATTCCGTCGTCCTGGTCGCGCTCCACGGCGACCGCGGCCGCTTCGGCGGCCGGGTGCGGACCGGCATTCCCCACTCGCCCCGCGAGTGGCCGCCCGTCGCCGAGCAGCTCGCCGAATCCCTGATCGAAGGGTGCGAGCGGCACGGCTCACGCCCCGACGGCATCGTCGTCTTCCTCTGCCAGGACCCCGGGGAGGGCGAGACCGGCCTGCGCGTCATGGAGCGCCTGCGCCCGCTCGCCCAGCGGCTGCGCACCGCCTGCGGCGCGCTCGACGTGCCGGTGTACGAAGCGCTGTGCATCTCCGACGGCCGCTTCTGGTCGTACTGCTGCCCCGACTCCCGCTGCTGCCCGCCCGAGGGCAACGTCCTCGCCCTGCCCGGTACGTCGGTGATGGCGGCCGCTGCGGCGTACGCGGGGATCCAGGTGCGCGGCTCGCTGCGGGAGCTGGAGTCACGGCTGCTCCCCGGGCCGACCGGCAGGCCCGGGGACGCGGGCGGGCAGGGGCGGGCGCTGGACCTCGCGAGCGGGGAGCTCGTGCCCAGGATGCTGGACGAGGAGCAGTGCGAGGAGGTGCGCACCGAGACGCTCGGGCTGGCCCACCGGCTCATGCGGCGGCTCGGGGAGAGGGCGCCGGTGCCCGAGCCGGCGGTGGCCGACGCCCACGACGACGCGCTGCTGGCGCACGACGAGGCCGCCGCGCTGATCATCGGCCTCCAGGACCGGATCACCCGGGACCGGGCCGCCGAGTGGATGGAGGGCGCCGAGGCGCACCCGGCGCTGCGGCTCTGGCGCGCACTCGCCCGCCGCTGCGTCGGCGCCTACGCCGAACACGCCGCCGCACCGCTGACCCTCGCGGGCTGGGTCGCCTGGTCGACCGGTGACGAGCCGAGCGCGCGCGTCGCCCTGGGGCTCGCGCTCCACGCCGACCCGGAGTACGTCTTCGCCCGGCTGCTGCACCAGGCCTGCAACGAGGGGCTCGACCCCGAGGCCCTCCGCACCTGCCTGCGCCAGGAGCGTGACGCACGCACGGCCGCCGACGCGCGGACCGCCTCCGCGCCCGCCGGGGCCGCGGATGTGCGCCCCGCGCGCCGGCGCACCCGGGTCCGGACCCGCGGGGTACGGCCGCCCGGCCTCGCGAGGCCCGCCTCCGGAAAGCTCGCCTCCGGCAAGCCCGCTTCCGGAAAGCCCGTGTCCGGAAACCCCGCCGCCGCGAAGCCCGCGTCCGCGCGTGGATCGCGGCGCGGTGCGCGGCGCGACAGCAGGAGTGGGCAGTGACGGCCGTGACCGGTGACCGGGGGCGGGCGTTCACCTCTTCGGCGGAGTCGTATGACCCGTGCCGCCGTACCTCCAGCGGCTGTCCGGAGCGCACAGAAGGCTCAGCAGACCACCCATGACCCGTCCCGTCCCACACCGACCGCCCGTCCCGCAGCACGCCCGGCAGACGCCCGCCGCCGACCCCCGCCCGGCGGCCCACGTCCCGGCGAACCCCGGCGAACTGCCGCCCGTGCACCACGCCCTCCTCTGCGTCGCCCTGCCCCACTTCACGGTGTCGGCCCCCCACGGCCAGCTCACCGGCGAGGGCCTCGAAGGCGTCTACGAGTCGGGCCGCCGGCTCCTGTCCCACTGCCGGCTGCGCGTGGGCGGCCGGGAGCCGGTCGTTGTCCACGGCGGACTCGCCGGCGCGGACGAGGCCAGGTTCCTCGCCGTCGTGCGCACGCCCGCGGACCCCGGCCCCGACCCCGGCCTCCGCGTGGAGCGGACCCGCCGGGCCGGGGGAACCGAACGCATCACCTTCCGCAGCTCGCTCGCCCGGCCCGTCCGTGTGCCCGTCGACCTCACCCTCGGCACCGATCTGGCCCACCTGGGCGCGGTGGCGGCCGGCCGGCCCGGTCCGGCGCTGCGCGCCGCCGTCCACGACGGGGGCATACGGTGGTCCGCCCCCGACGGGACGGAGGCGACCGTCACCGCCGACCCGCCGCCCGAGGACGCCCTGGCCTCCGCCGGGCTGCTCCGGTGGGAGTTCGCCCTCCAGCCCGGTGAGGCCCGCACGATCGAGCTGCGCGTCCGCTCCGGGCAGCCCGTCCGCCCGGTGGGCCGGACGAGCGGCGGTCCCCGCCTGGCCGACGCCCGCGCCGAGGGCGACGACCCGCGGGTGGAGAAGCTGCTGCGCACCGCGCTCGACGATCTACGGGCGCTGCTCCTGCGCGACCCCGTCCACCCCGGTGACCTCCACCCGGCGGCGGGCGTGCCCTGGCGCTGCGGTCTCGCCCCGGCCGAGGCCCTGTGGGCGGTCAGGATGGCACTCCCCCTGGGCACCCGGCTCGCCGCCGCCACCCTGCGCACCGTCGCCCGCACCCAGCTCTCCGGTGGCGACCCCGGAGCCGGTCGCATCCCCGGCCCGCTCCGGGACGCCGGACCCCATCTCCCGGCCGCCTGCACCGGTGTGGAGGCGACCCTCGCCTTTCCGGCCGTGCTCGCCGAGGCGCGGCGCTGGGGCCTGCCCGAGCAGGAGCTCGCCGCGCTGCTGCCCGCCGCCGAGCGCTGCCTGGACTGGCTGCGCACCACCGCCGGGGAGGGCGGCCTCCTCGCCGAGCCGGGCACCGCCGGACTGCGGCGCGCCGAGACCCAGGCGCACGCGCACCGGGCCGCGCTGCTCGGCGCCGACCTCCTGGACGCCTGCGGCCGCCCCGGCGCCGACGCCTGGCGCGACTGGGCCGCGGCCCTGCGCGGGCGCTTCCGCGCGGACTTCTGGCTCGACGACCACGGCGGTGGCCGCCCCGCGGCCGCCCTCGCCCCGGACGGCAGACCGCTGCGCCCCCTCGGCGCGGGTGCGGCGCACCTCCTGGACACCGGACTGCTCGGCGGTGGGCGGCTCGCCGAAGGCCTGCTGGACAAGGTGCAGACCGAGCAGCTCGCCCGGCTGCTCGGCGGCCCCGCCCTCGACTGCGGCTGGGGCCTGCGCGGCCTCGGCTCCAAGGAGCCGGGCCACAACCCCTTCGGTCACCGCTCCGGGGCGGTGCGGGTCCACGAGACCGCCGTCGCCGTCGCGGGCCTCGCCGCCGCCGGGTACGCCCAGGAGGCCACGTCCCTGCTGCGCGGACTGCTCGACGCCGCCGAGGCGTTCGCGTACCGGCTGCCCGAGATGTACGCGGGTCTGCAGCGGACGGCGGACAGCGCGCCCGTCGCGCACCCGGCCGCCTGCCGCCCCGCCGCCGTCGCCTCGGCCGCCGCCGTGCTGCTGCTCACCACGCTGGCGGGAATCCGGCCGGACGCCCCCGGCGGCACGGTGGCGCTGCACCCCGTGCGCGGAGTGCCCCTGGGAGCGGTCCGTCTCTCCGGGTTGCGCGTCGCGGAGGAGCCGTTCGCGGTACGGATCAGCAGAACCGGGCTCGGTATGGTCGAGGAAGCCGCCTCAGGCCTTCACTTGGGGGTGTGAGCGGGATGCGCGAGCGGGGTGCGAGCGGGGTGCGGCGAGTGGCTGTGACGGAGCTCCCGGGGCGTGCTTATCGTCAGGAAGACGACTATGATCGCGCCATGTCGCCCTACGACCCGTCGGCCTTTCCCCCCTTCGCCGTGACCGTCGACCTGGTCGTGCTCACCGTGCGTCGCCACGCGCTCTGCGCGCTGGTCGTCCGCCGCGGAGAGCCACCGTTCCAGGGGCGCTGGGCCCTGCCCGGAGGGTTCGTGCGGACCGACGAGGATCTCGGCGCCGCGGCGGCGCGCGAGCTCGCCGAGGAGACGGGGCTCTGCGCGCACGAACCCGGCGCGCCGCTCCCGGCCGAGGGGAACGGAGCCCACCTGGAACAGCTCGCCACGTACGGAGACCCCAAGCGCGACCCCCGCATGCGGGTCGTCAGCGTCGCCCACCTCGTGCTCGCGCCCGACCTGCCCGCACCCCGTGCGGGCGGTGACGCCCACAGCGCCCGCTGGGCCCCGGTCGAGGAGCTCCTCCACGCGACGGACCCGGGGCGCGAGGACGAGCTGCCCGCCCCGCTCGCCTTCGACCACGCCCGGATCCTCGCCGACGGCGTGGAGCGCGCCCGCTCCAAAATCGAGTACTCGTCGCTGGCCACCGCCTTCTGCCCGCCCGAGTTCACGGTCGGCGAGCTGAGGCGGGTCTACGAAGCGGTCTGGGGCGTCGCCCTCGACCCCCGCAACTTCCATCGCAAGGTCACCGGTACGCCCGGCTTCCTGGTCCCGTCCGGCGGCACCACCACCCGCCAGGGCGGCCGGCCCGCCCAGCTCTTCCGAGCCGGCGGCGCCACCCTGCTCAACCCGCCGATGCTGCGCCCCGAGGTCTGACACCCGGGGCCGCGCGCCCCCAACCCTGCACAAAAAGTCCGAAATGTCGCGTTATCTTGTCGCGGTACCCCGACCTGCCGCCGAGCGGTCTCATCTACCGCGGGAGAAGCGATGCTCCAGGCAATCGGACTGACCAGCGCCCCCCGCCGGGGCCGCGAGCCCGCCGTACGCGACCTCAGCTTCGAGGCCCTGCCCGGCGCGGTCACCGCGCTCCTCGGCGCCCCCGGCTCCGGCAAGACCACCACCCTGCGGCTCATGCTCGAACTCGAACCGGGCCGTGGCATCACGTACTTCCGCGGCCGCCCCCTGCATCGCATCGCCCACCCCGCCCGCGAGGTCGGCGTCCTCCTCGCCGACGTACCGGGCCATCCGGCCCGTACCGTACGCGGCCAGCTCCGGATGCTCTGCGCGGCCGCGGGAGTTCCCGTGACGCGCGCCGACGAGGTGCTCGACGCCGTCGGCCTCGCCGAGCTCCACGACCAGCGCCTGGGCACGCTCTCCACCGGCATGGAGCGCCGACTCGGCCTCGCCGCCGCCCTGTTGGGCGACCCGCACGCCCTCCTGCTCGACCAGCCCGCCACCGGACTGTCACCGCGCGAGGCCGCCTGGCTGTACGCGCTCCTCCGGGCCCACGCCGACCACGGCGGCACCGTCCTGTACACCACCGACGATTCCAAGGAAGCCGCCCGCGTCGCCGACCACGTCGTCGCCATCGACGAAGGCCGGCTCGTCGCCGACCAGGACGCGGCCGCCTTCGCCCGCACCCGGCTGCGCCCCCGCGTCGCCGTCCGCACCCCGCACGCCGCCCGCCTGGCCGCCGTCGTCAACCGCGAGGCCCGCGCCACCCAGCGCTCCGTCGAGGTCGTCACCGAGAACGGCAACCGCCTGAGCGTCTACGGCAGCAGCTGCGCCGAGATCGGCGAGACCGCCTTCCGGCACGGCGTCCTGCTCCACCAACTCGCCGACGAGACCGGAGACACGAACCCGTGCCCGTCCCCGTCCCCGTGTCCGTGGCCCGGCCCGGAGCCCGGCCCGGACCCGGCCGCCGAGCCCCCCGCCGACGCGGACGGGAGCGACGCCGAAGCGCCGGCCCCGGTTCCGCCGCCGCTTGCGCCCGCTCCCGAGCCGACCGTCGAGGGGGACCCGCGGCGGTCGGCGGACCTTCCGCCGCCGCTGCGCCCCAAGCCCGTACGCACTCCGCTCCACCCGCTCCGCTACGAGCTGCACCGACTGCTCGGCGTCCCCGCCACCCCGCTGATCGCCGCCGCCGTCCTCGTCGCCTCCGCCGCCCTCGCCGTCCTCCTCGCCCGCACCGGCCGCACGCCCCTGCCCGCCGTCATCGCCGCCTGGCCCGGCCTCCTGCCCCTGCCGCCGGCGGCCCTGGGTGCCGGGCTGCTCGGCGCGCTCTCGTTCGGTGACGAGTTCCGCTACCCCGTCCTCTCCTCCGGCCGGGGTCCCGTCCCGCGCCGCCTCGGCCTCCTCGCCGCCAAAATGGCCGTGACCGCCGCCGGCGCCCTGCTGCTCGCCCTCCTGGTCGCCGTCGTCGACCTCGAAGCGCTGCGCCTCGTGTACGGCGGCCACTTGATCCCCGTTCCGGAGAACTGGCCCTCACTGTGCGCGAGTTGGGCCGGGCTCGCCGTCGGGTGCGCCTGGGCCGGCCTGCTCGGCGCCGGGGTGTTCCGGGCGACCGGCGCCGGTGTGGCGGCCGTGCTCGCGGTGCCCGTCCTCATGGTCCCGCTGGTGCGGAAGGCGCTGGTGGGCCCGTCCGTGCGTTCGATCGCGGGCCTGCCCGGCAGGTTGCGCGAACTGAGCTGGACGCACTGGCCCTACGAGGCCGACCGCTGGCTCATGGGCATGGTGCACGTCGTAGCCCAACCCGTGGGTGCCGCACTGGTGTTGTCGTTGACCGCCCTCATCTGTGCCTATCTGCTCACCGGGCTGCGCCGCCGCGCCCGTTGGTGACCAAGCGGTGACCGAAGCGCTTCGAACGGTCATAACTCCCTTGGAAATTGCCCGCTTCCTTCCGATAAGGCGTCAATTGGGCAGCGAGCGCCGATCACCCTTTCGTGTGCTTTTCACCAAAGACCTCAAGGGCCGTGGAAGCCACGCCGACAAAGGATGCGTGAGTACCCTTGCGCACACCATGATGACCGCCACCCGCCCCGTCGAGTCCGGCCTCGCGGCCCCGGGTGGACTGGACCGCTATCCCTACGCGGAGACGCCCGGCGTCGCCGATCGTGTCGGCCCTCCCGCATGGGAGAGCGCCGACACGGAGTTGGGCCGGGTGGGCCGCCGGGCGGCGGGCAGCCGCGGCCGCGGACTGCACGGCCAACTCGTCCAGCAGCTCGGCCAGATGATCGTCTCCGGCGACCTGGGCGCCGACCGCCCGCTCGTCCCCGAGGAGATCGGTCAGCGCTTCGAGGTCTCCCGGACCGTCGTCCGCGAGTCCCTGCGCGTCCTCGAGGCCAAGGGCCTGGTCAGCGCACGCCCCAACGTCGGCACCCGGGTCCGGCCGGTCAGCGACTGGAACCTGCTGGATCCGGACATCATCGAGTGGCGGGCCTTCGGGCCGCAGCGTGAGGACCAGCGTCGCGAGCTCGGCGAGCTGCGGTGGACCATCGAGCCGCTGGCCGCGCGTCTCGCGGCCGGCCACGGCCGCGAGGACATTCAGCAGCGCCTCGGCGACATGGTCGACATCATGGGCCATGCGTTTGCGCAGGGTGACGTGATCACGTTCTCCCGTGCGGACGCGGAGTTCCACTCCCTGCTGATCCAGGTCGCGGGCAACCGGATGCTGGAGCACCTCTCCGGCATCGTCTCCGCCGCCCTCCAGGTCTCCGGATCGCCGACGATCAGCTGTGACCGCCCCAGCGAGACCTGCGTCTCCCACCACGCGCGCATCGTCGACGCCCTGGCCACGGGTGACGGGCAGGCCGCCGAGGCGGCGATGCGGCAGCTGCTGACCATCCACCCCGAGGTGGAACGAGTCGTTCCCGCTCCGCGCGAGCACTGAGCCGCCGCCGTCGCGCCGTCGGCGGCCGTGTACGACGTACGGGCACGGCGAAGGCCGCAGGCGCGGCCTGTCGCCGAGCCCGAGCCTTCGAGCCCGAGCCTTCGAGCCCGAGCCTTCGAGCCCGAGTCCGGGTCCGAGCCAGGAGTTCGAGCCCCGGGCGGGCCGGCCGCCGCGCGCGCCGGGTGACGCCGGCCCGGGGGCTCTCGCCCCGACGGCCCCGCCCGTCCTCCGCGGGCGCACCCGGCCTCCGAGCCCCGGCGGCCCCCGCGGCCCTGCCGCCCCGGTACCGGCCGGGCCGAGCCCGATCCCGCTGCGGCGTCTGCACCCGGGAGGCACCCGGTCCCGCGGAAGCCGCGGGCGACGCGGGCCCCCGGGGTGGCGTAAGGCGCCCGGCCCCTCGGGCCGGTCGTGCGGCGCGGCGCAGGTCGAGGCGCCGACCACGTCCGAGCCCGGCCCGGGACACCTTGTTACAGGCCTCTGCGCGAAGCCCGGCCCCGCCCGACACGCGCTTTTCACGCTCTGCCGCACGCGATTGCACGGGAAATCACCCCATCCACACCCTTTAGGCCCATCTGGGGTGTGACTCGGGCCACGTGAAACGGGCGTAACGCTCCTCGAAGCCCTGCGATGACCTAAGAGGTGACAGCCGAGGAGGGAATACAGCCGCCGCTCATGGCGCTGTGCAGCTCCGAGGTTCTCCACCCGCGTCGTCGGCACATTCCCAGCCGGCGGTCGTCGGCTCCGGCCCGATCATGGGCGGGGCCGGAAGCCGTTTCCATCGTTCCGAGAGGTTGTTCGTGTCGGCCAGCACATCCCGTACGCTCCCGCCGGAGATCGCCGAGTCCGAGTCTGTGATGGCGCTCATCGAGCGGGGAAAGGCTGATGGGCAGATCGCCGGCGATGACGTGCGTCGGGCCTTCGAGGCTGACCAGATTCCGCCAACCCAGTGGAAGAATGTTCTGCGCAGCCTCAATCAGATCCTCGAGGAAGAGGGTGTGACGCTGATGGTCAGTGCAGCGGAGTCGCCTAAGCGCGCCCGCAAGAGCGTCGCAGCGAAGAGCCCGGCGAAGCGCACCGCCACCAAGACCGTCACCGCCAAGACGACCGTGACGAAGCCCGTCACGGCCGCCGCGGCCCCGGCGGCCCAGAGCACGGAAGCCGCGGCCGACGAGGCCGGCGGCACCGCCAAGAAGGCGGCCGCGAAGAAGACCGCCGCCAAGAAGACGGCGGTGAAGAAGACCGCCGTCGCGAAGAAGACCACGGCCAAGAAGACCGCGGCCAAGAAGGACCCCGACGAGATCCTCGAGGGCGAGGAGCTGCTCGACGACGTCGCCCCCGGCAAGGGCGAGGAGGACGAGACCGACGGCGAGGCCAAGGGCTTCGTCCTCTCCGACGAGGACGAGGACGACGCGCCGGCGCAGCAGGTGGCCGTCGCCGGTGCCACCGCCGACCCGGTCAAGGACTACCTCAAGCAGATCGGCAAGGTCCCGCTGCTCAACGCCGAGCAGGAGGTCGAGCTCGCCAAGCGCATCGAGGCGGGTCTGTTCGCCGAGGACAAGCTGGCGAACTCCGACAAGCTGGCGCCGAAGCTCAAGCGCGAGCTGGAGATCATCGCCGAGGACGGGCGCCGCGCCAAGAACCACCTGCTGGAGGCCAACCTCCGCCTCGTGGTCTCGCTGGCCAAGCGCTACACCGGCCGCGGCATGCTCTTCCTCGACCTGATCCAGGAGGGCAACCTGGGTCTGATCCGCGCGGTCGAGAAGTTCGACTACACCAAGGGCTACAAGTTCTCCACGTACGCCACCTGGTGGATCCGTCAGGCGATCACCCGCGCCATGGCCGACCAGGCCCGCACCATCCGCATCCCGGTGCACATGGTCGAGGTCATCAACAAGCTCGCGCGCGTCCAGCGCCAGATGCTCCAGGACCTGGGCCGCGAGCCCACTCCGGAGGAGCTGGCCAAGGAGCTCGACATGACCCCCGAGAAGGTCATCGAGGTCCAGAAGTACGGCCGCGAGCCGATCTCGCTGCACACCCCGCTCGGCGAGGACGGCGACAGCGAGTTCGGTGACCTGATCGAGGACTCCGAGGCGGTCGTCCCGGCCGACGCGGTCAGCTTCACGCTCCTGCAGGAGCAGCTGCACTCGGTGCTCGACACGCTCTCCGAGCGTGAGGCGGGCGTGGTCTCCATGCGCTTCGGCCTCACCGACGGTCAGCCGAAGACGCTGGACGAGATCGGCAAGGTCTACGGCGTGACCCGCGAGCGGATCCGCCAGATCGAGTCCAAGACCATGTCGAAGCTGCGCCACCCGTCGCGCTCGCAGGTGCTGCGCGACTACCTGGACTGACGGTCCGAGCTGGTACGACACACGCCGCGAGGGCCCGGTTCCCGGAAGGGAACCGGGCCCTCGCGGCGTGTGAGCGGGTGCGGGCCGGGCCGGGGTGGCGGACCCTGGGTGAACATGGTTCACCGGAGAGTCAGGAGACCGAATGCGTCCTGTGCGTCCTCTGCGCCGTCCCCTCGGCCTCAGCCGGACACGGCCGCGTCGCGCCGCGGCCGTGGCCATGAGCGCGCTGGCGGCGGCCACCGCGCTGTCCCTCGCCGCGCCCGCGCCCGTGGCCGCCGACAGCGCGGTGGTCGGCGGACAGCCGGTACGCGCTTCGGACAGCCCCTGGGCGGTGGCCCTCGCCAGCCGTGCGCGGTTCGGGAGTGCGCGCGCGGGCCAGTTCTGCGGCGGGGTGGTCGTGGCGCCCACCAAAGTGGTCACCGCCGCCCACTGCCTGGGGCCGGCGGTGCTGGGCCCGGACCCCGGCGCACTGACCGATCTCACGGTCATCGCGGGGCGCACCGAGCTGCACGGACAGGGCGGCCGGGAGGTCCCGGTGACACGGGCGTGGATCAGTCCGGCGTACGACCCCGATACGCAGTCGGGAGACCTGGCCGTGCTGACGCTGGCGAGCGCGCTGCCGCGTTCGTTCGTGATCAAGGTCGCGGGCGCGGGGGACCCGGCGTACCGGCCGGGGACGAGCGCCGACGTGTACGGCTGGGGCGATACGACGGGGGGCGGCGCCTACGCGTACGGGCTGCGCTCGGCGCGTGTCAGCGTCCTGCCGGACGAGGTCTGCGGGCGCGCCTACGCGGCGGGTGCGGGAGGGGCGTACATCCCCGCGACGATGCTGTGCGCGGGTGACCCGCAGGGCGGGCGGGACGCCTGCCAGGGGGACAGCGGAGGCCCGCTGGTCGCCCAGGGGCGGCTGATCGGCCTGGTCTCCTGGGGCAGCGGCTGCGGGCAGCCGGGCAGCCCCGGCGTCTACACCCGGGTCTCGGCGGTGATGCCGGAGCTCTGACACGGCCACGGCTCATGGCCACGGCTTAGGACCCCGGCTTACGGCCGGGGCTCACGGCCGTGCAGGGCGTGAGGGTACGAGAACGGGCGGCCCGCCCCCTGGGTGTGGGGGAAGCCGCCCGTCGGCCGGTCCTGGACCGGGCCCCTGGCTCGTCGGGATGTGAGCGTCAGCGATCCTCTTCGGTGCTGGCCGGCACAGCGGTGAGCCGGTCCGTCTCATCCTGTATTTCCGCGGCGATCTTCTTGAGTTCCGGCTCGAACTTGCGCCCGTGGTGGGCGCAGAAGAGCAGTTCGCCACCGCTGGTCAGCACGACGCGCAGATATGCCTGGGCGCCGCAGCGGTCGCAGCGGTCGGCGGCCGTCAGCGGGCTCGCGGGGGTCAGAACAGTAGTCACGTCGCCTCTTCTCTAGCTCGACGAGCTGTCGTACCAGGGTCAACATCCAACCAGGCCGAAAACGTTCCCGCTCGTGGCTTTTCCTCGAAACTTTTTCCAAGGTGGCTGTCTGCTGCCGGTTGGCGGCGAATGAGCCGTATTGCTGTGCTCTACGGGTTTCGCGTTGTTTGCGGTGTTATGCCTAGCTCGGTCCTCCCGGCCGGGTTGCCGGTTGTGCATGAGGACGTGCCCGGAGCCTAAATGGTTCATGCCTGGAAGGGAACGTGATGTCCACGTCACCCCATCGAGGGATCGAACACCTTTGCGACGCTGGACTAGCATGAGGGATCACGAGGGTGGCGTGACAACCGCTCTACCAGGCCTCGGTACCCTCTGAGCCGGTGACAGACGCCGGGCTCTACCCCCATGGGCCAGATCTTAAATTCAGCGAGGAGCGAACCGCGTGACCGCCGAGACGTCCGTGCCGTCCAGTGCGCTGCTGACCGCAGACCGTGACGGTTCCAACTACACCGCGCGGCATCTGCTCGTACTGGAGGGGCTCGAGGCGGTTCGCAAGCGTCCCGGCATGTACATCGGGTCCACCGACAGCCGCGGCCTGATGCACTGCCTGTGGGAGATCATCGACAACTCCGTCGACGAGGCCCTCGGCGGGTACTGCGACCACATCGAGGTCATCCTCCACGAGGACGGCTCCGTGGAGGTCCGGGACAACGGCCGCGGCATCCCCGTCGACGTCGAGCCGAAGACCGGCCTGTCCGGTGTCGAGGTCGTCATGACCAAGCTGCACGCCGGCGGCAAGTTCGGCGGCGGCTCGTACGCCGCCTCCGGCGGTCTGCACGGCGTCGGCGCCTCCGTGGTGAACGCGCTCTCCGCCCGCCTCGACGTCGAGGTCGACCGGAACGGCTCCACCCACTCCATCAGCTTCCGCCGCGGCGTCCCGGGCATCTTCACCGAGTCCGGCCCCGACGCCCCGTTCGACCCCGCGAACGGACTGCGGAAGGTCAAGCGCGTCCCCAAGACACGCACCGGCACCCGCGTCCGCTACTGGGCCGACCGCCAGATCTTCCTCAAGGACGCCAAGCTCGCCCTGGAGAACCTCCACCAGCGCGCCCGCCAGACCGCCTTCCTGGTGCCCGGCCTGACCATCGTCGTGCGCGACGAGCGCGACCTGGAGGGCGAGGGCAAGGGCGAGGAGATCTTCCGCTTCGACGGCGGCATCAGCGAGTTCTGCGAGTACCTCGCGCAGGACAAGGCCGTCTGCGACGTGCTCCGCCTCACCGGGCAGGGCACCTTCAAGGAGACCGTGCCGGTCCTCGACGAGCGCGGCCACATGACGCCCACCGAGGTCACCCGCGAGCTCGGCGTCGACGTGGCGCTGCGCTGGGGCACCGGCTACGACTCCACGGTCAAGTCCTTCGTCAACATCATCGCCACCCCCAAGGGCGGCACCCACGTCACCGGCTTCGAGCGCGCGGTCACCAAGACGGTCAACGAGGTGCTGCGCGCCAGCAAGCTGCTGCGCGTCGCCGAGGACGACATCGTCAAGGACGACGCCCTGGAGGGCCTCACCGCCGTCGTGACCGTACGGCTCGCCGAGCCGCAGTTCGAGGGCCAGACGAAGGAGGTCCTGGGTACGTCCGCGGCGAACCGCATCGTCGCCAACGTCGTCGCCAAGGAGCTCAAGGCCTTCCTGACCTCCACCAAGCGTGACGCCAAGGCCCAGGCCCGCGCCATCCTGGAGAAGGCCGTCGCCGCGGCCCGGACGCGTATCGCCGCCCGCCAGCACAAGGAGGCGCAGCGCCGCAAGACCGCGCTGGAGTCCTCGTCCCTGCCCGCCAAGCTCGCGGACTGCCGCAGCGACGACGTGGAGCGCAGCGAGCTCTTCATCGTCGAGGGCGACTCCGCGCTGGGCACGGCGAAGCTCGCCCGGAACAGCGAGTTCCAGGCGCTGCTGCCGATCCGCGGCAAGATCCTCAACGTTCAGAAGTCGTCCGTCTCGGACATGCTCAAGAACGCCGAGTGCGGCGCGATCATCCAGGTCATAGGGGCGGGTTCCGGCCGGACCTTCGACATCGACGCGGCGCGTTACGGCAAGATCGTGCTCCTCGTCGACGCCGACGTCGACGGCGCGCACATCCGCTGCCTGCTGCTGACCCTCTTCCAGCGCTACATGCGCCCGATGGTCGAGGCGGGCCGGGTCTTCGCCGCCGTACCGCCGCTGCACCGCATCGAGCTGGTCCAGCCCAAGAAGGGCCAGGACAAGTACGTCTACACGTACTCGGACAACGAGCTGCGGCAGACGCTGCTGGAGTTCCAGCGCAAGGGCGTCCGGTACAAGGACTCCATCCAGCGCTACAAGGGCCTCGGCGAGATGGACGCCGACCAGCTCGCGGAGACCACCATGGACCCGAGGCACCGCACCCTGCGCCGGATCAACATCGGTGACCTGGAGGCGGCGGAGCAGGTCTTCGACCTGCTGATGGGCAACGAGGTCGCCCCGCGCAAGGAGTTCATCACAAGCTCCGCGGCGACCCTGGACCGCTCGCGCATCGACGCCTGACCCCGGCGGGCCGGACTCCGGCTACGGGGTCCGGCTGAACGAGCGGCGATAGGAGCGGGGCGGGACGCCGCGGCGGCGGACGAACTGGTCGCGCAGGACGGACGCGCTGCCGTAGCCGACGCGGCGCGCGACCTCCTCCACCGGGAGGTCCGTGGTCTCCAGGAGCTCCTCCGCGCGGCTCAGGCGCAGGCCGCGCAGCCAGGCGTGCGGCGTGGTGCCCGTGGCGGCGGTGAAGCGACGGGCGAAAGAGCGCCGGCTCATCAGGGCGCGCCGCGCGAGTTCGGCGACGGGGAGCGGTTGGTCCAGGTGCTCCCGGGCCCACGCCAGCACCTCGCCGAGGCGTTCGTCCTGGCAGTCCTCGGGCACGGGCGCGGTCACGTACTGGGCCTGCCCGCCGTCACGGTGGGGCGGCAGCACCAGGTCGCGGGCGATCGCGTTGGCGGTCGCCGCGCCGTACTCCCGCCGCAGCAGATGCAGGCAGAGGTCGAACCCGGCGGCGGCTCCCGCGCCGGTCAGCACCCGCCCTTCGTCGACGTACAGGGCGTCGGCGTCGACGATGACGTCCGGGTAGCGGCCGGCCAGCAGCCCGGCGAACCGCCAGTGGGTCGTGGCCCGCCGGCCGGCGAGCAGCCCGGCGGCGGCGAGCGCGAACGCGCCGACGCAGTGGGCGCCGACCAGTGCCCCGCGCGCGTGGGCGGCCGCGAGGGCCCGGAGCACCGGCGGCGGGGGCGGGGTGCGGAAGTCGGCCCAGGGAAGGGCCAGTACGAGATCGGCGTCGGCCAGCCGGTCCAGACCGTGCTCGACGGCGAGCGGCACACCGAGGTCCGTGACGACCCGTCCCGGCCGCTCGGTGCAGAGCGCGAAGTCGAACGCGGGCAGCCCCGGACGAGCGTCGAACACCTCGGACACCACGCCCACGGCCAGCATCCCGACACCGGGCGGGGCGTAGGCGGCGACGGTCACGAAGGGCGGCATCCGCGCAGTGTGGCATGGGCGCTGGGACCCGTGGCACGTTTCCTGCGATCAGTGGCAGTACGGCCACTCGTGGCAGGCCGCCCCGCACGGAAGGCTGATCCCCATGAACGACATGAGCGAGACCCACGACGCGCCCGTCGGCCGCAGCGCCGCGTACACGATCCTGCACACCGGCTACACGCTCTCCACCGGCCCCGGCGTGGCCGCCACCGTCTCCTACGTCTCCGACGCCGGACGCCATGTGATCGTCGACCCGGGCATGGTGCCGGGCCGCGACCGCATCCTCCGTCCGCTCGCCGAGCTGGGCCTCGGTCCCGACGACATCACCGACGTCGTCCTCAGCCACCACCACCCGGACAACATCCTCAACGTGGGCCTGTTCGCCCGGGCGCGCGTCCATGACCACAAGGCGATCTACGAGGCCGACCAGTGGACCGACCGTGACGCCGAGGGGTATGAACTCAGCCCCTCCCTGCGGCTGATCAGGACGCCCGGCCACAGTGCGGAGGACATCACCCTGCTCGCCGGCACCGCTGCCTCCGGCGTGGTCGCGTTCGCCGGAGACCTGTGGTGGCGCCCGGACGGTCCGGCGGAGGACCCCGTCGCCCCCGATCGCGACACGTTGAGGGAGTCCCGGCTGCGCGTGCTGGCGGCGGCCGACCTGATCGTCCCCGGCCACGGCGGCCCCTTCGCCGCCGACGACCGCGCGCCGCGCTAGGGGGGTGTCTTGTCGATCGGGCCGGATCAGCGAGCGGCGTCTGGGGGTACCTCCCAGGCGAAGCTCTGGGGGAGCGTGCGCTCGCAAGGCGGAGGAGGGAGTCCATGCGGTGGGGGCACCCCCGTGCCCGCAGGGCTACGGGGGCCATCGTCGACCGACGACAACGCGGCGAGCGTGCGTGCCAGGCGACGCGAGCCCGGCAAGATCGGCACGACACCCCCTAGGTCGTGTCACAGCCGTCAGGCGGCCGCCGCCCAGACGTAACGGTGCTCCGGCCGACCCGTCTCGCCGTACCGGAGGGACAGCCGCACCCGGCCCGCCCGCTCCAGCAGCTTCAGGTACCGCTGGGCGGTCTGGCGGCTGACGCCCGCCCGCTCGGCGATCTCCTGCGCCGACAGCGGTCCGTCGGCGGCCAGCAGCACCTGCCGTACGAGCTCCGCCGTGGTGGGGGAGTGGCCCTTGGGCAGGTCCGGGGCGCCGGAGGGCACCGACAGCGCGCCGAAGATCCGGTCCACCTCGGCCTGTTCGGCCTCGCCGCCGCCCTCCAGGGTGCGGCGCAGCGCCGCGTACGCCTCCAGCTTGGGGCGCAGGCCCACGAAGTTGAACGGCTTCACCAGGTACTGCAGCGCCCCGTGGCGCTGCGCGGCCCGGACGGTCGCGACGTCGCGGGCGGCCGTCACCATGATCACATCGGTCTGGTGGCCGCGCCGGCGCAGTTCCCGTACGACCGCGAGCCCGTTCTGGTCCGGCAGGTAGTGGTCGAGCAGGATCAGGTCCAGGTCGGGCAGCTCCTCGACGCGGGCGAGCGCCTCGGCCGCCGTGTGGGCCGAGGCGACGACCTCGAAGCCGGGCACCTTCGCCACGTACGCCGCGTTGATCGCGGCGACCCGGACGTCGTCGTCGACGACGAGCACGCGGATCACCGGACGCCCTCCACGGCGGGGGCCGGCTGCGTCAGCGCCTCCGGGAGGACGACGGTGAACTCGGCGCCGCCGCCGGGTGAGTCCCCGACCCGTACGCCGCCGCCCTGCCGTTCCGCCAGCCTGCGCACCATGGCCAGCCCCAGGCCCCGCTCCCCGCCGTGTGCCGGGCGCTCCTTGGTGGACCAGCCCTCCGTGAAGATCAGCTCCCGCCGCTCGGGCGGCACCCCGGGGCCGCTGTCCGCGACGCGCAGCACCGCCGTACGCCCCTCGGCGCGCAGCTCGACCTCCACGAGCGGCTCCTCGGAACCGGCCGCCGCGTCCAGCGCGTTGTCGATCAGGTTCCCGACGACCGTGACCAGCTCGCGCGGCTCGACCAGCCGGTCCGGCAGCAGCGTGCCGGGCGCGACGCGCAGCGAGACGCCGCGCTCCGCCGCCACCGTGGCCTTGCCCACCAGCAGCGCCGCCAGCAGCGGATCGTGCACCTTCTCGGTGACCTGCTCGGCCGTCGTCCGGTGCACCCCGACCACCTCGGTGACGAACTCCACCGCCTCCTCGTGCATCTCCAGCTCCAGCAGTCCGAGCAGGGTGTGGAGGCGGTTGGCGTGCTCGTGGTCCTGGGCGCGCAGCGCGTCGATGAGGCCGCGCGTCGAGTCCAGCTCGCGCCCCAGCCGCTCCAGTTCGGTCCGGTCGCGCAGGGTGGCGACGGCGCCCCCGTCGTCCGTCGGCATGCGGTTGGCGATCAGCACCCGATGCCCGCGTACGGTCACCAGGTCCTCGCCGGTGACCCGCCCCGCCAGCACGTCGGTCGTACGGCCCTCGCCGAGCACCTCGTCCAGCGGCCGCCCGATGGCCTCCGGGCCCACGCCCAGCAGCCGCTGTGCCTCGTCGTTCAGCAGCCGCACCCGCCCGGCCCGGTCGAGGGCGACGACGCCCTCCCGGATGCCGTGGAGCATCGCCTCGCGCTCCGCGAGGAGGGCCGAGATGTCGGAGAAGGCGAGGTCGTGCGTACGGCGCTGGAGGCGGCGCGAGATCAGGTACGCCGCCAGCGCGCCGACGGCGAGGGCGCCGCCCGCGTACGCGAGGAGCCCGGGGATCGCGGCCAGCAGGCGGGCGCGCACGCTGTCGTACTCGATGCCGACCGACACCGCGCCGACGATGTCGCCGTCCGCCTCGCGCAGCGGGACCTTGCCCCGGGCCGAGCGCCCGAGGGTGCCGCTGTCGATCTCCATGACGTCCTTGCCCGCGAGGGCGTCGCTCGGGTCGGTGGAGACCACCCGGCCGATCTTGCGCGGGTCGGTGTGCGACCAGCGGACCCCGCGACGGTCCATGATCACCACGTACTCGGCGCCGGTGGCCTTCCTGATCCGCTCGGCCTCGGCCTGGACGGGCCCGTCGGCGGCCGGCGGCGAGTGCAGCAGCCGGCCGGCGACCTCGGGGGACGCGGTGGTCTCGGCGATGGCGAGCGCGCGCCGCATCGCCTGGTCGTCGAGCTGGTCGCTCAGCGGGGCCAGGAACAGGCCGGTGGCGAGCACGGTGACACCGGTGGCGATGGCCAGCTGCATCAGCAGGACCTGCGAGAAGACCCGCTGCGGCCAGCCGAAACGCCGCCTGCGCGCAGCGGGGGCGCGCGCGGGGGAGGCGGCGGACGTGGGGGTCGGTGCGGGGCTCACTCCAGGAACCGTAAGAGGAAACGCGGCGCCGGGGAAACGTTCGGGCGCATGACCGACGTCACGCCGTAACCGTGGTCACGGCGAGGAACTCGTGATCACGGACGTCGTGGTCACGGGCCTCGTGGTCACGGACCTCGCCACTCCGGCCCCGTCCTCGCGCCCCCGCCGCGATCACCCCGCCCGCGATCACCCCGCCCGCGATCACCGCGGCCCCGGGCCCCGTGATCACGGGCCTCCCGCCCGGGGCGGGTGGCCTCCGCCCGCGGTGGCCTCCGCCCGGCGGTCTCCGACCGGGCGTGGCGGTGTTGCCGTCGGCCCGCGCCCCGGGCGAGCGTCCACCCCTTCGCGGCCAGTTCCTGGCGCTTGCGGCGGTACGGGGCCGAGGCGTGCGCCCTCGGCGACACCACCTCCGCTGCGGCCCCGTGACCCGCCGCCCGCGGCGGCCCCGGGCCCGCCGCACCGATCACCCGTCGCCCCAACCCCGCCTATCCTGAGGGCCGCAAGCCGCCGGACGCGGAGCCGACCGAGAAGGGTGCCCCTTGAGCAGCAGCGTGCCGCAGCAGATTCCCGCCATCCCCGTCGTCGTCCTCTCGGGCTTCCTGGGGTCGGGCAAGACCACCCTGCTCAACCACCTCCTGCGCAGCGCCAGAGGCACCCGCGTCGGCGTCATGGTCAACGACTTCGGCGCGATCGAGATCGACGCCATGACGGTCGCCGGCCAGGTCGGCTCCACCGTCTCCCTCGGCAACGGCTGCCTGTGCTGCGCCGTCGACGCCGGCGAACTCGACACCTACCTGGAGACCCTCACCCGGCCCTCCGCCCGCCTCGACGTCATCGTCATCGAGGCGAGCGGTCTCGCCGAGCCGCAGGAGCTGGTGCGGATGATCCTCGCCAGCGACAACGACCGGGTGGTGTACGGCGGGCTGGTCCAGGTCGTGGACGCCGCCGAGTTCGACGCCACCCGCGCCCGTCATCCCGAGACCGACCGGCACCTCGCCCTCGCCGACCTCGTCGTCGTCAACAAGGCCGACCGCGTGGACGCCGGCGAACTGCGCCGCGTCCACGGCGCCGTCGCGGCCCTGGCCGAACGGGCCGCCGTCGTCGACGCCGCGTACGGCCGGGTCGACCCCGAGCTCCTCTTCGACCGGGCCGCCCGGCGCGAGGGCGGCGACGACTGGATCGAGGGGCAACTCTCCTTCGACGACCTGCGCGAGGACGAGCACCACGACCACCCGCACGCGGCGTACGACACGGTGTCCTTCACCGCCGACGCGCCGATGCACCCGCGCCGGCTGCTGGACTTCCTCGACTCCCGCCCCGAGGGCCTGTACCGCATCAAGGGCTTCGTCGACTTCGGCGACGCCGACCCCGCCAACCGCTACACCGTGCACGCCGTCGGCCGGTTCCTGCGCTTCTACCCGGAGCCCTGGCCCGCGGACGACGGGGAGCGCCTCACACAGCTCGTGCTCATCGGCTCCGGCGTCGACGCCGACGGCCTGCGCAAGGCCCTCGACGCGTGCCGGGTGACCGGCCCGCAGGACGCCCCCGAGGAGCACACCATGTGGGGTGTCCTGCGGTACGTGCCGGAGCCCGCGGAGCCGTCCCCCGAGGACGAATCCTAGGAGGACCATCCCCTGGCGCCGCGGCGCGCCCGCCTTTCGGTGGGCGCGCCACGGGACGGTCCGTTACGACGCCGGGCCCGCCAGCGCCGCGACCGGCTTGGCCAGCGGCGTGCCGGAGCCGTCACGGCGCGGGTCGGTCTCGGGCAGCTCGACCGGGGTGCCGTTCTTCTGGGCCGCCCGGGCCGGGGCCGCGCCCGCCCAGGCCAGGACCAGGGTGTCCTCGCCCTTCAGGAAGCGCTGGCAGCGCACGCCACCGGTCGCGCGCCCCTTGCGCGGGTACTGGTCGAACGGCGTCAGCTTCGCCGACATGCCGGCCTTCGGGTCCAGCGCGCCGGAGGAGCCCGCGACCGTGAAGACCACCGCGTCCGCCGCCGGGTCGACCGCGGTGAACGAGATCACCTCGGCGCCGGCCGCCAGCTTGACGCCGGCCATGCCGCCCGCCGGGCGGCCCTGCGGCCGCACCTGCGAGGCCGGGTAGCGCAGCAGCTGCGCGTCGGAGGTGATGAAGACCAGGTCCTCCTCGCCCGTGCGCAGCTCCACCGCGCCGACGATCCGGTCACCCTCCCTGAGACCGATGACCTCCAGCTCGTCCTTGTTGGCCGGGTAGTCCGGCACCACGCGCTTGACGACTCCCTGGAGCGTGCCGATCGCCAGGCCCGGCGACGACTCGTCCAGCGTGGTCAGGCAGACGACCGTCTCGTCCTTCTCCAGCGTCAGGAACTCCGACAGCTGCGCCCCGCCCGACAGGTTCGGGGCGCCCGCCGTGTCCGGCAGCTGCGGAAGGTCGATCACCGGCAGCCGCAGCAGCCGCCCGGCGGACGTCACCACGCCCACGTCGCCGCGCTGCGTCGCCGGCACCGCCGAGACGATCACGTCGTGCTTGGTGCGCTTGCCGTCGCTGTCCGGCAGCGGCTCCCCGCTCGCCGTGCGGGCCAGCAGCCCGGTGGAGGACAGCAGCACCCGGCACGGGTCGTCGGCGACCTCCAGGGACACCGCCGCGACGGGCGCGCCCGCCGACTCCAGCAGGACCGTGCGCCGCTCGGTGCCGAACTTCTTGGCCACGGCGGCCAGCTCGGAGGAGACCAGCTTGCGCAGCTCGGCGTCGGAGTCCAGGATCCGCGTGAGCTCCTCGATCTCGCTGTTGAGCCGGTCGCGCTCGCCCTCCAGCTCCAGCCGGTCGAACTTGGTGAGCCGGCGCAGCGGGGTGTCCAGGATGTACTGCGTCTGGATCTCGCTCAGCGAGAAGCGCTCGATCAGCCGCTCCTTGGCCTGCGCCGAGTTGTCGCTCGACCGGATCAGCCGGATGACCTCGTCGATGTCGAGGAGTGCGACGAGCAGGCCCTCGACCAGGTGCAGCCGGTCGCGCTTCTTGCCGCGCCGGAACTCGCTGCGGCGCCGTACGACCTCGAAGCGGTGGTCGAGGTAGACCTCCAGCAGCTCCTTCAGGCCCAGGGTGAGCGGCTGCCCGTCGACCAGCGCGACGTTGTTGATGCCGAAGGACTCCTCCATCGGCGTCAGCTTGTACAGCTGCTCCAGGACGGCCTCCGGGATGAAGCCGTTCTTCACCTCGATGACGAGCCGCAGGCCGTGCTCGCGGTCCGTGAGGTCCTTGACGTCGGCGATGCCCTGGAGCTTCTTCGCCGCCACCAGGTCCTTGATCTTGGCGATCACCTTCTCCGGGCCCACCGTGAAGGGCAGCTCCGTCACCACCAGGCCCTTGCGGCGCGCCGTCACGTTCTCCACGGTCGCGGTCGCGCGGATCTTGAAGGTGCCGCGGCCCGTCTCGTACGCGTCCCTGATCCCGGACAGGCCCACGATCCGGCCGCCGGTCGGCAGGTCCGGACCCGGCACGTACCGCATCAGGGTCTCCAGGTCGGCGCCCGGATGCTTGATGAGGTGGCGGGCGGCGGCGATGACCTCGCCCAGGTTGTGCGGCGGCATGTTGGTCGCCATGCCGACCGCGATCCCGGACGCGCCGTTGACCAGCAGGTTGGGGAAGGCCGCGGGCAGCGCGACCGGCTCGCGCTCCTGGCCGTCGTAGTTGGGCGTGAAGTCGACGGTGTCCTCGTCGATGGACTCCGTCATCAGCGACGTCGCGTCGGCCATCCGGCACTCGGTGTACCGCATGGCCGCCGGCGGGTCGTCGTTGCCCAGCGAGCCGAAGTTGCCGTGGCCGTCGACCAGCGGCAGGCGCATCGAGAACGGCTGCGCCATGCGCACCAGCGCGTCGTAGATCGACGCGTCACCGTGCGGGTGCAGCTTGCCCATCACCTCGCCGACGACCCGGGCGCACTTGACGAACCCGCGCTCCGGGCGCAGGCCCATCTCGTTCATCTGGTACACGATCCGGCGGTGCACCGGCTTCATGCCGTCACGGGCGTCGGGGAGGGCCCGGGAGTAGATCACCGAGTACGCGTACTCGAGGAAGGAGCCCTGCATTTCGTCGACGACGTCGATGTCGAGGATCCGCTCCTCGTAGTCGTCGGGCTGCGCGGTCTTCGTGCTGCGGCGGGCCATCGCGGCTGCGCTCCTTCACCAGGCAAAGGCTGATCTGTCGCCGACCATTGTGGACCGTCCCACTGACAACCCCGACCGCGACCCGGAAGAGGGATGATCGGGCCGGACGGGAACTTCCGCGACCGTCGGTGCGCTTGCATACAGTGGCAGGACTTTCACGGCACGACATTCACCACGACATTCACATCGCGATCGAAGGGACGTACATGCCCATGGGTCACACGGCCACAGCCCAGGCCGGCTCCGGCGGACTGACAGCGACCGAGCACCGGCTGGCCAACGGCCTTCGCGTGGTGCTCTCCGAGGACCACCTGACCCCGGTCGCCGCGGTATGCCTCTGGTACGACGTCGGCTCGCGCCACGAGGTCAAGGGCCGCACCGGCCTCGCCCACCTCTTCGAGCACCTGATGTTCCAGGGCTCCGCGCAGGTCAAGGGCAACGGCCACTTCGAGCTCGTCCAGGGCGCCGGCGGCTCCCTCAACGGCACCACGAGCTTCGAGCGGACCAACTACTTCGAGACGATGCCCACCCACCAGCTGGAGCTGGCCCTGTGGCTCGAGGCCGACCGGATGGGCTCGCTGCTCACCGCGCTCGACGACGAGTCCATGGAGAACCAGCGGGACGTCGTCAAGAACGAGCGCCGCCAGCGGTACGACAACGTCCCGTACGGCACCGCCTTCGAGCGGCTCACCGCCCTCGCCTTCCCGCAGGGCCACCCCTACCACCACACGCCGATCGGCTCCATGGCGGACCTCGACGCCGCCACCCTGGAGGACGCGCGGAACTTCTTCCGTACGTACTACGCGCCGAACAACGCCGTGCTGTCCGTCGTCGGCGACATCGACCCCGAGCAGACGCTCGCCTGGATCGAGAAGTACTTCGGCTCCATCCCGGCCCACGACGGCAAGCAGCCGCCGCGCGACGGCACGCTCCCCGACGTCATCGGTGAGCAGCTGCGCGAGGTCATCGTGGAGGACGTCCCGGCCCGCGCGCTGATGGCCGCCTACCGCCTGCCGCACGACGGCACGCGCGAGTGCGACGCCGCCGACCTGGCCCTGACCGTCCTCGGCGGTGGCGAGTCCTCCCGCCTCCACAACCGCCTGGTGCGCCGCGACCGTACGGCCGTGACCGCCGGGTTCGGCCTGCTGCGCCTCGCCGGGGCCCCCTCCATGGGCTGGCTGGACGTGAAGACGTCCGGTGGCGTCGAGGTGCCGGACATCGAGGCCGCGGTCGACGAGGAGCTGGCCCGGTTCGCCGCCGAGGGCCCGACGCCCGAGGAGATGGAGCGGGCCCAGGCCCAGCTGGAGCGCGAATGGCTGGACCGGCTCGGCACGGTCGCCGGCCGCGCGGACGAGCTGTGCCGGTTCGCCGTGCTGTTCGGCGACCCGCAGCTCGCGCTCACCGCCGTCCAGCGCGTCCTGGACGTCACCGCCGAGGAGGTGCAGGCCGTCGCCAAGGCCCGCCTGCGCCCGGACAACAGGGCCGTACTGGTCTACGAGCCCGTCAACGGTGATCAGGGCGGAGCCGCCGACAGCGACACCGACCAGAGCGACGCCGACCGCAGCGAGGAAGAAGAGGGGGCCGACCAGTGAGCGACGCCGCTGTGTCCCTGACGTCCATGGAGTTCCACCCGCAGCCCACGCCCGGCACCGCCAGGCCCTGGGCCTTCCCCGCCCCCGAGCGCGGCACCCTGCCCAACGGCCTGACCGTGCTGCGCTGCCACCGCCCCGGCCAGCAGGTCGTGGCCGTCGAGATCTCCCTCGCCGCCCCCCTGGAGGCCGAGCCCGAGGGCCTGGACGGTGTCGCCACGATCATGGCCCGGGCGCTGTCCGAGGGCACCGACAAGTACTCGGCGGAGGAGTTCGCCGCCGAGCTGGAGCGCTGCGGCGCCACCCTCGACGCACACGCCGACCACCCCGGCGTACGCGTCTCCCTGGAGGTCCCGGTCTCCCGGCTGGCCAAGGCCCTCGGCCTGGTCGCCGACGCCCTGCGCGCGCCCGCCTTCGCCGACAGCGAGGTCGAACGCCTGGTGCGCAACCGGCTCGACGAGATCCCGCACGAGATCGCCAACCCGGCGCGCCGCGCCGCCATGCAGCTCTCCAAGGAGCTGTTCCCGGCCGACTCCCGGATGTCCCGCCCCCGGCAGGGCACCCTGGAGACGGTGGAGCGCATCGACTCCGCGGCCGTACGGGCCTTCTACGAGGCCCATGTCCGGCCCGCCACGGCCACCGCGATCGTCGTCGGCGACCTCACGGACGTGGACCTCGACGCGGTGCTCGCCGACACCCTCGGCGCCTGGACCGGCGACACCGCCGAGCCCCGCCCCGTACCGCCCGTCACGGCCGACGACACGGGCCGCGTCGTCATCGTCGACCGCCCCGGCGCCGTGCAGACGCAGCTGCTGATCGGCCGCATCGGCTCCGACCGGCACGACCGCGTCTGGCCGGCCCAAGTGCTCGGCACCTACTGCCTGGGCGGCACCCTGACCTCGCGCCTGGACCGCGTCCTGCGTGAGGAGAAGGGCTACACCTACGGCGTACGGGCCTTCGGCCAGGTGCTCCGCTCCGGTCCCGAGGGCAACGGCGCCTCGATGCTCGCCATCAGCGGCTCCGTCGACACCCCCAACACCGGCCCGGCGCTCGACGACCTGTGGAAGGTGCTGCGCACCCTCGCCGCCGAGGGCCTGACCGACGCCGAGCGGGACGTCGCCGTGCAGAACCTCGTGGGCGTCGCCCCGCTCAAGTACGAGACGGCGGCCTCGGTCGCGGGCACCCTCGCCGACCAGGTCGAGCAGCACCTCCCGGACGACTTCCAGGCGCGGTTGTACGCGCGTCTGGCCGAGACCGGGACGGTGGAGGCCACGGCCGCGGTCGTCAGCGCCTTCCCGGTGGACCGTCTCGTGACCGTCCTCGTCGGCGACGCCGCGCAGATCAAGGAGCCCGTCGAGGCGCTCGGCATCGGTGAAGTCAGCGTCGTCAGCGGCTGATTGACGGCGGTTCGGCCGTGCGTCACCTCCGGAACCCCGGCATCCACTCGGATGCCGGGGTTCCGCTGTCTCCGCACCGGTCCGCCGCATGTCCGTTTTGTTGCGGAGGTTACGTGTCTGCCCTGTGGCGTGCGCTACAAAAAACCGTGTCCGTTTGGTGATTGAAAGATCAGCCGCTTAGCGTCTGATGCGCTGTCCGCCCGCCGTACCCGCCGCATCCGCGGCACCGGGCAGCCATCGCCGAATCCCCATCGGGCGCGAGCCCGGGGAGCCGGGGACCCACACGAAGTCCCTGGGGTGAATCGGACGCCTTCGCATCCGTGCGGAGGGGCCCGTAGGAGACCTTCCTGCTCCGAACCCGTCAGCTAACCCGGTAGGCGAGAAGGAAGGAAAGGATCAGCCACCGAATGGCGTTCACCCGTGCCACCGGGAAGCACCGTGCCCCGAGCCGCCTGAGCCGTAAGAGCGCACACGTCGCCGGCGTGGCGGCCATCGCCACCACCGGCGTCATCGGAACCCTCGCTTCCCCGGCGCTCGCCGCCGACGCGGACGTCCGCGCACTGGAGGACACCGGCCTCAACCAGGCGGTCATCACCGACACGCTCGCCGAGAGCGTGGACGCCCAGGCCGAGGCGCAGGAGCGCGAGGCCGAGGAGGCCGCCGCCCGCGCCGCCGCCCAGGCCGAGGCCGAAGCCGAGGCCAAGCGCAAGGCCGAGGCCCGCGTCAAGGCCGCCCGCGAGGCGGAGGAGCGCGCCGCCCGCGAGGCCGAGCGCAAGCGCCTGAACTCCTTCACGCTCCCGGTCGCCGGTTCGTACGTCAGCACCGGCTACCAGACCGGCGGCGCCATGTGGTCCTCCGGCAGCCACACCGGCGTCGACTTCCACGCCCCCTCCGGCTCCACGGTCGTCGCCGTGGGCCTGGGCACCGTCGTCGAGGCGGGCTGGGGCGGCGCGTACGGCAACAACGTGGTGATCCGGATGGCGGACGGCACGTACACGCAGTACGGCCACCTCTCCTCCGTCAGCGTCTCGGTCGGCGAGCGGGTCATGCCCGGCCAGCAGATCGGCCTCTCCGGCTCCACCGGCAACTCCTCCGGTCCGCACCTCCACTTCGAGGCCCGCACGAGCGCCGAGTACGGCTCCGACATCGACCCGGTCGCGTACCTGCGCTCGCACGGCGTCAACGTCTGACCCGCACATTCCACGAAGAAAGGCCCCGGCTCCCCATCCGAGCCGGGGCCTTCTTCGTGCGGCCATTGGCCAAAAGATATCCATGGATTTCGACCGGGCATCGGAAATTCAGCCCCGTTGTCATAGAGTCGCTGAACACTCGTCACATCGGTCGGACGCACGCTGTTTCGCGCGCATTACGTCGGAGGTTCGGTATGCGCATTCCCGCGCACTCGGTATGCACGGCGATTCGCGACGACATCGTCTCCGGCGTCTTCCCGCGCGGCGCCCGCCTCACCGAGGAGCAGCTGGCGCGCCGTTACGGCGTCTCCCGCGTCCCGGTCCGCGAGGCCCTGCGGACGCTGGAGTCCGAGGGCTTCGTCACCACCCGCCGCCACGCCGGGGCGTGCGTCGCCGAGCCCACCGAGCAGGAGGCGGCCGACCTGCTGGAGGTCCGGGCGCTGCTGGAGCCGCTCGGTGCGGCGCGCGCGGCCCAGCGGCGTACCGAGGCGCACCTCAAGGTGTTGCGGGGCCTGGTCAGACTGGGCCAGGAGCGGGCGCGCCGGGGCCAGGGGGAGGACCTGCGGGCGCTCGGCGGCTGGTTCCACGAGACGCTCGCCCAGGCCTCCGGCAGTCCGGGCCTGACCGCCCTGCTGACCCAGCTGCGCCACAAGATCGCCTGGATGTACGCGGTCGAGCAGCCGGCCGCGCCCGTGGAGGCGTGGGCCGAGCACGGCGCGATCGTCGACGCGGTGGCGCGCGGCGACGCGGAACGGGCCCGGGCGCTCACCGCCCTGCATACCGAACGCTCGCTCGGCGCGCACCGGCTGCGTGTGAGGACTCCGCAACATCGCGTCAACACGGCGAGCGCCCGCATTTAACAGCGAGGCCGTATACAGAAAGATTCACCGAAACGAAAAGCGGAGCCGTATCACCCGGGAATTCCGGGGCGATACGGCTCCGCTGCGATATCAGGCAGGCGCCGGAGATATCCGAGACGGATCAGACGGTCTCGGGAAGCTCCTCGAGCCCTTCGGCGACCAGCTTCGCCAGGCGGTCCAGAGCGGCGTCCGCGCCCTCCGCGTCCGACGCGAGCACGATCTCCTCGCCGCCCTGCGCACCCAGGCCGAGGACCGCGAGCATCGACGCGGCGTTCACCGGGTTGCCGTCGGCCTTGGCGATCGTCACGGGGACGCCGGAGGCCGTGGCGGCACGGACGAAGATGGAGGCGGGGCGGGCGTGCAGGCCCTCGGCCCAGCCGACGTTGACGCGGCGCTCAGCCATGGTGTTGCCCTTCGAGTTCAGGGGGTTGTCTAGACCACTCTCTCATGTTCTCCGGTGTGCAGGCGAACCTGATCAATGTGCCCCGTCCACAGCACCTCCGCGACCGGTGCCCCGCACCGTAACCTGGGCCCATGCGGACCCCGTCGGATCAGCCGGAACATGCGTACCCCGACCACTGGGAAGCCGACGTCGTGCTGCGCGACGGCGGCACCGCGCGGATCAGGCCCATCACCCCGGACGACGCGGAACGCCTGGTCAGCTTCTACGAGCAGGTCTCCGACGAGTCGAAGTACTACCGGTTTTTCGCACCCTACCCCCGCCTCTCCGCCAAGGACGTGCACCGCTTCACGCACCACGACTACGTGGACCGGGTGGGCCTCGCAGCGACCGTCGGAGGCGAGTTCATCGCGACCGTCCGCTACGACCGGATCGACGAGCGCGGCCTGCCCGCCGCCGCCCCCGCGGACGAGGCCGAGGTCGCCTTCCTCGTCCAGGACGCCCACCAGGGGAGGGGCGTGGCCTCCGCGCTCCTCGAACACATCGCGGCGGTGGCGCGGGAACGGGACATCCGGCGGTTCGCGGCGGAGGTGCTGCCCGCCAACACCAAGATGATCAAGGTCTTCACGGACGCCGGGTACACCCAGAAGCGCAGCTTCGAGGACGGCGCCGTCCGCCTCCACCTCGACCTGGAGCCCACCGACCGCTCCCTCGCCGTCCAGCGCGCCCGCGAGCAGCGCGCCGAGGCCCGCTCCGTGCAGCGCCTGCTCGCCCCCGGCTCCCTCGCCGTCATCGGCGCGGGCCGCACACCCGGCGGCGTCGGCCGCACGGTCCTGCGCAACCTCCTCGACGCCGGATACACCGGCCGTACGTACGCCGTGAACCGCGCCCTGCCCGAGGGCGAGTCCGTCATGGACGGGGTCCCCGCCTTCCGTTCGGTCGCCGACATCGCCGAGCCCGTGGACCTCGCCGTGCTCGCCGTCCCCGCCGAGCGCGTACCGGAGGCCGTCGCCGACAGCGGGGAGCACGGCGTCCAGGGTCTGGTCGTCCTCTCCGCCGGGTACGCCGAGCAGGGCGCCGAAGGGCGGGAGCGCCAGCGGGAGCTGGTCCGCCAGGCCCGCTCGTACGGCATGCGCATCATCGGCCCGAACGCCTTCGGCATCATCAACACCGCCCCCGGCGTGCGGCTGAACGCCTCCCTGGCGCCGCACCCGCCGGCGCGGGGCCGGATCGGGCTCTTCACCCAGTCCGGCGCGATCGGCATCGCGCTGCTGGCGGGGCTGCACCGGCGCGGGGCGGGCCTGTCGACCTTCGTCTCGGCCGGAAACCGGGCGGACGTGTCCGGCAACGACATCCTGCAGTACTGGTACGAGGACGCCGACACGGACGTCGTCCTGCTGTACCTCGAATCGATCGGGAACCCGCGGAAGTTCACCCGGCTCGCACGGCGCACGGCGGCGGTGAAGCCGGTCGTCGTGGTCCAGGGCGCCCGCCACAGCGGCAGCGCGCCGCCCGGCCACGCGGTGCCCGTCACCCGCATCCCGTACGCCACGGTGTCCGCCCTCCTCCGGCAGGCGGGCGTCATCCGCGTCGACACCGTCACCGAGCTGGTCGACGCGGGCCTCCTCCTCGCCGGCCAGCCGCTCCCGGCAGGCCCCCGGGTGGCGATCCTCGGCAACTCCGAGTCTCTCGGCCTCCTGACGTACGACGCCTGCCTGACGGAGGGCCTGCGGCCGCTGCGGCCCCGCGACCTCACGACCGCCGCCACGCCCGAGGACTTCCGCGCGGCGCTGGCGGAGGCGCTGCGGGACGACGCGTGTGACGCCGTGGTGGTCACCGCGATCCCGTGGGTCGGTGAGAACGGCGTGACCGAGTCCGGCGACGGCGAGGTCCTCGCGGCCGCCCTGCGCGCCGCGTCCGCGACGGCGCCGACGAAGCCGGTCCTGGTGGTCCACGTCGAAATGGGCGCCCTGGCCGACGCCCTGTCCGCCGCCACCAGCACGGCACCCCCACCGAGGGCCCCCGCGCCCTCCGACGCGGACCACCGGCCGGGGCCCGCGGGCGGCGCGCCGTCCGGCCCGGACGTGCCTCCCCCGTCCGCCGGGGCGGACCGCCCGTCCGGCACCGGTCCCGCGAGCGCGGCGGGCCCCGGCACGGACCACCGTCCCGGGCCCGCGGCCTTCGCGCGGCCCGGCGCGGTCGCCGGAGCCGACTCGGTCGCGGCGGGCCAGAGGGCCTCGGCCCCCGTGCCCCCGGAGGGCTTCGGGCAGGGGCGGGGTGGGGGAGACCCCCTCCCCGCTCCGGCCCCGGACCCGGCCCCGCAGGCACCGGCACACCCCGACGGCGCCCACCGCATCCCCGCCTACCCCGCAGCCGAGCGGGCCGCCCGCGCGCTCGCGCAGGCCGTGCGGTACGCGCGGTGGCGGAGGGAGGCCGCCGATCCCGGGCGGGTGCCCCACTACGACGGGATCGACGAGGCGGGGGCCGCCGCGCAGATCGAGCGCCTGCTCGCCGACGGCGACGGCGACGGCGACAGTGGCGGCGGCGGCACGGCACAGCGGAGCGGCGTCACCCTCGACGCCGAGGCCGCCCGCGAGCTGCTCGGCAGGTACGGCATCGACGTACGCCCCGCCCTCGCCGCCCCCACCCCCGACGACGCCGTCCGCGCCGCCGAGCGCCTCGGCTACCCCGTCGCGCTCAAGACCACCGCGCCCCACCTGCGCCACCGCCCCGACCTCGGCGGCGTACGCCTCGACCTGGCCACCGAGGAGCAGCTGCGCGCCGCGTACGCCGAGCTGACCGAGATGCTCGGCAAGCCCGCGGAGCTCCAGCCGGTCGTGCAGGCCATGGCGCCGCGCGGCGTCGACACCGTCGTGCGCGCCGCCATCGACCCGGGCGTGGGCGCCGTGCTGTCCTTCGGCCTCGCGGGCGCACCCTCCGAACTGCTCGGCGACACCGCGCACCGGCTGGTTCCGGCCACCGACCGGGACGTCGCCGAGCAGATCCGCTCCATCCGCACGGCGCCGCTGCTGTTCGGCTGGCGCGGCTCGGACCCGGTCGACACCCCCGCCCTCGAAGAGCTGCTGCTGCGGGTCTCCCGGCTCGTCGACGACCACCCGGAGATCGTCTCCATCGGCCTGGAGCCGGTCGTCGTCGCCCCGCGCGGCCTCTCCGTCCTCGGCGCGGCCGTCCGCCTCGCGCCGCCTCCGGCCCGTACCGACCTGGGCCCGCGGCGGCTCCCGAACTACTGAGGGGGCGGGCGTGTCCTACCGGCCCCGTAGGATGGAGCTCATGGCGAAGACCGGTACGACGACCCAGGGGCTGCGCGCGGCGATCGAGCGCAGCGGCTACTACCCGGCCCTCGTGGCCGAGGCGGTGGAGGCCGCCGTGGGCGGCGAGCCCATCGCCTCGTACCTGGTCCACCAGGAGACCACCTTCGACGCCAACGAGGTGCGCCGCCACGTCACCGTCCTCGTCCTGACGTCCACCCGCTTCATCGTCAGCCACACCGACGAGCAGAACGCCGACACCAGCTCCCCGACGCCGTACGCCACGACCTCGACCGAGTCCGTGAAGCTCGGCCGGATCTCGTCCGTGGTGCTCAGCCGGGTCGTGGCGAACCCGGAGTCGTACACCCCGGGCACCCTGCCCCGCGAGGTGGTCCTCAACATCGGCTGGGGCGCGGTCTCCCGCATCGACCTGGAGCCCGCCGCCTGCGGCGACCCGAACTGCGAGGCCGACCACGGCTACACCGGCAACGCCACCGCGGACGACCTGAGCCTGCGCGTGAGCGAGGCCGGCGACGGCCCCGAGACGGTCCGCCAGGCCCTCGCCTTCGCGCAGGCCCTGTCCGAGGCCACCGCGGCCACCCGCTGATGGTGCAGCCCACCGCGACGGCCGCCGCCTGGCCCGACGACCCGACGCCGCTCGCCCTCGACACCGCGCCCGTACCGGAGTACGGCTCCGGCTCCCTCGCCGACCTGCTGCCCACGCTCGCGGCGGCGCAGGGCGTCCCGGGCTGCGACCACCGCATCGCGGAGCTGGCGCCCGCCGACCGGAACTGCGTGTTCCTGATCGACGGCCTCGGCTGGGAGCAGATCAAGGCGCACCCGGACGAGGCCCCCTACCTCACCTCCCTGCTCGCCACCTCGCGCGGCGGCACCGGGCGGCCCCTCACCGCCGGCTTCCCGGCCACCACGGCCACCTCGCTGGCCTCCGTCGGTACGGGCCTGCCGCCCGGCGCGCACGGCCTGACGGGCTACACCGTGCGGGACCCGGACACCGGCGCGCTGATGAACCAGCTGCGCTGGCGGCCCTGGACGCCGCCGCACGTGTGGCAGCCGTACCCCACCGTCTTCCAGCTCGCCGACGCGGCCGGCGTCCACACGGCGCAGGTCTCGTCGCCGGCCTTCCAGGACACGCCGCTCACCAAGATCGCGCTCAGCGGCGGAACGTTTCACGGGCGGCTCTCGGGCGACGAGCGAATGGACTTCGCCGCCGAGCAGCTCGCCGCCGGTGACCGTTCGCTGGTCTACACGTACTACAGCGAGCTCGACGGCAGCGGCCACCGCCACGGCATCGACTCCGACTCCTGGCGCGGCCAGCTGATGTGCGTGGACCGGCTCGTGCAGCGCCTGGTCGAGCAGCTGCCACCGCGCTCCGCGCTGTACGTCACCGCCGACCACGGCATGGTGGACATCCCGTTCGACGAGCAGTCCCGGATCGACTTCGACGAGGACTGGGAGCTGCGCGCCGGAGTCGCCCTGCTGGGCGGCGAGGGCCGGGCCCGCCACGTGTACGCCGTGCCGGGGGCCGAGGCCGACGTGCTGGCCTGCTGGCGCGAGGTGCTCGGCGAGCAGTTCTGGGTGGCGAGCCGCGAGGAGGCGATCGCGGCGGGCTGGTTCGGGCCCGGGATCGACGAGCGGGTGTACGGCCGGATCGGCGACGTCGTCGCCGCCGCACACGACGACGTCGTGATCACCGCGTCCGTCAACGAGCCGCACGAGTCCGCGATGGCGGGCATGCACGGCTCGATGACCCCGGCCGAGCAGCTCGTCCCCCTCCTCGAAGTCCGTTCCTGACCCCCCGCTTCCCCCCCTGCCAAGACCCGAAAGGCCGTCACTTTCCCATGCCCGAGTTGGTGTTCTTCTCCGGAACGATGGACTGCGGAAAGAGCACCCTCGCTCTGCAGATCGAGCACAACCGTTCCGCCCGGGGCCTCCAGGGCATGATCTTCACGCGTGACGACCGCGCCGGGCAGGGCAAGCTCTCCTCGCGCCTCGGCCTGGTGACGGAGGCGGTCGAGGCGGGCCCGGGCATGGACCTGTACGGCCACCTGGTGGACCAGATGTCGAAGGGCGGCAAGGTCGACTACGTCATCGTCGACGAGGCGCAGTTCCTCGCGCCCGAGCAGATCGACCAGCTGGCGCGCATCGTCGACGACCTGGAGCTGGACGTCTTCGCCTTCGGCATCACCACGGACTTCCGCACCAAGCTCTTCCCCGGCTCCCAGCGGCTGATCGAGCTGGCGGACCGCGTCGAGACCCTCCAGGTCGAGGCGATGTGCTGGTGCGGGGCGCGCGCCACACACAACGCCCGCACGGTGGGCGGCGAGATGGTCGTCGAGGGTGAACAGGTCGTCGTGGGCGACGTCAACCGCCCGGCCGGTGAGGTCGGGTACGAGGTCCTGTGCCGCCGTCACCACCGCAAGCGGATGACGAGCGCCGCGGCGCGCGCGGCGGCACTGTCGCCCGACGTGCTGCCGGTCACGCCGGGCTGATCCGGACGGCAGGGGGAGGGGGCCGGCGTGGACGCCGGGCCCCCTCCCATGCTCTCCGCGGGCCGTTGTGGGAGCGGCTAGAACCAGCGGTCCAGGGTGTCGACGATCGGGGACACGAGGTCCAGGGAGAACTGTGTCAGCTTCGTCGCCGCCTTGCTGCCTCCCGCCAGCGGGACGAGCCAGTTGGACTGGCCGAAGGTGATCAGCCCGAGAACCGTAAGCCCGGCGGACTGAACGAATTGCTGGCTGCCGAAGCCGTACTCGATACCAGTGAAGACCGTGCTGAGAACGGACGCGGCGGTGGACGTCCACCCGAGGAACGCGGCGCATGTCTCCAGGACCGGGGCCGCGGGAAGGAAGATGAGGCCTCCCACACCACAGATCGCGGAGGCGAGCCCCGTCGCGATGCTGACGGTGCTGAACGCGTCGGCCCACCAGCCGGCGTCCTCGTACCACGGCTCGCCGCCGCTGTTGCTGCCGTTCGGATTGACCTTGTCGTGGGTGGGGCTGTCGGCCGGGTCGGTCCCACTCTCCCGGGCCTGCTTCGCCTGCTCGGCGGCCAGCCGCGCGGCCTCCGCCACCTCGGCCTGCCGCTTGTGGGTGGCGATCGTACGCGCCTCGCTCGCCGCGACGGCCGCCGCCTGGGCGTTCTGGCCCGCGGCGAGGGCGGACGCGCGGGCCCGCGACGCCGACGCCTGGGCGCTGTAGGAGGAGTTCAGGGCGCGGCGGGCGGCGTCGATCGCCCGGTTCGCCGAGAAGTTCGCCGAGCGGGCGGCGCTGCGCGCCGTCTGCGCCGCGGCCGACGCCGATGCCGCGGACGCCTTGGCATCGGCGGCGGACTTGTCCGCGGCGGTGGCGTGCTGATGCGCCTCCGTGGCGTACTGGGCGGCCTTGTCGGCCGAGGCCTGCGCCTTGGCCGCCCAGCCGGCCGCCTCCTGCGCGGCCTTGCGGGCCTCGGCCGCCACCTTCGACGCCAGCGCCGCGTCCTGCTGCGCCTTGTAAGCGATCTTCGCCGCCGCGGCGATCGCGCCACGGATCGCGTACGTGTGGGTCGCGGAGTCGTGGTCGAGCTGCGCCGCCTTGTGCCGCACGTTCGATACGAAGTTCCGGCGCATCCACGACGGACCCTCGAGCGCCACCTCGGCGTACGCCCGGGTGTAGGCGCCGCCGGAGGCGAGGAGGGTCGCGGCCGCGACGGCGTCGTCCTCCTGTACGGCACGGGGGTAAGCGGTGTCGAAGAAGTCCTGGAGCGCCGCCGCGGTGCCCGCGTCGACCGCGGCCTGCGCCGCCGCCCTGACGGCCTTTCCGGGGGAGGCGCCGAGGACGCGGAAGATCTGGACCCGGTTGTCGGTCGCGGCGGCTTCGATCAGCCCCCCGGTGAGAAAGCGCCGCGTCGCCTCGGTGTCGGTGCTCGCCAGGGCCTGATGCGCCGCCGTCCCGATCGCGGGCGCGGCCACCTGAGCGAGGTAGAGCGCGGTCTCCCGGTCGTCCTGCCCCTGCGCGAGGGCCCGGTCGGTGTCGATCCACGCGCGTACGTCGGCGTCCGTGCCGCACAGGGCGAACTGGGCGGCCTCCCGCGTCCAGGCGCCCCGCGCGCTCAGCAGGCCGATGGCGGCCTTGCGGCCGAGGGTGACGGCCAGCGACAGGTCGTTGTTCGCCAGCGCCTGCTCGGCCTGGGAGATCAGCGTCTGGAGCGCCTGCTCGGTCTGCTGCGCCTGCGTGCGCTTCCGCGCGAGCTCGGCCTGATCCTCGGCCTCGATCCGCGCGAGCAGCCGGGCCTCCTCCAGACCTTGCTGCTTCTGCTCCTCCAGGCGGGCCAGCTCCGCGTCGCGCGCCGCCTTTTCGACCGCGATGGCGTCCTCGACGGCCTTGGTGGCGGTGTTGGCGGCCGCCACCGCGTTGGCGGCGTGCTGGGTGGACCTGTTCGCGAAGTCGATCGCCTGACCGGCGTACTTCACCGCCTCCTCGGCGGCGAGCGCGGCCTTCTCCGCGTGGTTCGCCGCCGAGTTGGCGGCGTCGCGCGCGGTCCGTGCGGCGCCTGCCGCCGCGTTGGCCAGCGCGTTGGCGGTGGAAGCGGCGTTGGTGGCGAGGTTCGCCGCGTTGTTCGCGATCTCCGCCTGGCGCTTGGCCTCGGCTGCCTCGCTCTGCGCCGCACCTGCCGCCGCCGCGGCCTGGGCGGAGGCGTTGGCGGCGGCAGCGGCGTTACGGGCGGCGTCGGCCGCCGCGGAGCCGGCGCCGGCCGCCTGGGCGGACGCGGTCGCGGCGTAGTCGGCCGCCTGGGCCGCCGACCGGGCCTGGGCCGCGGCGTTGCGCGCGGCGACCGCGGCGTTCTTGGCCGCCGCCGACTTCGAGGCGTCCTTCGAGGCGGCGATCGCCGAGCTGTAGGCCACCGAGGCGGCGTGTCCGGCGGCCGCGGCCGCCTGGGAGGCGGCGGTGGCCGCCCAGGACGCGCGCCGGGACGCCGTCACCGCCGCGTGGGAGGCGTTGATGGCGTTACGGGCGGCGTCGGCCGCGCCGGAGGCCGCCTTGGCCGCCTTGTTGGCGGCGGCCTTGGCCTTGTTCACGTCCGATCCGGCCGCCGCCGCTTCCGCCGCCGCGACCTGAGCGGCGGTCTTGGCACGCTCCGCGGCGGTCTTGGCCCGCTCGGAGGCCTCCACCGCCAGGTCGGTCTCGGCCTGTGCGCGCTTGCCCTCCCGCTGGACCACGGCGACGAGCTCCTCGATCGTCGCGGACTCCTGGTCGCGGGCGCGGGCGATGTGCTGCCCTGTGTCGAGGAACCAGCGGATGTCCGCCTCGGTGCCGCTCAGGGCCCGGTCCGCGTACTTCCGTACCTCCGGCCCGGCGGTGAGCATCAGTGTGGTCACCTGGACGCGCATGTCCTCCAGGCGGGCCGTGTACTGACCATCCGTCAGGAAAGCCTCAAGGGCGGCGTGGGTACCGGCGTCCAGGGCCTCGGACGCCTCGCGCTTGACCGCCCGGCCGCCTGTGGCGGAGATGGTGGCCGTGGCCACCCGCAGGTCCTCCAGGAGGGCCGGCGCGAAACCGCCCGCGACGAAGGCGTTGATGGCGTCGTTACCGCCGTCGATGGCCGCGGTGCCCTCGCGCCGCATCCCCTTGCCCGCGTGGGCGAGGTAGGTGAAGAGGGCGACGTAGTTGTCCTGCTGGGTCGCCTTCGGCAGCGTCTGGAGCAGGAAGGTCTGGATGTCGGCGTCCGTGCCGTAAAGAGCCTCTGCCGCAGCGGTTCTGACGGCCCGCCCGCCCGTCATCCACGCCTTGACCACCTTGGCGCGGTCGGTGTCCGGAAGTGCGAGCGGGTCGACCGTCTCACCTTCGGCGGCAGCCGCGCGGACGGCCGGCGCCAGCGACAGGGGAGAGGCCGCCACGGCCGCCACGACGGCGGCGACGCTGACGAAGCGGCGCCGACTCCAGAACGTTGTCTGCATACGGGTGTTCCCCCCTTGTGTGGCCCGTGAGGCGGGCCGACGAAAGTGGCCGGCGCCGGTCTTCGGCGCGGCGCCACCGACGGTGGGCTCGATCCCACGTCAGTTCAATTAACTGAATATCAGATCCCTCTGATGCATCCAACTCCCCAGCCATGCAGCGCCCGTTGTCGGGTCGTCTTCAGTAAATGTGAAAGACGATCTTGTGATGGCCTGAACTCCCCGGTTCCGTCACGTGTTCTTCACATGATCTTCACGATCTGCACCACAACCCTCATCGCTTTGTGGCGCACGTCACGCGAAGGCCGTGTCGCGAGTGTGCTTTGGGTGGATTTAGCCGGTGGACAGCCTCGGGCAGTGAGGGCTTTCATGGGGCCGTCGTCACGGAATCGAAAGCCGTCGCCGAAATAGGCCCTTTCGCTTTCCGGCTTTCGGTGCGGCCATTGCATGGGGATGCAGGGGTGGCGACACATTCATCGCGAAACCGGGGGAGATTTCAGGTTGTTCATTCCTGCGCAGAACCCTCCCGAGTTCGTTGGGAAACGAGAAACGAGACAACCATGAGATTCATCTCTCGCGCGATTGTCACGACCGCGGCCGTGGGTGCGGTCGTGGGCGTGTACGCGACCGGTGCCACGGGCGGCTCCGAAGCCGCCGGCTCGCCCCGCGTCGAGGCGGCCGCCGACGCCGCTCCGGGGTACGCCATCGAGGACTTCGCCTACCCGGACGCCGACAAGATCCTTGCCGAGCAGGGGATCGTGCTGAAGCGCGGCGACGGGCACATCCTGCTCGCCCCGTGCGGAAGCGAGCCCAACCTCCTTGAGGTGTGGGCGCGCGACCGCGCCAAGGTCTGCTTCAAGGTGACCGGCAGCAGTGGCTACCTGAGCCTGGATATTCCGGCGGTCTTCGGCGTCAAGGGGAACGACTACACCACCTCGGTCAACATGACCGTCGGCACTGAGAAGAAGTCGTTCGACATCGACAAGAACACCTGGACTTCGGTCGGCGAACCCACGGACCCCGAGGGCCGCGACCACACGCTCGTGGAGATCATCACCAAGCGATAGCGCACGCACGCATTCGCTGATGTCACGTATCGCTGACACCTTCGCCATCGCTTTCGCTACCGCTCAAGGAATGGTCATGCCTCATTCGCAACCTCGGCGCATCGCCGGGCGCACCGCGCTGACCGCGGCCTTCATGGCCGCGCCGCTCCTCCTGTCCACGGTCCCGGCGACCGCGCTCGCGGGACCGCCCGTCGCCGACAACTCCTACGCGTTCACCGCCAAGCTCGCCATCGGTGACACCTTCCGCTCGTGCACGGGCACGCTCATCAACGCGCAGTGGATCCTCACCGCGAGCAGCTGCTTCGCGGACAACCCCGCCGCCGACCCCACGGTCGCCGCCGGCGCGCCGAAGTGGAAGACCACCGCGACCATCGGACGCACCGATCTCACGACCACGGCCGGCCAGGTCCGCGAGGTCGTCGAGCTCATCCCCCGCGCGGACCGCGACCTCGTGCTGGCCAAGCTCGCCACGCCCGTCCGCGGCATCGTTCCGCTGCGCATCGGCGCCACCACGCCGACGCAGTCCGAGCAGCTCCAGGGCGCCGCCTACGGGCGGACCAAGGACACCTGGGTGCCCGACACCCTTCACTCGGGTGCCTTCATGGTCGGCCAGGTGGACTCCACCAAGCTCCTGATCGACGGCACCCCCGTCTGCAAGGGCGACACCGGCGCTCCCGTGTTCCGCGAGAAGGACGGCCGGCTGGAGCTCGCCGCCGTGGCGAGCGCCTCCTGGCAGGGCGGCTGCCTGGGCTCCGCCGAGACCCGTACCGGTGCGGTCGCCACGCGTGTCGACGACCTCGCCTCCTGGGTGAAGCAGTCCGTCGCCTCCACGCTCACGCCGTGGCGGCTCCAGTTCGTCAGCACCACCGAGGACAAGGGCCTGTACCACGGTGTCCGTGACAGCAACTGGGACTGGACGGCCTTCAACGACGTCGAGAAGGCCGCCGGGGAGATCGGCCAGGTCCAGCTCGCCTCCGCGGCGGCCATCAGCGGGACAAACACCGTGGTCGCGGTCGGCGCGGACGGTGTCGTCCGCGAGGCGAAGCGCAACTCGAACGGCACCTGGGTCTCCTTCCGGCCCCTGACCGCCGAACTGGGTACGGTGACCGGCCTGAAGAAGATCTCGGTCACCTCCATGGGCACCACCCTCGGCCTCGTCGGCATCACCGACAGCCGCGTCTACCACGCCGTCCGTGACTCGGCCGGCAAGTGGTCGAAGTGGGGCGACGTCTCCGCCGCGGTCGGCCCCCTCACCAACCCCACGGACGTCACCATCGCCCAGGTCGGCGACACCACCCACGTCGGTGTCGTCGCCAACACCAACCGGGCATACCACACCATCCGCCGCAGCGACGGCACGTGGGGTGTGTGGGGTGAGGTCACCAAGCTCAGCGGCGCGCCCACCGCGGTGACCAAGATGGCGTTCTCGGGCACCGGCGCCGACCTCCAGGCGGCCCTCATCCAGCCCGACGGCGGCATCAAGCACGTCGCCCGCTACTCCAGCGGCAACTGGAGCGCCTTCGGCGACCTCTCCGCGAGGATCCTCGGCACCGGCCCCGTGACCAGCGTCAGCGCGGCCACCGTGGACAACGAGTTCCACCTGGCGGTCATCCGCGACGGCGTGATCAAGCACACGATGCGTCACGTCGACGGCACATGGGAGCCCGTGGACACTCCCCAGAGTGCCCCGGCGAACCCCACGGCCGTCGCCATCACGGGCAGCTGGAACTGATCCGCGCGGTTGCCTTCCCGACCGTCGCCTCTTGACCGTCGGGAGTCCCCGAAGAGTCGGCTCGGCCGACCTTCGGGGACTCGGCGTCCCGCCCGGCCTGTCGGCACGACACCCCCTAGCTGTCGTGGGGCGCGGGACCCACGGCCAGGGCGTCCGCGGCTTCCCGGACGGCCTGGGACGGCAAGGCCGCCGCCACTCGCCGTAGCCAGGCGATCTCCGCCTCCAGGTCCAGTCCCTCCCGCAGCAACGGGTGTTCCGCCGCCGACGGCTCCGCTCCGTTCCGTTCGGCCGTTACGGCGTGGAGGAGCAGGGCCGCTTCGGTGGCCGCTTCCAGACCTGCGGATGCCAGCCCCGAGCCGGTCAGCTTCTGCCGTACACGGGCCTCGTGGTCCGGCCGGACGTGCACGGACACCGCCAGCGCGGCGTCGCGGATCTCGATGACGTAGCGATAGCGGATGAACTCGTGATCCCTGCCCAGGCCTTCGGGCAGCGGCAGGACGACTTCGGGCGTCGCGGAGGTGAGGTGTTCCCACAACGGGCGCAGGGCCCGCGCGTCACGGCGCAGGCGGAGGTCGCGGACGCGCTCCGCGACCGAGGGCCATGTCACGCTGGCGGTGAGCAGCATGAGGGTGCAGGCCAGGAGTGCTCGGGTCGTGGCGGCCACTCCGGTGGTGTCGTGCCATCCGGCAACGGCCGCAGCCAGATACACCAAGCGGTGGACGACGTAGAGCAGGCCGAAGCAACTGGCCAGCCCGAGGAGGTTCATCGAGGTGCGGGACGGCCCGGGCGAGGCGTGTCGTCCGTATCGCCAGCACAGCCGGATCGCGCTCGTCACCCCGTACGCGATGTAGCTGAGGAAGATGGCCCAGTAGACCTGGAGCATGGGCGAGCGCGTCTGCGTCACCAGGTCGGTGTCTCCGTCCGGGAGCGGCACCGCGAAGAACGCGCCCGCCAGCCCCGCCTCCGCGAGCCCCAGAAGGAGCCAGCGCGGCCACGCCTTCGTGGTTTCGCGCGTGCCGGTGGCCTCGCGGATGAACTCGAAGAGTGCTGTCATGGCGCACAGGGACAGCATGTGCACCGGCAGATTGGTGAAGCTCTGCATGCCGACGGCCGAGTCGATGGCGCGTCTGACGACCGGCACCCCGATGGTGACGCTGACCGCCCACAGCAGCCACATGATCCACATGAGGCGCTCCTGGCGGGGCGCGCCCCGCAGGGCTCGGGCCTTCCAGAGCACGAACAGCCACAGTGGCGGGGCGACGACGAGGTCGTACAGCGTCATGGGCGTCTCTGACCCGCGCGGCCGGTGAACGAACCGAGGACCTTGTTGAGGATGTCGGCCGCGTCCGCGGTGGCCGTCGGAGCGGCCAGGGGCGGTATGTTGAAGTGCTGCCACATGAGGGAGGCCAGCAGCTCCGCCTCCTGCTCCTGGCGCGTGGTGGCCTTCGTCCGGCCGCGGCCGAGGAGCCGGGTGGCCATCGCGGGGTCCAGGTCCGGGAAGAGCTGCGCGAGCATCTCGGGCTGAGGGACGCTGGGTTCCCTGTGGTCGAGCAGGATGTGGGCCAGCTCGTGCAGGATGATGTGTGTCTGGTGCGGTCGGCTCGTCACCGGCGTGTAGTAGACGAGGTCGGCGTTACCCATGGACAACCACATACCGCATATGCCCGAACCGGTGTGAAACGTGTCCGGCAGCGGGAGCAGGCTCAGATGACGACCGCTTTCGGCGGACACGGCGGCGCACAGGTCCTCGACCTTGAAGGGATGGGGAAGATCGAAGCGCTGCAGCAGCTGCTCGTATCGTGGCTTCAGCCGACGCCAGTCTTCGCGCTGCATGTCCCCGTTCCGCCGTGTTGACCCGTTATGCGGCCTGTGAGTGGCCTCTGTGATCTTGTGGCAGGCTGACCTTACAGGAGCGGCGCACCTCGGGGTGTGTCCATCTCGCTTCCACCCTCTGCCGGACCACCGTCCTGGGCGGCGCTGTGTTCGATGAGGGAGCGAACGGCCTCGATGCCCTGGGTGGACATCGTCGCCACGGCGGCCGCGCGCAGGGCCACCGAACGCACGTCATTGGCACGCATGGCGGCGATGAGCGCGAGCTGCGCCGACACCCGAGCCGCCACCTCGTCATCGATGAAGTACGCCAGCGGTACGCCGAAGAACTCTCCGAGGACGCGTAGCGTTCCGACGGTCGGATTGGAGGCCTTGCCCTTGGCCAGTGACCACAGCCGCCCTACGGAGAGTTTCGGATCGTTGGTCCCGGCGGCTTCCTTGATGCCGTCGACCACTTCCTGGAGGGTGTAGCGCCTGCCCAGCGGTTGTACGTAGGCGAAGAGGTACTCGATCCGCTGGCCCAGCCGTTCCGCTTCGGGATCGTGAGCGTCCCCCGAGGCATGGACGTCGGACGGTGGTCCGTGCTCGTCGGTCATTGGTGCCTTCCTCACGCCGGCTGAAAGCATTCTAAGTCGCGGGCAGGGCGCCCCTGAGCCGGGGAACCGTGTGACACCGGAACCAGCCGAGGTTCGCGCAACAGCAGCGCCGTGCGCGGTAGTTGGGCCTCCGGTCGACCGACCGCTCTCAGCGGTCGCCGGCCGACCGTACGACCGTGAAGACCGCGCCCTCCGGGTCCGCGACCGTCGCGTGCCGGCCTCTGGGGCCGTCGCCCGGGGGCTCCACCACCCGACCGCCCAGCTCGGCGACCCGGCGCGCCGCGTCGTCCGCGTCCGCCACCTCGAACCAGGTCATCCAGTGCGCGCCCCGGTCCCGCGGCAGCGCCGTGCCGACGCCGTGCAGCGAGGCCACCGGGCGGTCGTACAGCCTCAGCGTCACCACGTCCACGTCGGCGTCGGCGGAGGCGAGCGGCTCCAGCTCGTAGCCGAACACCGTCTTGTAGAACTTGCCGACGGCCTCGGTCTCCTGCGTCAGCAGCTCGTTCCAGACCGGCGTGCCGTGCCTGCCCGCCACCGCCGTACCGAGGTGCGAGGCGGCCTGCCAGACCCCGAAGACGGCACCCGTGGGGTCGGAGCAGATCACCATGCGGCCGGCGTCGGCGGCGTCCAGCGGCCCCACGGCGACCGTGCCGCCGCTGCACCGGATCGATTCGGCGCTCTCGTCGGCGTCGTCCGACGCCAGGTACGGCGTCCACGCCGTCGGCAGGCCCCGGTCGCCCGGGTGCTGGCCGATGCCGGCGACCTCCTCGCCGTCGAGCAGCCCGCGCAGGTACGGGCCGAGCTGCTGCGGACCCGGCTGGAACCGCCAGCCGAACAGTGCCCCGTAGAACTCCCGCGTCGCGTCAAGGTCGTGCGCCATCAAGCTCACCCAGCAAGGTGTACCGGGCTTGCGCCGAGCCGCCTCGGTCATCGTCACTCTCTCCTTCGACCATCGGTTGTGGCCGTGCGGGGGGACCGGGCGTGCGCGCCGTTCGGGTACCGGCTCCACGCCTCGTCAGATGCTTGCACCACTGGCCGCGCGGTGCGCCCCGGCCGCGCCGGGATGTGGCGCGATCCCGCAGGAGGATGCCCGAATTTCCGGTGACCATCCGCGTTGTGACAGCCCCCGCGCGGGCCGTCCCTGAGCGAGGATGGCACGTATGAACCCCATCATCTCCGCAACCGAACTGGCGACCGAGATCGCCGGACCCCGCCCGCCGGTCCTCCTCGACGTCCGCTGGCAGCTCGGCGGCCCGCCCGGCCACCCGGCGTACGAGGCGGGGCACATCCCGGGCGCGGTCTACGTCGACCTGGAGACGGAGCTCGCGGGTAAGCCCGGCCCCGGCGGCCGCGGTGGCCGGCACCCGCTTCCGGACGTGGCCGAGTTCGGAGCGGTGATGCGCAGGGCGGGCGTCTCCGCGTCCTCGCGGGTGGTCGCGTACGACGGGGGCCAGGGCTGGGCGGCGGCGCGCGCCTGGTGGCTGCTGCGCTGGGCGGGCCACACGGACGTACGCGTGCTCGACGGCGGTCTCGCGGCGTGGCGGGGGGAGCTGACGACGGCGACGCCCACACCGCCCGTTGGCGACTTCACGCCACGGCCGGGCGCCCTGCCGCTGCTCGACGCGGACGGCGCGGCGGCGCTGGCCCGCACGGGCCTGCTGCTGGACGCGCGCGCGGCGGAGCGCTACCGGGGCGATGTGGAGCCGATCGATCCGGTGGGCGGCCACATCCCGGGCGCGGCCTCGGCCCCGACGACCGAGAACGTCGACGCGGAGGGCCGCTTCCTGCCCGCCGAGGCGCTGGCGGCCCGTTTCAAGACCCTCGGCGCGACGGACGCCCCGCAGGTCGGCGTCTACTGCGGCTCGGGCGTCTCCGGCGCCCACGAGGTGCTGGCCCTGGAGCTCGCCGGCATCCAGGCGGCCCTCTACGCGGGCTCCTGGTCCGACTGGTCCAGCGACCCCGGCCGCCCGGTCGCCAAGGGTCCCGACCGGGGCTGACCCACCGCCCCGGGCCCTCCCGGGCCCGGGGCGGTCGCTCCCGCGTCTACTCCTGCTTCTTGCGGCGTGTACCGAAGACGATCTCGTCCCAGCTCGGGACCGCCGCGCGGCGGCCCGGGCGGACGCCGTCCGCCTCCGCCTGGCGGTCCGTCGTGCCGATCAGGCGGTCGCGGTGGCCGCTCACCGCGCGCGGCATGAGCACGTCCGCGTACGCCGAGCCGGCGCCGGCCGACGCGGCGGGGGCCGGGGGCTCCTCCGCGTCCGGTTCCTGTTCGGGGTCGGCCGTGGACGGCTCCGCGGTGCCCGCGCGCTCGGGGACGACCATGTCGCCCCGGAAGCTCGGCACCGCCTCCAGCAGGCTGGTCAGGGAGTCGCGCTCGGGCTCCTCCTCGGGCTCCGGGACCGGCGGCGGCACCGGCGTGCGGTCCAGCGGCCGGTCGCGCGGCAGCCGCGCGATCCGGGGGACGAAGGGGAAGCTCGGCTCCGGCACCGCCACCGCGTCGTCGGTCTCGCCGATCAGCGCCCGCCCCTCGTCGTCCACGGCCTGGACGAGCCGCCTGGGCGGGTCGTACGTCCAGCTGGCCGAGTGCACCTCGCCCGCGACGCGGTAGACGAGCAGGACCTCCCAGGTGCCGTCGTCCCGGCGCCAGGAGTCCCACACCACGGTGTCCTTGTCGGCGCCGCGCAGCAGCAGCCGCTCCTGCACGGCCTCGCCGAGCTGGGGGCCGGTGTTCTCGCCGGGCCGGCGCACGGGGGTCTTGCGGGCCCGCTCGGCCATGAAGGCACGCTCCGCGAGCACGGGGCCCTCGAAGCGGCGTACCCGCTCGACGGGGATGCCCGCGAGCTGGGCGACCTCCTCGGCGGAGGCACCGGCACGTATGCGCGCCTGGATGTCGCGGGGGCGGAGGTGGCTCTCCACCTCGATCTCGATCTGGCCGAGCCGGGCGCGGTCGTTGCGTACGGCGGCGCGCAGCCGTTCGTCGATCGGAAGCGTGTACTCCGTGTTGTCAGCAGCCTTCAGCACCAGTCGTGTGCCGTCGTTGGAGACGGCCACGACACGCAGTTCGGGCATGGGGACCTCCCGGGTGGTGCCTGCCGACGTCACCTGCGTCGCTGCTTCCGCTAGTCGAGTGTGGCCTGCCCGGGTGCAGCCTGCCACAACCTTGCCGAGTTGCCCGGCGTGTCGGGCATGGGCCCTGGAACGCCGTTATGGCACGGTTACCTGTTCGCGACGGAGCGTGACCGCGGCGGTCGCGCTGTGCGGCAGGCATCCGTGCGGTGCCGCGGCGCCGCCGGATCGAGTGCCATCTGGCCCCCTCCCGTTGGTCCCGGACACCCATCGCAGGACCGGAGCCCAGGGTTCGCCACAGTACTCCATTCGGGCCACCAGGGTGGACCGGCGCGCCGTCGAACTTGTCCCGCGGTACGGCAGTTGGGCCCCCGGGGTTATTCCTCCCCGATGGCATCCTTCACAGAATCGGCAGAAACGGAACTATTCGCTTCGCCCAAAGGTCCCTTCTCCGTGCATGCGCCAACAGACCGGTGGGCAAGGGGACGAAATGGAACACAAGCCGGACACGCGGACAAAAGAGAGAGAAGGGAAGAAGAGGCGGCTGGACCTCACCGTCACCCATGTGGCGGGCAGCGCGGTCGCCGCGGTCGTCGCGGCCAAGCTCGCCGCCAAACTGGGCGTGTACGGCACGGTCCTCGGCGCCGGTGTGATCAGCGTCATCGCCACCTGCGGCGGTCCGGTCTTCCAGCACGTCCTCGCCGTTGCGGGCGAACGGGCGCGCGCCGTGCGACGCCCGCGCCCCGCGCCGACGGCGGCGCCGCCGGGCCCCGCGCACGGCGAGTTCGGCGGTGCGACGACGTACCGCGCCCGTACGCGCGCACGCGGCGGGAGCCGGAGCCGCCGACGGCGCTCGCTCATCGCGGCGGCGCTCGTCTTCGTCCTGGCGATGGCCGGCATCACCGCGTACGAGCTGATATCCGGCCGGGACTTCAGCGGCGGCGGCGGGACCACCATCGGCTCCGTCGTACGCGGCGGGGACTCCGGGCCGCGCCGGCCGGTGACCCCGCACGAGAACCCCTACCGGCAGCAGGCGCCGAGCCCCGACCCGGAGCCGGGCGCGCCCACGGACCCGGCACCCACCCCCACGCCGGCACCCTCGACGCCGGATCCGGACACCACCTCGCCCACGCCGACTCCGACACCGACCCCCACGCCGACTCCGACACCGACGTCCCCGACGCCCGACCCCACACCGCCCTCACCCACACCGGACGACGCGGGGGCGACCGCCGAGTGAGACGTCAGTCGCCCAGCACCCGCCGCAGGTAGTCGTTGCCGAACAGCCGGTCCGGGTCCAGCCGGTCGCGGAGCGCCGTGAACTCGCCGAACCGCGGATAGACCTCCGCCAGGTACGCCGCGTCCCGCGTGTGCACCTTGCCCCAGTGCGGCCGGCCGCCGTGCGCCGTCATGATCCGCTCCGCCGCCGTGAAGTACGCCCGGTACGGGGTGCCCTTGTACATGTGCACGGCGATGTACGCGGTCTCCCGGTCCGACGCCGTCGACAGCGCGATGTCGTCCGCCGGGGCCGTCCGCACCTCCACGGGGAAGCTGACGCGCAGGGGCGACCGGTCGACCATCGCCTTCAGCTCGCGCAGCGCCTCGACCGCCGCTTCCCTCGGGACCGCGTACTCCATCTCCACGAACCGCACCCGCCGCGGGCTGGTGAAGACCTTGTACGGGATGTCCGTGTACGTACGCGAGGACAGCGCCCGGCTGGAGAGCTTGGCGATCGCGGGGATGGTGGCCGGCACGGCGCGGCCCACTGAGTTGACCACCTGGAAGAGCCCGTTGGAGAGGAACTCGTCCTCGATCCAGCCGCTGACCCGCCCGGGCGGCGCCGCCGGGCCCGCGCTGCGGTTGTTGCGCTTGGTGGTGCAGTTCCCGGTGTGCGGGAACCAGTAGAACTCGAAGTGCTCGTTCTCCGCGTGCAGGGCGTCGAACTCGGCGGTGACCTTGTCGAAGCCCATCGGCTCCTCGCGCGCGGTGAGCAGGAACAGGGGCTCCACGGCGAAGGTGATGGCGGAGACCACGCCCAGCGCGCCGAGCCCGATCCGGGCGGCCGCGAAGACCTCCGGGTTCTCCTTCTCGGAACAGGTCAGCACGCGCCCGTCGGCCGTGACCAGCTCCAGCTCCCTGATCTGCGCGGCGATGGACGCCGAGTCCCGGCCCGTGCCGTGCGTCCCGGTGCTGGTCGCGCCCGCGACCGTCTGCTCCATGATGTCGCCCATGTTCGTGAGCGACAGGCCCTCCCGGGCCAGGGCCGCGTTCAGCCGCTTCAGCGGGGTGCCGGACTCCACCGTCACCGTCATCGCGCGGCGGTCGACGCGCCGGATCCCGGTCAGCAGGTCCGGCCGTATCAGCACCCCGTCGGTGGCGGCGATGGCCGTGAAGGAGTGACCCGTACCGACCGTCTTGACGCGCAGCCCGTCCTCGGCCGCCTTCCGTACCGTCGCCGCCAGCTCCGCCACCGAGGCCGGACGGGCCTCCCGTACGGGCCTGGCGGTGACGTTCCCCGCCCAGTTACGCCACGTGCTGCTGCTCCGGCTGTTCCGGGTCCTGCTCGCGCTGCTCACGCTGCCCCTGCCCCTCCCGCGTCGGCACCGGCCTGCGCAGCCGGCGGTACCCCAGGAACGCCACCGCGGCCGCGAGCACTCCCGCGACGCCGGGGACCGCGTACCCCGCGGCCGCCCCGTGCGCGTCGACCACCCAGCCGGCGGCGGAGGAGCCGAGCGCCACGCCGACCGCGAGCCCGGTACTCGTCCAGGACATGCCCTCGGTCAGCTTGCTGCGCGGTACGTGGGCCTCGACGAGGGCCATGGTCGTCACCATCGTCGGCGCGATGGCGAGGCCCGCGACAAAGAGCGCCACGGCCAGGAACGGCAGGTTCCCGACCAGTTGGAGGGGGATCATACTCACGGCCATCGCGCAGACCCCCAGAAGCCACCTGCGGGACGGCTCACCCTTGAGGTGCAGCAGGCCGAAGACCGCGCCCGCGACGCACGAGCCGAGCGCGTACACCGCCAGCACCAGACTGGCCGCGGCCTTGTGGCCCTCCTCCTCGGCGAACGCCACCGTCACCACGTCCACCGCGCCGAAGATCGTGCCCGTGGCGACGAACGCGGCCACCAGCACCTGCAGGCCGGGGGAGCGGAGCGCCGAGCCGCCCGTGTGCTGCTCGACCGGATGGGGCTTCGGCTCGGTGGAGCGCTGGGCGGTCAGCCACCACACCCCGATCGCCAGGAAGACGGCCGCCAGCAGCGGGCCCGCCTCCGGGAACCAGATGGTCGACAGACCGATCGAGACGATCGGGCCGAAGATGAAGCACACCTCGTCGATGATCGACTCGAAGGAGTACGCGGTGTGCAGCTCGCGCCCCGAGCCCCGGTAGATGCTCGCCCAGCGGGCCCGGGTCATCGCCCCGACGCTCGGTACGCAGCCGGCGGCGGCCGAGAAGACGAACAGCGTCCACTCCGGCAGCCCCTGCTGCGCGCAGATCAGCAGGCCCGCCACGGCCGTCACGGTGATCAGGGTGGCCGGGCGCAGCACGCGCCGCTGGCCGTACCGGTCGACGAGGCGGGAGACCTGCGGGCCCAGGACGGCGGCGGACACCGCGAGCGTCGCCGAGAGCGCGCCGGCCAGTCCGTAGCGGCCGGTGAGCTGGGAGATCATCGTGACGATGCCGATGCCCATCATGGCCAGCGGCATCCGGCCGAGGAAACCGGCCGCGGAGAAGCCCACGGTTCCGGGGGCGGCGAAGATCGCGCGGTAGGGACTGGGCAAGGGGTACTCCGGCCGGTGAGCGTAGGGCGCGCGTGGCGTGCACGCGTTGCGTGAGGCGGGTGAGGCGGCGGGTGAAGCGGGTGAGGCGGGTGAGGCGGCGCACGGCGGTACCGCGGTGAGGCGGCGTAAGGCCTTTGGGCAGCCTTGACAGGTTACGCCCGAATGGGTGAGCGCGCACGGCGGTTTTCCGGCTGTCGGACCCGGGTGGCAGGATCAATGCCATGTCCGATCAGCGCGATCCAGCCCCGTACGACGCCCTGCTGCTGCTCTCCTTCGGCGGGCCCGAGGGCCCCGACGACGTGGTCCCGTTCCTCGAGAACGTGACCCGGGGCCGGGGCATCCCCAAGGAACGGCTCAAGGAGGTGGGGCAGCACTACTTCCTCTTCGGCGGCGTCAGCCCGATCAACGACCAGAACCGCGCCCTGCTGGCCGCGCTGCGCAAGGACTTCGCGGACGCGGGCCTCGACCTGCCGGTCTACTGGGGCAACCGCAACTGGGCGCCGTACCTCACCGACACGCTGCGCGAGATGGTGGCCGACGGCCGCCGCCGCATCGCCGTCCTCGCCACCAGCGCCTACGCCTCCTACTCCGGCTGCCGCCAGTACCGGGAGAACCTCGCGGACGCGCTCGCCACCCTGGAGGCGGAGGGCCTGCCGCTGCCCCGGATCGACAAGCTGCGGCACTACTTCAACCACCCGGGCTTCGTCCGGCCCATGGTCGACGGCGTCCTGAAGGCGCTGTCCGAGCTCGACGAGCCCGTCCGCGCGGGCGCCCACCTCGCCTTCACCACGCACTCCATCCCGGTCTCCGCCGCCGACACCTCCGGCCCGGCCGAGGAGCACGGCGACGGCGGGGCGTACGTCGAGGAGCACCTGGACGTCGCACGCCTCATCGTCGACGCCGTACGGGACGAGACGGGCGTCGAGCACCCCTGGCAGCTCGTCTACCAGTCCCGCAGCGGCGCGCCGCACATCCCGTGGCTGGAGCCGGACATCTGCGACCACCTGGAGGAGCTGCACGGCGCCGGGGCCCCGGCGGCCGTGATGGTCCCGATCGGCTTCGTCTCGGACCACATGGAGGTCCTGTACGACCTCGACACCGAGGCCACCGCCAAGGCCGCCGAGCTGGGGCTCCCGGTCCGCAGGTCGGCCACCGTGGGTGCCGACCCGCGCTTCGCCGCGGCCGTCCGCGACCTCGTCCTGGAGCGCGCGGCGACGGAGCGGGGCATGGTGGTGGAGCGGTGCGCGCTGGGCGCCCTGGGCCCGTCCCACGACCTGTGCCCGGTGGGCTGCTGCCCGGCCCGGGCCGAGCGGCCCGCGGCGGCGGGCGCCGACAGCCCGTACGCGTGAGGAGACGCCGTGACCGACCCGCGTGACCCCCTCCCGAACGACCTGCTGGACCTCGCCCTGGAGGCCGGGCGCCGGGCCGGTGCGCTGCTGCGCGACGGCCGCCCGGCCGACCTCGGGGTGCAGGCCACCAAGTCGAGCCCCATCGACGTCGTGACCGAGATGGACATCGCCGCCGAGAAGCTGATCACCGGCTTCCTCGCCGAGCACCGGCCCGACGACGGCCTCCTCGGCGAGGAGGGGGCCGCCACGGAGGGCACGAGCGGCGTCCGCTGGGTCGTCGACCCGCTCGACGGCACCGTGAACTACCTCTACGGCCTGCCCACGTGGGCCGTCTCCATCGCCGCCGAGCGGGGCGGCGAGACCCTCGTCGGCGTCGTGGTGGTCCCCATGCGCGACGAGACCTTCCACGCGGTCCTCGGCGGCGGCGCCTTCCTGAACGGCCGGCCCATCCGCCACCGCCCGGCGCCGCCGCTGGACCAGGCCCTGGTCTCGACCGGCTTCAACTACGTGGCCACGGTCCGCGCCCACCAGGCCGACGTGGCGCAGCGGCTCATCCCGCGGCTGCGCGACATCCGCCGCGGCGGCTCGGCGGCGATCGACCTCGCGGACGTGGCGGCCGGCCGCCTGGACGGCTACTACGAACGCGGGCTCAGGCCCTGGGACCTCGCGGCCGGCGATCTGATCGCCCGCGAGGCCGGCGCCCTCACCGGCGGCCGCCCGGGCGACCCGCCCTCCGGGGACCTGACGGTCGCGGCCTCCCCCGGCGTCTTCGAGCCGCTCCAGACGCTCCTGGAGGAGTTCGGCGCCTGGCACGACTGACCGCGCCCGACGAGGCGAACAGCGCCTGGAAAAGACAGCGGCCCCGATGTCATACCCGGACATCGGGGCTCTGTGCTGCCGGTCGGAACTCAGGCGATCTGCGGGGTGCCGATCTCGACGCCGTGCTCGGCGGCGATCCGGCGCAGGTCCTCGAGCTCCTCCTGCTCGACATCGGCGAGGAAGTCGTCGCCCGTCTCGCGCGCCTGCGTGAGGTGGGTCTCCGTGGTCCTTATGCGCTGCAGCAGTCCTGCGGTGAAAGCGTCCATCGTGCGCCCCCTCGTCATGGGTCGGTGGCACGGGGGTGTGCCGAGGGTTGGTCGATCGGGTTCTCGATCACGCACGGCACCTCTGGGGGACAGAGCGGTTCGTGGCGTGCCACAGACACGGCGTGATCTCGGGTGTGCAGACGTCCTCCCCAAGAGCTACCTCACAGAAACCTCAAGTCATTCGTGAATCCGGTGAATTCCCGGTGCCGACTCCGTGCCGCGGCCCCGGTCCCGGACCGCCCGCAGGCCGCCTTACAGCCGGTTTACGCGCGTAAGGGGCAGGATGGATACCCACAGTCAACAGCTCATTCGCCCGAATCCGGGCTCGGAGGAAGGAACAGCGCCGTGCGCGTACTCGTCGTCGAGGACGAGCAGCTGCTCGCCGATGCGGTGGCCACCGGACTGCGCCGGGAGGCCATGGCCGTCGACGTCGTGTACGACGGGGCGGCGGCCCTGGAGCGTATCGGGGTCAACGACTACGACGTGGTCGTCCTCGACCGCGACCTGCCGCTCGTCCACGGCGACGACGTCTGCCGCAAGATCGTCGACCTGGGCATGGCCACCCGCGTCCTGATGCTCACCGCCTCGGGTGACGTGAGCGACCGCGTGGAGGGCCTGGAGATCGGCGCCGACGACTACCTGCCGAAGCCGTTCGCGTTCAGTGAGCTGATCGCGCGCGTACGGGCGCTCGGGCGGCGTACGACCGTGCCCCTGCCGCCGGTCCTGGAGCGGGCCGGCATCAAGCTGGACCCGAACCGCCGCGAGGTCTTCCGCGACGGCCGGGAGGTCCAGCTGGCGCCGAAGGAGTTCGCGGTGCTGGAGGTGCTGATGCGCAGCGAGGGCGCGGTGGTCTCGGCCGAACAGCTGCTGGAGAAGGCCTGGGACGAGAACACCGACCCGTTCACCAACGTCGTCCGGGTCACCGTCATGACCCTGCGCCGCAAGCTCGGCGAGCCGCCGGTGATCGTCACCGTGCCGGGCTCCGGTTACCGGATCTGACCCGTGGCCACGACACCAGCGCCTCCTCAGGCGCCCCCGAAGCCGACCTGGGACCCCCGGGAACCGGTCCGCCCCTGGCTGCGGCCCACCATCCGGATACGGCTCACGCTGCTGTACGGCGGCATGTTCCTGATCGCCGGCATCCTGCTGCTGTCGATCATCTACCTGCTGGCCGCGCAGGCGCTCCACATCGGCAGCTCGCTGCCGTTCCGGATCGTCGAGGGCCGGCTGCAGAGCGAGATCTGCGAGTTCCCCTACGCGCCGACGGCCGACGAGGCCAACCGCGCGATGAACGCCTGCGTCAACGCACAGCGCCAGCACGCCCTGGACGACCTGCTGCGCCGCTCGCTCTTCGCGCTGCTGGGCCTGAGCGTCATCGCCTTCGCGTTCGGTTACGCGATGGCGGGCCGCGTCCTGTCCCCGCTCGGCAAGATCACCCGTACCGCCCGCAACGTGGCCGGTACGGACCTGAGCCGCCGCATCGAGCTGGACGGCCCGGACGACGAGCTGAAGGAGCTCGCGGACACGTTCGACGACATGCTGGACCGGCTGGAGCGGGCCTTCACCGCGCAGCAGCGGTTCGTCGCCAACGCCTCGCACGAGCTGCGTACGCCGCTGGCGATCAACCGCACCCTGCTGGAGGTCCACCTCTCCGACCCCGGGGCGCCCGTGGAGCTCCAGCAGCTCGGCAAGACGCTGCTGGCCACCAACGAGCGCAGCGAGCAGTTGGTGGAGGGCCTGCTGCTGCTCGCCCGCAGCGACAACGAGATCGTCGAGCGCAAGCCCGTGGACCTCGCGGAGGTGGCCTCGCGGGCCATCGACCAGGTGCACGGCGAGGCCGAGGCGAAGGGCGTGGAGATCCGCGGCGAGCGGGCGCCCGCCGTCGTCCAGGGCAACGGCGTGCTGCTGGAGCGGATCGCCCTGAACCTGGTGCAGAACGCCGTGCGCTACAACGTGCCGGAGGAGGGCTGGGTCGAGGTCACCACCGAGACCCAGGCCGGCCAGGCCGTGCTGGTGGTGTCGAACACGGGGCCGGTGGTACCCGCGTACGAGATCGACAACCTCTTCGAGCCGTTCCGGCGCCTGCGGCAGGAGCGCACCGGCAGCGACAAGGGCGTGGGGCTCGGGCTCTCGATCGCCCGGTCCGTCGCGCGGGCCCACGGAGGCCGTATCATCGCGGAGCCCCGCGAGGGCGGCGGCCTGGTGATGCGTGTCACCCTTCCGGTGTGACCATGGAGGGACGGCACGACGCCGTGGTCGTCATTGTGTTCGCTTTGCGCGGAATTTTCGGGACCCGTTCCCGCGTTGACCGTGTGTGATCGATCACAAAGGACCGATTCCGGCCATCTACTCTCCGTGATCAAGAATTCCCCCGGAAAACCAGGAAAAGTCCGGGTTTCCAGGGCCCTGGATCACGGGAAGTACACGGGGTGGCGCCTGCAGGGCGCGGCTCCGGGACCGTGTACGGTCCCGTTCGCCACTCAAATCCGATCACTCCGAAGGGGTCCGGTTGGGTGTCGATTGAGTAACAGACCTTGATGTGAGGCAAAATCTCCGCCTCAGGTCGGGCACAAGACCGGCCTCCCACGCGTTACGTGCGCTGGAGACACCGCAAACACCCAGAGGGGGAGAGCGACATGGCAACGGATTACGACACCCCACGCAAGACCGACGACGACGTCGACTCGGACAGCCTTGAGGAACTGAAGGCCCGCCGGAACGACAAGTCCACCTCGACGGTCGACGTCGACGAGTTCGAGGCCGCCGAAGGCCTGGAGCTCCCGGGCGCCGACCTCTCGAACGAGGAACTGGCCGTCCGGGTGCTGCCCAAGCAGGCTGACGAGTTCACCTGCATGAGCTGCTTCCTGGTCCACCACCGCAGCCAGCTGGCCCGTGAGAAGAACGGCCAGCCGATCTGCCGAGACTGCGACTGAGGTCCGGTCGGCCGTGGCAGGCGACACCCCGTCTCGGAAGCGACGCTTCCGGCTCCCTCTCCACCGGAAGCCGGAGGCGTACCAGGGCGGCACAGGCCCGGCACCGGACGCGCAGGACGCGTCCGCCGAGCACTCCGCCCTCCTGCCCTCCCCCGGCGCGCGTGACGACGAGCGAGGCCCTTCGGCCTCGCTCGAAGCAGCCGCCGAGGCCGGACCCACGGGACGCGGCCTACCGGCACAGCAGCAGCACCCCACCACCAAGGTCCGACGGCGCCTCGAAGCCGTCCGGCGCGGCGTACGCAAGGGCCGCGACGGAGCACGCGCCGGCCTCGGCCACCTCGCCGACCGGCTCATCGAGAACGCCCCGCGCGTCCCCGTCCGCGACCTCGCCACCCTGCGCAAGCAGTTCCCGGGCCTCGGCCCCGAAGAGATCGCCGACAAGCTCATCGCGGGCGCGGCCAACGCCACCTCCACCGTGGGCGCCGGCGTCGGCGCGGCCGCCATGCTCCCCGTACCGCCGGCCATGCCGGCCGAGCTGGCCGCGGAGATCACCGGCGTCGCCGCGATCGAGCTCAAGCTCATCGCCGAGCTCCACGAGGTCTACGGCCAGCGCCCTCCGGGCAACCTCAGAGAGCGCGCCACCGCCTACCTGACCTCCTGGACGGAGGAGCGCGGCATCGACGTCACCAGGCCCACCACCATCAATGCCGCCCTCGGCGGCCGGATGAAGCGCGAGCTGCGCCAGCGGATCACCAAGCGCATGGTGCGCAACCTGCCCAACCTGATGCCGTTCATGGTCGGCGCCGCCGTCGGCGCCATGATGAACCGGCGCGACACCAAGAACCTCGCCGAGCAGATCCGCAAGGACCTGCGCACCCGCCAGGTGCCCTGGGACGCCCTCCCCGAGCTGCCCCCGCTGGACCAGCCCGAGAGCCCCAAGGAGCTCGGCTTCTAAGCCTTCTAAGCCGTTCTGAGCTGGTCCAAGCCGTTCTAGGCCGCGCGGGCCGCGGCCAGCGCCGCCGCGAGGGCCTTCGGGTCCCGGCTGGAGACGTACACGTACGGCGTCGGGTCCGCCGGGTCCGTCACCTCGACCCGTACCGCCTCGGTCACGTACCCGCGCAGCACCATGAAGGCGCGCGGATCGGCCTTGTACGTCCGCCAGGCGCGCGCCTCCTCGGCGTCCAGCACCTCCGGCTCGCCCAGCGCCGACACCGGGATCCGCGCGTCCCCTGCTACCAGCGAGCCCGCCACCACGCGCACGCGGACGGAGCCGTACGTGCTGACGCCGATCGTCGCGAGCGCGCCCGCGAGGATCAGGCCGCCGAGCATCGGCAGCGTGCCCAGCGGCAGCGCGATCAGCGCGCCCGACAGCCCGACCAGGGCGGCGATCAGCCACCACGAGCGCGGAGCGGTGAGACGTTCGTCGTACAGCGGTACGGCGGGGGAGGCGGAAGCCGGTGCGGAAGGCTGCATACACCCAAGCTTGGCACGGTGCGCCCCCGGGGCTGCCGCGCGGGTAAGGTCTGCGGCTGTGACCACTGCACTGACGCCCCCCGCCGAGGCCATACCGCCGGTACGGCACCCCGACGCGCCCGCCCCCGGCGAGCTCCTCGGCGCCCATTACGAGCACTGCTTCGGCTGCGGCGGCGGCCAGCCGCACGGGCTGCACCTGGCGGCGCGGGCCGGCGAGGGCGTGAGCGTCACCGCCGAGTTCACGGTGACCACCGACCACCAGGGAGCGCCCGGGCTGGCGCACGGCGGCGTGCTCGCGACCGCGCTCGACGAGACGCTCGGCTCGCTGAGCTGGCTGCTGCGGGTCATCGCCGTGACCGGCCGGCTGGAGACCGACTTCGTGCGCCCGGTGCCCGTCGGCACCGTGCTGCACCTCGAGGCCGAGGTCACCGCCGTGCACGGCCGCAAGATCTACTGTCGGGCGACCGGCCGGATCGGCGGCCCCGAGGGCCCCGAGGCGGTCCGCGCCGACGCCCTTTTCATCGAGGTCAAGGTCGATCACTTCATCGACAACGGCCGCCCGGAGGAGATCCGGGCCGCCATGGCCGACCCCGACCAGGTCCGGCGCGCCCGCGCCTTCGAGGTGAACCCCTGATGTCCCAGAGCCGTAACCCCGTCGACGTACTGATCCGCCGCGTGGACCCGGAGGTGCCCATCCCGTCGTACGGGCACCCGGGCGACGCGGGCGCCGATCTCGTCACCACCGAGGCCGCCGAACTCGCGCCCGGCGAGCGCGCGATCCTGCCCACGGGGGTGTCCATCGCCCTGCCCGACGGGTACGCGGCCTTCGTGCACCCCCGCTCCGGGCTCGCCGCCCGCTGCGGAGTGGCCCTCGTGAATGCCCCGGGCACCGTGGATGCCGGGTACCGTGGGGAGATCAAGGTGATCGTGGTCAACCTGGACCCGCGCGAGAGCGTCCGGTTCGAACGGTTCGACCGGATCGCCCAACTGGTCGTTCAGCAAGTCGAGAGGGTCCGCTTCCACGAGGTGGCGGAGCTTCCCGGCTCGGCGCGGGCCGAGGGGGGCTTCGGGTCCACCGGCGGTCATGCCGCCGTGGAGGGCTGGACGGGTGGGAATCGATACGCTTCGGTCGTATCCGACCGGGAAGGACAGTGACGTGTTCGGACGTCGCAAGAAGAGCAGGGCCGCTGAGGACGCAGCGGACGTGGCGCGCGAGGCCGAGCAGGTCGTCGACGAGGTCGACACCGACGACGCGGCGCAGGACGAGCCGCGCCGCGTGAACCTTCCGCCGGCGCCCCGGCCCGACGGGCCCTGGGACATTTCCGAGGTCTCCCGGCCCGACGAGGGCCGCGTGGACCTGGGCGGCATGTTCGTGCCCGGAGTCGAGGGCATGGAACTGCGCGTGGAGGTCGCGGGGGACGCGATCGTCGCCGCGACGGTGGTGCTGCGCGACAGCGCCATCCAGCTGCAGGCGTTCGCCGCGCCGAAGAAGGAGGGCATCTGGGGCGAGGTCCGCGAGGAGATCGCCTCCGGCATCACCCAGCAGGGCGGCGTCGTCGACGAGGTCGAGGGCCCGCTGGGCTGGGAGCTGCGCGCCCAGGTCCCGGTGCAGCTGCCCGACGGCACCGGCGGTGTGCAGCTGGTGCGCTTCGTGGGCGTGGACGGGCCGCGCTGGTTCCTGCGCGGTGTCATCTCCGGTCAGGGCGCGGTGCAGCCGCAGACCGCCGGACTGCTGGAGCAGATCTTCCGCGACACCGTGGTCGTCCGGGGCGAGGGGCCGATGGCGCCGCGCGACCCGATCGTCCTGAAGCTGCCGAACGACGCGCAGATGGTGCCCGAGGGCGTCCAGCAGGAGGACCAGGAGTCCTCGCGCTTCTCGGGCGGCATGGGCCAGCTCCAGCGGGGCCCGGAGATCACCGAGGTCCGCTGACCCCCGGAGCGGCTCGAGCGGCTGCGGTACGGCGGATGTTACGGGCGGGGGCACGGTACGGCCGAGGCCGACCGGGCCCCCGGCGCCTTTACACCACCGAACGGGGCATGGGCTACCGCTCAGACCCCTAGGTACGCTTTCTGTATGAGTGCTGCACCGCGTACAGACAAGCCGGCCGGCCGGTTCCGCCGGATGCTCGACCGGCTGTCCAGCTCCCAGGGCGACCTGGAGTCCGAGGAGCTGCAGGAGGATGCTCAGGCGTCGGGGTGCACGCCCATCTCGGCTTGCTCCGACCGGCAGATCGTCACGGTGACTGGTACCTTGCGGACGGTCACCCTGCGCCCGCGGGCCGGCGTCCCCGCGCTGGAGGCCGAGCTCTTCGACGGCACCGCCCCGCTGGACGTGGTGTGGCTGGGCCGGCGCTCCATCGTGGGCATAGAGCCCGGACGCAGGCTCATCGCCTCCGGCCGGGTCTCCATGAGCCACGGCCGCCGGGTCCTCTTCAACCCCAAATACGAGCTCCGACCGCTCGGACAGGAGTAGCCGGTGACGTCTCCCGACAGGCCCACCCCCGACGACCACAACGCCGTGACCGAAGCCGCCCTGTTCGACGCCTTCGGCGGCGTGCGGGGCATGGTGGAGACCGTCCTCCCCGGCTTGCTCTTCGTCACGATCTACACCATCAACAAGGACCTGCACCTGTCCGCCATCGCGGCGCTCGGGGTCTCCCTGCTGCTGGTGGCCGTACGGCTGGTGCGCCGGGACACGGTCAAGCACGCGTTCAGCGGTGTCTTCGGCGTCGCGTTCGGCGTGATCTTCGCGATGATGACCGGCAACGCGAAGGACTTCTACCTGCCGGGCATGCTCTACACGCTGGGCCTCGGCCTCGCGTACATCGTCACCACGCTGGCGGGCGTACCGCTGATCGGCCTGGTGCTGGGCCCGGTCTTCAAGGAGAACCTCTCCTGGCGGACCCGCAACCCCGGCCGGAAGAAGGCGTACGCCAAGGCCAGCTGGGCCTGGGGCCTCATCCTCCTCGCCAAGTGCGCGATCCTCTTCCCCCTGTACTGGTGGGCCGACACGACGCAGCTCGGCTGGGTCCTGGTCGCCCTGAAGATCCCGCCGTTCCTGCTGGCGGTGTACCTGACGTGGGTCTTCCTGAAGAAGGCTCCGCCGCCGATCGACGTCTTCGCGGAGATGGAGGCGGAGGAGGCCGCGGAGAAGGCCCGCAAGGCGGCGGCGCCCCAGAGCAACGAGGCCTGACGCCCTTCCGTCAGCTCCGGTCACCTCTCCCGCGGCGGGGCCGCGCCCCGGCGGATCCGGCGTGCGTCGGGGGCCGCGCCCCCGACCCGCCGCGCACAGCACTGCGGGCCTGGGGTGGCGCAGCCAGCCCCCCGCGCACAGCACCGAGAGGCCCCGTAACCCTGCCCGGCCGTAGCACAAGGCCCGGCGTACCGCTCGTGCGGTGCGCCGGGCCTCTGTGGTTTCCGGTGGTTTCTCCCTCAGCCCGCGGTGTCCTGGCCCTGGCGGACCGACAGCAGGTCCTCCAGCTGCTCCTCGCGGGCCTGGGCGGCCACGAACAACAGCTCGTCGCCCGCCTCCAGCGTCTCCTCCGGGCTCGGCGTCAGCACGCGCGAGCCGCGGATGATCGTCACCAGCGAGGTGTCCTGCGGCCACGCCACATCGCCCACCTGAGTACCGGCGATGGCCGACTCCGGGGGCAGCGTCAGCTCGACGAGGTTCGCGTCGCCGTGGCTGAAGCGCAGCAGCCGGACCAGGTCGCCGACGCTCACCGCCTCCTCCACCAGGGCCGACATCAGGCGCGGCGTGGAGACGGCGACGTCCACGCCCCACGCCTCGTTGAAGAGCCACTCGTTCTTCGGGTTGTTGACCCGCGCGACCACCCGCGGCACCCCGTACTCGGTCTTGGCCAGCAGCGAGACGACGAGGTTCACCTTGTCGTCGCCGGTCGCCGCGATGACGACGTTGCACCGCTGCAGCGCCGCCTCGTCCAGCGAGGTGATCTCGCAGGCGTCGGCCAGCAGCCACTCCGCCTGCGGCACCCGCTCCACGGAGATCGCGGTCGGCGCCTTGTCGATGAGCAGCACCTCGTGCCCGTTCTCCAGCAGCTCGCCCGCGATGGAACGGCCCACCGCGCCGGCGCCCGCAATAGCGACGCGCATCAGTGACCGTCCTCCTCGGGGCCGGCGGCGAACGCCGCCTCGACCTTCTCGATCTCGTCCGTACGCATCATCACGTGGACGAGGTCGCCCTCCTGCAGCACCGTCTGCGAGGTCGGCAGGACCGCCTCGCCGAGCCGGGTGAGGAACGCCACGCGGACGCCCGTCTCCTCCTGCAGCCTGCTGATCTTGTGCCCGATCCACGCCGGGGACGTGTGCACCTCCGCGAGCTGCACCCCGCCGCTCGGATCCCGCCACAGCGGCTCCGCGCCGGACGGCAGCAGCCGCCGCAGCATCTGGTCGGCGGTCCAGCGCACGGTCGCGACCGTCGGGATGCCGAGGCGCTGGTACACCTCGGCGCGCCGCGGGTCGTAGATGCGGGCCGCGACGTTCTCGATGCCGAACATCTCGCGCGCCACCCGCGCCGCGATGATGTTGGAATTGTCACCGCTGCTCACCGCGGCGAACGCCCCGGCCTCCTCGATGCCCGCCTCGCGCAGCGTGTCCTGGTCGAACCCGACCCCCGTGACGCGGCGCCCGCCGAAGCCCGAGCCCAGCCGCCGGAAGGCGGTGGGGTCCTGGTCGACGACGGCGACGGTGTGCCCCTGTTGCTCCAGGGTCTGCGCGAGTGCGGCTCCCACGCGCCCGCAGCCCATGATGACGATGTGCACGCCTGGTTACCCCGCACTCCTGGTGACTCTGCCGACGAAGCCGACCTGCGTAAACACCCTGCTCACTTCTCTCTCTCAGCCTGCGGTGCGGTGTTGCCCGATGACGAGCTTATGCCGCCAGGCCCTTCGTACCCGCATCGGCGCAGGCGTACGGCCCGCGACATCGATGGAGACGTCCGGCAGAGATTCCGTGGCGGTAAGAGGTGGCGGGTGGGCGCGTCCCTTTTCGAACGCTTACGATCCTCTGCGTGTCCAAACTGACCGACGTGCCCAAACGGATCCTGATCGGCCGGGCTCTGCGCAGCGACAGGCTGGGAGAAACCCTCCTCCCCAAGCGCATCGCGCTCCCCGTCTTCGCCTCCGACCCGCTCTCCTCGGTGGCGTACGCGCCCGGCGAGGTGCTGCTGGTCCTCTCCATCGCGGGAGTGTCGGCGTACCACTTCAGCCCGTGGATCGCCGTGGCCGTCGTGGTCCTGATGTTCACGGTGGTCGCGTCGTACCGGCAGAACGTCCACGCCTACCCGAGCGGTGGCGGCGACTACGAGGTCGCCAACACCAACCTCGGCCCCAAGGCCGGACTCACCGTCGCCAGCGCGCTCCTCGTCGACTACGTCCTGACCGTCGCCGTCTCGATCTCCTCCGGCGTGGAGAACCTCGGCTCAGCCGTCCCGTTCGTCGTCGAGCACAAGGTCTTCTCGGCCATCGCGATAATCCTCCTCCTCACGATCATGAACCTGCGTGGTGTGAAGGAGTCCGGAAAGCTCTTCGCGATCCCGACGTACGTCTTCGTCGCCGGCGTCTTCATCATGATCGTGTGGGGCGCCTACAAGGGCATCGTCCTCGACGACCAGACCATGAAGGCCCCGACCGCCGACTTCGAGATCAAGCCCGAGCACCAGGGGCTGGCCGGCTTCGCCCTCGTCTTCCTGCTGCTGCGCGCCTTCTCCTCCGGCTGCGCGGCGCTGACCGGCGTCGAGGCGATCAGCAACGGCGTACCCGCCTTCCGCAAGCCGAAGAGCAGGAACGCCGCCACCACCCTCGCCCTCATGGGCGGCCTGGCCGTCACCATGTTCTGCGGCATCATCGGCCTCGCCATGGCCACCGACGTCAAGATGGCCGAGCAGCCCGCCCACGACCTGCTGCGCGACGGCGTGCCCGTCGGCCCCGAGTACGTGCAGAACCCGGTCATCTCGCAGGTCGCGGCGGCCGTCTTCGGCGACGGCACCTTCTTCTTCGTGCTGCTGGCCGCGGCCACGGCCCTCGTGCTGTTCCTCGCCGCCAACACCGCGTACAACGGCTTCCCGCTCCTCGGCTCGATCCTCGCCCAGGACCGCTACCTGCCGCGCCAGCTGCACACCCGCGGCGACCGGCTCGCCTTCTCCAACGGCATCGTGCTCCTCGCGGGCGCCGCGATCCTGCTGGTCTGGCTGTACGGGGCGGACTCCACCAAGCTCATCCAGCTCTACATCGTCGGCGTCTTCGTCTCCTTCACGCTCAGCCAGACCGGCATGGTCCGGCACTGGAACCGCCACCTGCGGACCGAGCGGGACCCCGCCGCCCGGCGCCGCATGATCCGCGCCCGCGCGATCAACACCTTCGGCGCCTTCTTCACCGGCCTGGTCCTGGTCGTCGTCCTGGCGACGAAGTTCACGCACGGCGCCTGGGTCGCCCTGCTGGGCATGGTGATCTTCTACGGGACGATGACCGCGATCCGTAAGCACTACGACCGCGTCGCCGACGAGATCGCCGCTCCCGAGGGCCCCACGGACGACACCGTGCGCCCGTCGCGGGTCCACTCCCTGGTCCTGGTGTCGAAGGTCCACCGGCCCACGCTGCGCGCCCTCGCGTACGCGCAGCTGATGCGCTCCGACAAGCTGGAGGCGCTCAGCATCAACGTCGACCCGGCGGAGACGAAGGCGCTCAAGGCGGAGTGGGAGCGGCGCGGCATCAACGTCCCGCTGAAGATCCTCGACTCCCCCTACCGCGAGATCACCCGCCCGGTGATCGACTACGTCAAGTCCCTGCGGCGCGAGAGCCCACGCGACGCGGTCAGCGTGATCATCCCGGAGTACGTGGTCGGCCACTGGTACGAGCACCTGCTGCACAACCAGAGCGCCCTGCGCCTCAAGGGCCGGCTGCTGTTCACCCCGGGCGTGATGGTGACCTCGGTGCCGTACCAGCTGCGCTCCTCGGAACTGGCGAAGAAGCGGGCCAAGAAGCGCCAGGAGTGGAACGCGCCGGGCTCGGTGCGCCGCGGCATGTTCGACGAGCGCCCGAAGGAACCGACGGCGAAGGAACCGACGGCGAAGGGATGACCTCCGGCCACGTAGACTGGTGGGCTGCCGCCCCGGCAGCCCTGTCTACTTCTGGAGCCACCCCGCCATGCAGAACGCACCTGACTCGTCACTCGTCGGTGAGGAGTACGAGGTCGAGGTCGGCCCCGTGGCACACGGCGGTCACTGCGTCGCCCGCACCGACGAGGGCCGTGTGCTCTTCGTCCGGCACGCGCTGCCCGGCGAGAAGATCGTCGCCCGCGTCACCGAGGGGGGCGCGGACTCCCGCTTCCTGCGCGCCGACGCCGTCCGCGTCCTGGAGGCGTCGAAGGACCGGGTCGAGGCCCCCTGCCCGTACGCCGGCCCCGGCAAGTGCGGCGGCTGCGACTGGCAGCACGCCAAGCCCGGTGCCCAGCGCCGCCTGAAGGGCGAGGTCGTCGCGGAGCAGCTCCAGCGGCTCGCCGGCCTGACCCCCGAGGAGGCGGGCTGGGACGGCACGGTCATGCCGGCCGAGGGCGACAAGGTGCCGGCCGGAGAGGTGCCGGCGTGGCGGACGCGCGTCCAGTACGCCGTCGACGCCGACGGCCACGCGGGCCTGCGCAAGCACCGCTCGCACGAGGTCCAGCCGATCGACCGCTGCCTGATCGCGGCGCCGGGCGTCAGCGAGCTCGGCATCGAGAAGCGCGACTGGTCCGGCATGGAGGCCGTCGACGCGATCGCCGCGTCCGGCTCGCAGGACCGCGCCGTCGTGCTCACCCCGCGCCCCGGCGCCCGGCTCCCGCTGGTCGAGCTCGACAAGCCGGTCTCGGTGCTGCGGGTCGCCGAGGACGGGGGAGTGCACCGCGTCCACGGCCGCCCCTTCGTCCGCGAGCGCGCCGACGACCGCACGTACCGCGTCGGCAACGGCGGCTTCTGGCAGGTCCACCCGAAGGCCGCCGACACCCTGGTGCGCGCCGTGATGCAGGGCCTGCTGCCCCGCAAGGGCGACACCGCCCTCGACCTCTACTGCGGCGTGGGCCTCTTCGCGGGCGCGCTCGCCGACCGCGTCGGCGACAAGGGCGCGGTCCTCGGCATCGAGTCGGGCAAGCGCGCGGTGGAGGACGCCCGCCACAACCTCCAGCACTTCGACCGCGTCCGCATCGAACAGGGCAAGGTCGAGCAGGCCCTGCCGCGCACGGGCATCACCCAGGTCGACCTCATCGTCCTGGACCCGCCCCGCGCGGGCGCTGGCAAGCAGACGGTCAAGCACCTGGCGGGCCTGGGCGCGCGGAAGATCGCCTACGTCGCCTGCGACCCGGCGGCCCTGGCCCGCGACCTCGCCTACTTCCGCGAGGCGGGCTACAAGCCGCGGACGCTGCGGGCGTTCGACCTGTTTCCGATGACGCACCATGTGGAGTGCGTGGCGATCCTGGAGCCGGCCGCGAAGGGCCTCTGACCTGCCGTTTTGCATTTCAGGTGGTCGGCTCGACCTGTTTTCGCTCGCGGAATGCGTCGACTGAGGCTCGCTTGTGCAGAACGCTTTGAGCTGCAGGTTCAAGGGTCGGCGTGGGTCTCGCGGCGACGTGGCGATGCGCAATGCAGAATTTTTGACGCTCGCATGACGCTCGAGTATCGGAAGCCTCAATCTCGGACCTTTCCGGCCCTGGGCCGCAGACCGGACCGTCGGCGCGGGGCAAGGACTCCTGTTCGGGGGGCCGACTGCACCTCGCCAGCGGCGGCGCGTGCTGCTGCCTCGTCGCACGCACCTCGGAACCGAGACCGCGGCCCGACCGGGCCACGAAGGACGGCGTCGTGGTCGGAGGCTGGTATCACCTCGCCACCCAGATACCAGTCCGGTATCATTCCTGTATGGCGATGACACTCCGACTCCCCGAAGACCTTGACGCGAAGCTCACCGAGCGGGCTCGTCGGGAGGGTCGCAGCAAGCAGGAACTTGCCATCGAGGCCATCCGTGACGCCCAGCACCGGGCCGAGCTGAAGGTCGGTGACGTCCTGGCCGAGCTGATGGACAGCGATGCGGAGATCCTGGACTACCTGAAGTGACCCAAGTGCGCTACATCCATATCGACGAGATCCTGGCCATCGCTCGCACGGTCAACGATACCGAGCACAGCGTGCGTGACATGGGACTCTTGGTGTCAGCGATCGAACGGCCCCGAACGAACGTGTTCGGGGCCGAGCTGTATCCCACGCTGCACGAGAAGGCGGCGGCACTGCTGCACTCCGTCGCTCGCAATCACGCGCTGATCGACGGCAACAAGCGCACCGCCTGGCTTGCCATGCGTGTCTTCCTGCGGTTCAACGGCGTCAGCGCCAGTACCGCCCCGCCACCCGTCTCCGTGGCTGGCCCGTTCGTCGAGGAAGTCGCGCAGGACAACATCGATGTACCGGCTATTGCCAAGCGCCTGTCGGCCTGGTTCCCCGTTTCCTGACGTTCGACGTCGTGGGTACGGGACGGAATGAGGTTCTGGGAGCGGTGCTGGCTCCTGGCAGTCCGCTGGGGAACTGACCCGTTCGTTTAGCGGGGAGGATTCGTATGCTTTTGCGAGACGAGGCAGTGGGTCCGCTCGGCGCGAGAATGGCGTCCCACGCGCCTTCCCGTTTGGGCGGCAGGCAAGGTCCACATTGGCTACGGCGGTCTCTTCCCAACCAACCCCCCCCTGCTTTCCCAGCGATCACGGAACGCGCTGTCCGTGCCCCGCGCGCGCTCCCCGTGCGCACTGAGCCGGTCCTCTCGCGTCCAACAAGCTGTGTCTGCGGTATCCACCGTCCACGTCCACAGCTTGGAGGTGGGACAAGGTGCCGGAGGAATGGATACGGGCTCTCGTGGCGACCTTGGGATCCGAGTGCAGGGAGCGTCTGCGGGTCAGCGACACGGAGGCGCCCATCAGCCTGCCGGTGGCGAAGCTGGTGGAAACATTCGGGGCGCGCTGGAAGCTGAGTCCTCGCCTTCATCCTGAGTATCCCTTGCCCGAGGCTCGGGTGCGTCCGGACTACGCGGTGGAGACATCGGGGCGCATCACCGGCTTCCTGGAACTGGAGGCGCCAGGGCACGACGTCACGCCCGACGGCTTCACGAAGCGGGACCGGGAGCAGTGGGAGCTGATGCGCGGACCGCAGTGGCCCGGTACCAGTCCGGTTCCTGCGCGTACAACTCGGGTGCGCAGGTGCGCCGGACGAGGGCTCGTGCGGCGTTGACGGTCGGGGTTCTCGTCGGTGGCCTCGGCAGCGTCGAAGGCCGGGATGCCGCCCAGCCCGTGCTCCGCGTCGTCGGAGTTGTCCAACCTGGTCTTCGGTGCGGGAGACGTCGTGTAGGCGTCGCTTCCCCAGTCCTGCCGGTCGGAGAAGGCTGGGTGGGTGGCAGACCTTCGTGCCCACGACGACGAGGACCTCAGGGTCATCCCCTCGAAGGCGGTCGTGGCGAGCGGTGCGTAGGGCTGGGCCGCCGGGCCGTTCAGATCCGCGCCCCGGCCGGGCGCGGCGATCATGACGCGGGCGCCGAAGCGTGCGTCGACGGCTCACCCGCAGGTTCGGGGTTGACGGGCGTGCTCGCCGTAGCTCGGGTCGGTGATCGCCGGCGGGTTCACGAACTGGCCGACGCGCGCGGACTGTCGGCCGCCGAACCGCTCGGCGAAGAAGGAGGGCGTCCCTTTGCCCTCCAATTGCCGAGCAGCCTTGGAGAACCGTGCGGCGCACGTCGGCGGCGAACGGTCCGTCGTAGGAGGCAGGGCCGTGCGGCTCCGTGGCCGATGCCATGGAGCCGCACGGTGGTTACCGTCAGAAGCCGACGCTCGGATCGTCCGTGTCCTCTTCCGGGTCCACGCTGTACAGCGGGCGGTCCTCGATCCCCAGGGCGCGCATCAGCTCAGTGGTCGGAATCCTGTACCTACGTCCGATGCGGAGGACGGGGCAGGGGAACTCGTGCTCGCGGATCAGCCGGTACGCGGTCGTCGAGCCGATTCCGAGTGCTCGGGCCGCCGTGCGCAGGTCCACTGCGACGGGCAGGTCGAACATCTCCGTGAAACTGAGGCGGCCCTCTGCCGGGTCCTTCACCCTCGCCTCCCCGTGGGGCGGACCGGCCGGGTGTCCGCGCGGCGCCCGGGCCGTCGCCTCTTCCCGGGGCTGTGACCCGCCGAACGGTCCTGCGCCCCGTCGTCGGTGTCGATGAAGATTCCCTGTCGGCGCAGATGCTCCGGGCGCACCCGGAAACGCAGCGGTGCGCACAGCCCGTCCGGGCCGTCCGGACGGTCGACCCGTACGTCCAGGCTTTCCGCCGCCGGAGCGTCCGCCTCCTCGCCGGACGCAGTGAGAGCGTGCTCCTCGGTGATGCGCTCGATCTGGGTGGAGGGAAGCTCCCGCAGCCCTTCCCGGGCGAAATGCCACGCCCTGGCGCGCGCCGTGTGCAGCAGGGAGGAGTCGGTGAGACAGCTCGTGCCGTCCCGATCCGCCAGCTTCTCAAGGAGAGCCAGGACCATCTCGGCCTCCACGTCCGCCCGGTCGGCCCGCAGGCGCGTGCAGACCCGGTGGACCGTCCCGGTCAACCGGGGCAGGGCCAGCCAGATCGCCAGGAGTTTCCCCGTGCTGCCTGGAGTCAGGTCGTTCTGCGCCGTGCGGATGACCTCCTTCCAGACCGCGGTGGCGAACTGCGGGTCGGAGCCGGGGCCGTACAAGGCCTCGTGCGTCTCGGCGGCGGTCAGCCGGACCGGATCAGCCGCGTCGGCGTCCGTGGGGACGAGCACGAAGACCGCGTCACTGGTCCGGGGATTGTCGAAGTGCCGCCTCACCGAGGTGAACGCACTGCTGTGCGGTGGATACATCAGGAAATGTCCTCTCTTCGGACTGCGGAAACCTGAGTCCGGAGGTGCTGGAGATACCGAGATGCTGGACGAGGTGGATCCTGTGGTGGGGACGTACCACCTCATATCCGCGTCAAGCGGAGATGAGTCCCACCAGCCTCACTTTGATGCGTGAGCATGCGGTAGTGGTCTTCTCGACCAGGTAACGCCGCCTTTGACCACGAGCGTGTGACAAACGCGGCAGCCAGGTCGCGAGTTCGCCGGTGACGAAGTTCGCGAGGCTGGTGGGTGCCCGTACAGAACGGGCACCCACGAACTGTTGCGCTCAGGCGGTCTCGGAGGACGAGGTGTCCGGCGTCTCGTTGAGCGGGGTCGCCGGGGTGGTGTCCTCGGTCCGGACGGCCGCCCGCCGGCGGCGGCTCGGCGGCCAGTCGGGGGACTGGCGCAGGCGGGCTGACCGGCGGTGGCGCTGACGGCTGTTCATCGGGTTCGCGGTTCCTCTCTGATGGGTCGACGGATGACTGAGCCGCCGTTTCGTGCTTCTGCGAGCGGCTGGTGCCATCGTGCCCGGGGGTGAAGCAGGGCCGCAGAGCGAAAACTGAGGGATAACTGAGTTCCGGGGGGGGCGTGAAGAAGCAAACGCGTGTGAAGCGGCACAGCGCGGCGCACAGATGATGAAGCGCCGGCGAGGGGCCGGATCGCTGACCGCGGTGCGGTGAGGGGGAGGGCGATGGAGGGGTACGTGCTGGGCCCGGTGCGAGCGGAAGGGGCCGGCGGCAGAAGGGTGGTCGAAGGGTCGAAGGTGGCGGCCCTGTTCGCTCTCCTGGTGACCTCACCAGGCTGCCGGTGTACCAGGAAGGAGATAGCCGAGGTCCTCTGGGAGGGCGACGGGGATGTCGGCGTCCGGGTTGACCGCGTCATCGCCGACCTGCGGAAGCGGCTGGGCCAGGAGTCCGTGCCCCATAGCGGCAAGTCGGGTTACTGCACGCTCCGCGTGCCGGTGGGAGACGTCGACCTGCTCCGTTTTCGCGAAAAGGTGAAGCAGGCTGAGGGGCTGACCTGCAAAGCACGGTTCGAGCTGCTCGGCGCCGCCTTGGAGGAGTGGGACGGCGAGGCCGAACCGCTGCAAGGGCTGTCCGAGACCGGCTTCCACGTGCGTCGGGAGGAGCTACGGGCCGAGTTGATGGCTGCCGTGTACGCGCGGCTGGACGCGGCCCACAGGTCCTGGGAGGTCAAATGGCTGCGTGAGGAGACGGAGAAATGGTTCGAGCGTGCGCCGGAATCGCCCCAGATCTTCCGGTCCTACCTGCTCGCCCACGCAGACCTGCCGGAGTCCCGACGTGAGCGGCTCATCAAGAGGTGGGAGAAGCGCAACGGAAAAGCGGATGTCGATGTACAGAGCGCCATTGCCCAGGTCCGGGGGGAGAGCCGCCGTCCGGGCGGGGTGCTCCTGCCCCCCGTTCCGGACCAGTTGCCCGGTGGCAGGCCCAAGCCGATCGGGCAGGACGAGCTGATCGGCGACCTCTTCGAGGCCGTGTGCGAGGAACAGGATGCCGGCAATCTGGCGCTGGTCCTGATCAGCGGCATGGCGGGTGTCGGGAAGACCACGGTGGCCGAGAACCTCGCCGGTCGGCTGCGGGAGCGGTTTCCCGACGGGGTGCTGCACGGCGAACTGAACGGATTCGCCGCCGGAGACGTGCGGCCCGCCGAACCGGACGAGATCCTGGACGGTTTTCTGGCCGCGCTGCCGCCCTACACCACGGTGACCGGAACGGAGAGCAAGAGCAACGCGCTGCGGTCGGCGCTGGCCCACCGGTCGGTGCTCATCGTCCTCGACGACGCGCTCAGCGCCCAGCAGGTGCTGCCGCTGCTTCCTGGAGACGGTACCTGCGCCGTGATCGTCACCAGTCGTAACGACCTCTTGCGGCTGCGGTCCGAGAGAAAGGTGCTGTTCCGCAAGATGGAGCCGCTGCACGAGGCGGACGCCTTGGAGGTACTCCAGGAGAAAGTGTCGGCCGAGGACCGGGCCAAGCACGCCGTGCCCTTCGGCAAGCTGGTCCACCTCTGTGGTCGGCTGCCGTTGGCCCTCGTGGTGGTGGCCCGGCTCTTGGAGCTCGGTGCGCGTCCGCTGCACACCCTCCCTGCCCTGGTGCGGGAGATGGAGAAGGAGCTGGAGCGGGCGAAGCTGGACACCCTGGACCTGCCCGACCACGAACTGTCGGTCCGCGCCGCGCTCAACTGCTCCGTGCGCGTGCTGAATGAGGAAGCCCGGCTGCTGCTGTGGCAGCTCGCCGTCCACCCCGGGCCCAGCGCTTCCTGGGAGGCGGTGATGGATCTGGGACGGGCAGTGGACGAAGGGACGCGTACCGACCGGGCCCTGGTGGACCTCGTGGCGGCGAACCTGGTGGAACATCACGGCGACCGCTACGGGCTGCACGACCTCGTGCGGGCCTTCGCCCTTCGGCATGTGCGACCGGTGCCGGACGGAGACAACGCGGAGATCGAGCGGGCGACTGTACGACAGGTGCTGGAACACCAACTGCACAACGTCCGCGCCTGCGATCGGGTGCTCGACCGCGAACGCACCCTGCCCACCGGCGAGCCCGGAGCGGTCAGGGTCACCGACCCCGCGGACCTCGCGGAGGCGATGGCGTTCCTGGACGAGGAGTACGCCACCGTCCAGCGAGGCATTCACTTGGCGATCAATCGGCGTATCGACCGGTACGTATGGCTGCTTCCGATGGCCCTGGTCATCTACCAGTGGCGCCGTCGCCTGCTCGATGATGCGCGACAGAACCTCCGGTACGCCGCCGAGGCGGCGGAAGCCGTCGCCGGCCCGGTCGATTGCGCCATGGTCCACCGGTCGCTGGCAGGGACCCACTGGCGGCTCGGTGAGTACGACTTGGCGGTGGGCGCCCTGCGCCGGGCCGTCCGGCTCAGCGAGGAGGACCGCAGCGCGGAAGGCCGACTGAGTCTGGCCCGTACGCTGCACCGGCTCGGGCTCACCTTGCGCAAGCAGGACGACCTGACGGGAGCGGAGGAAGTGCTCCGCCGTGCACTGGAGTTGTGCCGGGAGGTGTCCGACCGGGTCGGGGAAGCGGCTGTTCTGAACGTCCTCGGCGCGATTCACCTCGACCGGGGCGAGCACGAGCGGGCGCTCCGTCGGTGCGCCGACGCCCTGGGCGTGGTGGAGCGCACGACGGAGCGCAGCGGCCTGGCCGATGTGCTGTTCACCCTGGCCAAGGTGCACCTGGCCCGTTCCGAACGGGACGAGGCCATCACCCTGTACCGGCAGGCCTCCGACATCTACCGCGAACAGGAGAACTGGCCCAACGAGGAGAAGGTGCGGATGCTCTTCGCTGATGTCCTGGTGTCCGCCGGCGACACCGACGGGGCGGTGCGGGAGCTGGAGAGAGTCATCGTGCTGCGTGAGCTGATGGACGGTGAGGGGGTGCGGGAGGTCCGGGAGCGGCTGGAAGGGCTGAGATGACCCGCCCGCTCGGCGGCCGGCGGCTCACCATCAAAGCCGGGGCGGATGCGTGCGGTAGTACTCGGTCGGGTCCGGGCGCAGGCGTTTCGGTGGCCGTCGCGAGCCGAGCCGGGGCAGATACGGCCGGAGCCGGTCGAACACCTCACGGACGTCCGCCGGGCGCTCCGCCGCCTCCCACCGGACCATCCACAGCGCCAGGGAGGCGAACTCCGGGGGCAGTTCGGCGAGCCGGTCGGCCGGCAGCACCGGGGTACCCGCTTCCGCCAGCTCTTCGAGCCCGCCGTAGGGCAGCCGCATCACGGTCATCTCCAGCAGGATGCAGCCGAGTCCGAAGATGTCGGCCCGTCGTGTCAGCCGCCCTGCCGGGCAGGCGTCGGACTGCTCGGGAGAGGCCCAACCGCGGGTGCCACGTGCCCAATCAGTCTCTTCACCCTCCACGACCGCGAGGCCCATGTCGATGAGCCGGAGGCGACCGTCCGGTTGCACGATGACGTTCTCGGGTTTGAGATCGCAGTGCACCAAATTCCGGTCGTGGACTTCCGCCAGGATTTCGCACAACTGGCCGATGACGGACGCGATGATCCCTGGATGCTTAACGGGCTGGGCCGCCCACAGGACGTTGTGCAGTTGGCGGCCCTCGACGAATTCCATGATCAGGCATCGGCGTCGTCGGTGTGTCCCCATGGCGATGATTTCGGGGATCACCTGGATTCCCGACAGCATCATCATGCGTGATCCCTCCTTGACGAGATGCATGCCGGCCGAGCGGAAGGCGCTTTCGGGACCGAGGTCCCGGGCCTTCTGAAGCTTCAACGCCACCTTCTGCCCGCTGTTGCGGTCACGCCCGAGGAAAAGGTCGCCTTGGCCGCCGTCGCCGACCATGTCCAGCACTTCGTAGCGCTTCTCCACATCGCCGATCTCCTCGATCTCCCTCATGGCCGTCCACCTTTCCTCCGTACGGAAATGGAGCATGAAATGTCGCAGCCATGGCTGCCCCCCGACGGGGTGACCCGCACCTCCGACGTCATCACGGTATCCGCCGGAATGTTCAAGGGGGGAGAATTCCGATGCCCCGCCGCTGACGCTCTCAAGACCCGCGGTTACCACACCACCGACCCCGTACCGCGCCGCCGTGAGCGGCTGGAGCACTTCACCCTGGGTCCCTTCATGGCTGCCTGCGACATCCGTTCGGGGCCTGCCGGCCGCCCGCCCCGGACACGTACCGGGCCTCTGCACGACGGTCTGCGGACCTGGTCGGAGCACGGCGTGAAGAGGTACGAGGCGGCCTTCCCCCTCGACCCGGAACGCCCCCTGCACGAGGTGCCCGAGCCGTGGACGTACCGCTACCGGCCGTCCGGTCCCGACCCGCGCGACGCCCGGGAGTACCGCCTCACCGTGTGGGGCCGCTGCCTGGCCTCCCCGGACGGTGCCTACCGCGAACTTCGTCTGCCCGTGCACCGCCTGCGGGACCTGCCGCCCGACGGGTTCACCGCGGCCGTCGCCCTGGTGCTCGCCGAGGGCACCCCGGGACCACCGCCGGAGCACGTACGGATCGTGGAGTTCGCGCTCTTCGACGGAGGTACGCGGGAACTCTTCGCGGGAAGCCGGGAAGAGGCGCGCGCCCGGTACCGCGAACACGGCCCCGCCGCCCTGGCCGGCGTATTGGACGGACGGGAATACCGCCCGGGGTCCGCCTGTGGCGGATGCCCCTACTTGTCGGTGTGCCCGGCCCTGCGCACAGCGCCCGGACTGCTGGGCATCGAGGCGCACGACCGGCCCCGCCGCACCTGGTCGGTCACCAACGGGCGGGCCTACCGAGCTTGCCCGGCGCGTGACCACATGCGCCGGCTGCACCTGCCCACGGCGGACTCCGTCGAACGCGAGGTGACGGCCGAGCGCGGCCGAGCCCTGCACGCCTACCTCGCCGAACGGCACGCCCACGGATCGCCTCGGCCCTGCACGGTCGAGGTTTCCGAGGAGTGGGTACCGGAAGGATTCGACCTGCCCGCACACGAACGCGCACTCGGCGCCCTGCTGTTGCGGCGGCACGCCGCGGTCTGCCCGCTGCGGTACGTCGGGGACGGCACGGATGTGCGGACCGAGCCCCGGGTGGTGCGGCACGACACCACCGCCGACGTGGTGGTCCTGGCCGCGCCCGACCTGCTCTACCGGGATGCCGGGTCATGGGTGTGGCGTGAGACCAAGACCTCCGTCACCGATCGGCGGTCCGACCGCCCCCTGCTGGAGCGTTACCCGCAGTTGGCCCTGGCCGTCGTGCTGATCGCCCGCGGTGACCTGGGTGGTGATCCGTTCCGCGCGCGGGTCGAGCTGGAGGTGCTGCGTCCCGGCGGCGCCGACCTGGAGATCATCGATCCCTTCGCCCCGGCCAATCGGGTCACCGCCGAGAAGGTACTGCGGGCGATGGTGGCCGACTGGCACGGGGACGACCAGTACGCGGCCCGGCCCGGGCGCTCCTGCGAGCGGTGCGAAGTGGCCCGCTGGTGCACGGCGTCGTCCGTCAGCGAGGCCGCGGCATGAGGGCGGGGTCGGCGAGCCGGGCCGATCGGCCGGACGCCGGCGAGGCGCCCGAGGGCGTGGGCAGCGACCTCTTCGGCGAACTCGCCCGCATGGTGGCGGCTCTCTCCGAGGTCCAAGGGCTCCGCTCCTTCACTCTGCCCTATCCCGGCCTCGCCCAGCGAGCGCTGGATCACACGGTGATGCGCTGCCTCGACGCGGGGGAGGCGCCGCCGAGGAGTCTTCCGGAGCTGTGGGAGTGGTGCCGGACCAGGCCGTCCGACGACCCACTCTTCGCGGTCCCCTCCTCCCTGGTCTCGCCGGGCACCACGCTGGTGCACCGGGTCGGCCGGATGCCGACCCGGTCGTGTCTCGAGGTGGCCTCGCACGGACCGGACGGAGGCGTGGCGGGCCACGCCCGCGCGCTCCTCGGGGACCTGCACGCGCGGAGTGGAACGGAGGAGCGCTACCGGCAGTGCCGGGTGTTCCTGGCGCGTCACCCGGTCGTCCACCAGCAGGACCGCTTCGCGCCGGGTTGGAACAGGGCCGTCTGGAGCCGGGTCAAGAGCCTCTACGGTCCGTTGCCCGAGTTCCTGCTCGTCGACGGAGACTTCCTGTACTGCCCCTCGTGCAGACTCCCCGCGCTGCCCCGGGAAAGTGCCGTGCCCGTACCCGGACCGTCCGGCACCGGCGCGGAAGTCTGGTGCGAGGGGGAGGACTGCCCGCGCGATGCCCCTATGCGGCTCATCCGTGAGCCGGACCAGGCATGGATCCTGCAGCGCTCACTGCGGTGGTACCTCGTACTGCCGCACCGCACCGACGAAGCCGCCCGGGAGGCACTGGAGCGCGCCGAAGTCGCGTACGAGACCCTGCCCGGTCTTCTGCCCGCCTACCGGCTCAGGGACACCGGCCCCCGCATCGTGGACATTCAGGTGTACGACCGCCTGCAGCCGGCACTCCTCGCAGCCCATTTCACCGACAACACACCCCTCGCGGACCGCACCCTCGTCGTGGTCCCCGACACGCTCGCCGGACGGGACGGCTACCGGCAGGCCTTCACCGACGCCCTTCCCGCGCTCCTGCGAGACCGGCTGGTGCTCACCACCCCCATGGAGCTCGTGCCCGACCTGGGTCGGGCCCGGCGAGAGGAGAAGGACGATGCGTAGCCTCACCCCGCCGTTGACCGACGTGTTCAACGCGCTCAAAGCATTTCTGGGGTCCTCCGTGCCCCAGCCCGCGCTGGAAGCCCTCTGCCAGGTCGAACTCGGCCTGTACCTCCAGCAGAAGATGATGCCGGGCAGCCCCGCAGGCAGCGCCTGGGTGCTGTTCAGCGGGTACGGGTTCGCCGAGGCGCACCGGGCACCGCTGCCATCCGATGCGGCGAAGACCCTGCGTATCGCCAGGTACTCGCTGTGGACGCTGCGCCGGAGCCGTACCTGGCTCGAGGCGCTGGACACCTACCAGAGGTTCGACCCCACGGTGCGCGCCTACGACGTACCGGACACCGAGACACCCGCTGCCCGCCGCGACCTCTCCGTCGCCGGCGACCGCTTCTCCGTCTACGAACAACTGCTGCGTGCCGCACCGCCGCTGGCGGGCACGCGGCTGCCCGTCGCGGGTGAGGGCCCGCATGCCTTCCCCGTCAGCCGCACCATGGCCGTCGTCGACCTGCCGACGGTCCCTGGCATCCCCCTCGTCGCCCACGACATGGACCTGGAACCGGCCGGCGGTGGCGAGCCCTTGATCTTCACCAGGGAGAGCCTGGAGCGCACGGCGGCGGAGATGGACGCCCAACACGCTCGCTCCGGCAAGGGCCGGGCACCACGGTGGCTGGAGCGGCTACGGTCGTTCGACCTGTCCACCAAGGAGAACGGAACCTTCCACAAGGCGAGAAAGGATGAGGACTTCGCCTTCACGGTCGATGGCATCCAGCACTTGCTCGGCATCGTAGGCGCCGGCAAGAGCACACTGCGCGACATCATCGCCGTCCATCTCGCCAAGCTGGGCAAGCGCACCACCATCGTCGTCACGGATGTCGCGGAGGTGCTGAAGCTCGTCCGGCTCTACGACCTTTACACCGACGGCGCCGCCGCACCCGTGCTCGGCTCCTCGGGCCGTGAGCGGCACGCCCAGCGGTTGCACCGTCGGCTGGCGGGCCGGGGCGAGCACCGACTGCTCGCCCACGACGACCCCGCCTTTGTCTACCTCGGCACGTCCTGCCTGCTCAACGTCAGACGGCAGGGCGCCACGTCGACGACCGAACCACTCGCCTACGGTGAGGCACCCTGCTCCCGGCTCCGACCCCCCTCGGGCCTACGGCGTGACCCGAGCGACGGACGGCACTCCGCGTGGCAGAAGAGGGTGATGAGCTGCCCGTACTGGTCCGCCTGTCCCCGTCACCACGGAGCTCGGACCCTGGTCGGCGCCCTGATCTGGGTGGCCACGCCGGCTGGGCTGATCGACGCCTCGCCGCCCCGCCCTCAGAACGGCGAGCGCATCCGCTTCCTCGAACTCGCCTGCCGCCGTAGTGACCTCGTGATCATCGACGAGGTCGACCGTGTCCAGATGCAGCTCGACCGGACTTTTGCACCCGCCGTGGTCCTCGCCAGCGACGAGGACAAGGGCCTCATCGACCAGTTGAGCCGGCACAAGATCCGGGAACTCGCGGCCGGCGGACGCACCCAGCTCTCCGAACGGGACGTCGAGACCTTCGCCGCCGCCCTCAACACCGCAGGCGCGGCCACCGACCGGCTGTACGCGATGCTCGTCGCCGGGTACGAGCTGCGCAAGTGGGTGCGGACGGGCTACTTCAGTGCCTGGACGCTTCAGCTGGGGCTCCTCGACGAACGCTACGAACTCCCCGACGACAGCGGTCCGGACCACCCTCATCACGCCCCCCGCGAGGCTCTCGGGCAACTGCTCGACGCGTTCCGGGACAACCCCTTCGGTGACCGTCACCGTAGGACGGGGGAGGACTTCAGCCGGTTGACCGCCCTCCTCAACGAACTGCTCCACACCGGAAACCCGGAGAACACCCGGCGCCGCCTCATCGAGGTCATGGACGAGGTCTTCGCCATCGACCCGAAGTACATGGCTGCCCGGCAGCGGAAGTACCAGGAGGCGTACGACGAGTGGCGGCGCGAGGAGGAGGAACAGGAGAAGAAGCGCGGGCGCCGCAGGAAGCCCAAGCCTCCGCCCCAGACTCCCGAGGAATGGCGGAAGCAACTCGCGGAGCGCTTCGAGTTCACACTGTTGCTCAGCGCCCTGGAACCACGGCTCGCCATGATCAACGCCATGTGGCCCCGCGTCGAGGCCGCCCTCAGCCTGGGCTTCAACACGATGTACCGCCGGCCGCTCGACTACGGCCCGATGGTGCCCGAGGCCCCGATGGGCAATGTGCTCGGCTTCCAGTTCCGGGTCACGGGTGAGGACGAGGGCGGAGTCCGCAGCGGCGAACTGACCTTCTTCCGGTGCAGTGGCGTCGGGCGTGAGCTGCTGCGCGCCATCCCCGATCTCACCTCGGTGGACGGCAGGCCCGGTGCCCACTTGCTGCTCATGTCGGGCAGCAGCTGGGCGGGCGCGTCCAGCCGCTACCACGTCTGCGTCCCGGTCGGTGTGGTCATCGAACCGCCGGCCGAGGTGACCGAACGCATCGCCAACGAGAGCTCTATGCGCTTCGAGTTCATCGACGACGGCGACGAGAAACTGCGCATGTCGGGAACCCACCCGGACGACCGCCCGGAGAAGCTGCGCCGCATCGCGTGCCATCTGGGCGAGGGCGGAGACGAGTACGAGGTCACTGGCGGTGGTCCGCTCCAGCAGGAGTTGCTCTCTCTTCCTCCAGGGCGCGACCAGATCCTTCTGCTGGTCGGCAGCTATGCCGAGGCACGTTTGGTGGCCGACACACTGCACAACCTCAACATCCGCTGGCGCAACAAGGTGCTGTGCCTGGTGTCGGACGACGAGGAGATCACCGCGGAGGATGAGACGCCGTCCGCCTACCACGCCCGATCACTGCGCCGGGGCGATGTCGAGCACCTGAAGGACCTCGAGGCGGACATCCTGGTGGCGCCCCTGCTCGCGCTGGAACGCGGCCACAACATCCTCAACGAGGACGACGAGGCGGCCATCGGCACGGTCTACTTCCTGGCACGACCCCATCCGCACCCAGAGGACCTCCACCTGGCCGTCAACGCCGTCAACGACTGGGTCGTCCGCGCCGTCACCGGTGGTGACTTCGCCACCCTGGTGCAGGGAAAACCCACCGTCGAGGAAGGAGCGGAGGAGTTCCGCCGCCTCGCCCGTTCGTACTGGTACCAGGTACTCGCCCGTTCTATGGCGTGGAGCCGTCTCGACGACGATGTACGGGAGCAGGTCACCTGGGACATGCTGGTCCTGTTGTGGCAGGTGATCGGGCGACTGGTACGCGGTGGCGTACCAGCCCGGGTGGTCTTCGTCGACGCCGCCTTCGCCCCCAACTGCGGCGCCGTGCCGGCGCGGCCCGACACCCCCGAATCCAGTCTGCTGCACAGCGTCCTCGCCGTCCTGGAGCCGTACTTCGACGGCGGCACGACGACCGCGGAGGAGCAGTTCATCGTCCGCGCCCTGTACGCGCCCCTGCGCAGCATGCTCACCCGCCTGCTCGCCGCCGTACCCGCCCACCCGTAAGACCGAACCCTGTCCCAGGAGGTAACTCCGTGTATCACCACATTCGTGTTGCGGCCTACGAACCCGACCCGCTCCATGGACCCTGGTGGGAGGAGATGAAAGTGCTGCGGCTCGGCGAGGACCTGCACGCCGAGCTCACCGGGATGCATGCCGAGGCGGCCGAGAACTCCGTCCACCCCCACCGGCTCCCCGTGCGCAGGCTCAACTCCTTGCTCCAGGCGATGGCGCCAGGAGTCATCGCGACCGGCCGCAACGCCGGGACGGACGGCCGCCTGCCGTGGCTCTATGCGCGGGAAGCCGTCCCGCCGGACGTGCTGGCCCCGGTGCTAGGAGCTTGGGCGGCGGGCATGCACCAGGAGGACGACGACTCGGAGGGCGCCGATCTCGAAGAGAGGCTCCGCTCCGGTGACTCGGCCGAGACGGTACGTCTGCCCCACTGGGAGAGGGAACCGGTCGACCTCGCCGAGAGCGCGCTCTCGGCGGGTGGAACCGCCGAACCCGCCGCGCGGCTCTACAGCCTGCTGCCCGAGTGGATCGCCTTCCGGCTGGCCGCCCGGACGTTCCGCACGGGCGGCACTCCGCTCCACTTCCGCGTCGAGAGCTCGGGTGACGGCGCGCGACTCGTCTCCTGGCCGCCTCAGCGATACGAACGCCGACGGCAGAGCTGGTACTACTCGGCCTGCCTCACCATCACCGTCCACACCGTGCCGTTCGCCCCGCGGTTCCGCGTCCATGTGTCCACCCAGGTGCGCCGGTGGGCCACCCGACTGGACGTACGCCCCCACCAGCTCGGCGGTACGACCGTCCTGCTCGACGCCCCACTGCCGTGGCCGGAAGGGCCGGACCGGGGCCACCGGCTGATGGTGAACACGCTGGGCTACGACCGGCGGTCGAAGGAACTGGCCTGGCGCCGGCACAGCCCCGCACCGCTCGTGCCCGAGCTGGACATCGTGCGCAACTATCCCCGGCCCGAAGAGCTCTTCTCCGACCCCGAACGCTGGATCAACGGTTCCGGGGACGTGGCCGCCGGCATCGTCTACCACCCGTCGATCGGCCCGCACGAGGTCGGACCCGGGCTGATGCCACGGGAGCGGGCGGATCTGGACGCCTGGGTCGAGGAAGGGCTGCGCCCCCTGCTGACCCGGGTCCCCGACCTCACGCGTGTCTCCCGGAGCAACACACCTTCCCTGCTGCCCCGTTCCGGCGCCGGACGCGTCCCGGGCGTCCGCGACGCCCGGCTGGCTCTGCAACGGCGGGCGGCGCTGACACGCGCACTGAACGGCCGCCCCCTGGAGATCGATGTCTTCTGGCAGTCCCCGGAAACCCGTGCGGCGCTGCTCGCCGAGCTGCCCAAGCTCATCGGTCTTCCCGGCGGGCAGCAAGTGCCGTCGGCCGACGGGGAGACCTGGCAATGGCAGTGCGAGGGGGTCGACATCCGCGTCCGGGCCCGGCCCGCGGGACCCTTGGCCGACGCCCTGCCGACCACCCGAGCCCGCGGGCGCCTCAGGGCCGTCCGGCTGGCCGAGGCCATCGAAGGGCGCTGCGGGCTCGTGGCGGACCGGGCGGACCCGCTCCTCGGCGGGGCCGGAGTCGTGATCACGGAGATCGCCGGCAAGGAGCGCTTCGCCGCCGTACCGGACTCCGACCCCAAGCACGCGCTGCGCATTGCCTGGGCACGGCAGGGACGGCTGACCCAGTTCGTGAACTCGCCCGACGACACCGACAGCGCTCTGGAACACCGGGCCAGGTGGACCTGGCTGGACGCCTTCCGGCAGCTGGGCGCGATCAGCCCGCCCGCCCATCGGGTGGGAGCCGGCATTCCGGGCGACCTTCAGTACGCGGCGCTCTGGCTCGTACGCCACACAAGGAAGGGGCCCACGCGATGCCCCGTCCACCGGCTGGTGGCGGTGCGGGTACGCCCCGGAGACGGACCGGGCGTCATCGAGGGGTGGGACGCGGAACGAGCCGAATGGGTGCCGTATCCGAAGCTGTTGCTGCTCCTCTCCCAGGCACGGGAACCGGCGGCGAGCGGCGGGAAGGAGACCGGCACGGGGAAGCTCGTCGATGACTCGGCAGCCCCGGAAGGATCCCGGCCCGCTGCCCGCCCAGGCGTGGAGCGGGACAGGCAGCGGGAGACCGAGCGGCAGATCCGGGCACTGCTCTTCCAGCTCCGCGACCGCCCGACGCTGCTGCTGGTGGACGCCGGCAATCTGCGCCAGTGCTGGCCTGGCCTGCGCAACGGTGCACTGGACCGCGACACGCTCGGCTTCGGGGCCGAACCCGCCCAGCGGCACACGCTCTACGGCCACGACCTGCGGGTGCTGCTCGTACGGGACGCCAACGCCAGGGGTGAAGTGGCGCAGTGGTACGCCCACGACACCGAGGACGAGGTCGGCTTCGCCGAGGGTGTGTGGGGGGCGGCGGATACGGAGGGCCGTGTCTTCGCGAGTACGACCTCGAAGCCGCACACGGTGGCGAAACTGCCGAAGGGCCTCATGAAGCTAGTGCCCACGGCACAGGGCCGGACAGCGCCCGGGAAGACCGCGTGGAACCCCGGGCAACTGGAGATCACCGTGCTCGGCTGTCTGTCGGAGAAGGCGCTGACGGACTCGGGGCGTGCGGGTGACCCGCCCGACCGGCCGGCGGAGTGGGCGACGCTCGCGCACCAGCTGCGTTACCACGACGACTACCCGCCGCTCGCCCGGCCTCTCCCGCTGCACCTGGCGCGTCTCGCCGGTGAGTACGTGCTTCCGGTGGCCGGAACGAAGTAAGCGGGGAGTACGTCATCCGCTTTCTGAGCGAGGTGCCGACTGAATGGGGCGTCCCAAACGATCGACGCTGATAAGGATCAATGCTTCCCTCGTGTGAGCGCCGAAGCCTGAACCTGACCACGGGGACGGCGTCTGGGGCACTCCTTGCTGGGATCACGGGGCGTCCCCCGTGACGCTCGTGGGACGGACCTGACCTGCGGTTTTCTCTGAGTTCACCCGGGTGACATGCTTCCGATGACGCACCACGTGGAGTGCGTGGCGATTCTGTAGCCGATGAAGAAGGACGCCTGACCTGCGGGTTCTTGTGTATTCCTCAGGAGCTGCCGGTGCGCTCGATTTGTTGCCCGGAATGCATGACGTGAACCACGTCCGAGGCGCCGCAGAGTAACTGACCTGCTGTTTTGCGAGCACTACGGGGACGGCGGCTGCGCCCGTTCGGCGCATGCCAGCACGGCGGCAGGCTGTCTTGACGCTCGGATATCGCTCGCTCTCATGGTCTGTCAGGGCAAGGTCGACCGCCCGGTTCGGTGGACCGCCCGTCTCGTTCCGACGTCACGCCCTCAGGAGCCCGTCAGGTCACCGGCCGCTGGATCCGATTCCAGGCCGGCTTCCGTCGGCCTACGTTCGGCTTCGACCCCGATGACGGGGAGGAGAACGCCGAACCACTGGCCTGTGCAACGACCAGGAGAGCACCTAGAGGCGGACCACGTGCCGGAATCGTAGAGCGACACGGCGACGGCGGACGTCATAGCGCACTTGTGTTATTTCGCGGCTCTACCGGAACTGGTGCACCACGCTGTCGACCGGACAAGAGACTACAAGGGCAGTCGCTTCAGTGTCAGCGACCTGTTCCAAGGCCTCTCCGGGATAGTCCAGAACGCGAAGGCCTCTAAGCGCCACCGACGGACGTGTCCTCGACGAAGAGAGGGACCCTCCGGGTGCCCACAACGGCGCTCCGGCATGACTGGGTAGCCCCGGTCTTGCCGTGGCAGTCGAGCCAGGCCGGCCAGGTTGAGTCGACAGGGCGGTTCGGGACCAGACGCAGGATAGTGCACTCGCTTTCACCCCGGGTGGTGACGATGGACGCGTGGCTCTACACCTGTCCGGCGGCGCTGCTTCTCCTCGATTGGGTGACTGGTGGCACCCACCTGGGCGTGTAGAGCGACGTTCGGCATGGGCCCGCTCTGGCCTGGGGAGCCTGAGCCTCCCCTTTCAGGTCCGAAATCGGCCGAAGCCGAGCCCTCATCTTGCCTGTACTGCCTGACCCCGTGACTGGTGTGCCGTGCCATTGGCTGAACCTGCCCGGTGTCGACGGGGCCCACAGACTGCCGGGTCCACCACTGCACCTGCTGTGCACGTGATTCCGGCTCGATTGTCGGTCGAGAAGACCGGGTCGTTCCCACGGGTCCAGCAGTAAGGTCTGCAGGCCAGGTGCCGGAAGCTGGACGACGCATCACGTGGAGTGCGTGGTGATTCTGGAGCCCGGCGAAGAAGGACGCCTGACACGTGGCTTCGCGGTAGCTGTTGTCCGCTCTTCCAGCGAGTGAAGCCCGAGGCCCATCGGCGTCTGCCCTCCCCTGAGGGTTTAGGCGGGCACGCCGATGGACGTTTGCCATCCGGCTCCGCGGGGCGTTCAGTCCCGCCTTGTAGGCGAGGGCGACGGCCTGGACGCGGTCGGGCAGGTCGCCAGCTCCGGCTGGGTGCACCGATGTGGCTTTTCCCGTGGTCGGGCTCAGGAAGAGCCGCGAGACGAGTTTGGCGTTGCTGAGGCCTGTCGTGAGCAGGCGGATTACCTTGAGTTGCCGGTGACGGATCCTGCTGAGGCAGGGTGGCGTCGTGCTCGCCCTGCTGGGCTGCCAAGGGACGTGAATGCGCTGCGCACCGCATGGCGTCGGGGCGGCGGGCCGCCAGGTCCGCGGGCGCAGGGTGCGTGGCGAGCCGGCCGGTGTGGGCGTGCGCACGCTGCAGCAAGCGCACAGCTCTAGCTTCTGCCGCGCATCATCGACAGCAGAAGCCCGTGGGTCTCGTCGTCGGCGGCGACCACGAGCCCTTGGCCTCCCGCACCGATCGGGGCGCCGTCGATCCCCGTGACCGTGCAGCCGGCCGCCCGGCACAGAGCGATGCCGGCCGCGAAGTGCACACTCCCGGACAGGTCGCCGCCATCGGTGACGTACGCGGCGCGCTTGCCGGCGGCGACCCAGGCCAGCGCCAGGGTCGTCGACACGACCCGGGGCCGGAAACGTTCGACGAACACGGGGTGGGCCAGCAGATCCACGGCCCGGAACCCGGGCGCACTGGGGAACGGCGGGTCCAGGTTGACGTCCACCAAACGGGAAGCGGGCGTGGGCGTCAGGAGTGCGTCGTCGGCCCCGTCACGCCGCACCCATGCCGTCTCTCCGTCGGTGAAGAAGACTTCGCCGCTGAACGGGTCGGCCACCGCCGCCGGCCCGTCGCGCAGCGCCACGTTGACGGCCGCCAGCATGGTGCCAACGGCGTAGTTCAGCGTGCCGCACAGGGGATCCACCCACCACTGGCGCACAGCGTCGGCGGCGCCCCGCCGCCCGCCTTCCTCGCCGTGCACCGCGTCATCGGGCCGTGCGGCACGAAGGACGTCGAGGATCGCCTTCTCGGCCTCCACATCGGCCTCGGTGGCGAAGTCCCCGGCCCCCTTGTCGATGCGGTCGAGCCGTTGGCCGTACAGGGCGCGGACGATGTCCGCACCAGCCCGGGCCCCGCTATGGCGACTGCGGCATCGTCGGAACGCGCGTAGGGAGAGGCGGAGTTGATCACGCCATGAAGACTCGATCGAACCGGGTCCGACGGGAAGGCGATCGCGTCGGACCTCACGCGACCCGGTCGTGAACGCGCGGCGCCTCTTCGCCGTGGTGAGCGGCGTCCCCTGCCGCCACCTGCGCGTCCTCCCCTTGCCGAGGGCTTCGGCGCAGGGCCAGCAGCGTTCCCGTCAGCCAGGCCAGGGTGAGTACGCCCGCCGCGATCAGGGTGGGCGCGTCCGGGGCGATGAGGGGCTGGCCCCGGAGGGCCTGCCAGGTCACCAGGGCGACGAGGCCGAGGTAGCCGGCCGACGTGACGATCACCAGTCGTGTGCGTACGGCCGGGTCGGCGAGCCGGGCTTCCGGGTGTCGGCGGGCCGCCGCGGCGAGCGCGAGGGCCAGCAACGGCAGCACTTGGAGGGCGTGCATCCCGGTGAAGTGGGCGATGCGCAGATCGCCCCCGGTGGCCGCCCAGCCGGTGAGCGGCAGGTGCGGACCGCCGTCCGGGACTCCGACGCTGTGGGCGCCCACCGTGCCCACCACGTCGCCCGACAGTTGCTCCGGCGTCGGCTGGCTCATCAGGAAGCCGAGCGCGAGCCCGACGACCCCGATACCCGAACCGAGCCGGATCGCCCAGGCCGTCGCCCGGTCGGGCAGCGGCTGCCGGAACATCAGGACGGCGACCACCACCCCGGCCAGCCACAGCACCGCCACGGTCACGCCCATCACGGCGTACAGGCCGGCGTCCAGCGCGGTCTCGTCGTTGAAGTGGCTCCGCTTGCCCCGTGCGGCCTGCACGATGATGAGGGCCACTTCCACGGACGAGGCTGCCGCGATCACCGTCCCGGCCCACCAGCTGATCCGCCGACCGCGGTCGAGGAGCGACAGCATCCAGGCGAGCGTCGCCGCGTACGCGCCCAGGGACAGCGCGAACTTGAGCGGTTTCTCCCAGATCGGCAGGCCGAGCAGCACCCGGTCGTCGACGACCAGGCCGACGGCGCTGAGGACGCCGACGGCCGCCATCGCCGCGACGAAGTACGTCAAGGGCCTGTGCAGGTCACGCACGGGCATGGATTCCCCCCGGAAAAGGACGCGTCAGATGGTGTGGCCCGCGCGTCGCCGACCGACCGCCGACGGGCGGCCGTGGAGCCGGCCGGCGATGGCCGAGGCCACCTCCTCGCGATGGGTCTGGACGAAGAAGTGCCCACCGGTGAACGTCTGCACATCGCAGGCGCCGGTGGTGTACGCCTCCCAGGCCGCGGCCCCCTCCGGGGAGACATGGCTGTCCTCGGTGCCCGTGAACACCGAGATCGGGCAGGACAGCACGCCGTCCCCGGGCGCGGGCGGCACGTAGCACTCCACCGCCTTGTAGTCGGAGCGCAGCGTCGGCAGCAGCATCCGGACCAGTTCCTCGTCGGCCAGCACCTGTTCGGCCGTCCCGCTGATCCGGCGCAGCTCCGCGAGGAGCGTCTCGTCGTCCTGGCCGTGCAGGTCCGGACGGGTCGCGGGCAGGCCGGGCGCCCGGCGGCCGGAGACGATCAGGTGGACCGGACGGATCCCTCCGGCCGCCTCCAGCCGACGCGTGACCTCGTACGCCAGCAGGGCTCCCATGCTGTGCCCGAACAGGGCCAGCGGCCGGCCGGGGCCGAGTTCCGTGAGGGACTCGGTGACCCGGTCGGCGAGCTCGGCCATGTCGTCGAGCGGCGGTTCCGAGCGCCGGTCCTGCCTCCCGGGGTACTGCACCGCGCACACCCCGATGAGGGGTGCGAGGAGCTTGGACATCGGGAAGTAGGTGCTGGCGGCTCCGCCCGCGTGGGGGAAGCACAGCAGCGTCGTCCCGTCGGGGGAGCCGCTGGAGAACCGCCGCAACCAGCCGCTGCGGAGAGGGGGAACGGTCATGACCGCTCAGGAACCGTTCTTCCCGCGCGGGACGACCACCTGGTCCACGATCCCGTACTCCAGGGCATCCTGGGCGGTGAGGATCTTGTCACGGTCGAGGTCCTCGCGGATCTGGTCCTTGTCGCGGCCGGTGTGCAGGGCCATGATCGTCTCGATCCGGTCCCGGATGCGCTCGATCTCCAGCCACTGGATCTCCAGGTCGGAGACCTGCCCCTGCTGACCCGGGCTGGCCGGCTGGTGCATCAGCACGCGGGAGTTGGGGAGCGCGATGCGCTTGCCCTTGGTGCCGGCCGCCAGGATCACCGAGGCGGCCGAGGTCGCCTGGCCGATGCAGACCGTCTGGATGTCCGGCTTGACGAACTGCATCGTGTCGTAGATGGCGAGCAGCGAAGTGATGGAGCCGCCGGGCGAGTTGATGTAGATCGAGATGTCGCGGTCCGGGTCGGCCGACTCCAGGCAGAGGAGCTGGGCCATGACGTCGCTGGCGGACGTGTCGTCGATCTCGGAACCGAGGAAGATGACCCGCTCTTCGAAGAGCTTCGCGTACGGGTCGTACTCCCGCGCGCCCTGCGAGGTGCGCTCGATGAAGCGGGGGATGACGTAACGGGCCTGGGGCGCGTAGTCGTGCATGGACAAGGCAGCCTCCGTGATGTCCGGGATGCGGTGGCGGGAGCGGGCGGGGCAGGGCGTGCTGAGGGCACGCCGATGCGGCGCGGCGGCACGGCTGGTGACATATCGTCACCAGCCGTACCGCCCGCACCGGGGTGATGTATTGCCGTCAGGTCAGCGGGCCGCGAGCCCGCCGCCACCCGAGATGGCCGGAGTGGACTGGATCACGTCGTCGATCAGGCCGTACTCCTTGGCCTCCTGCGCGGAGAACCAGTAGTCGCGGTCGGAGTCCTTGGTGATGCGCTCCACGTCGTTGCCGGAGTGCTGCGCGATGAGTTCCGCCATCTCGCGCTTCGTCTTGAGGAGGTGCTGCACGTAGATGCGGATGTCGCTCGCCGATCCGGAGAAACCGGCCGACGGCTGGTGCATGAGGATCTTGGCGTGCGGCAGGGCGAAGCGCTTGCCGGGGGCGCCGGCGGTGAGCAGGAACTGCCCCATGGAGGCGCAGAAGCCCATGGCGATGGTGACGACGTCGTTCTTGATGATCTGCATCGTGTCGTACACCGCCATGCCGGCGGTGACCGAGCCGCCCGGCGAGTTGATGTACAGGTAGATGTCCTCTTCGGACTGGGCGGCGAGCATCAGGAGCTGCGCGGTGATGCGGTTGGCGATTTCGTCATCGACGGCCTGGCCCAGGAAGATGATGCGGTGCCGGAGCAGGCTGCTGAATACCTGGTCGCCCATTCCCCAGGGCGCCGGTGCGTCGCTGTTCATTCGGGGCGTCTCATGGCCGAATTCCGCCGGCTGAAAGTCATCCTGACGAGTCACTGAACCCCCAAGTGGATCCACTGGCGGCCACAGCCACCGTTCGATGTATCACTGCCGTTCCGGTCCTGCTGATCCGACCGATGCGCTCAACTGACGTGACACTTACCGATCTTCACTCATCGGACCGTAGCACGATCACCACGGGGACTCAGCCGAACCGTAGTTCGTTCGCTGAGAGCGCACGTCATCCCGGCTGGCCAGCGGTAATGGTTCGCCACGGCAAGCGCATTGGGCGACTGTGATTAGATCCGGAAGATCACAAGCACCGTTCCTGCGGGGGGTAGAGCGTGGCCATAGAGGAGCACCGTAGGCTAGAACGAGCCAATTTTCTGAGAAAGCGGCGAGAAAGCATCTTGCCTTGCGAGGTAGGACTTCCTCAGGGGATACGACGACGGACTCCCGGACTGCGCCGCGAAGAAGTCGCCGTGCTGGCCGGGCTCAGTCCGACCTGGTACACGTACCTCGAACAGGGCCGGGACGTCTCTCCCTCGCCCGAGGTCCTGAACAACCTGGCCAGCGTGCTCGGACTCTCCGTCTTCGAACGCGACTACCTGCTCAACCTGTCCAGCGAGCGGCCTTCCCCGCAGCCCGCCGCCAAGGTGCCCAAGTCCTGGAGATCGCTCGTCGCCGTGGCGGAGGGGATGTACCCCTTCCCCGCCTATGTCTGCTCCCTCTCGGGCGACCTGCTTGGCTGGAATCGTGCGGTGCCGGACTGGCTGGCGAACTTCGGCAACCTGCCGGGTCGTGAGCGCAACCTCCTCGTGTGGATGTTCACTTCCGAGGAGGCGCACCGCCTCTTCGTCGACTGGGAGGACGTCTGCCGCCATTTCATCGCCTGCTTCCGGGCCGAGGTGACCGACTGGCGGACCTGTCCGCGCACCGGCCCGCTCGTGGAGGAACTCGCCGCGCGCAGTTCCCGGTTCCGCACGTGGTGGGACGAGCACCAGGTGGCGGGGCCCCTCAGCAGGACGCACCGCATGCGCCACCCCAAGCGCGGGGTCATCGACGTACGGATGGTCGAGCTGCTCCACAGGGATCCGGACGGCGCGGTGCGGCTGATCGTCCACACACCGGTGAGGGAGATGCCGCGCAGGCTCCTCGCGGCCCAGGCGTGCTGATCCCGCAGGCCTGAGGACCTGGCGATGAGGGAGCCCGGGGGCCGTCGCACACGGATCGTGTGTGCCACGGCCCCCGGGCCACCTGTGACAGGCGCCCTAGGCGTCGGTCTGCGGGGCCAGCTGCTCCGCGAGGTGGTCCGCCAGTTTGCGGATCGTCGGGAAGTCGAACACCAGCGAACTGGGCAGGACCAGCCCGGTCTCGGTGGTCAGCCGGTTACGCAGGTCGACCGCCATCAGCGAGTCGAAGCCCAGGTCGAGCAGTTCCTCCTCGACCTCCACCTCGTCCGGATCGTCGTAACCGAGGACCTCGGCGACGGTGCGCAGCACCAGCGCGTACGCCTGCTCGGCGTCCAGCACCACTGGTTCGGCAGCGGTGTCCTCGGACCCGGCCTGGTCCGAGGCGCCCGCCGGGAGCGCGGAGAGGATCGCCGGCAGGGCGCCCGACGCCGCCCGCTCCGCCAGTGCCGCCCCGTCCAGGTCCACGGCGACCAGGGCGGGATCCGCCCCGGTCAGTGCGGCGTCGAGCAGGCCGAGGGCCGCCTTGGCGGGCATCGCCCGTACGCCGGACCGGTCCATGCGGCTCCGATCGCCGGCAGCGAGGCTGCCGCCCATGCCGTCCCCGTCCCACAGGCCCCAGGCGATGGAGGTGGCGGGGAGGCCCTGGGTGTGGCGGTGTTCGGCGAGTGCGTCGAGGTAGGTGTTGGCTGCGGCGTAGTTGGCCTGTCCCGCGTTGCCGATGGTGCCGGCGTACGAGGAGAACAGGACGAAGGCGTCCAGGTCGTGGTCTCGCGTCAGGTCGTGCAGGTGGTGGGCTGCGTCGGCCTTGGGTGCGAAGACGGTGTCTAGTTGCTCCGCCGTCATGGTCTGCACGGTGCCGTCGTCGAGTACGCCGGCGGTGTGGATCACGGCGGACAGGGGGTGGTCTGCCGGGATGCCGTCCAGTAGCTCGGCCAGCGCGGTTCGGTCTGCGATGTCGCAGGCCGCGATGTCGACGCGGGCGCCGAGTGCTTCGAGTTCGGTGGTCAGCTCGGGGGCTCCGTCGGCGGCGGGGCCGCGGCGCGAGACCAGCAGCAGGTTCCGCACGCCGTGCTCGGTCACCAGGTGCCGCGCCACCAGCATGCCCAGCGCTCCGGTACCACCGGTGACCAGCACCGTGCCCTGCGGGCTCAGCACCGGCCGGGCGGCCGCAGCGGGATCGGCGGGACCGGCGGGGTCGGCGGGACCGGCCTGGACCAGGCGGGGCACGTACACCGTCCCGGCACGCAGCACGAGCTCCGGTTCCCCGGTCGCCAGTGCCGCGGGCACGGCTGCCGTCGAGGCGTCGCTGCCGTCGGTGTCCAGGAGGACCAGCCGGCCCGGCAGTTCCGACTGCGCGCTACGGACCAGTCCGCGGGCGGCGGCAGCGTCGGGACCGGCGGTGAGCGGCTCTCCGTCGACCGTGACCGCGCGGGAGGTGACCACGACGAGACGTCGTACGGCCGGGTCCTCCTCGGCCGCCAGCCGCTGGATCCGTGCCAGCGTCTCCGCGGCCGCTTCCCGCGGTCCGGCTCCGGAGGGCACGGTGAACAGGACGTCCCCCGGGTCGATCGGGGCCGGCTCCGGAGCCGACGCACCGGACGGCAGGGCGATGTGGTCCACCCTGTACAGCGCGGCGGCGGGCGCACAGCCGGCCACGGCCGGAAGCACCGCTTCGGCGTGGCGCCGCCACGGCCCGGGCCGGGCACCCGCGGCTGCCACCGGGCGGGAGTGCAGGACGGCCGTGCGGTGCCCGCGCGCATCGGGGAGGGCGAGAGCGAGCTGTACGTCCAGGGCTTCCTCGGCGGGCAGGCGCAGCGGGGCGTGCCGGGTGAGCACCAGGGGGGTGCCGTCCAGCAGCACGCCGCCCGTGGCCAGCTCCTGGTCCACCAGTTCCGCGTGGGTGGCGGCGGACAGCCGGGCCGTGTGAACCGTGCTGCCGTCCGCCAACTCCAAGCCGGCGCCGAGCACCGGGTGGTGCCCGGCCCCCGGCAGGGCCGGAGCCGCGTGCTCCTCGGGTGACGGGGAGAGCCAGTAGCGCTGTCGTTGGAAGGCGTACGTGGGCACGGGCGCCGGCCGTGTTCCTCGCGGGAACAGCGCCGCCCAGTCGAGCTCGGCGGCTCCGGTCACGTACATCCGGCCCACCGCCACGGCCAATGCGGCCGGGTCCGGAACGGCGACGGCCACGGCCGGGCGGTCCTCCGCCGCCTCGTCGAGGACCCGTTCCACGGCAGGCGACAGTACGGCGGCTGGTGACACCTCCAGGAAGGTGGTGGTGCCGTGGGTGCGGAGGGTGTGGATTGCGTCGGCGAAGCGGACGGCTTCGCGGATGTGGCGGGTCCAGTAGGTGGGGTCGTTGAGTTCCTGGTCGGTGGTGAGGGTGCCGGTGACGTTGGAGATGAGGGGGAGTTGGGCGGGGTGAAAGTGGAGTGTCTCGACGGTGTGGTGGAAGGCGTCGAGTATCTGGTCCATGTGTGCGGAGTGGAAGGCGTGGCTGACGCGGAGGCGGGTTGCTTTGCGGCCGCGGTTCTTCCACGTGGTGATGAGGGCGTCCACGGCTTCGGCGTCGCCGGAGACCACGGTGGCGTCGGGTGCGTTGACGGCCGCGATGTCGACTCCGGGGGGGAGTGTGGCGCGGACTTCGGTTTCGTGTGCTTGGAGGGATGCCATCGCGCCCGTGTGTTGGGCGGATTGCATGAGTCGGCCGCGTGCTTCGACGAGGGTGCAGGCGTCGGTGAGGGTCCATACGCCGGCGAGGTAGGCGGCGGTGATTTCGCCGATGGAGTGTCCGGCGAGGAAGTCGGGTCGGATTCCGAAGCTGTGGAGGAGTCGGTAGAGGGCTACTTCGGTGGCGAAGATGGCTGGTTGGGCGAAGCGTGTTTCGTCCAGGAGGGCGGCTTGGGGTGTGTCTTTGTCGGCGAACACGATCTCTGCGAGGGAGCGTCCCAGGAGCGGGTCGAACGCGGTGCAGATCTCGTCGAAGGCTTCGGCGAAGACGGGGTGTGCTGCGTACAGTTCGCGGCCCATGCCCACGCGTTGGGAGCCCTGCCCCGCGAACAACACCGCCAGGCGGGACCCGCTGACGGGCCGGCCCTGGACGACGGACGGCACCGCCCGGCCTTCGGCCAGGGCCCGCAGTCCGGTCAGGAACTCCTCCTGATCGCGGCCCACCACGGCCGCGCGGTGGCTGAAGGCGGTGCGGCCGGTGGCCAGAGCAAGGCCGGTCGCGGCCGGGACAGCGGCTGCCGGGTCGGCCTCGACGTGTGCGACGAGGGCCTCCGCCTGGGCGCGGAGTGCGGCGCCGGTGGGGGCGGAGAGCACCCACGGGACCGGGACCGGGACCGGGTCCGTGGTCGGGTGGGTGGGTTCGTCGTCGGTGTGCGGTTCGGGTTCTTCGAGGATGAGGTGGGCGTTGGTGCCGCTGATGCCGAATCCGGATACCGCGGCGCGGCGCGGGCGGCCTTCCGTCTGCCAGGGTCGGGCTTCGGTGAGGAGGTTGACGGCGCCTGCCGACCAGTCCACCTGGCGGGATGCCTCGGTGACGTTGAGGGTGGCGGGGAGGGTGCCGTGGTGCATGGCCATCACCATTTTGATGACGCCGGCCACGCCTGCGGCGGCTTGGGTGTGGCCGATGTTGGATTTGACCGAGCCGAGCCACAGGGGGTTGTCGGGGTCGTGGTCCTGGCCGTAGGTGGCGAGCAGTGCCTGCGCTTCGATGGGGTCACCCAGGCGGGTTCCGGTGCCGTGGGCTTCGACGACATCGACGTCGGCGCCGGTGAGTCCGGCGGAGGCGAGGGCCTGGCGGATGACGCGTTGTTGTGAGGGGCCGTTGGGGGCGGTGAGCCCGTTGCTGGCGCCGTCCTGGTTGACGGCGCTGCCTCGTATGACGGCCAGGACGCGGCGGCCGGCGCGGCGGGCGTCGGACAGCCGCTCCAGCAACAGCAGCCCCGCACCCTCGGCGAAACCGGTGCCGTCCGCGTCGTCGGAGAAGGCCTTGCACCGGCCGTCCTGGGACAGGCCTCGCTGCCGGCTGAACTCCACGAACGTCGCCGGAGTCGACATCACCGTCACACCGCCGGCGAGCGCCATGGTGCACTCGCCGCGCCGCAGGGCCTGTGCGGCCAGGTGCAGCGCCACGAGCGACGACGAGCACGCGGTGTCCACGCTGACCGCCGGGCCCTCCAGGCCGAACGTGTACGCCACCCGACCCGACGCCACACTGTTCGAACTGCCGTTGACCAGGTAGCCCTCCAGGTCCCGGGGCGCCCGCTTGATGCGTGAGGCGTAGTCGTTGTACATGACGCCGGCGAACACGCCGGTCTGGCTTCCGCGCAGGCCGGCCGGGTCGACCCCCGCCCGCTCGAACGCCTCCCACGCCGTCTCCAGCAGCAACCGCTGCTGCGGGTCGGTGGCCAGCGCCTCGCGCGGACTCATCCCGAAGAACTCCGCGTCGAAGCGGTCCGCGTCGTAGAGGAACCCACCGCGCCGCGTGTACGACGTCCCCCGCTGCTCCGGATCGGCGTCGAACAGGGCGTCCAGGTCCCAGTCGCGGCCGTCGGGGAAGTCCCCGATGGCGTCGCGGCCTTCGGCGACCAGCCGCCACAACCCCTCGGGGTCGGTGATTCCTCCCGGGAAGCGGCAGCCGATCCCGACGATCGCGATCGGCTCGTCGTCGGTGAGGACGGCCGGCACCGCCGTCGGTGCGCTCGCGCCCGCTTCGGTCCCCGTCCCCTCGTCATCGCCCCCGAGCTCACGGGTGAGCTGGGTGGCGAGCACGGCGACGGTCGGGTGGTCGAACACCAGCGACGCCGGCAGCTTGAGCCCGGTCGCCCGGTTCAGCCGGTTGCGCAGCTCGACCGCGGTCAGCGAGTCGAATCCCAGCTCCATGAAGGGGCGGTCCACCGGTACGGCGCGGGGGTCGGTGTGCCCGAGTACGGCGGCCACCTCGGCTGCCACGACTTCGGTGACCAGCCGCCGGCGCTCATCGGCCGCCAGAGCGCGTACGCGGTCGGCGAGCCCGCCGCCGGCGGAGTCACCGGTCCCCGTGGCGGCGGTCGCGGCCCGCCGCGCGGTGGGCCGTACGAGACCCCGCAGAGCACTCGGGACCGGTCCGCCGCTCCGGGCCAGGGCGGCCAGGTCGAGGCGGGCCGCGACCACGACCGGGGCGGTCCCGGCGAGGGCGGCGTCGAACAGGGCGAGCCCCTGGTCGGCGGCGAGCGGCGCGATGCCGGAGCGACCGAGGCGGGCCAGGTCGGCGGCGGTGAGTTCGCCGGTCATGCCGCTGGCGTCCGCCCACAGGCCCCAGGCGATGGAGGTGGCGGGGAGGCCCTGGGTGTGGCGGTGTTCGGCGAGTGCGTCGAGGTAGGTGTTGGCTGCGGCGTAGTTGGCCTGTCCCGCGTTGCCGATGGTGCCGGCGTACGAGGAGAACAGGACGAAGGCGTCCAGGTCGTGGTCCCGCGTCAGCTCGTGCAGGTGGTGGGCCGCGTCGGCCTTGGGGGCGAAGACGGTGTCCAGTCGCTCCGCCGTCATGGTCTCCAGGGTGCCGTCGTCGAGGACGCCGGCGGTGTGGATCACGGCGGACAGGGAGCGGTCCGCCGGGATGCCGTCGAGCAGTCCGGCTATCGCGGTTCGGTCTGCGATGTCGCAGGCCGCGATGTCGACGTGGGCGCCGAGTGCTTCGAGTTCGGTGGTCAGCTCGGGGGCGCCGTCGGCGGCGGGGCCGCGGCGCGAGACCAGCAGCAGGTTCCGTACGCCGTGCTCGGTCACCAGGTGCCGTGCCACCAGCATGCCCAGCGCCCCGGTGCCGCCGGTGACCAGCACCGTGCCCCCGGCGCGGAAGACCGGGCGCCCGGCGGCAGCGCTCTCGCCCGCGGCCGGGACCAGCCTCGGCAGGAACCACTGCCCTCCGCGTACGGCGAACTGCGTCTCGGTGCCGGTCTCCGCCAGCACGGGCAGCTCGGCGTCCCTCTCCAGGTCGAGCAGGAGGAACCGGCCGGGGTGCTCGGTCTGCGCCGTGCGGACCAACCCCCAGACGGCCGCCGCGACCGGATCCGGCGCGGCTGTGCCGGGAGCGGCCACGGCCTGCCGGGTCACCACGACCAGAGGCTCCGTCGCCTCGTCGGCGACGTGCGACTGCAGCCGCGCCAGCACCCCGGTGAGCACCTCGCGAACCTCGCCGGAGCCGGCCGCCGGCTCCCATACCCGGGAGCCGGTGCCGGTGGCCGAGCCCGCGGGGACCTCGTACGGCTGCCAGTCCATCCGCAGCAGCGGCACCTGCCGGGTCCCGGCCGCGCGCAGCCGGTCCTTGTCGACCACGCGCAGGCTCAGCGCACCCACGTCGGCGACCGGGCCGCCGAGCGCGTCGGCGACCGAGACGGCGATCTCGTCGCGGCCGACCGTACGCAGCCGCACGCGGAGCGCCTGGGCGCCTTCGGCGTGCAGGGTGACCCCGCTCCACGAGAACGGCAGCGCGCCTTCCTCGGTCGCGCCCAGCGTGCCGAGCACCACCGGGTGGAGGGCCGCGTCCAGCAGGGCCGGGTGCAGCCCGAACGCGTCGGCTCCGGCGCTCTCCTCGGGCGCGAGGGCCACTTCGGCGTACACGTCGGTTCCGTCGTCGCCGCGCCACAGGGCGCGCAGGCCCTGGAAGGCGGGTCCGTACTCGTAACCCTGGGCGGCGAGCCGCTCGTACGCGCCTTCGAGGTCCACCGGCACCGCGCCCGGCGGCGGCCACGCCTCCGGCAGGGGGGCGGCAGGCGCCGGCGTGGTGCCCAGCGTGCCGGTGGCGTGCCGGACCCAGGTGCCCTGTGGGTCGTCGTCATCGGTCCGGGACAGCACCGTCACGCTGCGCCGGCCGTCCGCGGCCGGTTCGCCGACGGAGACCTGGAGGCGCAGGGCGGTGCCTTCCGCGAACACCATCGGCGCCTCGATGACGAGCTCCTCCACGTGGGCGCACCCGGCCTCGCGCGCAGCCCGCAGGGCGAGTTCGACGAAGGCGGTGCCGGGCAGCAGCACGGTGCCGCTGACGGCGTGGTCGGCGAGCCACGGGTGGGTGCGCAGCGACAGCCGGCCGGAGAGCAGCAGTCCGCGTCCGTCACCGAACTCGACGGCGGCCGCCAGGAGCGCGTGGTCGGCGCTGCGCAGGCCGGCGGTGTTCATGTCACCGGCCGGGGCCGTCGCGTCGAGCCAGTACGAGACGTGCTGGAAGGGATAGGTGGGCAGGTCGACGTGGCGGCGGGGACGGGTGGTGCCCTCGCCGTCGAAGGCGGCCTTCCAGTCCACCTCCAGCCCGGCGGTGTATCCGGCGGCGACGGAGGCGTGGAAGCGCTCCAGCCCGCCCTCGTCGCGGCGCAGGGTGCCCAGCGCCACCGCCTCGGCCCCCGGGGCCGCCGACGCCGCGATGGAGTCCTGGACGGCGGTGGTCAGCACCGGGTGGGGGCTGACCTCGATGAACGCGCCGTGGCCGTGCTCCAGCAGGGTCCGGGTGGCCACGTCGAAGCGCACGGTGGCGCGCAGGTTGCGGTACCAGTACGCGGCGTCGAGTTCCTCGGTGTCCAGCACGTCACCGGTGACGGCCGAATAGAAGGGGACGCGCGAGGCACGGGGTGCGACGGGCGCCAACAGGGTGAGCAGCTCCTCCTCGATGGCCTCGACGTGCGCGGAGTGGGAGGCGTAGTCGACGGGGATGCGCCGGGCCCGGATCTCCTCGGTCGCGCAGGCGGCGAGCAGTTCGTCCAGTGCGTCCGGGTCTCCGGAGACCACGCACGAGCCGGGTCCGTTGACGGTGGCGACCGAGAGCCGGCCGGCCCAGGCCGCGATGCGGCGGTCCGTCTCCTCGTACGGCAGGGGCACCGACACCATGCCGCCGGTGCCCGCGAGGGCACCGAGGGCGCGGCTGCGCAGGGCGACGACACGAGCCGCGTCCTGGAGGCTGAGCGCCCCCGCCACGGCGGCCGCGGCGATCTCGCCCTGGGAGTGCCCGACGACCGCGGCCGGGCGGACGCCGTACGACTCCCAGAGCGCGGCGAGCGACACCATGACGGCGAACAGGACGGGCTGGACGACGTCCACCCGGTCGTAGCCGGGCGCACCGGGCGCACCACGCAGGACGTCCAGCAGGGACCAGTCCGTGAACTCGGCGAGTGCCTCGGCGCATTCGGCCATCCGGTCCCGGAAGACGGGTGAGCTCTCCAGGAGTTCGAGGGCCATGCCGGTCCACTGGGACCCCTGGCCGGGGAAGACGAACACGGTGTCCCCGAGGCCGCCGGAGGCGGCGAGGCCGGTGACCACGCGCGGGTCGGGCCGTCCGGCGGCGAGGGCGTCCAAGGCCTCGCGTACGTCGTCACGGCCGGTGGCGGTGACGACGGCGCGGTGATCGAGGGCGGCGCGGGTGGTCAGCAGGGACCAGGCCACGTCGGCGGGGTTCACAGCGGTGGTGTCCACGTCGGCGGGGGCCACGTCGGCGGGGGCGAGGATCTCGCTCACCCGCGCGGCGATGTCCCGCAGGGGCTGCTCGGCCCGGGCGGAGAGGATGAACGGGGGCAGGCAGGGGCTGCCGCCCTCGTGAACGGTGCTGTCGGTCTGGGGGGTTTCCGCCGGTTCGGGTTCTTCGAGGATGAGGTGGGCGTTGGTGCCGCTGATGCCGAAGCCGGATACCGCGGCGCGGCGCGGGCGGCCTTCCGTCTGCCAGGGTCGGGCTTCGGTCAGCAGGTTGACGGCGCCTGCCGACCAGTCCACCTGGCGGGATGCCTCGGTGACGTTGAGGGTGGCGGGGAGAGTGCCGTGGTGCATGGCCATCACCATTTTGATGACCCCGGCCACGCCTGCGGCGGCTTGGGTGTGGCCGATGTTGGACTTGACCGACCCGAGCCACAGGGGGTTGTCGGGGTCGTGGTCCTGGCCGTAGGTGGCCAGCAGTGCTTGCGCTTCGATGGGGTCGCCCAGCTTCGTTCCGGTGCCGTGGGCTTCGACGACATCGACGTCGGCACCCGACAGCCCCGCCGAGGCGAGGGCTTGCCGGATCACCCGCTGCTGTGAAGGGCCGTTGGGGGCGGTCAGTCCGTTGCTGGCGCCGTCCTGGTTGACGGCGCTGCCTCGTATGACGGCCAGGACGCGGCGGCCGGCGCGGCGGGCGTCGGACAGCCGCTCCAGCAGGAGCAGGCCGGCGCCTTCGCCCCAGCCGGTGCCGTCGGCGTCGTCGGAGAAGGCTTTGCAGCGGCCGTCCTGGGACAGGCCGCGCTGTCGGCTGAACTCCACGAAGGTTCCGGGGGTGGACATCACGGTCACACCGCCGGCGAGCGCCATGGTGCACTCGCCGCGCCGCAGGGCCTGCACCGCCAGGTGCAGCGCCACCAGCGACGACGAGCATGCCGTGTCCACGCTGACCGCCGGGCCCTCCAGGCCGAACGTGTACGCCACCCGACCCGACGCCACACTGCCGGTGTTGCCGGTCAGCAGCAGGCCTTCGTATCCCTCCGGAATGGGCTGCAGCCGCGAGGCGTAGTCGTGGTACATCACACCGGCGAATACGCCGGTCTGGCTGCCGCGCAGCCCGGTGGGGTCGATCCCGGCGCGCTCGAACGCCTCCCACGCCGTCTCCAGCAGCAACCGCTGCTGCGGGTCGGTGGCCAGCGCCTCGCGCGGGCTGATCCCGAAGAACTCCGCGTCGAAGCGGTCGGCGTCATGCAGGAACCCGCCGTGACGCGTATAGGACGTACCGCGCCGCTCGGGATCCGGATCGTAGAGACCCTCCAGATCCCAGCCACGGTTCACCGGGAACTCAGAGATCCCCTCGCGGCCTTCGGCGACCAGCCGCCACAACCCCTCGGGGTCCACGACGTCACCCGGGAAACGACAGCTCATCCCCACGATCACGATCGGATCGTCGTCGACGGGGAGGACATCGGCCGCCGTCGACGTGCCGTCGGTCCCGGGCACGTCGACGCCGGGCTCGTCGGTGCCGAGTACCTCGGCCCGCAGGTGCGCCGCCAGAGCGCTCGCGGTCGGGTAGTCGAAGAGCAGCGACGCCGGCAGCCGCAGCCCCGTCGCCTGGTTGAGCCGGTTGCGCAGCTCGACCGCGGTCAGTGAGTCGAATCCCAGCTCGCTGAACGCCCGGTCGGCGGGCACGGCCCGGGTGCCCGAGTGCCCGAGCACGGCGGCGGCCTGCGCCCGTACGAGGGCGAGTGCGGTCTGCTCGCGCTCGGCGGCGGGCATGGCGCGCAGCCGCGCGGCCCACGAGCCGTCCGCGCCCTCTCCGGCGGTGCGGCGGCGTGCCGGAACCCGGACCAGTCGGCGGAACAGGGCGGGCAGGGTGCCCGCCGCGGCCCGGCCGCGGAGCTGGGCCAGGTCGAGGCCGGCCGCGACGACGGCCGGGGCGGTCCCGGCGAGGGCGGTGTCGAGGAAGGCCAGTCCCTCGGCGTTCGACATCGGCGCGATGCCGGCGCGGCGCATCCGGGCGAGGTCGGCGTCGGCCATCTCGACGGTCATACCGCCGGCTTCCGCCCACAGGCCCCAGGCCAGGGAGATCGCGGGAAGCCCGGCCGCGCGGCGCTCGGTGGCCAGCGCGTCCAGACCGGCGTTGGCCGCCGCGTAGTTGGCCTGCCCCGCGGTGCCCAGGGTGCCCGCCACGGAGGAGAAGAGGAGGAAGGCGTCCAGGTCCAGCTCCCGCGTCAGCTCGTGCAGGTGCCGAGCCGCGTCGACCTTCGGTGCGAAGACCGCGGCCAGCCGCTCCGCCGTCATGGCCTCCAGAATGCCGTCGTCCAGCACACCGGCGGTGTGGATCACGGCGGACAGCGGGTGGTCCGTCGGGATGCCGTCGAGCAGTCCGGCTATCGCGGTTCGGTCTGCGATGTCGCAGGCCGCGATGTCGACGTGGGCGCCGAGTGCTTCGAGTTCGGTGGTCAGCTCGCGGGCGCCGTCGGCGGCGGGGCCGCGGCGCGAGACCAGCAGCAGGTTCCGTACGCCGTGCTCGGTCACCAGATGCCGTGCCACCAGCATGCCCAGCGTGCCGGTACCGCCGGTGACCAGCACCGTGCCCCCGGCGCGGAAGACCGGGCGCCCGGCGGCAGCGCTCTCGCCCGTGACCGGGGCCAACCGGGCTGCGGACAACCGCCCGTCGCGCAGGGACAGCTGGGATTCGCCGGACTCCACCGCGGCGGCGACCAGGTCCCATGGGACGTCACCACCGTCGGTGTCCAGCAGGACGAACCGGCCGGGGTGCTCGGTCTGCGCCGTGCGGACGAGTCCGCGGACGGCCGCGCCCGCCGGGTCGGTGTCCGCGGAGCGGGTACGGACGACCAGTACGCCCTCCTCGGCTTCCGCCAGCCATGCGTGGATCCGGGAGAGCGCCAGGGCGCCGGCGGCCTGGGCCGGTTGCCCGGCGACGACCTCGTGGACCGCGAAACGGGGGCTCTGCGCGGTGGCCGACGCTTCGAGCCGGAGCGGTTGCCACTCCACGGCCAGCAGCGTCCCGCCGCCGGGGCGCGTGGCGCCCAGGTCCATCGGACGGAGCAGCAGCTCGGTGATCCGGGCCACCGGGCCACCGCTGCCGTCGGTGAGGCTCAGCGCGGCGGTGCCGTCGCCGGCCGGGGAGATCCGTACCCGCAGCATGTCGGCACCGACCGCGTGCAGCCGTACGCCGGAGAAGGAGAACGGGACGCGGGGCGCCACGGTCTCGCCCGCCGCGGCGTCCGCCAGCACGAGCGGGTGCAGGGCGGCGTCGAGCAGCGCCGGGTGCAGCCCGAACGCACCGGCGTCGCGCACGGCTTCCTCGGGAAGCCGCACCTCGGCGAAGAGCTCGCCGTCCTTGCGCCACATGCCGGTCAGCCCCTGGAACACGGGTCCATAGGTGTACCCGAGCCCGGCCAGCGCCGCGTACACGCCCTCCACGTCCACGGCCTCGGCACCGGCCGGAGGCCAGGCCTCCGACTGCTGCGGTGCGGGCTGCGGCCGGGACGGTTCGGCGGCCAGCAGTCCCGAGGCGTGCCGGGTCCACGGGGTGTCACCGTCGGCGGCACCGTGGGTCCGGTGCGGCCGGGAGAGGACGGTCACCGCGCACCGGCCGTCGGCCTCCGGCGCCTTGACGGCGACCTGGAGCTGTACGGCTCCCCGCGCGGGAAGGAACAGGGGCGACTCGATCGTGAGCTCGTCGAGTACGGGGAGACCCGCCCGGTCGCCGGCGTGCAGGGCCAGCTCGACGAAGGCGGTGCCCGGCAGCAGCACCTGCTCACCGACCGCGTGGCCGGCGAGCCACGGGTGGGTACGCAGCGACAGCCGGCCGGTGAGGAGCAGCCCCTGGTCGTCGCCGAGTTCGACGGTGGCGGCCAGCAGCGGGTGGTCGGCGCCGCTGTCGAGGCCGAGTCGGCCCAGGTCGCCGGCCGGGGCGGCGGCCTCCAGCCAGTACCGCTCGCCCTGGAAGGCGTACGTCGGCAGGGCGAGGGGGCGGGAACGGAGGGCTCCGGCATCGCCGGTACCCAGGACGGCGTCCCAGTCGGGGGTGAGCGCGCCGCACGCGTAGGCGTCGGCCAGTGCCGCCGCGACGGACGCGGCTTCGCCGCCCTGGCGCCGTACGGCAGGGATGGCCCGCACCTGCTCGTCGTCGCCGAGGGTCGCGGCGACGGCCGGGGTCAGCACGGCGTCGAACCCGACCTCCAGGAAGGTGGTGGTGCCGTGGGTGCGGAGGGTGTGGATTCCGTCGGCGAAGCGGACGGCTTCGCGGATGTGGCGGGTCCAGTAGGTGGGGTCGGTGAGTTCGTGGTCGGTGGTGAGGGTGCCGGTGATGTTGGAGATGAGGGGGAGTTGGGCGGGGTGGAACTGCAGTGTCTCGACGGTGTGGTGGAAGGCGTCGAGTATCTGGTCCATGTGTGCGGAGTGGAAGGCGTGGCTGACGCGGAGGCGGGTTGCCTTGCGGCCGCGGTTCTTCCAGGTGGTGATCAGTGCGTCCACGGCTTCGGCGTCGCCGGAGATGACGGTGGCGTCGGGTGCGTTGACGGCCGCGATGTCGACTCCGGGCGGGAGCGTGGCGCGGACTTCGGACTCCTGTGCCTGGAGGGATGCCATCGCGCCCGTCTGCTGGGCGGATTGCATGAGTCGGCCGCGTGCTTCGACGAGGGTGCAGGCGTCGGTGAGGGTCCATACGCCGGCGAGGTAGGCGGCGGTGATTTCGCCGATGGAGTGTCCGGCGAGGAAGTCGGGTCGGATTCCGAAGCTGTGGAGGAGTCGGTAGAGGGCTACTTCGGTGGCGAAGATGGCTGGTTGGGCGAAGCGTGTTTCGTCCAGGAGGGCGGCTTGGGGTGTGTCCTTGTCGGCGAAGACGATCTCTGCGAGGGAGCGTCCCAGGAGTGGGTCGAACGCGGTGCAGATCTCGTCGAAGGCTTCGGCGAAGACGGGGTGCGCTGCGTACAGTTCGCGGCCCATGCCCACGCGTTGGGAGCCCTGCCCCGCGAACAACACCGCCAGACGCCCGGAGGGGCGGGCCACGCCGGTCCGTACGGCCGCCGGGCTGTCGCCCTGGGCGAAGGCGTCCAGCGCGGCGAGCAACTCGGCCCGCTCGGAGCCGACGACCACGGCCCGGTGTCCGAGCGCCGCGCGGGTCGTGGCGAGGGCATGGGCGACCGCCACCGCGTCGGCGGCGGGCGCCTCGGTGGTGAGGTGGTCGCGCAGGCGCGCGGCTTGAGCCCGGAGCGCCTCGGGACCGGCGGCGGACAGCGGCCAGAGCACAGGGCCGCTCGACACGGGGCCCGCGGTCGGCTGGGCGGGTTCGTCGGCGGTGTGCGGTTCGGGTTCTTCGAGGATGAGGTGGGCGTTGGTGCCGCTGATGCCGAAGCCGGATACCGCGGCGCGGCGCGGGCGGCCTGGTGCTTCCCAGGGCCGGGCTTCGGTCAACAGGTTCACGGCGCCTGCCGACCAGTCCACCTGGCGGGAAGCTTCAGTGACGTTGAGGGTGGCCGGGAGGGTGCCGTGGTGCATGGCCATCACCATCTTGATGACCCCGGCCACGCCTGCGGCGGCTTGGGTGTGGCCGATGTTGGACTTGACCGACCCGAGCCACAAGGGGTTGTCGGGGTCGTGGTCCTGGCCGTAGGTGGCCAGCAGTGCCTGCGCTTCGATGGGGTCGCCCAGCTTCGTTCCGGTGCCGTGGGCTTCGACCACGTCGACGTCGGCACCCGACAGCCCCGCCGAGGCGAGGGCTTGCCGGATCACCCGTTGCTGTGAAGGGCCGTTGGGGGCGGTCAGTCCGTTGCTGGCGCCGTCCTGGTTGACGGCGCTGCCTCGTATGACGGCCAGGACGCGGCGGCCGGCGCGGCGGGCGTCGGACAGCCGCTCCAGCAGGAGCAGGCCGGCGCCTTCGCCCCAGCCGGTGCCGTCGGCGTCGTCGGAGAAGGCCTTGCAGCGGCCGTCCTGGGACAGGCCGCGTTGGCGGCTGAACTCCACGAAGGTTCCGGGGGTGGACATCACGGTCACACCGCCGGCGAGTGCCATGGTGCACTCGCCGCGCCGCAGGGCCTGTACGGCCAGGTGCAGCGCCACCAGCGACGACGAGCAGGCCGTGTCCACGCTGACCGCCGGGCCCTCCAGGCCGAACGTGTACGCCACCCGACCCGACGCCACACTGTTCGAACTGCCCGTCAGGAGATAACCGTCGGTGTCCTCCACGGCCTCGTGCAGGCGGGGACCGTAGTCCGGGGACATCAGGCCCGTGAACACGCCGGTCTGGCTGCCGCGCAGCCCGGTGGGGTCGATCCCGGCGCGCTCGAACGCCTCCCATGCCGTCTCCAGCAGCAACCGCTGCTGCGGATCGGTGGCCAGCGCCTCGCGCGGGCTGATCCCGAAGAACTCCGCGTCGAAGCGGTCGGCGTCATGCAGGAACCCGCCGTGCCGCGTATAGGACGTACCGCGCCGCTCGGGATCCGGATCGTAGAGACCCTCCAGATCCCAGCCACGGTTCACCGGGAACTCCGAGATCCCCTCCCGGCCCTCGGCGACCAGCCGCCACAACCCCTCGGGGTCCACGACGTCACCCGGGAAACGACAGCTCATCCCCACGATCACGATCGGATCGTCGTCCGCCGCCGCGACCGACACCGTCTGCGGCCGCGCCTCCGCCGTCGCCCCCGGGTCCGCCGACAGCTGCTCCCGCAGGTGCGCGGCGAGCGCCGCGGGGGTCGGGTAGTCGAAGAGCAGCGACGCCGGCAGCCTCAGTCCGGTCGCGGTTTCGAGGTGGCCGCGCAGCTCGACGGCGCGCAGGGAACCGAACCCGAGGTCGGAGAAGGCCGCGGCCGGGTCGAGCGGTTCCTCCCCGGCCTGTTGCAGGACCACCGCGGCGGCGGCGTCGATCAGCTCCCGCAGGGCGTGTTCCTGCTCCGCGGTGGACAGCGGGGCGAGCCGGCCGCGCAGCACCGCCGCCGTGCCGTCGGCTTCGCCGCCGTCCGGGGTGCCGAGCGCGCGCAGGCCGCCGCTGCCCTGGGCCCGGGGCCGGCCGGCCGGGTCGGGCCAGTAGCGCTTGCGCTGGAACGCGTACGGCGGGAGGGAGACCAGCGGAGTACCGGCCGGGAACACCGCGTGCCAGTCGCACTCCACCCCGGCCGTGTGCAGCCGGGCCAGGGCGGCCATCGCGGACTGCCGCTCACCGCCGTCGCGTGCGAGCGCCGGGAAGACGGCCGGGCGGGGCCCGTCGCCCTCCAGCGTGGCGGTCACGGCCTGGGTGAGCACCGGGGTCGGGGAGAGTTCCAGGAACGTGGTGACCCCCGCGTCGCGCAGGGAGCGCACCCCGTCCGCGAACCGCACGGTGGCACGGATGTGCCGGACCCAGTAGCGGGGGTCGGTGAGCTGCTCGTCCGTGGCGATCCGGCCGGTGACGTTGGACACCACGGGGATGCGGGCGGCGCGGTAGTCGAGGGTCCTCGCGGTCCGCTCGAACTCGTCGAGGATGGCGTCCATGTGCGCCGAGTGACCGGCGACGGTGACGGCGAGCCGCTTGCACTTGCGGCCCTGCTCACGCCAGTACGCGCACACCGCGAGCACGGCGTCCTCGTCACCCGAGACGACGGTCCCGTCCGGGGAGTTGAGCCCGGCGATGGCCACGGCGCCGACGTGCTCGCCGAGGGTCTCGAACGACGCGAGGACCTCCTCTTCCCCCGCCTGTACGGCGGCCATGGCGCCGCCCGCACGGGACTGGATGAGGCGGGCGCGGACGGCGGCCAGGGTGCAGACGTCCGGCAGGGAGAGGACCCCGGCGACGTGCGCGGCCGCCAGCTCGCCCATGGAGTGGCCGGTGACGTAGTCGGGAGTGACGCCCCAGCTCTCGTAGAGCCGGTAGAGGGCGACCTCGACCGCCAGCAGTGCGGGCAGGGCGTAGTCGGTGCGGTCGAGCAGGGCGGCGTCCGCGCTGCCGGGCTCGGCGAAGATCAGCGCGCGGACGGGCCGGTCGAGGTGCCGGTCGAGTTCGTCGCAGACCGCGTCGAAGGCGGCGGCGTAGACGGGGTGGGCGGCGTACAGCTCACGGCCCATGCCGACGCGCTGGCTGCCGCCGCCGCCGAACAGGACGGCGGTGCGGCCCGGCCGGACGGTACCGGTGACCACGTGCGCGGACGGCAGTCCGCCGGCCAGGGCGCGCAGCCCCGCCAGCAGCTCCGTGCGGGTGCCCGCCACGACGGCGGCACGGTGTTCGAAGGCGGTCCGGGTGGTGGCCAGGGAGAGGCCGGTGGAGGCGACACCGGCGGCCGGACGGGCGTCGATGTGGTCGGCGAGCCGCTGGGCCTGGGCGCGTACCGCCGCTTCGGTGCGGCCCGACAGCACCCACGGCAGCGGCGCTTCCGGCTGCGGGCCCTCCGCCGTAACCGCCGTAACCGCCGTAACCGCCGTGTCCGCCGCGTCCGCCGCGTCCCCAGGGGCGGTGGCGGGCGGCTCGGCCAGCACCATGTGGCAGTTGGTGCCGCCGATGCCGAGCGAGGCGACGGCGGCGAGCAGCGGGGCGTCCTCCCGCGGCCAGGGGCCGAGCTCGTCCTGTACGCGCAGCCGCAGCCGGTCCAGGGGGATCGCCGGGTTCGGGACGTCGTAGTGGAGGCTGGGCGGCAGTGCCCGGTGGCGGATGCTCAGGGCCACCTTCAGCAGGCCGACGATGCCCGCGGCGGCTTCCAGGTGGCCGACGTTCGTCTTCGCGGAGCCGACGCGCAGGGGGTGCTCGTCCGGGCGGCCGGGGGCGGTGACGGCGCCGACGGCCCGGGCCTCGATCGGGTCGCCGACGGGGGTGCCGGTGCCGTGCAGCTCCAGGTACTGGAGGTGGGCCGGGTCGATGCCGGCCCGGCGGCAGGCGGCGCGCAGTGCGGCGCTCTGCGTGGCCTCGCCCGGAGTGGTCAGGCCCGGAGTGGCACCGTCGTTGTTGACGGCGCTGCCCCGGATCACGCAGTAGACCGGGTCGCCGTCGGCCAGGGCGGCCGACAGGGGCTTGAGGACGACGAGGCCGCCGCCCTCGCCGCGCACGATGCCGTTGGCCCGGGCGTCGAAGACGTGGCAGCGGGCGTCCGGGGAGAGGGCGCCCAGGCGGGCGAGGGCGAGGGTGCTCTCCGGTATGAGGTTGAGGTTGACGCCGCCGGCCAGGGCCGTGGTCGACTCTCCGCTGCGCAGGCTGGCGCACGCCGCGTGCACCGCGACGAGCGAGGAGGACTGGGCGCTGTCGAGGGTGAGGCTCGGGCCCTGGAGGCCCAGGGCGTGGGAGACCCGGTTGGCGATGATGCCGCGGTGGGCGCCGGTCACGGTGTACGGGCCGATGGCGGGCGCGCCGTACGAGTGGAGCAGCTTGGCGTAGTCGTCCCAGATGGCGCCGATGAAGATGCCGGTGCTGCTGCCTTCGAGGCTGCCGGGGAGGATACGGGCGTCCTCGAGGGCCTCCCAGGCGAGTTCGAGGATCAGCCGCTGCTGCGGGTCCATCGCCAGGGTTTCCTGCGGCGAGATGCCGAAGAAGGCGGCGTCGAAGGCGTCGGCGTCGGCGATGAACCCGCCGCGCCGCTCCGGCGGGCCGTCGGGGCCGTGGTGCCCGCCGGCCGGGGACTCCCAACGGCCCTCCGGCACCTCGCCGATCGCGTCGCGGCCCGACCTGAGGAGTTCCCAGAAGGCGCCGGGGCCCTCGGCCCCGGGCAGCCGGCAGGACAGGCCGATCACGGCGATCGGCTCGTCCCGTGCTCGGTCCGCGTCCGTCGCTGCGCTGCTGTCGCTGCCGTGCTGGTCGATCATCTGGGGTGTGTCTCCTGTGAGGTGCGGACGAGGGGCGCGGCCCCGGGTGGTGGCCGGGGCCGCGAGGGGTGGGCGGCCGGTCAGGAGGCCGCGGTGCCCGTTCCGGCGGCGAGGGCCTGGAGCGCCTGCTTCCAGGCGATCTCGCCGCCTGCGGCCTCCATGACCAGCCACGGGTTCCAGAAGTCGCGGTAGAGCGTGATCCGGCCGTCCTCGAAGCGGACCACCGACAGGTACGTCTGGGTGTACTGGCCGCCCGTCGCCAGCAGGGTCGCCTCACCGGTGAACGCGGCGATGACCAGGCCGTCCTCGCCGGCGGCGTAGAACTCGGGCTCGGAGAACGCGACCTTGAGCTGCTGGCCGAACATGGTCATCTGGGCGAGCAGTTCCTCACGGCCCTGCATCCGGCTCGGGAAGCCCCAGGCGGGGTAGGGGAATTCAAGGACGCCGTCCTCGGCGAACAGGCCCACCCACTCCTCGACGCGACCCGTGGACAGCAGCTCCAGGCTGTGGCGGAAGAGGTCCTTGAGTTCCTGGGGGGTGTTGGTCATGCGTGTTCCTTCTCTGTGCGGGGTTGCGCGGGGCATACGGGACGGATGGTGAGGGTGCCGGCGGCTCAGGACGCGGCGGTGACGATGCCGCCGAAGACCTTGTCGATGGCCCGGTCCGGCAGCAGACGGGCCAGCAGCCGGCCGCCGGTGGCGTCCTTGCCGACGCCGTAGCGGGTCCGGGGGCGCTTGACGACCAGCGCCCGCATGACGGTGCGGGCCACGTCGTCCGCCGTGACCGCGCTCGTGCGCGCCGAGTGCTCGTTGGTCTCCAGGAAGCGCAGGAAGGTGTCCCGGTACAGCTCGGCGACCGCTTCGGGGGCGTCCTCGAGGGTGCGGCCGGCCTCCAGCGCCATCTTGTCCCAGATCGGCGTCATGACCGCTCCGGGCTGGACGACGGAGACCGGGATGCCGAACGGCGCCAGTTCACGGCGGAGCGCGTCGCTGAGCCCTTCCTTCGCGAACTGCGCCGCCGCGTAGGCCCCCAGGTACGGGATGGCGACGTTGCCCAGTCCGGAGGTGATGTTGACGATCCGTCCGGCGCCGGTGCGCAGGAGCGGGAGGAAGCCCTGGATCACCGCCAGCTGCCCGACCACGTTGATGTCCAGCTGCCGGCGCAGCAGTTCGGGGGAGACGCACTCCAGCGGTGCGGTCACGGCGATTCCCGCGTTGTTGACCAGACCGAAGAGGCCGGTCTCGGGGTTCTCCTCGGCGATCCGGTCGACGGCGGCGGCGATGGTCTTCTCGTCGGTGACGTCCAGGATCACGGGGACGAGCCGGGCGGCCCCGGACGCGGTGAGCCGTTCGGCGTCCTCGGTGCGCCGGACACCGGCGTACACCTGGAAGCCGATCCGGGCGAGGTTGCGGGCGCATGCCTCGCCGAGACCGGAGGAGGCTCCGGTGATGACGACGGCCTTCCCGTGGGGGGACAGCAGTGGCGTCCTGTTCGGCACGGTGGTTCTCCGGGGTAGGTGCTGCGTGGGCGGGAGGGAGGAGGCACCCCCTACGGGTGCTTGACGGCGGTGCGGACCGCCTCCAGCGAGGAGGCGGCGAGGCGCTCGGCCCTGTCCGCGGGGACGGCGCCCTCGACGTGCGTGAAGTTCCAGGCGAGTCGGCCGTGGGCGGTGGTGATCGCGGCGCAGTAGTACGCGTTGACGGACAGACCGGCGATGAACTCGGCCGAGGTCACCCGCCAGGGCCCGACGGCGTCCGGGAAGTCGTACCGGCCGACGTTGGAGACGCAGAGGGTGATCGGGCCCTTCTCCTCCATGAAGCGGAGGAAACGCTCGCTCTTCGCCACGGACTTGGGGGCCACCGGCCCGAGCGTGGCGACGGCCGTCAGGTGCTCGCCGCGCCGTCGGCGGCGCGCGAGGTCCCGGCTGATGGCCCGGGCCATCGGCCACAGGGGGGCGCCCGGCCGGTAGTCGACGATCGAGGGCACGGTGGCGACGTACGTGCCGATCTCGTCCTCGGTGACCTGCGGGACCAGCGCGTCGCGGAAGGTGATGGGCGAGCCGATCACCAGCGGGCCCGGCCGGTCGCCGGCGTCCTGCGCCGCCGCGGTCGCCATCGCCGCGGCCAGCGCCCCGTGCACGGTGGTCTGTTCGCGCTTGCACGCCGCGACGAGTTCGCCGAGCTCGTCGGCGGCGAGCGAGCGGCCCAGGAGCTGGGTGACGCGGCCCTCGAACGGCACGCGGGACGTGGGCTCGAAGCGGCGCGGCTTGATCCGCTTGGCCGTGCCCTGGTCGGCGATCTGCTGGCCGACGACCTTGCGCAGGCCCGCCAGGCCCCGGTGGGCGGCCGGCAGGAGCTGCTCGGGCGCGGGCAGGGTCCGCAGGGAGCCGGTCCGCAGCGTCCGCTCCGCGTCCTGGGACTCGGACGCGGCGATCCCGGCGGCGAGCTCGACCCACTGCCGCATCAGCGTGAGCACCGTGGTGCCGTCGGCGATGCAGTGCGGCACGGTCAGCACCAGGTCGTGCACGTCCGGGGCGCCGTCGCCGCCGGGCCGGGTCACGACCAGGGCGCGGGCCAGCGGCCCCGTGCGCCAGTTGACGGCGGTGACGAGCTCGTACGCGTTGACCTCCCGCTCCCACGCCTCCGCGCCACCCCCGTCACCGTCCGGGCCGGCGGCCGGGGCGGTGACGGTGACGGTGCGCAGCGGCACCTCGCGGCCCGGCGCGGGCCGGAACCGCGGGTTGCGGCCCTGTGCGTCGGCCGTGATCGCGGACCGCAGCAGGGGGTGACGGCTCTGGAGCGCCGCGAGCGCGCGCGAGGCCAGGTCCGCGTCGAAGGGCCCGTACAGCCGGGCGTGCGAGATGACGTTGAGCGGGGAGATCTGGTCGCAGATCCAGTACCACCGCTCCAGGGGGCTCAGCGGACGGTCCGCCTCGGCGGCGGCGTCGGCCGCGTTCCACGTGGTCACTGCCCGGCCTCCAGGGCGAAGTCGAGGTACTCGGCGTTGGTCTTGTCCAGCACGGACGCGGGCGCGAACCGGAAGAACAGGTCGCGGCCGAGGATGCGCAGCCGCGACTCGGTCTGTTCCAGGCCGCTGAGCGCGTGGGCACCCTCGACGATCTTCCGGGTGCGGGCCCGCCGGGCGGCCTCGTAGGAGCGCAGCCCCCGGCGGGCGCCGTCCCCGGCGGCGATCGCGTCGCGCAGGCAGTGGGCGAGGACCGCCGCGTCCTCGACGGCCATGCAGGCGCCTTGGCCGAGGCTGGTCATCATCGGGTGGGCGGCGTCCCCGAGCAGGGTCACCGGGCCGTCGCCCCACTGCTCCAGGAACGGCCTGTCGCGAGCGGGGAAGGCGGTGATCGCCTCGATCGGGGTGGCTTCGACGGCCGCCACGACCTCCGGGGCCCAGCCTGCGTAGGCGTCCAGGATCTCGTCCTTGCCGCCGCGCCAGTCGCGGGCCCGCTCGACGGGCATGTTCTTGGTGCCCCACCAGTAGACCTGGCCGTTGCCGATGTTGGCGATGCCGAAGCGCTTGCCGCGTCCCCAGTAGTGGGCGCCGTACTGCTTGGGCACCCGCGGGTGGGTGAAGTCGGGGGTGGCGACCCAGCACAGGTAGCCGGTCTCGCGCGGCTCCTCCGGGCCGGCCACCTGGCGCCGGATCGCCGAGCCGAAGCCGTCGGCGCCGATCAGTACGTCACCGCGGGCCTCGCGGCCGTCGGCGAACCGTACGGTCACCCCGTCCGCGTCCTGCTCGTACCCGGTGGCGGCGGCGTCGAGGGTGAGCGGGCAGTCGTCGATCTCCTTCAGCAGCAGTCGCTGCAGCAGGGTGCGGGAGATGCCGAAGCTGGGCGCGCCGAGCCGGTCGCAGATCTCCTTGAACCGCAGGGTGCGGATGACCTTGCCGGAGGTGGTCAGGAAGTGCAGCTCCTCCAGGATCTCCGCGTGCTCCTCCAGGCGCAGGTCGATGCCGAGCGTGCGCAGCGCGAGGACGGAGTTGGTCATGAAGGACAGGGCACCGCCGGCGGGCCTCAGCTCCCGGGCCCGCTCGTAGACCTCGACGTCCAGGCCGACCTTGCGCAGGGTGGCGGCGGCGGTGAGCCCGCCGATGCCCGCCCCTACGACGATCGCCTTGATGTTCCTGCCGGCCGTCACTGTGCGGTCCCTTCGTCGGAGGTGTGCTCGGTCTGTGCGTGCGGCGCGTCCGCGGCCCGCGGTTCCCGCGCCGCGTCGGGCACGGCGTGCGGGGTGATGGCCTGGCCGACGGACTGCACATACGGCTCGTCCAGGAGCAGCAGGTGGTCGCCGGGCACCTCCACCACGTCGACGCGGCCGCTGGTGAGGGTCGCCCAGCCGTTCGCCGGGGCCTCGTGCAGGGTGCGGGCGGCGCCGTGCATGGGGCGCAGGACGTCCGGCAGCGGCGCGGTCGCCTTGACCAGGGTCAGGTCGATCGGCTCGGGTGCGGGCGTGTAGTCCCGCAGCGCGTTCCAGTTCGCCTTGTAGACCTCGAAGAGGCGGCGGATGGCGGTCCGGGCCGTGGCCACCGGGACGATGCCCACGGCCGCCGCGCGATCGGCGATGTAGTCCAGCCGCTCGTCGTCGGTGGTCAGGTCGGCCGGGATCCGGTCGACGGGCGCGCTGCCGCCGCGGTCGACCCAGATCAGCTCCCAGAAGAACCACTCCATCATGGCCTGTTCGGCGACCTCGGGCCGCTGGCCCGGATCCGGCGCGATGGAGTCCAGCAGGATCAGCTGGGCCAGTTCGGCCTCCCCGGTCCGGCGCAGCTCGCGCGCCATCTCGAAGGCCACGAACCCGCCGAACGACCAGCCGCCGAGCCGGTACGGGCCCTCCGGCTGGACGCGCTTGATCGCGTCCAGGTAGCTGCGGGCCAGTCCGGCCATCGTGGTGATCGGTTCGGTGCCCGGTTCGCCGCCGGCCGCCTGGAGCGCGTACAGCGGCTGGTCGTCGGGCAGATGCCGGGCGAGCCGTACGTAGCAGAGCACGTTGCCGCCGAGCGGGTGGACCAGGAAGACCGGGGTGCGGCCGCCCTCGTCGGACGCGACGGCCCTGATGGGCACGACCGGGTCGAAGGCGGCGACCGCGGCACCGGAGCGCAGTTTGTCGGCGAGCATCGCGATGGTCGGCGCGGCGACGAAGGCGGTCAGGGGCATGCGCAGGCCGAACCGCTTCTCGATGGTCACGATGAGCCGCATCGCGGTCAGCGAGGTGCCGCCGGAGGCGAAGAAGTCGTCGTGCACACCGATGTGGGGCAGGTTCAGCATCTCCCCGAAGATCGCGGCGAGGGACTGCTCCATGGCGTCGCGCGGCAGGGTGGGCGCGACCGCCTCGGCCGTCTTGAGTTCCATGCGCCGCAGGGCGGCGTCGTTCCGCTTGCCGCTCGGGGTCATCGGCAGGCGGTCCAGCCACACCAGGTGGGCGGGCACCATGTAGTCGGGGAGCACGCGGCGCAGCCGGGTGCGGATCTCGCCCAGGTCGGCCGAGCCCTCCTCACCGAGCAGGAACCCGACCAGGAACGACTCTCCGCCGGGGCCGCGCTTCTGGGCGACGACGGCGGCGCCCCGGATGCCCGGGAACTCGTCGGACAGGGCGGTGATGGCGATCTCCACCTCGGCCGGCTCGACGCGGAACCCGCGTACCTTGACCTGGTCGTCGGCGCGGCCCAGCCACACGGCGTTCCCGTCGGGCAGGACGCGCCCGACGTCGCCGGTGCGGTAGAGGCGCGCCCCGGCCCGGGTGGGGTGCGGGACGAACCGCTCCTCCGTCAGGTCCGGGCGGCCCTTGTAGCCCAGGGCCAGACAGGCGCCGCCGAGGTAGATCTCGCCGTGCACGCCGACCGGGACCGGCCGCAGCCGGTCGTCCAGGACGTGGATCTCGGCGCCGTCGATGGCCGTGCCGATGGGCGGCAGGGCGGGCCAGTCCGCCGGGTCGCCCGACAGCAGGTAGGCGCTTGCGATGTTGGTCTCGGTCGGCCCGTACTGGTTCTCCAGCAGGGTGGGCCGTACGGCGCAGAACCGGCGCAGCTCCTCGGTGACGCGCAGCTGCTCACCGGAGGAGATCAGGATGCGCAGCGCACGCGGCCGGATGCCCAGCAGGTCGGAGGTCTCCGCCACGGTCTGGAGCGCGACGAACGGCATGAACCAGCGCTCGATCTCCTGCTCGTCGAGGAGGCGCAGCAGGGTCGCCGGGTCGCGGCGGTCGGTCTCGGAGACCAGGTGCAGGGTGCCGCCGCAGGCCATGGTGGAGAAGATCTCCTGGAAGGAGACGTCGAAGCTGAGCGGGGCGAACTGCAGGGTACGGGCGCCGGGCGCGTTGGTCTCGGCGCGCAGCTGCCACTGCGTGTAGTTGGCCCAGAGGCGGTGCGGGAGTTCGACGCCCTTGGGCTCACCGGAGGAGCCCGACGTGAAGAGGATCAGGCACAGGCTGTCGAGCGGCAGCGCGACCGGCGCCTCCGCCGCGGGGGCGGTCTCCTCGAAACCGGGCGTACCCGGCATCGGGATCGTCTCCACGGGGAGCAGGAGCTCCGGGTCGGGCACGAGAGCGGCGTGCGCGGCGTGGGCGATGACCCGGAACGGCGCCGCCCGCCCGATCATCAGGGCGATCCGCTCGGCCGGGTAGCTGACGTCGAGGGGGACGCAGGCCGCGCCGGCGCGCAGGACGCCGAGCACGGTGGCGATCATCTCCGGCGAGCGGTCCAGGGCGATGCCCACCCCGGCGCCGACCGGTACGCCGAGCTCCCGCAGCCGTGCGGTGACCTGGGAGGCGGCCCGGTCGAGGTCGCGGTAGGTCCAGCGGACGTCGCCGAACACGACGGCCTCCGCGTCGGGCTGCCGGGCCGCCATGGCGGTGAACCTGCTGACCACGTCGGCCGGTTCGGGCGCCGGGTTGGCCGGGAGGTCACCCCGGGACGCCAGGAAGTCGAACTGCACGGCTTCCGAGGGGTGTTCCGTGATCCGGCGCAGCACCGCGGTGTACACGTCGGCGAAGAGGGCGGCCTGGGTGGCGGTGAAGGCACGGCCGGCGCAGTTGAGGCGCAGCCGGACCCGGCCGTCGCGCGGGTCGACGATCGCGTTGGTGAGCAGACCGAAGTTGGTCTCCTCGTACGTCGTCAGGTCGAGCAGTTCGAGCCGGTCGGTGCGCAGCTGCGCTTCCAGGTTGTGCAGCCGCACGAAGGTGAACGCGGTGTCCAGCAGCGGGGCGCCGCCGCGGTCGCTCTGGATCGCGCTGAGGGGGTAGGCCCGGTAGGGGTGCGAGTCCCGCTCCTGGCCGACGACGTCGCGCAGCAGGTCGAGCCAGGATCCCCGGCCGCCGCGCAGCCGGAACGGCATGGTGTTGAGGAACAGGCCGGCCATCCGCTCGGCCTCGGCGACCTCGGGGCGGCCGTGGGTGACCAGGCCGGTCGTGACGTCCTCGGCCCCCGTGAGCAGCCGCAGGGTCAGGCAGTGCGTGGCGAACAGCACGAGCCGCAGGGGTATCGCGTGCTCCCGGGCGAGGTCCTTGACCCCGCGCTCCACGTCCTCGGGGAGTTCGATGTGGTGGACGACGTCCCCGCCCGCCCGCGGCGCCTCGTAGGACACGAACGGGTCCAGCTGCGCCGGTTCGGCCCCGTCGAGCAGGGTGCGCCAGTAGTCGGCGGCCTCCGCCGAGTCCAGCAGCGCCCGCTCCTGGCGTACGTGCTCGGCGGCGGACGGCAGCGTCCGGTCCGGGACGGGGCCGACCGGCGCGCCCAGCCCGTGCTGGTAGTCCTGGAGCAGCTCGCTCATCACGTTGGCGACGCTCCAGCCGTCCAGGATGGCGTGGTGGAAGCTGAGGACCAGGTCCAGCACGCCCTCCCGGACGTGCACCCGGGTGTGGTGCAGCCCCGGCCGCTCGTGGTCGTACGGGAAGTGGCGGCGCTCCTCGATGTGGGCGAGGACCCGCGTCTCGGCTTCGGCTTCGGCGCCGCGCAGGTCGACGACGTCCAGGGTGCCGGTGACCTCGGGGTGCACGATCTGGAGCGGCTCGGTGTACTCGCCCAGGGAGAAGGAGGACCGCAGCACGGGATGCCGCTCGAGCAGCCGCGCGTATGCGGCGCGGAAGGCCCGCTCGTCCCAGTCGACGCGCAGCCGGTAGCGGAACACGTCGCGGTAGACGGTGGTGCTGCCCTCCTCGCTGCCGTGGTAGATCATGCCCAGGTGCAGCTGGGTGGCCGGGTACGCGTCGACGGCGCCCATCCCCAGCAGCCTGGCCTTGTCCATACCGGTGACCAGCGCGAACGGCTCTAGAGGCGCCGCCTGCGGGGTGGTCTGCGGGTCGAGGGGGCGCACCTGGGGGGCCAGGGTCGCGATGGTGGTGTAGCGGGCCATGTCGGGGAGGGTGACGGCCAGGCCGCGCTTCTCGGCCGCGGCCCGGACGCGCAGCATGGTGATGGAGTCGCCACCGAGCACGAAGTAGTCGTCGTGGACGCCGACCCGTTCGGCGCCCAGCACCTCGGACCAGATCTCCGCCAGCGCCTGCTCGGTCGCGTCGCGCGGGGCGGTGTGCGCGGAGGCGTCGGCGGCGGTGCGGTGCGGCAGGGTCCGCAGCAGGGTGCGCCGGTCCGCCTTGCCGTTGGGGGTCAGCGGGATCGCGTCGATCCGCGCGAACCGGGCGGGGATCATGTACTCGGGCAGGTCACGGGCGAGTTCCGACCGCAGCAGGGACTGGTCGAGCTCGGAGTCGGCCAGGTACGCGCCGATGAGCGAGCCGCCGCGGTCCTGCGAGACGCGGTGCAGGACCACCGCGCCGCGGACGCCCGGGACCAGCGACAGCCGGTGTTCGACCTCGCCGAGCTCGATGCGGTTGCCGCGGATCTTGACCTGTCCGTCGATCCGGCCCAGGTACTCCAGGCTGCCGTCGGCGAGCCGGCGGGCCAGGTCCCCGGTGCGGTAGAGGCGTTCGCCGGGTGTGAACGGGTGGTCGACGAAGGACTGCGCCGTGAGGTCCGGACGCCCCAGGTAGCCGCGGGCCAGACCGACGCCGGCGATGCACAGCTCGCCGGGGGCGCCGACGGGCTGCGGGTTGCCGTACGGGTCGAGGACGTGCAGCTCGGTGTTGTCGATGGGCCGGCCGATCGGGACCCGCTCCACCCGCGTGTCCGGGCCGGTGGGGCAGTCCCAGTACGAGACGTCGACGGTGGCCTCGGTGGGGCCGTACAGATTGACCAGCGCGGGCGCCGCCGACGCCGAAGCGAAGACCCGGTTGAAGCGGTTGACATGTTCGGGCTGGAGGGCCTCGCCGGAGCAGAAGATCCGGCGCAGTGACGCGGCCCGCCGGACGAGTTCGGGGCGCTCCTCCAGCAGCTCCAGGAACTGGCCGAACATGGAGGGCACGAAATGCGCGACGGTGACCTTCCGGTCCGCGATCGTGTCCAGCATCTCCCGCGGGTCCTTCTCGGCCCCCGGTGCGAGGAGGGTCAGCCCGGCGCCGGCCGACTGCCACCAGAACAGCTCCCACACGGACACGTCGAAGGTGACCGGGGTCTTCTGGAGCAGGACGTCGTCCTGGCCGATCGGGTAGCCGCGCTGCATCCAGTTCAGCCGGTTGACCACCGAGCGGTGCTCGACCATGACGCCCTTGGGGCGGCCGGTGGAACCCGAGGTGTACAGGACGTAGGCCAGGTTGCGCGGTCCGGCCCGCTCGGGCAGGGCCCCGGCCGGCACCTCGGGCAGTTCCCCGTCGGCCCGTCGGACGACCACGCCGGGGAGTTCGGGCAGGGCGGGTGCGCCGGGCCCGGTCAGTACGGCACGTGCACCGCTGTCCTCCAGCAGCAGCCGGATCCGCTCGGCCGGGTGGCCCGGGTCCACCGGCACGTAGGCGGCGCCCGCCTTGAGCACACCGAGGACCGCGGGCAGCAGCGCGGGCGACCGCTCCATCAGCACCGCGACCCGGTCGCCGGGCTCGACGCCGTCGCCGCGCAGGGCGTGCGCGAGGCGGGCGGCGCGGTCGTCGAGCTCGGCGTAGGTGAGGGAGTCGTCCGGACCGGGGCCGGTCACGGCCGTACGGTCGGGGGTGCGGGCGGCCTGCTCCGCGAAGAGGCCGTGCAGGGTGGCGTCCTCGGGGAAGGCGGCGCTGGTGCGGTTGTGGCCCTCGACCAGCTCGGCCCGCTCCTTCGGGTCGAGCGCGGAGAGCGTGGACACCGGACGGTCGGGTGTCTCCAGGGCGGCGAGCACCAGGTTCCGCACATGGCGGCCGAAGGACTCGACGGGGAAGTCGGAGTCGAAGACGTCGGTGGCGTAGTCGAGCTCGACCAGGACGTCCTCGCCGTCCGCGACCTCGTTCACGACGACCGCGAGCACATCGTGGTCGTGGGCGCGGGTGGCGCCGGTGGTCTCCTGCGTGGTGCCGGGCAGGTCGTGGGCGGCGGGCCACTGGACGTACGAGAGCGTCACGTCGAACAGCGACCGGGCCGCGCCCCCTCCGACGGCGGCCGGCGCCTCGCGCAGCACGTCGCCCAGCGGCATCCGCTCATGGCGCTGGAGTTCGCGCGAGTCCCGCAGGACGGAGACGACCAGTTCGGTGAAGGTGGCGGACGCGTCCGCCCTCACGGGCAGCGGCAGGGTGTTGGCGAACTGCCCGACCGTGCGGCGCTGGTCCCGGCCGCGGCGGTTGAACAGGGGAACACCCAGCACCACGTCCTCGGTCAGGTGCAGACGCGAGAGGTGCACCGCGAAGGCCGCCGCGACGAAGGCGAACGGCGACTCGCCGCGCTCCCGGATCCGGGCGACGGCGCCGGCCGGCAGCGCGAAGGAGTGCCGGGCCGAAGTGCGCTGCCCGCTGGGCGCCTTGCGGGCGAACAGCGGGGGCTCCAGCCCGGCCAGCATGGTGCGGAAGTACTCCTGGTCCTTCGCGTACTGCGCCGAGCCGCGGTAGCGCTCCTCGTCCGCCAAGGCGGCCAGGGCCGACGGCTCCGGCTCCGCGCCGGGAGCCGGCTCCTCGCCGGCCGCCGCCGCGACGGTCTGCGCGAGCAGCAGGTTCAGCGCCCACGCGTCCGCCACGATGTGGTGCGCCCTGATGAAGACGTGGGCGGCGTCCGCGCTCTCCTTGAGCACGGCGAGTTCGCAGGCCGGTCCCTCGCCGAGGGCGAACGGCCGGTCGTACGCGGCCTCGATCCACTCGGTGATGCGGGCGCCGGCGTCCGCTCCGCTCCCGCTGAAGTCCAGCACCTCGACCTGCGGCCGGGTCTGCGCCACCCGCTGCTGCGGGACGCCGTCCACCTCACGGAACTCCAGCCGGAGCGCGTCGTGACGGGCCGCCACGGCGCCGAGCGCCGCCGCGAGCTCCTCGGTCCGCACCGCGCCCGAGAAGCGGCGCGCCAGGTACAGGTTGAACTGGGGAAGCCGTGGAAACAGTGCATGCGCCACCCAGATGTCGCGCTGGTAGGCCGTCAACGGTGACCACACGGATGAACTCACGATTCCCCTGCTCAGTCGATCGCATGCTGACTTCAGGGTCACAGCCTGCACGGATGTGTCCGTGCCGATCCAGAAATTCCGGTGCCTGGTATTCCTGATACCAGGCACACCGGCAATAGGTTCCCGGTACCGGAGAACCGCCTGCCTGGATCATTCGGAAAAATATGGACACTCCACTTACCCCCCTGGCGGAGCGTGGTGTGATCTGGCCAGAATCCTGAGTCCCAGGAAATTCGACCGGAAAGGAAGTCCGTGAGACAGGTACCGCTGGTCGTCGGCCACCCTCTACTCGGATCGCTCAAGGAGCTGCGGCACGATGTGCTGGCGGCCTACCTCCGGGCCCGGAGCACCGTCGGCGACGTGGTGCGCTTCCAGGCCGGCCCGCCGGGCGCGCGGACCGAGATGTACGGGGTCTTCTCCGCCGACGGTGTCCAGCAGGTACTCGCCTCGCAGTCGGCCAATTTCCGCAAGGACAATCCGACGTACACCGAGATCCGGGAATCCGTCGGAAATGGCCTGCTCACCAGCCAGGACGACGAGTACATCTTCCAGCGGCGCATGGTTCAGCCGTTGTTCACCCGGCGCCGGGTGAACGAATACGCGGGCGCGGTGCATGCTGAAATAATTCGGTCCGTCTCCGGCTGGCAGACACAGCCCGACGGTGTCGTGGACGTGTCCGCGGTAATGACGGAATTTGCCCTTCGTGCGGTGAGCCGTATTCTCTTCGGAGCCGACATCGAGGCCGCCGTGGACGTGGTGCGCCGCCAGTTCCCGGTCATCGGCGAGAGCGTGCTGCGCCGCGGGGTCTCGCCCGTGCGGCTGCCCCGGACGTGGCCCACTCCCGCCAACCGCCGGACGCAGGCCGCCCAGCGCGAGCTGTTCGGGATCTGCGACCGGATCATCGCCCAGCGCGCCGGCGCCGACGAGGCCGACGACATGATCTCGCTGCTGGTCCGGGCCCGCGACGAGGACGGTTCGGGACTGAGCGCCGACGCCGTCCGCGATCAGGTCCTGATCTTCCTGCTGGCCGGCTACGAGACCACCGCGACGACGCTCGGCTACGCCCTGCACCTGCTCGCCGGCGACGCCGAGGTGCGCGCCCGCGCCCGTGCCGAGGTCGACGACGTCCTGGCCGGCCGCAGCCCGGGCGCCGCCGACGTGGAAGCCCTGCCGTACCTCAACCAGGTGCTGAAGGAGACCATGCGCGTCTATCCCGCCGTCGCCATCATGGGGCGCCGTGCGGTCGCCGAGGCCGAGGTGGACGGGTTCCGCATCCCGGCGGGGGCCGACGTCTACCTGGCTCCCTGGGTCACCCACCGGCACCCCGCCTACTGGGCGCGGCCGGACGACTTCGACCCCGAACACTTCACGCCCGAGGCCGAGGCGGCCCGCCCGCGGTACGCCTGGTTCCCCTTCGGCGGCGGCCCTCGCGCCTGCATCGGGCAGCACTTCTCGACGCAGGAGGCGGTCATCGTGCTCGCGGCCGTCCTCCAGCGCTTCGACGTCGAAGCGCACGATCCACCGGGCCGACGGGTCCCCGTGGACCTCGGCATGGCTCTGCGCCCCGCCGGCCCCCTGCTGGTCCGTGTGCGGCCCCGTACGAAGGAGGCCGTGGCATGAGGCAGCTCCTCGACACCCTTCTCGCCCCCGCCGCCGACCGGTCACCCGGCGCCATCGCGGCCCTGCCCCTGCCCGAGTCCTACCGGGCGGTCGTGCTGCGTGCCGAGGACACCGCCATGTTCGACGGCATCCCCACCGGCGAACGGGATCCGCGCAAGTCCCTGCACGTGACCGAGGTGCCGGTGCCCGAACTGGGCCCGGGCGAGGCCCTGGTGGCCGTCATGGCGTCCTCGGTCAACTACAACACGGTGTGGAGCTCGATCTTCGAACCCCTGCCGACCTTCGCCTTCCTGGAGCGGTACGGGCGGACCTCGCCGCTCGCCAAGCGGCACGACCTGCCGTACCACGTCATCGGCTCCGACCTGGCGGGCGTGGTCCTGCGTACCGGCCCCGGCGTCAACGCCTGGAAGCCGGGTGACGAGGTGGTCGCGCACTGCCTGTCGGTGGAGTTGGAGAGCCCCGACGGCCACTCCGACACGATGATGGACCCCGAGCAGCGCATCTGGGGCTTCGAGACCAACTTCGGCGGCCTGGCGGAGATCGCGCTGGTGAAGTCCAACCAGTTGATGCCGAAGCCCGGCCACCTCAGCTGGGAGGAGGCGGCGGCACCGGGCCTGGTCAACTCGACCGCGTACCGCCAGCTGGTCTCGCGCAACGGGGCCGGGATGAAGCAGGGCGACAACGTGCTCATCTGGGGCGCCAGCGGCGGCCTCGGCTCGTACGCCACCCAGTTCGCCCTGGCCGGCGGCGCCAACCCCATCTGCGTCGTCTCCAGCGACCAGAAGGCCGACATCTGCCGCTCCATGGGCGCCGAGGCGATCATCGACCGCAACGCCGAGGGCTACAGGTTCTGGAAGGACGAGCACACCCAGGACCCCAAGGAGTGGAAGCGCTTCGGCAAGCGCATCCGCGAGCTCACCGGCGGCGAGGACGTCGACATCGTCTTCGAGCACCCCGGCCGGGAGACCTTCGGCGCCAGCGTCTACGTCACCCGCAAGGGCGGCACCATCACCACCTGCGCCTCGACTTCGGGCTACATGCACGAGTACGACAACCGCTACCTGTGGATGTCGCTGAAGCGGATCGTCGGCTCCCACTTCGCCAACTACCGCGAGGCCTGGGAGGCCAACCGCCTGATCGCCAAGGGCAAGATCCACCCCACCTTGTCGAAGGTGTACTCCCTGGAGGACACCGGCCAGGCCGCGTACGACGTCCACCGCAACCTCCACCAGGGCAAGGTCGGCGTCCTCGCGCTGGCCCCCGAGGAGGGCCTGGGCGTGCGCGACCACGAGTTGCGCGCCCGGCACATCGACGCCATCAACCGCTTCCGCCCCGAGCAGTGAGAACCACGAGCCGAACGGCGCCGGGCATCCCCCGAGAGGTGAAACAGCTTTGAGATCCACCGCGTTCACACGTACGGAAGGCGGCGCGAGCGAGACCCTCCCCGCAGGCTCCTTCTACCGCGACGGCGGCGCACCCGCCATCATGCGTGCCGCCCACTTCCCCGACGAGCTGCTCTCCTATCTCCAGATGGAGGGCCTCGCGGCGCTGAAGTCCGCCATCCGTCACCGCTGTGACAGCCTGGTCGAACTGGGCTGCTACGACGGACGGGCCCTGGAGGTCGCGCGCGCCGCCGGCCTGCCCTACCTGGGCATTGACATCTCGCCCGGCGCCATCGCCCGCCTCAACCGGCGCATCCACGAGGAGGGCCTCGACGGGCAGGCCCGCGGTCTCCTGGGCGACGTGCTGCACAGCAGCTCCTGGGCCCTCGAGATCGGCGGCCGGCGCCCGCTGCAGCTGTTCCCGTTCAACCTGCTGGGCAACTTCGCCGAGCCCGAGAAGGTGCTCCACAGCGCCGCCGCGGCAGGCGGAATCGGTGTGATCTCCGTCTTCGACGAACAGCCGTCGACCACCGCGGTCCGCCGCGCCTACTACACGGCCTGCGGCATCGAGGAGCTCGACGAGGTCCCCGGCGACTACGGCGGCGTCGCCTTCCAGGGCGAGGGCGGCTTCGCCTCCCAGTCCTTCAGCGCGGAGGGCCTGCTCGAACTCCTCGGCTCGGTCGACGCGACCGTCCTGCACACCACCACCAACCGCCTCGGCCAGTGCGTCACCGTACGACTCGGCGGCGGGCTCGACTTCGGACCGGAGGACTGACCCGTGGCCCCGAAGCCGAGTTCCGTCCGCACGCCGCGCCCCTCGCTGGAGTGGTCCGACGGGGTGGTGCTGGCCGTCGACCAGCGGGCCCTGCCCCATGAGTACCGGCTGTTGCGGCTGGAGACCGTCGACCAGCTGATCGACGCCATCCAGACCCTGGCCGTGCGGGGCGCGCCCGCCATCGGTCTGGCCGGTGCCCTGGGCGTCGCCCTGTCGGCGTTCCGGCACACCGATGAGGCCGCGGGCACCCTCGACCGGGCCGCCGTGCGCGCGGACGCGGCCCGGATCGCCGCCGCCCGGCCCACTGCCGTCAACCTGGCATGGGCCGTCGAACGGGTGCTGGGCGTCCTGGGCGACGGCAAACAGGCCGTCCTCGACGAGGCCCTCGCCATGCTGGACGAGGACATCACCGTCAACCGGGCCGCCGTGGACCGCGCCTGCGAGCTGGTGCTCTCGCTCACCCCCGACCGGCCGCTGCGCATCCTGACGCACTGCAACACGGGCCGGCTGGCCACCGCCGCGCTGGGCACCGCCCTGGGGGTGATCATCGAGCTGTCCGGGCGCGGTCTGGTCGAGGAGGTCCTGGTCGACGAGACCCGGCCCCTGCTCCAGGGCGCCCGGCTGACCGCCTGGGAGCTGGGCGAGGCCGGGGTGCCGTACCGGCTCTGCGTGGACTCCGCCGCCGCGTCCGCCCTCGCGCGCGGCCTGGTCGACGTGGTCCTGGTCGGAGCCGACCGGATCGCCGCCAACGGGGACGTCGCCAACAAGATAGGCACCTACGGCCTCGCGTTGGCCGCCGCCCACCACCGCATCCCCTTCATCGTGGTCGCCCCCGAGTCCACCCGGGACCCCGCGCTGCCCGACGGCTCCGGGATCGTCATCGAGGAGCGCCCCGCGCACGAGGTGACCTCCTTCGCGGGCACCGCGGTCGCCCCGGCGGGCGCGGGCGTCTACAACCCCGCCTTCGACGTCACCCCGGCCGAGCTCGTCACCGCCGTGGTCACCGAGAAGGAGTCCCTGCGTCCGGCCTCGACCCGGCAGCGGCTCGGCGCCGACCTCGCCCGCTTCTCCCGCCGGTTCTACGAGCGCGGGTGGATGCCCGCCACCTCCGGCAACCTCTCGGTACGGCTGTCCGGCGAATCCGGGCACGCCCTGATCACCGCCAGCGGCCGGGACAAGGGCGACCTCACCGCCGCCGACACCGTTCTCGTGGACGCCCGGACGGGGGAACCCGCCGAGGAGGGCGGGCCGCGGGCGTCCGCCGAGACGTGCATCCACGCCGCCGTCTACCGGACCACCGACGCCGGCGCCGTCGTCCACGTCCACTCGCCGTACGCCACCGCCGTGGCGAGCCGTGTCGGCGCGGCCGGCGGGACCCGGACCCTGGAGCTGGCCGGCCACGAACTCCTCAAGGCCCTCGGCCTGTCCGACCCCTCGCGCACCACCCTGCCGGTCTTCGCCAACCACGCCGAGGTACCGCGGATCGCCGCCGACCTGGAGGCGTACCTGCGCTCGGGCGCCCCCGCGGGAAGCCCCGAACGGGCACCCGGCCTGCTGATCACCGACCACGGGGTGACGGTCTGGGGCCGGGACCTCGCCCAGGCCCGCAACCGGCTCGAATGCATCGAGGCCGTCTGCCGGCAACTCGTACTCGCCACCGGCCAGGGAGGCCACGGATGACCCTGCTCCACGTCATGCCGGACGACGCTCCGGAGACCGTACTGCTGCGGACGCGCGACGCCGACGAGATCGCCGCCGCCCTGCGCGAGCACGCGGTCGAGCTGCGCCACTGGGAGGTGCGCGGCCCGGTCGTCGGCGGAACCGACCCCGCCGAGGTGCTGGAGCGCTACCGCACCGAGGTCGACGCACTCCGCGCCGCCGAGGGCCTGCGCCTCGTCGACGTGGTGATGCTGCACCCCGAGGACAGCGACGCCTGGCGGGAGAAGGCCGCGGGCGCGCGCTCCGCCTTCCTGGAGGAGCACCGGCACAGCGAGGACGAGGTCCGCTTCTTCGCACACGGCACCGGCTGCTTCTACCTGCACCTGGGGGGCAAGGTCCTCGCGGTGGTGTGCGAGGCGGGCGACCTGCTGTCGGTACCGGCGGGCACCACCCACTGGTTCGACATGGGGCCGGAGCCGGAGTTCTGCGCGATCCGCTTCTTCGAGCGCGAGGACGGCTGGGTCGGCGACTTCACCGGCGACCCGATCGCCCGGCGCTTCCCGCGCCTGGACGCGCTGCTGGCGGCCGCCGGATGAACGTCCTCACCGCCGAGGCGGTGGTGCTCGACATCGAAGGCACCACCGGTTCGGCCGCCCACGTCCGCCAGGTCCTCTTCCCGTACGCACGCCAGAGGATCGCCGGCTGGTTCGCCGCGCACCGGGACACCCCGCTCCACGGCGAACTGGTCCGCGCGACCGGCGCGGCCGACGAGGCGGACGCCGTCCGCACCCTGACCCGGTGGGCCGACGCCGACGTCAAGGCCGCCCCGCTCAAGGCGGTCCAGGCGCGGATCTGGGCCGAGGGGTACGCCGACGGCAGCCTCGCCGGGCACGTCTACGGTGACGTGCCCGGGGCGCTCGCCGCCTGGGCCGAGGCGGGCATCGGCCGCTACGTCTACTCCTCCGGGGCCGCCGCGGCCCAGCGCGACTGGTTCGCGACCACGGCGTACGGCGACCTGACCCGCCACCTTGACGGCTACTTCGACCTGGAGAACACCGGGCCCAAGGACGCCCCGGACTCCTACCGCCGGATCGGCCGGACCCTCGGGGCCCCGGCCGGGCGGATCCTCTTCCTCAGCGACGCGCCGGCCGAGCTGGCCGCCGCGGCGGCGGCCGGCTGGCAGACCGTACGGGTCCAGCGTCCGGAGGACCCGGCCCCCGAGGGCCTGGCCGAGCACGGCCCCCACCCCACCGTCCAGACCCTGACCGAGATCCAGGTGGTACGAGCGTGAGCACGGCATCGACATCCGCACCGGCGGAGATAGGCGTCATCGGCGGCAGCGGCTTCTACGAGCTGCTCGAAGGCGCCGAACAGGTCGAGGTGACCACCCCGTTCGGCGATCCCTCCGCTCCGCTGGCCATCGGCACGGTCGCGGGCCGCCGGGTGGCCTTCCTCCCGAGGCACGGCCGCGACCACGAGTACCCGCCGCACCGGATCAACTACCGGGCGAACATCTGGGCCCTGCGCGCGGCCGGTGTCCGGCAGATCCTGGCCCCCTGCGCGGTCGGCTCGCTGCGCCGCGACCTGGGCCCCGGCACCATCGTCGTCCCCGACCAGCTGGTCGACCGGACGAGCGGCCGCGTCCAGACCTTCCACGAACGGGGCGCGGTCCACGTCCCGTTCGCCGACCCGTACTGCGCGCACGGCACGGCCGCGGTGGCCGAGGCGGGCGGTGAGGGCGTGCGCACCGGCGGCGCCATGGTGGTCATCGAGGGGCCGCGCTTCTCGACCCGCGCGGAGTCGCAGTGGTATGCGGCCCAGGGGTGGTCCCTGGTGAACATGACGGGCACACCGGAGGCGGTGCTCGCCCGCGAACTCGCGGTCTGCTACACCTCCCTGGCCCTCGTCACCGACCTGGACGCGGGCCTGGACGAGGAGGAGAGCGTGTCCCAGGACGAGGTCTTCAAGGTCTTCGCCGCGAACACCGAGCGGATGAGGTCCCTCGTCCTGCGCACCGTGGAGCTGCTCCCCGCCGACCGTACCTGCCGCTGCGCCCGGGCCCTCGACGGCATCACGCTGCCCTTCGAACTACCGTAAGCGGCAGGCGTCTTCCCGCATCCACGCCACGACGTCCGACCGTGGCGTCCCGACGATCAGAGCGAGAACCATGAGCGACAGCACCGCGCCCAAGCCCCTGACCGACCCGGCCCACTTCTTCTCCTCCGACATCCGCGTCGGCCGCGTCCTGACGGTGGAGGAGTTCCCGGAGGCCCGCAAGCCCGCGTACAAGATCACCGCCGACTTCGGCCCGGCCGGAGTGCTGGCCACGAGCGCGCAGGTCACCAACTACCGGCCCGATGAGCTGAAGGACCGCCTCGTCGTCGGTGTGATCAATCTCGGAAAGAAGCGGATCGCCGGCTTCACCAGCGAGTTCCTGCTCCTCGGCTCGTACGACTCGGACGGCGCGGTCCAGCTGCTGTCACCGGAACCCGCGGCCGCCCCGGGCGATGTCGTCGGCTGACCCGCTGCCACCACCGCTCCCGTGCGGCGTGCCGGGCGTCCACCTCGCACGGGTGGCGCCCCGGCAGGCCCACGCGGAGCGCAACGCGGGGATCCTGAGCGCGGCGGAGCGGGCCCGGCTGGCCCGCTTCGCCCGCGCCGAGGACCGTGACCGCTTTCTGGCCGCCCACGTGGCGCTGCGCATCCTGCTCGGGGAGCGGCTCGGGCAGCGGCCCGAGCACGTCCGGATCCACCAGGCCGCGTGTGCCGGGTGCGGCGGTCCACACGGCCGCCCCGTGGTCCCCGGGAACCCGGTCCACTTCAGTCTCGCGCACGCCGGCGACCTCTTCGTGATCGCCCTGTCGGAGCGGGCGGTGGTCGGAGTGGACGTGGAGCGCATCCCCGCGCACGTACTCCCGGGCGCCCTGCACCCGGCGGAGGAAGCCGAACTCGCCCTGCTGCCCGCCGCCGAGCGCCCGGCGGCCTTCGCCCGCGCGTGGACCCGCAAGGAAGCGGTGCTCAAGGCGCGGGGCACCGGTCTCCGGACCGACCCCACCACGCTCCTGGTGGGCACGGCCCCCACACCGCTTCCCGATCCCGCCTGGCACCTCACCCCGATACCCGCGCCCCCTCCGTACACCGCCACGCGCGCGGTCCTCCGCGAGGGCCTGTCCGGCGGCTGAGGCCCTTCGCGCGGGCGCTGTTGGGCGGGTGACCGGGCGGGGGACAAGGCGGTACGACTGGCCGGCCATGGGCAGCCCGGGCACGTCCGCGGGGGACGGCGGCGGCCGCTTCGGTGGGTGCGCGGTGAGCCTGGTGTTCACCGGCCGGCGGGGCGGCGGGGCGAGGCGCGGCCGGGGTGGCTCGGAGGTGGGGGAGGGGCATGGGCCGGCGATCCGTGGGGGGATGCCGTGGGGGGATCGTTCCCGCGGGCGCGCGTCGTGGGCCGGCGCGCGGGGTGCGGGCGTACGTGGGGGTGTGCGTGCGGGGTTCAGTCCTGCGCGGCGGCCAGTTCGGCCGTGATGCGGTCCGTGCGGCCGGACGACAGGTCCAGTGCGGCGAGTACGGAGGGCACCGCCAGGCTGGGGAGGATGTGGCGCTGCATGGAGATGTAGCGCTCCTCGAGGTCCGCGTAGTCGCTGAGGGTCTGGGACACCATCTGGATGCCGGTGAAGGCCCCCATGATCAGCTCCGCCGCCTCGGCGGTGTTCACGTGGGGCAGCAACTCGCCGTTCTCCTGGGCCTGGTTGAGGAGTCCCAGCAGCATCTCCCGCCACCGCAGGAACGGCCCCCGCCGGTCCAGGGTGTGCGCCTGCTGGTCCATGGAGAGCCGTACCCCGGCCCGGGTGAGCTGGTTGGTCCGCAGCCGGTGGGTGAACCAGAGGCCCATGTCGACCAGTTCCTGCAGCTTCAAGGGCTGCGGCGGGACCTGCTCGGGCGGCTCCTGGGCATCGAACACACCGAGCGCCAGCTCCTCCTTGGACTGGAAGTGGAAGTAGAGAGCGCCCTTGGTCACCCCGGCCACCTTGAGGATCTCGGTGATGGTGGCCGCCTGGTACCCCTGTCGCTCGAAGACGACCGCCGCCGCCTCCAGGATCGTCTGGCGGGTGCGGATCGCGCGATCCTGCTTGGCCACGCCTGCCTCCTCTGTCTTTGACATCGCCGGGTGATCACGTCCCGTCAATGACCGGTCACCCTAGAAAAAAAACCGCTCAGTCTGTATCTTATCAGTGCGCGCGCACCACAGACCAGTTTCGCCCGCCATGTGCCCCGGGGGGGACCCATGTACTCAGATGCCCTTATGTCGGGTGTGGCCATAGCCACCCGTCCGCAGAGAAAAACCGGTCAACCGGTTCCCATGGAGCTCGTCCACCGGACCAGACCCGAGGACGCCTTCCCGTACCACTGGACCCGCACGGACGAGGACCGCTTCTCGGTCAGCGCCCGACTGCCGCACGACCACCCGTTCTTCGCGCCCGTGCACGGCGACCGCCACGACCCGATGCTCCTCATGGAGGCGATGCGGCAGGCCGCCATGCTCGTCTTCCACGCCGGGTACGGCGTGCCGGTCGGCCACCACTTCCTGATGTCGGGCCTGGACTACGCCTGCTACCCCGAGCACCTGGCGGTCGGAGGGGAGCCGGCCGAGGTGGACATCGAGACCACCTGCTCCGACCTCGTGTGGCGCGGTGCCACCCTCGTCCGGGGGCGGGTCGACTGGCTCGTCCGCCGCGACGGCCACCTCGTCGCCGCGGGAACCGGACTGCCCCGGTTCATCAGCCCGTCCGTCTACCAGCGGATGCGCGGCGACCACGCCACGCCCCGCCCCTGGCGCGCCACCACCCGGGCGCTGTCCGCCGCCCCGGCCGGCCGGACCCGCGACGAGGACGTCGTCCTGTCGCCCACGCTCCACCGCAACCTGTGGGAACTGCGCGTGGACACCGCCCACCGCACCCTCTTCCAGCGGCCCAAGGACCACGTGCCCGGCATGCTCCTGCTGGAGGCCGCCCGCCAGGCCGCCTGCGCCGCCACGGCCGGCGCGCGGTTCGTCCCCACCGCCGGCGTCACGCGCTTCGACCGGTACGCCGAGTTCGACCGGCCCTGCTGGATCAGGGCCGCGGTCCTGCCGGACAGCGCGCCCGGCACCCTCGCCGTCCGCGTCACCGGACAGCAGGACGCCGAGAGCGTCTTCACCGCCACCCTGTCCGGGCCCACGCCCACCCGCTGACCGTACCCCCGGAAGGAGTGCCATGATCCTGGTGACGGGGGCGACAGGGGCGGTCGGCCGCGAGGTCGCCCACCTCCTGTGCGGGCAGCGGCCCTTACGCATCCTCGCCCGAGACCCGGGCCGGGTGTGCGTCACGGGGCCCGGCGTCGAGACCGTACGCGCCGACTACGCCGACCGGGACTCCCTGGACGCGGCCCTGCGCGGCGTGGACGCCGCCCTCCTGGTGACCAACCGCGTCACCGAACCCGACGACGCCCGGTTCGTACGGGCCGCCCGCGACGCCGGCGTACGGCACGTGGTCAAACTGTCCATGCTCGCCGTCACGGAGCCCGCCGACGACCTCATCACCCGCACCCAGCGCCGGAACGAGGCCGTCATCCGCGACTCCGGACTCGCCTGGACGTTCCTGCGCGCCCGCACCTTCATGTCCAACACGCTGTCCTGGGCCCCCGGCATCCGCACCGAGGGAGTCGTCCGCGCCCTGTACGGCACCTCCCGCGTCGCCTGCGTCGACCCGCGCGACATCGCGGCCGTCGCCGTCCGCGCCCTCATCGAACCGGGTCGGCACGAGGGCCGGGCGTACGCCCTGTCGGGGCCGGAGGCCATCAGCGCGGCCGAGCAGACCGCCCAGCTCGCCCAGATCATCGGACGGCCCCTGAGGTTCGAGGAGCTCACCCGGAGCGAGGCCGAGGAGCGGCTGCTGCGTCGCCACCCGCGGCCCGTGGCGGAGGCGTTCCTCACCAGCGCGGAACGGCAGCGGGCCGGTGGCAAGGCCGCCGTCCTGCCGACGGTGCGCCACCTCACCGGCCGGCCCGCCCGGACCTTCCGGGACTGGGCGGCCGACCACGCCGCCGCGTTCGCCTGACGGACGCCGCCGAAGGGCGGGTGTGCTCGGGCACCCGCCCACCCCACCGACGAGGGCCCCCGCATCCCGCGCGGGGCCCTCCTCGTGTCGCACGCGCCGTACGCGTCGTACGCGCCGTACCGGTGACGCGTCTCGTCACCCGCGCTCCTCCCGCGGACGCAGCGGGAGGTGGACGCCGACCCGGGTGCCCTCGCCGGGCGCGCTCTCCACCGTGAGGCGGCCCCCCAGGTCCTCCACCCGGTCCGCCATCGACCGCAGGCCCGGAGCCCGGTGGCCCGCCGCCAGGACGGCCGCGGCGTCGAAGCCGGCCCCGTCGTCGACGACACCCACGTGCGCCCAGCGCCGGGTGAAGCGCAGTGTCACCGTCACCTGCCGGGCGCCGGCGTGGCGCAACGCGTTGTACAGGGCCTCACGGGCCGTCAGGAACAGCTCCCGGCGGCACACGTCCGCCAGCAGCCGCTCGTCGCCCGTCGCCCGGAACCGCACCTCCGTGCCGCCGGCCCCGACCGCGGCCGCGAACTCCTCCAACGCCTCGACCAGGGGCGGCAGCACGGTCTGCTCGTGCAGGCCCCCGGCGAGCCGCCGGGTGACGTCGATGGCCTGCAGAAGCGCCTCGCGGGCCTCCTCCAGGTGCGCGCACGCCGCCGGCTCCACGGCTGCGGCGTGCAGCTCGATCCGCCGGGCGGCGGCCTCCAGGGCGGTGCCCACCTCGTCGTGGACCGTACGGGCCAGCCTCCGCCGCTCCCGCCACACCTGGTCGCCGTGGTCCCGGGCGAGAGGCATCCGTTCCGGCCAGGCCGGGTCCTCGGGGGCGCCGCCCGGCCGCCGGGCCCGGCCGTAGGCCGAGCGGTGGAGGCCTTCTTGAAGCGACCGGGCGAAGCCGTCGCCGACGACGGCTTCGAGCCAGGCGAGACCGTGCTGCGGGGCGAGGGCGGTGGGGGCGCTCATCGGTCCTCCTCGGGCAGAGCTGACGGGAACGGGAAAGAGGGAGCGGGTCGAGCCGGGTGAGTCATGGCCGTTAACAAACCGGTTACGCGGTTTTCGGGCCGCCTTCAGGTCGCAGTGACCGTCCAGGTGTCGCCGCCGGTCAGGAGTGCGGCGAGGTCGCCTTTGCCTTTGTGTTCGATGGCGGCGTCGAGTTGGTCGGCCATTTGTGTGTCGTAGACGGGGCGGTCGACGCTGCGGAAGACGCCGATGGGGGTGTGGTGGAGGGTGTCGGGGTCGGCGAGGCGGGAGAGCGCGAAGGCCGTGGTGGGGCTGGGGTTGCGGGCGTCGTGGACCAGGATGTGGGTTTCGTTGTCGGGTGTGACGGTGACGACGGTCAGGTCGCCGGTGGCCGGGTCGCGGACGACGCCCTTGGTGTTGTCGGTGCCGAAGCGGATGGGCTGTCCGTGTTCGAGGCGGATGACGGCTTCTTC
>NZ_JBWKLJ010000012.1:0-174716 GCF_056430285.1 Streptomyces sp. NPDC045998
ACGCCCGGTTACATTCCGAACCCGGAAGCTAAGCCTTTCAGCGCCGATGGTACTGCAGGGGGGACCCTGTGGGAGAGTAGGACGCCGCCGAACAAATATTGAGCCCCGGCCCCCGCACTTTGTGCGGGGGCCGGGGCTTTTTTGCGTTCGATCGGAAGTCGGCAGCGTGCATGACCGGCCGGTGAATGCCGACCGGTCACGGTGCTGTTAGAGGCGGCCTGCAGCCTTCAGCGCCAGGTAGGCATCGGCGAGGGCGGGGGCGAGGTTGTCCGGGGTCGCGTCCACGACGGTGACGCCGTGGCGCTGGAGCTGTTCTGCGGTGCGCTGGCGCTGAGCTTGGGCCTGGGCGCCGGCTGCGGCCTCGTATACGGCGTCGACGGAGCCTCGGGCGCGGGCCATCTGTTCCGTATGCGGGTCGGAGACGGAGGCGACCAGAACGGTGTGGCGCTGGGTGAGCTGGGGCAGTACGGGCAGCAGTCCTTCTTCGATGGGTGCCGCTTCCAGACCCGTCAGAAGAACGATGAGCGAACGGCGGGGCGCGGTTGCCAGGGCCGTGGAGCTGAGGCCGCGGGCGTCGGTTTCGACGAGTTCGGGCTCCACAGGGGCCAGGGCGTTCACCACGGCGGGCAGGATGTCGCCCGCGGAACGACCCTGGACGCGCGCGCGGACAGCGCGGTCGTACGCCAGGAGGTCCACACGGTCGCCCGCCCTGGTAGCCAGCGCGGTGAGGAGCAGTGCGGCATCCATGGCGGCGTCGAGGCGGGGTACGTCGCCGACGCGGCCTGCTGACGTGCGGCCGGTGTCGAGGACGATGAGGATGTGGCGGTCGCGTTCGGGGCGCCACGTTCGCACGGCGACGCTGGAGTGGCGGGCTGTTGCGCGCCAGTCGATGGATCGGGTGTCGTCGCCTGGGACGTACTCGCGGAGACTGTCGAACTCGGTGCCCTGGCCGCGAATGAGCACGCTCGTGCGGCCGTCGAGCTCACGCAGGCGGGCGAGCCTGGACGGCAGGTGCTTGCGGCTGGTGAAGGGCGGGAGGACGCGGACCGTCCAGGGGACCTTGTGACTCCCTTGGCGGGCGGCGAGACCGAGCGGACCGTAGGACCGCACGGTGATGCGCTCGGCATGGCGATCGCCGCGGCGCGTCGGGCGCAGAACCGTAGTGAGGCGTCGACGTTCGCCGGCCGGGATCGTCAGCTTGTGCCGGGACGCGGGCTGCTCCGTGCCCGGCAGCCAGCTGCTGGGCGGCCAGGCGTCGCGGAGCTGGGCCCGGAGGCGGCGCCGGGAGGGGTTGGTGACCGTCAGCTGGACTTCCGCGCTGTCACCGAGCCGAACGTTTGTGTCACCGCTTCGGGTGAATCGGAGCGTTCGCACTGGCGCGGCGAGCGCGTAGTCGCACAGAATTGCGAGTGAAAGGGGCGCGTTGACGGCCAGCATCCCCGTCCAACTGGGGGCGAGGATGCCGACGGGGAGAGAGCCGAGGGCCGCGAGCAGCGCGGTTCGTCCGGTGAGGGCCACGGGTCACTGCCTCATCGGGGGACGGGGACGTGGGCGAGGATCGAGGTGATCACGGAGTCGGCGGTGACTCCCTCCATCTCGGCCTCGGGCCGCAGCTGGATGCGGTGGCGGAGGGTGGGGAGGGCGAGGGCCTTCACATCGTCCGGGATCACGTAGTCGCGGCCGGTGAGCCAGGCCCAGGCGCGAGCGGTGGAGAGCAGGGCGGTGGCGCCTCGGGGTGAGACGCCAAGGGTGAGTGAGGGGGATTCACGGGTGGCACGGCAGATATCGACGACGTAGCCCGCGATTTCGGGGGATACCGACGTCTTGGCGACGGCCGCGCGGGCGGCCTCGAGGTCAGCGGGGCCGGCTACGGGGCGTACTCCGGCGGCCTGGAGGTCGCGAGGGTTGAAGCCTTCCGCGTGGCGGGTCAGGACGTTGATCTCGTCCTCGCGTGAGGGCAGCGGGACCGTCAGCTTCAGGAGGAAGCGGTCGAGTTGGGCTTCCGGAAGCGGATAGGTGCCCTCGTACTCGACGGGGTTCTGTGTGGCTGCGACGAGGAAGGGCTCCGGCAGCGGGCGGGGGGTGCCGTCGACGGTGACCTGACGCTCCTCCATCGCCTCCAGGAGGGAGGACTGGGTCTTGGGCGGTGTGCGGTTGATTTCGTCGGCCAGGAGGAGGTTGGTGAAGACGGGGCCGGGCTGGAAGGAGAACTCGGCGGTGCGGGCGTCGTAGATCAGCGAGCCCGTGACGTCACTCGGCATCAGGTCAGGGGTGAACTGCACGCGCTTCGTGTCGAGTTCGAGGGATGCGGCGAGGGCGCGGACGAGCAGCGTCTTGGCGACGCCGGGGACGCCTTCCAGCAGCACATGGCCCCGGCAGAGCAGCGCGACCACAAGACCGGTGACAGCGGGGTCCTGCCCGACCACGGCCTTCGCGATCTCGGTGCGCAGGGCTTCCAGGGAAGCGCGGGCGCTGTCCGAGTTCTCAGGGGTCTCGGGGGTCGGGGCACTCATGAGGTGCGTACCTCTCTTTCGAGGGCGTCGAGTTGGTCTGCCAGAAGGATCAGAGTGGTGTCGTCCGTGGGGGCCGGGCCGAAGAGAAGGGTGCGCAGGTCCGTCTCGCCGGAAGCGCCTTGGCCGGCGCCGGAGAGGCGGGCGGAGACGGCGGGCAGCAGGGAGTCGGGGGCGTGGGCTTCCGTCGGTGGGACACCCAGGAGGGGAGCGAGGCGGGTTCGGGTCGCCGTACGCAGGACGGTGGCCGCGCGGTCACGGGCGTTGGCCTTGCGGTAGAGGCGGGCGCGGCCTTCGGTGGATTCGGAGGCGCGGATGGCCACGGGAAGGCGTTCGGTCACGAGGGGACCGAGGCGGCGGGCGCGCCAGATGGCGGCGAGGACGGCGGCGAGGGCGAGTTGGAGGGTGCCCCAGAGCCAGCCGGACGGAATCAGGCTGAGGAACGACGTCTTGCCGGCGCCCCGGCCGTCCTCACGGTCACCGCCGCCTTCGGTGGCAGAGGGGTCACTCAGCGAGGGGAGGTACCAGACGAGATGGGTCCGGGAACCGAGGAGCTGGAGAGCGAGCGAGGCGTTGCCCCGCTTGTCGAGGCGGTCGTTGTACAGGATGTCGGGGGCGCCGAGGAGGACGGTGTCGTCTCCGGCGCGGCCTTGGGTGCGGAGGAGCGTGGGCAGGCCGTCGCTGCGGTAGCAGGCGTCCGTGTCGGGGAGCGTGGTGACATAGCGCTCGCCGCCCATGTCGGCGTCGCCGGCGCGCTCGGCGGCGGGAAAGGAGCACTGAGGAGACAGGGCCTCGGTCTCAGCGGGTGTTTCCGTGCTGACCCCGGGAGCCAGGGTCTCAAGGGAGGCGGGGCCGGCGGAAACCAGAACCGTGCGGCCGCCGGACGTGTCCATGGAGGCCCGGAGGGTTGTCTGCTGATGGTCGGTCAGCAGGTCCGGGGTGGCGACGAGGAGGGTGGAGTCGGGGCCCGTTGCGGCGACCGCTTCGTCGAGGGTGGTCACCACGCGGGTGGTGACTCCATGGCCCTTGAGGAGTTCGGCCACGGCGCGGCTGCCGTAGCGGTCGGCGGAGCGGGGGTCGAGGCGGCCGTGCTGCTCGCCGGAGCGGAGGAGGGCCATGAGGATTCCGGCCACGATGAGGATGGCGAGCGCGATCAGCAGTCCGCGGGCCCTGTTCCAGACGTGGCGCGGTGTCAGTGCGAGCGAGGTGGGTGTGCCGGTCATTCGGCGGCTCCTCCGCCCGCTGGTCCTGCTCCTGCCGGGGCCGCTTCATTCAGCTGTGGCTTCGTCCGCTCCAAGGCGCCGTCCAGCTCCTTGAGGCGCTGGTACACGCGCTGGTCGGCGGTGCGGCCACCGTATGTGACGTCGTCGAAGGCGCGGGCCGCCGCGCGCAGTTCGTCCGCGTGCGCCGGCAAGGGGCGGCCCGCCTCGGCCGCGGCCTCGTCCGCGGTGCGGCCGGGGCGCGGCTCCAGGAGGGCGCGTTCCTCCAAGGAGCGGACGATGGCGCGCATCCGTTCCTGGGTGGCCTCGTTCCAGCGGCCGGCGGTGGCGTGGGCCTCGGCGGCGGCGCGGTGTTCGGCGGCGCTGCGGGGGCGGTCGTCGAAGAGGGAATCCGACGACACGGCGGCGCGCTGGGGAGTTCCCAGGCGCCACCACAAGGCGCCGACGAGCGCCACGACGATCAGCGCGATGACCACGATGCCGAGCAGCCCTCCCGGGGTGGCCGCGGAGGCGGAGGCGAAGAGGTCGCCCACCCACTCCCAGAACCGGTCGAGACCCCGCTGCAGGAGGTTCGGATCGTCCTCGTGGTACATCGGCTTGGACAGTTCCCGCTCGGCCGCCTCGCGGGCGGGCACGCGTGGGATGTCCACCGGTACGTCGTCAGTGGCGCGGTTCAGCGCCCATGCCGTCGTCGGTCCCCCCGTGACGAGCACCGCATCAGCTCCTGGACGTGGTGTCGTCGGGCGCGGAGCCGTAGCCGGGGATGCCGGCGGCGCGGGCGAGTTCCAGGTCGAGGGCCTCGCGGCGGATGCGCTGGTCCACGTAGAGCAGGACGGTGACCCCGGAGGAGATCGGGTACGTGATCGACGCGCCGATCACGGAGCCGATGCCGGTGATGATCAGGAACGGCCATCCGTATTCCGGAGGAGTTCCGGTGAGCAGGCCGCTGAACCCGTCGCCGTCGACGGCCAGGGCGATGATGCTGAACGGGATCGCGATGATCATCATGACCAGGAAGAGCAGCAGAGCGGTCAGCAGCAGGATGCCGAAGATCCGCCACCACGCGCCCCGGACCAGCTTGGCGGAGCGGCGCAGGGAGGGGATGACCCCCTGCCGCTCCAGCATCAGCGCCGGCGAGGCGAGGCTGAAGCGCACCATCAGCCAGACGACGACCAGGACGGCACCGAGACCGCCGAAGACGGCGAGGGCGACTCCGGCGGCGGAACCGAGGAGTATCCCGGGCAGTACGCCCACCAGCATGATCGTCACGCTTATCAGCGGCAGCAGCAGGGTCAGCCCGAAGAGCTGGGGCAGCCGGGGGCGGGCCTCGCGCCAGGCGTCGGAGAGGTTCACCTGACGACCCAGCACCGAACGGCTGATCACGACGGTGAGCAGCGCGGTCGTGAAGAGCGTGCCGATGAGGCTGATGAGCATGGTCGGGGCCAGGGACACCATGCTCGCCTGGGTGGCCTCGACGGACTGGTTCAGGGCCTCCGACGGCGTCGCGTTGGGGTCGACCGTCGGCGGGGCCGGAAGCAGGAAGCGCTGGACGAGGATGTCGGCGATCTGCGTGACCACGGCGACGGTGATCGTGATGCCGAGGACGGTGCGCCAATGGGCCCGCAGGGTGGAGACCGCGCCGTCGAGGATCTCACCGACGCCGAGGGGGCGCAGCGGGATCACGCCGGGCTTGGCGGCCGGCGGCCGACCCCATCCGCCCTGGTGCTGGCCGCCGCCCCACTGCGGGGCGGGGGGCGGAACGGGTCCGGTGGGATGGGGCGAGCCCGGTGGGGACCACTGGGCGCCGGGCGGCTGCTCCTTGGACCACTTGGAAGCGGCGCCGTCCCCGTCGGAGGGCCCGGCGGGGCGCGGGACGCCGGCGCCCTGGCCGTCGGAGGGTGCGGACCCGGGCGAGGCCCAGCCCGGAGTGTCGTTCACGGTCGTCCACCTCGTGAATCTGTCGCGGGGCCGGCTCGTCGAGCCGGCTCGGTCGGGGTGCCGGGCCGCTCGGCTTGGCGGCAGGTTGGCAGCCATCGTGCCACGCGCCGCCCCTGGCCGGGCCAGGGCCTGTATCTCATCGGCACCTTCATTGTCGGTCGTTCAGCGGGCAGACTGGGCGGATGGCTGATCAGTACGCACACACGCCGTCCGGTACCGAGCCGTCCGCGTTGCCCGCACTGCGGTGGGAAGAGCCACCGGAAGGACCGGTGGTCGTACTCCTCGACCAGACGCGGCTGCCCGCCGAGGAGGTCGAGCTCGTCTGCACGGACGTGCCGGCGCTGGTGCGGGCGATACAGACCCTCGCCGTGCGGGGCGCGCCGCTGCTGGGCATCGCCGGCGCCTACGGGGTCGCGCTGGCCGCCGCGCGCGGCTACGACGTACAGGAGGCGGCCGCCCTGCTGGCGGGGGCGCGGCCCACCGCGGTGAACCTCGGGTACGGGGTGCGGCGCGCGGAAGCCGCCTACCGGGTGGCTCTGGAGAAGGGCGCGGGCCGGGACGAGGCGGCCGGTGTCGTCCTCGCGGAGGCGCGGGCGCTGCACCGCGAGGACGCCGAGGCGAGCGCGAGCATGGCGCGGCACGGGCTGACGTTCCTCGACGAGCTGCTGCCGGGCGGTGGGCACCGCGTCCTGACGCACTGCAACACCGGGGCGCTCGTCTCCGGAGGCGAGGGCACCGCCTTCGCGGTGGCGCTCGCGGCGCACCGGGCGGGTCGGCTGCGGCGGCTGTGGGTGGACGAGACACGCCCGCTGTTGCAGGGCGCCAGGCTCACCGCGTACGAGGCGGCCCGGCACGGGCTGGCGTACACGCTGCTCACCGACAACGCCGCGGGTTCGCTGTTCGCGGCCGGGGAGGTCGACGCCGTCCTGATCGGGGCCGACCGGATCGCCGCCGACGGATCGGTGGCCAACAAGGTGGGAAGCTATCCGCTCGCGGTGCTCGCCAAGTACCACCACGTGCCGTTCATCGTGGTCGCGCCCGTCACGACGATCGATTTGAACACCCCGGACGGGGCGTCCATCGAGGTGGAGCAGCGTTCCGGGCAGGAGGTGACGGAGCTCACGGCGCCGCCGCAGGTCATGCTGGCGCATGGTGGATCGGGTGGAGGGCTGCCGGTGGCCCCGCTCGGAACGCAGGCGTACAACCCCGCCTTCGACGTCACGCCGCCGGAGCTGGTGACGGCGATCGTCACCGAGGAGGGCGTACTCTCGCCCGTCACCGCAACAGGAATCGCCGAGCTGTGTGCCAGGTCACGCCAGGTAACGATTAGCTAATGGGATGATGTCGATTATGAAGGGACGCGTCCTTGTCGTCGACGACGACTCCGCACTGGCCGAGATGCTCGGGATTGTGCTGCGTGGTGAGGGTTTCGAGCCGTCGTTCGTAGCGGACGGCGACAAGGCCCTTGCCGCATTCCGGGAGGTCAAGCCGGACCTGGTGCTGCTGGACCTCATGCTTCCCGGACGGGACGGCATCGAGGTGTGCCGGCTGATCAGGGCCGAGTCCGGGGTGCCGATCGTGATGCTCACCGCCAAGAGCGACACGGTCGATGTGGTGGTCGGGCTGGAGTCCGGTGCCGATGACTACATCGTCAAGCCGTTCAAGCCGAAGGAGCTGGTGGCCCGGATCCGGGCCAGGCTGCGGAGGTCGGAGGAGCCCGCGCCGGAGCAGCTGACCATCGGTGACCTGGTCATCGACGTGGCCGGCCACTCGGTCAAGCGGGACGGTCAGTCGATCGCGCTGACGCCGCTCGAGTTCGACCTGCTCGTCGCGCTGGCCCGCAAGCCGTGGCAGGTGTTCACCCGCGAGGTGCTGCTGGAGCAGGTCTGGGGCTACCGCCACGCCGCCGACACGCGGCTGGTGAACGTGCATGTCCAGCGGCTGCGCTCCAAGGTCGAGAAGGACCCGGAGCGGCCGGAGATCGTCGTGACCGTCCGTGGTGTCGGTTACAAGGCCGGACCGAGCTGACATGTCCCGCGGCAGTGCTGCTCCGAAGCCCGGGAAGCCGGGAGTCCGTGCGGGGCGGGCTGCCGGTCCGGGGCGTGCCCCCTCGCGCGTCGGCCGCCTGTTCCACGGCGGCCCGCTGCTCCAGGACGGGGCGCCCGGTGGCCGGGTGCTCCGGCTCCTGGCGCGCTGGGTGCGCCGTCCGCTGCTGCCCGCCGTACGGCTGTGGCGGCGCAACATCCAGCTGCGGGTGGTCGCCGGCACGCTGCTGATGTCACTCGGCGTGGTGCTGCTGCTCGGCATCGTCGTCATCGGGCAGATGCGCAACGGTCTGCTGGACGCCAAGGAGAGGGCGGCGCAGAGCCAGGCCTCCGGTGGTTTCTCCGCGGCACAGGACCAGGCCAGTGCGCCGCGGCCCGGGCAGGTCGGCGGCGGCAGCCCGACGGCGCCCTCGTCGCTGAACTGGCGCTCCGACCTGGTCGTGCAACTCGCCAGTGGCGGGCAGAGCGCGTTCAACGTGGTGGCGCTGAGCTCCGACTCGGCGGGCACGGCCCCCAGCCGCGGCGCCCGGGCCTCCGGGGGCGTGGAGCCGGCGACCAGCATCCCGGCCGCGCTCCGCGACTCGGTCGCACAGGGGACCGGGACCTTCCAGACGTACACCCGCATCCACTACACCGACGGCAAGGCGTCCGAGGCCGGGCTGGTGATCGGCAAGCGGCTCAACGACGTCGAGGGCAATTCCTACGAGCTGTACTACCTCTTCCCGCTGACGCAGGAGGAGGACTCGCTCTCCCTGGTCAAGACGACGCTGGCGACGGCCGGGCTGTTCGTCGTCGTCCTGCTGGGCGCCATCGCGTGGCTGGTGGTGCGGCAGGTCGTCACGCCGGTACGGATGGCGGCGGGCATCGCCGAGCGGCTGTCGGCGGGCCGGCTGCAGGAGCGGATGAAGGTCACCGGCGAGGATGACATCGCCCGCCTCGGCGAGGCCTTCAACAAGATGGCGCAGAACCTCCAGCTGAAGATCCAGCAGCTGGAGGACCTGTCGCGGATGCAGCGCCGGTTCGTGTCCGACGTCTCGCACGAGCTGCGTACGCCGCTGACGACCGTGCGGATGGCCGCCGATGTGATCCACGAGGCGCGTGGGGACTTCGACCCGGTGACGGCACGCTCCGCGGAGCTGCTGGGCGACCAGCTGGACCGGTTCGAGTCGCTGCTCGCCGACCTGCTGGAGATCAGCCGGTTCGACGCGGGCGCGGCGGCGCTCGAGGCGGAGCCGATAGACCTGCGGGAGGTCGTGCGCCGCGTCATCGGCGGCGCCGAGCCGCTCGCGGAGCGCAAGGGCGGCCGGATCCTGGTCGTCGGCGACGAGCAGCCGGTGGTCGCCGAGGCCGACCCGCGGCGCGTCGAGCGCATCCTGCGCAACCTCGTCGTCAACGCCGTGGAGCACGGCGAGGGCCGTGACGTGGTGGTCCGGATGGCCGCCGCGGGCGGCGCCGTGGCCATCGCCGTACGCGACTACGGAGTCGGCCTCAAGCCCGGCGAGGCGACGCGGGTGTTCAACCGGTTCTGGCGCGCCGACCCCGCGCGGGCCAGGACGACCGGCGGGACCGGCCTCGGCCTGTCGATCGCGCTGGAGGACGCCCGGCTGCACGGCGGCTGGCTGCAGGCCTGGGGCGAGCCCGGCGGCGGCTCGCAGTTCCGGCTGACGCTGCCGCGCACGGCGGACGAGCCGCTGCGCGGTTCCCCGATACCCCTGGAGCCGGAGGACTCGCGGCGCAACCGCGAGCGGGCCGCCGCCGAGGGGCCGGAAGGCCCCCGGCCGGCGACCGTGCCGGGACAAGGGGGCGCGGGCCAGCCGCCGATACCGCCGCGCCACGCACCGGCACAGGCGACAGCGGACCCCACGGCCCTGCCCGGTACTGGAGCCCGGGTGGTGGCACGACAGACCGGGGAGCGGACCGGCGAGGGCGCCGTACCGGCGCGGGAAGCGGATCGCGAAGCGGATACCGGCGGGGACGCGGGCGGGGCCACAGGCGGGCACGGGGGCTGGGACACGGAGCGGGAGGGCATGGCTCGTGGGCGCTGAGCGTCATCGGTACGGGCGGGGACGTACGGCGCGGAGGGCCGCGCTGCTCGGCTGCGCCACACTGGTCGCCGGGTGCGCCTCGATGCCGGACAGCGGAGACGTATCCGCGGTGAAGGCCTCCAAGCCGGGCGATTCGCAGGTGCGGGTCTACCCGGTGACACCCCGGGACAACGCCGCGCCGGACGAGATCGTCGACGGTTTCCTGGAGGCGATGACCGGCGACGACCCAGGCTTCGCGACCGCCCGGAAGTACCTGACCAAGCAGGCGGCGCAGACCTGGAAGCCCGAGGAGCGCACCACGGTCCTCGCCGCCGCGCCCGAACCGCAGCCCGAGCGCACCGCCGGGCAGGAGGGTCCCGGGCTGCTCTACCGGCTGTACGGGCAGCCGGTCGCGGCCGTGGACGCCCATCAGGCCTATCAGCCGCTCGGCCCGTCCAACTACAACGGCACGATCCATCTGGTGCAGGTCGCCGGTCCGGAGGGGAAGGGCAAGGAGTGGCGTATCGACAGTCTGCCGCCGGGCCTCGTCCTCGGTGAGTCGGACTTTCTGCGCAACTACCGGTCGGTCAACAAGTACTACTTCGCGAGCGGGCGGGTCGTGGCCGACCCCGTGTACATCCGGCAGCGGCAGGATCCGGTGACCCGGATGGACCCGGTGGCGCAGACCGTCAAGGCGCTGCTGGAAGGGCCGACGAACTGGCTGAAGCCGGTGGTCGATTCGCGTTTTCCCACGGGTACGGCGTTGAAGGAGGACGTGAAGTCGCTGACGCCGGACGACCAGAACTCGCTGAAGGTGCCGCTGAACGAGAAGGCCGACAATGTCGGCCAGGACCAGTGCCGAAAGATGGCGGTCCAATTGTTGTTCACCGTGGGGGATTTGGCGTCCACCAGGGTCGAGCAGGTGGAGTTGCAGCGGTCGGACGGTTCGCGGCTCTGCGTGCTGGGTGAGGGCCAGAAGGAGGACTTCATGGCCGTCCCGACCGCCGTCGCCCCGAAGAATCCGTACTTCATCGACGCGAACGGACAGCTGGCCGAGCTCGACGCCACGGCGAAGGACGTCGGGGGGCCGCGGCATGTGCGGGGACCGTTCGGCAACGGCGCGGCGAAGGTGGGTTCCGTCGCGGTGTCGCGGGACGAGCGGTACGCGGCCGGTGTGTCGCAGGACGGCCGGTACCTGAGGGTGGCGTCGATCACCTCGGAGGGGCAGCTGCCGGCGCCGATCCTGCGCAGCGACGGCGGCACGCCCGAGGACGGCCTGTCGGCGCCGAGCTGGGACGGGCGCGGCGATCTGTGGGTGGCCGACCGCAATCCGGCCAAGCCGCGGCTGCTGCTGATCCCGGGCGGTTCCGGCGCGCCACTGCCCGTGACGGCGCCGTGGCTGACCGACGGCGTGCGGATCAAGGCGCTGCGGGTCTCCGAGGACGGCGTGCGCATGGCGCTGCTGCTGGAGAAGAACGGCAAGACCACGCTGCACATCGGCCGGGTCCAGAGGGACGGGGCGGGCACGCAGCAGACGGCCGCCGTGGTGGAACTGCAGTCGGCCGCGCCGCGCATGGACTCGGTGAGCTCGGTGTCCTGGGCCGGGCCGAGCCGGCTGGTGGTGCTCGGCAAGCTGGCCGGAGGCGTGCAGCAGGTGCGCTACATCCAGACGGACGGCTCCACCTCGGCCGCCGGGATTCCGGGGCTCAACCAGGTGAAGGCGGTCGCGGCGGCCAGCGACGAGCGGGCGCCGCTGGTGGCGGCCTCGGCCGACGACGGCATCGTGCGGCTGCAGGCCGGCGGCAACTGGCAGCCGATGGCCGAGAAGGGCACGTCACCGGTCTACCCCGGCTGATGCCGGCCCCGCCCTTCCGTCCGTGTGCACGGTTGTCCACAGGGGTGGCGGGGGCGCCGTGCCGGTCGGCACAGTGGGGGCATGCGGGGATGGTGGCGGGAGATCGCCGGGCTCGTGCTGCCCGTCGCCTGCGGAGGCTGCGGCCGTGCCCGTACGCAGCTGTGCGAGGAGTGCGGGCGCGCCCTGTACGGGCGTCCGCCCGGCCGGGTGCGACCCGTGCCCGAGCCCGCGGGCCTGCCCGTGGTGCATGCCGCCGCGCCGTACGGCGATGCGGTACGCGCGGTGCTGCTGGGGCACAAGGAGCGCGGCGTGCTGGGACTGGCCCGGCCGCTCGGTCTGGCCCTGGCAGGGGCCGTCAGAGCGGCCGCTGCGCCCTCGGCGGGGCTCGGGGCCGGGCCGCTGCTGCTGGTACCGGTGCCGTCGTCACGGCGCGCGGTGCGGGCGCGCGGGCACGACGCGGCGCGGCGGATCGCGTGGGCGGCGGCGGCCGAGTTGCGGCGTACGGGAACGGCGGCGCGGGTCCTGCCCGTGTTGCGGCAGCGGCGGTCGGTGTCGGACCAGTCGCGGCTGGACGCCCGGCAGCGGCTGGTGAACATGGCGGGGGCGCTGGAGGTGGTGGCGGGCGGCGGCCGGGTACTGGCGGGAGGCAGGGCCGTACTCGTCGACGATCTCATGACGACTGGGGCCTCGCTCGTCGAGGCGGCCAGGGCCGTGCCCGGACACGTGGGGGCCGCGGTGGTGGCCGCCCCGCCGTCGTCCTTCACCGCGCCGCCGTCGTAAGCGCGTGGCCGTCGAGGCCGTCGTGTCCGCCACCGTCGTCCTCCGGCATCCGTTCGACGTATGCGAAATAACGTGGAACTCAGCCGTGGCCTGCTTCGTTGCAGTCAGTGACGGAGTAAAAGCACTCGATCGGACGTACGTGCTGGTATCGGGTGCCGACATCCGTCCGAGCGAGCTATGTTCGGTTGTGAGGAATGGCGAAGGCCGCGCTTCACCGAATGCACTGCCACGCTTCCGGGTGTTTACCGGAATCCGGTCAGGACATGAAATCGGTTGGGGTGGGGATCTTGTCCACTGGGGAGGAGGAGGTGAACGTCGCCAAGTCCGAGGCTCCGGTGCTCACCGGGGTCTGGTGCAAAAGGGAGATGCTCGCCGGCCGGTGAGCCGGCGGGGCGATCCGGGAACGGAGTTCTGCGTGGACATCGTCGTCAAGGGCCGCAAGACCGAGGTGCCCGAGCGGTTCCGCAAGCACGTGGCCGAGAAGCTGAATCCGGAGAAGATCCAGAAGCTCGACAGCAAGGTGATCAGCCTCGACGTCGAGGTGTCCAAGGAGCCCAACCCGCGGCAGGCCGACCGGTCCGACCGCGTGGAGATCACCCTCCACTCCCGCGGTCCGGTGATCCGGGCGGAAGCAGCGGCAGGCGACCCGTACGCAGCGCTTGATCTAGCGACGAGCAAGCTGGAGGCGCGGCTGCGCAAGCAGCACGACAAGCGCTTCACCCGCCGGGGCAGCGGCCGGCTGTCGGCAGCCGAGGTGCCCGCGGCGATTCCGGGCGTGGCCAGGATGAACGGAAACGGCGCCACCGCGACCGAGGAGCAGCAGGACGACATCCCGACCACCAAGGTCGGCCCGCTCGAAGTCCGCGGCGAAGGACCGCTGGTGGTGCGTGAGAAGACGCACAAGGCCGCCCCGATGTCGCTCGACCAGGCGCTCTACGAAATGGAGCTGGTCGGCCACGACTTCTATCTCTTCGTCGACTCCGAGAACAAACTGCCCGCCGTGGTCTACCGCCGTCACGCCTACGACTACGGCGTGATCCACCTGGAGACCGACCCGCTGGCCGGTTCCGAAGCGGGCGGCGCCGGTGGTGCGCTCGGCGGCTGACCGTAGCCGACCCCGTCCCGAGACGGTGCCCCTGGAGCGCCTCGTGCGCCCCCAGGGGCACCACCGTGCGACCGGAGGAGCACCGCTCCGCCGCGCGGGCATGAAATCATGGCGTCTCACGCCAACCGGTGCTTTGCGACCTGCGGTTGGCGCACGGAACAGGGACCTCAGGCCAGGCCTTCAGGGGGAGGAACGATGGCGGACAGCTTCGGCCCGGTGCACCACCGGGGCGGCTCCGACGCCCCGGTGGGCGGGGCGGATGCAGGTGACGGCCGGGACGGCGGCGCCGACGGCACGGACGGCGGCGCGTCCCCGTACCGCAAGGAGCCCATCCGGGTCCTGGTGGTGGACGACCACGCGCTCTTCCGGCGCGGCCTGGAGATCGTCCTCGCGCAGGAGGAGGACATCCAGGTGGTGGGCGAGGCGGGCGACGGCGCGGAAGCCGTCGACAAGGCCGCCGACCTGCTGCCCGACATCATCCTCATGGATGTGCGGATGCCCAAGCGGGGCGGCATCGAGGCCTGCACCTCCATCAAGGAGGTCGCTCCCAGCGCCAAGATCATCATGCTGACGATCAGCGACGAGGAGGCCGACCTCTACGACGCGATCAAGGCGGGTGCGACCGGCTACCTCCTCAAGGAGATCTCCACCGACGAGGTCGCGACCGCCATCCGCGCCGTCGCCGACGGGCAGTCGCAGATCAGCCCCTCCATGGCGTCCAAGCTGCTCACCGAGTTCAAGTCGATGATCCAGCGCACCGACGAGCGCAGGCTGGTGCCCGCGCCCCGGCTGACCGACCGCGAGCTCGAGGTCCTCAAGCTGGTCGCCACCGGGATGAACAACCGGGACATCGCCAAGGAGTTGTTCATCTCCGAGAACACCGTGAAGAACCACGTGCGCAACATCCTGGAGAAGCTCCAGCTCCACTCCAGGATGGAGGCCGTGGTGTACGCGATGAGGGAGAAGATCCTCGAGATCAGGTGAGCCGGGCCAGGGCGGTGGTCAGCTCGGGCGCGAGCTCCGGGCGGTCGACGCGCTCGATCCGCACCGCGTCGCAGCCCACCCACTCGGCGGCCTCGCGCAGCGCCTCGGCCATCGGGGCCACCGCCTTGGGGGAGAGCAGCGACACCTGCTTGGCCACCAGGGTCGTCCCCTCGCGGGCGGGATCCACCCGCCCCACCAGCTGCCCGCCCGCCAGCAACGGCATCGCGAAGTAGCCGTGTATCCGTTTCTGCTTGGGGACGTACGCCTCCAGGCGGTGCGTGAAGCCGAAGATCCGCTCCGTACGGGCCCGCTCCCAGATCAGCGAGTCGAACGGCGACAGCAGGGTCGTGCGGTGGCGGCCGCGCGGCACGGTCGCCAGGGCCTCGGGGGCCGCCCAGGCGGGCTTGGACCAGCCCTGCACCCGCACCGGCACCAGCCCCGAGTCGGCGATCACCGCGTCGAACTGCTCGCCCTTGAGCCGGTGGTAGTCGGCGATGTCCGCGCGCGTGCCCACGCCCAGCGCCTCCCCCGCCAGCCGCACCAGGCGGCGCAGGCACTCCGTGTCGTCCAGCTCGTCGTGCAGGAGGTGGCCCGGGACGGCGCGCTCGGCCAGGTCGTACACCCGCTTCCAGCCGCGCCGCTCGGTGCACACCACCTCGCCGTACATCAGGGCGCGCTCGACGGCGACCTTCGATGCGGACCAGTCCCACCACTCGCCGCCGTTCTTCGCGCCGCCCAGCTCCGTCGCGGTCAGCGGCCCCTGGGCGCGCAGCTGCTCGATCACCGTTTCGTACGCGCCGTCCGGCAGGTCGTGGTGCCACTGCGGGCGGGCGCGGTAGGCGCGGCGGCGGAAGGCGAAGTGCGGCCACTCCTCGATGGGCAGGACGCACGCCGCGTGCGACCAGTACTCGAAGGCGTGGGTCTGCGACCAGTACGCCGTGTCGACGGTCTTGCGGCCGACGGCGCCCAGGCGCGCGTACGGAACCAGCTCGTGGGAGCGGGCCAGCACCGAGATGGTGTCGAGCTGGACGGCCCCGAGACGGCGCAGGACGCCGCGCACCCCCGCGCGGCGGTCCGGCGCACCCAGGAAGCCCTGGGCGCGCAGCGCGATACGACGGGCCTCGTCGGCGGAGAGTTCGGCGGTCGGGCGCGGCATCGTGGTCATGCTCGGCACGATAGAGGGCGGCACTGACAGTCCGGCCGGCGCTCGGACCGGAGCGGGCTGGTGACGGCGGCGGGGCGGGGCAGGAAGGCGCCGGCCGCCCGGGGCGAAGCACTTTTCGGGTTCAGCGGCACCTTCGGCGCACCCCGTGCGTTGTCCTTGCGGGCGGCATGTCGGCGCGGCGGTCGGCTCAGGTGGGCGCGGACCTCCCAGCCCGGCGGCGTCCTCGCTTACGATGGCCGTTGCGGTGGGGCCCACCTGCCGTGCCCGTGCCAGTGTCCATGACAAGACCCAGTGCCAGGCCCGACCGGCAAGGAGACCAACCTCAGTGTCCGTCTTCAACAAGCTCATGCGTGCAGGCGAAGGCAAGATCCTGCGCAAACTGCACCGCATCGCGGACCAGGTCAACTCCATCGAAGAGGACTTCGTCAACCTCTCCGACGCCGAGTTGAGGGCGCTCACCGAGGAGTACAAGCAGCGGTACGCCGACGGCGAGAGCCTCGACGACCTGCTTCCGGAGGCGTTCGCCACCGTACGCGAGGCGGCCAAGCGCGTCCTCGGGCAGCGCCACTACGACGTCCAGCTGATGGGCGGCGCCGCGCTGCACCTCGGTTACGTCGCCGAGATGAAGACCGGTGAGGGCAAGACCCTCGTCGGCACGCTCCCGGCGTACCTCAACGCGCTCTCCGGCAAGGGCGTGCACCTGATCACGGTCAACGACTACCTGGCGCAGCGCGACTCCGAGATGATGGGCCGCGTCCACAAGTTCCTGGGTCTGTCGGTCGGCTGCATCCTCGCCAACATGTCGCCCGCGCAGCGCCGCGAGCAGTACGGCTGCGACATCACGTACGGCACGAACAACGAGTTCGGCTTCGACTACCTCCGCGACAACATGGCGTGGTCCAAGGACGAGCTCGTCCAGCGCGGCCACAACTACGCCATCGTCGACGAGGTCGACTCCATCCTGGTCGACGAGGCCCGTACGCCGCTGATCATCTCCGGCCCGGCGGACCAGGCCACCAAGTGGTACGGCGACTTCGCCAAGCTCGTCACCCGCCTCAAGCGCGGCGAGCCCGGCAACCCCCTCAAGGGCATCGAGGAGACCGGCGACTACGAGGTCGACGAGAAGAAGCGCACCGTCGCCATCCACGAGTCCGGCGTCGCCAAGGTCGAGGACTGGCTCGGCATCGACAACCTCTACGAGTCGGTCAACACCCCGCTCGTCGGGTACCTGAACAACGCCATCAAGGCCAAGGAACTGTTCAAGAAGGACAAGGACTACGTCGTCATCGACGGCGAAGTCATGATCGTCGACGAGCACACCGGCCGTATCCTCGCCGGCCGCCGCTACAACGAGGGCATGCACCAGGCGATCGAGGCGAAGGAAGGGGTGGACATCAAGGACGAGAACCAGACCCTCGCCACGATCACCCTGCAGAACTTCTTCCGCCTCTACGACAAGCTCTCCGGCATGACCGGTACGGCCATGACCGAGGCCGCCGAGTTCCACCAGATCTACAAGCTGGGCGTCGTCCCGATCCCGACGAACAGGCCGATGGTCCGCAAGGACCAGTCGGACCTGATCTACCGCACCGAGGTCGCCAAGTTCGCCGCGGTCGTCGACGACATCGAGGAGAAGCACAAGAAGGGCCAGCCGATCCTCGTCGGTACGACGTCGGTCGAGAAGTCCGAGTACCTGTCGCAGCAGCTGTCCAAGCGCGGCATCCCGCACGAGGTGCTCAACGCCAAGCAGCACGACCGGGAGGCGACGATCGTCGCCCAGGCCGGCCGCAAGGGCGCCGTCACCGTCGCCACCAACATGGCCGGCCGCGGTACCGACATCAAGCTCGGCGGCAACCCCGACGACCTCGCCGAGGCGGAGCTGCGCCAGCGCGGCCTCGACCCGGTCGAGCACGCGGAGGAGTGGGCCGCGGCGCTGCCCGCCGCCCTGGAGAAGGCCGAGCTCGCGGTCAAGGCCGAGAACGAAGAGGTCAAGCGGCTCGGCGGGCTCTACGTGCTGGGCACCGAGCGGCACGAGTCGCGGCGTATCGACAACCAGCTGCGCGGCCGCTCCGGCCGTCAGGGCGACCCCGGCGAGTCCCGGTTCTACCTGTCGCTGGGCGACGACCTGATGCGGCTGTTCAAGGCGCAGATGGTCGAGCGCGTGATGGCGATGGCCAACGTCCCCGACGACGTACCGATCGAGAACAAGATGGTCACGCGCGCCATCGCCTCCGCGCAGTCCCAGGTCGAGCAGCAGAACTTCGAGACGCGTAAGAACGTCCTGAAGTACGACGAGGTGCTCAACCGGCAGCGCGAGGTCATCTACGGCGAGCGCCGCCGCGTCCTGGAGGGCGAGGACCTGCACGAGCAGATCCGCCACTTCATGGACGACACGATCGACGCGTACATCCAGGCGGAGACCGTCGAGGGCTTCGCGGAGGAGTGGGACCTGGACCGGCTGTGGGGCGCCTTCAAGCAGCTCTACCCGTGCAAGGTCACCGTCGACGAGCTGGAGGAGGCGGCCGGCGACCGTGCCGGGATCACCGCCGAGTTCATCGCCGAGATGGTCAAGGAAGACATCCACCGGCAGTACGACGAGCGCGAGAAGCAGCTCGGCTCCGAGATCATGCGCGAGCTGGAGCGGCGCGTGGTCCTCTCCGTGCTGGACCGCAAGTGGCGCGAGCACCTCTACGAGATGGACTACCTCCAGGAGGGCATCGGCCTGCGCGCCATGGCGCAGAAGGACCCGCTGGTCGAGTACCAGCGCGAGGGCTTCGACATGTTCACCGCCATGATGGAGGGCATCAAGGAGGAGTCCGTCGGCTACCTGTTCAACCTGGAGGTCCAGGTCGAGCAGCAGGTCGAGGAGGTCCCGGTGCAGGACGCGGTCGCCGCCGAGAAGACCTCGCTGACCAAGGAGGACGCCGTCCCGGCGCAGGCGGGTGCCGCGCGCCCGGAGATCCGCGCCAAGGGGCTGGAGGCACCGAGGCGGCCGGACCGGCTGCACTTCACGGCGCCGAAGGTCGACGGCGAGGGCGACATCATCGAGGGCGACTTCGAGACCGCCGACGGTGGCGCTCGGGACGGTGACGGCATGACCCGTGCGGAGCGGCGCAAGGCCCAGAAGGGCGGGCGTCGCCGCAAGAAGTAGCGGCGGTTCCCGCAAGGCGTTGTCGGCGGGGCCGGGTACGCGCGCGTGGCGCGTGTCCCGGCCCCGCCGTGCGTTTCAGGTGTGGTTCCCGTTCGTGGGGCTCCCGATGCCCTTCCCGTTCCCGTTCCCGTTCCCGCCGAGTTCCACGGCCGCGCAGCGCCACCTGCGGTCCTCGCCCTGCTCCAGGCGGAACGCCATCGCCCGGAACCGGTCGCCGGTCGCGATCGTCGCGAACGCCTCCACCACGCCCGGACGCAGCGGGAAGACGCCGCAGCGCCGGATCACGGGGCGGACGGCGTGCGCGCCGCGGGCGCGCAGGGGTGCGTGGGGCGCGAGGCGGATCAGCTGGTCGTACGCCTCCCCGACCGTCTGGCCCAGCATCCAGTGGACCGGGCGTTCACCGCTGAGGACGGCCAGCAGGCGCTCGGCGAACACCGCGTGGGGCTGCTGCGGGCGGCGGGGCCGGGCCTGCCGGGCCGTGCCGGCGTCCCCCGGCCCCCGCTGGTCGCGGCGGCCGACCGGGCGGGGCGTCTGCGGGCGCGTCGTCGTACGGCTCGTCTGCGTGCGCGTGGCGGCGGTGGTCATGGCGGCCCCGTTCCAGTCGGACCCGGCTTTCTACCGGGCGGTAACTTCGGTTGGGGATCTTGTACGGGGGCGGGGCGGGCCGCCGCAATCGCTCCCGGCGGCGGGGGAGGAGCCCGAGAGGTTCACCTATCCGGGTGACGGGGGCGGTGTGCGGCCTGGGCGGGGACGGGTTCGCGGAGTCCGCCGGTGGACGTGTGGGGCGGGTGGCCGCAGGGCCCGAAAAGGGGACCGCGCACGTATCCTGAGGGCGTCTCCGACTACGAAAGCGGCCTGCCATGCGCGTGTACGTCCCCCTGACGCTCCCCGGCCTCGCAGAGGCGCACAAGGCGGGCGCGCTCGGGCCCGGTCCGCTCACCGCCTACGCCGTGACGCCCGGACTGCGCGAGTGGTACGTCTCCGACGACATCGAGGAGCTCGAGTACGCCGCGCTGAGCCGCGCCGCGGCGGGGTCGCTGCGGCTCATCGCCGGTGATCCGCGGGCCGCGCGGCGGCGGGTGGTCGTCGCCCTCGACGTACCGGACGCGGCCGTGACCGCCGACCCCGACGCGGGTCCCGACCCGGCGTCGGTGGGCGAGGTACGCGTCGCCGGGCCGGTGCCGCTGGCCAAGGCGGCCGCGGTGCACGCCGACGCCGACGACGCGGTGGCGGACGTCTCCGCGGCGGCGGACGCGCTGGGCGCGGCGGACCAGGGGGACGAGGACGCGCAGTTCACCGTGGACGGGGCCGAGGACCACGAGCTGCTGTGGTTCGGGGTGCAGGAGATCCCCGCGCTGCTGGGCTGAGGGCCGTCCGGGTCGATTGTCGGTGGGTGCCGGTACCGTTTTCGCATGGGGAAGCGCGGCACTCACCTGGTGTGGGACTGGAACGGCACGTTGCTCGACGACATCGACGCGGTCATCGGGGCGACGAACGCCGCGTTCGAGGAGATAGGCCTGGAGCCGATCACCCTCGCGCGGTACCGCGAGCTGTACTGCGTGCCGGTGCCCCTGTTCTACGAGCGGCTGATGGGCCGGATGCCCACGGAGGCGGAGTGGGCCGTCATGGACGGCGCCTTCCACCGGCACTACTGGGTGCGCGCGGAGGCGTGCGGGCTGACGGCCGGGGCGACGGAGCTGCTGGCGACGCGGCAGGCCGAGGGGTTCACGCAGTCGCTGCTGTCGCTGGCGCCGCATGAGCGGCTGCTGCCGATCGTGCGGCGGTACGGCATCGAGTCGCGGTTCGTCCGCGTGGACGGGCGCATCGGCGCGTCGACGGCGGGCAAGGCCGAGCACATGGTGCGGCACCTGCTGGCGCTGGACGGGACCGTGGCGTCGTCGCCGGAGCGCGTGGTCGTCATCGGCGACGCGGCGGACGACGCGGTGGCGGCGGCGCACGTGGGCGCGAAGGCGGTGCTGTACACCGGGGGGTCGCACAGCCGGGCGAGCCTGGAGGCGGTGGGGGTACCGGTGGTGGACTCGCTGGAGGAAGCGGTGGCGGTGGCGGAGGAGCTGGTGGCGTAGCCGCGGGGTCGCTGGTGCGCGGTCGCTGGCGCGGGGCCGGTTGTGGGGCTTTGCGCCGTCGGCGGCTGCCGGGCCGTGGGTGTGCGCCCGGCCTGCGGCCGGGCTGGGGCCACCCGCACCGCCCGTGCGGGTGCGTGGTCGGGTGCGGGGCCCCTGGTGGGGTGTTGCTCGCCGTCGGCGGGTGCGGGTCGGGTGCAGGGCGCGGGGCCGGTCGTGAGTGGCGCCTCGCCTGCCCCTGCGGGTGCGGGCGCTGGTGCGTGAGCGGTGCCTCGCCCGGCGTGGGGCCGCGCGCTGTGTTCGGCGCACCGCCGGTGGGGGCGCGCCCGGCCTGCGGCCGGGCTGGGGGTTCCCACCCGCTCCACCCGTGCGGGTGCGTTGTCGGGTGCGGGGCCCCTGGAGGGGTGTGGCCGCCGTCGGCGAGTGCGGCTGGTTGTGGGCGCGCCCGGCCTGCGGCCGGGCTGGGGTTTCCACCCGCACCGCCCGTGCGGGTGCCGGGCCCCTGGTGGGGCGTGCCCGCCTCGGCGGGTGCGCGTGCGGGCGCACTGCGCGACGCGCCTGGCCGGTCGTCGGGCCTTCCGCCGTCGGCGGGTGCGGCCGGTCGTGGGCTTCCGCACGTACCACCCGTGTGGGTGCGTTGGTGAGGTGTCCGGTGCGGGTACCCGGTGGCGTGTTCCCGCCCTCGGCGGGCGGGAGGCCCCGCGGGGCGGCTTCCGGGACAGGGTTGCCGCGGGGCATCTGTCGCTGTCCAGAGTGTCAAACTTCCGCACCGGGATTTGTACACATACGGCTCATGACGGGCCCGGGGGGAAGAGCGATAGCCTGGACCCGTGATCAGCGCTATACGCCGAGGGGGCAGCGAGGCCCCCGGCCTGCGCCCGGGATGCCATCGTGCCCGGGCTAGCGCTGATTTTTCGTTTCCGGGGCGCTCGCCGAATGTGGCCGATAACGGCCCGGAGATCTCTCATCGCGGCATAACGTCACCTCAGACCGGAAACCCCGCGTCGTGGCGTTGTGTCACCTTTTCTTTCACCTACGTCACGCAACGGCGCGCGACAGGAGCCAGAGGACATGCAGACCAAGCTGGACGAAGCCAAGGCCGAGCTGCTCGAACGGGCTGCCCGGGTAGCTGAGAACAGCCCGGTCGGGGGGCGACTCGCGATCGGGACCGAGGACGGGGAGCGACCGGACCGGGACACCGTCCTCGACTACCTCCAGCGCTACTACCTCCACACGGCTCCGGAGGACCTCGCGGACCGCGACCCCGTCGACGTCTTCGGCGCCGCGCTCTCCCATTACCGGCTGGCCGAGAACCGGCCCCAGGGCACCGCGAACGTCCGCGTGCACACGCCCACCGTGGAAGAGAACGGGTGGACGTGCAGCCACTCCGTCGTCGAGGTCGTGACGGACGACATGCCGTTCCTCGTCGACTCGGTGACCAACGAGCTGTCCCGCCAGGGGCGCGGCATCCACGTCGTCATCCACCCCCAGGTCGTCGTCCGCCGTGACGTGACCGGCAAGCTGATCGAGATCCTCCCCGCCGAGTCCCACACCCGCAGCGGTCTGCCGCACGACGCCCTCACCGAGTCGTGGATCCACGTCGAGATCGACCGCGAGACCGACCGCGGCGACCTCAAGCAGATCACCTCCGACCTGCTGCGCGTCCTGTCCGACGTCCGCGAGGCCGTCGAGGACTGGGAGAAGATGCGCGACGCCGCGCTGCGCATCGCCGAGGACCTGCCGCAGGAACCGATCGCCGACGACCTGCGCTCCACGGAGGTCGAGGAGGCCCGCGAGCTGCTGCGCTGGCTGGCCGACGACCACTTCACCTTCCTCGGCTACCGCGAGTACAGCCTCACCGAGGACGACGCCCTCGCCGCCGTCCCCGGCACCGGGCTCGGGATACTGCGTTCGGACCCGCACCACAGCGGCGACGAGGCCCACCCCGTCTCGCCGTCCTTCAACCGCCTGCCGCGCGACGCCCGGGCCAAGGCCCGCGAGCACAAGCTGCTGGTCCTGACGAAGGCGAACAGCCGCGCCACAGTGCACCGGCCCTCGTACCTCGACTACGTCGGCGTGAAGAAGTTCGACACCAACGGGAACGTGATCGGGGAGCGGCGCTTCCTGGGCCTGTTCTCGTCCGCCGCGTACACCGAGTCCGTGCGCCGCGTGCCGGTCATCCGCCGCAAGGTGGAGGAGGTCCTCGACCTCGCGGGCTTCGCGCCGAGCAGCCACGACGGCCGCGACCTGCTCCAGATCATGGAGACGTACCCGCGCGACGAGCTCTTCCAGACGCCCGTCGACCAGCTCGAGGCGATCGCCACGAGCGTGCTCTACCTCCAGGAGCGGCGCCGGCTGCGCCTCTACCTGCGCCAGGACGAGTACGGGCGCTACTACTCCGCCCTCGTCTACCTGCCGCGCGACCGCTTCAACACCACCGTCCGCGAGCGCCTGACCGACATCCTCAAGGAGGAGCTCGGCGGCACCAGCGCCGACTTCACCCTGATGAGCACCGAGTCGGTGCTGACCCGGCTGCACTTCGTCATCCGCGTCCCGCAGGGCAGCGAGCTGACCCCGCTCACCGACGCCGACGTCGAGCGCATCGAGGGCCGGCTCGTCGAGGCCGCCCGCTCCTGGGACGACGGCTTCGCCGAGGCGCTCAACGCCGAGACCGGCGAGGAGCGCGCCGCCGAGCTGCTGCGCCGGTACGCGGGCGCCTTCCCCGAGGGCTACAAGGCCGACCACTCGCCGCGCTCCGCCGTCTCCGACCTGGTCCACCTGGAGCAGCTGATCAAGGGCGAGAAGGAGTTCGCCCTCTCCCTCTACGAGCCGGTAGGCGCGGGCCCCGGCGAGCGCCGCTTCAAGATCTACAAGACGGGCGCGCAGGTCTCCCTCTCCGCCGTCCTGCCGGTCCTCAACCGCCTCGGCGTCGAGGTCGTCGACGAGCGCCCGTACGAGCTGCGCTGCGCGGACCGCACGAGCGCGTGGGTGTACGACTTCGGTCTGCGCATGCCGCACACCGCCGGCGGCGCCGCCGGTGCCAACGGCGCCGACTACCTCGCCGACGACGCCCGCGAGCGCTTCCAGGAGGCGTTCGCCGCGACCTGGACCGGCCGCGCCGAGAACGACGGCTTCAACGCCCTCGTCCTGAGCGCCGGCCTGAACTGGCGCGAGGCGATGGTGCTGCGCGCGTACGCGAAGTACCTGCGCCAGGCCGGTTCGACCTTCAGCCAGGACTACATGGAGGACACCCTCCGCAACAACGTCCACACCACCCGGCTGCTGGTCTCCCTCTTCGAGGCGCGCATGGCGCCCGAGCGGCAGCGCGCCGGCACCGAGCTGATCGACGGTCTGATGGAGGAGCTGGACGGCGCGCTCGACCAGGTCGCGAGCCTGGACGAGGACCGCATCCTGCGCTCCTTCCTCACCGTCATCAAGGCGACCCTGCGCACCAACTTCTTCCAGAAGACGGAGAGCGGCGAGCCGCACGCGTACGTCTCGATGAAGTTCGACCCGCAGGCCATCCCGGACCTGCCCGCGCCGCGCCCGGCGTTCGAGATCTGGGTGTACTCGCCGCGCGTCGAGGGCGTCCACCTGCGCTTCGGCAAGGTCGCCCGAGGCGGTCTGCGCTGGTCCGACCGGCGCGAGGACTTCCGTACCGAGATCCTCGGCCTGGTCAAGGCGCAGATGGTGAAGAACACCGTCATCGTGCCCGTCGGCGCCAAGGGCGGCTTCGTCGCCAAGCAGCTGCCGGACCCGGCCGTCGACCGCGACGCCTGGCTGGCGGAGGGCATCGCCTGCTACCGCACCTTCATCTCGGCGCTGCTCGACATCACCGACAACCTGGTGGGCGGCGAGGTCGTGCCGCCGGCCGACGTCGTCCGCCACGACGAGGACGACACGTACCTCGTCGTCGCCGCCGACAAGGGCACCGCGACCTTCTCCGACATCGCCAACGAGGTCGCCGTCGCGTACGGCTTCTGGCTCGGTGACGCCTTCGCCTCCGGCGGCTCCGCCGGCTACGACCACAAGGGCATGGGCATCACGGCCCGCGGCGCCTGGGAGTCCGTCAAGCGGCACTTCCGCGAGCTGGGCCACGACACCCAGACGCAGGACTTCACGGTCGTCGGCGTCGGCGACATGTCCGGTGACGTGTTCGGCAACGGCATGCTGCTCTCCGAGCACATCCGGCTCGTGGCCGCGTTCGACCACCGCCACATCTTCATCGACCCGAATCCCGACGCGGCCGTCTCGTACGCCGAGCGGCGCCGCCTCTTCGAGCTGCCGCGCAGCTCCTGGGCCGACTACGACAAGGAGCTGCTGTCCCCGGGCGGCGGCATCCACCCCCGTACGGCCAAGTCGATCCCGGTCAACGCGCACATGCGGGCCGCCCTCGGCATCGAGGCGGGCGTCACCAAGCTGACCCCGGCCGAGCTGATGAAGGCGATCCTCCAGGCGCCCGTCGACCTGCTGTGGAACGGCGGCATCGGTACGTACGCCAAGGCCTCCACCGAGTCGCACGCCGACGTCGGCGACAAGGCCAACGACGCCATCCGCGTCAACGGCGAGGACCTGCGCGTCAAGGTCGTCGGCGAGGGCGGCAACCTCGGCCTGACCCAGCTCGGCCGCATCGAGTTCGCCCGCAAGGGCGGCCCCGAGGGCACCGGCGGCAAGATCAACACCGACGCCATCGACAACAGCGCCGGCGTGGACACCTCCGACCACGAGGTGAACATCAAGATCCTGCTCAACGCCCTGGTGACCGACGGCGACATGACCGTCAAGCAGCGCAACAAGATCCTCGCCGAGATGACGGACGAGGTCGGCGCGCTCGTGCTGCGCAACAACTACGCGCAGAACGTCGCCCTGGCCAACGCCGTCGCGCAGTCCCCGTCGCTCCTCCACGCCCACCAGCGCTTCATGCGCCGGCTCAGCCGCGAGGGCCACCTGGACCGGGCGCTGGAGTTCCTGCCGACCGACCGCCAGATCCGCGAGCTGCTCAACAACAAGCAGGGCCTCAGCCAGCCCGAGCTGGCCGTGCTGCTCGCCTACACCAAGATCACGGTCGCGGAGGAGCTGATCCACACGGATCTGCCCGACGACCCGTACTTCCGCGAGCTGCTGCACGCGTACTTCCCGTCGAAGCTGCGCGAGGAGTTCCCGGCGCAGATCGACGGCCACGCGCTGCGCCGCGAGATCATCACCACGGTGCTGGTCAACGACACCGTCAACACCGGTGGCTCGACCTTCCTGCACCGGCTGCGCGAGGAGACGGGCGCCTCGACCGAGGAGATCGTGCGCGCGCAGACCGCCGCCCGCGCGATCTTCGGCCTGAGCGAGGTGTGGGACGCCGTCGAGGCCCTCGACAACAAGGTCCCGGCCGACGTCCAGACCCGCATCCGGCTCCACTCGCGCCGCCTGGTCGAGCGCGGCACGCGCTGGCTGCTGAACAACCGGCCGCAGCCGCTCAAGCTCGCCGAGACCATCGAGTTCTTCGCCGAGCGCGTCGAGCTGGTCTGGGCACAGCTGCCGAAGATGCTGCGCGGCGCCGACCTGGAGTGGTACGAGTCGCTGGTCGAGGAGCTCACCGGGGCGGGCGTCCCGGACGAGCTGGCGCTGCGGGTGGCCGGGTTCTCCTCCGCCTTCCCGACGCTCGACATCGTCGCGATCGCGGACCGGACGGGCAAGGACCCGATGGCGGTCGCCGAGGTCTACTACGACCTGGCCGACCGGCTGGCCATCACCCAGCTGATGGACCGGATCATCGAGCTGCCGCGCGCCGACCGCTGGCAGTCCATGGCCCGCGCCTCCATCCGCGAGGACCTGTACGCCGCGCACGCCGCGCTCACGGCCGACGTGCTGTCGGCGGGCAACGGCACCTCGACGCCCGAGGAGCGGTTCCAGGCCTGGGAGCAGAAGAACGCCGCGATCCTGGGCCGGGCGCGTACGACGCTCGACGAGATCCAGAGCTCGGACGACTTCGACCTGGCCAACCTGTCGGTGGCGATGCGGACGATGCGGACGCTGCTGCGTACGCACAGCTGAGCCGTCTGACGTGCGATGAAGGCGCCTCCCGCATCAGCGGGGGGCGCCTTCGCCATATGCGCCGCTTATACGCGCCGCTCATGCGTGCCGCTCATGCGTGCCGCTCATGCGCGCCGCTTCACGCGGTCGCGCGCCACAGCCGCCGGCAGGACAGCACGGTCGCCGCGAGCAGCAGCGCGTTCCGGAGGGCCACGACGGCGACGCCCGTCGGGGTGACGTTGATGACCTCGTCGTACAGCCCCGGGTACGCCAGCGAGCTGAGCGCCGCCGCGGGCAGCAGCAGGAGCGCGACGGGCCGCTGGGTGGTGTGCCGGGAGGTGAGGCAGACCGCCGCCAGGCCCAGCAGCCACACCATGTACTGGGGGCTGATCACCCGGCTGGTGACGGTGAAGAGGAGGACGGCGGCGAGGCCCGCGTCCAGCGGGGTGGCGGCGTTCCAGCGGCGGGAGCGCAGCCGCCACACCAGCAGCCAGCACAGCGCGGCGGCGGTGAGCAGCAGCGCGAGGCGGGCGACGCTCGACACGTACGGACCGGTCAGCTCGAAGGCGCCGTAGCGGTACTCGACCGCGCCCGGCCAGCCGGCGAGCAGCCGGGCCAGCGACAGCGCGCTGCCGCCGAGCGACTCGATCTGCACGCCCCGGTCGCCCTGCTGGCGCAGGAAGTCGAGCGGGTGCGCGAAGGAGAGGACCAGGACGCCGAGGAGCGCGCCCGCCGCGACGGCGGCGGAGGTCCAGGCGCGGCGGGTGGCCGGCCCCCGGGGCGTACCGAGCAGGGTGAGCAGCGGCCACACCTTGACCATGGCGCCGAGCCCGGCCAGCGCCCCGCCGAGCCGGGCCCGGGGGCGGCGGGCGCCCAGCGCCAGCAGCGCGAGCACCGCGAAGGCCGTGACCTGGACGTCGTAGCGGGCGAGCGGCAGGTGCAGCAGGAGCGGCAGCCCGCCGGTCCACAGCCAGGCCCCCGCGCTGCTGCCGGTCCGCCCGGCGCGGGCGAGCGCTACCGCCACCACGGCGTCGGCGAGGAGCGTCAGCGCCACGAACGCCTGGTAGTACGTCAGCCACGGCACGGCCCCCGGGGCGAGGAGCACCAGCCCGGCGCCCGGCGGGTACTGCCAGGTGACGTCGCCCACGGGGAAGGTCCCGAGGGCGAGCAGCTCGTACCAGTGCCGGTAGAGCACGTACACCTCGCGCCCGACGCCGCCGATGCCGAGGGTGTCGCGCCACAGCAGCAGGAGCATGCCGGCGCGGGTGAGGGCCCAGACGGCGGTGAGGGCGAGTACGGCGGAGAGGGGCAGGCGGGCGGCGGCGGTGCGGTGGGCCGTGCGGCGCGGTGTGGTGCGGCGGAGCGCGGTGCGGCGGAGGGCGGTGCGGCGGAGGGCGGGGGCCGTGCGGTGGGCGCGGCAGCCGCCGCTGAGCCGGTAGCGGGAGGTCGTCGTCATCTCAGCGCACTTTATGTTCCTTATGCGCGAGTTTTGACTATTTACCGCCCACCGTCCGACCGTTTCGCGCTACTTCTTGTTCGTGTGCGCCTCGTACGCGTCCACGACCTCGTTCGCCGGCCCGTCCATCAGGATGGTCCCCGCCTCCAGCCAGATCGCCCGGTCGCACGTCTCCCGGATCGTGCCGTTGCTGTGGCTGACCAGGAACACCGTGCCCGCCTCGGCGCGCAGCTCGTTGATCCGCTCCTGGCTGCGCCTGCGGAACTTCGCGTCGCCGGTCGCCAGCGCCTCGTCGATGAGCAGCACCTCGTGGCTCTTGGCCGCGGCGATGGCGAACCGCAGGCGGGCGCCCATGCCGGAGGAGTACGTCCGCATCGGGAGCGAGATGAAGTCGCCCTTCTCGTTGATCCCGGAGAAGTCGACGATGTCCTGGTAGCGGGCGTGGATCTCCTCGCGCGTCATGCCCATCGCCAGACCGCCGAGGATGACGTTGCGCTCGCCGGTCAGGTCGCCCATCAGCGCCGCGTTCACGCCCAGGAGGGACGGCTGGCCCTGGGTGTAGATGTGCCCCTTGTTGGTGGGCAGCAGCCCCGCGATGGCCTTGAGCAGGGTGGACTTGCCGGAGCCGTTGGTGCCGATGAGGCCGATGGCCTCGCCCTTGTACGCGACGAAGCTGACGCCCTTGACGGCGTGCACCTTGCGGGTGGCGGCCCGCGCCTTGCGGCGGTTCAGGATGCGGGCGAGGGGCGGGCCCTGGGGCTTGCCGCCCGCGCCCTGGACGGTGTACGTGACGTGGGCGTCGTCCACGATGACGGTCGGGACGCGCTCGGTGGGGGTGGTGGTGGGCGCGGTCTCGGTGGGTGCGGTCTCGGTGGATGCGGTCAGGGTGTCAGCCACGGCCGTAGGTCTCCTCTGCCTTCCAGAAGTAGATGAAGCCGCCCGCGAAGGCGAGCAGTGCCCAGCCGGACGCCGCGGCCCACACGTGGGGCGGCAGCCGGTCGGCGGTGAAGCTGTCGATGAACGCGAAGCGCACGAGGTCGATGTAGAGGGCCGCCGGGTTGTACTCCAGGGCCAGGCCGACGAGGTGCGGGACGCGGTTGTCCGCCAGCACCTTGTCGATGCTCCACATCACGCCGGACACGTACATCCAGGTGCGCAGCACGAACGGCATCACCTGGGCGATGTCCGGCGTACGGGCCGCCAGGCGGGCCATCACCAGCGAGACGCCCGCGTTGAACAGGGACTGGAGGAACAGGGCGGGCACCGCGAGCAGCCAGGACAAGCCGGGCCGGACGCCGAAGCAGAACAGGATGACGATGAGCGCGCCCAGCGAGAAGGCGAGCTGCTGGAGCTGCTGCAGCGCCAGCGACACGGGCAGGCTCGCGCGCGGGAAGTGCAGGGCGCGGACCAGGCCGATGTTGCCGCTGATGGCGCGGGTGCCGACGGCGATGGAGGAGGACGTGAAGGTCCAGATGAAGACGCCGGTGACGAGGAAGGGGACGTAGTCCGCGATGTCCTGCCGAGTGTTCATCAGCACGCCGAAGATGAAGAAGTAGACGGCCGCGTTGAGCAGCGGGTTCATCAGCTGCCAGACCTGCCCGAGCTTCGCCTGGCTGTACTGGGCGGTGAGGCGGGCGGTGGCGAAGGCGGTGATGAAGTGGCGCCGCGACCAGAGCCGCCGGGCGTACTCGGTCAGGGGCGGGCGGGCGTTGCTGACCGACAGCCCGTGGCGCAGGGCGAGCTGCCGGAGGTCTTCCCCGGCCCCGTGGGCGCTCGCCGGCGCACTCGTACTGGCACTCGTACTCACTGCAGCCCTTCAGCCCTTCGAGTCATGCTCCATGGTCGGAACGGGACCGTATCGTCGTTACGGCGAGAGTAAGACGCGGTGACGTCGGAACGCAACCGTGCCGTCGTGACGCGGTCGTCGCGCTATGATCCGGGGCATGACTGCACCGCCGACCCCGCCCTCCGGGAGCACGCGCCGCCGCGCCCCCGCCGGAGCCGCCGTGCTGCGGGAGGACGTCACCGATGCGATCAGGGCCGCCGTCTTCGACGAGCTCGCGGCCGTCGGTTTCGCCCGCATGTCCATCGAGGGCATCGCGCGCCGCGCCGGTGTCGGCAAGACGGCGGTCTACCGGCGCTGGAAGTCCAAGCTGTCGCTCGTCCTGGACCTGCTGACCGCCTTCGCGACCCAGGGCCTCCCCGCCCCCGCGACCGGCTCGCTGTACGGCGACGTCCGCGCGCTGCTGGAGGTCGCGGCCCACGCGCTGCGCCACCCCGTCGCCTCCCAGGTCATCCCGGACCTCCTGGTGGAGGCGGCCCGCCACCCCGAGATCGCCGACGCGGTCCGCGCCGCGCTGCTCGACAGCCAGCAGGGCGTGGCGGCGGTCGTCGTCCGCGAGGCCGTCGAGCGCGGCGAACTCCCCGAGGGCGCGGACCCGGAGCGGGCGCTGGACCTCATCATCGGGCCGCTGTACTGGCGGCTCGTGGTCGTCCGCTCGCCCCTGCCGAAGGGCTACCTCGACGACCTGGCGCGCTCGGCGGTCGCGGCGCTGCGCGTCTGAGCCCCCTGTCACCTGGTTGGGCGCCGGGTGAGTGACGGTTGCGGCCCCCGGGGGTTGAGCCTGCCGTTCGTATTCCGTTTCCGTTTCCGTGCAGCGGTGAGGACGGTGGGCCGACAGTGCGTGCGCTCGGTATCGACGGTGCGTGGGTCATGGAACCCCGCGTGTTCCACGACAGCAGGGGCAGCTTCCACGAGTGGTTCCGGGCCCCGGACCTCACCGAGGCCGCCGGGTACGGGCTCGGGCTCGCCCAGGCGAACTGCTCGGTGTCCAGCCGCGGCACCCTGCGCGGCATCCACTTCGCGGACGTACCGCCCGGCCAGGCCAAGTACGTGACGTGCGTGCGCGGCGCCGTCCTCGACGTCATCGTGGACCTGCGCACCGGCTCGCCCACCTACCGCGCCTGGGAGGCGGTCCGGCTCGACGACCGGGACCACCGCGCCGTCCACCTCGCCGAGGGACTCGGCCACGCCTTCATGGCCCTCACCGACGACGCCACGGTCGTCTACCTCTGCTCGCGCGGGTACGCCCCCGCCCGCGAGCACGGCGTCCACCCCCTCGACCCGGACCTCGCCATCGCCTGGCCGGCCGACCTCACCCCCGTACTCTCCGACAAGGACGCCGCCGCGCCCCCGCTCGCCGAGGCGGAACGTGCCGGCCTGCTGCCGTCGTACGAGGCGTGTACGGAGTGGTACGCGAGGCTGCGGACGGCGACGCAGGCCGCCGACGGGGCGCCGCGCATCCCGGCCGGGCGGTGACGCCCCACGAGGCGGGAATTGGCGCGTAGTTCACTTCCTCGTTCGATCTTGCCGTCTCAGACTGCTGTACGACCGCGCGATGACGGACCGTGAACCGGGGGCCATCATGATGACGACGGTGCTGGACACGCGGGCCCGGGCGGCGCCACCGCGAGGCAGCCTCGCTTGACGTCGTCCACCCCGTCGTCGTCCTCGAACCTGTCGTCGCAGACCACGACCCAGGAGCGGGCGCTGTCGTTGCCGCCCAGCCCCGACTTGAGGGACTGGTACGCCGGGTTGGCGTACTGCTTGCCCTCGCCGTTGACGTACGTCGAGTCGTCGACGATGAGCTTGACGTCGACACCGCGCCGATGGGCGGCGAGCAGCGCGTCCGCGACGGCCTGGTCGCCGAACTCGAACATGGAACCGCGAATCGACTGCCCCGCCGGGGTCGCGTCGATGAGGGCGATCAGCTGCGTGAAGACCGCCTTCTGCTGGTCCGCCGTACCGAAGGGGTCGTTGAAGACGGGCCCGTTGACGACGGGCTTGGTCACGGCGGCCGCCTGAGGCGCGCCGCCGACGACGAGGGCGCAGGCCAGCGCCAGAGCCATGGTGAGGGCCCTGGTGAGGGGCCTGGTGAGGGGCCTGGTGAGGGGCCTGGTGAAGCCGCGCCCGCGTGTTCGGTGCAGGGGTGAGGTCATGGGCATGCGTCCCCCGAGTCCGCGCACCGCGTCCAGCCCGGGTGCGCATGACGGAAATGGTCGGTCGACATCCTTGTCGGGGGATACGGCTCCGTCGTTGGCAGCGGGCGCCACGTCGTTGGCGTCCAGCGCCAGGACGCGCGACGAGCGCGGCAGCCGGTGTCAGTGCCCGCCGACCTGTTCGGCGATGAGCCGCTGGTACTCCGGGCACTCGGTGACGTCCTCGTGCTTGCAGTTCAGGCCGCCCTCGATGAGCTGCAACGAGGCGCGGGCCGCGGCGATTGTGGAGCGGAGTTCTTCGGCCTCGGTGCGCAGGACGTCGTGCCGGGTGGCTCGGTCGACGCCGGCCGACAGAGTCCTGATGGTGCCCAGGCCGAGGCCCGCCTGCTTGAAGACGAGGATCGTCGCCACGCGGGTGACGTCGCCCGGGCCGTAGCGGCGGCGCCCGCCCGCGTCCCGTACGGGGTGCAGCAGGCCCATCGACTCCCAGTGCCGCAGGACGTGCGTGGCCAGGCCGAACCGGGCCGCGAGGGCGCCGATGCTCATCGTGCTCGCGCCGCTGTCTCCGCTTGACTTCATGTCGACATTAAGTCGCAGCCTGGCAGCCATGGACAAGAACCAGGAAGCGGTGGAGAAAAACCGCGACACCGAGGCCCTGCTGGCCGTCCTCGACGCGGCGGACCGGCAGCCGAGCGCCGGTCGACTGCGGGCGCGCTCCTATGAGTTGCTGTCCCTCGTCCCGGGCTCGACCGTCGTGGACGTCGGCTGCGGCGCCGGACGCGCCGTCGCCGAGCTGGGCGAACGCGGGGTCCGGGCCGTGGGCGTGGACCCCGACCCGTGGATGCTGGCCGCGGCCCGCGAGCGGTGGCCGGCGGGCGCGTTCCGGGAGGCGGGGGCGGAGGACCTGCCGTTCGCCGACGGAAGCGTGCGCGGCTACCGTGCCGACAAGGTCTTCCACGTACTCCGGGAGCCGGCGCGCGCGGTGGCGGAAGCGCGACGCGTCCTGTGCCCGGGCGGCAGGATCGTCCTCGTCGGGCAGGACTGGGACGCCATCATGATCGCGTCCGATGACGCGGAGCTCACCCGCACGATCGTGCACGCCCGCGCCGACCTCCTGGGCGCGCCCCACGTCGGCCGCCAGTACCGCAACCTGCTCCTGGACGGCGGCTTCGACGACGTCACCGTCGAGGTGCACACCAGCGTGTTCACCGACCCCGCGATGCTGTCGCTGCTCACCCGGCTCACCGAGCCGGCCTGCGCGAGCGGCGCCGTCGGCCGTGACCGGGCCGACGGGTGGCTCGCCGAGCAGCGCCGACGGGCCGAGACCGACCGCCTCCTCATCGCCGTTCCGTTCTTCGTGGTCGCCGCCTCCGCGGGGCGCGCAGCGGGGTAGGCGCGGAGTTCACCGCGCAGGGGTGAGCAGCGCGGGGAGCGCCGCCCGCAGCGCCTCCCGCCAGTCGCGCAGCGGCGTCAGCCCCGCCTCGCGCCAGCGGGCGTGGCTCAGGACGCTGTACGCGGGCCGGGGCGCCGGGCGCGGGAAGGCCGCGCTCGTCGTCGGGCGGACGCGCTCCGGGTCGGCGCCCAGCAGGCGGAAGGTCTCGCGGGCGAGGTCGTGCCAGGTGCCGTCGCCCGCGTTCGTGGCGTGGTAGACGCCCGGCGGTGCGTCCGCGCGGCCCAGCGCGACGAGGAGTCCGGCGACGTCGGCGCTCCACGTGGGCTGGCCGCGCTGGTCCGCGACGACGTCCACGGAGGGGCGTTCCGCCTCCAGGCGGGTCATGGTGCGGACGAAGTTGGCGCCGCCCGCGCCGTACAGCCAGGCCGTCCGGATCACGTAGCCGCGCTCGGGGAGCAGCTCCAGGACGGCGCGTTCGCCCGCGAGCTTGGTGCGGCCGTACGCGGTGCGGGGCGCGGGCGTCGCGTCCTCGGCGTACGGCGCCGAGGCCCGGCCGTCGAAGACGTAGTCCGTCGAGACGTGCAGCAGCCGGGCGCCGACCTCCGCGCAGGCCTCCGCCAGCGACCGGACCGCCGTGCCGTTGACCGCCAGGGCCTCGGCCTCCCTCGTCTCGGCGTCGTCCACGGCCGTCCAGGCCGCGCAGTTGAGGACGACCGAGGGGCGCAGCGCCGACACCGCCGCGCGGACCGCGTGCGCGTCGCACACGTCCAGGTCGCCCCGGGTGAGGCCCACGGCGTCGCCGCCGAGGCGGTGAAGCACGTCCTGGGCGAGCATGCCGCCCGCCCCGGTCACCAGCCAGGGCCCCCTCACAGCGCCGCCCGGTTCAGCAGCGGCTGCCACCAGGAGCGGTTCTCGCGGTACCAGGCGACCGTCTCGGCGAGGCCCGTCGCGAAGTCCTTGGCCGGGCGGTAGCCGAGCTCGTCGCGGATCTTGGTCCAGTCGACCGAGTACCTGCGGTCGTGGCCCTTGCGGTCCTCGACCTCCTCCACGTGGGACCAGTCCGCCCCGCACGCGTCCAGCAGATAGGACGTCAGCTTGCGGTTGGACAGCTCCGTCCCGCCGCCGATGTTGTAGATCTCGCCCGCCCGGCCCCGCGTCCGTACGAGCTCGATCGCGCGCACGTGGTCGTCGACGTGCAGCCAGTCCCGCACGTGGGAGCCGTCCCCGTACAGCGGCACCCTTCCTCCGTCCAGCAGCCGGGTGATGAAGAGGGGGACGACCTTCTCGGGGAAGTGGTGGGGGCCGTAGTTGTTCGAGCAGCGGGTGACCCGGACGTCCAGGCCGTGCGTCCGGTGGTAGGAGAGCGCGATGAGGTCGGCCGACGCTTTGGACGCGGCGTACGGCGAGTTGGGCCGCACCGGCTCGTCCTCCGTCCAGGAGCCGGTCTCGATCGAGCCGTACACCTCGTCCGTCGAGATGTGGACGAAGGGCGCGGTGCGGTGGCGGAGGCAGGCGTCCAGCAGCGTCTGCGTGCCCAGCACGTTCGTACGGACGAACTCGGCCGCGCCCAGGATGGAGCGGTCCACGTGCGACTCGGCGGCGAAGTGGACGATCTGGTCGTGTTCGGAGACCAGCTTGTCCACCAGGTCGGCGTCCCGGATGTCGCCGTGGAGGAAGGCGAAGCGGGGGTGGTCGCGGACGGCGGCGAGGTTGGCGGGGTTTCCGGCGTAGGTGAGGCGGTCCAGGACCGTGACCTCGGTGTGGGCGGCCCCGTCGGGGCCCAGCAGCGTACGGACGTAGTGCGAGCCGATGAAACCGGCGCCGCCGGTCACCAGGATCCGCGTGACGGGAACGGTCATGACGAGATCTGCACCTTGCTGTGATCGCCGAGCACCAGGCGGTGGGCGGCCGGGATGGGCGGGGCGGGGGTGATTTCGACGTTACGGCCGATGAGGGACGCCTCCACGCGACCCACGCCGTGGAGCGAGGAGCCGCTGAGCACGATGGAGTACTCGATCTCGCTGTCCGTCACCCGGCAGTTCTCGGCGATGGAGGTGGAGGGGCCGATGTAGGAGTTCTCGACGACCGTGCCCGCGCCGATGACGGCCGGGCCGACGATCCGCGAGCCGCGCACGGTCGCGCCGCCGCCGATGCGGACGCGGCCGATGATCTCGGTGGCGGCGTCGACCGTGCCTTCGTTCGCCGGGGTGAGGATCTCCAGGACGGAACGGTTCACCTCCAGCATGTCGGCGACGTTCCCGGTGTCCTTCCAGTACCCGGAGATGATCGTGGAGGTGACCGTGCGGCGCTCGTCGATGAGCCACTGGAGGGCGTGCGTGATCTCCAGCTCGCCGCGCGCCGACGGCGTGATGGCGCGCACGGCGTCGTGGACGGCGGGGGAGAAGAGGTACACCCCCACCAGGGCGAGGTCGCTGCGCGGATGCGCCGGCTTCTCCTCCAGGCGCGCCACCCGCCCGTCGACGTCGAGCTCGGCGACGCCGAAGGCGCGCGGGTCGGGAACCTTGGTCAGCAGGATCTGGGCGTCGGGGCGGCTCGTGCGGAACTCCTCGACGAGGTCCGTGATGCCGCCGACGATGAAGTTGTCGCCCAGGTACATCACGAAGTCGTCGTCGCCGAGGAAGTCGCGGGCGATCAGCACCGCGTGCGCGAGGCCGAGCGGCGCGTGCTGCGGGATGTACGTGACGTCGAGGCCGAAGCGCGAGCCGTCGCCGACGGCGGCGCGGATCTCGTCGGCGGTGTCCGGGGCGACGACGAGACCGGTGTCCCGGATTCCGGCGGCGGCGAGGGACTCGAGCCCGTAGAAGAGCACCGGCTTGTTGGCGACCGGCACGAGCTGTTTCGCGGACGTGTGCGTGATGGGGCGCAGCCGGGTGCCGGCCCCTCCGGAGAGTACGAGTGCTTTCACTGGGCCTACCTTGAACGAGAGTTGACGCCGCGCCTTGCGTACGGCCGTGAGCCATACGTGTGATTCGTCAAGTCGGTTTTGTAGCGATAATGCACGTACAGTGAACTGTATTGCGTTTACACCGGTTTAAGTGTGTTTATCGGTGCTTCGCTTCGTACCGTCCGTATTGCTACGTTCGTCAACATGAACGTCCGAATGTCGTCCCTCTCGTGGGACGTGCGGAAAGCCCGGATCGTCGTCCTCGTCGTCGCGGCGGTCGCGTTCGTCTCGAAAGTCGCGCTCGCGGCCTCCACCCGGGGGCCCGCCGACGTGCGCTTCTTCTGGGGCTTCGCGCGGGCCATCGCCCGGACGGACCCGATTCGCGTCTACGCGGAGCCGCTGCCCTGGCTGCCCGTCTACAACCACCCGCCGCTGGCGAGCTGGATGCTGCTCGTCATGGAGTGGCTGGCCCAGCAGGGGGTGCCGTGGCGGCCGCTGATCCGGTTCCCCGCGTGCCTGGCCGACCTCATCACCGTGCTGCTGGTGTTCGAGATCGTACGGAGGCGGGGCCGGCTGCGGACGGCCGTCGCCTGCGCGCTGGGCGCGGCGCTGTGCCCGGTGCTCGTCGCCACCTCCGGGTACCACGGCAACACCGACTCGGTGGCGGTGATGTTCGCCTTCGCGGCCGCGTACCTGCTCGTCGACCGGAAGATGCCGAGGGTGGCGGGGGTCGCGGCGGCGCTCTGCATCAGTGTGAAGATCGTCCCGGTGGTGGCGGTTCCGCTGCTGTTCGTCGCCGCGTGGCGCGCCGGACGGCCCGCACTGCTGCGGTTCGGCGGTGGCTTCGCGGTGGTGTTCCTCGCCGTGTGGGGGCCGGTCATCGCCACGGTGCCCGGCGCGCTCAAGGCGAACGTGCTCGAGTACGCGGGCGGCAACTTCAGCTTCTGGGGCATCATCCGCTTCGCCCGCTGGGCCGGGGTGCCGGAGCCGTACGTGGCGCTGGTGCGCGGTGACGGGCACTTCCTCATCGTCGCGGCGATCATGGCGGTGGGGGTGTGGCTGGCCTGGCGCCGCCCCGCCGACGCGCCGGTGGCCGTCGCCACCACGCTGGGGCTGCTGCTCCTGCTGAGCACCGCGTCCGGGGTGCAGTACCTCGCGTGGCCGGCGGCCGGGCTCTTCGTCATCGGCCTGTGGCAGGGGATCGCGTACGGCGTCGTCGTCGGCGGCGTGGCCGTGTCGGTCTACGCGGGGCAGCGGCCCGTCCACTGGACGGACACGGAGATGGCGTTCGGCGCGCTGGGGTGGGCGGTGCTGGCGGTGTGCGTGGCGACCGGTGTCCACCGCGCCGTGGGCTCTGCGGCGAGGGGCCGCGATCCGGGGGCGCCCGCCGTGGACATCGCCCGCCCGCGCACGGAGTCGCGACCGGCCCGGTCGGCCAACTGACCCGTTCCCCGACCCTCGGGCCCGCCCCCGGGCCCCGAGACACCCGAGAGTGGAGAAGTCCCATGACTCCCGACAGTCCCGCAGGCCCCGAAGCCCCCGCGAGTCCCGCCGGGCTGCCGAGCCCCGCCGGCCCCCCGAGCCCGGCCGGTCCCGCAAGCCCAGCGAGCACCCCAAGTCACGCAGGCCCCGCTAGCCCCGCCAGTCCCGCAAGCCCCGCAGGTCCCGGGGCCCTCGCGAGTCCCGCCGGGCTGGCGAGTCCCACAGGCCCCGCGAGTCACGCCGGGGTGCCGGGAGTCGCCGCGTCGACCCGCCCCGCCGGGGCCGCCGGTCCCCGCATCGGCGTCCTCGTCGTCGCGTACAACGCCGAGTCGACCCTCGAGAAGACCCTCGACCGCATCCCCGCCGACTTCCGGTCCCGCATCGCCGAGATCCTCATCCTCGACGACGCCAGCCACGACGCCACCTTCACCGCCGGCTGCCGCTGGTCGCAGCTCGACGGCATGCCGCCCACCGTCGTCATGCGGCACACCAAGAACCTCGGCTACGGCGGCAACCAGAAGGCCGGTTACGCCCTCGCCGCCGAGCGCGGCCTCGACATCGTCGTCCTCCTCCACGGCGACGGCCAGTACGCCCCCGAGCTGCTCCCGCAGATGGTCGAGCCCCTCGTGCGCGGCGAGTGCGAAGCCGTCTTCGGCTCCCGCATGATGCGGCCCCGCGACGCCCTGCGCGGCGGCATGCCCGCCTACAAGTGGCTGGGCAACCGCATCCTGACCCGGCTGGAGAACGCCCTCCTGGGCTCGGCCCTCACCGAGTTCCACTCCGGCTACCGGGCCTACAAGGTGGACGCCCTGCGGCGCCTGCCCATCGACCGCAACACCGACGCCTTCGACTTCGACACCCAGATCATCGTCCAGCTCGTCGACGCCGGCATGCGCATCAACGAGATCCCCATCCCCACCTACTACGGGGACGAGATCTGCTACGTCAACGGCCTGCGCTACGCCAAGGACGTCGTCAAGGACGTCCTCGAATACCGCCTCGCGCGCAAGGGCTTCGGCACCTGCGACTGGATCCCCAAGCCCGTCGCGTACGCCTTCAAGGAGGGCGACGGCTCCTCGCACGCCGTCATCCTGGACCGGATGCGCGACCTGCCCCCCGGGCGCGTCCTCGACGTCGGCTGCTCCGGCGGCCTGTTCGCCGAGCGCCTCGAAGCCCTCGGACACACGGTCACCGGCATCGACTGCGTCGAGGTGGAGGGCGTACGCGCGCGCTGCTCCGGCGGGTTCCACCTGGCCGACCTGGAGGAGGGCCTGCCCGACGCCGTCCACGAGGGCGACGGCTACGACTACGTCGTCGCCGGCGACGTCGTCGAGCACCTCTCCCGCCCCGAGCGCCTCCTCGCCGAGCTGCGCGACGTGCTCCGCCCCGACGGACACGTCCTGCTGTCCGTACCGAACTTCGGCCACTGGTACTCGCGGCTGCGCGTCGCACTCGGCATCTTCGACTACGACCGGCGCGGCATCCTCGACGAGACGCACCTGCGCTTCTTCAGCCGCGCCAGTCTGCGCCGCACCGTGCGCTCCGCCGGTTACGACGTGCTGTCCCTCCGCGCCACCGGAGCGCCCTTCTGGTCCGTCCTCGGCGGCGGACCGGCCGCCAGGGCGCTCGGCGCGCTGTCGAAGCTGCTGACCCGGATCCGGCCGACCCTCTTCGGCTACCAGTACGTCGCCGTGCTCACCCCGCACGCGGCGCGGACGATCATCGCTGGGGAGCACATCGATGTCCAGGACATCCTCAACCGCCAGTACGTGCCGACCGACGTCCCCGCCGATGCCCCGGCCCACCGCGTGGGCGTCTGAGGGGCGGACGTTGACCCTCGCCAGCTTCTCCCTGCTGCTCTTCGCGGTGTTCTCCTCCGCCGCCGGGCAGATCATGCTCAAGCACGGGATGCGGGCCGCCGCCACCGCCGTCGAGAAGGGCGGTGGCTCCCTCGCCGCGCACGCCGCGACCACGCCCTGGGTGGTGGTCGGCCTCGCCGTCTTCGCGGTCTCCGCCGTCGCCTGGATGTCCACCCTCGCGCGGGTGCCGCTGTCGGTCGCGTACCCCTTCAACGCCCTTGGCTACCTGCTCATCGTGCTCGCCGGCTCGACCCTCCTGCACGAGCGGACCTCGCCGTGGACCTGGGCCGGGTCGCTGCTGGTGGTCATCGGGCTCGTCACCGTCTTCGCCGGCCAACGTTCCTAGGGGGACCGCCATGACCCAGCTCAGCGTCATCGTCTCCGGCCGCGCCTCCCTCAGCCGGCTGCGCGAGTGCCTGGAGAGCGTCACCGCCCAGCCGTACGCGCGCCTCGACGTCGTGGTGACCGTGCCGCTCGACGACCCGGCCGCCCGCGCGCTCGCCGAGACCCACGAGACGCGCGACCCGCGCGTCACCGTCGTCCCCGTCTCCCCGCACGCGTCGACGGCCACCGCCCGGGCCGCCGCCGTGGGCGCCGCGCGCGGTGCGTACGTGCAGTTCGTCCACCCCGACGACCGGCTGCCCGAGGGCGCGGCGGCCGCCGTGGCCGCCCGGCTCGACGCCCTGCCGGCGGCCGCGGCCGTCGACGTCCTGCTGTGCGACCACCGGGTGGCGCACTGGTGGGACGACGCCGCCCCCAGCGGCGACACCGAGCTCCTCACCCGCCTGCCCCGGCTCACCAGCCTCGACGAGCGGCCCGCGCTGCTGGACCTCGCGCCCGTCCTCGGCGCCCGCGTCATCAGCGCCCGGCTCCTCGACCACCACCCCGGGCTCCTCGCCGTCGACGGCGACCTGTACCCCGCGTACGCCGCACTCCTCCTGGCCCGGCGCGTCGCCTGCTGCGACACCGTGGCCGTCGTCCACCGCCGCGACCGGCCCGTGCAGCGGCGCGCCGCCGAGCCCGAGCGGCACTTCGCCGCCTTCGGCCCGTACGAGCGGCTGCACGAGCTGTACGCCGGCCGCGGGAACCCCGCCGTACGCGCCCGCCTGTACGACCGGATGACCGCCGACTACCTCGCCACCCTCGCCCGCCGCGACGAGCTGCCGCCCGCGCTCGTCGCCGAGTACTTCCGCCGCGCCGCCCGCCACGCGGCCCGCTTCCGCCCCGAGGGTCACCGCGCCCCCGGGGGCCTCGACGGCGTACGCCACCACCTCCTCGTGCACGGGGCCTACCTCGGCTACCGGGCCCTGCGCGGCGCCAACGACAAGCGCCGCACCCTCCAGACGGCCGTCGGGGCGCGCGCCGGGCAGGTCGCGGCCGTCCGCACCCGGCGCCGCTACCGCGCGGCCCTGCGCCGCCGCGTCGACGAGGACCTCGCCGTCTTCTCCGCGTACTGGGGGCGCGGCGTCCACTGCAACCCCGCCGCCCTCGCCGCCGAGCTCGCCGAGCTCGCGCCCGACATCCGCCGCGTGTGGGTGGTGGAGGAGGACCGCGTCCCGCTGCTGCCGCCCGGCACCGACCACGTCGTCCCCGGCACGCCCCGCTACTGGGACGTCCTGGCCCGCGCCAAGTACCTCGTCAACAACGTCAACTTCCCCAACGACGTCGCCAAGAGGCCCGGCTCCGTCCACCTGCAGACCCACCACGGCACCCCGCTCAAGCGCATGGGCGTCGACCAGCGCCACCACCCGGCCGCCGCCCAGGGCCTCAACTTCGACGCCCTCCTGGAGCGCATCGACCGCTGGGACTACAGCCTCTCCGCCAACAGCCACTCCACCGAGACCTGGGCCCGCGCCTACCCCTCCGGCTACCGCTCCCTCGACTACGGCTATCCCCGCAACGACGTCTACTACCGGGCCACCGCCGAGGACGTCCTCGCCGCCCGCGCCCGCCTCGGCATCGCACCCGGCCGCCGGGCCGTCCTGTACGCCCCCACGCACCGCGACCACGAGGCCCGCTGGACGCCCCGCCTGGACCTGCCGCGCCTCGCCGAGCGGCTCGGCGAGGACACCGTGCTGCTGGTGCGCGGCCACTACTTCCACGACCGGCTGCCCGGGCCCCGCCACCCCCGCGTCCTCGACGTCACCGGCTGGGACCCGGTCGAGGAGCTCGCGCTCGCCGCCGACGTCCTCGTCACGGACTACTCGTCCCTCATGTTCGACTACGCCAACCTCGACCGGCCGATCGTGATCCACGCCGATGACTGGGAGACGTACACCCGCGTCCGCGGCGTCTACTTCGACCTGACGGCCGAGGCCCCCGGACCCGTCACCCGCGGCCAGGGCGAACTGGCCGAGGTCCTCACCTCCACCGCCTGGTGCGACGAGACCGCCCGCAAACAGCGCCACGACTTCCGGCTGCGCTTCTGCGAGTACGACGACGGGCACGCCGCCGAGCGGGTCGTGCGCCGCGTCTTCCTCGGCGAGGGGGAGGAGGGCCTGCCGCCCGTGCTGCCCCTCGGCCGGCGCACCCCCGCACCCACCCCCGAGGAGGCCGCGCGCCGATGACCACCTTCCCCGACGTCACCGTGACGGTGATCGTCCACAACGACGCGGCACGGCTGCCGCGCGCCGTCGCCTCCGTACGCGCCCAGACCCACCGCGCCCTCGAGATCGTCATCAGCGACGACCACTCCACGGACGACACCCCGAAGGTCGCCGCCGCGCTCGCCGCCAAGGACGACCGGATCCGGCTGCTGCGGCTGGAACGCAACAGCGGCGGCTGCGGCGCGCCCCGCAACCGGGCCATCGAGATCGCCCGCGCGCCGTTCCTGATGTTCCTCGACAGCGACGACGAACTCCCGCCGAAAGCCGTGGAACTGCTGCTCGCCGCACACCGGGAGGCGGACGTCGACTTCACCATGGGCGCGGTGGAACGCGTGCGCGCCGACACCGGCGCCACCTCCACCTGGATGGCGTCGCTCTTCGGCCGGCGCCGCACGGTGCGGGGCATCGAGGACGAGCCGCGGCTGCTCTTCGAGCCGCTGTCGACCAACAAGATGTACCGCAGGGAGTTCCTCGACCGGCACGGGCTGCGCTTCCCCGAGAACCTGCACTACGAGGACCAGCTGTTCTCGGCCCAGGCGTACACCCTCGCCCGCGCCTTCACCGTCCTCACCGAGCCCGTCTACCGCTGGTACATCGCCCCCTACGCCGCCGCCGACGCCGCCACCATCTCCAACCGGCGGCACCTGATGTCCAACGTCCGCGACCGGATCGCCATCGCGCGGCTCATCGACGCGTTCCTGGCGGAGCACGGCGTCTCGGCGGCGGTCCGGGAGGAGAAGGACTTCAAGTTCCTCTCCCACGACGTGCGGCTGTACGCGGGCGACCTGCCGTACCGGGAGGTGGAGTGGGTCGCGGAGTTCGCCGCCGAGACCCTGCCGTACCTGGACGGGCTGGCCCCGGCCGCGTACGAACGGCTGGGCTGGGTCGAGCGGGCCGTGATCGGGCTGCTGCGCGAGGGCCGGTACGACGAGGCGCGGCTCGCCGCGCGCGGGCTGGTGCACGGGGTCGGCCCGCGGGGGACGACGGTGGCGGACGGGCGTACGTACTGGGGCGGGGCGGAGCCCGCGACCGAGGCGGGCCGCCGCGACCTGGACCTGACGGAACTCGACCTGGAGGGGTGCCCGTTCGGCGCGGCGCGCTTCCGGCACGAGATCACGGACCTCGCGCACACCGGATCGGTCGTCGAGCTCGCGGTACGGACGTACGACCCCGGGCGCCGCCTGTCGCTCGCCCCCCAGCCGGCCCGGCTCCACCTCGCGCCCGGCGGGCGGCGGACCACCCTGCCGGTGCGCCTCGACCCGGCCGGGAGCGGCGTCTTCGAAGGCGCCGTACGCCTCGACCTGGCGGCGGTGGCGCTGCCCCCTCACGGCTTCTGGGGCGTGCGCCACCCGGTGCTGGAGGTCACCCGCGGGGACGCCGTGAACGCGGGCGTGCTGCTGGCGCCGCTGGACTTCCCGCCCTTCGAGGTCGCCGGGCCCGCCCGGCACCGGATCACCGTCGAGCCGGAGGGGCGGGACGCGGGGCGCCTCCAGGTGCGGTGGCGGCCGGGCGGGGCGGCGGGGCGGCTGCTCGTGCCGATGGCCCGGCGGGGCGTCGTCCGCCGCCTCGCCAAAGCCCTGCTCGTACGTGCCTGATCAGCGCGGCGCCGGGAACAGCGCCGACACCGCCTGCCCCATCGACGGCGCCGGGCGCCGCTCCTCCAGCGGGACGACGGGCGCCAGCCGCTCCGGGTCCTCGCCCAGGAACACGTGGCGCACGACCCGCTCGGCGGCGTGCCCGTCGTCGTACGGGCAGAACCGCGCCCGGAACGCGGCCCGCAGCTGCGCCGAACGCGAGCCCCGCCAGTGCCCGGTGACGAAGATGTCGATCAGCTCGTCCTCGGAGCGCGCCACCGCGCCGGGCGGGAAGGCCTGCAGGTCGAAGTAGGTGCCCCGGGCCGCGTCGTACACCGCCCAGTCCTCGGTGTGGACGACGATCGGCCGGTCCAGGTTGGCGTAGTCGAACATCAGCGACGAGTAGTCCGTCAGCAGCGCGTCCGACGCCAGGCACAGCTGCTCGACGGACGGGTGCGCCGAGACGTCGATCACGCGCGGGTTGGCGGCCGGGGCCAGGGGCGCGCCGTCGCCGTGCGTGGGGTGGGCGCGCGCCAGGATCACGAAGCGGGGGCCGAGCGCCACCGCCAGCCGGTCCAGGTCCAGCAGGTGCGGCTGCGGGCGGACGTAGTCGCGGTGGGTGGGCGCGTACAGGATCGCCGTGTGCCCCTCGGGGATGCCGAGCGTCTCGCGCAGCCGGGCGACGTCGGCGGCGCCGGCCCGCTGGAAGACGTCGTTGCGCGGGCTGCCGTACTCGAGCGTGCGGTACGCGGCCGGGTAGACCCGCTCCCACACGAGGGTGGCGTGGCGGTTGGGGGAGATCAGGTAGTCCCAGGTGTCGACGGCGCGCAGCAGCCCGGCGAAGTCCATGCCCCGGGCGGCGGCCGGCCGGTGCATCAGGTCCAGGCCCATGTGCTTGAGCGGCGTGCCGTGCTGGGTCTGGACGACGACCTGGCCGCGCCGCTTCACCAGCCGGCGGTCGAAGTTCACGTTGTTGACCAGGTACTTGGAGCGGGCCAGGGCCGTCCAGTACGCCGCCGAGCCCGGACGCACCCGGCGCGTACCGGGTGGCACGGTGTGGGCGTACGCCGGCGCGCAGATCCACGCGGTGCGGATGTGCGGCGCGAGCTCCCGCACGCGCTCCTCGATGGCGGCCGGGCTGCACGCGTAACCCCGGCTCCAGTACGCGCCGAAGACGGCGAGGTCGTCGCGGACGGGCAGGCAGCGCTGGACCCGGTAGTGCAGCTGGAGCAGCACGCCGCGCACCCTGCCCGCGGCCGACCGCAGGGCGGCGGTCAGGCGCTTCCTCGCCGTACGGGCGGCCATGAGCGTGCGGTACGTACGGTGGCTGCCGCACCGCACCAGGGCGTGGCGCAGGCGCGTGGTGACCCTCGGGGCGGCGAACTTCGGGGCGGCGCCCGGCGCGCGGTAGCGGCGGTAGTGCGCGCGGGCGCGGCGGAAGAAGCGGGCGCGCGTGCCGCGCGGCAGACGCCCCGGGGCCATGAACACGGACGTGAAGTGGTCGGCCATGCGGCGGCACAGCACCGGACGCCAGTGCGCCAGCTCGGGGCGGGTGTCGAGGAACGCGAACAGCCGCTCGTACTGGTCGAACAGGTCGAAGTGGCGCAGGCTCGTGGTGCTCAGGATCGAGCCGGAGCGGCGCTGGCGGTAGTGCACGCAGACCCGGTCGAGCGTGGCGATCGACCCGGCGGCCAGCAGCGCCGGGTACGTCCAGGGAGTGTCCTCGTAGAACCCGGGCGGGAAAGTGAAGCCCTCGCGCTGGACGAATTCCCGCTTGTACGCCTTGTTCCACACCACCATCAGCACCTTGAGCAGCCCCGGCCGGTCGGCGAGGGTGAACGGCGCGGGGCCCTCCTGGCCGAGGTGGGCGTGGAACTCGTTGCGGACGGTCTCGCCGGTGGCGTACGTACGGGCGTAGTCGTAGACCAGGACGTCCGGGTCGCCGGTCTCCTTGAGGCGGTCGGCGACGGCCTGGAGGGCGCCCGGTACGAGCGTGTCGTCGCCGTCGAGGAAGACGAGGTAGTCCCCGGTGGCGTGGGCGAGCCCGGCGTTGCGGGCCGGGCCGAGGCCGGAGTTCTCGGGCAGGTGCACGGCGACGACCCGGCGGTCGCGGGCGGCGAACTCGTCGACGATCGCACCGCAGCCGTCGGGCGAGCAGTCGTCCACGGCGATCAGTTCGAGGTCGTCGCAGGACTGGGAGAGCACCGACTCCAGGCACGCGTGCAGGTAGGGCCGGACGTTGTACGCGGGGACGATGACGCTGAACCGGGGCATGGCCCGGGAACTTCCGATGGACCGACCGGGTTACGCGCCCCGTGGCATACGGGGGACCCGCGGGTGTACGTCCGCTGACCTGTACGTCATTTCACCGCTCCGGCCATCACCCCCGAGACGAACTGCCGCTGGAAGGCGAAGAAGACGGCGAGCGGGATCACCATCGAGACGAACGCGCCGGGCGCGAGCACGTCGATGTTGTTGCCGAACTGCCGGACCTGCTGCTGGAGCGCGACCGTGATCGGCGGGGACTCGGAGTCCGCGAAGATCAGCGCGATCAGCATGTCGTTCCAGACCCAGAGGAACTGGAAGATGCCGAGCGAGGCGATGGCCGGCCCGCCGAGCGGCATGACCACGCGCGTGAACAGCCGTATCTCGCCCGCTCCGTCGAGGCGGGCCGCCTCCAGCAGCTCGCGCGGGATCTCGGCGAAGAAGTTGCGCAGGAGGAAGATCGCGAAGGGCAGGCCGAAGGCGACGTGGAAGAGGACGACGCCGAAGGTCGTCTCGAAGATCCCGACCTCGCCGAAGAGCTTCGACACGGGCACGAGCGCGACCTGGACGGGGACGACGAGCAGGCCGACCACCACCAGGAACCACCAGTCGCGGCCGGGGAAGTCCATCCAGGCGAAGGCGTAGCCGGCGAGCGAGCCGATGACGATGACGAGGACCGTCGCCGGGACGGTGATGAGGAGGGTGGAGAGGAGGGAGCGGGTGAAGGTGTCGTTGTCGAGGATGCTCGCGTAGTTGGCGGTGGTCAGCTCGGCGGGCGCGGTGAACACCGTCCACCAGCCGGAGGCGTTGATGTCGGTGGGGTCGCGCAGCGAGGACAGCAGCAGGCCGACGGTCGGCATCAGCCAGAAGAGCGCGACGAGGACGAGGAAGACGCGCAGGGCGCCGCCCCCGGCACGGGCGGCGAGGCGGGCCGCGAACGACGGCTTGGTTGCTGGGATCATCGCCGCGTCTCCTTCCGTATGCGCCGGATGTTGCTGTGCCTGCCCGGGGGGCGACCCCCGGACCCCCGGCAGGGAGGCGCGTCGGGGCGGAGCCCACTGCTCATCGCCGGGCCTCCTTCCTGATGCGCCGAATGTTGAAGAGCATCACCGGGATCACCAGCAGCAGGAGCAGCACCGAGATGGCGCTGCCGACGCCGAGGTGGGCGTCCGTGCCGAAGGAGGAGCGGTAAAGCTGGAGCGCCAGGACGTTGGCGTCGTCCTGGACCGAGCCGGGCGCGATGATGAAGACCAGGTCGAAGATCTTCAGTACGTTGATCATCAGGGTGACGAGGACGACCGCCAGGACCGGCGCGAGGAGCGGGACCGTCACCCGGCGGAAGACCTGCCATTCGTTGGCGCCGTCCACCCGGGCCGCTTCCAGCAGCTCGCGGGGCAGGCCCGCCAGCCCGGCCGCGATCAGCACCATCGCGAACCCCGCCCACATCCACACGTAACTGCCGATGATGGCGGGCGTGACGAGGGACGGGCCGAGCCAGTCGACGCCGTTGTAGCGCTCGCGGAAGTTCGACTCGGGCAGGCGCAGGTGCGCGCCGTCGGCCGCGGCGGGAAGAGTGAAGGTGCCGTCGGCCGCCGCCGTCGCGGTGGCGACGACCCTGCCGTCCTTGACCGCCTCGACCTTCAGGCCCTTGAGGCCGAGCTCCTTGGCGTCGACGGTGTTGGGCGTGCCGCCGCCGCCCCGGGTGAAGTCCAGCCAGGCGGTGCCGGTGATGTCGTCGCCGCGCGGCGGCGGCGCCTTCGCGGGCGCGGCGTCGCCGGGCATGTCGGCCGGGGCCACGCCGATCAGCGGCAGCTTCGCCGGCGTGCCCGCCCGTACCGGCTCCTTGGTGACGAACGCGCCGCCGCCCGCCGCCTTGAGCGGGTGGACCGGGAGGGGACGGGCCTTGGGGTAGCCGGCCGACTCGGCGAACGTGTCGTGCACGCCGACCCAGACGGCGTTGGCGACCCCGCGGTCGGGGTCCTGCTCGTACACCAGCCGGAAGATGATGCCCGCGGCGAGCATCGAGATCGCCATCGGCATGAAGACGACCAGCTTGAACGCCGTGCCCCAGCGGATCCGCTCGGTGAGCACCGCGAAGATCAGCCCGAGGGCGGTGGCGACGGTCGGCGCCACCACCACCCAGACGGCGTTGTTCTTGACGGCCGTGAGGATCGTGTCGTCGGTGAAGATCTCGGTGTAGTTGGCCAGTCCGGCGAAGGTGTCGCCGGACTGGTCGAAGAAGGACCGGTAGACCGAGTACCCGATCGGATAGACCACGAGCGCGCCGAGCAACACGAGCGCCGGCAGCAGGAAGGCCGCGGCCATCAGCCTGCGGGTGCCGGTCACGCGCGTGCGCGGGGGCGCGGGCGCGGGCGTCTTCGACAGGGGCGGGGTGGCGGCGGGGGCTGCCATGGCGTCAGCTCTTGCCGGTGAACGCCTTGGCCGCGTCGGCCTCCAGGCGTGCCTGGATGCCGGCGACATCCTTCGGGTTCTTCAGGAAGTCCTGGAGCGCCTTCCACTCGCCCTTGCCGGGCGTGCCGCCGAACGACTGCGGCATCTGGTCCGACATGTCGAAGCGGAAGTCGTCGCCCGCGGAGATCAGCGCCTTGGCGATGTCGCGCTGGACGTCGTTCGGGTACGCCGCCACGTCCATGGACTTGTTGGGCGAGATGAAGCCGCCCTCACCCGCCCAGATGCGCGCCGCGTCGGGCGAGGCCAGGAACGTCATCAGGGCCTGGGTGGCGGGCTTGTCGGTGAGCGCCACCGCCACGTCGCCGCCGGTGACCACCGGAGGCTCGGCACCGACCGCGGGGAACGGGAACACCTTCGCGTCCTTACCGATCTTGGCCTCGGTCTGACCGATGTTGATCGATACGAAGTCGCCCTCGAAGACCATCCCGGCCTTCGGCTGGTCGCCCCCGGTGAACGTCTGCGTGACGGACGCCGGGAACTCCGTCTGCAGCGCGCCCTGCGCGCCGCCCGCGATCAGGTTCGGCTTGCCGAAGAGCTCGGCGAGGGTGGTGAGCGCCTGCGTGACGGAGGGATCGGTCCACTTGATCTCGTGCTTCGCGAGCTGGTCGTACTTCTCCGGCCCCGCCTGGGAGAGGTAGACGTTCTCGAACCAGTCCGTGAGGGTCCAGCCGTCCGCGCCGCCGATCGAGACCGGCGTGACGCCGGACGCGGAGATCGTCTCGGCCGTGGACAGCAGCTCCTTCCACGTCTTCGGCTCGGACACGCCCGCGTTGTCGAAGACGGCGGTGTTGTACCAGATCAGCGACTTGTTGGCGGCCTTGAAGTACACGCCGTACTGGGTGCCGTCGACCGCGCCGAGCCGCTGCCAGCCCGGGGAGTAGTTCTTGGTCAGCTGGGCCTTGGCCTCCGGGCCGACGGGCTTGGCCCACGTGCGCGCGACGGCCTGGTGGAGCGCGCCGACCTGCTGGAGCATCGCCACGTCGGGCGGCGAGCCGCCCGCGATCTTCGTGCCGATGTAGTTGAGCATCGCGTCCTGCGTCGGGACGTACGCGACGTCGGCACCGGTGCGCTTCTCGAACTCGTCGAGAACCTTGGTGAACGCCTGCTGCTCGGGCCCGGTCCAGACGGCGACGACCTGGAGCTTCTGGCCGTCGAGCTTGGGGAGTTGGACGGTGGCGGCGGTTTCGCCCGGATCCTTGCTCCGGCCGGGGCTGCCGCCTTTGCCGCCGTCACCGCCGCCGCAGCCGGCGAGGGTGAGGGCGCCGACCGCCGCCAGCGCCATGGCCACCGTGCTCGTGCGAAGAGTAGTGCGCATCACTGCCCCGTCTCTTGCGTGCACTCTTCCGTGCGCGTACGCGTCCCGTGCGCTCAGGTCTACGCCGGGTGTACGGGGGTCGCAATACCGCCTTCCCTGTCAAGTGGGCGATCGTGATGGGCTCGTGACGTCACGTCAGTGATGGCTGGGAGTCGTCAGCGGCGGGACCGGGGCGGCGTCGACCGAGCGGGCCGCCCGCTCCAGCGCGCTCGCCAGCAGCGCCAGGTCGGTCGGGCCGTTGCCCAGCTCGCGGACCGGGCGGTGGGTCGGCGGGTCGCCCATCCGCTCCCAGTCGAGCTGCACCACGGTCGGCCGCAGCGTCGCCGTGCGCGGGATGCGCCCGGTGACCCGGCCCGACTGGAACGGCGTGACCCGGCCGTCCGGATGCCCCAGCCGGCCGCGCCCGGGCGCCGGATCGTCCGGTCCCGGCGAGGCGGGCGGCGCGTCCAGCACGACGCGCAGGCGCGCGGCGCGGGCGAGCTCCGTGTCGGCCGTACGGTCCGGGCGCGCGGACGTCGCCACCAGGTGCACGCCGAGCCGGTGGCCTTCGCGGGCCACCGCCTCCAGCGCGCGCACGACCGACCCGGCGGCGGGGCGGCCCGGGCTGCCGAGCGCGGGGGCGACCAGCGCGTCGTAGTCGTCGACGAGGACGACCAGGCGGGGGAGCGGGGTCGGGGCGTCGTCCTCCGGGCCGCCGGCGCCCGGGCCCGCGGCGGTGCGGTGGGCCGCCGGGCGCAGGCGGAGCGTGCTGCTGGGCGGGGTGTCGAGGTCTCCGCGGTGCGGCTGCTCGCCGTCGGCCGGGCGGCGCGGGCCGATCAGGCGGTCCGACACCTCCCGCTGCGTCTGCCACTCCGCGTACTCCTGGCGGCCCAGCAGCTCGGCCCGCCGCTTCAGCTCCGCACCGAGCGCCTGGGCGAACGCCCGCATCCGCACCGGGTCCGAGGCGACCAGGTGCTCCGTGGCGTGCGGCAGCTCCGTACAGGGCGCGAGGCCCTCGCCGCGCTCGCCGCCCGCGCCGTCGACCAGCAGCAGCGCCAGCCGGTCCGGGCGGGACGCGGCGGCCAGCGACGCCGCGACCGCGCGCAGCAGCTCCGTACGGCCGCTGCCCGCCGGGCCCTCGATCAGCAGGTGCGGTCCCTCGGCGGTGAGGTCGATGGCGAGCGGGCCGCGCGGACCGGTGCCCAGCACGGCCGAGCCGTCGGGGGCGGAGGCCCAGCGGGCCATCAGGGACGCGGGCGTGGCGCGGGCGAGGCCCAGCTCGTCGAGGAGCCGCGAGGACGGGGGCAGCGGCGCCATGGCCGCCACGCGGCCGCCGGGCGCGGCACCGGTCCCGGCCCCGGTGCCGTGGAGGCCGGCCCGGCTCTCGGCGCCGCCGTCGCAGCTCGGGCGCAGCGGCGCCAGGGCACGGGCGAAGCGCTCCGCCCACGCGGGCGAGACGGCGTCGACCGTGCCGACGGTCCCGTGCCCCGCGGGCTGCCCGCCCGCCGTACGCATCAGGCGCAGCGCCGTGGCCACATCGCCGGAGAGCAGCGCGACCGCCCCGCACTCGCGGAAGGCGAGCGACGCGGCGCACGCCGTCTCGTACGTCGCCGCGACCGGCGAGAGCGGCGAGGCCGCCGGGGCCTCGGCCAGGCAGATCAGGTGGATGCCCGCCGACGGGCCGGCCCCGGCGAGCCGGGCCATCGTCTCCCGCAGCTCCGCCGAGCCGGGGTCGCCGTCGACGACCACGACCGTGCGCGGCCCGTCGTACCGCGCGGCCGCCTCCGCGACGGCCCTCCGGTCGGCGGCGGCCCAGCCGGGGCCCAGCGGTCCGTCGTCCAACCGCCGCGTGAGCTCGGCGGCGCGGGCGGCCGCCTGGTCCCGGTCGTACGCCAGGAGCAGCCGGCAGTCCTGGCCGTGGGCGGGCCGCGTGTGCGGCAGCCAGCCGAGCCAGCCCCAGTCGCGCTTGGCGCGGGCGGCTCCGGCGAGCAGCACGAGCTCCAGGCCCCCGTCGGGCCCGGCGGGCGCGTGCAGCGCGGCGAGCTGCGCCACCACGGACCGGGCCAGGCCCATGAGGCGCGGGCGCGGCCCCGCGAGCGCCAGGGACCCCGCCTCGCGCAGGCCGACCGTGACCGGCACGGCGGGCAGGTTCGCCCGGTCGGTCGTGCCGAGCCGTACGACGAGGGACTCCGGGTGCGCGGGGCCGCGCTCCCAGAGCCGGGGCCCCGGCCCGAGCGCCGTGAGCAGCACGGCGGCCGGGTCCGGCCACGCCTCGCCCCCGACGCCAGTCGGGCCCGGCACCTCGGGCGCTCCGTACGCCACCGGGCCCTCGCCCTCGTCGCCGCGCCCGCCCGCGAGGCGCCGGGCCCAGGCGCCTATGCCGCGCCTGCGCGGCCCGCCTTTGGCCGCGGCGGCGGGGGACTCCTGGGTGGCGGCGCCGGCGCCGCCGGGGACGGACACGGCTCCGCCGGGGTGCGCGGCGTACGCAGCGCCCGAGGTGTCAGGGGCCGGGGCCGGGGCCGGAGCGTGGGCCGGGGCGTCGGCGCCGGACGCGTACCGGGCCTGGGCCGGGATCGAGGGCGGGACCGGGGGCGTGGCGGCCGGGCCGGGCCCGGCCCCCGCGCCCACCGCCCGCACCCGCAGGTGGCCCTCACCGTCCGGGGTCGTCGGCGCCGGCGGCTCCGGGGCGCCGCGGCTCAGCCGGAGGGTGGACTCGCCCAGGCGCAGCAGCGCGCCCGGGGGGAGCGGCACCGGGCGCGGGCCGACCTCCTCGCCGTCGAGGGTCGTGCCGTTCGTGGAGCCGAGGTCCGCGACCGTGACGCGCCCGTCGTCGGCGACCGTCACCGCGCAGTGCAGGCGCGAGACGTCGGGGTCGTCCAGCGGGACGTCGGCGTCGGTGGAGCGGCCGATGCGGATCTGGCCGCCGTGCAGCAGGTGGACGCCGCCCGCGTCGGGACCGGCGATCACATGGAGGCGCGCCGCCGCGCCGTCGAGGGGCGCGTGGTCCGCGCCCGGGACCTGGAGGGTGAGCACCGCGCCGTCCACCAGCGGCGGCTCGCCCAGCACGCGGCGCTGCGGGTCGAGCCGCTCGCCGCCCGCGTACAGCACCACCGTGCCCGAGACGTCGGGCCCGGCGACGGCCGCGGCGAGCCCGGAGGCCACGGCGGCCAGCGCGGTCCCCGCCGGGGCGGTGACCAGCACGTCACAGGCGCGTCCCGCCGCCTGGCCGACGGTCGGCGCGAGGACGGTCAGCCGGATCTGCATCGCCGTCAGCGGTCCCTTCTGCGCGGCGCGCCCGGCGGGCCGGGGGAAGGGCCCCGAGGACCCCGCGATTCCCCCACCACCGCGGACGCGTCGTCCGGTTCAGTGCTGAGGGCATCCTCGCACCTGCGACCGACAACACGCCCGGGACCCGGCAGTAAATGATCTTGGATGCTCGGCCCGGATCGCGGAAATGCCAGGTTGTGCCCACCTTGGGATCATGTGTGGCAACCATGGACCCGAAGGCTGCGTCTTCGGCTCCGTACGAGACCGGAAGACGACCAACCGGTGTCGTGCCCGTCGGCACTACAGTGGGGCGGACACCCGGGAGGCCCCCAGAGGGGGCGCGGGCCAGGCAAGGACCACGATCGCAGGGAGCGCATGACGTGCGGCCGGTAGGCAGTAAGTACCTGCTCGAGCAGCCGCTCGGACGCGGCGCCACGGGCACCGTCTGGCGGGCTCGTCAGAGGGAGACCGCGGGCGCCGAGGCGGCCGTACCGGGGCAGCCCGGCGAGACCGTCGCGATCAAGGTCCTCAAGGAGGAGCTCGCGAACGACGCGGACGTGGTGATGCGCTTCCTGCGCGAGCGCTCCGTCCTCCTCCGCCTCACCCACCCCAACATCGTCCGCACCCGCGACCTCGTCGTCGAGGGCGACCTGCTCGCCCTGGTCATGGACCTGGTCGAGGGCCCGGACCTGCACCGCTACCTCCGCGAGAACGGCCCGCTTACCCCGGTCGCCGCCGCCCTCCTCACCGCCCAGATCGCCGACGCGCTCGCCGCCAGCCACGCCGACGGCGTCGTCCACCGCGACCTGAAGCCCGCCAACGTCCTGCTCGACGAGCGGGACGGCCGGATGCACCCGATGCTGACCGACTTCGGCATCGCGCGCCTCGCCGACAGCCCCGGCCTGACCCGTACGCACGAATTCGTCGGCACGCCCGCGTACGTCGCGCCCGAGTCCGCCGAGGGCCGCCCGCAGACCTCCGCCGTGGATATCTACGGCGCCGGAATCCTGCTGTACGAGCTCGTCACCGGCCGCCCGCCGTTCTCCGGCGGCACCGCGCTGGAGGTCCTGCACCGCCACCTGAGCGAGGAGCCGCGCCGCCCCTCCACGGTCCCGGGCCCGCTGTGGACCGTCATCGAGCGCTGCCTGAGCAAGGACCCGGAGCGCCGCCCGAGCGCCGAGAACCTCGCCCGCGGCCTGCGCGTCGTCGCCGCCGGCATCGGCGTGCACGCCACGCCCGCCCAGATCGAGGCCGCCGAGGGCGTCGGCGCGCTGCTCGCGCCCGACCCCGCACCGGCCCCCGTCCCGGAGACGCCCGGCGCCGCGGATCCGACGCAGGTGCTGCCCAGCACCGCCGGGCAGGCCGGGCAGTACGACCCCAACGCCGCGACCAGCGTCATGCCCACCAGCGGCCCCGGCCGCCCCGGTGCCGGGGACGCCGACCCGACGGCGGTCATGCCGCCGGTGCCCCCGCGCCCCGACGGCCCGCCGCAGCCGGAGGAGCCGCACCCCTGGCAGACGCAGCTGCGCGCGGCCCGTGACCGCAACGAGCAGACGCAGATCCAGTACCTGGACCCGAGCGAGGACCCCCTGCGCCGCCGGCCGCCCCGCCGGCCCCAGCCCCAGGCCCCGCAGGCGCAGCAGCCCCAGCCGTACGCCGCCCCGCAGCCCCCGCAGCAGCGGCCCCCGCAGTACCGGCAGCCTCCGCAGCCGCCCCGGCACCAGCAGCAGTACGCGCCGCCGCCGCCCCCGCCGCAGCAGTACGCCCCCCAGCACCACCAGCCCCAGCAGCATCAGCCGCCGCCGCGCCAGCCGCAGCGGCAGCAGCCCCCGCAGCCCGCGCCGCGCCCGCCGCGCGAGCCGCGTCAGCCCCGGCAGCGCAGCGCCAACCCGATGCGGATCCCGGGCCTGGGCTGCCTCAAGGGGTGCCTGTTCACGGTCGTGCTGCTCGTCCTGGCGGGCTGGCTCATCTGGGAGCAGACCCCGCTCCAGGACTGGATCGCCCAGGGCAAGGGCTACTGGCAGGCCATCGGCGACGCCGTGTCCACGGTCTCCGACTGGATCTCCCAGCTCGGCGGCGACAACACGACCCCGCCCCCCGGGCAGTAGCCGGTAACCCTGTCGATTTGTCGACCTCCGGAGGCTGATTTCCCTCCGGAGGTGAATAACGGCGCCCGCACCCGCGTAACTTGGTCGGGAACGCCAGCCGCTGAGGGAGCAGTCTTGGCACGGAAAATCGGCAGCCGGTACACGGCCCACCAGATCCTGGGACGGGGAAGCGCCGGCACGGTGTGGCTCGGCGAGGGCCCCGAGGGTCCCGTCGCGATCAAGCTGCTGCGCGAGGACCTGGCATCCGACCAGGAGCTCGTCGGCCGCTTCGTCCAGGAGCGCACCGCCCTGCTCGGACTGGAGCACGCGCGCGTGGTGGCCGTCCGCGACCTGGTGGTCGACGGCAACGACCTCGCGCTCGTCATGGACCTCGTGCGCGGCACCGACCTGCGCACCCGCCTCGACCGCGAGCGCCGCCTCGCGCCCGAGGCCGCCGTCGCGATCGTCGCGGACGTCGCCGACGGACTGGCCGCCGCGCACGCCGCGGGCGTCGTCCACCGCGACGTCAAGCCGGAGAACATCCTGCTCGACATGGAGGGCCCCCTCGGCCCCGGCGGCGCCCACCCCGCCCTTCTCACCGACTTCGGCGTCGCCAAGCTCATCGACACGCCCGGCCGCACCAAGTCCACCCGCGTCATCGGCACCCCCGACTACGTGGCCCCGGAGATCGTCGAGGGCCTCCCGCCCCGCGCGGCCGTCGACATCTACGCCCTCGCCACCGTCCTGTACGAGCTCCTCGCCGGCTTCACGCCCTTCGGCGGCGGCCACCCCGGAGCCGTACTGCGCCGCCACGTCACCGAGACGGTCGTCCCGCTCCCCGGCATCCCGGACGAGCTGTGGAAGCTGATCGTGCAGTGCCTGGCCAAGGCCCCCGCCTCCCGCCTGCGCGCCTCGGAGCTGGCCGCCCGCCTCCACGACGTGCTCCCGCTCCTCGCGGGCATGCCGCCCCTGGACGTCGACGAGCCGGACACCGAGCCGTCCGCGGAGCCGTACGACGACGACCCGTACCCCACCGTCCCGAACGCGCCGCGCAGGGCGGCCGTCCCGCTGGTCCCCGGCTCGGCCCCGGACTCCAACCGGGACACCCACACCTCCATGCGCGTCCCGGCGCCCGACGAGCTCTCCGGCGGCCCCCTGGGCACCGCCCGCGCCCCCCGCCCCGCCGGCGGGCGCCGCCCCGGCTCCGCCCGCCACAAAGCGGACGCCCTCCGCAAGCGGCGCCTCACCCTCGGTATCGCCGCCGCCGCGCTGGTCGCCGCCGCGGGCGTCGGCGGATACGCCGTGACCAGCGCGGACGACGAACCCGCGCCGCCCGGCGACTCCCGGCAGTCGGCCCCCGCGCAGCCGTAGCGGGGCCGCGGGGGGTGCCGAGGGCCTCCTGCCGGGCGGGGATGCCGCGGTCAGCCGTTACGCTGGTGTCGTGGCAGTCGTCGATGTATCCGAAGAGCTGAAGTCCCTCTCCTCGACCATGGGGTCGATCGAGGCCGTCCTGGACCTCGACAAGCTGAGGGCAGACATCGCCGTGCTCGAGGAGCAGGCCGCGGCCCCGTCCCTGTGGGACGACCCGGAGGCGGCGCAGAAGATCACGAGCCGGCTTTCGCACCTCCAGGCCGAGGTGCGCAAGGCCGAGGCACTGCGCGGTCGCATCGACGACCTCGCCGTCCTCTTCGAGCTCGCCGAGGAGATGGACGACCCGGACACCCTCGCCGAGGCCGAGGCGGAGCTCGTCTCCGTCCGCAAGGCGCTCGACGAGATGGAGGTCCGCACCCTCCTCTCCGGCGAGTACGACGAGCGCGAGGCCCTGGTCAACATCCGCGCCGAGGCCGGCGGTGTCGACGCCTCCGACTTCGCCGAGCGCCTCCAGCGCATGTACCTGCGCTGGGCCGAGCGCCACGGCTACTCGACGGAGGTCTACGAGACGTCGTACGCCGAAGAGGCCGGCATCAAGTCGACCACCTTCGTCGTCAAGGCGCCGTACGCCTACGGCACGCTCTCCGTGGAGCAGGGCACGCACCGCCTGGTGCGCATCTCCCCGTTCGACAACCAGGGCCGCCGCCAGACCTCCTTCGCCGGTGTCGAGGTGCTCCCGGTCGTCGAGCAGTCCGACCACGTCGAGATCGACGAGTCCGAGCTGCGCGTGGACGTCTACCGCGCCTCGGGCCCGGGCGGCCAGGGCGTCAACACCACCGACTCGGCGGTGCGCATCACCCACATCCCGACCGGCATCGTCGTCTCCTGCCAGAACGAGCGCTCCCAGATCCAGAACAAGGCGAGCGCGATGAACGTCCTCCAGGCGAAGCTGCTGGAGCGCCGCCGCCAGGAGGAGCAGGCCAAGATGGACGCCCTCAAGGGCGACGGCGGCAACTCCTGGGGCAACCAGATGCGGTCGTACGTGCTGCACCCGTACCAGATGGTCAAGGACCTGCGGACGGAGTTCGAGGTCGGCAACCCGCAGGCGGTCCTCGACGGTGAGATCGACGGCTTCCTGGAGGCGGGCATCCGCTGGCGGAAGCAGCAGGAGAAGTAACCGCCCACGCGCGCAACGCCGTTCGGCGCCGGATCCCGGTCGGGGTCCGGCGCCGTCTGCGTAAGGGGCGTCAATTCGCTGACGCAAGCGGCGCGCACGCTATTTCGGCGCTTTGTCGACAAGGGAACGGCCAGGTACGGCGCGGTCGTTCGGCTTTTACGTCACAGTTGCATCGTTGCACGCCCGGCAAGTGTGATCATTCCGGGCATCGCACGCGCAACGACCTTGACGCTTGTCTGAAAAGTGGGAAAGCTGACGCGCGGCATGCGCATGAACGGGGGCGTGTGTGATCGGGGGCGACAAGAAGCACGACCCCCAGCGTCCGCTGCCCCGAGCGCTGCTCCACTGACGAATTCAGCTACTGGGGGTAGCAGGCAGATGACCAAGAAGACGCGGGTCCGCGTGGCGCGGATCGCAGCCGGTGCGGTGATCGCCGCCGGTGCGTCCCTGACCGCCGCGGGCGCCGCTTCGGCCGTCGGCGTGGAGGTCAACGTCGCGGGCCTCGGCGCCAGCGCCGAGGTGACCAAGGACGGTGCGGAGATCGGCCTCGGCATCAACGAGGGCGAAGGCGACCCGGGCGGTGTCGGTGACACCTCCACGGGTGGCGCCGCCGCTTCGGGCGGTACGGACACCACGGGCGGCGCGGCTGCCTCGGGCGGCGCGGCCGCTTCGGGTGGCGCGGCTGCCTCGGGTGGTACGGACACCACGGGTGGCGCGGCTGCCTCGGGTGGCGCGACCTCCACGGGTGGCGCGGCCGCTTCGGGTGGTACGGACACCACGGGCGGCGCGGCTGCCTCGGGTGGCGCGACCTCCACGGGTGGCGCGGCCGCTTCGGGTGGTACGGACACCACGGGTGGCGCCGCCGCCTCGGGTGGTGCCGCCTCGACGGGTGGCGCGGCCTCGACCGGCGGTGCGGCCTCCACGGGTGGCGCGGCCTCCACGGGCGGTGCGGCCTCGACCGGCGGCGCGGCCTCCACGGGCGGTGCGGCCTCCACGGGTGGTGCCGCCTCCACGGGCGGTGCGACCGGCGGCAACGGTGGCAGCACCGGTGGCGACCAGGGCGGCTCCACCACCGGCGGCGCGGCCGCGACCGGCGGCTCCACCACCGGTGACGCCGGCAACTGCACCGTCGACCTCGACGGCGCCGAGTGCGCCAACAACACCGACACCGACTCCGCCGGCTCCAAGCCGGTCGAGCAGGGCAAGGCCAAGGAGGAGCTGGCCGAGACCGGCGGCGAGCTCGCCGAGACCGGCGCCGCCGAGACCACGTTCCTGCTGATCGGCGCCGCGACGATGATCGCCGGTGGCATCGGCTTCCGTATGCTGCCGCGCCTCGTCGGCGGGGGCCGTACGGCCGCCTGAAACCGGCCGGTAACCCCGTAACCGATCACCGGCTCCACGCAGGAAGGGCCCCGGAAAGCCGCTCAGCGGCCTTCCGGGGCCCTTCCGCACTGCCCGGCCCCTCCAGGATGTCGGAGGGCCGGGGGAAGCCTTACGCCGTCTGCTGGGCCGTGGCGGCCAGCAGGGCCACCATCGCGACCAGGGCGACCAGCAGCGTCAGCAGAGCCGCCGGGCTGAGGCCCCCGAAGGGCCCCTCCTGCTGGAGGCGCTCCCGATTGGCCCGGCAGACGGGGCACCGGCCCTCGCTGACGGGCGCCGCGCAGTTCGCGCATACCAGTCGGTCATAGGTCATGCGCTTTCCTCCTCCCGCGCGGCGGAGCCGCAGACGCGGACTGTGCACAAGTTCTCTCCGCACAACGCTCACGGAAACGCATCCGTTCCCCCTACCACTCTGCCAGGTCCGGCGCATTTAGGCGCGCCCCACCCGGTGAAGGCGGGCGGGGGCGGTCGCGGGGGCGCGGGGGCGCCGGGACAAAAGGTGCAAGGGCCCACGGCGACTGCGCGGGCCGTCGCCGTTCGCGTATGGTCACGCACACCTACTCCCGGCCGACCGTGGTGCACCCGTGATCCGATTCGACAACGTCTCCAAGTCCTATCCGAAGCAGAACCGCCCCGCGCTCAGGGACGTCTCCCTGGAGATCGAGAAGGGCGAGTTCGTCTTCCTGGTGGGGTCCTCGGGCTCCGGCAAGTCCACCTTCCTGCGGCTGCTGCTGCGCGAGGAGCGCGCCAGCCAGGGCACCGTGCACGTCCTCGGCAAGGACCTCGCCCGGCTGTCCAACTGGAAGGTGCCGCACATGCGCCGCCAGCTCGGCACCGTCTTCCAGGACTTCCGGCTCCTGCCCAACAAGACCGTCGCCCAGAACGTGGCGTTCGCCCAGGAGGTCATCGGCAAGCCGCGCGGTGAGATCCGCAAGGCCGTACCCCAGGTGCTCGACCTGGTCGGCCTGGGCGGCAAGGAGGACCGCATGCCCGGCGAGCTGTCGGGCGGTGAGCAGCAGCGCGTGGCCATCGCCCGCGCGTTCGTCAACCGGCCGATGCTGCTGATCGCCGACGAGCCGACCGGAAACCTGGACCCGCAGACCTCCGTCGGCATCATGAAGCTGCTGGACCGGATCAACCGCACCGGTACGACGGTGGTCATGGCCACCCACGACCAGAACATCGTCGACCAGATGCGCAAGCGCGTCATCGAGCTCGAGCAGGGCCGTCTCGTACGCGACCAGGCGCGCGGCGTCTACGGCTACCAGCACTGAGCGGCGGCTCCCGCAGCAGCAGCTCCAGCAGCACCAGCAGCAGCAAGAAAGGCTGAACGCACGCGATGCGCGCCCAGTTCGTACTCTCGGAGATCGGTGTCGGCCTCCGTCGCAATCTCACGATGACGTTCGCCGTCATCGTCTCCGTGGCCCTGTCACTCGCGCTCTTCGGCGGTGCGCTGCTCATGCGCGAGCAGGTCAGCGTGATGAAGGACTTCTGGTACGACAAGGTCAACGTCTCCATCTTCCTCTGCAACAAGAACGACGCGGAGACCGGTGACACCTGCGCCAAGGGCGCCGTCACCGCGCAGCAGAGGGAGGAGATCAAGACCGACCTCGAGAAGATGGACATCGTCGACACGGTCCACCACGAGACCGCCGACGAGGCGTACAAGCACTACAAGGACCAGTACGGCGACACCGCCATCGCCAGCATCATCACGCCCGACCAGATGCAGGAGTCGTACCGGGTCAAGCTCAAGGACCCGGAGAAGTACCAGGTGGTGGCCACGGCGTTCGCGGGGCGGGCGGGGGTGCACTCGGTCCAGGACCAGCGCGGCATCCTGGAGAACCTCTTCAACATGATGAAGGGCATGAACGTCGCCGCCTTGTGCGTCATGGGCCTGATGCTCGTCATCGCGCTGATGCTGATCGTCAACACCGTGCGGGTGTCGGCGTTCAGCAGGCGCCGTGAGACGGGCATCATGCGGCTGGTCGGCGCCTCCAGCTTCTACATCCAGATGCCGTTCATCATGGAGGCCGCCGTCGCGGGTCTGCTGGGCGGTGTGGTCGCCTGCGTCCTGCTGGTGGTGGGCCGGTACTTCCTGATCGACGCGGGGCTCCGGCTCGCCGAGTCCATGCCGCTGGTCAACTTCATCGGCTGGGACGCGGTGTTCGCGGTGCTGCCGTTCGTCGTGGTCATCGGCCTGCTGATGCCGTCCCTGGCTGCCGCCATAGCGTTGCGCAAGTACCTGAAGGTGTGACGATTGCCCCGGGGCGCCGTGCGGTCAACCACCGTACGGCGCCCTTCGCTTGTCCTAGAGTGGGCGCCATGCTGGGCCCCGAGTTCTGTACCCGGCCCCGCGGCGCACGCAGCCGCGGGGCGGCCCTGACATTCGTCTTCGCCACCGTCGTCGCCACCGCCGCGGTCACCAACTGCCTTCCGCGCGACGAGGGGCGCACGCGCGAGCCGCTGCCCGCGGCGCGCGCCGCCTCGCCCGCCACCGTCGACCGGGAGGAGCTCGACCGCGCCGCGCGCGAGGCCATGGCGGACGGCAAGTCCGCCACCAAGGCCGCCCAGGAGGTCGTCAGCCGCAGCGGCGACCGGTGGGGCGCGGTGTACGACCGGCGGGAGTACGAGGAGTTCGAGCAGGCCCTCGACGGCGCGTACACCGGCGTCGGCCTGTCGGCACGGCGCGACGAGGACGGCCGGGTCGAGGTGGCCCGCGTCCAGCCCGGCGGCCCCGCCGCCAAGGCAGGCCTGAAACCGGGCGACCGCCTCCGTACCGTCGACGGCCGCCCGGTGCGGGGCCGCTCCGTCTCCGAGGTCGTCGCCCTGCTGCGCGGCGACGCCGGTACGCCCGTGGTCCTCGGCCTGGAGCGCGGCACCCGCGCGTGGACCGAGACGCTGCGCCGCGCGCGGCTGGCCACCGAGGACGTCACCGTCCAGCGGCTCGGCGACGGCGCCGCACGGGTCGTACGGATCAAGGTGGCCGCCTTCACCAAGGGCACGGGCGAGCGGGTGCGGCGGGCGGTGCGCGAGGCACCCGACGGCGCCGGCGTCGTACTGGACCTGCGCGGCAGCAGTGGGGGCCTGGTCTCCGAGGCGGTCTCCGTCGCGTCCGCGTTCCTGGACGGCGGGCTGGTCGCCACGTACGACGTCCACGGCGAGGAGAAGGCGCTCTACGCCCAGCCGGGCGGCGATACGCGCCGGCCCCTGGTGGCGCTCGTCGACGGCGGCACCATGAGCGCGGCCGAGCTCCTGGCCGGCGCCCTCCAGGACCGCGGCCGCGCCGTGACGGTGGGCACCCGGACCTTCGGAAAGGGCTCCGTACAGATGCCGAACCGGCTGCCGGACGGGTCCGTCGCCGAGCTGACCGTCGGCCACTACCGCACCCCCGCCGGGCACGCCGTGGACGGGCGGGGCATCACCCCCGACGTGACGGCGGCCGAGGGCGTGGAGGAGCGGGCGCGCACGGTATTGAGTGGCCTCGGCACCACCTCGTAGTGCGAAAATGGCCGCACTATGGCTAAGGAAAAAGGGCGCAAGCTGATCGCGCAGAACAAGAAGGCGCGGCACGACTACCACATCCTGGACACCTACGAGTGCGGTCTGGTGCTGACCGGCACCGAGGTGAAGTCGCTGCGCCAGGGGCGGGCCTCGCTGGTGGACGGCTTCGTACAGATCGACGGCCACGAGGCGTGGCTGCACAACGTCCACGTGCCGGAGTACAGCCAGGGCACCTGGACCAACCACTCCGCGCGGCGCAAGCGGAAGCTGCTGCTGCACCGCGTCGAGATCGACAAGCTGGAGTCCAAGTCCCAGGAGACCGGTCACACGATCGTCCCCCTGGTGCTGTACTTCAAGGACGGGCGGGCGAAGGTCGAGATCGCCCTGGCGAGGGGCAAGAAGGAGTACGACAAGCGCCAGACGCTCCGCGAGAAGCAGGACCGCCGCGAGGCGGAACGCGCGATGTCCGCGGTCCGGCGCCGCCAGCGCGGCTGAGGCGAGTGACGCGCGTCACAGGGCGCGGGAAATAAGCTGGCACCGTCCGGCGTTGATCCCGTACGATGGCACTTGCCTCTCACGGCAGGGGCGCAGATTGAAAAATCAACATGGGGATGATCGGTTTCGACAGCGGCTGTCGAAGCAGGGGAAGCGTGTCGAGGAAGCGGCAATGATCTCGTAAACCATATGTCGCAACCAATAATCGCCAACACCAAGCGCGATTCCTTCGCCCTCGCTGCCTAAGTAGCGACTCGCGAAGTGTCAGCCCGGGGCTGTTCCCGACCCGGATCCTGGCATCAGCTAGGGAACTAAACCTCTAGGCCCGGTCACGGGGTCTAGGGGGAAACCACACAGTGACTGAGCCCGTCGGAGACTTGTCCGCGTGATCTCCGGGGCCGAGAAAAGCGCAGCGGACTGCACACGGAGAAGCCCTGATTCTGCACCGTTGGACGCGGGTTCGATTCCCGCCATCTCCACTCGCCGGAGCCCCGGGGGCACACGCCCCCGGACCCCGACATCCCATGTGGGCAAAGGCCCGGCCGTCGTCATGACGGCCGGGCCTTCGTCATGTCCGGCACCGGCCGGCCCGGCCGGCAGCGGCGATCAGTGGCGATCAGCGCCGTGCCGAGGCCAGCGCCAGCAGCAGTGCCAGGCCCGCCGAGGCGAGCGGGACCGTGTACGCCGTCGTCGCGCCGGCGTGTTCGATCGTCCAGCCGCCGGTCGCCGAGCCCGCGGCTATGCCGCCCAGCAGGGCCGTCACGGCCAGGGTCATGCCCTCGTTCAGCTGCCCGGCCGGGGTCAGGCGCTGCACCAGCGTCATGCCCGTCACCAACGTCGGTGCCGTCGCCATGCCCGCCAGCAGCAGGGCGCCCGCCAGTGCGAGTAGCGAGCCCGTGCCGGCCGCCGCGAGCAGCGGCAGGGACATCAGGGCCGTCATCGCGGCGAGGCAGCGGAGCAGCCGGCGCCGGGCGCCGCCGGCGGGGGCCGCCATCGAGCCGTAGACCAGGCCCGCCACGCACGAACCGGCCGCCTGGAGCGCCAGCACGACGCCGGCCGACGGGCCGTCCACGAAGGCGAGCGTGACGACCTCCATCGACCCGAAGACCGCGCCCGTCGCCAGGAACACCGCCAGCAGGGCGGGCATGCCGGGCGTACGCAGCGGGGTGCGGGGCCCGCGCCCGGTGCGCGGCGTGACGGGCGGCTCGGTGCCGCGCTGCGCCGCGAAGAGCAGGACGCCCGCGACCAGCAGCACCGTGCCGGTCAGGGTGCCCGCCTCCGGGAACACCGCGGCGCACAGGGAGGCCGCCAGGACCGGGCCCAGCATGAAGCACAGCTCGTCGGCGGCCTGCTCGAAGGCGTTCGCGGTGTGCACGGCGGCCGGGTCGTCCCGGTACAGGTGGGCCCAGCGCGCGCGGGACATGCCGCCGGTGTTGGGCATCGTCGCGGTCGCGGCGTACGCGGCGAACAGCGTCCAGGCGGGCGCGTGCACGTGGACGCACGCCAGCAGGGTGAGCTGCCCGAGGGCGGCCACCAACGTGGCGGGCACCGCGACGCGCGCCTGCCCGTACCGGTCGACGAGCCGCGCCGTGAACGGCGCGACGACCGCCGTGGCGGCGAGACCGGTCGCGGTGACGGCCCCGGCGAGGGCGTACGAACCGTAGGCTCCGGCGATCATGATGACGGCGCTCACGCTGAACATGCCCATGGGCAGCCGGGCGATCAGGTTGCCGACGGTGAACGCGCGCGTGCCGGGCAGCGCGAAGAGCCGGGCGTATCGCTGCAGGGGGCGGGCTGTCGGGGTGGTGGTCTGCGGCATGGTGCGAGCCTCGCCGCCACCGGGTGCGGCGGTCCAACACCTGATGGGGACCCATTGACGCACCTGCGTTGTAAATTCGGCGCGTGGCCCATGACATAGACCCGCGCCTCCTGCGCGCCTTCGTCGCCGTCGCCGACGAGCTCCACTTCACCCGCGCCGCCGCCCGGCTGTACGTCGCCCAGCAGGCGCTGAGCCGGGACATCCGGCGCCTGGAGAGGGAGTTGGGCACCGAGCTGTTCGTGCGGACCACGCGGCAGGTGGCGCTCACCGGGGACGGCGAACGACTGGTGCCGTACGCGCAGGCCGTGCTCGCGGCGTACGACGAGCTGGGCGCGGCCTTCGTGGACGAGGCGCGGCCGCTGCTCGTGGACCTCAACAGCGACGGGATGGTCACCGGCAGGGTCCCGGCGCGCGCCCGCGAACTGGCACCCCACTGCGAACTGATGGCCCGGTTCGAGAGCGGGCTGACCGCCGCCGCCGCCAAGATCCTGACCGGCGGGCTGGACGCGTCCTTCGGGCGGTTCGCGGGCCTGGAGCCGGCCGTCCGTGCCCGGCTGTCGGCGCAGCCCGTGCGCTACGAGCCGATGGCCGTGCTCGTACCGGAGGACCACACCCTCGCCGCGCGCGCCGAGGTGGAGGTGGCGGAGCTGGCCGGGGAGTTCGTGTACGCGGGGGCGGGCAACCCCGGGACCCGGGAGTGGACCGACCTGGCCGAGCGGCTGTTCGAGGGGCGGGGCGTGAAGATCGCGCCACCGGCACCCGTGGCCATCGGTCACGACGAGTTCCGCCGCGTGATGGAGAAACACCGCACACCCGTGCTGGTCGGCGTGGACTTCCCGGTCATGCCGGGCACGGTGCTGCGGCCGCTCGTCCGCCCCGTACCGCTCTCGCCCGTCTCCCTGGTGTGGCGGAGGGGCCTGAAGCACCCGGGCGTGGAGGCGCTGCGCGCGGCGGCCGCCGACCTCGCCGAGCGGGAGGAATGGCTGAACAGGCCCCCCGGTTCCTGGCTCCCGGAGGAGGATTTGTTGCAGATGTGCACCAGGAAATGAGAGGCGGACGCGACGGTCACAGGCGTGCGCTACATTCATGACTCGGGTGCGACGTGGGAGGGAGCACCTCGACAGGGTGGGGGCCCGGCGCGGGAGTGGTACCGGCCGGTCGCGTACGCACTCTGATCCGGCTCCATGGGGGATGTGCGTACAGCAGTGGAAAATTGGCGAGAAAACACCTCCGGCGGACAGGCGAACGGCGCGCGCGGCGACTCGTACGACGACGCCATCACCAGCGCCTACCCCGGCGCCTACCGTGACCCGTTCGACGAACCCTTCGACCGGCCGTACCCGTCCCGCGACGATGACGAGCAGGCGTACACCCAGCCGCTCGAGCGGTCGTTCGACATGACGGTCCAGCTGGACCAGCCGGTCCTCCCGGGCGCCGCCGCCCAGGCCGCGGGCGCCCACCCCACGGACATGACGGTGCAACTGGACCGGCTCGAAGAGCCGGGACACCTGGACCGGCCCGTACGGCCGGTGCGACCGGGCGCCGAGGGCGCCGCGAGCGACACCGCCCCGCTCCTCACCGCGATACCCACCTCCGGCGCCGCCGCACCGGAGCCCTCCGACGGGCCCGTCTTCGTCGACGAGAGCGGCCGCCGCAGCAAGAAGCTCCGCCGGCTCGGGTGGGTGGTGGCCGCGGCCTGCGCCGTGTACGCTGTCACGCTCTGTGTCGCCGTCATAGGCGGCAACTCGAGCGCGCCCTGGCTCCTCATACCCGGCCCGGCCAACGAAGAGAAGGCCGACACCACCAAGGTCGTCCCGACCGCCTCCACCAGCCCCGGCGCGGACACCGCCCCGGACGCCGCGCCCAGCGCCCCCGCCCCCACCGGCTCCACCGGCCCGGACACCCCGCGGCCCGCCACCACCTCCGAGGACGGCGCCCCGGCCGAGCCGGCGGCCCCCGGCCCCTCCGCCTCGTCGACGACCGCCCCCGGCACGGGCACCGGCCGTCCCGCCGACAACCCCGGCACGGTGGAGGAGACGGCCCCGCCCGCGCCCAGCGAGGGCGTGCCCGCGCCGCCGGAGAACCCCACGCCGGAGCCGGACGTTCCCGCGGACACGCCGCCGACAGAACCGACGCAAGAAGCGACCGAACCGCCGGTCGAAGAGAGTGACGGCCAGCCGATGGCCGCGGAAGGCACACAGTAAATGACATCGTCAGGCAGACGGCGCGTGAAGCAGGCGCGCGCCGTCCGACGCAGGCTGCCCATGCGCTACCTCCTGCCCTCCGTCCTGCTGGTCGCGCTCTTCGCGATGCTGATGCTGCGCGGCTACGTGCACAACGAGATCCGCCCCGACCACCGGATCCGGCTCCTCGAAGACCGTGACAAGGTGCCGTCCGCCATGCACAAGGGCGGACCGGTCATCGACGCGCGGAACCCGGAGAAGCCGGTCAGCCTGAACGTCCCCGACGACAAGATCGTGCTGACCTTCGACGACGGGCCCGACCCCGTCTGGACCCCCAAGGTCCTCGACCAGCTGAAGAAGCACGACGCCCGCGCGGTCTTCTTCGTCACCGGCGCCATGACCGCCCGCCACCCCGAGCTGGTCGAGCGGATGGTCGCCGAGGGCCACGAGGTGGGCCTGCACACCTTCAACCACCCCGACCTGTCCCTGCAGTCCCCGGAGCGCATCGACTGGGAGCTGTCCCAGAACCAGATGGCGCTCGCCGGAGCGGCGGGCGTCCGCTCCTCCCTGTTCCGCGCGCCGTACTCCAACTTCGTATGGCACCTGGACAACAAGAACTGGGACCTGATCAAGCACGTCGGCGGCCGCGGCTACATCGCCGCCTTCAACGACACCGACAGCCACGACTGGCGGCGCCAGGGCGTCGACACCATCATCAAGAACGCCACGCCGAAGCCCGGCAAGGGCGCGATCGTGCTCATGCACGACTCCGGCGGCAACCGCGAGCAGACCGTCGCCGCACTCGGCCGCTTCCTCCCCGCGCAGAAGGCCAAGGGCTACGAGTTCACCACCCTCACCGAGGCGCTCGGAGCGCCCAGCGCCCACACCGAGGTCAGCGGTACGGAGCTGTGGAAGGGCAAGGCGTTCGTCTACGCCGTCGGCATCTCCGAGAACGTCACCACCATCCTGGTGAGCGGCCTCGCCGTCGTCGGCGCCCTCGTCATCGGGCGCTTCGGTCTCATGCTCGTCCTCGCCTTCACGCACGCGCGCAAGGTGCGCCGCCGCGACTTCCGCTGGGGCGCTCCGGTCACCGAACCGGTCACGGTGCTGGTCCCGGCGTACAACGAGAAGGAGTGCATCGAGAACACCGTGCGCTCCCTGATGGCGAGCGACCACCCGGTCGAGGTCATCGTCATCGACGACGGATCGTCGGACGGGACCGCCGACATCGTCGAGCGCATGGGGCTGCCCAACGTCCGCGTCGTACGGCAGATCAACTCCGGCAAGCCCGCCGCCCTCAACAACGGCATCGCCCACGCCAGTCACGACATCATCGTGATGATGGACGGCGACACGGTCTTCGAGCCGTCCACCGTCCGCGAGCTGGTCCAGCCCTTCGGCGACCCGCGCGTCGGCGCCGTCGCGGGCAACGCCAAGGTCGGCAACCGCGACACCCTGATCGGCGCCTGGCAGCACATCGAGTACGTGATGGGCTTCAACCTCGACCGCCGCATGTACGACGTGCTGCGCTGCATGCCCACCATCCCCGGCGCGGTCGGCGCCTTCCGCCGCACCGCCCTGGAGCGGGTCGGCGGCATGAGCGAGGACACCCTCGCCGAGGACACCGACATCACCATGGCCATCCACCGCGACGGCTGGCACGTCGTCTACGCGGAGAACGCCCGCGCCTGGACCGAGGCCCCCGAGTCCGTCCAGCAGCTCTGGTCGCAGCGCTACCGCTGGAGCTACGGCACCATGCAGGCCATCTGGAAGCACCGCGGAGCCGTGTTCGACCGGGGACCGTCGGGCCGCTTCGGCCGGGTCGGGCTGCCGCTGGTGTCGCTCTTCATGGTGATCACGCCGCTGCTCGCCCCGCTCATCGACGTCTTCCTCCTGTACGGCCTGGTCTTCGGCCCCACCGGCAAGACGATCACGGCGTGGCTGGGCGTCCTGCTGGTGCAGGCGGTGTGCGCGGCGTACGCCTTCCGGCTCGACAAGGAGAAGATGACCCACCTCATCTCCCTCCCGCTCCAGCAGATCCTCTACCGGCAGCTCATGTACGTCGTGCTGCTGCAGTCCTGGATCACCGCGCTCACCGGCGGCCGGCTGCGCTGGCAGAAGCTGCGCCGCACGGGAGTCGTGGAGGCGCCGATCTCCATCCCCACGCAGCGCGACTCCTCCCACAGCGCCGATCGGAGCCCGGTCGCATGACGAACGGCTACCCCGGAGGCGCTCAGGGCGGGTCGTACGACGAGTCGTACGACGGACCGCACGACGGGCCTTACGACGCCGCGCCGTACGACGGGCCGTACGACGCCCCCGTCGGCGGCGGGTACCAGCCCCCGTACGACGGGCGGTTCGACGCTCCGTCCCCGGCGGCGTCCTACGACTGGGCCGGGCCCGCCCACGCGACGCTGCCGCAGCCCCCGGCCCCGGCTCCCGCCCCGGCCCCGGACCCGGACCCGTTCCCGGACTGGTTCGCACCCTCCGGCGTGGCAACCGCCACCGAACCGGACCCGAAGCCCGCCCCGGACGCCGCCCCGGCTCCCGGAACCGAGCCCGGAGCCGAGCCCGAAGTCGCGTCGAAGGCGGGCGGCGGCCGCGACCGGTACTTCGACCTGCTGAGGGCCCTCGCTCTCTTCCGGGTCGTGCTCTACCACCTCACCGGCTGGATGTGGCTGCCCCTGCTCTTCCCGTCGATGGGCGTCATGTTCGCCCTCGCGGGCAACCTGATGGCGCGCTCCCTCAAGCGCCCGCCGGTGCAGGTCATCAGGGGCCGTGTCCGCAGGCTCCTGCCCCCGCTGTGGGCCGCCGGTGCCATCGGCGTGACCGGCATGCTCGTCCAGGGCTGGGGCCCGGCGGAGGGCGAGGACACCCTCACCTGGTGGCTGGAGCTGCTGTTCTGGATCCTGCCGCTCAGCGACCCGCCGAACGCCGCCGAGCTGGCCGGTGTGCCCGGCATCCTGCCCGGCACATGGGCCGAGCCCTTCGCCGGCCCCCTGTGGTACATCCGCGCCTACCTCTGGTTCGTGCTTCTCTCGCCGCTCTTCCTCGCCGCCCTGCGCAAGCAGCCCTGGCCGACGATCGCGGCGCCGCTCGTCCTGATGGCCGCGCTGAACTTCGGCTACCTGGAGGCCGGCGAGTCGATCGCGCCCATCCTGTACGGCATCGGCGAGTTCGGTGCCTGCTGGATCCTGGGCATGGCCCACCAACTCGGGGTCCTGAAGCGCCTGCCCGGCTACGTCATCCCCTCCGTCGCACCCTTCATCATGGGCCTCGGCCTCTGGTGGGCCGTGGACCACGGGCTGAGCGAAGAGAACCAGCTCGGCAACATGCCGTTCGCCTCCGCCTTCTGGGGCCTGGGCTTCGTCCTCCTGCTGCTGCACTTCAGCCCGTCGTGGTCCGAGTGGCCGCGCCCGCTGCGGCGGTTCGACGGTGCCGTCACGCTGCTCAACGCGCGTGCGGTCACGGTCTACCTCTGGCACAACGTCTGCATCGCCATCGCCGTGACGATGTGGAACCGGCTGTGGTCGCTGGAGGTGATGTGGCGGGACCTGCCCTGGCTGATGAACAGCCCGTGGCCGACCCTGATCTTCAGCTGGTCGCTGATCGCCTACTGCATCCTGATGTTCGGCTGGCTGGAGGACGTGGCCGCCAAGCGGCGCCCGAGGCTCTGGCCGTCGGGCGCCGGTACGGGCACGGGCATGGGTACGGGAGCGGCGTCGCGTCGCGGGAAGGGGCGTGACGCATGAGAGTGCGTGCCCGATGGATGCTCTTCGCGGTGGCCCCGCTCCTCGGCCTCACGATCTTCGTCTCGACCCCGACCCCGAAGCCGGAGGCCCAGCAGGCCGCCGGCCAGTCGGAGAGCCAGGGCGCGGCCAAGCGCGCCGAGGAGGAGCTGGAGTCCGCCGAGGACCTCCTCGCCAAGCTGCCGCCCGGGCTCGCCGCCGCGGACAAGAAGGAGCTGGCCCACCAGATCCTCGGCTCGTCCATGAACTCCACCAAGGACTGGCGCACGCTGTACGGCCACATCGCCGACAGCGACGACGGCGACGGCTACTGCGGGGGCGTGATCGGCTTCTGCTCGGGCACCAAGGACATGCGCATCCTGGTCGAGTCGTACACCAAGGAGCACCCGGACAACGCCCTGGCCGCGTACCTCCCCGCGCTGCGGGCGGTCGACGGCACGGACTCGCGCGAGGGCCTGGGGACCGCCTTCATGGAGGCGTGGCAGCGGGAGAGCGAGAAGCGGGCCTTCCGCGACGCGCAGGACGAGATCCGCGACACCATGTACTTCAAGCCGGCGGTCGACCTCGCGAAGCTGGACGGCCTGGGGACGCTCGGACAGTTCGTCTACTACGACGCGATGGTCTTCCACGGCCCGGGCATCGACGAGAACGGCTTCTACGAGATCCGCGAGCGCGTGCGGGCGGCGACCAAGACCGCGTCCGAGGGCGGGGACGAGAAGGCCTACCTGAACGCCTTCCTGGACGCCTGCCGCACGGCGATGCTCGCGTCGAAGTCCGACCAGGACACCAGCCGCATCGACACCACCCAGCGCGCCTTCCTGCGCGACGGCAACCTCTCGCTGAAGACCCCCCTGGTCTGGCGGATGTACGGGGAGACGTTCCGGGCGCCGTGAACCGCGCCACCGCGACAGCTCTCCTCACCGCCGCCCGTCGCGCCAGGTGAGAGCAAGGTTTCAGCCCGGTCACGTCCTATGACCGGGCTGAAACGCGTGCTCCCTAGCGTCGGGTCCTGACGGGATTCAGGCAGGCAGGACCTGACAGCAGCGGAGGTACGCGATGCGCGGCCGGTGGATCGAGCGGTGGGACCCCGAGGACGAGACCTTCTGGCGGGAGGAGGGGGAGCGGGTCGCCCGGCGCAACCTGTACTTCTCCGTCTTCTCCGAGCACATCGGGTTCTCGGTGTGGACGCTGTGGTCGGTGATGGTCCTCTTCATGGGCCCGGAGTACGGGATCGACCCGGCCGGGAAGTTCTTCCTGATCGCGGTGGCGACGCTGGTCGGCGCGGTGATCCGCATCCCGTACACCTTCGCCGTGGCCCGCTTCGGCGGCCGCAACTGGACGGTCTTCAGCGCACTGCTGCTCCTGCTGCCGACGGGCGCGGCATTCGCGGTGATGGAGCCGGGGACCTCGTACACCACCTTCGTCCTCGTCGCGGCGCTCACGGGCGTCGGCGGCGGCAACTTCGCCTCCTCCATGACGAACATCAACGCCTTCTTCCCGCTCCACCGCAAGGGCTGGGCCCTCGGCCTGAACGCGGGCGGCGGCAACATCGGCGTGCCCGTCGTCCAGCTCGTCGGCCTGCTGGTCATCGGCGTCGCCGGGGCGGCCCACCCCAGGATCGTGCTCGGCGTGTACATCCCGCTGATCGTGGTCGCCGCCGTCTGCGCCGCGCTGTACATGGACAACCTGGCGCCCGTGAAGAACGACACCGGCGCCGTCAAGGAGGCCGTCCGGGCCCCGCACACCTGGATCCTGGCGTTCCTCTACATCGGCTGCTTCGGCTCCTTCATCGGCTACAGCTTCGCCTTCGGGCTCGTCCTCCAGACGCAGTTCGGCCGTACGCCGCTCCAGGCCGCGTCCCTCACCTTCCTCGGGCCGCTCCTCGGCTCGCTGATCCGCCCCTTCGGCGGGGCCCTCGCCGACCGGCACGGCGGCGCCCGCATCACCCTGACCACCTTCGCCGGCATGGCCGCAGCCACCGGGGTCGTGGTCTACGCCTCGGTCACGGAGTCGCTCCCCGTCTTCCTGGTCGGCTTCACCGCGCTCTTCGTGCTCAGCGGCATCGGCAACGGCTCAACGTTCAAGATGATCCCTGCGGTGTTCACACGGAAGGCGTACGGGCTCGGGCTCGCGAACGAGGAGGCCGACGCGTACGGGCGCAGGCTCTCCGGCGCCGCGATGGGCCTGATCGGCGCGGTCGGCGCGATCGGGGGGCTCGGCATCAACCTCGCCTTCCGGCAGTCCTTCCAGGCGGGCGGCACCGGCACCGCGGCCTTCGTCGCCTTCCTCGCCTACTACGCGGCCTGCCTGGCCGTCACCTGGGCGGTATACCTTCGCCGTCCGGCCGAGGTCCCGGCGCAGCGGCAGCTCAGCTACTCCGAGGTGTGAGCGGGACATGACTGCCGGGGACGTCCGTAACGGGGGAGAAATATCGGCGAACCAGGACCGTCACGCACCCTTGCCACCCTCTGGTGTCATGCACGAGCAAGAGCAGGCTCCCCCGCACGGTTCGGCAGCACACGATTCGGATGCGCACGGATCCGCGGCGCACGGTTCGGCAGCGCACGGTCCCCTCGCCGGTTTCACGGTCGGCGTCACCGCCGCCCGCCGGGCCGACGAGCTCGGCGCGCTGCTGCAGCGCCGCGGCGCGTCGGTCCTGCACGCCCCCGCGCTGCGGATCGTGCCGCTCGCCGACGACGCCGAGCTCCTCGACGCCACCAAGGGCCTCATCGCCCAGGCCCCCGACATCGTGCTCGCCACCACCGCGATCGGCTTCCGCGGCTGGCTGGAGGCCGCGGACGGCTGGGGGTACGGCGACGACCTGCTCGCCCGCCTGAGGGGCGCGCAGGTCCTCGCCCGCGGCCCCAAGGTCAAGGGCGCCGTCCGGGCCGCCGGGCTCACCGAGGACTGGTCGCCCGCCTCGGACTCCATGGCCGAGGTCCTGGAGCGGCTCCTCGCCCAGGACGTCACCGGGAAGCGCATCGCGCTCCAGCTGCACGGGGAGCCGCTGCCCGGGTTCGTGGAGGCGCTGCGGGACGCCGGGGCGGACGTCGTGGTCGTCCCGGTCTACCGGTGGATGCCGCCCGAGGACCTCGCACCGCTGGACCGGCTGATCGACGCCACCGTGGCCCGCTCCCTGGACGCGGTGACCTTCACCAGCGCGCCGGCGGGCGCCTCGATGCTGGCCCGCGCCGAGAGCCGGGGCCTGCTGCCCGAGCTGCTCGACGCGCTGCACCACGGGGTGCTCGCCGCGTGCGTGGGACCCGTCACCGCCCTGCCGCTCCAGGCGCACGGCATCGACACCGTGCAGCCCGAGCGGTTCCGCCTCGGGCCGCTGGTGCAGCTGCTCTGCCAGGAGCTCCCGGCCCGGGCCCGTACGCTGCCGGTCGCCGGGCGGCGCATCGAGATCCGGGGCCACGCCGTCCTCGTCGACGGCGACCTGCGGCCCGTGCCGCCCGCCGGGATGTCGCTCCTGCACGCGCTCGCCCGCCGCCCCGGCTGGGTCGTCTCCCGCGCCGACCTGCTGCGCGCCCTGCCGGGCGCGGGCCGCGACGAACACGCCGTCGAGACGGCGATGGCCCGCCTCCGCGCGGCCCTCGGCGCGCCGAAGCTCATCCAGACGGTCGTCAAGCGGGGCTACCGGCTGGCCCTGGACCCGGGCGGGGACTCCAAGTACGCGAGCGAGTAGCACCCGTGAGGAGTCCTACGGTGGCGGGATGACGATCCTCATCCGGCCCGCCGACCCCGCCGACGCCCCCGCGCTCGCCGACGCCCTCGCCCGCAACCGCGCCGCCATGCGCCCCTGGGAACCGCGCCGCACCGACGCGTACTACACCGCCGAGGAGCAGTACGCCCGGCTCACCGCGCCCAACAGCCGGACGTGGCTCGCCCGCCACGAGGAGGGCGTCGTCGGGTGCGCCACGCTCTCCGGCATCGCGCTCGGCCCCTTCCGCAGCGCCTTCCTCGGCTACTGGGTCGACGCCGCGCACACCGGGCGCGGGCTGGCCACCCGGATCGTCGCCGAGGTGTGCCGGGCCGCCCGCGAGGAGCTCGGGCTGCACCGGATCGAGGCGGCCACCGTCCTCGCCAACGCCGCCTCCCAACGCGTCCTGGCCAAGAGCGGGTTCGAGCGGATCGGAACGGCCCCCGCCTATCTGCACATCGACGGCGCGTGGCGCGACCACCACCTCTACCAGCGGATTCTCCACAACGACCCGCCGCCGCAGGCGTAGGAGCGGAAGCCGGCGAAAAAAGAATCCGCGCGCGTTGAGAAGAATCCCGCCCGCCTCCGTAGTCATGAACGACAACGACTCAGACAGGGTCTCGACCGGGAGGTGCAGGTGCGCAAGGATGCCGCCGTGGCCGATGACCGTCGGGGAGCGCATCGGGCCCGGCATCGCGCTGTGCCGCCACGCAACGACAACACCTCCGTCCCGGACGAGGAGTTGATGCGTGCGCTCTACCGTGAACACGCCGGCCCCCTGCTCGCCTATGTACTGCGTCTCGTCGCGGGCGACCGCCAGCGCGCCGAGGACGTCGTACAGGAGACACTCATCCGTGCCTGGAAGAACGCCGGTCAGCTCAACCGGGCAACCGGCTCCGTCCGACCCTGGCTGGTGACGGTCGCCCGGCGCATCGTCATCGACGGCCACCGCAGCCGGCAGGCCCGGCCGCAGGAGGTCGACCCGTCGCCGCTCGAGGTCATGCCCGCGGAGGACGAGATCGACAAGGCGTTGTGGCTGATGACGCTCTCTGACGCGCTCGACGATTTGAGCCCGGCCCACCGGGAAGTATTGGTCGAGACTTATTTCAAGGGGCGTACGGTCAACGAGGCTGCCGAGACGCTCGGCATACCCAGCGGGACCGTCCGGTCCCGGGTGTTCTACGCACTGCGTTCCATGAAGCTCGCACTGGAGGAGAGGGGGATCTCGGCATGACGACGTACGAGAACGAGTCGGTGCACGACGCCGTCGGCGCGTACGCGCTCGGAATTCTCGACGACGCCGAGGCCACCGCCTTCGAAACGCATCTGGCCGGCTGCCCGGTGTGCGCCCACCACCTGGAGGAGTTCTCCGGGATGGAGCCCATGCTGGCCATGCTCGCGGAGGGTCCCGGACCGTCCGCCCAGCCGGTCAGCCTGCCCATGCCGGAGCCGCTGCGCGGCGGGGAGACACGCCTGTTCGACCGGATCGTCGACGAGGTCGCCGCCAAGCGCGCCCAGCGCCGGCGCCGTACGCGCTATCTGGTCGCCGCCGCGGCCGCCCTGATCATCGCCGGGCCGGCGACCGCGGTGGTCGTCACCTCGTCCGGCGACGACTCACGTCCCGCCGTCGCCCTCGACCCCCACCCGACCAGCCCCGCCGAGGACGCCTTCTTCCACCACATGGAGCAGAAGGAGTCCGCGGTCGACGCCACCACCAAGGTCAGCGCCACCGTCGGCACCGAGCGCAAGGCCTGGGGCACGCACACCGTGCTGGAGCTCAAGAACGTCAAGGGCCCGCTCAAGTGCAACCTGATCGCCGTCTCCAAGACGGGCGAGGAGGAGATCATCACCTCCTGGTCCGTCCCGAAGTGGGGGTACGGCATCCCGGACAGCCCCGACAAGGCGGCCAGGAACCCGCTGTACGTCCACGGCGGCGCCGCCATGGAGCGCGACGACATCGATCACTTCGAGGTGAGGACGTTCGAAGGGAACCGGCTCGTGACGGTACCCGCCTGACATTCGCGGTCCCCCTGGCGTAGGCTCGACGGCTGCCCAATGCACGTCAGAAGGGGGCCTCGGTGGCCGCGCAGGAAGCCGTCGGTGGTGTCGATACGGTCCGTGACCGCGAGATCGGTATCGAACAGGACCACCTGGACCAGGTGTACCGCCGCCTCGAGGAGAAGATCCACGAGGCGGAGTTCCTGATGAACGACGCCGCCCAGCGCGGCCAGGTCGGAACACCCGGCGCGCTCGCCGAGCGCGACGCGCAGGTGTTCCGCGCCGGGATCCACCTCAACCGGCTGAACAACGAGTACGAGGACTTCCTCTTCGGCCGCATCGACCTGCTCCGCGGGAAGGACGGCAAGAAGGGCCCCGACGGCGCGTACACGTCCGTCGAGCCCGCCGACGACGCCGTGGGGCCGGACAACACCGCCGAGATCGGGGAGACCCTCCACATCGGCCGCATCGGCGTCCTCGACGCCGACTACTCGCCGCTGGTCATCGACTGGCGCGCCCCGGCCGCCGCGCCCTTCTACCGCTCCACGCCCGTCGAGCCGGGCCGGGTCGTACGCCGCCGGGTCATCCGCTCCAAGGGGCGCAGGGTCCTCGGCGTCGAGGACGACCTGATGCGCCCCGAGCTCACCGCGACGCTGGACGGCGCCGAGCTGCCGGTGATCGGCGACGGCGCCCTGATGGCCGCGCTCGGCCAGGCCCGCAGCCACACCATGCGCGACATCGTCGCCTCCATCCAGGCGGAGCAGGACCTCGTCATCCGCGCGCCCGCCGCCTCCGTGACGTACGTCGAGGGCGGCCCCGGCACCGGCAAGACGGCGGTCGCGCTGCACCGCGCCGCCTACCTGCTCTACCAGGACCGGCGTCGCTACGCGGGCGGCATCCTGATCGTCTCGCCGACCCCGCTGCTGGTCGCCTACACCGAGGGCGTCCTGCCGTCGCTGGGCGAGGAGGGCCAGGTGGCCATCCGCGCCGTCGGCAGCCTGGTCGACGGCGTCGAGGCGACGGTGTACGACGAGCCGGCCGTCGCCCGCGTCAAGGGCTCCTCGCGGATGCTCAAGGTGCTGCGGAAGGCCGCGCGCGGGGCCCTGGAGCAGGGCGGCGCGCCCGAGCGGCTGCGGGTCGTCGCCTTCGGGCGGCGCCTGGAGCTGGAGGCCGACGAGCTGAACCGGATCCGCCACAACGCGCTCGGCGGCACCGCGCCGGTGAACCTGCTGCGCCCGCGCGCCCGCAGACTCCTGCTCGACGCCCTGTACGCCAAGTCCGGGGCGGCCTCGCGGCACCCGGGCGACCCGGAGCTCGCCGCCGAGCTGCGCTCCTCCTTCGACGAGGACGTGACGACCGAGGACAGCTTCCTCGCCTTCCTGGACGCCTGGTGGCCCGAGCTCACCCCGCGCCGCGTGCTCGACACCATGGCCGACGAGAAGCGGCTGGGCCGCTGGGCCCGCCGGGTGCTCAACCCGGGCGAGGTGCGCCGCCTGGCCCGCTCCCTGCGCCGCCCGGAGCTCTCCGTGCACGACGTGGCGCTGCTGGACGAGCTCCAGGCGATCCTCGGCGCCCCGGCGCGCCCCCGCAAGAAGCGGGAGCTCGACCCGCTGGACCAGCTCACGGGCCTCGAGGAGCTCATGCCCGTACGGGAGGAGACGCAGCGCGAGCGGGCCGAGCGGCTGGCGCAGGAGCGCACCGAGTACGCGCACGTCATCGTCGACGAGGCGCAGGACCTCACGCCCATGCAGTGGCGCATGGTGGGCCGGCGCGGGCGCCACGCCACCTGGACGGTGGTCGGGGACCCGGCCCAGTCGTCGTGGCCGCTGCCGGACGAGGCCGCCGAGGCGCGCGACGAGGCGCTGGGCACCCGGCCGCGCCGCCGCTTCGAGCTGACCGTGAACTACCGCAACCCCGCCGAGATTGCCGAGCTGGCGGCGAAGGTGCTGGCGCTCGCCATGCCCGGCATGGAGGCCCCTCGCGCGGTCCGCTCGACGGGCGTGGAGCCCCGCTTCGTCGCCGTGCCGGACGGCGGGGACGGCGGGGACCTCGCCGAGCTCGTACGGGACGAGGCGCGGCGGCTGCTGGAGCGCGTGGACGGCACCGTGGGCGTCGTGGTGGCCATGGAGCGGCGGCGGCAGGCGGCGCGCTGGCTGGCGGAGCTCGGCGACCGGGTGGTGGCGCTGGGCAGCCTGGAGGCGAAGGGCCTCGAGTACGACGCGACGGTCGTGGTCTCGCCGGCGGAGATCGCCGACGAGTCGCCGGCCGGGCTGCGCGTGCTGTACGTGGCGCTCACCCGGGCGACGCAGCAGCTGACGGTGGTGTCGGGGCGGCGCGACGAGCCGGACGCGGACGGGGTGCCGGACCTGCTCCGGGACTGATCCACGCGCGGGTTCGGCGTCAACCGTCCGTAGGGGAATCACTTTCCGGAGTGGTTTGTTAGCCTGGGTGTTGGCACCGGCTCGATCCAAGCCCCCGGGCCCAACCTTAGTCGCTTAGAGCGACCACTTGCCGCGAGGCGAGCATGGCGGGTCGGTGCCACCCTTCGCTCATGAGCAGCAGGTCCGTGTCATCAGACGATGACACGGACCTGCTGCTTTTTGGGTCCGGGGATCTTGGGGCTTCCGCCAAGCGGTCGGTTTCTCGTATGGTGGAAGTTAGTTTCCGAAAACTAAATGACCGCTATTACCTGTTACTCACAGGTAGGTGCGACCATCGGAGGGCTCCGCCCGGCCACCCGCCGGCGCGGCGCAGCAACGAAGCTAGGGAAAGAGGAACTCGGCCATGGCAACGGCGCCCAGCGTCTCGTACTCGATGACGGTCCGGCTGGAGGTGCCCGCGAGCGGAACCGCGGTCTCCCAGCTCACCACGGCCGTGGAGTCCTCCGGCGGCTCCGTCACCGGCCTCGACGTGACCGCATCCGGCCACGAGAAGCTGCGGATCGACGTCACGATCGCCGCCACGTCCACCGCGCACGCCGACGAGATCGTCGGCAAGCTGCGCTCCATCGAGGGCGTCGTGCTCGGCAAGGTCTCCGACCGTACGTTCCTGATGCACCTCGGCGGCAAGATCGAGATGGCGAGCAAGCATCCCATCCGCAACCGTGACGACCTCTCCATGGTCTACACCCCGGGCGTCGCCCGCGTGTGCATGGCGATTGCCGAGAACCCCGAGGACGCCCGCCGCCTCACCATCAAGCGCAACTCCGTCGCCGTCGTGACCGACGGCTCCGCCGTGCTCGGCCTCGGCAACATCGGCCCCAAGGCCGCGCTGCCGGTCATGGAGGGCAAGGCCGCCCTCTTCAAGCGGTTCGCCGGCATCGACGCCTGGCCGATCTGCCTGGACACCCAGGACTCCGACGCCATCGTCGAGATCGTCAAGGCCATCGCCCCCGGCTTCGCCGGCATCAACCTCGAGGACATCTCCGCGCCCCGCTGCTTCGAGATCGAGGCGCGGCTGCGGGAGGCCCTGGACATCCCGGTGTTCCACGACGACCAGCACGGCACCGCCATCGTCGTCCTCGCCGCCCTGACCAACGCCCTGCGCGTCGTCGGCAAGGCGATCGGCGACGTACGGGTCGTCATGTCGGGCGCCGGCGCCGCCGGTACGGCCATCCTCAAGCTCCTCATCGCGGCGGGCGTCAAGCACGCCGTCGTCGCCGACATCCACGGCGTGGTGCACGCGGGCCGCGAGGACCTCGTCTCCGCCGACCCCGACTCGGCGCTGCGCTGGATCGCCGACAACACCAACCCCGAGGGCGTCACCGGCACCCTCAAGCAGGCCGTGGCCGGCGCGGACGTCTTCATCGGCGTCTCCGCCCCGAACGTCCTCGGCGGTGACGACGTCGCGGCCATGGCGGACGACGCCATCGTGTTCGCGCTCGCGAACCCCGACCCCGAGGTGGACCCGGCAATCGCCCGCCAGACGGCGGCAGTTGTCGCCACCGGCCGGTCCGACTTCCCCAACCAGATCAACAACGTGCTGGTCTTCCCGGGGGTCTTCCGCGGCCTGCTCGACGCCCAGTCGCGCACCGTCAACACCGAGATGATGCTCGCGGCGGCGACCGCGCTGGCGGGGGTCGTCACCGAGGACGAGCTCAACGCGAACTACATCATCCCGTCGGTCTTCAACGACAAGGTCGCCGGCGCGGTCGCGGGCGCCGTGCGCGACGCCGCGAAGGCGGCGGGCGCGACGGTGGCGTCCGCCACGCCGTCGTCGGTCTGACCGTCGCGCGACCGGCGCTCTGAGGTTCGCGGCGCGCCGCGCGGGCCCGGAGCCGTACAGCCGCCCTGTCGGCCTTTAGGGTGGCGATTCGGCTCCGGGGAGTCCCGCATGATCGACCCAACGTCACCAGGACGGGCCAGTGGCGCTTTTCGTGTGACTCCGGAGGGTGCCGGATTGGCTTTCCCGCCGCTGGTGGGGGCAGGATGCGTATTCGGGCGCGAGGGTCTGACAGCAGACCCGGGTCCGGGGACTGTCCAAGGGCCCTGGCAGCATCGGCTTCGCTGTGCCCAACATGCGGCTCCGCCGCGTGGCACGCCTCACAGGCAGAAAGAACACGGGAGTAAGAACATGAACCGCAGTGAGCTGGTGGCCGCCCTGGCCGACCGCGCCGAGGTGACCCGCAAGGACGCCGACGCCGTGCTGGCCGCGCTCGCCGAGACCATCGGTGAGGTCGTCGCCAAGGGCGACGAGAAGGTCACCATCCCCGGCTTCCTGACCTTCGAGCGCACCCACCGTGCCGCTCGCACCGCTCGTAACCCGCAGACCGGCGAGCCGATCAACATCCCGGCCGGCTACAGCGTGAAGGTCTCCGCGGGCTCGAAGCTCAAGGAAGCCGCGAAGGGCAAGTAAGCCCCCCTGGGCGCCGGCCGCGCACCGGCCGGGCGCCACTGGGCACGAGACGTGACAGAAGGGCGGCCACCCCACCGAGGGTGGCCGCCCTTCTGTTCGTCCGCACACGGCCCCGTACAGCCCCGCAGAAGGCCTCGTACGCGCCAGACGCCGACGGCCCCCGCGAAGTGCGGGGGCCGTCGGCGTCTGTGCGGGGTCGGCGCGTTACACGCCGTCAGATCGCGGCGGTGGCCGGGAGTTCGACCTTCGCGCCCAACTCCACCAGCTTCGCCATGCTGTGTTTTCCCGGGGGATGACCCCCGGACCCCCAGCAAAGGGGCTCTGGCGGGCAGGCGTGCCGTGGAGAAGCGGACGGCCCCCGTGCGGGACGGGGGCCGTGCTGGACGGAATCAGATCGCGGCGGTGGCCGGGAGTTCGACCTTCGCGCCCAACTCCACCAGCTTCGCCATGAAGTTCTCGTAGCCGCGGTTGATCAGGTCGATGCCGTGGACCCGCGAGGTCCCCTGCGCCGCCAGGGCCGCGATCAGGTACGAGAAGCCGCCGCGCAGGTCCGGGATGACCAGGTCGGCGCCCTGGAGCTTCGTCGGGCCCGACACGACCGCGGAGTGCAGGAAGTTGCGCTGGCCGAAGCGGCAGTCCGAGCCGCCCAGGCACTCGCGGTACAGCTGGATGTGCGCGCCCATCTGGTTCAGCGCGGAGGTGAAGCCGAGCCGGGACTCGTACACCGTCTCGTGGATGATGGACAGGCCCGCCGCCTGCGTCAGGGCCACCACCAGCGGCTGCTGCCAGTCGGTCTGGAAACCGGGGTGCACGTCCGTCTCCAGGGCGATCGCGTTGAGCGCGCCGCCCGGGTGCCAGAAGCGGATGCCCTCGTCGTCGATCTCGAAGGCGCCACCCACCTTCCGGTACGTGTTGAGGAACGTCATCATCGAGCGCTGCTGTGCGCCGCGCACGTAGATGTTGCCCTCGGTCGCCAGCGCCGCCGACGCCCAGGAGGCCGCCTCCAGGCGGTCCGGGAGCGCGCGGTGGGTGTAGCCGCCGAGCTTGTCGACACCGGTGATCCGGATCGTCCGGTCGGTGTCCATGGAGATGATGGCGCCCATCTTCTGCAGGACGCAGATGAGGTCCTCGATCTCCGGTTCCACCGCGGCGTTGGACAGCTCCGTCACGCCCTCCGCCAGTACGGCGGTGAGCAGCACCTGCTCGGTCGAGCCGACCGAGGGGTACGGCAGGCGGATCTTGCAGCCGCGCAGCCGCTGCGGGGCCTCCAGGTACTGGCCGTCCGCCCGCTTCTCGATGGTCGCGCCGAACTGGCGCAGCACGTCGAAGTGGAAGTCGATCGGCCGGCCGCCGATGTCGCAGCCGCCCAGGCCCGGGATGAAGGCGTGGCCGAGGCGGTGCAGCAGCGGACCGCAGAAGAGGATCGGGATGCGCGACGAGCCCGCGTGGGCATCGATGTCGGCGACGTTGGCGGACTCGACGTACGTCGGGTCCAGGACCAGTTCGCCCGGCTCGTCACCGGGACGCACGGTCACGCCGTGCAGCTGCAGCAGCCCGCGCACCACCCGGACGTCACGGATGTCGGGCACGTTGCGCAGGCGGCTCGGCTCACTGCCGAGCAGGGCGGCGACCATCGCCTTGGGCACGAGGTTCTTCGCGCCGCGGACGCGGATCTCGCCCTCCAGCGGGGTTCCGCCGTGGACAAGCAGTACATCGTCTGTGCCGGTCATGAATCTCGCGTTCCGGGAGTCAGGGGCAGGGGGCCAGGGAAAAGGGTAAGGGGCTTCGGACCCTGTACCGGTAGGGCGAGGGGCTACGTCAGATGTAATGAATTCGGCACAACACCCTCTGCTTTCCCGCCCTTGCGGAGGGTTACGGTCCACTTCCAGCCACGAGCCGTCCCCGGGTGGCCGGAGTCGGCCCGTCCCTCGACCCCCCGCTGCGGCCCGAAGTGCGGGATCATGTCGGCATGACCGAGGTGTCCTCGCTCACAGGACGGCTGCTCGTGGCCACCCCCGCGCTGGTGGACCCCAACTTCGACCGCGCGGTGGTGCTGCTGCTCGACCACGACGACGAAGGCTCGCTCGGCGTGGTCCTGAACAGACCGACGCCCGTCGACGTCGGCGACATCCTCGAACCCTGGGCCCCGCTGGCCGGGGAGCCGGGCGTCGTCTTCCAGGGCGGGCCCGTCTCGCTGGACGCGGCGCTCGGCCTCGCCGTGATCCCCGGCGACGAGGGTCCGCTGGGCTGGCGGCGCGTGTACGGCGCGATCGGGCTCGTGGACCTGGAGACGCCGCCGGAGCTGATCGCGGCGGCGCTCGGCTCGCTGCGCATCTTCGCCGGGTACGCGGGCTGGGGCCCGGGCCAGCTGGAGGAGGAGCTGGCCGGCGGGGCGTGGTTCGTCGTCGACTCGGAACCGGGCGACGTCTCGTCGCCGCGGCCCGAGAACCTGTGGCGCGAGGTGCTGCGGCGGCAGCGCAGCGAGCTGGCGATGATCGCGACGTATCTGGACGACCCGTCGCTGAACTGACTCCTTCGGTCGCTGTCCGCGCGGGGGTACCCTTGGAGCTCATGAGCACTCTTGAGCCCGAGCGCGGGGCAGGTACGGGAACCCTCGTCGAGCCGACGCCGCAGGTGTCGCACGGCGACGGTGACCACGAGCGCTTCGCCCACTACGTCCAGAAGGACAAGATCATGGCGAGCGCCCTCGACGGCACTCCCGTGGTGGCGCTGTGCGGAAAGGTCTGGGTGCCCGGGCGCGACCCGAAGAAGTACCCGGTCTGCCCGATGTGCAAGGAGATCTACGAGTCCATGGGCGCCGGCGGCGACAAGGACAAGGGCGGCAAGGACAAGAAGTAACCCGACCGGTACGGGTCGGGGCCGGAGCCCCCGGGAGCGCGCGGGACGTGCGCACCCGGGGGCTCCGTCGTGTCCGCTCGTCCCTGGTGCCGCTGACTGGTTCAGACCTCTTGTGGGGCCGGTCGGGGCCGCTTTACCCTCCTGCGTGTGTTGTGCAGCACGAAACGCCCGTTGCGCATGGTGCAACGCAGCCGCTGTCGCCGCCTCGGAGGGGACCCCTGCCCGTGAAGCTTCCTGCCCGGATACCCCGCCTGGCGGCGACGGCCGCCGCCCTCGTGCCCTTACTGCTCGCCGGAGCCTGCGCCCCGCAGACCTCCGGCACCTCCCCGAAGAAGGACGAGAAGAGCGGCACCCTGCGCGTCTGGCTCTTCCGTGAGGTGAACAACACACCGAAGGAACGGGTCGTCGACGCCGCCGTCGCCGCCTTCGAGAAGCGGCACGCGGGCACGGACGTCCGGGTCGAGTACATCCCCGTCGACACCCGCGCGCAGCGGATCAAGGCCGCCTTCAACGACCCGGCGAGCGCCCCCGACCTCGTCGAGTACGGCAACACCGACACCGCCGGATACGTGGCGGACGGCGGACTCGCCGACATCGGCGCGGAGTTCGCCGCCTGGCCCGACGCCAAGGACACCGACCCGACGGCGCGCGCCTCCGTCACGGTCGACGGGAAGGTGTACGGGGCGCCGCTCTTCGTCGGCGTACGGGCGCTGTACTACCGCACGGACGTCTTCCGGGAGCTGGGCCTTCCGGTCCCGAGGTCCCAGCAGGAGCTGATCACGACGGCCAAGCGCATCCGGCAGGCGAAGCCCGGGCTGTACGGGATCGCCGTCGGCGGCGCGTACACGTACGGCGCCCTGCCCTTCATCTGGGCGCACGGCGGCGAACTCGCGGTGGCGCGCGGCGGCTCGTACACCTCCGCCCTCGACGGCGAGGCGGCGCGCCGGGGCATCGCCGCGTACACCTCGCTCTTCGGCGACGACAACTGCCCAGCCGCCACGTGCGCCTCGATGGGCGGCAACGCGACGGTCACGGCGTTCGCCTCCGGCAAGGCGGCCATGGCGATCGGCGGCGACTTCAGCCGGGCGGCCGTCGAGGCGGGGACGGTGAAGGGCGCGTACGCGGTGGTGCCGCTGCCGGGCGTACGTCCCGGATCGGTGGCGCCGGCGTTCGCAGGCGGGAACAACCTCGGGGTGCTGAAGAGCAGTTCGCACCGCACGCTCGCCGTCGACCTGCTGAAGTCCCTGGCCGGGAAGGCGACCCAGAGCGAGCTCTTCGACGCGATGGGCTTCCTGCCGACCTACACCGACGTGCGCGCGGACGCCGCGCGGCGACAGCCCGCGCTGAAGCCCTTCATCGACACGCTGGCGGCCGGGACCAAGTTCGTCCCCGCGTCGGCGGCCTGGGGGCGGATCGACGCGTCCCTGGTGCTGCCGACGATGTTCCAGGAGATCGTCAGCGGCCGTAAGGACGTGGCCACGGCGGCGGGCGACGCGGCGGAGAAGATGAACGCGGCGTTCGCGGCGACGCGTTGAGCACCGTGAGCCGAACGGGACGCGGGGGATGGACGCCCTGGCTCTATCTCGCGCCCGCGCTGGCCGTGCTCGCGGGGCTGCTCGTGTACCCCGTCTACCAACTGGGGCTCATCTCCTTCCTGGAGTACACCCAGGCGCAGGTCAGCGGCGGCGAACCGACCTCCTTCCAGGGCTTCGGCAACTACGCGGCCCTCTTCCGCGACGAGCAGTTCCGGCAGGTGCTCCTCGCCACCGTGCTCTTCGCCGCCGCCTGCGTCACCGCCACCCTCGCCGTCGGCTGCGCCCTCGCCGTCCTCCTCACGCGCGTGCGCGCCGTACCGCGCCTCGCCCTGATGCTCGCCGCGCTCGGCGCCTGGGCGACACCCGCCGTCACCGGTTCCACCGTGTGGGTGTTCCTCTTCGACCCCGACTTCGGGCCGGTCAACGGGCTGTTGGGCCTCGGCGGCTTCTCGTGGACGTACGGCCGCTACAGCGCCTTCGCGCTCGTCCTCTTCGAGGTGGTGTGGTGCTCGTTCCCGTTCGTGATGATCACCGTGTACGCGGGCATCCGGGCCGTCCCCGCCGAGGTCCTGGAGGCCGCCGCGCTCGACGGCGCCTCGCAGTGGCGGACCTGGCGCTCCGTCACCGCGCCGCTGCTGCGGCCGATCCTGGCCGTCGTGACCATCCAGTCGATCATCTGGGACTTCAAAGTCTTCACGCAGATCTACGTCATGACCAACGGCGGCGGCATCGCCGGCCAGAACCTCGTCCTCAACGTGTACGCCTACCAGAAGGCCTTCGCGTCCTCCCAGTACAGCCTCGGCTCGGCCATCGGCGTCGTCATGCTGCTGATCCTGCTCGCCGTCACGCTGGTGTACCTGCGGCTGCTGCGCCGCCAGGGAGGCGAGCTGTGAACCGCCTCCGCCCGCGCGCGCCCGGCCGCCTGGCCGCCGACGCCGCCGCCCTCCTCGTCGCGGGCGTCGTCGCCTTCCCCCTGTACTGGATGGTCCTCTCCGCCTTCAAGCCGGCCGGCGAGATCCAGTCCACCGACGCCCGCCCCTGGACGCTCGCCCCGTCCCTCGACTCCTTCCGCCGCGTCTTCCAACAGGAGGACTTCGGCCGCTACTTCCTCAACAGCCTCCTCGTCGCCTCCGCCGTCGTCGTCGCGTCCGCGCTCATCGCCTTCCTCGCGGCCACCGCCGTCACCCGCTTCCGGTTCCGCTTCCGTACGACGCTGCTCGTGATGTTCCTCGTCGCGCAGATGGTCCCGATCGAGGCGCTGACCATCCCGCTCTTCTTCCTGATGCGGGACCTCGGCCAGCTCAACACCCTCGGCTCGCTGATCCTGCCGCACCTCGCGTTCTCCCTCCCCTTCGCGATCTGGATGCTCCGCGGCTTCGTCAAGGCGGTCCCCGAGGCGCTGGAGGAGGCCGCGTACCTCGACGGCGCGAGCCGGGGACGCTTCCTGTGGCGGATCCTCTTCCCGCTGGTCTTCCCCGGGCTCGTCGCGACGAGCGTCTTCTCCTTCATCTCCACCTGGAACGACTTCCTCTTCGCGAAGTCGTTCCTCATCAGCGACACCTCCCAGTCGACCCTCCCCATGGCGCTCCTCGTCTTCTTCAAGCCGGACGAGAACGACTGGGGCGGCATCATGGCCGCGTCGACGGTGATGACCATCCCGGTGCTGGTCTTCTTCGTACTCGTACAGCGCCGCCTGGTGTCCGGGCTCGGCGGCGCGGTGAAGGACTGACCCATGGAGCCCCTCGACCTGATCCCCGCCCCCTCCCGCTCCTGGGAGGTGCCGCCCCCCGGCCTCGACCCCCTCGACACGGACACCCAACTGGAGGCCCAGCCGGGCACCGAGGGCGTCGCGCACTGGTTCCGCGCCACGATCGGCGCCGCCACCGGGCTCCCCTTCCCGGACGGGAACGACGACGACAACCGCATCGTGCTGAGCGTCGAACCGGGGCTGGCGCCCGAGGCGTACCGCATCGTCATCGACGGCTACGCCCGGCGCATCCAGGGCGGCAGCGCCGCGGGCGTCTTCTGGGGCGCCCAGACGTTCCGGCAGCTCCTCGGCCCCGACGCGTACCGCAGGGCGCCCATCGGCCCGCGCGGCCGGGACTGGTACGTGCCCACGGTCGTCATCGAGGACGAGCCCCGCTTCCCCTGGCGCGGCCTCCTGCTCGACGTCGCCCGCCACTTCCTGCCCAAGGACGATGTCCTGCGCTACGTCGACCTCCTCGCCGCCCACAAGCTCAACGTCCTCCACCTCCACCTCACCGACGACCAGGGCTGGCGCGTCGAGATCCGGCGCCACCCCCGGCTCACGGAGGTCGGCGCCTGGCGGCCGCGGACGAAGCGGGGGCACCGGGCCTCGGAGCTCTGGTACGACACCCCGCACGGCGGCTTCTACACGCACGACGACATCCGCGAGATCGTCGCGTACGCCGCCGAGCGGCACGTCCGCGTCGTCCCGGAGATCGACCTCCCCGGCCACGCGCAGGCCGCCATCGCCGCGTACCCGGAGCTCGGCAACACCGACGTCGTCGACACGAGCGCCCTGCCCGTCTGGGACACCTGGGGCGTCAACCCGAACGTCCTCGCCCCCACCGACACCACCCTCCGCTTCTTCGAGGAGGTGCTGGAGGAGGTCCTCGACCTCTTCCCCTCCCCGTACATCCACCTGGGCGGCGACGAGTGCCCCAAGGACCAGTGGAAGGCGTCCCCGACCGCACAGGCCCGCATCAAGGAGCTCGGGCTGGCGGACGAGTACGAGCTCCAGTCCTGGTTCATCCGGCACTTCGACCGGTGGCTGGCGGAGCGGGGCCGCCGCCTGATCGGGTGGGACGAGATCCTGGAGGGCGGGAGTCGAGCCGAGGGGCGCGCCCCCGTCGGAAGCGACGAGGAGGAGGGAGCGAGGCACGAGCGGCCGCGCGACGAGGAACGTCGACAGGGGGTACGAGCGCCCGGAGGCGAGACGACATCGTTGGGCCTCGCGCCCGGCGCCACCGTCGCCTCCTGGCGCGGGTACGCCGGCGGGATCGCCGCCGCCGAGGCCGGCCACGACGTCGTCATGTGCCCCGAACAGCACGTCTACCTCGACCACCGGCAGCACGGCGGCCCCGACGAGCCCATGCCCATCGGGTTCGTCCGCACCCTGGAGGACGTCTACCGCTTCGACCCCGTCCCGCCGGGACTCTCCCCGGAGGCCGCCGCGCACGTCATCGGCACCCAGGCCAACGCCTGGACCGAGGTCATGGAGACCCGCGCCCGCGTCGACTACCAGGTCTTCCCCCGCCTCGCCGCCTTCGCCGAGGTCGCCTGGTCCACCGGCCTCCCGGCCCCCGCCGAGCGCGACTTCGCGGACTTCGAACGCCGCATGGGCGTCCACTACCGGCGCCTGGACGCGCTCGGCGTCGACTACCGGCCGCCCGGCGGCCCGTTGCCGTGGCAGCGGCGCCCCGCCCCAGAAGGAATGAAAGGCAGCCTCGGACGCCCGATCGAGGGGCCGCCCCCGAACGTGTGAGCCCGGCCCGAACGGAGCCCGCCGCGCGCCCGCCGCCTGCCACGGTGGAGACCGTCCGGAACAACCCGTACAAGGTCGCCGAGAAGTGGCAATGACGTCGCAATCCGCACCTGCCGCCGATCGCGCGGCAAACCCGCCCATCCCGCAGGTCACGGGACGTCCGGGGCGGATGCGCCCTTCGCGGACCCTCGCGTCGAGCAGCCCCGAAGATGTGCCAGAGTTGCCACGTCGGCTCTGTGAGCACGTACGGTACGGCAACACAGGCGGGACAGCCGGGGACATCCGGGGACACCGGGAAGGGGCAGCTGGGTTGACCACGCACGCACCGCAGGCGGCGCAGTCCGTGACGCTGCCGGCCACGCTCGACGCGGCCGTGGCGGCGCTCACGGCCATGCCCGCCGCCGTGCCCGTAGCGGGCGGCACCGATCTGATGGCCGCCGTCAACAAGGGCCAGCTCCGCCCGGCCGGCCTCGTCGGACTCGGCCGCGTCAACGAGATCCGCGGCTGGCAGTACCAGGACGGCCACGCCCTCCTCGGCGCCGGCCTCACCCACGCGCGCATGGGCCGCCCCGACTTCGCGGCGCTCATCCCCGCGCTCGCCGCCGCCGCCCGCGCCGCCGGACCGCCCCAGATCCGCAACGCGGGCACCCTCGGCGGCAACATCGTCAGCGCCGCGCCCACCGGTGACTCCCTGCCCGTGCTGGCCGCCTTGGAGGCGGACCTCGTCGTGGCGGGCCCGGCCGGTACGCGCGAGATCCCGGTGTCGTACCTGCTGGCCGGCCGCGAGCTGCTCGCGCCGGGCGAACTGGTCGGCTTCGTCCGCGTCCCCCTGCTGCACGCGCCGCAGGTCTTCCTGAAGGCCACCGGCCGGACCGGACCCGGCCGCGCCACCGCGTCCGTCGCGCTCGTCCTGGACCCGGCGCGGCGCGGCGTGCGCTGCGCGGTGGGCGCCATCGCCCCGATGCCGCTGCGGCCGCTGGAGGCCGAGCGCTGGATCGCGTCGCTGATCGACTGGGACGGCGACCGGGGGCTGGTTCCGGAGGCGTTGGCGGCGTTCGGGGAGTACGTCGCGGCGGCGTGCATCCCGGATCCGCCGGAGGGCGGGGAGCAGCTGCCGCCCGCCGTACTGCACTTGCGGCGCACGGTCGCCGCGCTGGCCCGACGAGCACTGGGGAGGGCGCTGTCGTGACCACCGGCGAGAACGAGCACGAGAACGAGCAGCCGTACGGGCAGGAGTACGGGCCGGAGTACGGCGGCTGGCGGCCGACGCCGCAGGGCGAGTACGACGGTGACGCGACCGCCTTCGTCCAACTGCCGCCGGAACTCGCGGGCGAGGGTGCCCCGCTCGAGGCCCCCGGGCACGGTTACGTACCGGCGGAGGCGTGGGCGGCGCACGACCCGAACGCGACCGCGCAGTGGGCCTTCCCGGCCGCGCCGGCCGCTCCCGCCGGCCCGGAGGCCGCGGCTGCACCGGAGGCCGCTCCCACCGAGCTGACCGGGCAGTGGACGATTCCGGTCGCACAAGGGGATATCCCGGACGAATCGGGCGAGTTCGCGGCCTCGGCACTGGCCTCGCAGTGGACGAGCGGCAACCCGCCGGCCACCCTGCCGGGCGGCGCCCCCGCGCCCTGGGCGACCCCGGAGCCGGTGACCGCGCCGGAGCCCGCACCCGCGCCCGAGCCCGCGCCCGTGGAGGCGACGCCGCGGGAACCGGAGCCGGAGGCCGAGCCCGTCCCCGCCGCCGAGCCCGAGCGGGCGGCGGAACCGGAGCCGGAACCGCAGGAGGCACAGGCCCCGGAACCGCAGCCGGAACCGCAGCCGGAGCCGGAACCGGAGCCGCGGGAAGAAGCCGCTGCGCCGCCCCACGCCGCCGACAGCGACGAGCACCCCCACGTCTCGTACGTCCTGCGCGTCAACGGCACCGACCGCCCCGTCTCCGAGGCGTGGATCGGCGAGTCGCTGCTCTACGTGCTGCGCGAGCGCCTCGGCCTCGCCGGCGCCAAGGACGGCTGCTCGCAGGGCGAGTGCGGCGCCTGCAACGTCCAGGTCGACGGCCGCCTCGTCGCCTCCTGCCTGGTCCCCGCGGCCACCGCGGCCGGCAGCGAGGTCCGCACGGTCGAGGGCCTCGCCGTGAACGGCGAGCCCTCCGACGTGCAGCGGGCCCTCGCCACGTGCGGTGCCGTCCAGTGCGGTTTCTGCATCCCCGGCATGGCCATGACCGTGCACGACCTGCTCGAGGGCAACCACGCCCCGACCGAACTGGAGACCCGCCAGGCGCTGTGCGGCAACCTCTGCCGCTGCACCGGGTACCGCGGCGTCCTCGACGCCGTACGGGAGGTGGCCGCCGAGCGCGCCGCCTCCGCCGCCGCGGCGGCCGAAGCAGCCGCCGAAGCGGCCGACACGGCCCGCATCCCGCACCAGGTTCCCCACCCGCACGACGGAGGCATGGCGTGAGCAACGACGCGGCCACCGCCATCCCGGCGGTCGAGGCCCCCCAGGTCCCGCAACAGGAAGTGCCGACCCACGGGCTCGGCGCGTCGCTCCCGTCCGCCGACGCCCGCGCCAAGACCGAGGGCACCTTCCCGTACGCCTCCGACCTGTGGGCCGAGGGCCTGCTGTGGGCGGCCGTCCTGCGTTCGCCGCACGCCCACGCGCGCGTGGTGTCGATCGACACCAGCGCCGCGGCCGAGATGCCGGGCGTACGCGCCGTCGTGACGCACGCCGACGTGCCGGGCGCCGCCACGTACGGCCGCACCGTCGCCGACCGCCCCGTCTTCGCCTCCGACCTCGTGCGCCACCACGGCGAGGCCATCGCCGCGGTCGCCGCCGACCACCCGGACACCGCCCGCCTGGCCGCCGCCGCCATCGCGGTCGAGTACGAACTCCTCGACCCGGTCACCGACCCGGAGAAGGCCTTCGCGGCCCCGCCCCTCCACCCCGACGGCAACCTGATCCGCCACATCCCGCTGCGCTACGGCGACCCGGAGGCGGTCGGCGAGGTCATCGTCGAGGGCCTGTACCGCATCGGCCGCCAGGACCCGGCGCCCATCGGCGCCGAGGCGGGGCTCGCCGTGCCGCGCCCGGACGGCGGCGTGGAGATCTACACCGCCTCCACCGACCCGCACACCGACCGGGACCTGGCCGCCGCCTGCTTCGGCCTCGCGCCCGAACAGGTCAAGGTCGTCGTCACCGGCGTCCCCGGCGCCATGGGCGACCGCGAGGACCCCGGCTTCCAGATCCCGCTGGGGCTGCTCGCCCTGCGCACCGGCTGCCCCGTCAAACTGGCCGCCACCCGCGAGGAGTCCTTCCTCGGCCACGCCCACAGACACCCCACACTGCTGCGCTACCGCCACCACGCCGACGCCGAGGGCCGCCTGGTCAAGGTCGAGGCGCAGATCCTCCTCGACGCGGGCGCGTACGCCGAGGCCTCCTCCGAGTCCCTCGCCGCGGCCGTCGCCTTCGCCTGCGGCCCGTACGTCGTGCCGCACGCCTTCATCGAGGGCTGGGCCGTCCGCACCAACAACCCGCCCTCCGGCCACGTGCGCGGCGAGGGCGCGATGCAGGTCTGCGCCGCGTACGAGGCGCAGATGGACAAGCTCGCGGCGCGGCTGGGCCTGGACCCGGCCGACCTGCGCCTGCGCAACGCCATGGCCACCGGCGACATCCTCCCCACGGGGCAGACCGTCACCTGCCCGGCGCCCGTCGTCGAACTCCTCCAGGCCGTCCGCGACTTCCCGCTCCCCGACCTCCCCGAGGGCTCCCCGGAGGACGGCTGGCTGCTCCCCGGCGGCCCGGAGGGCGCGGGCGAGCCGGGCGCCGTACGGCGGGGCGTCGGGTACGCGCTCGGCATGGTCCACATGCTCGGCGCGGAGGGCACGGACGAGGTCTCCACGGCCACGGTCAAGGTCCACGACGGCGTGGCCACCGTCATCTGCGCGGCGGTCGAGACCGGCCAGGGCTTCTCCACCCTCGCCCGCCAGATCGTCCAGGAGGTCCTGGGCGTCGACGAGGTCCACGTCGCCTCCGTCGACACCGACCAGCCGCCGGCCGGCCCCGCCGCGCACGGCCGCCACACCTGGGTCTCGGGCGGCGCGGTCGAACGCGCTGCCAAGATGGTGCGCACGCAGCTCCTCCAGCCGCTGGCCCACAAGTTCGGCATGTCCACCGAACTGCTCCAGATCACGGACGGCAAGATCACGTCGTACGACGGGGTCCTGTCCACCACCGTCATGGAGGCGTTGGACGGCAAGGAGCTCTGGGCCACCGCCCAGTGCCGCCCCCACCCCACCGAACCCCTCGACGACGCGGGCCAGGGCGACGCCTTCGTGGGCCTCGCCTTCTGCGCCATCCGCGCCGTCGTCGACGTCGACGTCGAGATCGGCTCCGTCCGCGTCGTCGAGATGGCGGTCGCCCAGGACGTGGGCCGCGTGCTGAACCCCGCCCAGCTCGCCACCCGCATCGAGGCGGGCGTCACCCAGGGCATCGGCGCGGCCCTCACCGAGAACCTCCGCACCCCCCGCGGCCTCGTCCGCCACCCGGACCTCACGGGCTACGCCCTGCCGACGTCCCTGGACGCCCCGGACATCCGCATCGTCAAACTCGTCGAGGAGCGCGACGTGGTGGCGCCGTTCGGCGCCAAGGCCGCCAGCGCCGTCCCGGTGGTCACCGCCCCGGCCGCCGTGGCCTCCGCCGTCCGCGCCGCCACGGGCCGCCCCGTCAACCGGCTGCCCATCCGCCCCCAGGCGGCGGTCGCGGTGCCCAAGGCGTAACCGAACACGGCAGGTGGACCCCGGCGCGGCTGGGCCGGGTGCTGCGGGGGGAGACGCCACAGGTCGGGCTGTGGCCGGATACGTCGGAGCTCGACGTGGAGGGAACGGTGGACGCGGTCCCTGGCGGGACTGGACCGCGCCCTCCTTCCGTGGAGACCGTGGCGGGAATCGAACCCGCGTCACCAGATTTGCAGTCTGGCCCCTCAGCCACTCGGGCACACGGTCGTGCGGTGGTGCTTCGGTACGACCGTACGAGCGGCGGCAGTGGCAAGGAAAGCCCGGCGGGCGGGCCGCAACACGACTGCCATACGCCGTTCATGGTCGTACGACCAAGGGGGGAGATCTTCCCCGTCCGGAGACAGGGGCCATCGCCCTCCACGCCCCTTACTGTGAGGGGCATGACCGTCTTGGGAAGCAGCGCCGGCACATCCACCGGCGACCAGCGACAGGAGCCGCGCGGCGGCGTACTCGACCGGGAGCACCGCGCGCTCAGCATCGGCATCGTCTCCGTCGTCATGCTCATCGCCTTCGAGGCGACCGCCGTCGGTACGGCGATGCCGGTCGCCGCGCGCGAGCTGCACGGCATCCCGCTGTACGCCTTCGCCTTCTCCGCGTACTTCACCACCAGCCTCTTCGCCATGGTCCTCTCCGGCCAGTGGTCCGACCGCGCCGGGCCGCTCGCGCCCCTCGCCACCGGCATCACCGCCTTCGGGACCGGGCTGCTGCTGTCGGGGACGGCCGGGGCGATGTGGCTGTTCATCGCCGGGCGGGCCGTCCAGGGGCTGGGCGGCGGACTGGTCATCGTGGCGCTGTACGTGGTGGTCAGCCGCGCCTACGCGGAGCGGCTGCGGCCCGCCATCATGGCCGCGTTCGCCGCGGGCTGGGTGGTGCCGTCGGTGGTCGGGCCGCTCGTCGCCGGGACGGTCACCGAGCGGCTCGGCTGGCGGTGGGTCTTCGTCGGCATCCCCGCGCTCATCGTGCTGCCGCTGGTGCTCGCGCTGCCCGCGATACGGCGGACGGCGTCCGGGCCCGCGGACCCGGAGGCGCCGCCGGCGCCCTTCGACCGGCGCCGTATCCGGCTGGCGCTCGGGATCTCGCTGGGGGTGGGGCTGCTCCAGTACGCCGGGCAGGACCTCCGCTGGCTGTCGGTCCTCCCGGCGGTCGCGGGCGCGGCGCTGCTGGTGCCCGCCGTGCGGGGCCTGCTGCCGCGCGGCACGTACCGGGCGGCGCGCGGGCTGCCGTCGGTGGTGCTGCTGCGCGGCATCTCGATGGGGGCGTTCATCTCGGCGGAGTCGTTCGTGCCGCTGATGCTGGTCAGCGAGCGGGGCCTGAGCCCCACCATGGCCGGGCTGTCGCTCGCGGTGGGCGGCGTGACGTGGGCCCTCGGCTCGTACATCCAGGCACGGCCGCGCATGGAGCCGTACCGGCAGGGGCTGATGGTCTTCGGCATGCTGCTGGTCACCGCGGCCATCGCCGCCGCGCCGAGCGTCCTCATCCCCGCCGTGCCCGTCTGGACCGTGGGCGTGGCCTGGGGCTTCGGCTGCCTCGGCATGGGCATGGTGGTCGCCTCGACGAGCGTGCTGCTGCTGAAGCTGTCCGCGCCGGAGGAGGCGGGCACGAACTCCGCCGCGCTCCAGATCTCCGACGGCCTGTCGAACGTCCTGCTCCTCGCGGCGGGCGGCGCGGCCTTCGCCGCCCTCGGCGGCGGCGCGCTCTCGGCCCACGCGGCCACCGCCACGGCGACCGGCTCCCACACGGCGGCGTTCGCGGCGGTGTTCCTGCCGATGGCGGGGGTGGCGCTGGTGGGGGCGTGGGTGGCGACCCGACTGGGACCGGGCGCCGAAACCCGGTGACACCGCGCCTGGGCCCGGACCGGCCGGCGGCTGTGACCCGCGTCGCAGTCGTCGTGGTCACGGCGTCGTACGGACGGGAACGGAGCCGGGCCCCCGGTAGGGTGGCCCGGTTGTCGTACGTAACGCCGCAGGCGGCGTGACCGCCGTAACCCGAGAGCCGAATCGGAGACCGTGACTACTACCGCCTCCCATCACCTCTCACCCGCCTTCCCCGGCCGCGCCCCCTGGGGCACCGCCAACAAGCTGCGCGCCTGGCAGCAGGCCGCGATGGACAGGTACATCCAGGAGCAGCCCCGCGACTTCCTCGCCGTCGCGACGCCCGGCGCCGGCAAGACGACCTTCGCGCTGACCCTCGCGTCCTGGCTGCTGCACCACCACATCGTCCAGCAGGTCACCGTCGTCGCCCCGACCGAGCACCTGAAGAAGCAGTGGGCGGCCGCGGCGGCGCGCATAGGCATCAAGCTGGACCCGGAGTACAGCGCCGGGCCGCTCAGCAAGGAGTACCAGGGCGTCGCCGTCACCTACGCCGGTGTCGGCGTGCGGCCCATGCTGCACCGCAACCGCAGCGAGCAGCGCAAGACGCTCGTCATCCTCGACGAGATCCACCACGCCGGCGACTCCAAGTCCTGGGGCGAGGCCTGCCTGGAGGCCTTCGAGCCCGCCACGCGGCGGCTCGCGCTCACCGGTACGCCGTTCCGGTCCGACACCAACCCCATCCCCTTCGTCACGTACGAGGAGGACAACGCCGGCATCCGGCGCTCGTCCGCCGACTACACGTACGGATACGGCAACGCCCTCGCCGACGGCGTCGTCCGCCCCGTGATCTTCCTCAGCTACAGCGGCAACATGCGCTGGCGCACGAAGGCGGGCGACGAGGTCGCCGCGAAGCTCGGCGAGCCGATGACGAAGGACGCCGTCTCCCAGGCGTGGCGCACCGCCCTCGACCCGCGCGGCGACTGGATGCCCAACGTCCTGCGCGCCGCCGACCAGCGGCTGACGGAGGTCAGGAAGGGCATCCCCGACGCGGGCGGCCTCGTCATCGCCTCCGACCAGGACTCGGCCCGCGCGTACGCCAAGCTCATCCGCGAGATCACCGGGACGAAGGCGACCGTGGTCCTGTCGGACGACGCGGGCGCGTCGAAGCGGATCGACGAGTTCAGCGACGGCGACGACCGCTGGATGGTCGCGGTCCGCATGGTGTCCGAGGGCGTCGACGTCCCGCGCCTCGCGGTCGGCGTGTACGCGACGACGATCTCCACGCCGCTGTTCTTCGCCCAGGCCGTCGGCCGTTTCGTGCGATCGCGCAGGCGCGGCGAGACCGCGTCCGTGTTCCTTCCGACGATCCCCACGCTGCTCGGCTTCGCCAGCGAGATGGAGGTCGAGCGGGACCACGCCCTCGACAAGCCGAAGAAGGCGGGCGAGGACGAGGACCCGTACGCCGAGTCCGAGAAGGAGATGGACGAGGCCAACAAGCAGCAGGACGAGGACACCGGCGAGCAGGACATGCTGCCCTTCGAGGCGCTGGAGTCCGACGCGGTCTTCGACCGGGTGCTGTACGACGGCGCCGAGTTCGGCATGCAGGCCCACCCCGGCAGCGAGGAGGAGCAGGACTACCTCGGCATCCCGGGCCTGCTCGAGCCCGACCAGGTGCAGCTGCTGCTGCGCAAGCGGCAGGCCCGGCAGATCGCCCACAGCCGGCAGAAGCCGGCCGAGGAGGCCGACCTGCTGGAGCTGCCGGCGGAGCGGCGGCCCGTCGTATCGCACAAGGAGCTGCTGGAGCTGAGGAAGCAGCTGAACACGATGGTGAGCGCGTACGTCCACCAGAGCGGCAAGCCGCACGGCGTGATCCACACGGAGCTGCGCCGGGTGTGCGGCGGGCCGCCGAGCGCGGAGGCGACGGCGGGCCAGATCCGGGAGCGCATCAAGAAGGTCCAGGAGTGGGCGACCCGCATGCGCTGAGCCGTCACCTCCCGGCCTCAGCCCCCGGAGCCGCATGACCTCCCGCCCCGCGGCGGGACCGTGCGGTGCGCGGCGGCCTGCAGGCCAGTGCCTCGCGTGGCGCGGTGGCTTGCGGTGCGCGGCCTCGCGTGGCGCGGCAGGTCGCGGTTCTGCCCGGTGCGGGGCGATGCCCCCTCCGGGCCCGGCGCCCACCGTGAAACGCGGGCCTTTCAGGCCTCCGTTGACGAACGCCAGCCGCGCATTGCGGCCAAATCGGCACAAACAGCCCGCGCAGCAAACGCTTGCGCCCGGATTCTGGACGAGGTCTTCCGCTAAGCGGAGTCCCTCGCTACTGTCCCGGCAATCGCAATGCAAACGCCCCGTGGCAACGCCGCCGCGGAGCGCAGCCGGTGTGCCATGGCCTGCCGGCGGCCTCTCCGTGCGTCGCCGATGGGACCGGCGGCGCAGCCGACGTTGAGAGTGTCCGCCGACTCACTCCGAAGGAGAGGGCGTCGTGACCGCGGAGACCTCCCAGACGCTCGACCGGGGACTGCGCGTCCTCAAGCTGCTCGCCGACACCGATCACGGGCTGACCGTCACCGAGCTGTCCAACAAGCTCGGTGTCAACCGCACCGTCGTCTACCGCCTGCTCGCCACGCTCGAACAGCACGCGCTCGTACGCCGCGACCTGGGCGGCCGCGCCCGGGTCGGGCTCGGTGTGCTCCGGCTGGGCCGGCAGGTCCATCCGCTGGTGCGCGAGGCCGCCCTGCCCGCGCTGCGCTCGCTGGCCGAGGACATCGGAGCCACCGCGCACCTCACGCTCGTCGACGGGGCCGAGGCCCTCGCCGTCGCGGTCGTCGAACCCACCTGGACGGACTACCACGTCGCGTACCGGGCCGGTTTCCGCCACCCACTGGACCGCGGCGCGGCCGGACGGGCGATACTCGCCGCCCGCCAGGGCGCCCTCGGCGACCCCGGCTACACGCTCACGCACGGCGAGCTGGAGGCGGGCGCGAGCGGCGCGGCGGCCCCGCTGGTGGGCGTGACGGGCATCGAGGGCAGCGTCGGCGTGGTGATGCTGGCGGACTCGGTCCCGGAGCGGGTCGGCCTGCGCGTGGTCGACGCCGCCCGCGAGGTCGCCGACGCCCTGCGCTGAGCCCGGCCGATAGATTGGCGTCGTGCTGCTCACCAGTCTCCTGCGTAACCGGACCCGTGCCCTGCTCGTCTCCGGGCTGCCCGTGCTCGCGCTGCTCGGCGTGGCCGCGTTCGCGCCGCTGCCGTACACCTTGGCGCAGCCCGGCTCGACCGCCGACGTGCTGGGGCGGCACCAGGGCCAGGAGGTGATCACCATCTCCGGCGCGCCGGTCGGGAAGACCGACGGCGAGCTGCGCATGACGACGATCGTCGCGACCGGGCCCCGGACCCACGTCGACCTCGCGGACGTCGTCGACGGCTGGTTCCGTACGGACCGGGCCGTCCTGCCGCACGACTCCGTCTATCCGCCCGGCAAGAGCGACGCGGAGATCGAGAAGCGCAACCTCGGCCAGATGGCCGAGTCGCAGGACGCCGCCGTGGACGCCGCGCTCGGCTACCTCGGCAAGAGCCCGAAGGACGTCAAGGTCACCCTGCGCCTGCCCGACATCGGCGGCCCCAGCGCCGGGCTGCTCTTCGCGCTCGGCATCGTCGACAAGCTCGACGGCGGCGGCGCGAGCCTCACCGGCGGGCGCGTCATCGCCGGTACGGGGACCATTACCCCGGACGGAAAGGTCGGCGCCGTCGGCGGGGTCTCCCTCAAGACGCAGGCCGCCGCGCGCGACGGCGCCACCGTCTTCCTCGTACCGAAGGACGAGTGCGCGCAGGCCCGGGCCGAGCGGCCCGACGGCCTCCGGCTCGTCCCCGTCACCACGCTCAAGGACGCGGTGTCGTCGCTCCGGGCGCTGCAGCGGGGGACGAAGGTCCCGTCCTGCTGAGGCCGGCGTCCTCGCCCGCGGCCTGCTCCACCAGCGGGATGATCCGCAGCGGGACGGGGTTCTCCATGACGATCGCCGTGGAGGCCCGCACGATCCCCTCGAAGCCGACCACCCGGTCGATCACCCGCTGGAGGTCGGCGTTCGAGCGGGCCACCAGCCGGCACAGCATGTCCCCGTGGCCGGTGGTGGTGTGCAGCTCCAGCACCTCCGGCACGCCCGCCAGGTGCTCCCGTACGTCCGCGCCCTGCCCCTGCTTGATCTCCAGCGTGGCGAACGCGGTGACCGGATAGCCCAGGGCCGCCGGGTCGACGTCGGGCCCGAAACCCCGGATGACGCCGTTCGCCTGCAGCCGGTCCAGGCGCGCCTGGACCGTCCCGCGGGCCACGCCGAGGCGGCGCGACGCCTCCAGAACGCCGATGCGCGGCTCACGCGCGAGCAGGGCGATGAGCCTGCCGTCCAGATGATCGATCGCCACGACGGCCTCCCGGTGGTCATCCTGTACAGAACGCCCGGCCATACTGCCCAGTCGCTGTGCAGCTTGCCCAGTCCTCCCGCGAACTATTGCGCACCTTGCGGAACGGAGAGAGTCTGCGGCCATGACTGAGACCCTCTCCCAGACCCCCGACACCGCCCGGCAGGCCGACCCCTTCCCGGTGAAGGGCATGGACGCGGTCGTCTTCGCCGTCGGCAACGCCAAGCAGGCCGCGCACTACTACTCCACGGCCTTCGGGATGAAGCTGGTCGCCTACTCCGGACCGGAGAACGGCAGCCGCGAGACCGCCAGCTACGTCCTGACGAACGGCGCCGCGCGCTTCGTGTTCACCTCCGTCATCAAGCCGTCCACCGACTGGGGCCGCTTCCTCGCCGAGCACGTCGCCGCCCACGGCGACGGCGTCGTCGACCTCGCCATCGAGGTGCCGGACGCGCGCAAGGCGTACGCGTACGCCGTCGAGCAGGGCGCCACCGGCGTCACCGAGCCGTACGAGCTCAAGGACGAGCACGGCACCGTCGTCCTCGCCGCCATCGCCACGTACGGCAAGACCCGCCACACCCTCGTCGAGCGCTCCGGCTACGACGGCCCCTACCTGCCCGGCTTCGTCGCCGCGCAGCCGATGGTCGAGCCGCCCGCCAAGCGCACCTTCCAGGCGATCGACCACTGCGTGGGCAACGTCGAGCTCGGCAAGATGAACGACTGGGTGGCCTTCTACAACAAGGTCATGGGCTTCACCAACATGAAGGAGTTCGTGGGCGACGACATCGCCACCGAGTACTCCGCGCTCATGTCGAAGGTCGTCGCGGACGGCACCAAGAAGGTCAAGTTCCCGATCAACGAGCCGGCGATCGCGAAGAAGAAGTCGCAGATCGACGAGTACCTGGAGTTCTACGGCGGCCCCGGCGTCCAGCACATCGCCCTCGCCACGAACGACATCGTCGCCACCGTCCGCACCATGCGCGCGGCCGGCGTCCAGTTCCTCGACGTCCCGGACTCGTACTACGACACGCTCGGCGAGTGGGTCGGCGACACGCGCGTGCCGATCGACGAGCTGCGCGAGCTGAAGATCCTCGCCGACCGCGACGAGGACGGCTACCTGCTCCAGATCTTCACCAAGCCGGTCCAGGACCGTCCGACCGTCTTCTTCGAACTCATCGAGCGGCACGGGTCGATGGGCTTCGGCAAGGGCAACTTCAAGGCCCTCTTCGAGGCGATCGAGCGGGAGCAGGCCAAGCGCGGCAACCTCTGACCGCTCCGCGCGGGTGGCGGAGCACCGGGGACTCCGCCACCCGCCCGCAGCACCGTCAGCGCGACGGGCGTCCCGCCGCGCTCGCACCGGCGCTCGCGCTCGGCCGCGGCTTCGTGCCCCGCACGTCCGCCGGGCCGCCCGCCGCGGGTTCCCCCAGGACCGCCAGCGCCCGCCGCGCCTCCGGCGCCAGCAGCGGCGAGAACGCCGGGTTCGTGCGCAGCGCCTGCGTGAGGTGGCGCCGCGCCGCCCCGTACTGCCCGAGCGTCCGCTCGATCTGGCCCCGGTGGTACGCGAACAGCGCGCTGCGCAGGCCCGCCTCCGTGGCCTTCTTCGCGTACCGCAGGCCCTGCGCCGGTTCGCTGGAGCGGTACAGGGCCCAGCCGAGCGCGTCGGCGACGTGCGCGGAGCGGTGGCCGCGCGCCCACGCGTCGGAGAGCCACTTCACGGCCCGCTCCGGGTCGCCGTGGTCCGACTCGTACCGCGCGAGCACCAGCGACGCGTCCACACCGTGCGCCTGTGCCTTCTCCGCCCGCGCGCGCAGCAGCTCGTACTGCGTGCGCGCGTCCCCGTCCAGGCCCTGCGACTCGTACAACTCGCCGACCTCCAGGGCGTACTCCGGCAGCGGCAGCGCGTCCAGCACCGCCGCGTAGTCGCGCAGCGCCTCATCGGTACGCCCCAGCGCCGCCAGCGCCCGCGCCCGCCCCGCGAGCGACGGCGGATGGCCGGCCACCAGCCGCAGCGCGGGCTCGTAGTAGCCGATCGCCTCGGCCGGCTCGCCCCGCTCCCACGCCAGGTCGCCGAGGTGGCGCAGGCACTCGGCCCGCTCCGCCGGGGTCGCGGCCAGGGCCACCGCGTCGGAGGCGAGCGCCGCCGCGTCCTCGCGCCAGCCCTTGTCGCGGTACACCCGGGACGCGCGCGACAACGCGGCCGCGCCGCCCGGGTGCAGCTCGCGCAGCCGCCCCGCCGCCTTGTCGGCCGCCCCGTACGCGCCGAGGCCGGTGTACGCGTCGACCAGCAGCGCGTGCGCCTGCCAGCGCCGCGGCTCCCGCTGCCGTACGGCCTCGCCCCACCGCCGGGCCGCGGCGAAGTCGCCCCGGGCCTGGGCGAGCACGCCCAGACCGAGCTGCGCGTCGGTGTTGCCCTCGGCGGCCGGCCGCACCGCCAGCGACCGCTCCAGCGCCTTCTCGGCGCGTACGTACGCCGCGGTGTCGCCGTTCCGGGCCGCCCGCTCCACGTACGCCGTGCCCAGCTCCGCCCAGGCCGCCTCGTCCCGCGGATGGGCCCGCAGCCACTTCTCCCGGTCGGCGATGAACGCGGTCAGCTCCGGCAGCGACGCCTGCGCGCCCGCCCGCACCGCCTCCCGCGCCCGCGCCAGCGGCCCCGCCGCCGGCGGCGCCGCGTCCACCCCGCGCAGGGCGTCCGGTACGCCGGGTACGCCGGGGACGTACAGCAGCACTGCGCCCGCGAGCACCAAGCCCGCACCCGACAGCAGGACGGCCAGCGTGACCCGTTCGGACTTCGTACGACGTGGACGCTCCCGGCCCTGGGTACGGCTCTTCATGCGGCTCACTGTGCGCCAGTACGACCGGTCACCCGCGGCACGCCGACCGCAGCGGCGAACGGGTTCACACCGATGGCCCCGGCTGCCAGGCTGGGATCATGGACGACTTGCTGACACACCTGCGCGCCGGCCTCCCGGCGGAAGCGATCCTCACGGACCCGGACGTCACCGCCTCGTACGCCCACGACGCGGCGAGCTTCTGCGCCGCCGGCGCGCCCGCCGTGGTCGTCCTGCCGAGCACCGTCGAGCAGGTCCAGCACGTCATGCGCACGGCGACCGCGCTGCGCGTGCCCGTCGTCCCGCAGGGCGCCCGCACGGGCCTGTCCGGCGGCGCCAACGCCTCCGACGGCTGCATCGTCCTGTCCCTCGTCACGATGGACCGCATCCTGGAGATCAACCCGGTCGACCGGATCGCGGTCGTCGAGCCGGGCGTCGTCAACGCCGCCCTCTCCCGCGAGGTCGCCGCGCACGGCCTGTACTACCCGCCCGACCCGTCCAGCTGGGAGACGTGCACCATCGGCGGCAACATCGGCACGGCGTCCGGCGGCCTGTGCTGCGTCAAGTACGGGGTCACGGCGGAGTACGTCCTCGGCCTCGACGTCGTCCTCGCCGACGGCCGCCTGCTCACCACCGGCCGCCGCACCGCCAAGGGCGTCGCCGGCTACGACCTGACCCGGCTCCTCGTCGGCTCGGAGGGCACCCTCGGCATCGTCGTACGGGCCGTGCTGGCGCTCAAGCCGCAGCCGCCGCGGCAGCTGGCGCTCGCCGCCGAGTTCCCGTCGGCGGCCGCCGCCTGCGCGGCCGTCTGCGCGATCATGAAACGCGGCCACACGCCGTCGCTGCTGGAGCTCATGGACCGCACGACGATCCAGGCCGTCAACCGGCTGGCCAAGATGGGCCTGCCCGACTCCACCGAGGCGCTGCTCCTCGCCGCCTTCGACACCCCGGACCCGGCCGCCGACCTCGCGGCGGTGGGCGAACTGTGCACGGCGGCGGGCGCCACGCAGGTCGTGCCCGCCGAGGACGAGGCCGAGTCGGAACTGCTCCTGCAGGCCCGGCGCCTGTCGCTCACCGCCCTGGAGACCGTCTCGTCCGCGACGATGATCGACGACGTGTGCGTACCGCGCAGCCGGCTCGCCGAGATGCTCGACGGCACGGCCGCCATCGCCGAGACGTACGACCTCACCATCGGCGTCTGCGTCCACGCGGGCGACGGCAACACCCACCCCGTCGTCTGCTTCGACCACACCGACCCCGACGAGTCCCGGCGCGCCCGCGAGTCGTTCGACGCCATCATGGCGCTCGGCCTGGAGCTGGGCGGCACGATCACCGGCGAACACGGCGTCGGAGTCCTGAAGAAGGAGTGGCTGTCCCGCGAACTGGGCCCGGTCGGGGTGGAGTTGCAGCGCTCCATCAAGCAGGCCTTCGACCCGCTCGGCATCCTCAACCCGGGCAAGCTCTTCTAGGTCTCCGGTCCTGGTCCCCATGCCCGATGGTCACCGGACCGCCCCGCCGCCTGGCGTGAAAGGACGTCGACGGAAGCAGCCGAGTAGGAGTCGAACGGAAGAGGAGAGAGCCGTGCCCGCACGCCTTGACCACACCATCGTCCGCAGCCGCGACCGCTTCGCCGGCGCCCGCTTCCTCACCGACCTGCTCGCGGCGCCGGAGCCCAAGCCCTTCGGCCCCTTCGCCGGCGTCGCGCTCGACGGCGGAGTCACCCTCGACTACCTCGACGACGACTCCGAACGGATCGTCCCGCAGCACCTCGCCTTCCTCGTCTCCGAGGACGAGTTCGACGAGATCTTCGGCCGGATCAAGGAGCGCGGGCTGCCGTACTGGGCCGACCCCCACCACCACGAACCCCAGCGGATCAACCACCACCACGGGGGCCGCGGCGTGTACGTCGACGACCCGGACGGCCACTCGATCGAATTCATCACCCACACGTACGTCGTCGACTGACCCGGCCCCGCGGATTTCCTGTACCGGCGGAAGTAGATATCGGGCGGCGCGGAACGTAGTGTTTCCGCTGTACGCAGGCATCCTCGATGCGTCCCCCGAACGAAGGTGCTATGCCCTCTGAGAAGCCCGCCGTCGACCACCTCGACGACGACGATTACCCCGCCTACACCATGGGACGGGCCGCCGCCCTGCTGGACACGACGCCCGCCTTTCTCCGCGCGATCGGCGAGGCGCGGCTCATCACCCCCCTGCGCTCGGAGGGCGGGCACCGGCGCTACTCCCGCTACCAGCTGCGCATCGCCGCCCGGGCCCGCGAACTCGTCGACCAGGGCACACCGGTCGAGGCCGCCTGCCGCATCATCATCCTGGAGGACCAGCTCGAAGAGGCCCTCCGCCTCAACGAGGAAATGCGGAAATCTGCCACCGCCGGTACAGAAAATCAGGAAATGGGCGACCGGTAAACATATCGAGCTCCTCCGCCGACCACCGTGCTACGGTGATGTCAGTTGCGGTCGTGGTTCCCAGATACTTTTCAGTCCGGTTCTTCCGGAGGGTAAATCATGCAGCGACTCCGGGTTCGCAAGGTGCGGACTCCGGGCACTGCCCCCGAGGGAGATTCAATATGGCATCTGGCACCGTGAAGTGGTTCAACGCGGAAAAGGGCTTCGGCTTCATCGAGCAGGACGGTGGCGGCGCCGACGTGTTCGCCCACTACTCGAACATCGCCAGCTCCGGCTTCCGCGAGCTTCAGGAAGGCCAGAAGGTGAACTTCGACGTCACGCAGGGCCAGAAGGGCCCGCAGGCCGAGAACATCGTTCCCGCCTGACGCTGACGCGTACGACGTAGTCGGGGCCCGCACCGTGGGTGTGGGCCCCTGCTCGTTACCCAGCTCCAGCCGGCTCCCCACCGAGCCGGTCACTCTGTTCGCGCCCGTCGTTTCGGACGGGCCCATGAACTCCGGCCGGATGAATACGCCCGGCCCTCGCGCCCGAATGCCGATGCCGCCTTTCCTCGGCTCGCCCGCACTCCGGCGTCCTCTTCGAGACGAACCGCCGCACAGCCGGCCCGGACCCGTCTCGTCTTTTTCTTCGGCTCGTTCTCGCGACGCGATACGTGCCGCATCGAGGAAGGTTCCCCGTGAACCGCACCGCTCGCACGAACGACCGCTTCCGTCCCTCCGGCGCCCCCCGCGGCGCCACCCGCGCCCCGCGCCCCTCCCGCCCGGTCGGGCACGGCCCCCGCGAGTTCGCGCCGCCGGCCACCCGCACCGCGGCGCTCCCGCCCGTCGAGACCTTCGCCGGCCTCGACCTCCCGGCCGCCCTGCTGGCCGCGCTCCACTCGGAAGGCATGACCGTGCCGTTCCCGATCCAGGCCGCGACCCTGCCGAACTCGCTGGCCGGCCGGGACGTCCTGGGCCGCGGGCGCACCGGCTCCGGCAAGACGCTCGCCTTCGGCCTGGCCCTGCTGGCCCGTACCGCCGGACAGCGGGCCGAGCCCAAGCAGCCGCTGGCCCTCGTCCTCGTACCCACCCGGGAACTGGCCCAGCAGGTCACCGACGCGCTCACGCCCTACGCCCGCTCGCTGCACCTGCGGCTCACCGCGGTGGTCGGCGGGATGCCGATCGGCCGCCAGGCGAACGCCCTGCGCAACGGCAGCGAGGTCGTCGTCGCGACCCCCGGCCGGCTCAAGGACCTCGTCGACCGGGGCGCCTGCCGCCTGGACCGGGTCGCCGTCACCGTCCTGGACGAGGCCGACCAGATGGCCGACATGGGCTTCATGCCCCAGGTGACCCAGCTCCTCGACCAGGTACGGCGCGAAGGGCAGCGCCTGCTCTTCTCCGCGACGCTCGACCGGAACGTCGACCTCCTGGTCCGCCGCTACCTGGCCGACCCGGTGGTCCACTCCGTCGACCCGTCCGCCGGGGCCGTCACCACGATGGAGCACCACGTGCTGCACGTGCACGGCGCCGACAAGCACGCCACCACCACGGAGATCGCCGCCCGCGACGGACGAGTGATCATGTTCCTGGACACCAAGCACGCCGTGGACCGGCTCACCCGGGACCTCCTGGCCGTCGGGGTGCGCGCCTCCGCCCTGCACGGCGGCAAGACCCAGCCCCAGCGCAGCCGTACCCTCGCGCAGTTCAAGACCGGCCACGTCACGGTCCTGGTCGCCACCAACGTCGCGGCCCGCGGCATCCACGTCGACAACCTCGACCTCGTCGTCAACGTCGACCCGCCCAGCGACCACAAGGACTACCTGCACCGCGGCGGCCGCACGGCCCGCGCCGGGGAGTCCGGCACCGTCGTCACGCTCGTCCTGCCCGCCCAGCGACGCGGCATGAACCGCGTGATGGCCGACGCCGGCATCACCGCGCGGGAGACCAAGGTCCGCTCCGGCGAGGCGGAACTGAGCCGCATCACCGGCGCCCAGGCGCCCTCGGGCGTCCCCGTCACCATCAGCGCCCCCGCCGCCGAGCGGACCGGGCGCGCCGACTCCACCACGCGCGGACGACGGAGCCGGCCCGCGCGCTCGCGCGGCCGCTCCTCCGCACCCCGCACCGCCGCGTAACCCCAGGCTCATCCGTCCCTTCCGGAACTCCCCTTCGACCCCGCGAGGAACCATGCGCTGCGTCATCGCCCACTTCCCCTTCGACCTGTTCAAGTCCGACGTGCAGGAAGCGATGAGGGGCATCAAGCCCGAACCCGTCTCCGGCGAGTCCGTGACCATCGGCCGCCGCACCTACCCGCTCAAGCAGGTCGGTGAAGTGATCACCCGGCAGGACCGCCGCGACTTCACCGCCGGTGAGGTGCGCAGGGCGCTGACCAAGCTCGGCTTCACCTGCCACTCCGCCGCCGCCGTCCTGCCCGCCCCCGGCCCCACCCCCCTGCAGACGGCGGCCGCACTGCTGGGTACGCCGGAGCCCCAGGCCCAGCTGTAGACACCCCGGTACTCCCGGCGGCCTCAGGCCAGCAGCTCGGCCAGCTCCTCGTCCAGGCCGAGCTGCTCCGCCTCCGCCCCCGGCGGCACCACGCGCAGCGTCCGCTCCAGCCACGCCGACACCGCCACGGCCGGCACCTCCAGGAGGGCGTCCCCGTCCGGCGACGTCAGCGCCATCAGCACGACCGCCCGCCCGTCGAGCGTGGTGGGCCAGATCCGCACGTCGCCGTGGCCGCAGGGCCGGAAGACCCCCTCCACCAGCAGCTCGCGGGCGAAGGTCCAGTGCACCGGGTGGTCGGAGCCGACGTGGAAGGTGATGTGCACGGCGTACGGGTCGTCGGTGCGGTACGTCAGCCGGGCCGGCACGGGGATGCTGCGCTCCGGCGACAGCACCAGGTTCAGCTCCAGCTCGCGCTCGACGGCGGTGTGTCCAGCGTGCTCGGTGTGCTCGGTGTGCTCCATGGGACGCTCCTTCTCCTGCTCCTCGTACGGGGTCCTGGAGTGGCCCCGCACCGGTGGAGAGGCGCTCCCCCCTCCGTCATTACGCGACACGGGCGGGGAATTTCTCATTACTTTCCGTGATGTTCGCCCCGGGTGTCCGTCACCTGATCGGTCAAGCTCGCTCGAACACGGTCTTTGCCCGTCTCCTTCTTACGGCTCCGGCGTTCTTCGTTAATGTCCTCCCTGGACATGCGGTGTCGTGAAGGAACGGAGTTGGGGGCTGTGGCTACACCTCCTGGTGACGGCGGGAACGTACCCCTGGCTGGGTACTACCCCGATCCGTCCATCCCCGGATACATCCGGTACTGGAACGGCGCCGCCTGGGTGCCCGGCACGAGCCGGCCCGCGCCCGCGGAGGGCGAGGCCGTGCCGGCGCCACCGGCCTCGGCCGTACCGGCCGCCCCGGCGCCGAAGCCGGCCCCGGCGCCCGCCCCGGCGCCGTCCGTCGAGGAGACCGGGCCCGTCTTCTTCGACGAGGAGGAGGCCGCCGAAGAGGCGGCCGCCAAGCCGGAGCCCGCGTCCGCCTGGCAGGCCGACGCCACCCGCCAGACCGGCTTCGGCGGCGACCGCGACCGCCGGGTCTCCTGGGGCGCGGAGAACGCCCAGGCGCAGCCCCAGGGCGCCGCGGCGGACCCGCGCGTGCCGGCGGGCACGGACCCGACGGGCGGCGCGCTGCCGGGCGTACGGAAGGTGGAGCCCCGTTCCGACGGCACGGTCACCATCCGCGCCCAGAAGCCCGCACCCGCGACGGCGCCGGCCCCCGTGCCCGCGCAGGAGCGGCCCGCCGACGGCACCATGACCATCCGCGCGCTGGGCAAGGACGCGCCGCGCACCCCGCAGGTCCCGGCCCAGCACCAGCCGCAGGCACAGCCCGCCCCGCAGGCCGCCCAGGCCCCGCAGGCGCAGGCTCAGGTCCCGCAGCCGGCCCCGGCTCCGGCACCCGCACCCACGCCCGCGCCCGCACCCCCCGTCGCACACGGCGCCGGTGGCGGATCGGCCTCCTGGGCCCAGCAGGTGCACCAGCTCGCGCAGCCGCCCCAGGCGGCGCACCAGCAGCAGCCGCTTCAGCCCGGGCCGCAGCAGGAGTCGCAGCAGGAGCCGCCGGTCGTCCCGTGGAAGCCCCCGGTGGAGGACCCGTTCCTGCGCGCCGCGCGCGCCCAGGCCGCCGCCCGCCCGGCCCCGCTCGGCAAGCGGCTGGCGGCCCGGCTGATCGACACCGTGGTCCTGGGGGCGGCCGTCGGCGCCGTCGGCGTACCGCTCGTCTCCAAGGCGCTGGACCACATCGACGGCAAGATCCAGCAGGCCAAGCAGTCCGGCGAGACGGTCACCGTCTGGCTGCTGGACTCCACCACGTCCACGTACTTCGGCATCACGCTCGCCGCCCTGCTGGTCCTCGGCGTGCTGTACGAGGCGCTGCCGACCGCCAAGTGGGGCCGCACGCTGGGCAAGCGGGTGTGCGGCCTGGAGGTGCGGGACATCGAGTCGCACGCACCCCCGGCGTTCGGCGCGGCGCTGCGCCGCTGGCTCGTCTACAGCGTGCCGGGGCTCCTCGTCATCGGGATCGTGGGCGTCCTGTGGGCGCTGATCGACCGCCCGTGGCGCCAGGCGTGGCACGACAAGGCGGCGCACACCTTCGTGGCGGGACAGGGCGGGTAGCCCGAACGGCCGGTGATCCGTTGCGGGGGTCCGGCGGGCGGGATGCACTGCCCACATGAGCAACGAACCGCCGCCGCCCGGTCAGCCGCCCGAGGACGATCCGTTCCGCAAGAGGCCGCCCGAGGAACCGCCGCCCGCGCCGCCCCCGGGCGGCGGTGGCGGCCCGTACGGCGGCCCCTACGGCGGCGGAGGCAGTCCCTACGGTGGCGGCGGTCCGTACGGCGGTGGTGGCGGTGGCGGCGGTCCGTACGGCTACGGCGGAACCGACCCGCTCGCGGGCATGCCGCCGCTCGCCGACTCCGGCAAGCGGGTTTTGGCCCGGCTGATCGACTGGCTCCTCATCTTCGTACCGCTGGCCCTGATCGGGCTGCCGTTCGACATCTACGACCGCGTGGCGGAGGAGTCCGACCTCGCGGACGTCTGGCAGACGACCAACGACGGCGGACAGTGGGTCTTCCAGCTCCTCACGATCGTGGCGTACATCGCCTACGACACCCTCATGACGACCAAGCGGCACGGCCAGACCGTCGGCAAGCGGCTGATGGGCCTGCGGGTGGCGATGCTCAACGACGGGAGCGTGCCGAACACGAGCGCGGCGCTGACCCGGGCCATCGTGCTGTGGCTGCCCGCGCTGGTGTGCTGCGCCTGCCTGTGGCCGTTGCTCCTGCTGATCCTGATCCTCGTCGACAAGCCGTACAAACAGGGCCTGCACGACAAGGCGGCCAGAACCGTCGTCGTGTCAACGACGCACTGACTGCGGGGCGGCGGCCTCGGCGCGCGGGCGCGGCACCCGGGCGTCGGCCGCCGCCCGCGTCGTGGCCTTCGTCCTCGTCTTCGCGGGTACGGGCATGGTCAGCGTGACCAGCAGCCCGAGCAGCAGCGCGCCCACGCCGATCAGCGCGACGCCGAGCCCGGTGGTGGTGCGCGAGAGCAGCAGCAGGGCGACGGTCGAGAAGACGACGGTGGCCGAACCGTAGGCGAGTTGTGCGGCAGTCGGACGCGGCATGACGGATCCGTCCTCAATGCATCGGTATGGGTGACTCGCAACTCGGTCGCACTCACCGGCGACTCTACGAAGGTGGATGCCCGAGAGGAACCAGTAGTAAGCGTGACCTAACCCACGGTACCGGTGCATGGGGGGCGCACAGAATCACCGCCTATGCCGATTGGCCGGAAGAGGGCGGGAGCTGACGCGTTCCGCCGCCACCCCCGTACGGTGGGGCCCACCTGATCCATGCCCCGAGCGACCGCCGCCCGAACTCGCGCGGGGCACCGCTCCGTTCGTCCGGAATCCGGATCATGGTTCGCACATAGTGGCTTGGTCTGTTCAAGTCAAGATCTGTCTTTTCTCGCGTCCATCCGGTCGAATGTCGTCACTTATGGCGCGACTCGCACGCGGATACCACTTCGACCCCCCATCCGCGGATCGCGGGCGCGGGGAGGACATTAAGTGACCAGCAGACGACGCGCGTTCAGAGCGTCCGCGGTGTTCGTGGCCCTGGCGGCCACCGCCGCGACCGCCTCGGCCCTCACCACGGCCCAGGCAGACAACCGCCCCGACCACGGCATCGAGCGCCACGACCCGGCGCCCGGCGCGCACGAGGCCGGGGACGCCCACGGGGCCCCGGGGCACGACCACGCCGCGAAGGTCGACCACGACCTCGACGGCCCGTTCAGCAAGCAGCAGGCGCAGCAGCGCGAGGCGGCGCTGGAGCAGGTGCTGGCCGGCGACCTGAAGGTGGAGCGCAGGGGTGCCTCCCAGGTCGTCAAGCTCGACGACAAGAAGTACGTCGAGCTGGGCCGCGAGAAGACCGACAAGATCTTCACGATCCTGGTCGAGTTCGGCGACAAGGTCGACAACGAGACGCTCGTCGACCGCGCGGACGACGACACCACCGAGAAGAAGCCCAAGTTCGGTGGCAAGCCCGGACCGCTGCACAACCAGATAGAAGAGCCGGACCGTTCGAAGGACAACTCGACGGCCTGGCAGAAGGACTACAACCAGCAGCACTTCCAGGACCTGTACTTCGGCACCGGCAAGGACCCGAAGACCGGTCAGCAGAAGCACTCGCTCAAGACCTACTACGAGAAGACCTCCTCGGGCCGGTACTCGGTCGACGGCGCGGTCTCCGACTGGGTCAAGGTCGAGTACAACGAGGCCCGTTACGGCTCGAACTACTGCGGCAGCAGCAACTGCGCCAACGTCTGGGACGCCGTCCGCGACGGTGTGACGGCGTGGACCGCGCAGCAGAAGGCGGCCGGCAAGACCGACGCCGAGATCAAGGCGCAGCTGGCCCAGTACGACCAGTGGGACCGCTACGACTTCGACGCCGACGGCAACTTCAACGAGGCCGACGGCTACATCGACCACTTCCAGATCGTCCACGCCGGCGAGGACGAGTCCGCGGGCGGCGGCGCCCAGGGCTCCGACGCGCTGTGGGCCCACCGCTGGTACGCGTACGGCACCGACGCCGGCAAGACCGGCCCGGCGCACAACAAGGCCGGCGGTACCCAGATCGGCGACACCGGCATCTGGGTCGGCGACTACACCATGCAGCCGGAGAACGGCGGCCTCGGCGTCTTCGCCCACGAGTACGGCCACGACCTCGGCCTGCCGGACCTGTACGACACCTCCGGCAAGGCGGGCGCCGAGAACTCCACGGGCTTCTGGTCCCTGATGTCCTCCGGCTCCTGGCTCGGCCTGGGCAAGGACTCCATCGGCGACATGCCGGGCGACATGACCGCCTGGGACAAGCTGCAGTTGGGCTGGCTCAACTACGAGAAGGCCAAGGCGGCGACGAAGTCCAAGCACACGCTGGGCGTCGCGGAGTACAACACCAAGAACCCGCAGGCGCTCGTTGTCGAGCTGCCGAAGAAGAAGGTCACCACCCCGGTCGTGAAGCCCGCCCAGGGCGCCACGCAGTGGTGGAGCGACATGGGTGACGACCTCAAGAACACCCTCACCCGCTCCGTGGACCTCACCGGCAAGACCAAGGCCGAGCTGACGCTCGACGGCTGGTGGGACATCGAGAAGGACTACGACTACCTCTACACCGAGGTGTCGACCGACGGCGGCAAGAACTGGACGGCCCTGGCCGGCACCGCCAACGGCAAGCCGATCCCGGCCGACGCGAGCGGCGCCCCCGCGCTGACGGACGTCTCCGGCTCCTGGCAGAAGCTGGCCTTCCCGCTGGACGCGTACGCCGGCAAGAAGTTCGACCTCCGCTTCCGCTACCAGACGGACGGCGGCGCGGGCGGCAAGGGCTTCACCGCCGACAACATCGCGCTGACCGCCGACGGCGCCCCGGTCTTCTCGGACAACGCCGAGAACGCCGACGCCGCCTGGACGGCGAAGGGCTTCTCCCGCATCGGTGAGTCCTTCACCAACGAGTACGAGCAGTACTACCTGGCCGAGAACCGCCAGTACGTCTCGTACGACGCGACCCTCAAGGTCGGCCCGTACAACTTCGGCTTCGCCGCCCCCATGGACGGCTGGGTGGAGCACTACCCGTACCAGACCGGTCTGCTGGTCTGGCAGTGGGACACCTCCCAGAAGGACAACAACACGGCCGTCCACGAGGGCCAGGGCCTGATCCTGCCGGTCGACGCGCACCCCACGCCGACGAAGTGGGCCGACGGCACGCTGATGCGCAACCGGATCCAGGCGTACGACTCGCCGTTCAGCCTGTACCGCACCACCGGCATCACGCTGCACAAGGCGGGTGTCGCGGCCCCGATCGCGTCCCAGCCGGGTGTCCCGGTGTTCGACGACCGCAAGGGCGTCTACTGGTACGAGTCGAACCCGCGCGCGGGCGTCAAGGTAACTGACACCAACACCAAGATCTCGATCGTCAAGCAGCCGAAGAACGGCCGGACGATCACGGTCCAGGTCGGCCCGTCGACGAAGTAACCGCATCGTCGCAGGTCAAAGCATGATCGGCCGTCGCCCTCTAGCGGGCGGCGGCCGATTCTGTTTAGGTGCCTGTGGCCCGTCTTATTGACACACCATCTCACGGGGGAGTGGTTTCATATGCCCGGCGGAGGTTTCACCAAGTTGCCCGGCGGCAGCGTGGTGGTCGCGCTCAGCCTGCCCAACCCGGTCGGCGACGGCTCCACGGTCCGCGTCCTCGTGCACGCGCCGAACCGCGCCCGGGCCCTGACCCGACTGCGCAACCTCGGCCTGCGCTCCGTCTACCTCCGGGGCAACCTCCACCCGCCGACGCCGGACGAGGTCACCGCCGTCCTCCACCACCCCGACGGCCTGCTGTGGCGCACCTGCCCGGAGGGCGCGACGGAGCTCTGGCACCCGATCCGGGCCCTGCTGCCGCAGAGCCGCACCTGGGGCACGCCACGGCTCGCGGACGGCGCGTAGCGCGCCGCCCCGGAGCCGCCCCCGGAGCCGCCCCGGACCCTCCCCGGCTCCTCCCCGGCGGCCTTCCCGGCGCCTCAGACCACCGGCTTGCCCGTCAGCTCCACGCCCGCCTCGCGCAGCTCCTCCAGGGCCCGCTGGACGGTCTCCTCGGAGACGCCCGCCGTCAGGTCCAGCAGCACGTGGGTTCTGAAGCCCTCGCGGGCCGCGTCCAGGGCCGTGGCGCGGACGCAGTGGTCCGTGGCGATGCCGACCACGTCCACCTCCGTCACCTCCCGCTCCCGCAGCCAGCGGGCCAGCGGCACGTCGTTCTCGTCGGTGCCCTCGAAGCCGCTGTAGGCCGCGTCGTACGCGCCCTTGTCGAACACCGCCTCGATCGCGCCCGACGCGACCGCCGGCGCGAAGTTCGGGTGGAAGCCCACGCCCTCCGTACCGGCCACGCAGTGCTTCGGCCAGGAGTTCACGTAGTCCGGGGCGTCGGAGAAGTGGCCGCCCGGGTCGATGTGGTGGTCCCGGGTGGCCACGACGTGCTGGTACACGGCGCCCGCGGCCTCGCCGATCAGGTCCGTGATGGCGGCGGCGACGTCCGCGCCCCCCGCGACCGCGAGGCTGCCGCCCTCGCAGAAGTCGTTCTGAACGTCCACGACGATCAATGCGCGGTGCATGGCGGGTGTCCTTCGGTGGTGGGGGACGGCGGGGATGGCATCGAGCCTAGAGACTTCCCCCGCCCTGCGGGAGGGGGCCCAGAAGGCCCGGACGGACGCGGCTCCTCGGGGACGGCCGGCTCAGACGTACTCCGTCGGGATCACCGGCTCGCCCCGCGACAGCTGCGTCGCCGACATCGGCAGCCCCGCCCGCGCCGCGATGTGCCGCTCGCGCGCCGCCTCCAGCGGCTCACGGGCCACGACCTCGCCGCCCTTGACGAGCTCGACCAGCAGCTGCCGGTCGGCGAGCCCGGCCGGCACCGGACCCGTGCCCACGACCTCCGCCTCGGCCGCGCCGTCCGCGTCCAGGCGCCGCGCGGCCCACTTGCGGCCGCCGACCGACATCTTGGCCCCCAGCGACTTCTTCGCCACCGGCACCAGCGGCGCCCGCACGTCCGCCGACTCGGCCCGGGCGACGAGCTTGTAGACCATGGAGCAGGTCGGGTGGCCGCTGCCGGTCACCAGCTGCGTGCCGACGCCGTACGCGTCCACCGGCGCCGCCGCCAGCGAGGCGATGGCGTACTCGTCGAGGTCCGAGGTGACGATGATCCGCGTGTCGCGCGCCCCCAGCTCGTCCAGCTGCTGCCGCACCCGGTGCGCCACCAGCAGCAGGTCGCCGGAGTCGATGCGCACCGCGCCCAGCTCGGGCCCGGCCACCTCGACGGCGGTACGGACGGCCTCGGTCACGTCGTAGGTGTCGACGAGCAGCGTCGTACCGCGGCCCAGGGAGTCCACCTGCGCCCGGAAGGCGTCGCGCTCGGTGTCGTGCAGCAGCGTGAAGGCGTGCGCGGAGGTGCCGACGGTCGGGATGCCGTAGCGGAACCCGGCGGCCAGGTCGGAGGTGGAGTCGAAGCCGCCGACGTACGCGGCGCGGGCCGAGGCGACCGCGGACAGCTCGTGGGTGCGCCGGGCGCCCATCTCGATCAGCCGCCGCCCGCCGGCCGCCGACGACATCCGGGAGGCCGCGGCGGCGATGGCGGAGTCGTGGTTGAGGATCGACAGGATCACGGTCTCCAGCAGCACGCACTCGGCGAAGGAGCCCTCGACGCGCAGGATCGGCGAGCCGGGGAAGTACACCTCGCCCTCGGGGTAGCCCCAGATGTCGCCGCCGAAGCGGTAGTCCGCCAGCCACGCGAGGGTCGGCTCGTCCACGATGCCGTGCTCGCGCAGGAAGCCGAGGACGCCCGCGTCGAAGCGGAAGTTCTCCACGGCGTCCAGGACGCGCCCGGTGCCGGCGACGACGCCGTACCGGCGCCCCTCCGGCAGCCGCCGGGTGAAGACCTCGAAGACCGAGCGCCGGTCGGCGGTCCCGCCCCGCAGGGCGGCCTGGAGCATCGTCAGCTCGTACTGGTCGGTGAAGAGCGCGGTAGACGGCACGTCCACCGGCAGCCCAAGATCCGCAGCGTTCATATGACGGATGCTACCTCCAATCTCGTCAGAGTGACGATTTCTCTGGGAGTCCAGGGGAAACGCTTCGGCGGGGCCGGTTTGTGCGGTGGTCCCCCTCCAGTGGCAGCATGGGCAAGGTGAGTGTTGCTCCCACTGAGATCGAACGCCCCCAATCGGCCGAAGAGTCGTTCGCCGTCGTCGAACCCGACGTGCCCTGGGTGACGATCGTCCACAACGACCCGGTCAACCTCATGAGCTATGTCACCTACGTCTTCCAGGCGTACTTCGGCTACCCCAAGGACAAGGCGCACAAGCTGATGCTCGACGTGCACCACAAGGGCAGGGCCGTGGTCTCCAGCGGCACCCGCGAGGAGATGGAGCGGGACGTGCAGGCGATGCACGGCTACGGACTGTGGGCGACGCTCTCCCAGGACCGCGGCTGATGAGCGGGCACTTCGAGGCGCTGCCGGGCGGCGGCGCGGCCGTCCTGCTGGACGAGGTCGAGGTCTCCATCCTGCGCTCCCTGACCGTGCAGCTGCTGGAGCTGATCGGGCCCGGCGAGCAGCCGCCCCGGGGCGAGGACCCGCTCGCCGAGCTGTTCCGCGACGGCCCGAGCGAGCCCCCGGCCGACCCGGCGCTGGCCCGGCTCTTCCCGAACGCGTACGCGGACGACGACGAGCAGCTGCGCGCCATGTCCGCGGAGTTCCGCCGGTTCACCGAGAACGACCTGCGCACCCGCAAGCGGGAGGACGCCCTCGCCGTCGTACGGAGCCTGGACGCGCTGACCGTGGCCGGGGAGGGCGCCGCGGTGCTCAAGCTGTCCGCCGACGAGGCGCGCCACTGGCTCGGCGCGCTCAACGACCTGCGGCTGACCATCGGCACCCGGCTGGAGGTCGGCGACGAGGACGACAACGACGACCTGTACCGGCTGCCGGACAGCGACCCGCGCAAGCCGATGGTCATGGCGTACCTCTGGCTCGGCGCCCTGCAGGAGACGCTCGTCGAGACGCTGATGCCGTAGGGGCGGGCGTCCATGCGGGCGTCCATGCAGGCGTCCATGCGGACGTCCGCTCAGCGGACGCTCAAATCCGCATAACGATCGGATTACCAGGACACCCCTTTCAGCCATGAAAGGGGTGTTTGTCCTGTTTTCGCTGTGTCCTGTTTCACATCACCGCTACTCGATCATCGTTGCGGCCGTGATAAATCTGCACGATCGCCCGGGAACGCCACCCCTGTTCCCCGGGTGCGCTTGGGCCGGCTGATCGCCGGTGGCACTCCATCCATATCCGGGGGGATCAGCGTGGAGAAAGGCGCAGCAGAACGATGACCTCAACGCAGGTCGGCAACCAGAACGACAGCCCCGTCGCCGGTGAGGGCGAGGGCTACCAGCGGGGCCTCGGCGCCCGCCAGATCCAGATGATCGCGATCGGCGGAGCCATCGGCACCGGGCTCTTCCTCGGCGCGGGCAAGGCCATCTCCAAGGCCGGACCGAGCCTCATCCTGGCGTACGCCATCGCCGGGCTCGTGATCTTCTTCATCATGCGGGCCCTGGGCGAGCTGCTCATGTACCGCCCCGTCTCCGGGTCCTTCTCGGAGTACGCCCGCGAGTTCATCGGCCCCTTCGCCGGCTTCGTCACGGGCTGGACGTACTGGCTGTTCTGGGTCATCACCGGGATGACCGAGGTCACCGCCGCGGCCACCTACATGACGTACTGGTGGGACATCCCGCAGTGGGTCTCGGCCCTGGTCTTCACGGTCATCCTGTACGGCGCGAACCTGATCTCGGTGAAGCTCTTCGGTGAGCTGGAGTTCTGGTTCTCGATGATCAAGGTCACCGCCATCATCGGCATGATCCTCATCTGCGCCGGCATCCTCACCATCGGCTTCTCGGACGCCGCCGACACCGCGTCCATGACCATGCTCTGGTCCGAGGGCGGGTTCTTCCCCAAGGGCATCGGCGGCACGCTGATGACGCTCCAGATCGTGATGTTCGCCTTCCTCGCGGTCGAACTGGTCGGCGTCACCGCCGGCGAGTCCAAGGACCCGAAGGTCACGCTGCCGAAGGCCATCAACACCGTCCCGTGGCGCATCGCCGTCTTCTACGTCGGCGCGCTGATCATGATCCTGTCGGTCGTGCCGTGGACGCACTTCCAGCCGGGCGTCTCGCCGTTCGTCGCCGCCTTCGAGAAGATGGGCCTCGGCATCGGCGCCGCCATCGTGAACTTCGTGGTGCTCACGGCCGCCCTGTCCTCCTGCAACTCGGGCATGTACTCCACCGGCCGCATGCTGCGCGACCTCGCGCTCAACGGCCAGGGCCCCAAGGTCTTCACCCGGCTGACGAAGTCCGGCACCCCGCTCCTCGGCACCACCTTCTCGGCGGCGCTGATGCTCGTGGGCGTCTGGATCAACTACGTCGCCCCCGGCAAGGCCTTCGAGTACGTCGTCTCCTTCGCGACCATCTCCGGCATGTGGGCCTGGATCGCCATCCTGGTCTCGCACATCCGCTACCGCGCCGCCGTCAACCGCGGTGAGGTGCCGGAGTCGGAGTTCAAGGCCCCCGGAGCGCCCTTCACCAGCTGGTTCGCGCTGCTGTTCATCTTCGGCGTGATCGTCATGATGGGCATCGACGAGGGCTCGCGGGTCTCGCTGTACTGCGCGCCGCTGTGGGCCCTGCTCCTCGGCGTCAGCTACCTGTTCCTGAAGAACCGGAACCCGGAGAACACCGCCTTCAAGCGGTGACGCCGTAGCCGGCTGTCCAGCATGTGGGCCCGCCCGTACCACTCCTCGGTACAGGCGGGCCCCTCTGCTTATCCTGATGCGCATGCTGACCATCACACGGGCCCTCTACGACCAGATCGTCGCGCACGCCCGCGAGGACCACCCGGACGAGGCCTGCGGCGTGGTCGCGGGCCCGGCTGGCTCCGGACGCCCCGAGCGCTTCATCCCGATGCTCAACGCCGCTCGCTCGCCCACCTTCTACGAGTTCGACTCGGGCGACCTCCTGAAGCTCTACCGCGAGATGGACGACCGCGACGAGGAGCCGGTCGTCATCTACCACTCGCACACCGCGACCGAGGCGTACCCCTCGCGCACGGACGTCTCGTACGCCAACGAGCCCGGCGCGCACTACGTCCTGGTGTCGACGGCGGACGCGGACGGCGCGGGACCCTTCCAGTTCCGCTCGTACCGGATCGTGGACGGCGAGATCACGGAGGAAGAGGTCCAGGTCGTCGACGCGTACTGAGTGCGGCGTCTCGCCAGGCGGGCGGAATGCGTCCGCAATGCGAGATCACACTCCAGGATCCGGACCGGGAATCGATACGATGACCGCATGGTTTCCATCGACGTGAGCGAACAGACGCCGGGCACCGTGCTGCTCGTGGCGCGGCTGCACGTCGACCTGTGCCGCCTCGCCAGCGCGATGTGTCCACCGCGCTGCGCCGCCTGAGCGCACCTCTCCGCACCGCCACCGCACCGCCGCGCGTGCCCCCCGGGGAACGCGCACGCAGTACGCCTGCCTGCCTGCCATCGACTCACCTTCCGACAGGAGCCCACGCCATGGCCATCGAGGTCCGCATCCCGACCATCCTCCGCACCTACACCGACGGCGCCAAGGCCGTCGAGGGCAACGGGGAGACCCTCGCCGACCTCTTCGCCGACCTCGAGACCCGGCACGCCGGCATCCAGGGCCGCATCGTCGACGAGGGCGAGCTGCGGCGGTTCGTGAACGTCTACCTGAACGACGAGGACGTCCGCTTCCTGGACGGCATCAAGACCAAGCTCTCCGACGGCGACAACGTCACGATCCTTCCGGCCGTCGCCGGCGGAATGCGCTGATGCGTTACGACAGCCCGCTCGCGGCGGTCGGCAACACGCCGCTGGTACGCCTGCCGCGCCTGTCCCCCTCCGAGGACGTACGCATCTGGGCCAAGCTGGAGGACCGCAACCCGACCGGTTCCATCAAGGACCGGCCGGCCCTGCACATGATCGAGCAGGCGGAGAAGGACGGCCGGCTCACCCCCGGCTGCACCATCCTCGAGCCCACCAGCGGCAACACGGGCATCTCGCTCGCGATGGCGGCCAAGCTCAAGGGCTACCGCATCGTGTGCGTGATGCCCGAGAACACCTCGCAGGAGCGCCGCGACCTGCTCGCCATGTGGGGCGCCGAGATCATCTCCTCCCCGGCGGCAGGCGGCTCCAACACGGCCGTCCGCGTCGCGAAGGAACTCGCCGCCGAGCACCCCGACTGGGTGATGCTCTACCAGTACGGCAACCCCGACAACGCGGGCGCGCACTACGCCACGACGGGGCCGGAGATCCTGGCGGACCTCCCCTCCATCACCCACTTCGTGGCGGGCCTCGGCACGACGGGCACGCTGATGGGCGTCGGCCGCTTCCTGCGCGAGCACAAGCCCGACGTCAAGATCATCGCCGCGGAGCCGCGGTACGACGACCTCGTCTACGGCCTGCGCAACCTCGACGAGGGCTTCGTCCCCGAGCTGTACGACGCCTCCGTCCTCACCTCCCGCTTCTCGGTCGGCTCGGCCGACGCGGTGACGCGGACGCGGGAGCTCCTCCAGCAGGAGGGCATCTTCGCGGGCGTCTCGACGGGCGCGGCGCTGCACGCGGCGATCGGCGTCGGACGGAAGGCGCTCAAGGCGGGCGAGAGCGCGGACATCGCCTTCGTGGTGGCCGACGGCGGCTGGAAGTACCTGTCGACGGGCGTCTACACGGCCCCGACGACGGAAGCGGCGATCGAAACACTCCAGGGCCAGCTCTGGGCGTAGCACGGGGACCCGGCCGTGGGGCGGAGCCCCCGGTTCCGGGAAGGGGAAGGGGAGCGGCGGGGAGGCCGCCACGGGCGGTCGCAAGGGGCGGGAGAGGCCCGAATCGGTGACAGCGCGGGTGAGTTCGACCACAAGCGGCCACTGCGAAGGAGCGGCCCGCCCTCCCGCGCCTTACGCTCGGTAAACCGCACGACCTCCCCCCAGCGCCCCGCCCCCGTCCACGGAGGTTCACGCTCCATGAAGCTCACCGTCGTCGGCTGCTCCGGGTCGTTCCCGTCCGCGGAATCGGCCTGCTCGAGCTACCTCGTAGAGGCCGACGGCTTCCGGCTGCTCCTCGACCTGGGCAACGGCGCCCTCGGCGAGCTGCAGCGCCACACCGGTCTGTACGACCTGGACGCGATCTTCCTGAGCCATCTGCACGCCGACCACTGCATCGACATGTGCGCGTACTTCGTCGCCCGCTACTACCGGCACGAGGGCGGCCGCTGCCCCGCCCTCCCGGTGTACGCGCCCGACGGCGCCGAGCAGCGCCTGACGACGGCGTACGCGGACACGCCGTCCGACAAGTCGATGAGCGAGGTCTTCGACTTCCACACGCTCAAGTCCGGCACCTTCGACCTCGGCCCCTTCCAGATCCGTACGGAGAAGGTGTGCCACCCGGTCGAGGCGTACGGCATCCGCATCGAGCACGGCGGCAAGTCGATCACGTACTCCGGTGACACCGGCGTCTGCGACGAACTGGACACGCTGGCGGCCGGGACGGACCTGTTCCTGTGCGAGGCGTCGTTCACGTACGGCAAGGAGGACATCCCCGGCCTGCACCTGAACGGCCGCGAGGCGGGCGCGCACGCCGCCCGCGCGGGGGCGGGGCGGCTGGTGCTCACGCACATCCCGCCGTGGACGGACGGCGAGCGGAACCTCGCCGACGCGCGGGCGGTCTACGACGGCCCGGCGGAGCTGGCCCACGCGGGTGCCGTGTACGAGGTCTAACGGCATGCGAACGCCCCCGGAACCTGTGGTTCCGGGGGCGTTCCGTCATGTGCTCACGCCTTGGTGAGGTCCTCGATCTCCTCCTCGGGCTCACGGCCCGGGGTCGCGAGGTCGAACTTGACGATCGCGAAGCGGAAGACCACGTAGTAGACCACCGCGAACACGAGACCGATCGGGATGATCAGCCACGGCTTGGTGTCGAGCTTCCAGTACAGCAGGTAGTCGATCAGACCGGCCGAGAAGTTGAAGCCCGCGTGCACGCCCAGGGCCCAGGTGAGGGCGAGGGAGATGGCCGTGAGGACCGCGTGGATCACGTACAGCACCGGCGCCACGAACATGAACGCGAACTCGATCGGCTCCGTGACACCAGTGACGAACGAGGTCAGCGCCAGCGACACCATCATGCCGAGGACGGCCTTGCGGCGCGTGGGGTGAGCCGTGTGCGCCATGGCGAGCGCGGCGGCCGGGAGGCCGAACATCATGATCGGGAAGAAGCCGGACATGAACATGCCGGCGGTCGGGTCGCCCGCGAGGAAGCGGCCGTAGTCGCCGTGCACGACCTCGCCCGCGGCGTTGGTGAAGTCACCCAGCTGGAACCACGCCACGGTGTTCACGAACTGGTGCATGCCGATCGGGATCAGCGCACGGTTGATCGCGCCGAAGAGACCGGCGCCCAGCGCGCCCAGGCTCGTCATCCACTCGCCGAAGTTCGCGATGCCCTCGCCGATCGGCTCCCAGACCAGGCCGAAGAAGACACCGACGATGACACCGACGAAGGCCATGATGATCGGGACGAGCCGGCGGCCGTTGAAGAAGCCGAGCCAGTCCACCAGCTTGGTGCGGTGGTACTTCTGCCACAGCACGGCGGCGAGCAGACCCATCACGATGCCGCCGAGGACACCGGGGTTGTTGAACGTCGCCGGATCGTCCTTGCCGGCCTTGACGACGGCCTCGGTGACCGGGAAGGCCTCGAGCACCTTGCTGTAGACGAGGAAGCCGACGAGGGCGGCGAGCGCGGTGGAACCGTCGGACTTCTTGGCGAAGCCGATCGCCACGCCGATGCAGAAGAGCATCGGCAGCGCCCCGGTGATCGCGCTGCCCGCGTTGGCGAAGACGGCGGCGACCTTGTCCCAGCCGAGTCCGTCCTTGCCGAACACGTCGTCCTGGCCCAGCCGGACCATGAGGCCTGCTGCGGGAAGGACGGCGATGGGCAGCTGCAGGCTGCGGCCGATCTTCTGCAGGCCCTGGAACAGGCCGGAGCCCCGCTTCTTCGCGGGCGCCGCCGTGGCGGTGGCCGTACTCATACTTCCTCCAGTAGGCAAGGCGCCGCCCGGGGACAGTGAAAGGGGACGGCGGCGTCTCGTGAAGCGCTGCGCAGAAATGCGCGCGTGGTCTACACCAATTGTGGTGTAGACCTGTTGTAGCACGGTGAAGGATAGATAAGGAACTTGCAATTTGATAACGCCCGAAGGGGCCCGCGACCTCGCAGGTCACAGGCCCCTTCGGGCGTCGGTCGGGCGTCGGGCGCCAGGCGCCGGCCTCCTCGGCTACGGCTTGGTGACGTCCGTCTCCGCCTCCTCGGGCTCGCGCCCCGGCGTCTTCAGGTCGAATGCGGTGATGGCGAAGCGGAAGATCGCGTAGTACACCGCCGCGAACGCGAGACCGATCGGAATGATCAGCCACGGTTTCGTCGCTAGCCCCCAGTTGATGACGTAGTCGATGAGGCCGGCCGAGAAGCTGAAGCCGTCCTTCACGCCGAACGCCCACGTCACCGCCATCGACACGCCGGTCAGCACGACGTGGATCACGTACAGCACGGGCGCGACGAAGAGGAACGAGTACTCGATCGGCTCCGTGATGCCCGTGACGAACGAGGTGAGGGCCACCGAGAGCATCAGGCCGCCGACCTCCTTGCGGCGGTGCGGCTTGGCGCAGTGGGTGATGGCCAGCGCGGCGGCCGGCAGGGCGAACATCATGATTGGGAAGAAGCCGGTGGTGAACTGCCCCGCGTCCGGGTCGCCCGCCAGGAACATGCTGATGTCGCCGTGCACCACCGTGCCGTCCGGTTTGGTGTACGTGCCGAACTGGAACCACACGGGCACGTTCAGGAACTGGTGCAGCCCGATCACCAGCAGCGCGCGGTTCGCGACGCCGAACAGGCCCGCGCCCCACGCCCCGAGGCCCACCAGCCAGTCGCTGAAGTCCTCCAGGGCGTCGCCGACCGGGGGCCAGACGAAGAGGCAGACGACCGCGAAGGCGATGGCGACGAACGACATGATGATCGGCACGAGCCGGCGCCCGTTGAAGAAGCCCAGCCAGTCCACCAGCCGGGTCCGGTGGAACCGCTGCCAGAAGTAGGCCGTGAGCAGGCCCATGACGATGCCGCCGAAGACACCCGGATTCTGGTACGTGTACGCCACGAAGGTGTCGTCCGCGCCCAGGCAGCCGCCGTTGACGTCCTTGGTGCCCGGCGGACAGTCCTTGGGGAAGGCGCGCAGCACGCCCCGGTAGACCAGGAAGCCGGTGACCGCGGCGAGTGCCGTGGAGCCGTCCGCCTTCTTCGCCATGCCGATCGCGACGCCCACGCAGAAGAGCAGCGGCAGGCCCAGGTCCGCGTCGAGCAGCGCGCCGCCCGCGCCCGCGATGACCTTGGCGACGTCGTTCCAGCCCAGCCCGTCCGCGCCGAACACGTCCGGCTGGCCGAGGCGGTTGAGGATGCCCGCCGCGGGCAGGACGGCGATGGGCAGCTGGAGGCTGCGGCCCATCTTCTGCAGCCCCTGGAAGGCGCCGGACCACCGCTTTCGCTGGGGAGCGGCCGTGCTGGCGGAGCTGTCGGAGCTCATCGGCGTCCTCCTGGTCTCCTGCGAGACTGGTGTAGACCAGTTGCGATATCGTAGGCGCTGGTGATCGTCATCCTTCGCTACAAGCCGGTCATGTGCCCGCGAAGATGGGCCAACCGTGCGTTACGGTGACGAAAGACCTAGGTGGGCCGAGCAGCGCTCAGTGCTCCGAAACGGCTCTTGGACGCAGGGAGAAGGACATGGCCAGCAAGGCTGAGAAGATCGTCGCCGGGCTCGGCGGCATCGACAACATCGAAGAGGTCGAGGGCTGCATCACCCGCCTGCGCACCGAGGTCGCCGACCCCGCCCTGGTCGACGAGGCCGCGCTCAAGGCCGCCGGCGCCCACGGCGTCGTCAAGATGGGCTCCGCGATCCAGGTCGTCATCGGCACCGACGCCGACCCCATCGCCGCGGAGATCGAAGACATGATGTGAGCCACCGCCGCTCACCCGCGAGGGCCCGTTCCGGAACCGGAACGGGCCCTTCGTACGAGGGGGCTAGGCTCATCCCATGTCTCGAATCGACGGCCGCACCCCCGAACAGCTCCGCCCGGTCACCATCGAACGCGGATGGAGCAAGCACGCCGAGGGCTCCGTCCTCATCTCCTTCGGCGACACCAAGGTCTTCTGCACCGCCTCCGTCACCGAAGGCGTCCCGCGCTGGCGCAAGGGCAGCGGCGAAGGCTGGGTCACCGGCGAGTACTCGATGCTGCCCCGCGCCACCAACACCCGCGGCGACCGCGAATCCGTACGCGGCAAGATCGGCGGCCGCACCCACGAGATCTCCCGCCTCATCGGCCGCTCCCTGCGCGCCGTCATCGACTACAAGGCCCTCGGCGAGAACACCATCGTCCTCGACTGCGACGTCCTCCAGGCCGACGGCGGCACCCGCACCGCCGCCATCACCGGCGCGTACGTCGCCCTCGCCGACGCCGTCGCCTGGGCGCAGCGCAACAAGCTCGTCAAGGCCGGCCGCAAGCCCCTGACCGGCACCGTCGCCGCCGTCTCCGTCGGCATCGTCGACGGCACGCCGCTGCTCGACCTCTGCTACGAGGAGGACGTCCGCGCCGAGACCGACATGAACGTCGTCTGCACCGGCGACGGCCGCTTCGTCGAGGTCCAGGGCACCGCCGAGGCCGAGCCCTTCGACCGCAAGGAGCTCAACGCCCTCCTCGACCTGGCCACCGGCGGCTGCGCCGACCTCGCCGACATCCAGCGCCGCGCGCTGGCGGAGAGCCTGTAGCGGCAACCATGACGGGGTCCGGCCGCGTCCGTACGGTTACGGGCGTACGGATCGAACCGTACGCCCGGCCAACCCTTCGGAGGACACCAACCATGCGCCGACGCCGACGCACCGCAGCCATCGCCACCACCGCGGCCGCCGCCGTACTCGCCCTGACCGCCGTAACCGGCTGCGGCGCGCTCGACAAGGCCATGGACTGCGTCCAGGCCGCCGACGCCATCGCCACCAGCGTCGAGAAGCTGAGCCAGGCGGCGTCGTCCGCCACCAGCGACCCCACCCAGCTGAACGAGTCCCTCGACGCGATCGACAAGGAACTCGCCTCGCTGAAGGACAAGACGGACAACGCCGACCTGTCCAAGGCCGTCGACGACCTCGGCAAGGGCGTCGACACCGTCCGCACCGCCGTCAAGAACGGCGACACCACCCCCGACATCAAGCCCGTCACGGACGCGGCCACCGAGATCGGCAAGGTCTGCACCCCCTGACGGCCCGTAGATACTGGGGTGCATGAGCCGCCTGATCCTCGCCACCCGTAACGCCGGGAAGATCACCGAACTGCACGCCATCCTCGCCGACGCGGGTCTCCACCACGACCTCGTCGGCGCGGACGCGTTCCCCGAGGTCCCCGACGTCAAGGAGACCGGCGTCACCTTCGCCGAGAACGCCCTCCTCAAGGCACACGCCCTCGCCCAGGCCACCGGCCTGCCCGCGATCGCCGACGACTCCGGCCTCTGCGTCGACGTCCTCGGCGGCGCCCCCGGCATCTTCTCCGCCCGCTGGGCCGGCCGCCACGGCGACGACCGGGCCAATCTGGAGCTGCTCCTCGCCCAGCTCGCCGACATCGCCCCCGAACACCGCGGCGCCCACTTCGCCTGCGCGGCCGCCCTCGCCCTCCCCGACGGCACCGAGCGCGTGGTCGAAGGCCGCCTCCGCGGCACCCTCCGCCCCACCCCCACGGGCACCGGCGGCTTCGGCTACGACCCGATCCTCCAGCCCGACGGCGACACCCGCACCTGCGCGGAGCTGACCCCGTCCGAGAAGAACGCCATCAGCCACCGGGGCCAGGCGTTCCGCGCACTGGTACCGGTGATCCGGGAGCTGGTCGGCTGAAGCCGACATGACGATGGGCGCGGCACCCGCTTGGTGCCGCGCCCCTCGCATGTGGGCCCGGTGGGACTCGAACCCACGACACACCGGACCTAAACCGGCGCCCTCTTGGCCAGCTGGGGTACGGACCCGCAGCGGCTACTTTACTGGGCCGTCGATGCGGCCGTGCGCCGAGTTTGCTTGGAAAAGCTCCTCGTCTGGCTATGGCAGGACGGACACAGGTACCTGAGGTTCTCCAAGCGGTTGTCCAACCGGTCGCCGTTGACGTGGTCGATCTCCAGAACGAGCCGTCTCCCCTGCCAGAGATCGCCGATGCCGCACGCCTGACAGAGATGCGGTACGCCCTGGTCGTCGAGCGCACGACGCAGCTGAACCGTCTTGGTCCTGGGTGAACCGGGAGCGCTGCGTCGGAGTATGTCCTCCGCCGACTTGCGTGGGGGGGAGGGGCGTCCACCTCTATGGCCCTGTCCGACGAAGTGAGCCGTGGACACCTCGTACGCCTGGATGCTTCGCTTCACCCGGACCCGCGCCGCGCCGCTGCCGGCGTGCCCCAGCCTTCGCAGTACGCCGGCGATGCTGTGCGACTCGGCGACCGCGCGGACGAGTTGGTCTCGCGGGATCAGGGCACCGCGGCCTCGCCCTGAGACGTGCGACGTGTCGGATCGCCGTCCGCTCACGCGGCTGCCCTTCGTTTGCGGCCGCGGTAGGGTCCGTCACGGCGTGGCAGTTCGGGCACAGCAGCCGCAGGTTTTCCGGGCGGTTGTCCCACCAGTCCCCATTGACGTGGTCGACTTCGAGCCGCAGGGGCGCGCCGTTCCAATGAGGGCCCGTTCCGCACATCGCGCACTCCTCGGGCACGCCGGTCCGCAGCAGTTCGCGCCGGAGCCGTTCGCCCGGAACTCTTCCGTTCTCCGGTGACCGCAGCGTCAGGAGTGAGCCTCTCGGCCCGTGGCGTCGCTGCGGCGCACACGGCCGAAAATGCGACGTGTCGATCCCGAACGCGGCGATCCGCCGACCGATGTGTGCCTGGTTTCCCCCTACAGGGCTGAGCCCGAGGCGGCGGACGACCTCGTTGACGCTCGTGGCGGCGGCGACGGCTTCCCGGAGGCGCTCCTCCGTGTGGCGCGCCGACCCGGTGGGGAAATGCGACGTGTCCACCCCCGCGTCCGCCATCCTCCGGCGCAGGTAGCGGCGACTGCCCGGTGTCGGTGTGCCGCCGCACCAGCGGACCGCGTCGCCCAGTTGTTCGTCTCCCGTGCCGCCTCGGCGAGCAGCTCATAGGTGTACCTGGCTGGCATTGCACCCCCTCCGTCTCCGGCCGCGTGTTCGCGGCCTCGCACGGAGTAACGAACCGTTTATCGGACGGTCACGGCCGGAAGGGAACGTCTGCTCGACGGCGTTCCGGTCCGGGCGCGGGTGATCAGATGCCGAGGTCCTTGATGATTTTGGCGACGTGGCCGGTCGCCTTCACGTTGTACAGGGCGCGCTCCACCTTGCCGTCCTCGTCGACGACGATCGTCGAGCGGATCACGCCCGTCACCGTCTTGCCGTACAGCTTCTTCTCGCCGAACGCGCCGTACGCCGCCAGCGTCTCCTTCGACGGGTCGCCGACCAGCGTGACCTTCAGGTCCTCCTTCTCGCGGAACTTCGCGAGCTTCTCCGGCTTGTCGGGCGAGACGCCGATCACGTCGTAGCCCGCGCCCGCCAGCAGGTCGAGGTTGTCGGTGAAGTCGCACGCCTGCTTGGTGCAGCCGGGCGTCAGCGCGGCCGGGTAGAAGTAGACGATCACCTTGCGGCCCTGGTAGTCGGCGAGCGAGACGTCGTTGCCGTCCGCGTCGGGCAGGGTGAAGGCGGGGGCGGGGTCGCCGGGCTGCAGTCGCTCGCTCATGGTCTCTCTCTCCTGGCTCGGGCGTACGCCTTCAGAGCCTAATGGGGGTCGGGGACAGTGAGCGGGCCGTTGAGCTGACAGACTGTCCATCACGGATTTGGACAGACCTACGGAGGCAGCGCGGTGTCGGATGCCAGGACCCCTGCGCAGATCGAGGCGGACATCGTCCGTCGTCGCGAGCAGCTCGCCGTCACGCTCGACGAGATCGGCGTACGCATGCACCCGAAGACGATCATCGGGGACGCTAAGGCCAAGGTGGCGTCGACGGTCGACCAGACCGCGGGACGCGCCTTCGTCACCGTGAACCGCGTCGTCACGGACGTGAAGGGCCGGTTCGTCGCGGAGGACGGCTCGCCGCGGCTGGAGCGGGTCGTGCCGGTGGCGCTGCTCGCGATCGGCGTGGTCGGGCTGCTCGCCGTGTCCGCGCGGCGCCGCAAGGGCTGACCCTTCGGCGCGCGGGCCGCGCCGGGCCAGGTAGTTTCGTGGGGTGAGCGAGAACACCCACGACAAGCTGCCCATCCGCATGCTGCACGACCGCGTGCTGGTACGGAACGACACGCCCGAGGGCGAGAGGCGCTCGGGCGGCGGCATCCTGATCCCGGCGACCGCCGCCGTGGGCCGCCGGCTGGCCTGGGCCGAGGTGGTCGCGGTCGGCCAGAACGTACGGACCGTGGAGCCCGGCGACCGGGTGCTGTACGACCCCGAGGACCGCGCCGAGGTCGAGGTGCGCGGTGTGGCCTACGTACTGATGCGGGAACGCGACCTGCACGCGGTCGCCGCCGACCGGTTCGAGGGCTCGGAGGACTCGACGGGGCTGTACCTGTAGCGCCGGTTTGTTACGGTCGAGGGACCCGACGAGACGCGCCGTACCGGGTTGACGCAAAGACGACGCACCCCTGTTGTCCGTTCGTTTTCGCGTCCACGGAGGTGCCGCCGTCATGGCATGGGTTCTGCTGATCATCGCCGGTCTGCTCGAGGTCGGCTGGTCGATCGGGATGAAGTTCACCGAGGGGTTCACGCGGCCGTGGCCGAGCCTGCTGACCGCCGCCGGCATCGTCGCCAGCATGGTGCTGCTGTCGCAGGCGGCGAAGACCCTGCCCATCGGTACGGCGTACGGCGTATGGGTCGGCATCGGCGCGGCCGGTGCGGCGGTGGTCGGCATGGTGGTCCTGGGGGAGCCGGCGACCGCCGCCCGGATCTTCTTCGTGTGCCTGCTGCTGGTCGCGGTGGTCGGCCTGAAGGCCACCTCGGGGCACTAGTGCCGCATCGGGCGATGCTCGCCCCGTTCCTTGCCGGTCGAGTGTGGAGCGCGCGGGGCACGTAGTCTCGCGTGATGCGTGCGCACCTGAGCTCCGAGGACCGTCCCGCGCTGTCTCGTGCGTTCGTGGTCGAGACGTTGGAGCGGGCCCTGGGGGACCGCTCGCACGAGGGCGAAGCGGCGGACGTCCTGGTCGGAATCGCCTTGGGCGACGACGACCGGGAGTTCGTCGAGCGCTGGTGCGTGGAGGTCGGGACGCGCGCCGTGCCGGGCAGTCCGCTCCTCGGGCTGGCGGGCCTGTGCCTGGGCCATACCGCTCGACGCTTCGGCCGTCTCGGCGACGACGCCCTCGCGCTGGCGAAGTCGCTGGCGGTGCGGGCCGAAACGGACCCGGCGGACGTGGATGGCCGGGCTCTCGACGGTTATGACGACGTCCGGAGCTTCCTTAACCTCTGGTGACGCCGGCCGGCGCCGTCGCCGGTCGGGCGGCGCGGCAACCGGACGGTGCGTCAGAGCGTGGCGACCGTTGTCTGGTGCGGAACTAGGGCATGTCGTGCGCCTCCCAGGACTCCCACGGTTCCCACGGCCTCCGGGCCGTCGGCGTTTGTGGGGCCGGCGGGGCTTGCAGCGTTCCGGCGGCCTGGGGAGCTTGGGAGGCCGCCTCGGGTGTGGGCGCGGCGGCGACCGGGGCGCTGCGGACGCGCGGCTCGGCGGGGGGTGCCGCGGCCGCCGGGGCGGCGGGGGTGACGGGGGCCGCGGGGGCGCCGGCGCCCCGGTCGTGTCTCGGGCCGGCGTTCTCCGTGTCCGGGGTGCGGCGGCCGAAGCCGTCCCGTCCGTCCCGCTCGTCCGGTCCGTCCGAGGGGTCGGGGCGCGGTTCCATGCCCTCCGCGATCCGCAGGTCGAAATCGCGTGCCGCCGTGCCCGCCAGGGCCTCGCGGGTGTACTGGGCCCAGATCTCCGCCGGTGCGCCGCCGCCGTTCATCCGCTCCAGGCCGAGCGCCCCGTACAGCGGCTTCTGGCCGCCCGTCTTCGGGTCCTGGCCCATCACCGCGACGACGGTCGTCAGGTTCGGCGTATAGCCGGCGAACCAGGCCGCCTTGTCGTCCTCCGCCGTGCCGGTCTTGCCGGCGGCCGGGCGACCCGCCGCCTGGGCCGCCGTGCCCGTACCGCCCTCGATGACGCCGCGCAGCACCGCCGTGGTGGTGTCCGCCGCCTCACGGCTGATGGCCTGGGTGGTCTCGGCGCCGGGCAGCTCCAGGTCCTCGCCGTCCCGCTGCACCCGCTCGACCAGCGTGTACGCGCTGCGCTTGCCGTGGTTGGCGAGGGTCGCGTACGCCTGCGCCATGTCGAGTACGGAGGCGGTGGCGGGGCCGAGGGCGATCGACGGCGACGGGTTCAGGTCCGGGGTGTCGACGGGCAGCCCCAGGTTGATGGCGGTCTGCTCGACCTTGGCCGGGCCCACGTCGACGGCGAGTTGGGCGTACACGGCGTTGACCGACTTGTCGGTGGCGGTGGTCACGGGGATGCTGCCGTACGAGACGTCGTCCTCGTTCTTCGGGTTGTACGCCGGGCCCGTCCAGCCCTCCACGTGGCGCTCGTTGGTGCCGTCGTACGACGTGTTGGGCGTGATGCGCTCGCCGTGCTGGGTGCGCGAGCCGTGGTGGACGGCGGCGGCGAGGACGAACGGCTTGAAGGTGGAGCCGACCTGGTAGTCGCGGCGCGTCGCGTTGTTGACGTACTGCTTGGTGTAGTCGACGCCGCCGTACATGGCGAGGACCTTGCCGGTGGCGGGGTCGAGGGAGACGCCGCCGACGCGTACGAAGCGGTCGGTCTCGTTGGCGGCGGTGTCGAGCCGCGCCATGACCTGGTCCTCGACGGCCTGGATGAACGCGTCCTGCTTGCGCTTCTGCAGGGTGGTGGTGATGCGGTAGCCGCCGCGCGCGAGGTCCTTGCGGTGGAGGACGCCGTGGTCGGTGAGGTAGTCCTGGACGGCCTGGATGAGGTAGCCGCGCTGGCCGGAGAGCCCGATGGTGGAGCGCGCGGCGAGCGGCGTGGGGAAGACGGCCTCGGCGCGCGCCCTCGGGGTGAGCCAGCGCTCCTTGACCATCGCGTCGAGGACGTACACCCAGCGGGCGATGGCCCGGGGCCGGTTCTGGGGGTGGGTGGCCACGTCGTACGCGCTCGGGGCGTTGAGCAGCGAGGCGAGGTACGCGCCCTCGGCGACGTCGAGGTCCTCGACGTCCTTGTCGTAGTAGGCGTGGGCGGCGGCCTGGATGCCGTAGGCGTTGCGGCCGTAGTAGCTGGTGTTGAGGTAGCCCTCGAAGATGTCGTTCTTGGTCTTCTCGCGGTCGAGCTTGATCGCGATGAAGAACTCCTTCACCTTGCGGGTGACGGTGCGTTCCTGGCCGAGGTAGTAGTTCTTGACGTACTGCTGGGTGATGGTGGAGCCGCCCTGGGTGCCCTTGCCGGTGAGGGTGTTCCAGGCGGCGCGGAGCATCGCCTCGGGGTCGACGGCGGCCGCCGAGTAGAAGTCGCGGTCCTCGGCGGCGAGGACGGCGTGCTGGACGTGGGACGGGACGCGGGTGAGGCGGACGTTCTCGCGGTTGACGCTGCCGTCGCGGGCGATCTGGGTGCCGTCGCTGTAGAGGTACACGTTCGACTGGGCGGTGGCGGCGGCGTTGGCGGGCGGGATGTCGACGAGGTGGTAGCCGATGAAGAAGCCGCCGACGAGGAGGAGGCAGGCGAAGAGGAAGCCGCCGAGGAGCATGCGCCAGGTGGGCACGGCGCGCCGCCACCCGGTGCGCTTCTCGCGCTGCCGCCTGCCGCGGCCCTTCGGCCGCTGCTGCCCGCGGGGCCCGCGCGGCCCGCGGTGGCTCTCGTCCGGGGGGCCGGCGGGGGTGCTTGGTGCGCCTGGGCGGGGGCGGGCGCCTGTGGTGCGAGTGCCGGCTGGGCGGGCACCGGCCGGGCGGGCGGTGTCGGGCGCCGGGTCGGAGGTTTGGCTGCCGCTGCTGCTGGTGTCTGCTGCGCCTCCGCTTTCCGGGCCACCGCCGGGGCGGACCGTGGGTTCGGTTCCGGGCGTGGCGGCTGCCCGGGGGCGTGCGGTGTCAGCGGCCTGCTTCCGGCCCTCCGGCTTCACCTGCTTCACCGGCTTCGCATGCGTCTCCGGCTTCGCCTGAGTCTCCGGCGTCTCGGTCTCGGCCGTCTCTGTCTCCGGCTCAGGCTCCGGCGTCTCAGTCTCGGCCGTCTCCGGCTCCGGCTCCGGCGTCTCGGTCTCCGGTGTCTCCGTCTCCCGTTCCGGCGTCTCCGGCGTGTCCGGCTTCTCGGGCTTCTTCCGCCCGCCCGCCCTCCCCGCCTTCTTCCCCTTCTGCGGTGTCTCGCGGGCCGGGGGGCCGGCGACGGTCGGGTCGCGGGGCTCCCAGGCCTGCTTCGGTGGCTCGTCGCTCATGTTCTCCGGCCTGTCGATGACTGCTGCGCTGTTTATGACGATTTGTCCGAAACTCATCTTGCACCGAAAAGCAGTCGCGACGACGGATTCCGCAGGGCTAGGCTCGTCAGCTTTGACGGAGGGAGCTCAGGGTGCGGCTGTACGCGGCCGTGGCGGCCGGTGGTTTCCGGCGCCATGCGACGTATCGGGTGGCTACCGCGGCAGGGGTGTTCACCAACACCGTCTTCGGCTTCATCCTGGCGTTCACCTACATAGCCCTCTGGGATGAGCGTCCTCACCTCGGTGGCTACGACATGGGCGAGGCGCTCGCCTATGTGTGGATCGGCCAAGCCCTCCTCGCCGCCTGCGGCCTGATGGGGGGTGGGTTTGAGGACGAGCTGATGGAGCGCATCAGGACGGGCGACATCGCCGTCGACCTCTACCGCCCCGCCGACCTCCAGCTGTGGTGGCTGTCCGTCGCCGTCGGCCGGTCCGGCTTCCTGCTGCTGGGGCGGGGCGTGGCGCCGCTGGCCGTCGGCGCGCTCGCCTTCGACATCGCGCTGCCCGAACAGCCGCTGACCTGGCTCGCCTTCCTCCTCTCGGTGGCGCTGGGCGCGGTGGTGAGCTTCGCGGTGTGGTTCCTGGTGGCGCTGAGCGCGTTCTGGCTGATGGACGGGCAGGGGGTGGTGCAGGTGGCGTGGCTGTCGGGGATGTTCTTCTCGGGCATGCTCCTGCCCCTGAACGTCTTCCCGGGCGTGCTCGGCGAGGTCGCCCGCGTACTGCCCTGGTCGTCGATGCTCCAGGTCCCGGCGGACGTCTTCCTGGAGAAGCGCACCGGCTGGGGACTGGTGGAGGCGTACGCCTTCCAGGGCGGCTGGGCGCTGGTCCTGCTGCTGGCCGGACGGGCGCTCCAGGCGGCGGCGACGCGTCGGGTGGTGGTGCAGGGTGGCTGATCAGACGTACGAGCGCGAACACGACCACGCGTACGGGCACGTGGGCGCGGGGCTGCGCGCGTACGGGCTCATCGCCGCCATGTGGGTGCGGTCGACGATGACGTACCGCTTCTCCTTCGCGATGACGCTGCTCGCCAGCTTCATCGCGACCGGCTTCGACTTCGTCGTCATCCTGCTGATGTTCGGTCACGTCCGTGGCCTCGGCGGGTTCTCCTTCGCCGAGGTGGCGTTCCTGTACGGGACGACCGGCACCGCCTTCGGCCTGGCGGACATGGCGCTGGGGCAGACGCAGCGGCTGGGGCGGCGGGTGCGGGACGGCACGCTGGACACGCTGCTGGTGCGCCCGGCCCCGGTGCTGGCGCAGGTGGCGGCGGACCGGTTCGCGCTGCGGCGGCTGGGCCGGGTGTCGCAGGGACTGCTGGTGCTGGTGTGATCGCTGGTGCTGTTGGACGACGTGGAGTGGACGCCGGTGAAGGTGGCGCTCGTCCCGCTGATGGTGGTGAGCGGCTGGCTGATCTTCGCGTCCGTGATGGTGGCGGGGGCGGCCTTCCAGTTCCTGGCCCAGGACGCGGCGGAGGTGACGAACTCGTTCACGTACGGCGGCAACACGCTGCTCCAGTACCCGCCGACGGTCTTCGCGACGGATCTGGTGCGGGGGGTGGTGTACGTCGTGCCGCTCGCGTTCGTGAACTGGGTGCCCGCGTTGTACGTGCTCGGGCGCCAGGCGCCGGCGGGGTTGCCGGGGTGGGCGGCGTTCGCGTCGCCGGTGGTGGCGGTGGTGATGGGGGCGCTGGCGGGGCTGGCGTGGCGGTTCGGGGTCCGTTCGTACCGGAGTACAGGGAGCTGAGCAGCGGTGAGCAACGAGACGAACGAGATGAACGAGACCATCGAGACCAACGAGACCACCGGGACCGTCGGGACCACCGAGACCATGGAGCCGGCCTTCAGCGAGTCGGATTTCATCGAGCTCGTCGGCGTCGAGAAGGTCTTCGACGTGCGGCGCCGCGTGCCCGGCACCCTGCGTCGCGAGAAGCGGCGGGTCCGGGCGGTGGACGGGATCTCCTTCCGCGTGGCGCGCGGCGAGATGGTCGGCTACATCGGCCCCAACGGCGCCGGGAAGTCCACCACCATCAAGATGCTGACGGGCATTCTGACCCCGAGCGGCGGTCGGCTGCGCGTCGCCGGCATCGACCCCGCGCGCGACCGCACGCGGCTCGCGCGGCGGATCGGCGTGGTGTTCGGGCAGCGTACGACCCTGTGGTGGGACCTGCCGCTGCGCGACTCGTACCGCCTGATCCACCGCCTGTACCGGATCCCGGAGGCCCGCTACCGCGAGGACCTCGACCGCTGCGTCGAGCTCCTCGACCTCGGCGAGCTGCTCAACGTGCCCGTGCGCCAGCTCTCCCTCGGCCAGCGCATGCGCGGTGACATCGCGGCGGCGCTGCTGCACGACCCGGAGGTGCTGTACCTGGACGAGCCGACCATCGGCCTCGACGTCGTCTCCAAGGCCCGGGTGCGGGAGTTCCTGCGCGACCTGAACGCCGAGCGCGGCACGACGGTCCTGCTCACCACCCACGACCTGACCGACATCGAGCAGCTGTGCAAGCGGGTGATGGTCATCGACCACGGGCGGCTGATGTACGACGGGGCGCTCGGCGGCCTGCACGAGGTGGGCCGGAGCGAGCGGACGCTGGTGGTGGACCTGGAGCGCGAGCTACCGCCCATCGAGGCGCCCGACGGGGCGCGGGTGGTGCGGGTGGAGGGGCCGCGGCAGTGGCTGGCGTTCCCGGCGGACCGGTCGGCGGCGCCGCTGGTGGCGCGGATCGCGGCGGAGTATCCGCTGGTGGACCTGTCGGTGCGGGAGCCGGACATCGAGGCGGTGATCGCGAAGATGTACGCGGAACGGGCGGAGGTGCCGGAGTGAGGGGCGCGCGGACTAGAGCTCGCGCTGCGGAGCCTCACCGTCGGTGGGGTGGGTGAGGTCGGTGAGCTCGGCGAGGTCGACGGTGCGGGCCATGCGGCGGTAGCCGGCGTCGCCCGGGTGCAGCCCGTCTCCGGAGTCGTACGCGGGCAGCAGGCGGGTCGGGGCGTACGGGTCGCGCAGGGCGCGGTCGAAGTCGACGACCGCGTCGAAGACGCCGCCCGTGCGGATGGTGGCGTTGACCTGCTGCCGTACGGCCTCCAGCTCCTTCGTGTACCGCCGGTGGCCGCCGAACGGCAGGAGCGTCGAGCCGACGACGCGCAGCCCGCGCGCGTGCGCCTGCCGCGTCAGCGCGGTCAGACCGTCGGTGATGCGGCGCGGGTCGGTCTCGTGGGGCGGGCGGATGATGTCGTTGATGCCGAGGCATATGACGACGGTCCGGACCCCCGGACGGCTCAGCGCATCGCGCTCGAAGCGCGAGAGGGCGCTCGGGCCCCTGCCGTCGCGCAGCACGCGGTTGCCGCCGATGCCCTGGTTGACCACGCCGTAGCCGCGGGAGCGCAGCCGGTCGGCGAGCAGGTCGGGCCAGCGGTGGTTGGCGTCGCGGGTGGAGCCGACGCCGTCGGTGAGGGAGTCGCCGAGGACGAGGACCGCGCCGCGGGCGGCCGGGTTGACGACGTCGACGGCCGCCAGGTGGTGCCAGGTGGGGCTGGGGGCCTCGGTGTACGCGGCGCCGCTCACCTCCCGCGTGTGGTCGCCGTCGGCGGCGTACGACGTCTGCCGGGCGACCGGGTGCCGGGTCGTGGGCGCGTCGGCCGGGACGTACAGCGTGACCAGGAGGTCGCCGTCGTACGGGACGGCGAGGGGTACGGGGTCGCTGACGGCGTCGGCGCCGGGCGGGATGGTGACGTACGGGCGGCCGCCGGCGAAGGTGACGCGGCGGAGCGTGCCGGGGACGGCCGAGGCCCCCTCGGCGCGTACCGCGAGGGAGGCGGCGTCGACGCGGAGCGGACGGTGGCCGCCATACCGGTTGGTGAGGGTGATGCGGGCGGTGGTGCCGCCGATGCTGGTGTGGATGACGTTGCGTATGGAGCGGGGCTCGCGTGCCGCCTGGGCGTGAAGCGGCGCGGGCTCGACGGGCGCGGCGGACCAGGTTCCGATCCACGCGGCCTTCTCCGCGGTCGTGGCGGCGCGCGCGTCCTGGTGCGGCGGGTCGGTGTGCCGGACCGGGCCGTCCGCGCCCGTCCGCTCCACCGCCGCCACGAAGATGCCCCCGCAGCCCAGCACGATCGCGGCCAGTACCACGGCCAGCGGACGCCCGTATTCCCCACGTACTCCCCTCATGGTCGACATCATCCGGCATGGACACGGGAACTCGGTGTGCGCCCCGGGAGTACCTGAGGTAGGGACCCTGGGAAGGGACTACGTACATGGTGGTGCGGATGAACCAGTCGAAGACCCCGCTCGTGGCGTTCTCGTACACGGCGGCGGACGAGGAGAAGCGCCGCGGTGTGCGCCGGATGAAGCTCATGGCGACCGGGCTGCTGCTCTTGGTCGCCCTCGTCTACACCCTGGCCACGTGGGCGCGGAACGCCGGCGTGGGCGGCTGGCCCGGTTACGTCGCGGCCGCGGCGGAGGCGGGCATGGTGGGCGCGCTGGCGGACTGGTTCGCGGTCACCGCGCTGTTCCGGCGGCCGCTGGGCCTGCCCATTCCGCACACGGCGATCATCCCGACGAAGAAGGACCAGCTGGGCGCCTCGCTCGGCTCCTTCGTGGGCGAGAACTTCCTCTCCGGCGATGTCGTACGCGCCCGGCTGCACGCGCTCTCCATCGGCCGCCGGCTCGGCGCGTGGCTCGCCGAGCCGGCGCACGCCGACCGGGTCACGGCCGAACTGTCCACGGCGCTGCGCGGCGCGCTGACCGTGCTGCGGGACGCGGACGTCCAGGCGGTGGTGGGGGAGGCGGTCACGCGGCGCGCGGAGGCGGCGGAGATCGCGCCCGGGCTCGGCAAGACGCTGGAGAAGATCGTCGCTGACGGCGCGCACCACGGGGCGGTGGACCTCGTCTGCAACCGCGCCCACGACTGGCTGGTGCTGCACGCCGACTCGATCATGGACGCGGTGCAGGGCGGGGCCCCGGGCTGGACGCCCCGCTTCGTCGACCGGAAGGTCGGCGAGCGCGTCTACAAGGAGCTGCTGCGCTTCGTCACGGAGATGCGCGACATGCCGGGGCACCCGGCGCGCGGCGCGCTGGACCGCTTCCTGACGGACTTCGCCTCCGACCTCCAGGCCGACACGGACACCCGGGCGCGGGTGGAGCGCCTCAAGTCGGACCTGGTGGCGCGCCCGGAGGTCCAGGACATCATCGCGTCGGCCTGGGCGTCGGTCCGCGCCATGGTCATCTCGGCGGCCGAGGACGAACGCAGCGAACTGCGCCTGCGCGCCCGCGCCTCGCTCCTCGCGCTCGGCCGGCGGCTGGCCACCGACGCGCGGTTGCAGGCGAAGGTGGAGGGCTGGGCGGAGGACGCGGTGGTGTACGTCGTGACGACGTACCGCGCCGAGATCACGTCGCTGATCAGCGAGACGGTGGCGAGCTGGGACGCGGACCAGACGTCGCGGAAGATCGAAGCTCATATCGGCCGCGACCTGCAGTTCATCCGCATCAACGGCACGGTGGTCGGCGCGTTGGCGGGCCTGCTGATCTACACGGTCTCGCACGCGCTGGGCGGCTAGGCGGGGGCCGACCGGGGTGCCGGGCTGCCCGGGCTGTCCGGGGTCGTGCTGGGCGGGTGCCCCGGACCCTGCCGCCCGGGCCCCCGCCCAGCCACTGTGGGGAGGTGCCGTCTTATACGCACGCGGCGGGCGCCGCGTTCAGCGCCGGCAGGCACGGTTTTTCGGTGCGCCTGCGGCGCAGGGCCGCGCGGCGAGCGCAGCGCCTCAGCGGCGCTGCGGCCTCAGTCCGGCACTGCGGCATCAGCGGGGCTCAGCCGGCACCACGGCCCCGACCGACGGCCTCAACCGCTCCGGCGACCGACCGCCCAGGACGCGGCCGCCATGGCCCCGGCGACCGAGAACACCGCGGGCCATGCCCCGACCTTCTTCGCCAGCGGGTGCGACCCGGCGAACGCGGCCACGTACGCCGCGGTCAGCCCGGCTGCGGCCTTCCCACCACTCTGCCGCTGCCACTCCCGCGCGGCCACGGCCCCCGCGGCCGCGAGCGCCACACCCCCGAGGGGCCGCTTCTTGGTCCACCGCGCCACGGCGTACCCACCGACGAGCCCACTCGCCGCCACGGCTGCTGCCGGAATCCTGGCCATCTTCGCTGTCCTGCCTTCCGCACGCGTGTTCATACCTGTCCCGAGGCTAACGCGGCGGGTTCGAGCAGCTTGCGACGGCCTCGTACCGATTCGCCGACAGAAGTGACCGTGAGGGGCGGTGCAGGACCCTTCCTGCCACCAGCACGTAACAACCGCACAGCGCAGGCATGGCCGACCGCACCGTACGGGCACGAAACGCGCATGCCGACCCCCACGCCGCCGCACCGCTACGCCGCCGACCCGCTGGTCGTCGCGCAGGACGGAGTGGCCACCGTCCACCAGCTCATGGACCTGGGCTGCGCCTCCTCCGCGATCGCAGCCCACTGCCGCCCGCCGGGGCCCTGGCGCCGGTTGCTGCCTCGGGTGATCGTCCTGCAGACGACGGAGCCCACGCCCCAACAGCGCTTGCGCGGAGCTCTCCTGTATGCAGGGCCCGACGCGCTCCTCACCGGCCCCGCGGCCCTGGCTCTGTATGGCCTGGAGTCCGTCGCCGCGCCCGCCGCGCCGGCGAAGGTGGACGTCCTGGTCGCCCACCGGGCGACACCGCGCAGCCACGCGTACGTCCGCGTCCACCCCACGGTCCGCCCCGCCCTCCGCGTCCCGGTCCGGAACCTGGCCTGCGCGGCCCTCCCACGCGCGGTCGCGGACGCGATCCCGCACCTCGCCGACGAGAGCGCGGTCGCGACGCTGCTGCGGGAGGTCATGGAGAGGCGCCTCTGCCGACCCGACAACCTCATGACGGAGGCACGGGCCGCGCAGCTGCGGATTGAGCTGAACCGTCCGACAGGCTGCGGCCCCGGGCATAAAACCTGAGCCAGATGGCCACGACTGCGTGTAACTCGACGAGTGAGCGGCTAGCACGGTGTGACAAGGAAGGAGCCAGCCGGCGCGATGGTCAGATGGAACCGCGGGCCGCCGTCAGCATCACGCTCGCATCTTCATACTGGCGCTCGTCGTGCAACGCGGCCGTGATGCTCAGAACCGCCCGGACTTCCCGCTCCGCAGCCGTCTTCAAGAGCGTCTCCACTGCCTGCTCCAGTCCAGCAGCACGGCACGAGGACACAATGCCCGGGAACTCGTGAGCGGGCGCTGTGCTGGCTGCGTTCCGCAACATCAGATACGCGTCCCAATCCCGTCCCTCCGCGAAGTGACGGCGAATCTCCTCGGCTTCGATGGCCCACGCCGTTGCGGTGGCGGCGCGTGTCCGGTGCCGGTCCCCCTCCCCAAGGGGGACCGGCACCGCTGCGCGTGCTGCCGGAAGGAAGACTCTGCGCCGTGCTCCGTACAAGCGAACGCGTCGCTGCACGCGCCGCCGCGGACGGACGCGGCGGACCGCCGGCATTTCTCGCGTGCCCTGAGGCGGCTCATCACTCAAGGCGCCTGCACCCGTCCGGCGCTCGTAACGTTCGCGAACCGCCTGGTCAAACAGTGCGTGCAGGTCGGTAAGGGAGTAAGGCAGCGAGCGGTGTGCCTCTTTGGCATGCCGCTCTACTGCGGCGTAGACACGACCCAGGGGCCTTTTGCCTTCGGGCAGGCGGTGGCCGCGCACGTAGCTTGACAAGGTGGTGGCGGGGAGCCCTGCCTTATCCGCGACTCTGTACTGGGCCAGGCCGACGCTCTTGATGACCTCGTCGAGAGCGGAGGCGAACTGAAAGTGTGCAGGCGGCAGTTCCATGCGCGCACCTCGTGCTCGGGCTGATCTGACGGTCACCAAGAACCTCCGCGCGGTCAGCAGGCTGATGGATAGTCAAGTCTGCTTCCGCTTCCGGCCCTCCGGTAGGGGTTTCGCCTGCTGTGATCTACGCGGTGACGCGTACTACGCGGCACCGTGAATGTCCCGCCAGGGCTGGATTTCCTGGCCAGCGCCACGCAATCGTTGAACGGCGCCACCGGGCAGAGATTTCCGACTGCTCCGTGTGCGGTTGTCGGTACTTGGCTTAAGGGGAACGTGATGGACCTGCCGTCGTGGACGGACGGAAAGCTCGGCACGATGAAGCGCGCCGCGCTGTGGCTCGTGACCGTAGTAGGGGAAGGGAATGTCTTCACCAAGGAGGACGTGAAGGACGCCTTCCCGGGGATCAGCCAGGCTGATCGGCGGGTGCGCGACCTGCGGGACCACGGCTGGCAGATCGACACCAACCGCGAGGATGCTTCCCTCGGTCAGCACGAACAGCGGTTCGTGCGGCAGGGGGAGCCTGTCTGGGAGCCGGGCAAGGGGTCCCGGCCCACTACGTCGATCACTCAGACCCAGCGCCGGGAGGTGCTGGCCAGGGACGGCCACTTCTGCCGCTCGTGCGGCATCGCGCCGGGTGAGGTCTACGCCGGCAGCTACGAGTCGGCTCAGCTGGACATCGCCCGCCGCATCGTGAAGCAGCCGGACGGAAGCGAGAAGACCGAGCTCGTATCCGAGTGCAACCGGTGCCGCGTTGGTGGGCGCGGTAAGCCCACGGACGTGGCTGCGGTACTCAGCGGCATTGCCGCACTGGGCAGCCTGGAACGCAAGATGCTCGCGGAGTGGGTTGCGGACGACAAGCGGCAGTTCAGCACGGTGGAGCGGCTCTGGGCCGACTACCGGACGCTCCCCGAGGAGTCGCGGGCGCAGGTGCGTAAGGTGCTGGCACCCCCCGCCGACTGATTTCGGCAGCTTCTATCCGTACGCGGAGGCCGGCACAGCCACCGGCCTCCGCGGGGCGGTACACACTCACACGTTTTGACCAGGAGGATGCCTCGTGAGCAAGGACTTCGGCCGGCCGCCGCTGGCAGCGCAGAACCGCACACTCGTTGAGCAGCGGCTGCATGAGACCACCAGCGGCAGTGGCGTACGCGAAACCCTGACAATTGAATGGCGCACGCAGCCGCTGAGTGTCGAGGTCATCGACATGCCGGTGGATTGCCTGTACTACAACCCTGGTACGCACCGGGTCCGTGCCCAGCGCAGTCACGACCCCCAGCGGGACCTGCTGCTGGACAAGGATGCTTGGCGCCCCGAAAGCCAGGAATATCTCCACTACCTGCTCCAGGCACTGCCGGCGGACCCCTCCAAGCGTGACCCTGACTTCGATGCCCTGAAGGAGAGCCTGCGCGAGTTCAAGCAGAACGAGCCCGGTCTCATCACGCGTGACGGCATCCTCGTCAACGGCAACACGCGCCGGGCTGCGCTCAAGGAGCTTGGTGTCGCCCATATGCGGGTCGGCGTGCTGCCGGAGTCGTGTACATGGGAGGACATCAACGCCGTCGAGCTGTCACTGCAGCTCCGCCCGGATCGCCGCCGGGACTACTCGTACATCAACCGGCTCCTGGCGATCGAGGAGCAGCATCTGCTGGGCAAGCCTTTGGCAGACATCGCACGCGATTTTCATATCCGCGTTGCCACGTGTGAGCAGGACTTGTGGATCCTTGCCTGCCTCAAGGACCTGATTGAGCGGTCCAGGGACGGCGAAGCCGAGCTCCGGCTGCTCGACTTCGAGAAGCAGCAGGAGAAGCTGCGGGAGCTGCACCGCCGGTACGTAAAGGAAGCAGCCGTCAGCAGGGACAACGCTGAGCTCCTCAAGGAATCGAGGCTCGTCGCGATCGTCCTCAACTTCTCCAAGACGGACGTCCGTCTCATCGAGCCTGACTTCAGGGCTCGCTACCTGAACCAGAGGCTTCCTCAGTCACTGAGGACAACGCCCAGCACGCCGTCGTCTGTTTCGATTCCGGGACTCAACCGGTCAGTCACGTCTGCCGCGCCGCAGGTAGCGGAGGCGAAGGCCCTCACCGACATGGTCCTGAGGGCAAAGGCGGTCGAGACCGCGGAGGATGGCAGCCTTTCAGAGCGTGGCCTGACCGCGTCCCAGATCTACGCAGCGGCGCGTGACGCTCTAGAGGACGCGCTGGAGCCGGCGGGCAAGGACGCCCGGATCCGTAAGCGGAAGCAGGCAGCTCCGGACCGGATCGCCGATGCCTGCCAGGACATCGAACAGTGCATTACGGACCTCGTCCTCGCCCGCGCCTCCCGCAGCCTTGACGAAGAGGCGTTCGATGAGGCCGTCATCAACCTCCGAAGCACTCTTGGCAAACTCGCTCATGAGTCGCGCCGGAGCATCAGCGCCCCCGGTGACGGGGTGTCGTGGCTCCTCGAAGCGGTCCAGCAGGAGGGAGCGTGAGCGCGGCTGGGGACCCGTCTCTGACCATCTCCTTCGATGTCACGCGTACTAGGGCTGTGTTGCGCGCAGCACAAGGGCTTGAAAGCGACTTCGCCAAACTGGCTGCTCGCTTTCCGGCTGCCGGACAACGCACCCTGCTCTCCGTCGAGGTGGAGCTCGATGACTTCCTGACAGGCCTGGAAGTGCTGGGCAGCTGGCAGCAAGCGGAATCGGTCCACTGGGAAGAGGAGCTGGCCACATTGGTGGGCGGTGTCCTTGATGACGCTGAGATGGCCCGTCGGCGCCTGGAAGGTGGCGCGGAGGCCTCTGGCCCGGTTGGCCCGGACGAGGTCGTGGGTCTGCTTGGCCCCGGCTGGTGCGCTGATCTCACTGATTTCCAGCGACGAGATATCGCCCAGCTTCTTTCCATGCAGCATGGTGCCAACTTTTCCGTGCCGGGAGCCGGAAAGACGCGGGTGGCCCTGGCTCTGTTTGCGGCGATGCGTGCTCAGGGTGAGGTGCGCCGCCTCCTGGTCGTCAGCCCCAAGTCGGCTTATGAGTCATGGCTGTACGAGAGCCGGGTGTGCTTCAAAGAGCCCCTCGTCGTCAGGGTCATGGAGAAAAGCCCCCACCCTGGGACAGAGGTTCTGATTGTCAACTATGAGCGCCTGGACAAGTCCCTGGCAGCGTTGGCTACATGGCTGAGGGCCGGTCAGGCAATGCTCATTCTGGATGAGGCGCACCGGATGAAGCTGGGGGCGCAAGGCATCTATGGCAGCGCCTGCATGGCTCTCGGTCCGTTGTCCCGCCGGCGCCTGATTCTCACCGGGACACCAGCGCCCAACGGTGCCCGAGACCTGGAGAACCTGCTCTCGTTCGTCTGGCCAGGCCATGGCCGGCGCGTGGTGACGCAGGCCGTTGCTGGCGGAGACCTCGCGTACGCCAGCCGTGTGCTTCGCCCGCTGTTCACGCGGACGACCAAGGGGGAGCTGGGTCTTCCCCCGTTCGAGACGCGCATTCGCCGGGTAGAGCTGGCTCCTCTGCACAGAGAAATTTACGACGCACTGGTCGGCCGCTACACCGCACGAGCTGAGGCCGCGCGCTCCGACTTCGACGCGCTCGGCAAGGCCATGCTGCGGCTCCTCATGGCGGCCACGAGTCCGGCACTGCTCTTGGAGGGGGAGACCCGGTACGCCCCCCTCGACTACCGCGTCCCGCCGCTGGCGATTCCAGAGACGGACTCCCTGTACTCCTTGATGCAGAACCTGCCTAGCTACGAACTTTCGCCTAAGTACAAGGAGGCCCTCAGCATCGTCGCCGAGAACGCGGCGATGGGGCGGAAGACGCTCGTCTGGACGACGTTCGTGCGCAGCCTCACCACCATGGAGCGGTTGTTCGCTGCCTACCAGCCGGCAGTGGTGCACGGAGGGACGTCTGACCGGGAAGAGCAGATAAGGAGGTTCCGAGAGGACCCCGACTGTCATGTTCTCCTCTCCAACCCGGCGACGCTTGGTGAAGGGATCAGCCTCCATCATGTATGTCATGACGCCGTCTATGTAGACCGGGATTTCATGGCGGGTCGGTTTCTCCAGAGCCTTGACCGCATCCATCGCCTTGGCCTCGCGCCCGATACCGAAACCTGGGTCACGGTACTCGCTGCCGAGGGGACCATCGATGAGGTGGTGGCTCTCCGGCTGGAGGAGAAGCTCGAATTCATGGGCCGGATTCTGGACGATCCTTCTGTACAGCAACTTGCTGACTTGGAAGAGGAGCCATCTCTGGCCGCGGGTATGGACATGGCCGATGTGCGTGCCTTGCTGCACCACCTTGATGCGCATGGCTCCCGGTGAGGGAACCCGCCGCGCGGCGCTGCGCTGGCTGGAGCAGCTTCGCGTGGCCGAGGTCTCCCGCGCCCGAGCACTGTTCACCCACCATCCCGATTACGCGGACCTGACACCCGTCCAGTACGCGGAGGGTCTTGACTGGCTGCGACGTACAGGTCTTCTCACCCACAGAGATCAGCCGGTCGTCGAGGTTGCCGAACACGAGCTACGGGACTGGGCCGCTGCCTCTCGCATCACGCGCGTGCGCTGGGCTCCCGCGGCGGACGCTGCACGCCGGGAAACCGGGCTCGCAGGCGAGCACGCTGTTCTCCGGCTTTTAACGAGCGCGGGGGCGGAAGGCGTCAAGCACGTAGCAGACTTGTCGGACGCATATGGGTACGACATCGAAGCCATGGTGAGTGCTGAGGCCGTCCACATCGAGGTGAAGGCCACCACGGACCCGACCCGCCTGGTGGTTCATCTCAGCCGTCACGAATACGAGGTGATGTGCCAGGACAGCCAGTGGCTCATGGCGGCGGTACTCATCGGTGCCGACGGAGAAGCTCTGAACGTAGCAACTGTCGCGCGGCACTGGCTGAGCTCCGCTGCTCCAATCGACCGGAGCAGTCGTGGGCACTGGGACTCCGCGCGCTTTGCCGTACCAGCTCATGCGCTGGCGTGGGGACTCGTACGGGCGAGCGGCGCCAGGCTGCTACCAGAGGGGATGTCGCCCTTTTTGCCGGTCTGGGGGGTGGTGAGGAGTACGGAGGCCGGGCTGGCTTGAGCAAGTGCCGCCAGAATCCTGCTTCCGACGGCAGACGCGACGGGCGGTGGAAAAGCGTTGCCAACCTGGCGGTATGCCGACGTCTTGCGTCCCTCGAAGACCCACTCCGGCGGAAACCCCTGGAGCAGTGCCATCTGGGCAATGGTCAGTTTGACCGGCAGGGGGTCTCCGGGGGCAGGCGGTGCATCGGCGATGCCCGCGCCGTTCACTCCCATGTCAGCCCAGGCGCGTCGGGCGCGGGATGGCCCGAGGTCAGGACCACCGTGCTTCTTCGAGCCGCCGCACAGCGTGGGTGCGATGCGCTGCGCCTGCCGGGCCCAGAAGTCCGCGAGCTCCCAGCCGCCTGCTGCCATAGACGCGCGCAGGACATCGCCGACTAGCGGAGACGTCCCGTTCGGCGTGGTCGGCTCAGGCCAGCGGAAACAGGCGAAGGCGTCGGGTCTCAGCGCGACGAGCACAGCCCGGGGGCGGAGCTGCGCTACGCCGAAGTCGCAAGAGTGCAGCAGGCGCCACTCAGCGGCGTATCCGCACTCACTCAGACGCTTGAGGATGTCTGTCCGGTAGGTGCGGAACTTCTCTTGCAGCAGCCCCTTCACGTTCTCGATGAGCACTGCTTTCGGCCGCAGCTCTTGAGCGATGGCAAGCACGGACGGAAAGAGATCACGCTCGTCATGGCCGCCTAGCTGCCTCCCGGCGAGTGAGAAGGGAGGGCACGGCACGCCGGCAGCCAGCAGATCCGGGACCTGCTGCTCATCGCCCAGCAGCACCGCAGGGTTGACCTCACGGACATCGGCCTGAAGGACATGCCATTCAGGTCGATTCCTCCGCAGAGTGCTGCACGCGTCCTCGTCGATCTCGATGAGCAGCGTGTGCCGGAATCCCGCCTGCTCCAATCCGAGTGCTTGCCCGCCCGCTCCCGCGCACATCTCAAGGCAGGTGGGGGCGGTCGAGCCGCGGCATTCCTGTTGGCGTGGCATCCGAGAGCGCTCCATCCAGGGGTGGTCTGTTACCAGAGAGAGCTTGCCGCCACTTGCCGCGGCAAGTGGCGGCAAGTTACCCTGTTCGCCCGAAGGGGCGAGAGCTCGAACGTATGGATGATTGGCGATGGTGTGTCCGACCAGGACATGAACTGGCAGAACGAGTCGCTAGGCGCTCGTATCCGCGTGGCGTTGTGGCTGCGCGATGAGGTGGGTGAGGGCGGCACCTTTTCGAAGGCTCGGATCCGCGAGGCGATCAAGGGTACGGAACAGGTCGACCGCCGCATGCGCGACCTCCGCCCGGCCGGCTGGGTGATCCACACGTACCGCGACAAGCCAAGCCTTCAGCCGGACCAGCTGTTCCTGGAGAAGATCGGCCTGCCAGTCTGGGACGCCGAGTACCGAGCGGCAGGCTTGCGCCAGATCAGCGCCAAGACCCGGCGGTATGTGTACGAGCGGGACGGCCACATGTGCCGCCGCTGCGGAGTCGCGGCTGGCGAGGAGTATGCGGATGAGCCGGGAAGCCATGCGCGTCTGACCCTCGGCCACGTGAACCCGCATAAGTCTGGCAGTGGCGCGAACGCCGAGGATCTGCTCACCGAGTGCGCCCGCTGTAACGAGACCGTGAAACACCTCACTGGCGTGCAGATGACCAAGGAACAGATCTGGGACCGGATGAAGGAGCTTCCGCTCCGGAGCAAGCGTGACCTCCTGGCGTGGATCAAGGCCGACTGCCGCCCGCTCAGCCCGGCCGAGAAGGCGTGGGGCATGTACCGGCAAATGCCGGCTGCCGTGCGCGAGGAGCTCGAGCGTGACCTGGAGGCGCTCATGAGGGGCTGATCTACGCGGTGCGGTGGGTGTGGAGCTCTCCTCACCGGTCAGATGCGACACTTGCATATCTGCTGTCAGTCGCGGTTGGCTGTGGCTGACTCATCGCAATGCGTAGTCGCATCACCAGGAGGGTCCTCATGGGTTCCAGCGGTCGGCCGCTGACCTCAATTGAGATCTGCGCAGGCGCGGGAGGGCAGGCCGTCGGTCTGCACAACGCCGGTTTCCGCCACCTTGCGCTTGTTGAGATCGACGCACATGCGGCCGCAACGCTGGAGCTCAACGTCCTCACGGACAAGCGCTGGGGCGAGCGTGCAGCGGAAGAGTGCGATGTCCTTCACATGGACGTCAAGAATTTCCGTCCTGCTGAACATCTCGTGAAATTTAACGCCCGGATGGAGCGCCAGATCGAAAAAGGCGAACTCGATCTCCTGGCGGGTGGAGTTCCATGCCCCCCGTTTTCGGTAGCGGGGAAACAATTGGGGCGTGATGATGAGCGTGATCTGTTTCCCGCGATGCTCGATCTGGTCGAAGAGCTGAAGCCACGCGCCGTCATGATCGAGAACGTAGCGGGCTTGGTCAGACCTCGCGATAAGTTCTTCACATACCGCGAGGAGATCAAGCAGGCATTGCGGGAATCTGAGTACGTGATCTGCGGTTGGCGACTTCTGGAAGCCGCAGATTATGGGGTTCCGCAGTTGCGGCCGCGGGCCATCCTGGTGGCCATCCACAAGGATCATTACCGTGGATTTACGTGGCCTTCCCCTAATGGTCGGCGGCGTACTGTGGCGGAGGCCCTCGAAGAGACTATGAAGCGCCGTTTCGTGGAGGCAGGGCGTCCCGAGTGGTTCTATCTCTGGCGGGACGAAGCTATCCAGGGTGACGTAGCCCCCACTCTGGTAGGGGGTTCCAAGAAACACGGCGGAGCGGATCTTGGCCCCACAAGGGCGAAGAAGGCTTGGGCGGCACTCGGGGTTAACGGCATGGGTGTCGCAAATGATGAAAGCGAGCCTGACTTGGCCCGGGACCTGGGTAACCCGGCAGACAAAAAATGGCCCATGCTAACTGTCGAGCAGGCTGCCATCATCCAAGGGTTCCCAGACAGTCAGAACTGGAAGTTCTCAGGCCGGAAAACCGCTCGCTACCGGCAGGTAGGAAACGCCTTCCCTCCGCCTGTCGCGGAAGCTGTCGGCCGAGCAATTAAGCAGGCGCTCGAGCGGAAGGGTGACCTGATCGATCCCCCGGCCGGGGACCTTGAGCCTGACGGCACAACGTGGGGGAATTCTCAGGGAGTTCTGCCCGCGCTGCTCTGAGTGCCCTTGCTTCGCCGATCGTTTACGGCGCGAGTGATCGCACTTACACATTCGGTGGCCGGCATGTGCTCCCAGAACCGGAGCACAAGCCAGCCTGCCTCCCGGAGGCGTTCATCCGTGTCGCGGTCGCGGGCCATGTTGCGAGCCACCTTGTCCGACCAGTAGCCAGGGTTGGTCTTCGGCGGGACGTAGTGCTCAGGGCAGCCGTGCCAGTAACAGCCATCGATGAACACGGCGACCTTCGCTGGACGGAAGACCATGTCAGCCGTCCGGCGCAAGTTGGGCAGGGGTTTGGCTGCAACCCTGTACCGCAGTCCCTGGGCATGCACGAGCCGTCGGATGAGTTGCTCAGGTTTTGTATCCCTGCTGCGGATCGCTTGCATGTTGCGGCGCCGCGCTGCGGAGGATGCCCACGATCCCGCAGGCGGCTGCCACTGGTCTGACATCAGTTCGCCCCAGAGTTGTGAAGATGCCCGTCAGTCTCCGGCGTGTCTACCACTTCGTCGCGCTTAAGGCCACCTCTGCCCGCCGGCCTCGGCCAGCAGGGTCTTCCGCCCCTTGCTGAGCGGCGGCGCCGGGGACGTACGGCACTTCATGACGCTGTTGTCGGAAGACCCTTTTCCGGTTGGCGCGTGAAGGCTAATACCTGACCAAATCCAGGGCTAGCTGGTTATAGTCCCTGAGCCGGTTCTGCTCCGTCATCTCCTGCCATAGCTCCAGCTGAGAAGGTTCGTTCTTGCGGTGCCGAACGGTGCCGTGCTCCTGGACCGCTGCCTGGGTTTCCTCGAAGGCGACATGATAGACAGTGTCGATTTCTCCGGTTCCGCGAGTGAGGGAGGCAAGCCGACTGGGGAGTGGTTCGGCAGTGACGGCAACCAAGTGGGGTGCGCGGCCCCGGCGAGACCGGACGAGCAAGTTGAACTCGTGCCGGACATTCTGGGCGCGGTCAGAGCGCAGGGTCCATTTGCAGGAGACGACAGCATGCAGCGGGTTACCGGGTGCGTTGAGAGAAATAGTGACGTCCGGGGCGATTTGATAATCGGTGCCGAGTGTCACCCTCAAACTAGGGGTGCTGGCGAGTATCTCCCGAAGTTCGGCGAGGTGCTTGTACTGCTCGAAATTCCGAACGTCCTCGCCTCGTTTGACGGCCCATGGCATCTCCGGGCGAATCTTTGGAAGTCTGGTCAGGAGTTCCGCTGTCACGGCATTTTCTAGAGCTGTGCCTCGGCTTTCCTCCTTTGCTTCGGCGGAGCTTGCGGTTACCTGCCTGGTGACGCCGAGGTCGTCGAGCACGGCCTTCGCGATGCGGATGCTGGTCTTATTGGCTATATCAGATATGTTTGGTGCTAGATTGGTTCCACATACATCCTGCACTGTCTTATTAGACGTGGCCTTCCATGCGAGCAATCCGGGCAACCATGCTGGTGCGGCCATGTCTGTGCCTTTCTCGGGAGCTGTCCACGCAGGGTCGTGGCGGTCAGCCGTTGTAGCAGGTGACGCCGTCGTCGTCGCGGTCGAGGCGACGGCCGTAGCCTGGGTTGCCACGGTGGACCGGGCGCCATGGGCCTCAAGACATTGCTGGAGCCCACGACTCCGCAGCCGGTGCCGGTCAAAGGGGGCGGCAGGACGCCCACCCGCACCCAGTTCCTGCGGAGAAGTGGGCGAACGGCGGCAGCGCCCGTTGTCAGACCTCCAACGTCCCGTGGCACTCCCCGTACACCGTGCCCGAGCCGCACCAGCACGGGGACGTGCGGGCCGGGGGCCAGGGGGTCGCGTGGCCGCGGGCGGCGAGGGTGGTGGCGTATTGGGGGAGCAGGTCCGGGTTGGCGGGGGAGGCGGCCTCGGAGGCGGCGAAGGCTTCGTACGAGGGGACCGTGCCCTGGACGATGCCGAGGTTCGGGGTGCCGGCGGCCGCGAGTTCGCGGAGGGAGGCCTCCAGGTCGGTGAGGTGGGCCTCGTGGGTGGGGTACTCGGCCTCCAGCTCCGGGTAGGCCGCGAGGAGCTCGGCCAGTTCGTTGGGCGGCCAGAGCAGGACCGCCACCGGGAAGGGGCGGGAGAGGGCCGTGCGGTACGAGCCCAGCTCGCTGCGCAGGCGCTCGATCTCCGCCTGGAGCTCGGCCGGGTCGTCCGAGCCCAGGGACCAGAGGCGCTTGGGGTCGTGGAGCTCGTCCAGGGGTACCGCGCCCCGGTGGAGGCGGTCGGCCAGGACGTCCCAGTCATCGTGCGACAGCGCGAGCAGGCGGCGGACGCGGTGGCGGCCCATGAGAAGGGACTGCGCCGGGTACGGGACCTCGTCGTCGGGGGAGGGCAGGAGGGTGGTGACCGCCGTGGTGAAGGTCGCTTCGGCGGCCTCCAGTTCGTCGTGGGCCTCCAGCGTCTCGGCGACGATCTCCCACGCGGCGGCGTCGGTCGGGGGCGTCGCCCGCAGGCCGTCGAGGATCGCCCGGGCCTCGGCCTCGTGGCCGTACTCCCACAGGTTCGCCGCCTTGAGCGCCTTCACCAGGTGCGGGTTCTCCGGCGGCGGGGTGGCGGCGAGGAGGTCGTCGTAGAGGGTCGTCGCGCGGGCGCGGGCTCCCGCCAGCTCCAGGTGGGCGGCCGCCCGCAGCAGCAGCGGTTCGCGGTCTTCGGGGTACTGCGCCGCGGTGCGCAGCAGGCGCTCGGCTTCGGTGATGTGGTCGGCAGACGTGTCATCGGGGCGCATGGGGGACACCGTACTGCTGTACGGGGGCGGCGGGGGCCCGTCCCCCGCGCCCGCCGTCCGAGCCCGTCGTCCGCGCCGGGAACCATGCGGGACGGGCGTGCGTTCGAGACGGTGAAGGGAGGGGGATCGCATGCGCCGTCTTGCCGTGTGGGTGTCCGTGATGTGCGGCCTGACCGCTGTCCTGTACCTCCTCTTCGCCGACGGCGGGGCGTTCTCCGTCGCCGCCGCGCTCGTCGCCGTCGGGTCCGCGCTGGTCACGTACGCCGTCGTCGCCTCGCGCCGCGCGGCCGCCGTGCCGCCGACCCGCATACGCACCGCCCTCCGGGACCGCGAGCAGCGCACCGCCTTCCTGCGGCAGCGTGACCCCGACGCGCCGGGCCGCCGACGGCCCAGGGCGCCCGGCCGGCGTCTCGTCGCGACGGCCGCGTAGAGGTTCCCGCTCCCCTTTTCACCGTTCTCCACGCGGTTCCGTCGTCAATCCGGCATGCCGAAAACACCTCATTCCGGTACGACGAGACCCTCGGAGGGTTCCCTCACCATGTCCGCTTTCGCCTCGCTGGTCGAGCGCCTCGCCGCGCTGCTCCAGCCGCTGTTCCACGGTTCCGCCACCGCCGCCGCGATCGTCCTGTTCACCGTGGCCGTACGGCTCGCCCTCCACCCGCTGTCGCGGGCCGCCGCGCGCGGGCAGCGGGCGCGGATGCGGCTCGCGCCGCGCGTCGCCGAGCTGCGCAGGAAGTACGGGCGGAACCCGGAGCGGCTGCAGCGGGCCGTGATGGACCTGTACGTGGGGGAGCAGGTGTCGCCGTTCGCCGGGTTCCTGCCGAGCCTGCTGCAGCTGCCCGCGTTCTTCCTGATGTACCACCTCTTCACCGGCGGCGGCATGGACGGGCACGCCCTGCTGGCCGCGCCCCTCGGTGGGCGCTGGACGGGCGCCCTGGCGGACGGCGGGCTCTTCGGGCCGGCCGGGCTGGTGTACCTGGCGCTGTTCATGATCGTGACCGGGCTCGCCACGTACACGTACCGGCGGGCGCGGCGCGAGATGGGTGTGATGGGCGTGATGGGTGAGGCGGCCGGCGCGGAGCTGCCGGGGGCGGTCACCCGGCTGATGCCGCTCCTGGGGTACGGGACGCTCATCAGCGTCGCCGTGCTGCCGCTGGCGGCCGGCCTGTACGTCGTCACGAGCACGGCGTGGGGCGCGGCGGAGCGGGCGTACCTCTTTCGCAGAGGTGCGCCGACCCCTGCGGTTACTCGCGCGTAAAGGTCCACTGTGTGAACGAGGTCTTGCGGGGTGACCTGCGGTATTGGAGGATCGACCAATCCTCCGATGGCCGCACCCCATCGGCCGGGGCCCACCTCGACCACAGGGAGAAGACCATGAAGCTGCTGCGCGTCGGTACGGCGGGCGCCGAACGCCCTGCGCTGCTGGACCAGGAGGGGACCCTCCGCGACCTGTCCGCGCTCGTGTCGGACATCGACGGGAACCTGCTCTCCGACGCCTCCGCCCTCGACCGGATCCGTGCCGCCGTCGGCGCCGGTGTGCTGCCCGCGCTCGACGCGACCGGGCTGCGGATCGGGCCGCCGGTCGCGCGGATCGGCAAGGTTGTGTGCATCGGGCTGAACTACCACGACCACGCCGCCGAGACCGGCCAGGCGACGCCCGCCGAGCCGGTGGTCTTCCTCAAGGCGGCCGACACGGTCGTCGGACCGGACGACACCGTGCTCGTACCGCGCGGCAGCCGCAAGACCGACTGGGAGGTCGAGCTCGCGGTCGTCATCGGCCGTACGGCCCGCTACGTGGAGTCCGCGGAGGCGGCGCTCGCGCACGTGGCCGGGTACGCGGTCGCGCACGACGTCTCGGAGCGCGAGTTCCAGATCGAGCGCGGCGGCACCTGGGACAAGGGCAAGAACTGCGAGACCTTCAACCCGCTCGGCCCCTGGCTCGTGACGGCGGACGAGGTGCCGGACCCGCAGGCGCTGTCGCTGAAACTGTGGGTCAACGGCGAGCTCAAGCAGGACGGCACCACCGCCAACCAGATCTTCCCGGTCGGTGAGGTGGTGCGCTACGTCAGCCAGTTCATGACCCTCTACCCCGGTGACGTCATCAACACCGGTACGCCGGCGGGCGTGGCGATGGGCCAGCCGGAGCCGAAGCCGTACCTGCGCGCCGGCGACGTGGTGGAGCTGGAGGTCGAGGGGCTCGGGCGGCAGCGCCAGGAGCTCAAGGACGCGTGAGCGCGCGACGCGCAGCACCCTGACGGCTTGATGCGGCGGGTCGCCCCTGTGCGGGGGCGGCCCGCCGCTCGTCGACGACCGGTCAGGACACCAGTTGCACCTTCTCGGCGCGGTCCTTGAGGTTGACGCATTCCGTGTACGGGTTCGGGTCGCCCTGGCGCTCGCGGCACTTCCAGCGAGCGTCGTCCACGTGGACCACGACGACCTTGCGCCCCTTGCCACCGTGGTGCTTGGCCTGGACGGCGTCGCCGTACGCGTTGGCCACGCGGTGCGCGGTGCCGCAGGCGGAGCTGCCCTTCGTGGTCACCGCGACGACGGAGAGGCCGTTCCAGCCGGTACCGCAGTCCACCGCCTTGGTGGCGGCGCCGGGATCAACGGCCGGGGCCGCTGCCGACGACGGGGCGGCCGTCAGGGCCAGCAGGGTGGCGCCTCCCGCGAGGGCGACGGCGGCTGCTCTCATGGAGCGCATGACTGCCTCCTTCCGGCGCGCTTCGGCGAGGGTGATCGGTTTGCACGCCTTCTCGACCGTAGGGCCGGTCGGGTGATGCCGCGCGGTTGGATTGCTCCGAATGGGTGAAGCGATGCGGACGTACAAGTACCGCCTCAGGAGTCCTCGCGGTGGCCTCGCGGCGGACCTCACCCGCTCGCGTCAGGGCACCCGGTGAGACGCCGCCTCCCCTGGTCCGGAACCCGGGGCAGCCGTCACAGCCCCGCGACGAACCGCTCCAGCGCCTCGACCACCAGGGCGTGGTCCTCCAGTTGTGGCAGGCCCGAGACCGTCACCGTGCCGATGACGCCCGCGACGCCGGTGACCGTGAGCGGGAAGGAGCCGCCGTGGGCCGCGTAGGAGTCGGGGTCCAGGCGGGAGTCGGTGTCGAAGGACTTGCCCTTGGCGTGGAAGCGGGTGCCGACGAGGAGGGAGCTCTCGGCGTAGCGCTCGACGACGCGGCGTTTGCGGTCGATCCAGGCGTCGTTGTCGGCGCTGGAGCCGGGCAGCGCGCAGTGGAACAGCTGCTGCGGGCCGCGGTGGATGTCGATCGCGACCGGGGCCCGGCGTTCGCGGGCCAGGTCGACCAGCAGCGTGCCCAGCCGCCACGCGTCCTCGTACGTGAAGTGGGGGAGCGTCAGGCGGGCCTGCTGGGCTTCGAGCTCCTCAATGGTGGGAGCCGTGGTGGGGGCGGGGGAGGGCGCGGTCACAGCGTCACCGCCACGCCGTCGCGGGCCGAGCGGCGCGCCGCCTCCAGGACGTCCAGCGCGGCCGCCGCCTCGTGGGCCGTCACCGGCGGGGGCGTGCCGTCGCGCAGGGCGGCGGCGATGGCCGCGTAGTACGCCGGGTAGTCGCCCGGCAGCGACGGGACCGGCGTGCCGCCGCCCGTCACCGGCGACTCCCCGGCACCCAGGCGGCCCCACAGCGCCTCCGGCTCCGTGCCCCAGTCCGGGCTCGTGCCCGGCAGCAGGCCCTCGCGCAGGGCCGCCTCCTGCGGGTCCAGGCCGTACTTGACGTACCCGGCGCGCGAGCCGAGCACCCGGAAGCGCGGGCCGAGCTGGGCGGCGGTGGCGCTGACGTACAGGTGGGAGCGGACGCCGTTCGCGTGCGTCAGCGCGATGAAGGTGTCGTCGTCCGCCTCGGCGCCCGCCCGCCGGACGTCCGACTCGGCGTACACCCGCGTGGCGGGGCCGAACAGCACCAGCGCCTGGTCCACGACATGGCTGCCCAGGTCGTACAGCAGCCCGCCGAACTCCTCCGGCGCCCCCGACTCCCGCCAGCCGCCCTTCAACTGCGGCCGCCACCGTTCGAACCGGGACTCGAAGCGCTGTACGTCGCCGAGCTCGCCGCGCTCGACGAGCGAGCGGAGCGTGAGGAAGTCGTTGTCCCAGCGGCGGTTCTGGAACACGGAGAGGAGCAGGCCGCGCTCCTCGGCGAGGGCCGCGAGGCCCCGCGCCTCCGCCGCCGTGCCCGCGACCGGCTTGTCGACGACGACCGGCAGGCCGGCCTCGAGGGCGGCGGTCGCGACCGGGACGTGCGTCTTGTTGGGGGAGGCGATCACGATCAGGTCCAGCTCGCCCGCCCGGTCCCACAGCTCCTCCGTGGACGCCGCGACCCGGACCCCCGGGAACGCGGCGCGCGCCTGCTCCTGGCGCTCCGCGTTCGACGTGACGACCGTGTCCAGTACCAGGCCCTCGGTCGCGGCGATCAGCGGGGCGTGGAAGACGGAGCCCGCGAGGCCGTAGCCGACGAGTCCGACGCGCAGCGTTCCAGGCGTTCCAGGCGTTCCAGTCATGCGGCCCACTTAAGCAACGCTGTTGCCAAAGTGCAAGCGGGCCGGACAATGGGACCGTGAACATCAACGCTCTGCGCAGCCACAACACTGCCCTGCTGCTCAACCTGCTGCGGCAGGCGGGCGAGGACGGCGTCAGCCGGCTGGAGCTCGCCGAGCGCACCGGGCTCACCCCGCAGGCCATCAGCAAGATCATCGCCCGGCTGCGGGACGAGGGCCTCGCCGTCGACGCGGGGCGCCGCGCCTCCACGGGCGGCAAGCCCCGCACCGTGCTGCGCCTGGTGCCCGGGGCCGCCCACGCCCTCGGGCTCCACCTCGACCGCGACGAGCTCACGGTCGTCCGCGTCGACCTCGCCGGGGCGGTCGTCGCGGCGCGCGGCGTTCCGCTGGACCTCGGCGCGGGTACGGAGGCCGTCCTCGGGGTGGCGGCGCGGGAGGCGGCGGGCCTCCTCGACGCGACCGTCCTCGGCGCCGGGGTCGCCATGCCGGGGCCGCTCGACCACGCCGCCGGCGTACCGCACCGCGTGACCGGGTTCCCCGAATGGGACGGGTTCCCGCTGCGCGACGCGCTCGCCGAACGCCTCGGGCTCCCCGTGGTCCTCGACAAGGACACGAACGCCGCCGCCTTCCGTATCGCCGCGCGGGGGCGGGGCGGGGAGTCGTTCGCGTACCTCCACCTCGGTACGGGACTGGGCGCCGGGCTCGTCCTCGGCGGCACGCTCCACCGGGGCGCCCGGACCGGCGCGGGCGAGTTCGGGCACCAGACCGTGCAGCTCGACGGCCCGCCGTGCGGGTGCGGCGCGCGCGGCTGCCTGGAGGCGCTGTGCCTCGCGGCGGTGTCGCGCGGCGACCTGGCGGAGGCCGCGCGCGTGCTGGGCGTCGGCGCCGCCAACCTCGTCGGCCTCCTGGACATCGACCGCGTCCTGCTGGGCGGGCGCGTCGTCGCGGCGGCGCCGGAGCCCTTCGTGCGAGGAGTCGGCGCGGTCCTGGAGGAGCGCGCGCGCCGCGAGGGCGGCGTGCGGCCGGTCCCGGTGAGCCTCACGGACGCGAAGCCCGGTGCCGGTGGTGCCGGTGGTGCCGGTGGTGGGGGTGATGCCGGTACCGCTACCGGCGACCACCAGGTCGCCCAGGGCGCGGCACTGCTGGCGCTGGCGCCGCTGTTCGGCCTCTGAGCGGGGCAGGGGCTGGGCCCCGGCTGTGCCGGGTCGCGAGCCCCGGACCCCCGGACCCCCGGGCCCCCGGACCCCCGGGCCCCCGGACCCCCGGGACCCCGGCCGCCGGGCCGTCGGGCGGGTACGTCGGCGAGGGGCCGGGCTCGCCGGTCCCGGGTCGGGGCGTGGGCCCACGTGGACCCGGCGTGGCCGGGCTCGCGGAGCACTCGCCTCCGCCCACCCCGCCGGGCCCCGGCTCTGCCGCACGCGCCCCCACCCCCGCTCCGCTGATCGGGCGCATACGTGCCCCCGTACGGCGGGCCACCCCGCCCCGGCCGGTGCGGTGGCGGCGATGCGTGGCAGGTTCTCGGGGCACGACTTTCCGCGCCCCGCCGAAGGTGCCCCCATGCGACTGCGTCACGCCCTCGCCACCGGAGCCACGGTTGCCCTGCTCGCCGTCCCCTCCGTCGTCGCGGGCACCGCGCTGGCCGCATCGACCGCGACCGCGACCATGCCCGCGCCCGCACCCACGCCCCCGCCCGTCGCCGGGGGCGGCGCCGACACCTCCGGCGGTGCCGACACCATCGCCGTGCCGGAGCGCCAGCCGACCTGCGGGGACGCCGCCGACACCGCCTTCCCGATCGGTACGCGGATCAAGGACGGGCCCACCACGTACGAGGCCGGCGGCGGCTTCCGGACCTGGCGCGTCGAGCTGACCAACACCACCGCCCGCACCTGCGGCAACATCCACCCCGTCATCGTCTTCACCGACCGCGCCCAGACCCTCCAGCCCTCGCAGATCCAGCTGGAGTTCTACGAGGACGAGCGAGGCCCCGCGGAGGGCGGCCGTCCGCACCCCGTGACCATCGAGAAGACCGACCACAACGAACTCGTCGGCGTCCTCGACAACGGCTTCCCCGGCTACACCGTGCCGCCCGGCCGGACCCTCACCGTCCCCGTACGGCTCGCCTTCACCTCCGCCGCCCGCCCCGACGAGGTCACCGCCAACGCCGCGATCGTGCAGCGCCGCGGCGACGACGGCGACTGGGTCGGGGAGTCCGGCGACTACCGCTTCGCCGTCCGCGGGGAGGAGCGCCCGGCCGGCGAGGCCACGGCCGAGCCCACCGGGCCGCCGCCGACCGGCGAGGCGGCGGAGCCCGGGGTGGCCGACGAGCTGTCGAAGACCGGCCACGACACGTTCCTCCTGGCCGGGGCCACCGCCCTCGCGCTCCTCCTCGGTACCGGGGCACGGTGGTGGGTCGGGCACCGAGGGGTCGGGCGCCGTGACGGCGGGCACCGAGGGGTCGGGCGCCGTGGCGGCGGCCGCCGAGGGGCCGGGCGCCGAGGGGCAGGCCGCTCCTGACGTTCACGTACGTCTGCGGACCATCCCGCCGTGGACTACCCGAACGGCCAGGCCTCCCCTGGCGCACCCGTCCGCTCCGGCATCCCGGAGCACGGGCGCGTCCCCAAGTACTACGCGGTCAAGGCCCGCATCTCCGCCCTCCTCGACGACCTCGGCGAAGGCGGCACCCTGCCCACCGAGCGCGATCTGGCCGTGCGGTACGAGGTCTCCCGCGAGACCGTACGGCAGGCCCTGCGCGAACTGCTGCTCGAAGGGCGGCTGCGCCGCCAGGGGCGCGGCACCGTCGTCGCCGGGCCCAAGCTGGAGCAGCCGCCGGCGCTCGCCAGCTATACCGATGAGCTCCTGGACTTCATGCTCGGCGAGCGGGCGCAGCGCCAGGTCAGCGCTGTCGGCGGCGGCTTCCCGGCCCGTACGGACGTGAGGCCCACCGACGCCAACGCCGTCGCACTCGCCCGGCTGATGGAGGGCGTCGACGTCTTCGAGCCGGACGGGGCGGACATCGACGAGAACCTGAAGACGTACGTCGACGCGTGGAAGGCGGCGACGGGCGGCTAAGCCGGAGCCAACCGTTCACCGCACGTATCTGGTGCCCCGCGAGAGGGTCGCGGAAGGATAACGGGTACGGACCAACACCCCTGGCACACCAGGGGTGTTGGCATGCCCCCGCACCCCCCATGGAGGTTCCTCGATGCCCCAGACCGGCATGTCCCGCCGTACCGTGCTCGCCGCAGCGGCGGCCGGAGCCGCTACCGCTGCCGTCGCCGCCGCCCCGGCCGCCGCCGCGCCGACGCTCCCGAACGGCACCAGCCAGGACAAGGTCCTCGTCGTCGGCATGGACGGGCTGCGGCACGACAGGATCGAGGCCGCCAACGCCCCGCACCTGAAGGCGATGATGGCGAACGGCACCTACGGCCTGTCGCTGCTGTACGCGAACCCCATGGCCGCCACCTCCTCAGGGCCGGGCTGGTCGACGATCTCCACCGGCGTCTGGCCCGACAAGCACGGCGTCAAGGACAACACCTTCACCGGCAAGAACTACGGGCGGTACCCCGGCTTCCTCGCCCGCCTCGCCCAGGTGCGGCCCGCCCTCTCCACGTACGCCGCCGTCGACTGGAAGGCGCTGGACACCCAGGGCACCGTCACGCCCGGCGCCGACGCCAAGCTGGTCCTCGACGGCGACCGCGACGGCTACGTCGCCCACGACGCCACCATCACCGCCGAGACGGAGGCGGTCCTCCGCGACCAGAACCCCGACGTCCTGTTCGTCTACCTCGGCAACACCGACGCCGTCGCGCACGGCAGCGGCACCGGCCAGAAGTACCTCGACGCCATCGCCGTCCAGGACGCCCAGCTCGGGCGGATGCTCGCCGCCATCAAGGCCCGCCCCACGTACGCCTCCGAGCGCTGGACCGTCATCGTCACCACCGACCACGGCCATGTCGACGCGGGCGGCCACGGCGGCAGCTCCATCGAGGAGCGGCGCACCTTCGTCCTCGCCACCGGCCCCGGCATCGCGGCCGGCGCCCGCCCGCTCGACACCCGGCTCGTGGACGTCGCCGCCACCGTCTTCCACCAGCTCGGCATCGTCCCCGACCCGGCGTGGGGCCTGGACGGCAAGCCGATCCAGCAGCGCTCCACCGACCCCTTCGACACCCTCCAGTCCGCCCTGACGCAGCGCGTCGACGAGACCGGCATCCCCGCCGGGGTCCTCGGCTTCACGCACACCCCGCCCAGCGGCTGGTCGGTCATCAACAACGCCATGGGCACCGGCGGCGTGACCGAGTGGCGCGGTTGGTCCTTCGCGACGGACGAGTTCTGGTCCCGGACGCAGCGCGACCAGCAGCGCGAGCTCAACATCCGGGCCCGGGGCGTCTTCGCGGTCGCCGACTCCGACGAGTGGGCCGACAAGACCTTCTCCGGTACGTACGACTCGACGCTGGTCACCCCCGCGTACGGCGTCGGCGGCAAGACGAAGGTCACCCTGGACTTCACCACGCTCTACCGCCAGGAGGGCGGCCAGAGCGCCGAGGTGCTGGCCTCCTTCAACGGCGGGACGCCGACCCTCGTGAAGAGCTACACCTCCGACGTGATCTCCCAGCCCCAGTCCCTCACCGTCGCCGTCCCCTCGGGCGCGTCCAGCGTCAGCTTCCGTTTCCGTTACACCGGCTCCAACAACTGGTACTGGACGATCGACGGGGTGAAGATCACCTCATCCTGATCCGGCCGGGTAGGGCCTACGCTGAGGGCGTCGCCACAGTGCCGTCGCGGCGCCCCCCAGCACCCACGCACGACTTGCACGGCAGGAGTCCCGCAACCATGGCAGAGCGCAAGCCGATCGAATCCTGGCTCACCGACATGGACGGCGTCCTCATTCACGAGGGCGTCCCCATCCCCGGCGCCGACGCGTTCATCAAGAAGCTGCGGGACACCGACAGGCCCTTCCTGGTCCTCACCAACAACTCCATCTACACCGCCCGCGACCTGCACGCCCGGCTCTTCCGCATGGGCCTGGACGTGCCCGTGGAGAACATCTGGACCTCGGCCCTCGCCACCGCCCAGTTCCTCGACGACCAGCGGCCGGGCGGCACGGCGTACGTCATCGGCGAGGCGGGGCTCACCACCGCGCTGCACGACATCGGGTACATCCTCACCGACCACGACCCGGACTACGTCGTCCTCGGCGAGACCCGCACGTACAGCTTCGAGGCCCTCACCAAGGCGATCCGGCTCATCAACGGCGGCGCCCGCTTCATCTGCACCAACCCCGACGAGACCGGCCCCTCCGCAGAGGGCCCGCTGCCCGCCACCGGGGCGGTCGCGGCGCTCATCACCAAGGCGACCGGCAAGGACCCGTACTTCGCGGGCAAGCCGAACCCGCTGATGATGCGGACCGGGCTCAACGCCATCGGCGCGCACTCCGAGACCAGCGCCATGATCGGCGACCGCATGGACACGGACGTGCTGGCCGGTCTGGAGGCGGGCATGGAGACGTTCCTGGTGCTGACCGGCCTGACCACCCCGGCCGACGTCGACCGCTACCCCTTCCGGCCGTCCTCCGTCGTCGACTCGATCGCCGATCTGGTCGAGCGCATCTGACCGGATCCGCCCGCGTCACCGCAGGTCAGAGCGGTGATTGCGCCGAATGGCCGCCCCTCGCAGTCCCCTGGAGATGCGAAAAGTCCCAACAGGAGTGAATCTTCGAGTACCAGGAGGTTCACGATGCGTTCAGGATTGCTTGCTCTCCGTGCCGCAGGGGCGGCCACCGTACTGGCGCCCGTGCTGGTGCTCGCACCGGCCGCCGGCCTCGCGCACGCGGGGGAGGAGGAACCGGGCGGACACCACAAGGTGACGGCCCTGGTCCTCCCGGCCATCGCCGCCCCCGGCGCCGACGTCGAGGTCCGCGTCACCGGCTGCAAGCGCGACCACGGCCACGCCAGGTCCAAGGCGTTCCTCACCGACGCGCCGCTCTCCGCCCCCGACGGCAAGGGCGCGCCCCTGCGCGGCGCCACCGCGGTCAAGCCCCAGATCTCCCCTGGTACGTACGACGTCACCGTGCACTGTGACGGCCGCGACCACCACGCCGTCGGCACCGTCCACGTCATGCTCCCGGCGCCGGCCAGCCCCACCGCGCCCGTACGGGCCGGGGGCGGTGGCGCGGCCGCGCTCGCCGCCGACCCCGCCCAGGCCCCGAGCGTCGCCGACGCCGTCACCGGAGCCGACGCCGGCGAGGGCGGGCCCGGCACCCCGCACACCGTGATCGGCCTCGTCCTCGCGGGCGCGGCGGCCGTCGCCGTGGCGTTCCGCAGCGCCCGCCTGCGCCGCCGCCGGCGTACCGGCGTGGGTACGGGCCCGGGCGCGGACTGACGGCCATGGCGTCGACCCCGGACCGCCCGGCGGGTTCCGGGCGGCTGCTCACCGGCGTGGCCTGGGCCCTGCTCCTCCTCGGCCTGTGGCTCTGGGGCAAGGGCATAGCCGACGGCCCCGGTGGCCTGTCCGCCCCCACCACCGGCGACGTGGCCGCCGTCGGCCGCCCCCTCGGTGTACCGCTGCCGCCCGCGCACCCGCCGCTGGAGCCGGCCGGGCCGACCCGGCTGGAGGTGGAGTCGCTGGGCATCGCCGCCCCGGTCGTGGCGCGGGGCCTCGACAGCAGCGGCGCGATAGACCCGCCGCCGTACGAGACTCCGCGGACCGTCGGCTGGTTCGGCGCCGGCAGCGAGCCCGGCACGGACGGAGCGGCCCTCTTCACCGGCCATGTCGACACGGAGACCGAACCGGCCGTCTTCTACGGGCTGAGCTCGGCCCGCCCCGGCGAACGGGTCCGGGTGACCCGGACCGACGGCTCGGTCGCCGAGTTCACCATCGAGGACGTGCAGGTCGTCGCCCGCGACGAGTTCGACCCCGGGAAGGTGTACGGGCAGCGGCGCCCGGGCCGCGCCGAGCTGCGGATGATCACCTGCGGCGGCACCTTCGACCGCGCCTCGGGCGCCTACACGGCGAACGTCGTCGTCTCCGCGTACCTCACGGGCGTGACCGGGCCCCGTTGACCGGGCCCCGCTGACCGGGCCCCGTTGACCAGGGTCCGCTGACCCGGCTCCGCTGATCCGGCTCCACTGATTCGGTCCGCCGATCCAGGGCACACTGATCCGCGACCGGCCCGTGTGTCAGGATGGATTCGACCGGGCTTGTCCGGGGCGGGGCGCCTGGGGGGTGGCCCCGACGAGACGACAGTGCACCAAAGGGGAGTGGATGTACGGCAGTTGCACCGGTCGTGCGCGCCTGGGCGCGGCCGCGGTGGGGGCGGTCGCGGCGCTGCTGCTGGCGGGGTGTTCCTCCTCGGACGGCGGTGGGCGGTCGCAGGGGCCGGCGCCGGGGATCGGCCAGCAGCCCAAGGAGGTCTCCCCGTTCTGGGTCAACCCGGAGGGGAAGGCGGCCCAGGCGTTCGCCAGTCGGGTGCGCGACGGGGACACGGAGAACGCCGAGCTGATCAAGAAGATCGCCGCCCAGCCGATGGGCCAGTGGGTGGGCGCCGAGAACCCGGAGGCGGAGGCCCGCGGCTACACGGAAGCCGCCGCCAAGGCCGACCGGGACGCCGTCCTCGTCCTCTACAACATCCCCCACCGCGACTGCGGCCAGCACTCCGCGGGCGGCGCCGCCGACGGCAACGCGTACCGCGACTGGCTCGACAAGGTCGCCAAGGGCATCGGCGACCGCCCGGCGACGGTGATCCTGGAGCCGGACGCCGTGATGCACATGGTGGACAACTGCACCGACGGGCGCTACCACGAGGAGCGGTATGACCTCCTGCGCGGTGCCGTCCAGCGGCTGAAGCAGCAGCCCCACACCAAGGTGTACCTGGACGCGGGCAACGCGGGCTGGGGCAAGCCCGACCAGATCTTCGAGCCGCTGAAGCGCGCGGGCGTGGGGCAGGCCGACGGCTTCGCGGTGAACGTCGCCAACTTCCAGACCACCGAGGCCAGCAAGGAGTACGGCCGGAAGGTCTCGGCGAACGTCGGCGGCAAGCACTTCGTCATCGACACCAGCCGCAACGGCAACGGCCCCTACACCGACGGCGACCCCGCCGAGCGCTGGTGCAACCCGCCGGGCCGCGCGCTCGGTGAGACGCCCACCACCGAGACCGGTGACCCGCTGGTCGACGCGTACCTGTGGATCAAGCGCCCCGGCGAGTCGGACGGCGACTGCAAGGGCGGCCCGAAGGCGGGCGACTGGTTCCCGGAGTACGCCCTCGAACTGGCCCGCAACACGAAGTAGACCCGCGTACGCGAAGGGCCCCGGCGACCGCCGGGGCCCTTCGGCTCAACGCACCTCGACCCGCTTACGGCACCTCGACCCAGACCGCCTCCGACGGCGTGCCCTTGTCGTCCGTGACGAAGAGCATGTACCAGCCGGAGGGCACCAGGGCGCGGTTCTTCGGCACCGTCACCTCGATGCCGTCCGCCGTCTTCTCCACCTCCAGCGCGATCGAGCGCTGGTCGACGTCCGTCACGTGCGTGACCGCGCTCGGCCGCATCAGCTTCGCCGTCTTGATCTTCGCGGCGTCCGGCGTCTTGAAGACCCCGCTCCCGCCGCGCTTGATCGTCTCCGGCCCCGAGGTGATCTTCGGCCGCGCGTCCCGGTACAGGTAGGGCGGGGTGTAGATCTCGATGCGCTGCTCGAAGACGCCGGGCTTGGTGTTGGCGGCGTCGGCGAAGAGCGAGTCGGACCCGAAGATCATCACGCGGCCGTCGGGCAGCAGCACGGACCCCGAGTGGTAGTTGCGGCCCACCGCCGGGTCGGCGACCCGCTTGTACTGGCCGGTCTTCGGGTCGTACGTACGCGCCTGCAGGATGTTGGAGCCGCCGCGGCCCCGGTAGTCCTCGGAGCCGCCGGTCACCAGCACGGTGTCGTCCGGCAGCAGCGAGGCGCTCGGGTAGCGGGTGCCCTTCTCCAGCGTGGCGCCGTCCTTGAAGCGCGGGTTCGGGTCCTTCAGGTCGACCAGACGGGACTTCTCGCTGGACTCCTGGGACTCGCCGACTCCGCCGCCGCCGATGACCATGAACTTCTGGTCCTGCGCGGGCGGCAGCATGACCGTCGCCGAGGTCTCCATCTTGTCGGGGTCGCTCAGGCCCGGGATCTTGTCGAACTCGTTGGTCTCCAGGTCCCAGACGCCCGGTTCACGGCCGACGTCGGCGGGGCCGTACCCGGCGTTGGAGCCGGAGTAGAAGAGCTTGCCGTTGTCCATCAGGAAGATCGCCGGGTAGGTCGGGAAGCGGCGCTCGATCCCGGTGTACTCCCACGTCTTCTTCTTCGGGTCGTAGATCTCGTCCTTGCCAGGGACGATCTGCCCGATCTCGTCGAGGCCGGAGAGGGCGAGGACCTTGCCGTCCTTCAGGGTGGTCAGCGTGGGGTACCAGCGGGCCTCGTTCATCGGGTCGACCTTGATGTACTTCTCGGCGACCGGGTCGAACTCGAAGGCGTCCTTGATGCCCTGGAAGTCCTTCTTGTCGAGGGCGAGCTTCTGCGCCATGCCGTAGACGTTGCGGGCGTCCTTGCCCTTCAGGCCCTCGATCTTGTAGTTGTCCTCGGTTCCGGTCTCGAACTCCTTGCCGGACTTCTCGGCCTCGACGTAGATCCGGCCGAGGCCCGGCTCGGTGCGCAGGAAGGCGCCCGTGGCCGGGTCGAAGACCTTCTTCGCCTTCTCCACCAGGATCGGGTCCTTGGAGACGAAGGTCTTTCCGTTGGCCTTGCCGGTGAACTCGGTGCCCGCGGGCAGCGTGATCGGCTTGTCCGGGTCCTCGTTGTGGACGATCATCAGGCCGCCGGCCTTGGTGACGTCGCCCTTCAGCTTCTCGTACCGCTTGGTGCCGCCCGCGACCAGCAGCTTCCCGTCGGGCAGCTGGGTGTGCCCGGCGCAGAACATGTCCTTGGGAGTGGGGATCTTCTTGAACGTGTTCGTCTTCGGGTCCCACAGGACCGACTCGAACTTGTTCGCGTCGAAGTTCTTCTGGTTGTTGCCGGAGCCGGCGATGAGCAGCACCTTGCCGGTGTGCAGCAGCGCCGCGTGGATGGTGTTGATCCGGAACTCGGAGGGGACGTCGAGGAAGTCCCAGTGGCCGTTGGCGGCCTTGTACTCCGGCTTGTTGATCGTGTAGTCGTGGTACTTCTCCGAGCCGTACCGGTAGAGGGCCGGCCCGTTGAACCCGGCGACCACCGCGACCACCGCCGTGCCTATCAGGATGCGACGGGCGCGGTTCTTCCGGTGGTTCGGCCGGACGGGCAGGCTGCTCATTTGTTACGTCCCCCAAGGGCGATCTGCATGGTGTCGTTCTGCTCGGCCCAGCTCGGCCTGGCCTGCGGCGCGTGGTCCACGGCGGGCGCGGGCGGCTGCGGCGGGCGGCCCCCGCCGGCGTGCCGGGCGGGGCGGCGCTTCTTCTCCTGGCGCAGCATGTGCCGCCAGACGAAGATCGGCAACGCGGTGATCAGCGTCGCGAACGACGCCCAGACGACCATCGCGGGGTGGGAGTTCCCGAGGACGAAACCGGCGACGATGGAGGCGACGAAGATCCCGATGAAGTACCAGTGGTACCGGAAGGTCCCGAACCACCGGTCCGGGCTCGCCGAGTCACCCTTCGGGGTGACGACGAACTTGCTCTTGCGGCGGAGGGCCGAGTCGATCAGGGCCTTGGCGTAGAGCGGCGCGGACAGCGCGGACATGACCATGCCGGCCACACCGCCGGATCCCTCCGGCTCGTGCGGGGAGACGTTGTGGCGGCGGTTCCAGACGTACAGGCCGATCTGGAGCGCGGAGGCGTTGCCGTAGAGCATCAGCCACACGGTCGGGTCGATGTTCACGCCCGAGGCGCCCAGGCCCAGGAAGAGCGCGCAGCTCAGTGCCGCCAGGATCCAGTTCAGCGCGGACATCGGGTAGAAGATGATCATCATCGTGTAGTTGAAGAGCTTGCCCGCCGGCAGCGTGCCGAAGCCCTTCCAGTACTGCGTGAGGATCGTCTCGTACGTACCGCGCGACCAGCGCATCTGCTGGGTGAAGAAGTCCGTCCAGGCGCTGGGGCCCTCGCCGACCGCGAGCACGTCCGGGGTGTAGACGGAGCGCCACTTGCGGCCCGTGGCCGGGTTCTTGTGGCGGTGGATCTCGAAGCCGGTCGCCATGTCCTCGGTGATCGAGTCGTACAGGCCGCCGATCTGCTTCAGCGCCTTGATGCGCACGGCGTTCGACGTACCGACGAACATGGGCGCGCCGTAGCGGTTGCCGGCGCGCTGGATCAGCGCGTGGAAGAGGAACTGCTGCGACTCGGCGGCCTTGGTGACGAAGTTGTCGTAGTTGCCGTAGACCTGCGGGCCGATGACGAAGCCGACGTCCGGGTCGCGGAAGAAGCCGAGCATGCGCTCCAGGTAGTTCGGCAGCGGCACGTGGTCGGTGTCGACGGAGGCGAAGAAGTCGTAGTTGTCGCCGTGCGCGTCCAGCCAGGCGTTGTAGTTGCCGTGCTTGGTCTTGGCGCGGTGGGGGCCGGAGGGCTGGTTCCACTTCGCGATGCCCTTGCGGGAGAAGTGGTGCACGCCCAGGCGCTCGCAGACGGCCTTGACCTCGGGGTCGTTGCCCTCGTCCAGCAGCCAGACGTGCATCAGCCCGCGGTGACGGATCTTCACCGCGGCCTCCAGCGTCTTCGTCACCATCTCCAGGGGCTCCTTGCCCGGGACGAAGGAGGTGAGGAAGGCGACGCGGGTGCCGGTCTCGGGCACGACGGGTATCGGGTCACGAGCGACGAGCGTCGCGTGCGCGTTCGACAAGACGTTCATGCAGCGGAAGAGCTCGATCAGGCCGATCGAGACGAGCATGACGACGTCGAGGGCCGGCAGCCAGTCGAAGGCCGGGTAGTCGCGCTCCGTCCAGTGCGACGGCTGGAGCAGCCAGACCAGCAGCACCAGGGAGAGCACCGGCGCGGCGGCGAGCATCAGCGCGACCCGGATGCGGTGCGGCTCCTGCGAGATGAGGGACCGGTACTGCACCGTGTACGGCTTGTTGGGGTCCGGCTGGGTGAGCGGCCCGGCGAGCCGGCTGTAGTGCTCGTAGTCGTAGCGCGGCAGTGGCTTCGCGACGGGTCGCTGCCGGGGCCCGCCCCCGGTCCTGAGCCGCGGGGGAACCCGGAGCTGAGTGGTCCGGGATGGGTCGTTGTCCTGCCGGTCGCCGGTCGGCGTCGACGTCATGAGTCTTCCCCCCGCACGCATGCTTGCTGCGTGATTGGTCGTGTTCGTTCCACACCCGGGCCGCGCGCTTCCCTCGGCTTCCCGCGGCCGGCGCCCGGGTGCATCAGTGGCGGGCCGCCGTCTCCTCAGACATGGATTGGAGACCCTCCGGTTGCATGATGCCTGTCCTGTGATCGGCTTGTGAACGGGGCCCCCACCCCGTCGATTCCGTCACCGGGGCACCTGCGGAAAGCCGCTCCCCCAACTGTTCGAACCCACTGCCCTCTTGGGGGTGTGTCGGGTCCACGCCAGATTCTACGGCCCCCATCCGGAGTGCGAGGATCACCGCGGGGGTCACCGCACGGATGTGGCCATGGGAACGACCGAGGCCCCCTCACCAGTGGTGAGGGGGCCTCGGCCTCGCGTGCGCCGCCAGGGACTCGAACCCCGGACCCGCTGATTAAGAGTCAGCTGCTCTAACCAACTGAGCTAGCGGCGCCTGCTGACCTGCATAACTCTACCGGATGTCCGGGAGTGGTCCCGACCATCCCGCCCGGCGGCTCGGCCTGTCAGCTGACCGGTTTTCCTCTTCCTTCAGTCAAAATGCGACATATCTGGATAGTTGCGACACTGGCGCCCGTACCGCAGCGAGGAGAGGATCCGCATGGCCGCCGCCCTGGTCTTCGAGGAGTACGAGCCCGACGCCGACTGCCCGTGCGCGGGCTGCGCCCGGCAGCGCCGTGAGCTGGCCCTCGGGCTCGCCGTGCGCGCCGGTGGTCACCCCGCCGCGCACGGCGCCCGCCGCGCCCTGGTCCTGGCCACCGTGGCGGGTGTGGCCCTGGGGGCGGGCGCCGGCGCCGCGCCGGGGGCCGAGGTCGCGGCCCCCGCGACCCACCCGCTCCAGCGGACGGGGGCCACCGGCGCCCTCACGGGGCGCGACGACCCGGGCCCCGGCACACCGCAGGGCCAGACGGGGCCCCTGCACGGACGGCCGCGGCCCGGGCCGACGGCGAGTCAGGCGGGGGTGTCCGCCCAGACGCTGCGCCGCTCCACCCGCGCCGAGATCATCAACCGGGCCAAGCTGTGGGTGGCGGCGAAAGTGCCGTACTCGATGGAGAAGTACTGGCACGACGGCTACCGGCAGGACTGCTCCGGGTTCGTCTCGATGGCCTGGGGCCTGCCCGGCAACGAGTGGACGGGCACCCTCGACCGGTACGGCACCCCCATCGCCCGCAGCGAGCTCCAGCCCGGCGACATCCTGCTCTTCCACAACCCCGCCGACCCGAACAAGGGCTCGCACGTCACGATCTTCGGCGGCTGGACCGACTACACGCACACCTACTACACCGCCTACGAGCAGGCCCGCCCGCACGCCCGCAAGCAGGCCACGCCGATGGCGTACTGGACCAACTCCAGCCGCTACGTGGCCTACCGCTACAAGGGCCTGAGCGCCCTCCCGGCCTCCGGCAGCCAGGGCACGCCGGTGGCGTACCCCGGCGACGGCTCCTTCGGCCCCGGCGCCGCCAACCGGTACGTGACCCAGCTGGGGCGGATGCTCGCGGCGCGCGGCGGCGAGCGGTTCTACCGCTCCGGGCCGGGCCCCCGGTGGGGCGACGCCGACCGCACGGCCACGCGGGCGTTCCAGCGGGCGCAGGGCTGGCGGGGCGGCGAGGCGGACGGGCTGCCCGGGCCGCACACCTGGCGGCTGCTGGTGCGGGGTCAGGGCCGCGACATCCCGGGAGCGGCCCGGAGCAGCGGCACGCCCGACTTCCCCGGGCGCGGCTGGTTCCGGCCGGGCCAGTCGAACCCGTACGTCGAGCAGCTCGGCCGCCAGTTGGTGCGGCGGGGGTTCGGCGCCCACTACCGCACGGGGCCGACCCCGCGCTGGGGCGAGGCCGACCGGCGCAACGTCGAGGCGTTCCAGCGGGCGCAGGGCTGGCGGGGCCGCGAGGCGGACGGCTATCCGGGACCGGAGACGTGGCGGCGGCTGTTCCGATGACCGATGACCGATGCGACGACCCGAAGACTCGACGACCCGAAGACTCGACGACCAATTGTGACCACGAGGTGTGAGTGATGCAGACGGGGACACCGGAAAGCGGCGGGCCGCACGTGCGGCGCGTGCCGGTGATCGGCAACGAGACGACCGGGCCCATCCCGGTCCACCTGCTGTTCCGGGACGACGGGGAGGGCGGCGGGACCGACGGCGACGGCGGCGAGGCCGGCGGCGAGGGCGCGGCCGCGACGACCGACGCGGCGGTACGGGACGAGGCGCCGCCGCGGCCGCCCGCGGGCTCCGTGCCCGGAGCCGTGTCCGTATGCGTGTCCGTGCCGACTCAGGCACCGGCGCAGACACCGCCTGCCGGCCGGTCGCGACCCGTGCCGTCCGGCGACCCGCGCCTCGTCGAGCGGCCCGGTCCCGTGCTGCCCGGCTGGGTCGGTGTCGTCGCCGGGGCCGCCGCGCTCGCCGGGTGCGCGGCGGTGCTGTGGTGGGTCGGTGTCGTGCCCCCGGCGCTGACGCTGATGCTGCGGCTGCCGTCCCCTCCGTACCACGGCATCGCCCTCGGCTGGTGGGCGCTGCTCGCGCTCGGAGTGCTGATGACGCTGTTCGCCTTCGGCGGGCTGGGGCGCGGGCGGGTCGGATACGCGTGGGTGCTGACGCTGTTCGGCGACTACCGGGGCAGTGTGCGGCGCACCGGGCTGGTGTGGGTGAGCCCGCTCATGCTGCGCCGCCGGGTCGACGTACGGCTGCGGCACTGGCGCAGCGAGCCGCTGCCGGCCGTCGACGCGAACGGCACCGCGCTGCGGGTGGTGGTGCTGGTGGTGTGGCGCATCCGGGACACGGTGCGGGCGGCGCTCGGGGTCGCGGACCACGAGCAGTACCTGCGCGAGCAGGTGGAGGCGGCGATGGCGCGGGTGCTCTCCCAGCTGCCCGCCGACGCTTTCCACGAGGACGCGCCGACGCTGCGGGACGCGGAGGTGGTGGGGGACGCGCTGACGCGGATGCTGTCGGAGGAGTGCGCGCCGGTCGGCATCGACGTCTTCTCGGCGCAGCCGACGCGGATCGAGTACGCGCCCGAGATCGCGGCCGCGATGCAGCGGCGGCGCATCGCGTCGATCGACGCCAAGCACCGGGACATGGTGCTCACGTCGGTGGTGGACGCGGTGGACGACATGGTCCACCGGCTGACCACGCGTGGTCTGGTGGAGCTGGACGACTACGACCGCAAGGCGCTGGTCAAGGACCTGACGGTGGCGTTCTACACGGGTCGCAGTGGTCCGGTCGAAGCCCCGTGATTGGTATGGACATGTCTAATTGACGTCCCTACATTGGGAGTTGGTCCAGACCAACTCCCGGCTGGATCGCACCAGGGCACCACCGCAGCACGGCTCATGGAACTTCCCCCACGTTCACCTGGAGCACCAGCATGCGAAACCGCACCCTCGGCGCGGCCGTGGTGGCGCTCGGCGTCGCCGGAGCGTCTCTCCTCGCCACCAGCAGCGCCAGCAGCCACGGCTACACCGACTCACCCATCAGCCGCCAGAAGCTCTGCGCCAACGGCACCGTCACCAACTGCGGTGCCATCCAGTGGGAGCCGCAGTCGGTCGAGGGGCCCAAGGGCTTCCCGTCCGGCGGGCCCGCCGACGGCCGGATATGCGCCGGCGGCAACTCCACCTTCGCCCAGCTCGACGATCCGCGGGGCGGGGCCTGGCCCGCCACCCGGGTGGCCGCCGGTCAGAGCCACACCTTCCGCTGGCAGTTCACGGCACGGCACCGCACCACCGACTTCAGGTACTACATCACCAGGAACGGCTGGAACTCCAACGCTCCGCTGACCCGCGCGGCCCTGGATCCGCAGCCGTTCCTCACGGTTCCGTACAACGCCCAGCAGCCGCCGTCCACGCTCTCGCACAGCGGGACGATCCCCAGCGGCAAGACGGGCAGGCACCTGATCCTCGCCGTCTGGACGATCGCCGACACGGGGAACGCCTTCTACGCCTGTTCGGACGTCCAGTTCTGAGCCGTGTGCGCGAGCACCGCACCAGCACGAGAAAGCCCCTCGCTCTCGCGAGGGGCTTTCTTTCGTCTGTGCGCCGCCAGGGACTCGAACCCCGGACCCGCTGATTAAGAGTCAGCTGCTCTAACCAACTGAGCTAGCGGCGCCTGCTGACAGAGTTAATACTACCTGGTCCGAGGCGTGCTTCCGCCCGCGCGCGCGTGAGCTGGCTCACATCCGGCGCGTACGGGTTTAAAGCGCCAGCGACAGCACCACCGGGGCCGCCTTGCGGTTCAGCGCGTCGGCCGCCGAGCGCAGCCGGTGCGCGTGCTCGATCGGGAGCGAGAGCGCGAGGCAGCCCACGGCCGACCCGGCGGTCAGCGGAACCGCCGCGCAGACCGTGCCCACGGCGTACTCCTGGAGGTCCAGGACGGGAACGGTCGGCGGCTGGCTGTCGAGCTTGGAGAACAGCACCTTCTCGCTGGTGATGGTGCGCGAGGTGAGCCGCGCGATCTTGTGGCGGGAGAGGTGGTCTCTGCGCCCGTTCACGTCCAGCTGCGTCAGCAGGCACTTGCCGACCGCGCTCGCGCGCGCGGCGGAGCGGAAGTCGACCCACTCGTTGACCTTCGGCGTGTGCGGCCCGTCCGCGACCTGGGTGACCTTCACCTCGCCGTCGATGTACCGG
>NZ_JBWKLJ010000013.1:0-144834 GCF_056430285.1 Streptomyces sp. NPDC045998
CGATGGTACTGCAGGGGGGACCCTGTGGGAGAGTAGGACGCCGCCGAACAATTTTTGGGGAAAGCCCCGCACCTTCTGGTGCGGGGCTTTTCTGCATTCCGGACCCGTTGACGGAAATGGGTTGGCTGGCGGGACCTCGGGCGGCAGGATCGGGGGATGCGATACCTCATCCGTTCCCTCCGTGCCGACGAGTGGCGACAGGCCCGCGAGATACGCCTGGCCGCCCTCCAAGATCCCGCCGCGCCCGTCGCCTTCCTCGACACGTACGAGAACGCCTCCGCCCAGCCCGACTCCTTCTGGCGCGAGCGGACGGCCCGGTCGGCCGAGGGCAGCGACAGCGTCCGCCAGTTCGTCGCGGAGACGCCCGACGGCAGCTGGGCCGGCACGGTGACCGTCCTCGTGGAGCGGGCCGGCGGAGACGTACGGTTCGGGGAACCGGCGAAGACCGACCAGACGCACGTCGTCGGCGTGTACGTACGGCCTGAGGCGCGCGGCAGTGGGCTGGCCGAGGCGCTGATGCGCGCGGGTGTGGAGTGGTCCTGGGCCCTGGACGGGCCTCCGATCGAACGCGTACGGCTCTATGTGCATGAGCGGAACGCGCGCGCGGCGGCGCTCTACCGCAAGGTGGGTTTCGTGCCGACGGGTGAGAGCGTGCCGATGGAGGGCGACAGCGACGGCGCGCTGGAGCTGGAGTACGAGATCAGGCGGCCGGCCGGGGTCTAGCAGGCCCTAGGCGGGCCCGAGGGTGTGGTGCGGCCAGCGGGTGCGGCCCTGTTCGGGGGAGCGGAGCAGCGCGAGCGTGGGCATGCCCGCCTCGTGGCCGCTCAACAGCAGCTCGGGCAGGTTGGGCAGCGGGGCCACCGCGGCGATGTCGTCGAGGACCAGCGCCATTGGTGGGTCGAGCCGACCGTCGGATGACCGTGCGGCCATGCGGCGGCCGTGCTCGACCACGTGCGAGGCGAGCGCGGTGAGAAGGGGCATCGCGCCCGGGCGGGTGCGGGGGTCCTCGATGGATTCCCCCACCACATAAAGGGTGCCCCCTTCTTGGATAAATGATTCCAAGGTCAGCGAATCAGTTCGATGGGGTGTGCACGCCTCGCGGATGTGGACCGAGGAGAGGGACGACAGCGCGCGGACCGCCAACTCCTGGGCGATCTCGCGGCGTTCCGGGTACGCGGTGAGGGCGGACTCCAGGAGGCCTGCGTGGCTGTTGGTGGCCTTGGGGTGGGTGCGCAGGATGCGTACGGGTTCGTGGGCGCCGTTGTTCTGCGCCCAGCGGTGCACCTGCTTGAACGGGCGCCCGTCGACGGCCGCCGCGTGCAGCCAGCAGCGCATGAGCGTTTCGGCGGTGTCCGCGACCGCCTCGTCCATCCGGGCCGGAGGGCGTACGGGCGCCAGGAGCGCGGCGGCGCGGGCCGCGGCCGTGTCGGTGTCCTCGCACCCGGAGCTGGGCGACCAGTGGAGGCGCGCCGGCGTGTCACAGAGGTGGCCGGGGTCGTAGACGAGGACGGGGCCGAGCTTGGCGCGGGCGTCCTTGGTCTCCGCCCAGAGGGTGGGGTCGGAGGTGACGACGAGCGCGGCGCCGTCGGCGTCGTGGATGGCCTGGAGGGCGGTCGGGCGGCGGGCGTTCGGGCCGCCGTAGAGGACCCGGGGCGCGCGGGGTGTCGGGACCTTGGGCGTGGTGAGTACGGGGGCAGGAGAGGTGCCCACGCCCATGCCCGTTCCCGTGCCAGTAGCCGGGGTTGGTGCTGTGTCCGCGGCGGCGGGCGCGGGTGCAGGTGCAGGTGCGGGGGCCGGGGTGCTGCGGGCTTTGGCAGGTGCGGGCTCGGGCTCGGGCGCGGGCTCGGGCGCGGGCGTCCGGGCCTGCTCGCGGTCGGGCGCGTACCCGTGCTCGTACGCCTTGGGGTGCCGCCGGGAGGACCGCACCGCGCGCCAGCGGGCCAGCGTGCCGAGGACGAACACCGTGAGCACCACCAGCACCATCAGCTCGCCGATGAACAGGCCCCAGAACAGCCCGTACCCCGAGAGCTGCTCCGGCGGGGTGTCCGGCCACGCGCCCGGGAGGTGGTGGGGCTGGGACATGAGGGCGCGCATCGCCGACGGCGTACGGCCGAAGGTGACGGCGTCCGGCCAGGAGCCGTGGGCCAACAGGCCCGCCAGGCCGGTGGCCGTCCACACCAGGATCGACACGCCGAGCAGGAAGCCCAGCAGGCCCACCAGCAGACCGTCGGGGATGCCGCCCTCGGCACCCCGTTCGGCCCCCCGCTCGCGCTCGCGCCGCATGTCACGCCACCGTCGACTGTGAGGACTCGTTCATCTGCCGCTCCATGAGCGCCGCGCGCTGCTCCGCCTCCCATTCCGCCGCCTGGATGTCGTCCGGTACGGAGGATTCCGTCATCGCGCGGTCCGTGTAGACCAGGGGGCGTTCGGCCTCCGTGATCAGGTGTTTGACCACCTGGACGTTGCCGTTGACGTCCCAGACCGCGATGCCGGGGGTGAGGGTCGGGATGATTTCCACCGCCCAGCGCGGCAGGCCCAGGACCCGGCCCGTCGCCCGCGCCTCGTCCGCCTTCTGGGCGTAGATCGTGCGCGTGGACGCCATCTTCAGGATCGCCGCGGCTTCGCGCGCGGCCGCTCCGTCCACGACGTCGGAGAGGTGGTGGACGACCGCCACGAAGGACAGGCCGAGGCGTCGGCCGAACTTCAGCAGCCGCTGGAACAGCTGGGCCACGAACGGGCTGTTGATGATGTGCCACGCCTCCTCCACCAGGAAGATGCGCTTCTTGCGGTCCGGCCGGATCCAGGTGTGCTCCAGCCACACGCCCACGATGGCCATCAGGATCGGCATCGCGATCGAGTTGCGGTCGATGTGGGAGAGGTCGAAGACGATCAGCGGCGCGTCGAGGTCGATGCCGACCGTCGTCGGGCCGTCGAACATGCCCCTCAGGTCACCGTCGACCAGCCGGTCCAGGACCAGAGCCACGTCCAGGCCCCAGGCGCGTACGTCGTCTATGGCGACGTTCATCGCCGCCGCCGACTCGGGCTCCGGGTGGCGCAGCTGCTCGACGATGTCGGACAGCACCGGCTGGCGGTCGGTGATGGTCTCGTTGACGTACGCGTGCGCGACCTTGAGCGCGAAGCCGGAGCGCTCGTCCAGGCCGTGCCCCATCGCGACCTCGATGATCGTACGGAGCAGGGCGAGCTGGCCGGTGGTGGTGATCGACGGGTCGAGGGGGTTGAGGCGGATGCCGTCGTCGAGGGCGGCCATCGGGTCGAGCCGGATGGGGGTTATCCCCAGCTGCTGTGCGATCAGGTTCCACTCGCCGACGCCGTCCTCGCCCTGGGCGTCGAGGACGACGACCTGCCGGTCGCGGAAGCGGAGCTGGCGGAGCACGTACGTCTTCTCCAGCGCCGACTTGCCGTTGCCGGACTCGCCGAGCACCAGCCAGTGGGGGGCCGGGAGCTGCTGCCCGTACAGCTGGAAGGGGTCGTAGATGTACCCCTTGCCGCTGTAGACCTCGCGGCCGATGATCACGCCGGAGTCGCCGAGGCCGGGGGCGGCGGTCGGCAGGTAGACGGCCTGGGCCTGGCCCGTCGACGTACGGACGGGCAGGCGGGTCGTCTCGACCTTCCCGAAGAGGAAGGAGGTGAAGGCCTCGGTGAGGGCGGACAGCGGATCACGCATGAGGATCAGGGCCCCTATCGGCGGATGCCGGTCGCGAACGGCAAGGTGTTCACAAAGGCCCGGTGGTGTTCGCGGTCGCACCACTCCAACTTCAGATACGACTTGCCGGCCGAGGCCCTGATCGTCCGCTTGTCCCTGGCCAGGGCCTCGGGCGAACGAGACGACACAGTGATGTACCCGACAAGATTCACTCCTGCCGCGCCGCTGGCGAGATCTTCACCCCGCTGGTCGAGCCGGCCGTGCGCGGCGATGTCGCGCGGGTCGACGGTGCGGTTCATCTTGGCGGCGCGGCTGGCCTCCGCCTCGTCGTTCGTCTTCTCGGTCAGCATGCGCTCGATGGCGACCTCGGTCGGTTCGAGGTCCATGCAGACGGCGACGGTCCGGATGACGTCCGGGGTGTGGACGAGGAGCGGGGCGAGGAAGTTGACGCCGACGGGGGTCATCGGCCACTCCTTCACCCACGCGGTGGCGTGGCACCAGGGTGCGCGGGTGGACGACTCGCGGGTCTTGGCCTGGAGGTAGGTGGGCTCGACGGCGTCGAGCTCGGCGGGCCAGGCGTTCCGCTTCGTCATCGCCTGGATGTGGTCGATGGGGTGGTCCGGGTCGTACATGGAGTGCACGAGGGAGGCGAGGCGGGCCTGGCCGAGGGGCTGGCGGACGCGGATGTCGGCCTCGGCGAGCCGGGCGCAGATGTCGGTGAGCTCGCGGGCCATGACGACGGCGAGACCGGCGTCCTTGTCGAGCTTCCCACCCCTTCCGCCCTTGGTGCCGGCGGTGTGCCGGGCGGCGCGGGCCATGGCGTGGGCCTCGGCGGCCAGTTCGCGGGTGTAGTGCATGCAGGCGACGAGGTACGCGCGGTGCTGCTCGCTGGAGGTGGAGACCATGGACTGGAGCTGGTCGTACGAGTCCTGGAGCCACGCGGGGCTCTTGGGGTCGCCGCGCTGGGCGACGTCCTTGGCGTGGGCGTCGGGGTCGGCGGGGAGGGTGCGGGCCAGCATCTGAAGGCGCGTCACGAAGCCGTCGCCGTTGGCGACGTGCTTGAGGAGGGTGCCGAAACGGTCCACCAGGGCTTCCTGGTCCTCGCTGTCGCGCAGGCCGACGCCCGGGCCCTCGATCTCGATGGCGGCGGTGACGGTGCGGCGGTCGGCGTGGAGGAGGACGGCGATCTCGTCGGGGCCGAAGGGGGCGGAGAGCCAGTTGATGCGGCCGATGCCGGGCGGCGGGCCGACCTCGACCTCGCGGCCGTCGATGCGGGTGCCGGCCTCCATGGCGGCGGAGCGGTAGGCGGTGCCCTGCCGGAGGGTGCGCTTGTAGCTGCGGTTGATCTCGAACCACTTGTAGAAGGTGCGGTGCTTGTACGGGACGTACACGGCGGCGAGGGCGAGCAGCGGGAAGCCCATGAGCAGCACGATCCGCAGGGAGAGGACCGGGACGAGGAGACCGCTCATCATGCCGAGGAACGCGCCGGCGATGATCAGGGCGATCTCGCCGGTCTCGCGGTTCTTGCCGATGATGGCGTTGGGCCGGGCCCTGCCGATGAGGTACGTGCGGCGGGGCGTGATCGCTGGGGACTGGGTCGTCAACGCCCTCCACCTCCTGTGCTTCCTGTGCCTGTGTTGGTGCCTGTGCTCTTGCGGTGGCTGTGCGGGGTGCCGGTGGTGGGACTGCTGCTACCGGGGCTGCGGGGCGGGGGTGCGGCGGAGGGGACAGTTCCGCCGCCGCCCGAGCCTCCTGCGCCTCCTGCGCCGCCTCCGGCCGTCGGCGTACGGGAGCTGTGGGCGGACATGCCGCCGGTGACGGCGCCGGCGGGCTGGGGGGCGCCGGAGCCGCCGCCTGAGTCGTTGCGGGTGCTGTGGGTCTTGATGCCCTGCGAGACGAGGGCAGCGGGCGAGGAGATGACGGCGGCGGCCTTGTTCTCGGCGCTGTTCTGGATGCGGTTGTTGCGGGAGGCCGCGATCTCGTCGCCGAAGCCGGGGACGAAGCGGTAGATCATCGCGGAGGCGAAGATCGCGAGCAGGATGATGGCGAGGCCGGTGACGACCGCGGAGAACGCCTTCGGTCCGTCGTCGCCGGCGAGCGCCCCGGCGAGGCCGAGCACGATGATGATGACCGGCTTGACCAGGATCACCGCGATCATGATGCCGGCCCAGCGGCGTACGTGGCCCCAGAGGTTCTTGTCGACGAGGCCGGCGTAGACGACGACGCCGAGGAGGGCGCCGACGTACAGGAGCACGGCCCGGAGGAACAGCTCCAGGTAGAGCACGCCCGCGGCGAGGACGGTCACGAGCGACACGATGATCAGCATGATCGGCCCGCCGCCGATGCCGTCGCCCTTCTGGAGCGCCTCCTTGAAGCCGCCGAAGAACACGTCCGTCTGGCCGCCGGTACTCTGCGCGATCACCTCGGTGACGGCGTCGGTCGCGGAGACGACGGTGTAGAGGATCAGCGGCGTGAAGGCGGACGCGAGGACCGTCAGCCACAGGAACCCGATGGCCTCGGACATGGCGGTCGCGAGCGGTACGCCGCGGATGGCGCGCTTGGCGACGGCGAGGAGCCAGAGGAGGAGGGTGAGGACGGTGGCGGCGGCGAAGACGACGGCGTACTGGGCGAGGAAGGTGCCGTTGGTGAAGTCGACCTCGGCGGTGGACTTCACCGCCTTCGACAGCGCGTCGATGATCTCCACGGCGGCGTCGGCGCAACCGCGGGAGAGGGAGGCGAGGGGGTCGAGGGCGGCGGTGGGGTCGGTGGGGGTGGAGCGGGGGGCCCGGCCACCGCTCTCGCCGTTGCTGCAGTACTCCTTTGCAGGCCCGATCAGCAGGTCGCAAGGGTCGTTGCTGGAACTTGGCGATGGTGTCGGCGTGGGGGCTGCACCAGCGCGGGTTGCAAAGAGGAAGAGCGCCGTCTGAACGGTCGCCAGCGCGGCGACGACCGAGCCGGTACGGCGCTGAGGGCTACCGGGCATACGTAAAGCCTCCGTACTCCGCAACGGCCTTACTGATCTCGTCCGCGCTGGAGGCCGCGATGTCTCCGGGCACGGGAGCCGGTCCGTCCTTCTGGGAGTCCGCGGCGACCTTCCAGTCGTTGCCGGTCCACTGCAGGTCGAAGGTCCACGTCTTCCACGTGGTGCTGACTGGGTCTGTCGACTGGGGGCCGGACATGCCGATCAATCCCGTGTACCAGACCGAGACCTTCGCCGTGTCTCCACCGAAGCTCTCGACCTTGGTGCCGACCGGGATAGTTCGGGAGACGAAGGTGCTGCCCTGGGGAGGGTTGCCGGCGGCGTCCAGGCCGAGTCGCTGCAGGAAATTCGCAGAGTAAGCATCGTCCTGCGGCCCCTTGAGCTTGGCTGCGGCCGCTGGGGTGTAGATCGTGTCGACGATTGTGTGACGAGTTTCCTTCTTGAACATGCCGTCGGAGCCGAGAGCGACGGCATAGTTGGACGCCGCGCTCTGCGCCCCCTGCTCGTCGTGTGCGTACCCCGTCGGGATCGTGCCGTCCTTGCCCGTCACCGGGCGGACGCCCGTCGCCGATGTGGGGGCCGCGGCCCCCGGGTCCTTGGCCGTGTCGTCCGAGGTGCCGCCGTCGGTGCCGCTTCGGTTCGCGAAGGCGATGGCGGCGATCAGCAGCACCACCACACCCACCACCGTGATCAGCGAGCGCGAGTTGCGCGCCGGGCGGCGGGCGCCGCCGTAGACGTCGCCGGTGCCGCCGTCGGGCAGGCGGGTGCGGGTCTGGCCGCCGTCGTTCTCGTCGCCGAGGCTCATGACGGGTACGCCCCCTCAACCTTTCGCTGTTCGGTGTGGTGACTTGACATCAGGTGACGCAACCTCAGGGAGCCGGGACCGCGGGGGCCGCTGGCGGGCGGGGCTAGACGGCCATCCCGTACACGATGGTGAAGAGCGTGCCCAGCGAGCCGATGATGAAGACTCCGGTCAGGCCGGCCACGATGAGGCCCTTGCCCTGTTCGGCGCTGAACGTGTCCCGGAGGGCGGTCGCGCCGATGCGCTGCTTCGCCGCTCCCCAGATCGCGATGCCCAGGCACAGCAGGATGGCCACGGCCATCACGACCTCGATCATCACGCGGGCCTCGTTACCAAGGCTCCCGAAAGGCCCCCAGTTCGGGGCGATTCCGCCGATGATGGTGGTGATGTCGCCTTTTTCAGCCGCCAGGTACATGTAACTCACCGCCCCTGTTGGGTAATTCGACGCCCCTGCCACTCGGCACGGGTCACCGCACTATCTTCGCTGATGAAACCGCCCGCGTATGCCGACTTGGCTGGTCTCTTTACCCGATCCCCGCACGTTTGACCGGCCCGACCGTCGTGACCTGCGTCGGGTGGTGGACCGGGTGTGCGCGCGTACGCGTACGGTCACTCTGTGTATCACGGGGGGTGACTCCGGGCAATGACTGTCGTTGTCCCACCTTGGGCCTGTATGCGAGGTCCGTCGCGCCGTCGCCCCGCCGCCTCAGCGGTACGCGGCGACCAGGCGCGCCAGGTGACGCCCCGCCAGCAGGAGGGGCTCTTCGTCGCGGTTCACCTGGGCGGTGACTTCCGCGCCCTCCAGGGTGTTGATGACCGTCATCGCCAGTTCGCGGGCGTCGGTGGCCGGGAGGCCGGAACGCAGGAGCTTGTCGGCGACCATGTCCTGCCAGGCGCGCAGGGCGGTGGCGCAGGCGCGCTGGATGTCGGAGTCCGCGTCGCCGAGCGTCTCGAGGGCGGTGGCCGTGACGGGGCACCCGTCGACCCAGCCGGACTCGCGCAGCGCCTCGGCGAGGAGGCGGGCGCACGCGTCCACGGCGGCGGCCGGGTCGTCGTGGCCGGCCAGGGCCTCGCGGAGGATGGCCGCGAACTCCTCGCCGCTGTGGGTGATCGCGGCGACGGCCACGGCCTCCTTGCCGCCGGGGAAGAAGTGGTAGACGGAGCCGAGGGTGGCCTGCGCCTCCTTGGCGATCTGCTTGATGCCGGTGCCGACGTACCCCTGGCGCTGGATGAGGCGCGCGGCGGCGACGACGATCCGGTCGCGGGTGCTGGCGGGGGACGTGGCGGTCTGCATGGGGCGATCCTACCGAGAAATTGAGTAGAGCGTTCGTTCTAGAGCTGTGCTACGGTCGCGTCAGCGTTCTAGATAGAGCGTTCGTTCTAGCCCGTGCAAGCGAGTGGAGAGGTATTCCCATGAACGCGAACAAGACCCCCGCCCCCGTCACCGTCATCGGCCTCGGCCCCATGGGCCAGGCCATGGCCGGTGCCCTCCTCGACCGCGGCCACCGCGTCACCGTCTGGAACCGCACAGCCTCCCGCGCCGACGCCCTCGTCGCCCGCGGTGCGCACCTCGCGCCCTCCGTCGACGACGCGCTCGCCGCGGCCGGGCTCGTGGTGGTGAGCCTGACCGACTACGACGCCCTGTACGCCGTACTGGGCGACGCCGACCCCGCCGCCCTCGCCGGCCGCGTCCTGGTCAACCTCACCTCCGACACCCCGGACAAGGCGCGCGCCGCGGCCGCCTGGGCCGCCGAGCGCGGGGCCACGCAGCTCACCGGCGGCGTGCTCACGCCGCCCTCCGGCATCGGCAGCCCCGACTCCACCACGCTCTACAGCGGCCCGCGCGAGGTGTTCGAGGCGCACCGGGCCACGCTGGAGGTGCTGACCGGCACCGCCGATCACCGGGGCGAGGACCCGGGCCTGGCGGCGCTGCTCTACCAGCTCAACATGACCATGTTCTGGACGGCCCTCACCGGCTACTGGCAGACCCTCGCCATGGCCGACGCCCACGGGCTGAAGGCCGCCGACATCCTGACCCTGGCCGTCGACGCCCTGAACCTGAAGCAGTTCGTGGAGTTCTACGCGCCCCGCGTCGACGCCGGCGACCACCGCGGCGACGTCGACCGGCTGGCCATGGGTGTCGCCAGCGCCGAGCACGTCCTCCACACCGCCCTGGACGCGGGCGTCGACGGCGCCCTCCCCGCGGCCGTCCTCGACGTCTTCCGGCGCGGCGTGGCCGCCGGGCACGGCGCCGACAGCGCCTCCAGCCTCGTGGAGGTGCTCAAGAAGCCCGGCGCGTAAGGCGATTGCGGTCTACGTTGAGGGCGTGACCGACATCGAAGCGAGGATCGACACCGGCAGGCCGCACACCGCCCGCATCTGGAACTACTGGCTCGGCGGCAAGGACAACTATCCCGTCGACCGCGAAGCCGGCGACCGGATCCGCGAGCTTCACCCCGGCATCGGGGCGTACGCCCGCGCGGACCGGCTCTTCCTGGGGCGGGCGGTGCGCCACCTGGCGGCGGAGGCGGGCATCCGCCAGTTCCTGGACGTCGGCACGGGCCTGCCGACCGCCGACAACACCCACGAGGTCGCGCAGCGCGTCGCACCGGACGCGCGGGTGGTGTACGTCGACAACGACCCGCTCGTCCTCGCCCACGCCCGCGCGCTCCTCTCCGGTACGCCGGAGGGGCGCACGGACTACGTGGACGCCGACCTGCGGGACACGGACGCCGTCCTGGCGGCCGCGGCCAAGACCCTGGACCTCGACCGGCCCGTCGCGCTCATGCTGCTGGGCGTGGTCATGTTCGTCGAGGAAGACGCCGAGTCGTACGCCGTCGTCCGGCGCCTCCTGGACGCGCTGGCGCCCGGCAGCCACCTGGTGCTGTCCCACACCGTGCGCCACCCCGCGATGCCGGACGTCGACGCGGCGGTCGCCTTCTGGAACGAGCACGGCACTCCGAAGCTCACCCAGCGCACCCCCGAGGCCATCACGCGCTACTTCGACGGCTTGGAGCTCCTGGCCCCGGGCGTCGTCTCCTGCTCCCGCTGGCGTGCCGAGGGCGTCCAGGACCCGGAGGCGGCGGAGGCGGAGGAGGTCGCGATGTACGCGGGTGTCGGCCGTACGTCTTGAGTCAGCCTGAGTCAGCCTGAGTCGTCCTGAGTCGGCCCCTGAAAACGGGGCCCGCCACCTACACTGGCCCCCGGTGGACTCCCACGGCACGAGGGGTGGTTGACGGTGCGTAAGGGCTGGCTCGTCGCCGGGGGAGCCGTCGGGCTGTGCATGGCGTTCGTCGCGTTGCTCGTCGTCGGGACGTACTCCGCGGCCGCCGGGCTCTTCGGCGGGGCCGGGAGTGCCACCCGGGGCGTGGTGGGGCTGGCCAAGGGGGCCGTGCCCGCGGCGTACCAGGGGCTCGTGCAGCGGTGGGGGAACCTGTGCCCCGCCATCAACCCGGCGCTGCTGGCCGCGCAGTTGTACCAGGAGAGCGGCTTCAACCCCAAGGTGACCAGCCACGCCAACGCCATGGGCATCGCGCAGTTCATCCCCGGCACCTGGGCCTCGCACGGCATCGACGGCGACGGGGACGGCGACCGGGACGTGTGGGACCCGGCCGACGCCATCCCGTCGGCCGCCTCGTACGACTGCGAGTTGGCCGGGTACGTGAGGAAGGTGCCCGGCGACCCGACCAACAACATGCTCGCGGCCTACAACGCCGGTGCGTACCGGGTGATAAAGGCCGGTGGGGTGCCGCGCATCAGCGAGACGCAGAACTACGTCCGCATCATCCGCTCCCTGGAGAAGAGCTTCGCCCGGCCGGTCGGGCGCGTGGAGCCGTCGAAGCAGGCGGCCGGGGCGATCTACTTCGCGCAGAAGAAGCTCGGCACGCCCTACCTGTGGGGCGGCAACGGCACGCCCGAGCAGCAGGGCCGCTTCGACTGTTCCGGGCTCACGCAGGCCGCGTACCGGACCGTCGGGATCGAGCTGCCGCGCGTCGCCAACGACCAGTACAACGCCGGGCCGCATCCGAGCCGGGACGAGCTGCTCCCCGGTGATCTGGTCTTCTTCTCCGATGATCTGACGAACTCGCGGGCCATCCGGCACGTGGGTATCTACGTCGGCGGCGGGTACATGATCAACGCGCCGTACACCGGCGCCGTCATCCGTTTCGACAAGATCGACACCCCCGACTACTTCGGCGCGACCCGCGTCACCGAAGATGGCGCGAAAGCACTGCCGAACCGCGCGGCCGATCCGGTCTGAGCTGCGGCGACGTATCTCTCTTCGATAACGTCATCGTGATCGTTCGGTGGAGAGTGGAACGTACGCTTCCCTCGTGTCGTTCCCTGGACTGACACAGTGACAAGGCAAGGGGCCGCAGCAGATGGCTGGACTCGCATCGGACGGTTCGAACCCCGATGTCAGCCTGCTCTACGACATCAACGGGCTGGCCAAGTCCGCCCCGACCTGGTTCGACCGGGTCATGGAGTTCGTCGGCGAGTACGGGATCATGCTCGCGATGGTGTTGGTCGTGCTCTGGTGCTGGTGGAGCGCGCGGCGCCGGGGCGGGCCGGAGGACTCCATCTCCACCGTCGCCGCCCTGGTGTGGGCGCCGCTCGCCGCCGGGATCGCCCTCCTGGTCAACATCCCGATCCGCGGCTTCGTGGAGCGGCCGCGGCCCTTCCGCGACCACCAGGGACTCGAGGTCCTCGTCGCGGGCAAGACCGACTACTCCTTCGTGAGCGACCACGCCACCATGGCCATGGGCATCGGCGCCGCGCTCTTCGTCGCCCACCGGAAGTTCGGCCTGGCCGCCATCGGCCTCGCCCTCGCCGAGGGCTTCTGCCGCGTCTACATGGGCGTCCACTACCCCACCGACGTCGTCGGCGGCTTCGCCCTCGGCACGGCCGTGGCCCTGCTCCTCGCCCCGCTCGCCCTCGCGCTGCTCACGCCGCTCGTGTCGGCCGTGGCCCGTTCGGAACGGGCCGGGTGGCTCGTACGCTCGCGAAAAGCCCGCGCTCGGGGGGAGCTGCACGAGACGGTGGACCTGCCCGAACCCAAGGTGGGCGGTAGCGAGAACGACCTCGCGGCATAGCCGCCGGGGCGTCAGAAAGCCTGCGGGAAGGTGAAGAGGCGCTGCGGGTCGTAGCGCCGCTTCACCTCGGACAGGCGGCCCGCCGCCGCGCCGTAGTACGCCGTGCGCCAGTCCTTGAGCGCCGGGTCGGGGTAGTTCTGGTACGCCGACCCCGAGACGTACGGCCCCAGGGAGTCCCGCGCGGTCGCCAGCCAGGCCCGCTGCGCCGCTCCCGGGGTGCCCGGGCGCCAGGAGGCCCAGTACTGCACCAGGATCCGCTGCCGCCGGTGCACGAAGGCCGTGGCGAGCGGGTCGACGCGGCCCGTCGCGCCGCCGAACGCCGTGAGCTGCACAGACCCGGTCCCGCCGCCCTCGGCCGCCGGGATGCGGGCGAAGGCCTCCGGGGCGGCCGTCAGCGCCGCGACCGCCGCCGGTGACAGCTCCCGGTCGAAGAAGTCCGACACGGCGGTGTACGTGTTCCGCCGCAGCACGCCCCGCGGATCGCTGCCCGGGGTGGTGCCCGGCAGGTGGCACTGCGCCTCCGTCAGCCCGGCGCACTCCGCGTACGTCAGCATCGCTTCCAGGTACGTGCGGTTCTGCAGGTGTACGGAGTCGGCGGGGGCGCCCGCGTGGTCGGCGAGGTGGTCGAGGGCGTTCTCCAGCTCCGTACGGTCGCCGACGGTGCAGACGGACAGGGTGAGGGCGGGTCCCGCGCCCGGGTCCGCCGCCAGGCGCAGGGCCGACCAGATCTCGTCGGGCTGCGCCGGGCCCCACGCCTGCCAGGCGGCCAGGACGGACCGGGCCCGCGCCCATGGCCAGGTGAGCCGCCCGGAGACGACGGTCGCCGGCACCGGGTGCGTACGGAAGCGCAGCTCGGTGACGACCCCCAGGGTTCCGGCGCCGGCGCCGCGCAGCGCCCAGAAGAGATCCGGGTGCTCCTCGGCGTCGGCGGTCAGGCGCCGCCCGTCCGCCGTGACGATGGTGGCGCTGGTGAGGCTGTCGCAGGTCAGGCCGTACGCGCGCGAGGTCACGCCGTGCCCGCCGCCGAGCGTGAGGCCCGAGATCCCGACCGTCGGGCAGGTGCCGGCCGGGATTGCGCGGCCGTGGCGGGCGAGGGCGCGGTAGACGTGGACGAGCCTGGCGCCCGCGCCGATCGCGGCGGCCGTGCCGTCGGGGCGCACGTGGTCGATGCCCGACACGTCGATGACCAGGCGGCCCGTGCCGCTGGACCAGCCGGTGTAGGAGTGGCCGCCGCTGCGGAGGGCGACCGGTGTGCGGTGGCGGCGTGCGAAGGCGAGGCACGTGCGGACGTCGTCGTCTCCGGTGACGTACGCGACGGCGGCGGGGCGGAGGTCGTCGAAGCGGGTGTTGTAGAGGAGGCGGGCGGTGGCGTAGTCGGCGTCGCCGGGGCGTACGAGCGGGCCGGCGAGGCCGCGGGCGAGGGCGGCCCAGTCGGCCCGGTCGGCCCGGTCGTCCATGGCGTGACCTTTCCCCGGACGGTTGCGGTCAGTCGGCGTCGGTCGCGTCGGCCGGTGGCGCGGTCGTGTGCGCCGCCGCGTCCGTACGGGCCCGGTCCCGCGAGCGCCGCGCCGGGCCCGACCAGCCGCAGCTGCAGCGGGCCACGCAGAACGAGCCGCGTTCGATGGTGGTGGCTTCGTGGCCGCTCGTGACGGCGGGGGGTGAGTCATGCGTCGCAGGCACGGCACCACGGTACCGGCGTGACGGGGCGCCGCGGTGGTCGTTAAGGGAGGCGGGTGGGGGTCTCGGTCAAGCGCAGTCGGTCAGGCAGGCAGCAGCGTCTAGGCGTTGGGGGTTGCAGGCGATGGTGGTGCAGCGACAGCAGCGGCGGTGTTACGGGCGCGGGCTATCGGCGATGGTGGTCGTGGCCGTGGCCCTGACGGCCGGCGGGTGTTCCGGTCCCGCGGACGCGAGCGCCGGCGTCGGCGCGGACGCCGCGGCCGCCGCCGTGCGCGAGGCCCCCGACGCGCTGACGCGCGCGGGCACGTCCAAGGCCCGTACGTCGATGGAGATGGCGACCGGCGGGACGCGGGTGACGATCCGGGGCGAGGGCGCGTACGACTTCGCCGCGCGGCACGGGCAGCTCAAGGTGGTCCTGCCCAAGGACGCCGCCGGCGGCAGCCGCCACCGGCCGATCACCGAGCTCCTGGCACCCGGCGCGCTCTACATGAAGAACCGCGGCGCCGGTGTGCCCGCCGACAAGTGGGTGCGCGTCGACACGACGACCCTCGCCGACGGGAACCTGGTGACGGGCGGCGCGACCGATCCGGCCGCCGCCGCCGAGCTGCTGCGCGGCGCCGAGCGCGTCGCGTACGTGGGCGAGGAGGAGCTCGCCGGGGTGCCGGTCACGCACTACCGCGGCGTCACCGACCTCGGGCGGGCGGCGCGGACCGCGTCGCCGCAGGTGCGGGGGGCGCTCGCGGCGGCGGCGAAAGGGTTCGCCGACGACGAGGTGCCGTTCGACGCGTACCTGGACCGGGACGGGCGGCTGCGCAAGGTGCGCCACCGGTTCAGCTTCACCAACGAGGGGCGCACGGTCGCCGTCGCGTCGACGACGCTGCTGTACGACTTCGGCGTGCCCGTCGTCGTACAGCTGCCGCCGCGGAAGGACATCTACGCCGGGAAGATCAGGGCCTAATGGTGTCCCTGGGGCCCGGCAAATGGTCCGGACGTGCCATGCGCGGTGTGTGGTCCCCTCCCTACGCTAGGAAGCCGACTCCCGCAGGAAGAGGTGATGCGCGTGGCCCCGCCCCCTTCGACGACAGTCCAGGACCACGTGGCCCTCGCCGAGATCGAGCTGTGCGGAGAGCTGATGATCGCCGCATCGGCCACGGACGGGGAGCGGCTCAGCGCGGACCTCATCGACGAGGTCCTGAAGGTCACGCCGGCCGCACCCGCCCCGCAGTGACGTCGGTCAGGTCCGCAGCATGCGGGCGATGGCCTTCGTCGCCTCCTCGACCTTCGCGTCGATCTCGTCGCCGCCCTTGACCGCGGCGTCGGCGACGCAGTGGCGCAGGTGCTCCTCCAGGAGCTGGAGCGCGAAGGACTGCAGGGCCTTCGTGGACGCGGAGACCTGGGTGAGTATGTCGATGCAGTAGACGTCCTCGTCGACCATGCGCTGGAGGCCGCGGATCTGACCCTCGATGCGGCGCAGGCGCTTGAGGTGCTCGTGCTTCTGCTTGTGGTAACCGTGCACGCCGTGGTCGTGGTCGGTGACCTGCTCGGGGGTGCCCGGCTCCTCGATGGCCTGCTCCTCGACCGGAAGGCCGGCCGCCTCGGTGGTCGTCATCGCGTCCTCCCGTTGTCCAGTGGGGCTTCTATACCCCTCATGGGTATATGGTACCGATCCTTGCGCACAGGGGGCGGGCCCCGGTTCTGTTCACTGTGCCCGATGGGCGACACTGAATGACGCCGGTTAGCCGTGGCCGGATGATGCGCCTAGCATCAGCCTGACCGAAACCCATGCACCCCGAGGACCCCACGTGCGCTTTCGTCTGACCCCCAGGGAGACGAGCTTCTACGACATGTTTTCCGCCTCCGCGGACAACATCGTCACGGGCTCCAAACTCCTGATGGAACTGCTCGGGGCGGAATCCTCCGCCCGGGCCGAGATCGCGGAGCGGATGCGGGCGGCGGAGCACGCGGGTGACGACGCGACCCACGCGATCTTCCACCAGCTGAACTCCTCCTTCATCACGCCGTTCGACCGCGAGGACATCTACTCCCTCGCGTCGTCGCTCGACGACATCATGGACTTCATGGAGGAGGCCGTCGACCTCGTCGTCCTCTACAACGTCGAGGAACTGCCGAAGGGCGTCGAGCAGCAGATCGAGGTGCTGGCGCGGGCGGCGGAGCTGACCGCCGAGGCGATGCCGCACCTGCGGACGATGGAGAACCTCACCGAGTACTGGATCGAGGTCAACCGGCTGGAGAACCAGGCGGACCAGATCCACCGCAAGCTGCTGGCCCACCTCTTCAACGGCAAGTACGACGCCATCGAGGTGCTCAAGCTGAAGCAGATCGTGGATGTGCTGGAGGAGGCCGCTGACGCCTTCGAGCACGTGGCCAACACGGTGGAGACCATCGCGGTCAAGGAGTCCTGAGCTCCGTGGACACCTTCGCACTGGTCGTGACCATCGCGGTCGCGCTCGGCTTCACGTACACGAACGGCTTCCACGACTCGGCGAACGCCATCGCCACCTCCGTCTCCACCCGGGCGCTGACGCCGCGCGCGGCGCTGGCGATGGCCGCGGTGATGAACCTCGCGGGCGCCTTCCTCGGCAGCGGGGTCGCCAAGACCGTGAGCGAGGGCCTGATCGCGACGCCCGAGGGCTCGCGGGGCATGGGCATCCTCTTCGCGGCGCTGGTCGGCGCGATCGTCTGGAACCTCATCACCTGGTACTTCGGCCTGCCGTCGTCCTCCTCCCACGCGCTGTTCGGCGGCATGGTGGGCGCGGCGCTGGCGGGCGGCACCGACGTGATCTGGTCGGGTGTCGTCGACAAGATCGTCATCCCGATGTTCATCTCGCCGGTGGTCGGCCTGGTGGTCGGCTACCTGGTGATGTGCGGGATCATGTGGATCTTCCGCAAGGCCAACCCGCACAAGGCGAAGCGCGGCTTCCGTATCGCCCAGACCGTGTCGGCGGCGGGCATGGCGCTCGGCCACGGTCTCCAGGACGCCCAGAAGACGATGGGCATCGTGGTGATGGCGCTGGTCATCGCCGACGTCCACGACGCGGGTGACGCGATCCCGGTCTGGGTCAAGGTCGCCTGCGCGGTGATGCTGTCGCTGGGTACGTACGCCGGTGGCTGGCGCATCATGCGGACGCTGGGGCGCAAGATCATCGAGCTGGATCCGCCGCAGGGGTTCGCGGCGGAGACGACGGGCGCGTCGATCATGTTCGGCTCGGCGTTCCTGTTCCACGCGCCGATCTCGACGACGCACGTCATCACGTCGGCGATCATGGGTGTCGGCGCGACGAAGCGGGTCAACGCGGTGCGGTGGGGTGTCGCGAAGAACATCATCCTCGGATGGTTCATCACGATGCCGGCGGCGGCGCTGGTCGCTGCGGCGAGCTTCGGTGTGGTGCGGCTGGTGTTCGGCTGACGGTTGCGGGGCGGGCGGGTGTGGTTGGCCCTGCGGGGCTGTTCCCCACCTCCCGCTACGCCCTTGCGGGCGTGGGGGGACCCCCACTTCCCGAACCGGGGGCTCTGCCCCCGGACCCCCGCGCCTCAATCGCCGGCGGGGCTGAGTTTCGAGTGACGGAAGGGCCCGCCCCCTGGAGGGGGCGGGCCCTTTGCCTTGCGGTGGCACCGCCATGCAGCACCGCAAGGGGATTCCGGCGGACGGACTATCCGAAGCGGCCCGAGATGTAGTCCTCGGTGGCCTGGACGGACGGGTTGGAGAAGATCCGCTCCGTGTCGTCGATCTCGACCAGCTTGCCCGGCTGGCCGACCGCCGCCAGGTTGAAGAAGGCGGTGCGGTCCGAGACGCGGGCCGCCTGCTGCATGTTGTGGGTCACGATGACGATCGTGAACCGCTCCTTCAGCTCGCTGATCAGGTCCTCGATGGCGAGCGTGGAGATCGGGTCCAGCGCCGAGCACGGCTCGTCCATCAGCAGGACGTCCGGCTCGACCGCGATGGCGCGGGCGATGCACAGGCGCTGCTGCTGGCCGCCGGAGAGGCCGGAGCCCGGCTTGTTGAGGCGGTCCTTGACCTCGTTCCAGAGGTTCGCGCCCTTGAGGGAGCGCTCGACGGTGTCCGCCAGGTCCTGCTTGCGGTACTTGCCGTTCAGGCGCAGGCCCGCCGCCACGTTGTCGAAGATCGACATCGTCGGGAAGGGGTTCGGACGCTGGAAGACCATGCCGACCGTGCGGCGCACGGCCACCGGGTCGACGTCCTTGGCGTACAGGTTCTGGTCGTCCAGCATCACCTTGCCCTCGACGCGGCCACCGGGGGTGACCTCGTGCATGCGGTTCAGGGTGCGCAGGAAGGTGGACTTGCCGCAGCCGGAGGGGCCGATGAAGGCCGTCACGGAGCGGGGCTCGACGGTCATGGAGATGTCGTCGATCGCCTTGTGGGCGCCGTAGTAGGCGGTCAGGCCGCTGACGTCGATTCGCTTGGCCATGGTTTCGATCACTTCCAGGAGGCCTTAGCGGCCGGTCTTCGGGGCCTTCCAGCGGGCGATGCCGCGGGCGACCAAGTTGAGGATCATGACGAAGGCGATCAGGACGAGCGCGGCGGCCCAGGCGCGGTCGTACGACGCCTCGCTGCCGACCTTGTACTGCTCCCAGATGTAGAAGGGGAGCGCGGACTGAGCACCTTCGAAGGGGTTGGTGTTGATCAGCTGGCTGCCGAAGACCAGCAGCATGATCGGCGCGGTCTCGCCGGCGATGCGGGCGATGGCGAGCATGACGCCGGTGGTGATGCCGCCGATCGCCGTCGGGATGACCACCTTCAGGATCACGCGCCACTTCGGTACGCCGAGGGCGAGCGCCGCCTCGCGCAGCTCGTTCGGGACGAGCTTGAGCATCTCCTCGGTGGAGCGGACCACGACCGGGATCATCAGGATCGCCAGCGCCAGCGCGCCCATCAGGCCGGACGGCTGGAGGTCGGCCATCAGCATGATGGAGAGGATGAAGAGGCCGGCGACGATCGACGGGATGCCCGTCATGACGTCGACGAAGAACGTGACGGCCTTGGCCAGGGAGCCCTTGCCGTACTCGACGAGGTAGACGGCGGTCAGCAGGCCGATCGGCGCGGAGATCAGGGTGGCGAGGCCGACCTGCTCCAGCGTGCCGACGAGCGCGTGGTAGACGCCGCCGCCGACGTCGAAGCCGGGGACACCGGCCATCGAGTGGGTGAGGAAGTAGCCGTCGAGGACCTTCAGGCCCCGGCTGAGCGTGACCCAGATGAGGGAGAGCAGCGGGACGACGGCGAGGATGAAGCACACCCAGACCACGCTGGTGGCGAGGCGGTCCTTGGCCTGGCGCTGGTTCTCGACGGCCGACGTCACGGCGTACGAGACGACGACGAAGGCGAGCGCCGAGATCAGGCCCCACTGGGTGCGGCTTTCGAGGCCGGCGGCCAGGCCGGTGCCGCAGCCGATGGCGACGGCGACGACGGCGAAGGCGGCCGGGGCCCAGCGCGGCAGGTGGCGCTGGCTGAGGTCGTCCTTGCGGGGACGGGGTGCGGCCTTGGCGGGCGCGTCCTGGATTGCGTTGCTCATCAGGCGTTCGCCCCCGAGTACTCCTTGCGGCGCGCGATGATCAGGCGGGCCGCGCCGTTGACCAGCAGGGTGAGGACGAAGAGGACCAGACCGGAGGCGATCAGGGCGTCGCGGCCGAGCTGGTCGGCCTCGTCGAACTTCGCCGCGATGTTCTGGGCGAACGTGCCGCCGCCCGGGTCGAGCAGGTGCAGCGAGATCAGGAAGCTCGGGGAGAGGACCGTGGCGACGGCCATGGTCTCGCCGAGCGCCCGGCCGAGGCCGAGCATCGAGGCGGAGATGACGCCGGAGCGGCCGAAGGGCAGCACGGAGAGGCGGATGACCTCCCAGCGGGTGGCGCCGAGGGCGAGGGCGGCCTCCTCGTTCATGCGCGGCACCTGGAGGAAGACCTCGCGGCTGACGCTGGTCACGATCGGCAGGATCATGATGGCGAGCAGGATGCCGACGGTGAAGAGGGTCCGCGCGACGCCGACCTCCGTCTTGTCGAAGACGTACGTCCAGGCGAAGAACTGGTCGAGCCAGAGGTTCAGGCCCTCCAGGTACGGGACGAGGAAGAGCGCGCCCCAGATGCCGTAGATGATCGACGGTACGGCGGCGAGCAGGTCGACGACGTACGCGAGGGGCGCGGCCAGGCGCCGGGGCGCGTAGTGCGAGATGAACAGCGCGATGCCGACCGCGATCGGGACCGCGATGACCATCGCGATGATGGAGCTGACGATCGTGCCGAAGAGGAGGACCGCGATGCCGAAGACCGGGCGGTCGCCGACCGGGTTCCAGTCGAAGGTGGTGAAGAAGTTGCCCTCGTTCTCCGCGAGCGCGAGGGAGGCGCGGTAGCTGAGGAACACGGCGATCGACGCCATGATCACCAGGAGCAGGATCCCGGAGCCGCGGGAGAGGCCGAGGAAGATCTTGTCGCCCGCGCGGCCGGTGGAGGTGGGGCCCGGCTTTCCGGCGACCGGCGGAGCCGGTGCGTTGTCAGTCGTTATAGCCATGGTCTTTCCGGTCTGTGTGGGGGAAGTCCGCGGGTGGCGGCTCCCCTGGCGGCGGTGCACCGGATGGGGTGGGGGCCGGCCCGGGGAGTGGCCGGGCCGGCCGTGCGTGCGTGCGGTTACGACAGGCCGTTGACGGTCTCGCGGACCTTGGCGTTGATCTCGGCCGGGATCGGGGCGTAGCCGGCCTCGGCCAGGACCTTCTGGCCCTCGTCGGAGGCGGTGTAGGTGAGGAAGGACTTCACGGTGCCGAGGGTGTCGGCCTTGTTGCCGGTGTCGCAGACGACCTCGTACGTCACCAGGACGATCGGGTACGCGCCCTCGGCCTTGGTGGCGTAGTCCAGCTCCAGTGCCAGGTCCTTGCCGGTGCCCTTGACCTTGGCGGCGGCGATGGCCTTGGAGGCGTTCTCGGAGGTGGCCGGGACCGGGGCGGGGGCGCCGGTGGCGATCTGGACGGCCGGGATGCTCTGCGACTCGGCGTAGCTCAGCTCGAAGTAGCCGATCGCGCCCTCGACCTGCTTGACCTGGGCGGCGACGCCGGAGGAGCCGGACGCGGCCTGGCCGCCGGGGGCCGGCCACTTCTTCTCGGCCTCGTACGGCCAGTCCGCCTTGGCGGCCTTGCCGAGGTACTTGCCGAGGTTCTGGGTGGTGCCGGAGTCCTCGGAGCGGTGGAAGGCCTGGATCGCGGTGCTCGGGAGCTTGGCGCCCGGGTTGAGCTTGGCGATCGCCGGGTCGTCCCACTTCTTGATCTTGTCGTTGAAGATCTTGGCGATGGTGGGGGCGTCCAGGACGAGGTCCTTCACGCCGGGGACGTTGTAGCCGATGGCGATCGGCCCGCCGACCATGGGGAGGTTGATGCCCTGGCCGGACTTGCAGATCTTCTTGGACTCGGCGACCTCTTCCGGCTTCAGCGCGGAGTCGGAGCCGGCGAAGCCGACGCGGCCCTGGTTGAAGGCGATGATGCCCTCGCCGGAGGAGGAGGACTTGTAGTTGATCTCCACACCCGGGCAGGCGGCCATGTAGTTCTTGACCCACAGGTCCATGGCGTTCTTCTGCGCCGAGGATCCGGAGGCCAGCAGCTGGCCCTTGGCGCCGTCGCACTTGATGGACGAGGTGGCGCCGGTCTTCTTGCCGCCGTCGGGGCTGCCCGTGTTGTCGTCCGAACCACACGCCGTGAGTACCAGGGCGCCGGAGACGGCGAGGGCGCCGAGCGCGGTGGCGCGAAGCCCGGTCTTGCGCTGAAGCTTCACTGTTGGGTGTTCCTTCCAGGAGCCGCCGCGGCGTCGATACCGAATCCGTGCGTGAGCTCGGTGGCGGCGTGTGTCAGTAACCGTGTACGGCCGAAATTAGGCAGATCAGGTGACATGGCTGGCGGGGGAGAGTGAACGGTAGGTGAACCGTGACGGAAGCCGTGGTGAGCCGTGGCCAGAGCCTGTGGGGCCATTGTCGCGGGGGCGGGCCGGGCGTCGGGAGTGAGGTTTACGGCGGGGCCGTGCGGGGGCGCACGCGACCTCGGGCAGGCGAGGGCGCGCTCCGGCGGTGTGAGGCGCGGAGCGTGGGGTTGTGCGCCGGTACGCGGGCGCACGGGGGCCGCACCGGGGCCACCCGGGAGGGTGGCGGTGGTGCGGGGCGGGTTGCCCCCGGATGGGTGATGTTGCCCGGCCCGGCGAGGGGCAGCGGCCGGTCAGTGCCAGCTCAGTGCCAGCTCAGTGCCCGCTCAGTGCTCCTCCGGGCACCTCGGTGCCGAGTCGGTGCCCGCTCAGTGTCCGGTTTCCCGGGGCTCCGGGGTGATCGCCGCGAGGGCCGCGTCGACCAGGTCCCGGTCGACGGCGTACGACAGGAGCGCCCGGGCCTCGGGCGGGGAGAGCCAGCGCAGCTCGTCGACCTCGCCGTCGGGGCGGAAGGTGCCACCCGTGGCCTCGGCCGCCCAGTAGCGGACCTCCTTGGGGCGGTCGCCCGCGCGGTAGCAGGCCTTCGGCAGTTCGGGTCCGAGGGCGCAGGTCATGCCGGTCTCCTCCCGCACCTCGCGGACGGCCGCGCTCGCGTGGTCCTCGCCGGGTTCGAGCTTGCCCTTGGGGAGGGACCAGTCGTCGTGCTTGGGGCGGTGGATGACGGCCACCTCGACGGCGCCGGAGGAGCCGCCGGAGCCGGTGCCCGGGTCCCCGGCGCCGCTCGGGTCCCCGGCCGTGCGGCGCCACAGGACGCAGCCGGCGGCGTGGATCAGGCCCTTCGCGGGCGGAGTAGGCGTCACCGTGCCGTCACCGCCGTACGCTGCCACGCGCGCTGGAAGCTCACGCGCGCCGCCTCCACCTCGTGCCGCTGGTCCGCGTGGAGCACGCCCAGCACGTACGCCGTCGCCGGCGCGATGCGCGGGGTGCGCGCGGCGCTCGCCGCGGCGGACGCGGCGTCGGCGGCGTCCCGGTGCCGGTCGAGCGCGCGGCCCGCCTCGTACAGCTGCGCCGCGTCCGCGCCGAGCGCCTCCTGGGCGTGGCGGTGCAGCCGGAGCAGCAGCCGTACGTGGTGCCAGGAGGTGTCGTGCTGTTCGCCGCCCACGGCGGGGCTCATCGGCAGCGCCGCCACCGCGTCCAGCAGGCGCCGCTCGACGGCCTCGGTGGCCGGGCCGAGGACCTCGCCGGCGCGGGCGCCCGCGGCCGGGCCCAGCGGCACCTCCGAGGCGAGCAGCGCCACCGCGTCGGCGACCGCGTGGAAGCGGGACGAGCCGAGGGCCTGGAGCGCGGCGGAATGCGCCCGGGTCCGGGCCAGCGTGAGGCGGCGCTCCAGCAGGGCCCCGGCGCGCGCGCCGCCCACCGCGAGCGCCTCGGCGCCGCCCGTCAGGCGGGACAGCGCGTCCACCAAGCGGACGAGCCGCGAGGTGCACGCGTGTTCCTGCGCCAGCAGGCCGGAGAGCCAGGCCAGTTCGGTGCGCAGCTGGTCGGCCCAGGAGGCGTCGAGCAGCGGGCGGAAGGTGTGCAGCGTGGAGCCGATGCGCCGGGCGGCGGCGCGCAGCCCCCGTGCCGCCTCCTCGGCGCCGGCCGAGTCCGCGCCGCTCTCGGCGTGCAGGCGCAGGTTGCGTAGGAAGTCCCCCGCGCGGGCGTGGAGGTACGGGGACAGGACCTCGCCCGCGGTGAGCTGGTCAGGTTTGAGCACGCCGGCGCCTCCGCGCGTCTATGAGCATCTCCTGGACATGCCGCAGCGGCTGGCCGTCCCCGTCCGTCGCGTGCCGCGTCCACTCGCCGTCCGGGCCGAGGTGCCACGACGATGTGGTGTCGGCCATGCCCGCCTCCAGCAGCCGGCACAGCGAGGCGCGGTGCGCGGGGTCGGAGACCCGCACCAGCGCTTCTATCCGGCGGTCCAGGTTACGGTGCATCATGTCGGCGCTGCCGAACCACACTTCGGGCTCGCCGCCGTTCCCGAAGGCGAAGACGCGCGAGTGTTCCAGGAACCGTCCGAGGACGGAGCGGACCCTGATGTGCTCGGAGAGGCCCGGGACGCCCGGCCGTACGGCGCAGATGCCGCGGACCCAGATGTCGACGGGTACGCCGGCCCGCGAGGCGCGGTAACAGGCGTCGATGACGGCCTCGTCGACCATCGAGTTGACCTTGATGCGGACGTACGCGAGCCGCCCGGCCCGGTGGTGGACGATCTCCTTGTTGATGCGGGAGACCAGGCCGTCGCGGAGCGACTTGGGGGCGACGAGCAGGCGCCGGTAGGTCTCGCGGCGCGAGTAGCCGGACAGCCGGTTGAAGAGGTCGGACAGGTCCGCGCCGACCTGCGGGTCGGCGGTGAGCAGGCCGAGGTCCTCGTACAGGCGGGCGGTCTTGGGGTGGTAGTTGCCGGTGCCGACGTGGGAGTAGCGGCGCAGCGTCTCGCCCTCCTGGCGGACCACCAGGGAGAGTTTGCAGTGGGTTTTGAGGCCGACGAGGCCGTACACGACGTGGCAGCCGGCCTCCTCCAGCTTGCGCGCCCACTTGATGTTGGCCTGTTCGTCGAAGCGGGCCTTGATCTCGACGAGGACGAGGACCTGCTTGCCGGACTCGGCCGCGTCGATGAGGGCGTCGACGATGGGGGAGTCGCCGGACGTCCGGTACAGCGTCTGCTTGATGGCGAGGACGTCCGGGTCGGCGGCCGCCTGCTCCAGGAAGGCCTGGACGGAGGTGGAGAACGAGTCGTACGGGTGGTGCAGCAGGACGTCGCGCTCGCGCAGGGCGGCGAACACGTCCGGCGCGGACGCCGACTCGACCTCGGCCAGGTCGCGGTGGGTCCCGGCGACGAACTTCGGGTACTTGAGCTCGGGCCGGTCCAGGGCCGAGATCCCGAACAGCCCGGTCAGGTCCAGTGGCCCGGGCAGCGGGTACACCTCGGCGTCGGTGACCTTCAGTTCGCGTACGAGCAGGTCGAGGACGTACGGGTCGATCGACTCCTCGACCTCCAGGCGCACCGGCGGGCCGAAGCGGCGCCGCATGAGCTCCTTCTCCAGCGCCTGGAGGAGGTTCTCGGCGTCGTCCTCCTCGACCTCCAGGTCCTCGTTGCGCGTCACGCGGAACATGTGGTGCGCCAGCACCTCCATGCCCGGGAACAGCTCCTCCAGGTGCGCGGCGATGACGTCCTCCAGCGGGACGTAGCGCTGCGGCGAGGCCTCCAGGAAGCGGGAGAGCAGCGGGGGGACCTTCACGCGGGCGAAGTGGCGGTGGCCGCTGACGGGGTTGCGTACGACGACGGCGAGGTTGAGGGAGAGGCCGGAGATGTACGGGAAGGGGTGCGCCGGGTCGACGGCGAGGGGGGTGAGGACCGGGAAGATCTGCTGGCGGAAGAGGGTGAAGAGCCGGGCCTGCTCCTTCTCCGTCAGGTCGGGCCAGCGGATGAGGTGGATGCCCTCGTCGGCGAGGGCGGGGCAGATGTCCTGCTGGAAGCAGGCGGCGTGCCGGGCCATGAGCTCCCGCGAACGGGTCCAGATCAGCTCCAGGACCTCGCGCGGCTGGAGCCCGGAGGCGGACCGGGTGGCGACGCCGGTGGCGATGCGGCGCTTGAGGCCGGCGACCCGGACCATGAAGAACTCGTCGAGGTTCGAGGCGAAGATCGCGAGGAAGTTCGCTCGTTCGAGGAGCGGGGTCGCCGGGTCCTCGGCGAGCTCCAGCACCCGTTCGTTGAACGCCAGCCAGGAGCGCTCGCGGTCCAGGAAGCGGCCGGGGGGCAGTTCGCCGTCCGGGCCGTCCTCGTCGTACGCGTCCAGGTCGGAGTCGAGGTCGGGCGCCAGGTCGGACACGGGTCCGGCGGTCACCATGTGCGGTCGGTGCGCGGCTATGGACCCCACGGACGGCTGCGCGTGCTGGATCTGGACGTCGGCCTCGGCGGGCTGCTGGCTCATGGCACCATTCTTCCGCGCCAGGGGGTGGTCAAGCGCGTCGGAGCGGGCCGCTGACACGGCGGGCTTCATTCGCTGAGCGTCGCAAGCCGTTCTGAATGGTCGGTAACCATTACGTGACGTGCTGGGGGCGGACGGCCAGACCCCCGTCCAGGCCGTCCGCCCCGGTCCTGTGGTTACGCGTGGTGGCGGCGCAGCACGCGGAAGGCGGCGTACGCGGCCAAGGCCGCGAGGGCGAGGACGATGCCGGTCTCGATGAGGTGGACGGGCCAGTAGTGCGAGGCGGGGTGGTACTCGGCGTACCAGCTGATGGTGTCGGGGTCGCACTGCGTCTCGCCCTCGGGCTGCATGCACGCGTCGTACGGGAGCTGCCGCCCGTCGGCGGTGACGTAGCCGGAGCGGAGCAGGAGGGCGTCGAAGGGGAGGCCCATCATGCCGCCGGTGAGACCGGGGCCCTGGCCGCTCGCGTGCAGCGACGGCCACAGGTCCCACCGCAGGCTCCAGAATCCCAGGAGCACCGCGCCCAGGACGGCCGCCGTCGTGGCCATGGCGGCGACGGTACGGCGGACCAGCAGGCCCACGAGGGCGCCGACGGCGACGCCGAGCAGGCAGTAGCCGCCGAGGGCCGGGCCCATGAGCTCGTACGCGCCCGGGTCCCCCCACGAGAGGTTCTGGTGGTAGCGGACGGGTCCCCGGCCGAAGCGGAAGACGGCGGTGAGCACGGTCGCGGTGACGGCCGCCAGGCCGGCGGCGAGGAGCAGTTTCGAGGCGAGCCAGCGGGCCGGGGTGGCCGACTGCGTCCAGGCCAGCTTGTACGTACCGCTCTCCAGCTCGCGTGCGACCATCGGGCCCGCGACGAAGGCGCCGATCAGGAACGGGACGGCCATCAGCACGAAGAGGGACCGCTCCAGCGCGAGTCCCAGGAATCCCTGGGGGGTGACCCAGTCCCCGAAGAGCTGCTCGCCGCACGCCTCCGGCTCGCCCGCGAAGCAGCGGGCCTCGTCCATGGAACCGGCCACCCACCAGCGCAGGACCACCGTCGCCACCACGGCCAGGGCGAGCAGCGCGGCGGTGGTCCACAGCGCCCGCCGGTGCCGGCGGAGCGTCACCCGGCCGGTGCGTGCGGTCGTCAGCGTGCTCATGCCGCCACCGCCCGGTCCGTGTCGACGGCCGCGCTCGGGGAGAGGAGCGGCGGGGCGTCGGGGGAGCGGAGATGGCCCAGCAAGAGTTCCTCCAGGGTGGGTTCCATGGTCTGCCAGGTCCGGTCGTCGACCGGGCCGTCCCGGCGGACGAGCGCGGTGAGCTGGCGGCCGGTGGTGCGGGACTCGATGACCGTGTGCGGGGCGAGGTCGGCGACCGGTCCGGTGACCAGCGTGTGGGCGGCGAGGATGTCGTCGATGCCGCCGCCGAGGCGGACCCGGCCGCCGTCGACCAGGAACAGGTAGTCGCAGGCGCCCTCCAGCTCGCCGAGGATGTGCGACGACATCACGACCGTCGTGCCGCGCTCGGCCGCGTCCGCCATGAGCGCGCCCATCAGCTGGTGGCGCGCGAGGGGGTCGAGGTCGGCCATCGGCTCGTCGAGCAGGAGCAGTTCGGCGCGCTTGCCGAGTGCGAGGGCGAGCGCCACGCGGGTGCGCTGGCCGCCGGAGAGGCGGCGCACGCGGGCGCCGCGGTCCAGCTCCCCGAGGACGGCCTCGGCGGCCTCGGCGTCCCAGCGGTCCGGGTTGAGCTCGGCGCCCATGCGGAGGGTGTCGGCGACGGTGAGCTGCGGGTAGAGCGGTTTGTCCTGGGCGACGTACGCGATCCGGTGGCGGGCGGAGGCGGGGTCGGTGCCCAGGACGCGGAGGGTCCCGGCCGTCGGCCGCATCAGGCCGGCGGCCAGGGCGAGGAGCGTGGACTTGCCGGCGCCGTTGGGGCCGACGAGCGCGCAGATCCGGCCCGTCGGCAGGCGGAAGGCGCAGTCCTGGAGCGCGGCGGCCCGTCGGCCGTAGCGTTTGGCGAGGCCGTGGGCCTCCAGAGCGCTGGTCATGCGTCGTCCCCCTCGTAAGTCTGTTCGAGTACGGAGCCGAAGAGCGCCGTCACGTCGTCCCGCTCCAGTCCTGCCGCGCGGGCGCGGGTGGCCCAGGCGGCCAGCTCGTCGCGGAGCGGGGAGTCGGCGGGCGCGCTGCCGAGCGTCTTCCGTACGAAGGTGCCGAGGCCGCGGCGGGCCTCGACGAGGCCCTCGCGCTCCAGTTCGCGGTAGGCCTTGAGCACGGTGTTCGGGTTGATGGCGGTGGCCTCGACGACCTCGCGTGCGGTGGGCAGCCTGTCGCCGGGCTCCAACAGGCCCAGGCGCAGGGCCTGTTTGGTCTGCTGGACGATCTGGAGGTAGGTGGCGACGCCGCTGCGCCGGTCGATGCGGTACTCGACCACGTCCTTGCACCACCCTTTCACTAATCAAGTAGTGAAAGGGTGGTGCAAGAGAGGGCGAGGTGTCAACACCCCGCCCCGTCCCGCTTCTTAAGGTCGCGTCACGTCTCCGAGCGGTACATCAGGTCGACCTCGTGCGTCGAGAAGCCCATTCCCTCGTACACCCGCACCGCCGCCGTGTTGTCCGCGTCCACGTACAGCATCACCGTCGGCAGCCCCTGCGCCGCCAGGTGCCGCAGGCCGATCGCCGTCAGCGCCTTGCCGAGGCCGCCGCCCTGCGCCTGCGGGCTGATGCCGAGCACGTACACCTCACCCAGCCGCTCCTCGGCGTGCACCTTCGTCCAGTGGAAGCCCACCAGTTCGCCGTCCGTCTCGCGTACGGCGAGGAAGAAGCCCTTCGGGTCGAACCACGGCTCCTCCTTGCGGTCGTCCAGGTCCCGCTGCGTCATCGAGCCCTGCTCCGGGTGGTGCGCGAACGCGGCCGCGTTGAGCGCGAGCCAGGCCGCGTCGTCCTGCCCGGGCACGAAGGTGCGCACGGTGACGCCCGGCGGCAGCCCGGGCTCCGGGACGTCCAGCGGGGCGAGCGGCCGGCGCATCTGGCGCAGCTCGCGGAAGAGCGTCAGGCCGAGGACCTGGGAGAGGTGGCGGGCGGCCGACTTGCCGCCGTGCGCCCACACGCGCAGCCGCTTGCCCGAGGCGGCCAGCAGCGCCGCGCCGAGCGCCCGCCCGTGGCCGCGGCCCCGGTGCGAGGGGTGGACGACGAGCTCGGCGGCCGGCGCCTCGACCGGATCGGTGTCCTCCAGCTGCGCGTACCCCACGAGCTCTCCGCCGACGGTGAGCAGCAGGTGCGAGACCCCTTCGCGCCGCCCGTGGCGCAGCTGGAGCCGCCCCTGCTCGGAGACGGCCTGCATCCCGTCGATACGGGCGGCCTCGGCGAGCAGGTCGAGGACGTCCTGGGCCTGCGCGGGGGTGAGCTCGTCGAGGGTGTCGATACGTCGACCGGGCTCAATGCCGGGTACGGGGGCGTCAGTCGTCATGCCTCCGAGCGTAGGGCCTGGCCCCTGGATCAGGCCGGGCTCGCGTGGCCTGGCACGCGCATCTTCCCCCGTAGCCCTTCGGGCACCGGGCGAGGCTCCATCCTCCGCCTTGCATCTGCCCCCACCAGACCCCGCTCGCTGATCCGGCCTGATCCAGCGGCCAGGCCCACGGCGAGGGCCTTTCGGAGGAAGGCAACCAGCTCGTAACCCGCTCCCCCCTGTTGCGCTACGCGCGTTGACTCTAGGCTGCGCTGGGCCCTGCCCGTTCACACGCCTTGCCGTACCCAGAGGGGACAGATGTCAGCGACACACAAGAAGCAGCGCGCGGTCACGCGGATACTCGCCACCGCCGCCGGACTGGCGACCGTCGGAGCCGTGGTCGCCGCCCTGCCCGCCGGCGCCGATGACCGGGTGCAGGCCGCCGGGCACCACTCCGGCCGCACCGTCGACGTACAGCTGCTCTCCTTCAACGACCTGCACGGCAACCTGGAGCCCCCGGCCGGATCCTCCGGCGAGGTGAGCCACACGCACGCGGACGGCCGGGTCGAGAAGATCAAGGCGGGCGGCGTCGAGTACCTCGCCACCCACCTGCGCACCGCGCGCCAGGGCCACCCGTACTCCATCACCGCCGCCGCCGGCGACATGATCGGCGCCTCGCCGCTGATGTCGGGCCTCTTCCACGACGAGCCCACCATCGAGGCGCTGAACAAGCTCAAGCTCGATGTGACGTCCGTCGGCAACCACGAGTTCGACGAGGGGGCCAAGGAGCTCGCCCGGATGCAGAACGGCGGCTGCCACCCCACCGGCGGCTGCTACGAGGAGGGCAAGACCTTCCCCGGCGCGAACTTCCCCTACCTCGCCGCCAACGTGACGGACGAGAAGACCGGCAAGCCGATCCTCGACCCGTACTTCATCTGGGAGCGCAAGGGCGTCAAGATCGGCTTCATCGGCGTGACCCTGGAGGGCACCCCGAACATCGTCACCGCCGAGGGCGTCAAGGGCCTGAAGTTCGGTGACGAGGTCGAGACGATCGACAAGTACACCAAGGTCCTGGAGCGCAAGGGCGTCAAGTCGATCGTCGCCCTCATCCACGAGGGCGGCGCCCCGGCCTCGTCCTCGTACAACTACGACTGCGACAGCCCGGGCGCCGGCGACGGCATCTCCGGCCCGGTCGTCGACATCGCGAAGAAGCTGAACCCGCAGGTCGACGCGCTCGTCACCGGCCACACGCACCAGGCGTACGTCTGTACGATCCCGGACCCGAGCGGCAAGCCGCGCATGGTCACGTCGGCGTCCTCGTACGGCAAGCTCTACACGGACACGACGCTGACGTACGACCGGAAGACCAAGGACATCGTCCGTACGGCGGTGAAGTCGGCCAACCGCGTCGTCACGCGTGACGTGGCCAAGGCCGCCGACATGACCTCGCTGATCGAGCGGTGGAACGCGCTCGCCGCGCCCATCGCGAACAAGCCGCAGGGCTACATCTCCGCCGACATCAACGGCCGCGGCTCCACGGCGTACGAGAAGCCGCTCGGCGACCTCATCGCCGACGCGCAGCTGGCCGCGCTCGCCCCCGCCGACAAGGGCGGCGCGCAGATCGCGCTGATGAACCCGGGCGGTATCCGCTCCGACCTGGTGTACAAGGCGTCCGGCGCCGAGGGCGACGGCGTGGTGACCTACGGCGAGGCGTTCACCGTGCAGCCGTTCACCAACATGATGAACGTCGTCGACCTGACCGGCGCCCAGCTCATCGCGGGCCTCCAGCAGCAGGTCAGCGGCGCGAACGAGGCCTCGCCGAAGATCCTCCAGGTGTCGAAGGGCTTCACCTACACCCTCGACCTGACGAAGACGGGCGCGGCCCGTGTCGACGCCGCCTCGGTGAAGCTGAACGGTGAGCCGATCGACCCGGCGAAGACGTACCGCGTCGCGATGAACGAGTTCCTCGCGGGCGGCGGCGACGGCTTCCCGGCGCTCGGCCAGGGCAAGAACAAGCTCGTGGGCGCGTCCGACCTGGACGTCCTCAACGCCTACCTGGCGGCCAACTCCTCGCCGTCGAACCCGATCGCGCCTCCGGCGGCCGACCGGATCACGGTCGTCAAGTAGCGGGTACGTGGAGGAAGGCGGGGCGGCGGGACCATCGAGGTCCGGCCGCCCCGCTCACTTCTGGGGCGCGGTCGTCGGCGGCGGTGTCGGCGCGCCCGGCAGGCGGACCACCGCGCGGGTGCCGCCGCCCTCCTTCGGGCCCACCGGGATCAGCCGCACCTCGCCGCCCGCCCGGGTCACCGTGCGGGCCACGATCGACAGGCCGAGGCCCGAGCCCGGCAGGCTGCGGGCCGACGGCGAGCGCCAGAAGCGCTCGAAGACGTGCGGCAGCTCCTCGGGGGAGATGCCCGGCCCGTGGTCCCGTACCGTCAGCTCACCGTCCACCAGGGCGACCTCGATCGTGCCGCCCGGCGGCGAGAACTTCACCGCGTTGTCGAGGACGTTGACGAGCGCGCGCTCCAGTGAGGCCGCCTCGGCCCGTACGTACCAGGGGCGGACGTCCTCGGCCGTGATCGTCAGCTCGGGGCCGCGCAGCCGCGCCCGCTGGAGCGCGCTGTCGAGCAGGTCGTGCAGTGCCACCACCTCCAGTCGGCCGCCCGGTCCGGCCGCGTCCGGCCGGGACAGCTCTTGGAGGTCGCCGATGAGCGACGCCAGCTCCGTCACCTGCGCCTTGACCGACGCCAGCAGCGCCCGCCGGTCCTCGGGCGGGATGGCCCGGCCGGTCTCCTCGCTGCGTGCCAGGAGCTCGATGTTGGTCCGCAGCGAGGTCAGCGGCGTACGCAGCTCGTGCCCCGCGTCGGCGATCAGCTGCGCCTGCCGGTCGCGGGAGGAGGCGAGCGCGGCCGTCATCGCGTTGAACGACCGCGACAGGCGGGCGATCTCGTCCTCGCCCTCGACGGGGATGCGGACCGTCAGGTCTTCCGTCCGCGCGACGTGCTCGACCGCCCCGGTGAGCCGGTCGACGGGCTTGAGCCCGGTGCGGGCCACCCACAGCCCGGCGGCGCCGGCGCCGACCGCGCCGACCCCGGCGAGCAGCGCGAGGACGAGCGTCAGATCACCGAGCGCGTCGTCCACTTCGTTGAGGGGGCGGGCCACGGACACGGCACCGGAGTAGCCGGCCAGCGGATAGGTGAGCACGCGGTACTCGGAGCCGTCGGACGCCTTGGCGTTGTGCGCGGTCTCCTCCGCCCGGCCCTCGGCGACCGCGATGTCGGCGGGCGTGACGGTGACGGACTGCTGGCCGGTGAGGACGCAGCGGTTGCCCCTGGGGTCGATGACCTGGATGGTCTGCTTGAACAGGTCCTGGGTGGTGCGGTCGGGGTCGCACCGGCCCGCCCGGACCTCCTCCAGCACCCCTTGCGGGTCGACCCGGTTGACCCGCAGCGCCTCGTCCAGAGCGCCCAGCAGCGCCCCCCGCACCATGAACCACGACGTCACCGCCACCGCGGCCACCGCCACGGCGACCGCAACCGCCGTCAGCAGGGCGAGGCGCGAGCGCAGCGGCAGCGCCCGGAACCGCGCCACCGGGCCGGTCATCCGTCGCCCCCGGCGCGCAGCACGTACCCCACGCCCCGCACCGTGTGGACCAGGCGGGGCTCGCCCGCCGCCTCCGTCTTGCGCCGCAGGTACATCACGTACACGTCCAGGGAGTTGGAGGTCGGCTCGAAGTCGAAGCCCCACACCGCCTTGAGGATCTGCTCCCGCGTCAGCACCTGGCGCGGATGCGACAGGAACATCTCCAGCAGCGTGAACTCGGTACGGGTCAGCTCCACGCGCCGCCCGCCCCGCGTCACCTCGCGCGTCGCCAGGTCCATCCGCAGGTCCGCGAAGCTCAGCACCTCCGCCTCCGGCTGCTCGCCCACGGTCCGGGCGTACGAGCTGCGCCGCAGCAGCGCCCGGATCCGGGCGAACAGCTCGTCCAGCTCGAACGGCTTGACGAGGTAGTCGTCCGCGCCCGCGTCCAGGCCGGTGACGCGGTCGCCGACCGTGTCCCGGGCCGTCAGCATCAGGATCGGCACGGTGGACCCGGCGGCGCGGATGCGGCGCGCGGCGGTCAGGCCGTCCATGCGGGGCATCTGGATGTCGAGGACCACGAGATCGGGTGCGTACGCCTCGGTCTTCGCGAGCGCGTCGACGCCGTCGACGGCGACCTCGGTGCCGTACCCCTCGAAGGCGAGGCTGCGCTGGAGCGCCTCGCGGACGGCGGGCTCGTCGTCGACGATCAGGATGCGCTCGGCGTCAGCGGGTGCGTTCACGGGGTTCATGGGGGTCAGCCTCGCACGCGTTCAGGAGCCGTCGCGGAGGCCGTCGAGGTCGGCCTTGACGGTGTTGACGGGGATGGCGAAACCGAGGCCCACGCTGCCGGCGGTGGAGCCGGTGGCGGCACTCGGCGCGTACATGGCGGAGTTGATGCCGATGACCTCGCCGTTCATGTTGATCAGCGCGCCGCCGGAGTTGCCGGGGTTGAGGGAGGCGTCGGTCTGGATGGCCTTGTACGTCGTCTTCGACTGCCCCGTGTCGCCGTTGAACTCGCGCCCGTCGAACTCGAACGGCCACCCCTGGCGCGGGTCACGCTGCCGCTGGTCCTCCTCCTTGGAGACCGTCACGTCACGGTCGAGCGCGGAGACGATGCCGCTGGTGACGGTGCCGGTCAGGCCCTCGGGCGAGCCGATCGCGACGACCTCGTCCCCGACGCGCACCTTGTCGGAGTCGCCGAGGGCGGCGGGCTTCAGCCCGGACGCGCCCTTGACCTTGATCAGCGCGAGGTCCTTGCCGGGGTCGGTGCCGACGGTCTCGGCGGCGTACGTCTTGCCGTCGCTGAGCCGGACGGTGATCTCGGAGGCGCCGGAGATGACGTGGTTGTTGGTGACGATCTCGCCGTCGCCGGTGATGATCACGCCGGACCCGGTGGACTGCCCGGCCGTGGACGCCGCCTTGATCTCGACGATGCTCGGTGACACCGCCTGCGCGACCCCGGCGACCGTGCCCTTGCTGGACTGGGCCACGCTCGTCCCGTCGACCGCGCCGCCCGTGCTCGGGTCGCCGCCCCGGGTCAGCTGCTGGACCAGCGCGGAGGCCCCGCCCCCGATCCCGGCGGCGGCGATGGCGATGGCGACGATCAGCGCCACGGGCCGCCGGGCCCGCTCGCGCCGGTGCGGCGCGGGCGGCCCGGGCGGCCCAGGCGGGCCGGGCGCGTACGCCGGGAGCGGCGGGTACGACGGGAACGTCTGCTGCTGGTCACCTTGCGAGTAGTCCGTCATGGATACGACTCTCGGAGCTGTACATGAGAGGACGCTGAGGATGCCCTGAGAGTCCGGGAAGAGTCTCGTATGCCCGGTGTAAAGAGCGCCCAGCGATGGCCGCGCTCATGCTGGGCGGCCCGGGGCTGATCGCCGTCGCCCAGTTCTGGGCGGCGCCTGGCGAGGCTTCGCAGCCGGAGTGAGGCCGGTCCGCCCTGCGGCGCTACGTGCTCTGGAGGGGCTACTCGCCGTCGCAGCCGCACGACCGGCGCACGATCAGCGCCGACGGGAACTGCTTCACCCGCTCCCGGCGCGACCCCGCCACCCGCAGGCCGTCGTCGAGGACCAGGTCCACCGCCGCGCGGGCCATCGCCGGGCGGTCGGAGGAGACCGTCGTCAGGGGCGGGTCCGTCAGGGCGGCTTCCTTGACGTTGTCGAAGCCCGCGACCGCGAGGTCGCCGGGGACGTCGAGGCGGAGCTCGCGGGCGGCGCGCAGGACGCCGATGGCCTGGTCGTCGGTGGAGCAGAAGATCGCCGGGGGCCGGTCCGGGCCGGACAGGATCTTCAGGGCGACCTGGTACGCGTCGTAGCGGTTGTAGGCGGCCTGGAACAGCCGGCCCTCCACCGAGCGGCCGGACTCCAGCATCGCGCGGCGCCAGCCCTCCTCGTGGTCGGCCACCGGGTCGCCGACGGCCGGGGTCGACTCGACGCCGCCGAGGCAGGCGACGTACGCGTGGCCGTGCTCCAGGAGGTGGCGGACGGCGAGCTGCGCGCCGCCGATGTCGTCCGTGACGACCGCGACGTCGTCGATGGCCTCGGGCCGCTCGTGCAGCAGCACCACGCGGGCGTCCCACGCCTCGATCTCCTGCGCGGCGCGCTGGCTGGGGCCCTGGCTGACCAGGATGAGCCCGGCGACGCGCATGCCGAGGAAGGCCCGCAGGTAGTGGAGCTCGCGCTCGTCGCGGTAGTCGGAGTTGCCGACGAGGACCATCTTGCCGCGGTCGGCGGCGGCCCGTTCGACCGCGTGCGCCATCTCGGCGAAGAACGGCTGCCGGGCGTCGGGGACGATCATGCCTATGAGGTCCGTGCGCCGCGAGGCCATCGCCTGGGCCACGCGGTCGGGCCGGTAGCCCAGCTCCTTGATCGCTGCGAGTACCCGCTCGCGCGTGGCCGGGGCGACCGGCCGGGGTCCGTTGTTGATGACGTAGCTCACGACCGCGGTCGAAGTACCCGCAAGTCGTGCCACGTCGTCCCGCGTCACCTTGGCCACGCGCCGCAGTCTACGCGGGGGGACCTACCTCTGGGCAGGTCGTACGGCTGCTTCCTGTACCTCTTCGGTGTCGGCCGTACGGGTGGCGGCGGCCTTTTCGGCCTCCTTCGTACGGGCTTCCTCGGCGGCGCGGTCCACCTTCTCCGGGGTGACGAACCGGTAGCCGACGTTCCGTACGGTCCCGATCAGCGACTCGTGCTCGGGCCCCAGCTTGGCGCGCAGCCGCCGTACGTGGACGTCGACCGTCCGCGTACCGCCGAAGTAGTCGTAGCCCCACACCTCCTGCAGGAGCTGGGCACGCGTGAACACCCGGCCCGGGTGCTGGGCGAGGTACTTCAGCAGCTCGAACTCCTTGAAGGTGAGGTCCAGGACGCGGCCCTTCAGCTTCGCGCTGTACGTCGCCTCGTCGACCGACAGGTCGCCGTTGCGGATCTCCATCGGGGAGTCGTCGGCGGTGATCTGCTGGCGCCCCATCGCGAGGCGCAGCCGCGCCTCGACCTCGGCGGGGCCCGCGGTGTCCAGGAGGACGTCGTCGATGCCCCAGTCGGCGGTGACGGCGGCCAGCCCGCCCTCCGTGACGACCAGGATCAGCGGGCAGCCGGGCCCGGTGGAGCGCAGCAGCTGGCACAGCGACCGCACCTGCGGCAGGTCGCGGCGGCCGTCGACGAGGATCACGTCCGCGCCGGGGGTGTCCACCAGCGCCGGGCCCTCGGCCGGGGCCACCCGCACGTTGTGCAGCAGCAGTCCGAGGGCGGGGAGCACCTCCGTGGACGGCTGGAGGGCATTGGTCAGGAGCAGCAGAGAGCTCATCGCGACGCCCCACCTGCCCGGGTCGTCGTTTCACGGTCGTGCACGGTTCGCTCGCCCATAACGTCGGTTCCTCCTCGGTCCCTGCGAGGACGTCCTGGCACTGCTGTCGACTCCCGCGCCCTGAGAGCCTTTGTTCATCCGTCTGTAACAACGGCGGCAAAACACAAAAGGACCCGGGGGCTGCTTTGCCCGGATCCTCTTCGCAGCACAATAGCCGACATGGGATCCGAGACAGAGGGTGCGTTTCACATCGCGGATGTTTCCTCGGTCACTCCCGGCCTTCTGCGCGCCACCCTCCGTACCCCTGACGGGATCCGTATCGAAGCGGTGCACGAGCCGCATAGGGGCCATAGGGACAGTCTTACGGACACAGCCGTCGTTGTCGCCCATGGATTCACCGGCTCGGTGGACCGGCCGGCCGTCCGGCGGGCCGCGCGGGCCTTCCGGCGGCGCGCGGCGGTGGTGACCTTCTCCTTCCGCGGGCACGGCCGCTCCGGGGGCCGGTCCACGGTCGGGGACCGCGAGGTGCTGGACCTGGCGGCGGCGGTGAGCTGGGCGCGGGAGCTCGGGTACACGCGTGTGGTGACGGTCGGCTTCTCCATGGGCGGGTCGGTGGTGCTGCGGCACGGGGCGCTGTACCGGGACGACCCGAGGGCGCGCGCGGACGCGGTCGCCGCCGTGAGCGCGCCGGCGCGCTGGTACTACCGGGGTACGGCCCCGATGCGCCGGCTGCACTGGGTGGTGACCCGGCCAGCCGGGCGCCTGGTGGGCCGCTACGGGCTGCGCACGCGCATCCACGACCGCGACTGGGACCCGGTGCCGATGCCGCCCTTCGCGGCGGTGCCGCTGATCGCGCCGACGCCGCTGCTGATCGTGCACGGCGACCGCGACCGGTACTTCCCGCTGGACCATCCGCGCATGCTGGCGGCGGCCGGACCGTGCGAGCTGTGGCTGGAGCCGGGCATGGGCCACGCCGAGAACGCCGCCGACGACGCCCTGCTCGCTCGGCTCGCGGACTGGCTGTCGGCGGCATAGCCCATCATGGATGCCGACGAGGCCGTGGAGGCCGACGAGAGGAGTGCCGCTATGGCAGCGGGGACCATCCGCTACTGGGCCGCGGCCAAGGCCGCAGCCGGGACCGCCGAGGAGCCGTACGCCGCGGAGACCCTGGCCGAGGCGCTGGAGGCCGTGCGCGAGCGGCACCCGGGCGAGCTCGCCCGCGTGCTCCAGCGGTGCTCCTTCCTGGTCGACGGTGATCCCGTCGGGACCCGGGCGCATGAGACCGTACGGCTGGCCGAGGGCGGCACGGTCGAGGTGCTCCCGCCGTTCGCAGGAGGGTGAACCGCACACCATGAGCAGCAGCAGCGACCAGCAGTACCCGTCGTACGGCGACCCTTCCTACGGTGAACCCTCCTACGGGGAGCAGGCGTACCGGGAGCAGGCCTACGGCCGGGAGACGTACGGGCAGCAGACGCACGGCGAGCAGCCGTACGGTGAGCCGTCGTACGGCCACCAGGAGCCCGGCGTCGCGCAGACGTGGCAGGGCCAGACCTGGGACACCCAGTACCAGCCGGCCGCGCAGCCCCAGGAGGCGGCGGCTTCCGCCCCGGCCCCGGTCTCGTACCCGCTGCCGCCCGAGGTGCCGTACGACACCCCGACGACCATGCTGCGGCCGGTGACCGCCGCCGCGGCCGCCGCGCCGGCACCCGCTCCGGCCGCCGTGGCGCCCGAACCCGCGTACGGCGCGCCCACCACGCTGGGCAACGCCCGGATGACGGACGCCCAGCGCGCCCGCGCCGAGGGGCGCTCGCCGATCATCGAGCCCGGCATCCAGCCGGCCGCCCTGACGGCGCTGCTCGGCGTCCTGCTCGCCGCGGGCGCCGCCCTCTCCCCGTACGGGCTCCTCGTCCCGCTGGTCCTGCTCCAGGCGGTCACGGCCGCCGGATGGTTCCGGCTCAACGGCATGTGGCCGGCCCGCCAGGGCATCGCGCTCGCCTTCGCGGGCGGCGTCACCGCCGACATCGCGCTGCTCGCCGCCGGTGAGGAGCACGCGCCCGTCGCGATCCTCGGCACCCTCGGGGTGTGGGTGCTGCTGGTGCTCGTCCTCCAGCTGCGCAGCCACGCGGGCGCCGACGAGCGTCAGTACGGGCTGATGGCCACGGTCGTCTCGTCGGCGCTCGCCGTCGTCGCGGCCGGGTACCTCGCGGCCGCGTCGGACGCGGTGGTCGTGGGCGCCCTCGCGGCCGGGGCCGCGGTGCTCGTCCGCGCGCTGCCGCTGCCGGGCGCCGTGTCGCTCGTCGGCGGCCTGCTGGCGGCTGCGGGCGCCGGGGCGGCGGCCGGGGGGCCGCTCGGCGCCGGGGCGCTCGACGGGGCGCTGCTGGGGCTCGGGGCCGGGGTGTGCGCGCTGGTCGGCCACCGGGTGGCGAGCTACGACTACCCGTCGCGCTTCGTCCACATGACGGCCGGGGTGGCGCTGCCGCTCGCGCTCGCCACGCCCGCCGTGTACCTGCTGGGACGCGTCCTGGTGTGACGGCCGGGGTTACCGGTGAGGGAACCAATGAACGATCCCGTACGTCGATCATGACGTGACGGGGGGCCGGGCGCGACGAGGGTGGGGGATCACCGAACCATGCGAGCACTGCGAATACTGCTGATCACCGCCGTGGTACTCGGTGGCCTCTTCATCGCCGCGGACCGGCTGGCGGTGAACTACGCGGAGGGCGAGGTGGCCGCCAAGGTCCAGGCCCAGCGCGGCGTGGGCGGCGGTTCGGCGGACGTCTCCATCAAGGGCTTCCCGTTCCTGACGCAAGTCCTCGGCAAGGAGCTCGACGAGGTCGACGTCACCCTCAACGGCGTCGAGGCGTCGGCCGGCGGCCGTACGCTGCGCATCGCCACGATGACCGCCGCGCTCCACGACGTGCGCCTGGGGAACAACTTCTCCACGGCCACCGCGGCCAACGCCACCGGCACCGCGCGCGTCTCGTACGCCGAGCTCGCCAAGGCGTCCGGCGAGGACGTCACCGTCGCCTACGGCGGCAACGGCAAGGTCAAGGTCACCGGCTCGGTGGACGTCCCGGTCCTGGGCCGGGTCACGCGCAGCGTCATGTCCACCGTGAGCATCGCCGACGGCACCACGATCCGGGTCCGCGCCGACGAGGTCCCCGGCGAGGGCATACCCGGCGTGGAGGAGCGGGTCCGCGAGCGCACGGACTTCGACCGCTCGGTCGCCGGCCTGCCGGCCGGCCTCAAGCTCCAGAAGGTGGAGGCGACGGCCGAGGGCGTCGTCATCACGCTGACCGGCACGAACGTCACCCTGGCGGGCTGACGGCGGGCTGGCAACGGGGGCGTCGGCGGGACGTCGGAGGGGCCCGACTCGTGCCCCCCGGCCACATGGTGAGACGGCGGCGTCCGCTCCGTAAACCACCTGCGACGACGGCCTGAGCGGCGGTGGGCGGGGGCAGGCTCCGGAGGCCCTCCTATCCCACTATGCGGATGATCGCGTCTCGACATACGACACGCCGGTGACACGACCGCCCGTCCGTCCCTACGATCTGACCCATGAAGCGACAGGCGGAACTCACGAAGCGGCGGGCAGTAGACCTGTGCCGCGTCGCCGCCATGCTCTGTCGCTCCGTCTGAGCGGGACACCAACCTCCCGCCTTCCCCGGGCCCTTGAGCACCTCGGGCCCATCCCCGTGCCGAACGCAGCCGACGAGCGCGCCCGTCCCGCGTACCCCGTACACGACGAGCGGTCCGGCGGCCGGCCGGCACCACCCGCCACACCCCGCCGCACACTGCCCCGGAGGAGAAACAGCATGAGCCGCAGCGACGTCCTGGTAGACGCCGACTGGGTCGAGGCCCACATCGACGACCCGAAGGTCGTCATCGTCGAGGTCGACGAGGACACCTCGGCGTACGACAAGAACCACATCAAGAACGCCGTCCGGATCGACTGGAAGCAGGACCTCCAGGACCCGGTCCGCCGCGACTTCGTCGACCAGGAGGGCTTCGAGAAGCTCCTGTCCGCGAAGGGCATCGCCAACGACGACACCGTCGTCCTCTACGGCGGCAACAACAACTGGTTCGCGGCGTACGCCTACTGGTACTTCAAGCTGTACGGCCACGAGAACGTCAAGCTCCTCGACGGCGGCCGCAAGAAGTGGGAGCTCGACTCCCGCGACCTGGTCGACGGCTCCGAGGTCCCGAACCGCCCGGCCACCCAGTACAAGGCCAAGGCCCAGGACACCTCCATCCGCGCCTTCCGTGACGACGTCGTCGCCGCCATCGGCAGCCTGAACATCGTCGACGTGCGTTCCCCCGACGAGTTCAGCGGCAAGCTGCTCGCCCCGGCGCACCTCCCGCAGGAGCAGTCGCAGCGCCCCGGCCACGTGCCGAGCGCCCGCAACATCCCGTGGTCGAAGAACGCCAACGACGACGGCACCTTCAAGTCCGACGAGGAGCTCAAGGAGCTCTACGCCCAGGAGCAGGTCGACCTGGAGAAGGACACGATCGCCTACTGCCGCATCGGTGAGCGCTCGGCCCTGACCTGGTTCGTGCTGCACGAGCTGCTCGGCCAGCAGAACGTCAAGAACTACGACGGCTCGTGGACCGAGTACGGCTCCCTCGTCGGCGTGCCGATCGAGCTCGGCGCCAACAAGTAATCCCGGACCTCCCGTCCACCCCTCACACCCCTCAGGAGTACCCATGTGTGGAGCACAGGCCGGCGGCCCGGACGCTTCGACGATCAAGCCCGGCGAGACCACGATCCAGGGCCAGGTGACCCGTAACGGCGAGCCCGTCACCGGTTACGTCCGCCTGCTGGACTCGACCGGCGAGTTCACCGCCGAGGTCCCGACCTCCGCGACGGGCCAGTTCCGCTTCTACGCCGCCGAGGGCACCTGGACCGTCCGCGCGCTGGTCCCCGGCGCCACGGCCGACCGCACGGTCGTCGCGCAGCAGGGCGGCCTGGCCGAGGTCGCGATCGCGGTCTGACGCGATTCGACGCGTCTGACGGCGACGTCACACATACCGGCCGAAGGGCCGCACCTCCTGGGGGTTGGACGCTTACCGGGACCGAGGTGCGGCCCTTCGGTCGTACGCTGGACGTATGTACGCGCAGCGCCGGCGCGCCTACCTCCGGATGATGACTGCCTGTCTGGTGCTCTTCGTGAGCGCCTGGGCCGTCGTACGGCTGTGGTCGGTGCCCGCGGCCATCGCGATGTGCTTCGTCGCCATGGTCATCCCGCCCGTCGCCGCGATGATCGCCAACCGGCGCGGGCCGGACGACCGCTGGTGGGACGACCCGTCCGGCGATCCGAAGTCCGACGAGTGGTGGGACGAGCTCGACGGCAAGCGGAGGGGCCGGTAGGCCTCAGTAGACGAGCGCCTGCGTGCCGTCGGCCAGCGCCTCGCTGACGAAGACCTGCGCGCCCGCGATGCGCACGCCCTCCAGCACGTCCTTCTCCGTGATCTCCCGGCGCGCCGCGCACTGCGTGCACAGCGTGATGCGCCCGTTCGCCTGGATCGACTCGATCAGCTTCGGCAGCGGCGCGGCGTGCGGCAGCTCGAACTCGGCCGCGCGCCCGGGCAGCGCGAACCACGACGACTCGCCGGTCAGCCAGAGCGAGACCTCCACCCCGCTGGCCACGGCCACCGCCGCCACCGTGAACGCCTGCGAGCACCGCTCGGGGGCGTCGGCCCCGGCGGTCACCTTGATCACGAGCTTCTTCGCCATGGTCGAACTGTAATGCGCGGCGGCACGACAAGCCCCGAGGCCACGGACACCCCCGAGGCCCCCGACCGCACCCGCCTCGCCTACGTCGTCGCCGGCGACACCCTCGCCGTGGTCGTCCACTCCCGCGAGGGCGACACCGCCGAGGTGCCGTTCCACCAGACGGTGGTGCTGCAGAACCAGCTCCTCGGCTGACGCCGCGCGCGCGGACGCACGGGCGCACCTCACACCGAGGGGCCGGGTCCCACCCATTACGCTGGGAGCCGGCCCCTTCTTCACCCACATCGCTCACCGAGGAGCACCCGTGCTTGAGGCTTTCTTCTCCGCCCTGCTGGTCCTGGTCTGCGTCGGCGTCGTCGCCTTCGCCGCCCTGACCGTGAAGAAGCTGTACCAGGGCCAGCGCTGACCACTCCCACCGACCGACAGAGCTGCTCATGATCGAGATCCCGTCCGACCTGAACCCCGACCTCGTCCCCCTCGCGTTCCTCCTGGGCACGTGGGAGGGCGCGGGTGTCTCCGACTTCCCCGGCGCCGAGAAGTGCAACTTCGGTCAGTCCGTGACCTTCAGCCATGACGGGCGGGACTTCATCGAGTACACCTCCCGCACCTGGGTCCTGGACGCCGAGGGCCAGAAGGTCCGCCCCCTGGAGAGCGAGAGCGGCTACTGGCGCATCGACAAGGACCGCAAGGTCGAGATCGTCATGGTGCGCGACCAGGGCGTCGTCGAGGTCTGGTACGGCGAGCTCGCCGACCAGAAGCCGCAGATCGACCTGGTCACGGACGCCGTCGCGCGCACCGCGGCCTCGGGGCCGTACAGCGGTGGCAAGCGGCTGTACGGCTACGTGAAGGGCGACCTGATGTGGGTCGGCGAGAAGTCGACGCCCGAGGTGCCGCTGCGGCCGTACATGTCGGCGCACCTGAAGAAGGTCGTCACGCCCGACGAGGTCGCGGCGTGGGCCAAGGACCTGGGCGACCTGCCGGACGACGGCATCGCCTTCTTCAAGTAGGCCCGGTGAACCGGCGGTCGGTGCTCCTACACTGGAGCGCGTGGTGAGCACCGACTGGAAGAGCGATCTGCGGGAGCGCGGTTACCGGCTGACTCCCCAGCGCCAGCTTGTCCTGGAAGCGGTGGACGCGCTGGGGCACGCGACGCCCGACGACATCCTCACCGAGGTCCGCAAGACCGCCTCCGGGGTGAACGTCTCCACCGTCTACCGGACGCTGGAGCTGCTGGAGGAGCTGGGTCTGGTCAGCCACGCCCATCTCGGGCACGGCGCCCCGACGTACCACCTGGCCGACCGCCACCACCACCTGCACCTGGTGTGCCGGGACTGCACGGAGGTCATCGAGGCGGACGTGTCGGTGGCCGCGGAGTTCACCCGGAAGCTGCGCGAGACGTTCGGCTTCGACACCGACCTGAAGCACTTCGCGATTTTCGGACGGTGCCGGGACTGCACGGCGAAACGTACGACCAACGGGTCGTAGGACGTACGGGTCGTAGGCTTGCTGCCATGAAGAGCCCTCTCCTGTCCCTGCCCGGCGCGGTGCCCGCCGAGGGACGCGACGAAGGGGTCGCCGCGCACTACGGCGACCTGTTCCGTGAGCAGCGCGCCCTCGCCGACGGCAAAGGCATGGTGGACCTCAGCCACCGCGGCGTCGTCACCGTCAGCGGCGCAGACCGGCTCAGCTGGCTGCACCTGCTGCTCACCCAGCACGTCAGCGAGCTCCCGGCCGGACACGCCACCGAGGCGCTGATCCTCTCCGCCCACGGGCACATCGAACACGCGCTGTATCTCGTCGACGACGGCGAGACGGTCTGGGCGCACGTCGAACCCGGCACGCAGGAGGCGCTCATCGGCTACCTGGAGTCGATGAAGTTCTTCTACCGCGTCGAGGTGGCCGACCGGACCGCCGACGTCGCCGTCGTCCACCTCCCGGCCGGCTCGATCGCCGAGGTGCCGGACGGGGTCGTCGTACGGGAGACCTCGCACGGCCGGGACCTGTTCCTGCCGCGTGCCGAGCTGGAGGCGTACGCCGCCGGGCACGGCCCGCTCGCCGGGATCTGGGCGTACGAGGCGCTGCGCGTGGAGGAGCACCGCCCGCGCCTCGGTTTCGAGACCGACCACCGGACCATCCCGCACGAGGTCGGCCTGATCGGCACGGCCGTTCACCTCCAGAAGGGCTGCTACCGCGGCCAGGAGACCGTGGCGCGCGTCCACAACCTGGGGAAGCCGCCGCGCCGGCTGGTCTTCCTGCACCTGGACGGCAGCGAGGTGCACCTGCCCGCGCCCGGTACGCCCATCCGGCTGAAGGCCGACGGCGAGGAGGGCCGCCAGCTGGGCTTCGTCACCACCGCCGTACGCCACCACGAGCTCGGGCCGATCGCGCTCGCGCTGGTCAAGCGGAACGTACCGGTGGACGCCGAGCTGCTGGCCGGGAACACCGCGGCGGCCCAGGAGACCGTCGTCGAGCCCTAAACAATGCCTCGTCGATCACGCCGCGAGCCCGGCGAGATCGGCAAGACACCGCTAGACCTCGATGATCACGGTGAACGGGCCGTGGTTCGTGAGCGAGACCCGCATGTCCGCTCCGAACCGGCCCGTCTCCACCCGCGCGCCCAGCTCCCGCAGCCGCGCCACCACCTCGTCCACCAGCGGTTCGGCCACCTCGCCCGGCGCCGCCGCGTTCCAGGTCGGGCGCCGGCCCTTGCGGGCGTCCCCGTAGAGGGTGAACTGCGAGATCACCAGCAGCGGCGCGTTCACGTCCGAGCAGGACTTCTCGCCCTCCAGGATCCGCACCGACCACAGCTTGCGGGCCAGCTGCGCCGCCTTCTCCACGGTGTCCTCGTGGGTAACCCCCACCAGCACGCACAACCCCTCGCCGACGATCTCGCCGACGGTCTCACCCGCGACGACGACCTTCGCGCCGTCGACCCTCTGCACCACTGCACGCATGCGTACCAACGTAACGGGGCCGAACGGGTGCAGTGCACCTGCACATCGCATGCGGGAGTGGCACCATGCGTGTCAGGCGGTGCGGCTGCGCACCGGTCGAGGGGACGGATCACCATGAGCACATCGGGCGCCGGGCAGACGCCAACGCCACCGCATGCCGTACACCAGGTCCACCAGGTCCACCTCCGGCCGCCGGGGCCGCGTACCCCGGCCGAGTCCGTCCTGCCGGAGATGGGGCCCCATGACCTCAAGGCGCTGCGCCTGCCGGAGCTGCGCGCCCTGCGGCGCGACGCGCACGGCGACGAGGCCGACCTCAGTTACGTACGACGGCTGCTCCAGGGCCGGATCGACATCCTGCGGGCCGAGCTCGCGCGGCGCGGCGGTGCGCAGGTTCCGGTGGTGGACCGGCTCTCCGAGATCCTCGCCGACACCCCTTCGCGGCACCGCTCCTCCGTCCGCCACGTCACGGTCTCCACGCCGCGCGGCGAGACGTACCGGCGGCTGGCCGCCGAGATGCTCGCCGACGTCGAGCTGTCGGACCTGACCGCCCGAACGGACGAAGAGCTGCGCGCCGCGATGGGACGTCTGGCACGCTACGAACAACAGGTGTCCCGGCGCCGGCAGCAGCTCCAGCGGACCGCCGACGATTGCAGCGCCGAGATCGCCCGCAGGTACCGTGAAGGCGAAGCACAAGTAGACGACCTGCTCAGCTGAGTCTCTCGGCCGGGTCTCCGCCCAGGAGTCCTCGACGCGGGCTCGCGGCTCCGCGGGTCTCGTTCCGTTCCGGAAGGCCACCGTCATGACCTCCACCTCCGCCAACGCCTCCATACCTCCGGTCCTCGCCGAAGTCGTCCGGTCGGGCTTCGTCGAGGGCCACCATCGGGGGTCGCTGGTGGTGCTGGCCGAGGACGGCACCATCGAGTTCACGGCCGGGAACGTGACGGCGCCGGTCTTCCCGCGCTCGTCGAACAAGCCGATGCAGGCCGCCGCGCTGCTGCGCGCAGGGCTCGACCTGAGCGGGGAGCGGCTGGCCCTGGCCGCCGCGAGCCACTCCGGCGAACCGTTCCACCTCGACCTCGTACGCAAGATGCTCGCCGAGTACGGGCTCACCGAGGCCGACCTCCAGACGCCGCCCGACCTGCCCCTCGACCCGGCGGAGGCGGAGGCGTACCTGGCCACCGGGCGGGTCCGGGAGCGGATCACCATGAACTGCTCCGGCAAGCACACCGCGATGCTCGCCGCCTGCGCGCAGAACGGCTGGGACCCGGTCGGCTACCTGGACCCCGCCCACCCGCTCCAGCGCCTGGTCCACTCCGAGATCGAGTCCGCCTCCGGCGAGACCGTCGACACCGTCGGCACCGACGGGTGCGGCGCGCCGCTGATGGCGATCAGCCTGGTGGGGCTGGCCCGCGCGTTCCGCTCGTACGTCCTCGCCGAGCCCGGCACGCCGCAGCGGCGGGTCGCGGACGCGATGCGCGCGTTCCCCGAGTACGTGGCGGGGACCCGGCGGCCGGACACCTGGCTGATGCGGGAGGTGCCCGGCGCGCTGTCCAAGATGGGCGCCGAGGCCGTGCAGGCGGTGGCCCTGGCGAACGGCCGCGCCCTCGCCTTCAAGATCGACGACGGCTCGGCGCGCGCGATGGGCCCGGTCCTGGCGCGCGGCCTGGAGCTGCTGGGCCTGGACGCCGAGACCGCGCCCGTGCTCGCGCGGATCGCGGACGCGCCGCTGCTGGGCGGGGGCGAGCGGGTCGGGGCGGTGCGCGCCGCGTTCTGAGGGGGCAGGGCCGGGCGGGCCCGGCGAAAACCGGGTGCCGGGTGCGGGGGCGGCCGCCTAGCGTGGCGGCCATGAGCAGCGTCGAGGTCCGTCCCGTCACCGAGTCCGAGTTCCCCGACTGGCTGCGCGCCCTGCGCACCGGTTTCCTGGTGTCGCCCAGGGTGCCGGAGGGCGAGGCCGAGCGCCGCCTGCCGTACATGGACCTGGCGCGCACGCGCGGCGCGTTCGAGGCCGGGCGCTGTGTCGCCACCTTCCGGTCGTTCGCCCAGGAGCTCACCGTCCCGGGCGGCGCCCCGGTCCCGGCGTGCGCCGTGAGCCAGGTGACGGTCTCGCCGACGCACCGGCGCCGGGGACTGCTCAGCCGCCTGGTGGACACCGAGCTCAGGGCGGCCAAGGAGCGGGGCGAGGTCGTCTCGACGCTGATCGCCGCCGAGTACCCGATCTACGGGCGGTACGGCTACGGCCCGGCCGCCTCGCTCACCGAGTGGACCGTCGACGTGCGGCGCGCCGGCCTCGACCCGCGCTGGTCGGGTCCGGAGGACGGCGGGCGGATCGACCTGATCGACGCGTCCGAGTTCGGCAAGCTCGGGCCCGAACTGCACCACCGGGTACGGGCCGTGCGGCACGGCGTGGTCAGCCGGAGCGAGCGGGACTGGCTGCTGCGCACGGGCGCTCTGCCGCTGCCGGACGGTTCCCCGTACACGGAGCCGTTCCACGTCGTGTACCGCTCGCCCTCCGGCGAGGTGGAGGGGTACGCGGTCTACCGCTGCGACGACCACTGGGACGCCGGCAAGCAGCCGATGAACACCGCGACCGTGCGCGAGCTGATGGCGCTCACCCCGGCCGCCGAGCGCGCCCTGTGGCGGTTCGTCTGCTCCATCGACTGGATCACCACGGTCAAGAGCGGCTACCGCGCCCCCGACGACCTGCTCCCCCTGCTGCTGCCGGACCCGCGCGCCGCGCGCGTCACAACGTACGCCGACTACCTGTGGGTGCGCATCCTCGACGTCGTACGGGCCCTGGAGGCGCGGACGTACGGCACCTCCGGCAGCCTCGTGCTGGACCTGCGGGACGCGGCGGGCCTCGCGGGCGGCCGCTACCGGCTGGACGCCTCGCCGGAGGGGGCGGCCTGCGCCCCGACGGGCGCCCCGGCCGACCTGACGATGGACATCGCGGAGCTGGCCACGCTGTACCTGGGCGACGAGTCGGCGGTGCGGCTCGCCGCGCTGGGCCGGGTGGAGGAGTCCACCCCGGGCGCGGCGGCCCGGGCGGACCTGCTGCTGCGGACGTCGCGGCGGCCGTGGTGCCCGGACGAGTTCTGAGCCCGGTGTCCGGGCCATGCGCGGGCCCGCTTTCCGGGCCGTGTCAGGTGGTGAGCACCACCTTGCCGAGCAGGCTCCGGTTCTCGATCGCCGCGTGGGCGTCCGCCGCCCGTTCCAGGGGGAAGGCGCCGCCGATGACCGGCCGCAGCCGCCCCGCGGCCGCCTCGGTGAGCGCCCGGCCGGCCAGCGCGGCGTAGGCGTCGGGCGCGAGCTGTACGTCGCCGATGCCCAGCAGCCGTACGCCCCGGCGCTCCGCCTCGCGCGGATCCACCTCGGCGAAGCCGCCGGTCGGCGCGCCGTGCGCGGAGAAGCGCCCGCCGTCGGCGACGAGCGCGAACGCCGCCAGGCCCACCGGGCCGCCCACGCCGTCCAGGACCACGTCCGCGCCCCGGGCGCCGAGCACCTCGCGGGCGCGGTCCACCCAGCCGGGGGCGCCCGCGTCGACGACCGCGTCGGCGCCCAGGTCCCGGACGAGCGCGGCCTTCCGCCCGCCGCGCGCGGTGCCGACGACGCGGGCGCCCGCCGCCTTCGCCAGCTGGACCAGTACGGTGCCCATCCCGCCGGACGCGCCCACGACCAGCACGCTCTCACCGGCCCCGAGGCCCGTCGCGTCGAGCAGCGCGGTCGCGGTGACGCCGTCGTGGACCAGGGCCGCGGCGTCGGTGAAGGAGAGCCCGTCGGGGATGGGGACCAGCGATTCGACGGCGGCGACGGCCCGCTCCGCGTAGCCGCCGGTGTAGCCGAGGGAGGCGATCACACGGCGTCCGAGCCACGCCTCCGCGTCGACGCCCGCGCCGACGGCCCGTACCGTGCCGGCGATGCCGCCGCCCGGGACGTACGGCGGTTCGAGGGTGAAGTACTCGCCGCCCCAGCCGGATCGCAGCTGGGTCTCCAGGAAGATCGTGTCGACCGCCGCCACGGCCACGAGCACCTGGCCGGGACCGGCCACCGGCTCGGGGACATCGGCCGGGACCAGCACCTCCGGGCCGCCGAACGTCTTCACCTGCGCCACGCGCATGGCCTGTACCCCCTGTCGTCGCGGGCCTGTTCCGGTCCGTCCGGGGCCCGCGCTCACGAGTCTCGGACCTCAAGTCGAGTCGAGGTCAAGCCGGGTGCGTAGGCTCGTCCGCATGAGCGGGTTGCGGGAGCGGAAGAAGCGGCAGACGTACGAGGCGATCTCGGAGGCGGCGATCGCGCTCTTCCTCGACAAGGGCTTCGACCGGGTCTCGGTCGCGGAGGTCGCGGCGGCGGCGGAGGTGTCGAAGCCGACGCTGTTCCGGTACTTCCCCGCCAAGGAGGACCTGGTCCTGCACCGGTTCGCCGACCACCGGGACGAGGCGGCGCGCGTCGTCCGCGAGCGGCCCCGGGGCGTCGAGCCGCTCGGTGCGCTCGAGCGGCACTTCCTGGACGGGCTCGCGCGCCGCGACCCGGTGACCGGGCTGTGCGACGAGCCGTCGGTGCTCGCCTTCCACCGGCTGCTGTACGGGACGCCGGGCCTGGTGGCGCGGTTGTACGCGTACCAGGGCGCGGCCGAGGCCGAGTTGGCGGCGGCGCTGGGCCCGGTGCTCGGCGCCGGGGTGGCGGCGCGGCTCGCGGCGGGCCAGGTCGTCGCCGTACAGCGGGTTCTGGCGGAGGAGAACTGGCGGCGGATCGCGGCGGGGGCGAGTGCCGACGCGGTGGAGCCGGACGCGGTGGCCGCCGCGGAGCTGGCCTTCCGGCAGCTGCGCGACGGCCTCGCGGGGGTGACGGCCTCGCGGGGCGACGGCCTCGCGGAGTGACGTCTCGCGGGGTGACGGCCTCGTGGAGTGACGCGGCACGTCGCCTCGCGGCGGTCACCACATCACGGGGAGGCGCTCCGGGATGCGCTTCATGAAGCCGGTCCGCCAGACGAGCTGGGCGATGGGGACGGCCAGCTGGAGGTCCGGCATCTTGTCGAGCAGCGTCTCCAGGGCGATCTCCGCGTGCTTCTTGCCCAGCGCGGTGGCCGGGCAGTAGTGCCGGCCGCCGCCGAAGGAGAGGTGCGCGGTGTTGTTCTCGCGGGTGAGGTCCACGGTGTGCGGGTCGCGGAACACCTCGGGGTCGAAGTTGGCGCCCTCGACGAGGACGAGGAGCAGCTCGCCCTTCTTCACCTCGACGTCCCCGAGGGTGACGTCCTCCAGGGCGAGGCGCGGCAGCCCGTCGCCGATGGAGAGGTTGATCCGGAGCAGCTCGTCGACGGCCGCCGGGATCTTGGTGCGGTCCGCGAGGAGTTCGGCCTTCAGCTCCGGGTGCTGGATGAGCGAGACCAGGGCCATGGTGAGGAAGCCGGCGGTGGAGATGACGCCCGCGCCGAACATGGTCACGCCGACGGTCGCCAGCATCTCGTCGGTGAGGTGGTCGTACTCCGGGTCCTCGCGCAGCGCCGCGAGTTCGGCCATCAGGCCCGTCGTCGACGGGTCGTCCAGCCGCTCGACCATGTACGCCATGTCGCGGTCCCAGTTGAGCTTGGCGCCCGTGATGGGGCAGGCCGAGTTCATGAACGCGATGTCCAGGCTCCTCATCAGGCGGGGCGCGTCCGCCTGCGGGATGCCGAGGATGTGGCAGTGCATCGCCGCCGAATAGGGGTCCGCGAACTGCCCGCGCAGGTCGGCGGGGGCGCCTTCGGCGATGGCGCGGTCGACCAGGTCGGCGGCGGTCGACCGCATCCACTCCACCAGGCCCGGCGCCTTGGGGTTGAGCGCCTTGAGCACGGCCTTGCGCAGCCCGGCGCCGGTGATGTTGCCCATGTTGTTGACGACTTCCGGCGGGATCGTCAGGGCGTACTGGCGGGGTACGCCGGGGGCCGAGGTCTCCGCCAGGCTGAACCGCGGGTCCTCCAGGACCTGCTTGCACAGGGCGTGGGACGACACCAGCCAGGCCGGGTCGCCGGCGATGGTCCGTACCCGCTTCACGGGCTCCTTGCGCAACAGCTCTATCTCGTCGGGGAGCTGGTCGCCGCGCCAGGAGAAGGGGAAGTCGGGGAGCTCGTCGGGCAGGTCGTCACGGTCGTCACGGGCGTCACGCAGCTCGTCGTGCAGGGTCTCAACGGACATCGGAGTCTCCTTCGGCGCGCTGTGCGGGAGAGGTCGGCTGGGTGGGTTCGGCGGGCGTGACGATGGCGTGGCCCTGGTTGCGGGAGGCGCGCAGACCGGAGCCGCGCGAGTAGAGCAACTCGGCCATCGGCAGCAGCTGGTGGTAGCAGTTGAGGGAGGACGGCACGCCCAGGATGGCGGGCGTGTCGAGGAAGAGCGGCGCCTCGGCGCAGACGTACTCCACGCACACCTCGCGCTGCCGCTCCGTGGGGGCCTTCCCGTCCAGGACCTTGGAGGAGAGGAAGGTGTCCACGAGGGCGTCGCAGGTTTTGCGGAAGTCCGGGTCCGTGTCGAGCCGGTCCTGGAGGTGGTCCCGGATCTCGCGGTACGCGGGGTTGTCCAGGAACGCCGACATGGGGTGGGCGCGCAGCCGGATGCCGTCGGGGTCGACGGTGGCGACGGCGTTGGTCACTTTGGCCCGTACGCCGCGCAGGTTCTTCACGGCCTTGCGGCGGGCGTCCTCGGCGGTGTAGCCGGACGCCTCGTACATCTCGGCGACGTGCATGTCCGTGTAGACGAAGTCCGCTTGCTCGAAGTGGGCCATGCCCCAGCGGGCCAGGTCGATGACGCGCTGGGCGGAGAAGTAGCTGTTGCCGGGTGAAACGCCGATCACGGCGTGGGCGCCCTCGGCGCATATCACCTGGCAGTGGGCTGTGTAGGGCCGGACGGTGAACAGTCCGGCGGCGGTGTCCGGAGGGGTGAAGGGCTGGATCTCGAAGACGGTCTCAGTCGTCAACTGGGAAGGAGTCCTTCGCGTCGCTAGTCCCTGAGGAGCCTCGTGCTCCTGGTGTGGCGACGACGCCGCGAAGTTAGCTTCCGGATACGGAGAGTGTCAACGAGCACCCGGAAGCGTTGATTCTAGGTCGGCTGGAATTCATCGTTCCGCCATCTTGAGAGTCGGGAAGTTTCGTTACTCGGTTACGTTATTCTTGGGGGAATGACCACACTCGACGCTGAACTGAGCAAGGAACGGGCCCACCACGACACCTGCCGCGCCGCCCTCGTCCGGATGGCCGAAGGCGCCGAACACCACGTCGTCACCGGCGAGGACGTCTCCGCCTCCGGCGCCGACGCCGAAGCGCTCGGGTACCAACTCCGCAGCCACGCAAAGCGGTTGCGTGAGGAGAAGCCGGGCCCGCTCTTCTTCGGCCGGCTCGACCACGCGGACGGGCAGTGCCACCACATAGGCCGCCGTCGCATCGCCGAGCACCCCGCCTCCCCGCCGCTCGTCATCGACTGGCGTGCCCCCGTCGCGCGCGCCTTCTACCAAGCGAGCGCCCGCGATCCCCAGGGCGTACGGGTACGGCGACGGTTCGGCTGGGCCCCCTACAGCGACGGCGACTCGGCGGACCTCACCGCCCTGGAGGACGAGTACCTGACGGCCGGGGAGGCACTCGCCGGGGAGGCCCTCCCCGGAGAGGCCCTCTCCGGGGAGGCACTCGCCGGGGCGATCCTCGCCGGGGAGATCGAGCGGCCCCGCGTCGGGCCCATGCGGGACATCGTCGCCACCATCCAGCCCGAACAGGACGATCTCGTACGGGCCGACCTGGCCCTCTCCCTCTGCGTGCAGGGCGCGCCGGGCACCGGCAAGACCGCCGTCGGACTGCACCGGGCCGCGTACCTGCTCTACACCCACCCGCGGCGCGTCCACCGCGGCGGCCTGCTGGTCCTCGGGCCGAACCGCACGTTCCTGACGTACATCTCCGAGGTGCTGCCCGCGCTCGGCGAGGGGGACGTACGGCAGTCGACGGTCGAGGACGAGGTCGCGCGGGGCCGGGGCCACGAGGTCCGGGCGTACGACACGCCGGAGGCGGAGGCCGTCAAGCACGACGCGCGCATGGCGGGGGTGCTGCGCCGGGCGCTGTACGGGAGGGTCGGCGGGCCGGCCGAGCCGTTGGTGGTTCCCGACGGCTCGTACCGGTGGCGTGTGCCGCTGGACGAGCTGGAGCGGCTCGTCGCCGGCGTACGCGCCGAGGAGCCCCCGTACGCCGTGGGGCGTGAGCGGCTGCGGAGCCGGGTGGTGCGGGTGGTCCAGGAGCAGGCCGAGCGGCGTGCCGGGCCGCGGGGCGGTGCGTGGGTGCGGAAGGTGGAGCGGGCGCGGGCGGTGACGGCGTTCGTGGACGCGTGCTGGCCGAAGGTGACGCCGGAGGAGGTGCTGGCCGGGCTGCTGGCCGATCCGTGCGACGAGGCGCTGTCGGTGGCGGAGCGGGCGGCGATCCGGTGGCCGCGGGCGCCGCGTTCGTACCGCTCGGCGCGGTGGACGGCGGCGGACCTGGTGCTCCTGGACGAGCTCGCCGGGCTGGTCGAACGCCCCGAAGGCTACGGCCACATCGTCGTCGACGAGGCGCAGGACCTCTCGCCGATGCAGTGCCGCGCCATCGCGCGCCGCGCGGGCTTCGGCTCCCTGACGGTGCTCGGCGACTTGGCGCAGGGCACCACTCCGTGGGCCGCCCGCGGGTGGCCGGAGCAGCTCGCGCACCTGGGCCGGCCGTCCGCCGAGGTGGTCCCGCTCACGGCCGGCTACCGCGTTCCGGAGGCCGTCGTGGAGCTCGCGAACCGGCTGCTGGGCGCCTTGGACGTCGACGTACCGCGCCCCCGGGCCATGCGGCCGGGGGGCGAGGTGACGGTACGCCGGGTGGAGCGGGGGTCCTTCGCGGCCGCGGTGGTCGAGGCCGTACGGGCGGCGCTCGGCCGCGAGGGCTCGGTCGGCGTGATCGCCACCGGGCCGACGGCCGAGCTGCTGCGGGGCGCGCTGGCGAGCGCGGGGGTTGCGGAGGCGGCGGACGCCGGGGTCGTGGACGCGGGGGCGGCGGATGCGGGGGTTGCGGTCCCGCGGGTGACGGTGCTGCCCGCGGCGCTCGTGAAGGGCCTGGAGTTCGACCACGTCGTCGTGGCCGAACCCGCCGAGATCGTGGCGGCCGAACCCCGCGGGGCCCACCGGCTCTACGTGGCGCTCACGCGCGCGGTCTCCCGGCTCGACGTCCTGTACTCCGGCGAGCTGCCGGCCGCGCTGCGGTCCTGAGGGGCGCGCGGCGCGGTGCGCAGCACCAGGACCGCGACGGCGAAGGCGGCGACGATCAGCCCCGCGCCGACGGTGAAGGCCAGCCGGTAGCCGCTGGTCAGCGCCTCGGCCTGGGGCGTGCCGGCCGTAAGCAGGCCCTCGGTGCGGGAGGCGGCCAGGGTGGACAGGACGGCGACGCCGAGCGCCATGCCGATCTGCTGCGTGGTGTTGAACAGCCCGGAGGCGAGACCCGCGTCGTCCTCGCCCGCGTCCGACATGCCGAGCGTGGTGAGCGCGGGCAGCGCGAGCCCGAACCCGGCCGCCAGCAGCATCACGGGCAGCAGGTCGGTCACGTAGTCGGCGTGTACGGGGACGCGGGCCAGCAGCCCGAGGACGCCGAGCAGCAGGCCCAGGCCCACCAGCAGGACCGTGCGCTCGCCGAAGCGGGCGTTGAGGCGGGCGGAGACGCCCAGCGACACCGCGCCGATGACCGCGGCGGCGGGCAGCATGGCGAGACCGGTCGCGGCGGCGCCGTACCCGAGCACCTTCTGGAGGTAGAGCGCCACGAGGATCTGGAAGGAGAACAGCGCGGCCACCATGAGGACCTGCACGAGATTGGCGCCGGCGACGCTGCGCGAGCGCAGGATGCGCAGCGGCATCAGCGGCTGCGCCGCCGTGGCCTGCCGTACGACGAACCCGGCGAGCAGCGCGAGGGAGAGGGCGCCGAGGCCGAGGGTGGGCGTCGAAGTCCAGCCGTACTCCTCGACCTTGACGACCGTGTAGATGCCCAGCATCAGGCCGCCGGTCACGAGCAGGGCGCCGATCACGTCGGCCCCGGCGGCGAGGCCGAGGCCGCGGTCGCGGGGGAGGGCGGTGACGGCGGCGGCGAGGGCGGCGAGGCCGATGGGCAGGTTGATGTAGAAGATCCAGTGCCAGTCGAGCGCGTCGGTCAGGATCCCGCCGAGGACCTGGCCGAGCGACGCGCCCGCCGCGCCGGTGAAGCTGAACACGGCGATGGCCTTGGCGCGTTCGCGCGGCTCGGTGAAGAGCGTGACGAGGATGCCGAGGCTGACGGCGGAGGCCATCGCGCTGCCGGCGCCCTGGAGGAACCGGGCGGCGATCAGTACGGCGGGGCTGGTGGCGAGCCCGGCGAGCAGCGACGCCGCGGTGAAGACCGCCGTGCCCGCCAGGAACATCCGCTTGCGGCCGATGAGGTCGCCGAGCCGCCCGGCGAGCAGGAGCAGGCTGCCGAAGGCGATGAGGTAGGCGTTGACGACCCAGCTGAGACCGGCCGGTGAGAAGCCGAGGTCGCTCTGGATGGCGGGCATCGCGACGGTGACGATGCTGCCGTCGAGGACGGTCATCAGCATGCCGGTGGCGATGACGCCGAGGGCGAGGTGGCGTGAGGGTGCCCGAGAAGTCATGGACATGACGGTCTCTCCTGTCGATGCGGCGAGGGCGCGGTGAGGGCGACAGGAATGACCGTAGCAGATAGTTTCGTTACAGACGATCTGTTTCGGGATCGGCTTTCGAGGGGGTGTGGTGACGTGTCAGGCCTGACGTGCCCGCCGGGCGGGGCGCGGGCTCTCCACCGGTTCGGCCAGGTGGCCGCTGACCAGGCCGTTCAGGGCGCGCAGCAGGACCTCGCGGTCCCCGTCGGGGATCGACGCGAGGGCCTCCGCGTGGACGCGGTCGACGATGGCCTGGCTCTGCCGGGCGACCTTCGCGCCCTCCTCGGTGACGGCGATGATCCGCGCGCGCCGGTCGCGGCTGGAGGGCCGGCGCTCGGCGAGGCCGGCCTTCTCCAGGGCGTCCACCGTCACGACCATCGTCGTCTTGTCCATGTCGCCGATCTCGGCCAGCTGGATCTGGGTGCGCTCTTCCTCCAGGGCGTGGACCAGGACGCAGTGCATGCGGGCCGTCAGGCCGATCTCGGCGAGCGCGGCCGACATGCGGGTGCGCAGGACGTGACTGGTGTGGTCGAGGAGGTAGGAGAGGTCGGGTTCGGTGCGCGCTGGCGACATGGCGGTCATGCCGCCAGCGTACAACTCGGTCCGTACTGGATAATCCGATACCGGACGTCTCCTTGGTGCCGTCTCGCTCCGAAGCCGGACGGCTCGTGGTGACCGGCTGGTTCAGAAGCGGCCGGTGATCTTGTCGGGCGTCACGCGCACGGTGAGCCGGTCGCCGTCGGGGGCGCTCCCGCCCATGAACGTGGCGAAGTCCTGGCCCGTGTACTTGAGCGACAGCTCGTCCGCCAGCTCACCCGTGGTGTCCGGGGTGAGGGTGGCGGTGCCGCGCACGGAGGCGTACGTGTACGGGTTCTCGGGCGGGTGGATCATCACGGTGACCCGCGGGTCGCGGATGAGGTTCCTGCCCTGCGTGCGCTGCGCCGTGGTGGAGAAGACGAGGTCCTCGCCGTCCCGCTTGATCCAGACGACCGTCAGGTGCGGCTGCCCGTTGGGAAGTATGGTCGCGACGGTCGCGAAGACCTTCTGCTCGTCGATGTACGTCTTCAGCTCGTCCGAGAGGCTGGCTGTCACGTTCGGATGCTCCTTCGGGGTCCGGCGGTTCTCCGTAGACCCCAACACCCGTACGCCGCCGCCGAATTCCGGCCGCACACGACCGGGTCCGGCCGAACACGACCGCGTCCGGAGGCCCGACGGGCCCAATGTGCCCTCACCGGGGGCCGATCGGCGCCGGCCGTCCTACCGTGGTGTCATGGCCGACACACCCAACCCCCTGACCCGGCTCACCCTCGACCAGCTCCGCCGCCGCACGAGCGCCAAGTGGCGCACCTACCCCGAGGACGTGCTCCCGCTGTGGGTGGCCGAGATGGACGTACCGCTGGCCGAACCGGTCGCGCGGGCGCTCGGCGACGCGGTCGCGCTCGGCGACACCGGGTACGCCTCCGGTACGGGGTACGCCGAGGCGCTGGCGGACTTCGCCGAGCGGCGATGGGGCTGGGACGGCGTCGCCGTGGAGCGTACGGCGCTGGTCGCCAACGTCATGCAGGGCGCGGTCGAGCTGCTGAAGGTGATCACCGGGCCCGGTGACACCGTGGTGGTCAACAGCCCCGTCTACCCGCCCTTCTACGCGTTCGCCGAGCACATGGGCCGGCGGGTGGCGGAGGCGCCGCTGGGCGAGGACCTGCGCATCGACTTCGCCGCCCTGGAGGAGGCGTTCCGGGGCGCGGTGGCGGGCGGGAGGCGGGCCGCGTACCTGCTGTGCAGCCCGCACAACCCGACCGGCACCCTGCACACCGCCGATGAGCTCGCGACGGTCGCCGCGCTCGCCGACCGCCACGGCGTGCGCGTCGTCGTCGACGAGATCCACGCCCCGGTGGTGGAGCCGGGGGTCACCTTCGTGCCGTACCTGAGCGTGCCGGGCGCCGAGAACGCCATGGCGCTGACGTCGGCTTCCAAGGCGTGGAACCTCGCGGGCCTCAAGGCGGCGATCGCCCTCTTCGGCCCGGCGGCCGCGGCCGACCTCGCGCGCCTCCCGGAGGAGGTGAGCCACGGCCCGAGTCACCTCGGCGTCCTGTCCCACACCGCCGCGCTGCGCTCGGCCACCGACTGGCTCGACGCCCTCAACGCGGGCCTCGCCGCCAACCGCCGCCTGCTCGCGGACCTGCTCGCCGAACACCTCCCCGCCATCACCTACCGCCCCGCCGAGGCCACCTACCTCGCCTGGCTCGACTGCCGCGCCCTGCCCCTCGGCGACGATCCGGCCGCCGCGTTCCTCGACCGCGGCAGGGTGGCCCTGAACTCGGGCCTCCCCTTCGGCACCGGCGGCGCGGGCCACGTCCGCCTGAACCTGGCCACGTCCCCGGACCTGCTGACGGAGGCGGTCAGGCGGATGGCGAAGGCGGTGCCGTGACGGAGGCGCACGGCACGCGCGACGGCCTCACCGCACCTCGACGCTGCCGCACGTGAACGTCGTCCCCTCCAGCAGCTCGGCGGTGAGGGCGACGCCGGTCAGGTGCTCGGCGAGGGCGAACGCGGCCGGGCCGGAGAGGTCGGGTTCCGGGGCGTCGCCGTCGCCGAAGTGGAAGCCGATGCGGTGCATGGCGTCCAGGAGGTCGTCGGGCGTGGTGCCCCACCGCTCGTCGGGGAACATGGGCTCGAACCACAGGCGCCGTACGCCGTCCTCGGCCCACAGGAACGCGTCGAGCCCGTTGACGTTGACGAAGTGCGACACCCAGCGGGTCCCCGCGGAGGCGGGCAGCGCCCTCTCCTCGGTGACGCCGAGGTAGCCGTTCGGTTCCATGAGCAGGGTCCACGACCCGAGAGCCGTCATGGCGACGAGCTGCCGCTTGCCCTCCGTACGTCGGGAGAGGCCGAAGGCCGCGTCACCGACCGCCTCCGCTCCCGTGAGGGGCGCCTCCTCCCGGCCGTCCAGGCGGTGGAGTACGTCGGCGGGCGCGAGGTTCTCCACGAGGGTGAAGCAGCACGCCTCCGCGAGATCGGGGAAACGGTCCTCGAACCAGACGTAGTCGGCAGCGGTCGTCGTCATACCGGCGATCCTGCCGCACGCCACTGACACCGCCGGAGCCGCCGGGGCGTCCGGGTCACTCCTTGGAGAGGTCGTCACCGGCGTCGTCGCCGGTGTCGTCGCCCACCCAGCGCCGGCGGAGCCTGCTGCGGGCCGCCTCCAGGCGTTCGACGTAGTCCGAGGCGAAGATCTCGGGCACCGCCTTGTCGAGCGTGCCGGCGATGCTGTGGATCGGCGCCCAGACCGCCGTGTCGTCGACGAGGCGGTCTCGGGTTGCCCTGAGCGCCCACGGCCTAGGGGCGGCCATGACGGCCGCCCCCGAGCAGCTGCTATTCCCGACACTTACTTGCGTGCGACACGGCGGTCATGCCAGCGCCGTAGGTGAAGGCGAGAACGGCACCGCCAGAAGCTACGGCGGTGAGGGGGGTCTGACCAAGAGCAGCGAAGCCGATCCCCGCAACCAGCCCGGTGATGACAGATACCAGAGCGATGACGACAACGTGATACACGCGGTGGTCGCACGCAGAAGTGGTGGCAGACAAGTAGGGCCCTCCCATTACTCCGTCGGAGCGCCGTCACCTGAACTAGGGCAGGACGTAGCCTGCGCTGGATTCATGTCACAGCGTCGCCGCCCAGCGGGCGTCGCAACAGGAAGCGCCGGCCAGGCGCGCCTATTGCTCCTCGACTGGAGCGCTGTAGCGGTCGGCCATCTTCACCGATGCACCATGCCTTTCAAGGATCTCGTCAACCGCGTCCATAATAGCTAACACCACTGACACCTTGGTGAGTTGGAGTGTGCCTCCGCCCGACTGCTGTCCGCGGCACCCCTCGCTTACCTGAGTTAGGCCAGACGGTCACGCACCATGTCCTTCAGCAGGAACTGAAACCCTCCAGCAAGGCGAAGACGACGGCCTGGCGGGTTGGTCAGGTAGTCGTTCATGCGACCCCAGTCCCTACGGTCAAGAGGGAGGAGTTCGTACCAGGCAACACCCCGAGCGTTGCATCCGATGCACAGCAAGCCTCGGACGCATCCTCCACAGATGGACCATGCGGCGTCTGACGGAGTGCAGCACTGGTGATCATGGTCAATGTGCCAGTACGAGGAGCTCGTCTCCCACTTGTCCGGTTTCCCGCCACACAAGGCGCAAAGACCGCCCTGAACCTCCAGAAGGGCCCTCACGTCGCCTGCTGTCAGGTTGTACCGGCGGCCTTGTCGGGCCATCTGGCTGCAGCTGAGGCAATGCCCCGAACGTCGCCCCTCTCTCCTGTACGTGACAGGGGTGCCACACCCCTCGCAGGCCCACAAGGTGTCGTGCGTCAAAGGGATTCCGTATGAAGCTCGCATCCCCCGACGGTAGCGGGGAGCGCTGACATCGCCCTGGCCTTGGGGGGCGCCTCTCTCCCAGGGCATGGTCCGTTCGCCTCGCCGCGCAGGGCATGGTCCAAGTCGCAGCAGTGACAGCTAACGCTGGAAGTCACACCGACCGGCACCCCGCCGGGAGCGACACACCTGCAAGCATTCGCTTGCAAAAGTTAGCAAGGATGGTGCACCATCGACCCATGGCATCGCTCAACGTCGGCAATCTCGGTGAGTACCTGCGCGAGCAGCGGCGCAACGCGCAGCTGTCGTTGCGGCAGCTCGCCGATGCCGCCGGGGTGTCCAATCCGTATCTGAGCCAGATCGAGCGCGGGCTGCGCAAGCCGAGCGCGGAGGTGCTCCAGCAGGTCGCCAAGGCGCTGCGGATCTCCGCGGAGACGCTGTACGTACGCGCCGGGATCCTGGAGGAGCGGGAGCGCGAGGAGTTGGAGACGCGCGCCGTCATCCTCGCCGATCCGTCGATCAACGAGCGGCAGAAGCAGGTGCTGCTCCAGATCTACGACTCGTTCCGCAAGGAGAACGGGCTCGATACGGACACCAGCGAGGACGGCGCCTCACCCGAAGTCTGACCCACCCGCGTTCCCGGAGGATCCACAGTGGCCATCATCGAAGAACTCCGTACGCCCCTCTACTTCGCCGCCGGTACGGCGAACCTGGCCGTGCAGCAGGCCAAGAAGGTGCCCGGTCTGATCGAGCAGCTCAAGGCCGAGGCGCCGGCGCGGATCGACGCGGTGCGCAACACCGACCCCAAGGCCGTACAGGAGAAGGTGGCCGCCCAGGCCAAGGAGGCGCAGGCCACCGTGCAGGCCAAGGTGGGCGAGGTGCTCGGCTCCCTCGAGCCGGACCTGAAGAAGCTGGGCGAGACCGCCCAGGACCTGGCGCTGCGGAGCGTCGGCGTGGCCGCCGAGTACGCCATCAAGGCGAGGGAGGCGTACGAGAAGGTCGCCGAGCAGGGCGAGCAGGCCGTCCGGCAGTGGCGCGGCGAGGCCGCCGAGGAGCTGACCGAGATCGCCGTGGCCGTCGAGCCGGACGCCGCACCCAAGAGCGAGCCGAAGACCGAGGCGAAGACCGAGCCGAAGAGCGAGCCGAAGGCCGAGGCGAAGACCGCCACGGCGGAGAAGCCCGCCGCCCAGCGGACCGCCCCCGCCAGGAAGGCCCCCGCCGCCCGCAAGCCCGCGGCGAAGAAGCCCACGGCACCGGCCGAGAAGTGACCCTCACCGCCCCGCCGCCGCACGCGGCGGGGCGGGGCTCGTGGGAGTACCTTGGCGGCGAGGGAGTGCCCGCACCGGAGTGTCGTCCGCCCGCGGGGCGGGCAGACGGGACGTCGCGGACACGACCGAGGGGCTTACTTCACTGGTGAGGCGGTGCTCAGCATGTTGATTGAGGGATTCACGTCGTTCCTCTCCTTGATCTACCTGGCGATCCTGGTGATCGCGGTCGTCGCGTTCTTCCTCGCGGCGACGGCCCGCGAGGACGCCTACCGCGCCGCCGACAAGCAGACCAAGCCCTTCTGGCTGATCCTCCTCGGCGTGACGGTCGCGGTGAACCTGCTCGTGCCGTGGCTCTTCCTCCAGCTGGCGGGGCTCGTCGCGTCGATCGTCTTCATGGTCGACGTACGGCCCGCCCTCCAGCAGGTGTCGGGCGGCGGCCGGCGCGGCGGCGGCTCCAGCAGCGACGGGCCGTACGGGCCGTACAACGGCGGCCGGTAGCGCCGGCTCCCGACTAGTGGCCCGCGACGCGCGCGTCGCGGGCCAGCAGCAGGACCGCCACGTCGTCCGTCAGCTCGCCGCCGTTCAGGTCGCGGACCCGCGTCACGGCGGCGTCCAGCAGCGCCTCGCCCGTCAGGCCCGACGACAACTGCTCGTTGATCATCGCGAGCATGCCCTCCTGGCCCAGCCGGGGCGAGCCCGGCCCCGCCGAGCGGCCCTCGATCAGGCCGTCGGTGTACATCATCAGGTTCCACGAGCCGCCCAGCTCCACCTGCCGGCGCGGCCAGCGTGCGCGCGGCAGCAGGCCGAGGGCCGGGCCCCCGTCCTCGTACGGCAGCAGCCGCGCCGCGCGGCCCCGGCGGGCGATCAGCGGCGACGGGTGACCCGCCAGGCACAGCCCGGCACGGCGGCCGTCGGGCGCGATGTCGACGGTGCACAGGGTCGCGAAGATCTCGTCGTTCTCGCGTTCGTGCTCCAGCACCCGCTGGAGCGTCGACAGCAGCTCGTCCCCGCAGAGCCCCGCGAAGGTCAGCGCCCGCCACGCGATCCGCAGCTCCACGCCGAGCGCCGCCTCGTCGGGCCCGTGCCCGCACACGTCGCCGATCATGGCGTGCACGGTGCCGTCGGGCGTGCGCACGGTGTCGTAGAAGTCACCGCCGAGCAGCGCGCGCGAGCGCCCCGGCCGGTAGCGGGCCGCGAACCGCAGGTCCGAGCCCTCCAGCAGCGGCGTCGGCAGCAGGCCCCGCTCCAGGCGGGCGTTCTCCTGCGCGCGCAGCCGGGACTCGGCCAGCTTCACCTGCGCCGAGTCGGCGCGCTTGCGCTCGACGGCGTACCGGATGGCCCGGCTGAGCAGCGGCCCGTCGAGCTCCTCGCGGAAGAGGTGGTCCTGCGCCCCGGCGCGTACGGCCTCGGCGGCGAGCTCGGGCTCGCCGGACGTGGCCAGCGCCAGCACGGCGTGGCGCGGCGCGAGGCGCAGCACGTGGCGGAGCGCCGCGAGCCGGTCGGCCGCCTCGTCCTGCCGGGGTGCCGGCAGCGTGAGGTCGACGAGGACGCAGTGGACGTCGTCGGTGAGCAGCCGTTCGGCCTCGGTGAGGTTGCGGGCGGTGCGTATGCGGACCCGGGTGCCGGAGGCGTCCACCAGCTCCGGGACGGTGAAGGCGCCCACCGGGTCGTCCTCGATCACCAGGAGCGTGAGCGTGAGGCTGAGGTCCGTGGTCCCGGCGGTTTCCGCGACGGCGGCGGACGCGGCCTGGCCTGAGTCCACCCTCTGTCGCGGTACGGGTACGGGCATCGGTCTGTTTCCTTCCCTCCCCCCGAGGGCGCGGTGGCGCGCCGGTCGACACACCACCAGCCGGGACCATAGCGGTACGCGACGGCCGAACGGAATGGTGATCGGCGAAGAGCGGGTGGCATATGCCGTACGGAGGGAGGTAGTTGGGCATCGGCCCATGACGAACATCACGCGCCCGATGTTGGGCGGGTCACATCCGACAAAGGCTATTTGTCCGGGCGCACGACCCCGAGGATCCGCATCGAGCCCGCCCCGGCCAGCGTCACGTTCCGCCCCGGGCGCGGCGCGTGCACGATCATCCCGTCGCCGACGTACATGCCCACATGGCTCGCGTCGGCGTGGTAGATGATCAGGTCGCCCGCCCGCATGTCCCTGATGTCGATGCGCGGCAGCAGCCGCCACTGCTCCTGGGAGGTGCGCGGGATCGCCTTCCCGGCCGCGCCCCACGCCCGCTGCGTCAGCCCCGAGCAGTCGTACGACCCCGGGCCCTCCGCGCCCCACACGTACGGCTTGCCGATCTGGGCGGTGGCGAACTCGATCGCCTTCCTGCCCTGCGCGCTCGCGCTGCCGTCGACCCCCTTCAGCACGCCGGAGCCCAGCCACGCCGTCTGCGCCCGCGACTGCTCCTGCCGCTCCAGCAGCAGCAACCGCTCGCGCTCCTCGGCCTCCAGCTGCGACTCCAGCTTCTCGGCCGCGGCGATCTTGGACTCGATGTCCTTCTTGGCCTTCGCCTGCTGGGTGCGGTGGCTCTCCAGCCGGGTCCACTCGGTGCTGGCGTCGGCGGTGTACGTCTCCAAGTCGGTCTGGGCGCGGCTCAGTTCGCCGAGGAGGTCCTGCGTGGCCTTCTGGCCCTGCTGGAGGCGCCCGGCGCCGTCGAGGAAGCGCCGCGGGTCGTTGGCCAGGACGAACCTCGCCTCGTCCGGTATGCCGCCGTTGCGGTACTGGGCGCGGGCGGCCGCGCCGGCCCGCCTCTTCAGGTCGTCGATCCGGGCCTGGCCCTCGACGATCGCCTGCGCGAGCCGTACGACCTCGGCGGACTGCTTCCGCGCCCGCTCCTCGGCGAGGTTGTACGCGTCGGTGGCGGAGGCGGCCTGCCGGTAGAGGCCGTCGATCTCCGCGCGTACCTCTTCGAGGCTCCGGCGCGGCTCCGCCGGCGGGGTGGGCGCGGCGTACGCGGACGAGGTGTACGAAGGTGAGGCGAGCACCGTCAGGGCGCAGACCAACGTGATCGCGGCGGTGACGCAACGGCGTCGGTTCACGGAATCCCCCTCTGGCCCGGCACCTGATTTACCGTCAGTAACTTTTCGCGGACTCCGCGATGGTGCCATGCCGTACGGCAAAGTAACAGGGGGTTCGTGCCCCGGCCCCACAGGGCTACGAGCCGCCCCCGGGCGCCAGCGCCGACCACTCCACCGTGAGCTCCCCCTGCCGCCACCGCCGCCGCCCGTCCGCCAGCGGCCAGTCCTCCGCCAGCGCCCGCGCCGTCGCGATCCACCGCTGCCGGGCCCCCAGCGAGGCGTACGGCGACGCCGCCGCCCACGCCCGGTCGAAGTCCCGCAGGAAGGCGTGCACCCGCTCGCCCGGCACATTGCGGTGGATCAGCGCCTTCGGCAACCGCTCGGCCAGGTCCGACGGCCGCTCCAGCGACCCCAGCCGCGTGGCGAACGTCACGGTGCGCGGCCCCTCGGGCCCGAGCGCCACCCACACGTGCCGCCGCCCGATCTCGTCGCAGGTCCCCTCCACCAGCAGCCCCCCGGGCGCCAGCCGCGCGCACAGCCGCTCCCACACGGCGGCGACCTCGCCCTCGTCGTACTGGCGCAGCACGTTCGCGGCCCGGATCAGCGCCGGGGCGCCGTCCACCGGGACCTCGAAGCCGCCGTGGACGAAGGTCAGGCCCTCGCGCGCGTACGGCTGGGCGGCCGCGACCCGCGCGGGCTCGATCTCGACGCCGACGACCCGGGCGCGGGGGTCGGCGGTGCGCAGCCGGGCCAGCAGCTCGACGGCGGTCCAGGGCGCGGCCCCGTACCCGAGGTCCACGGCGACCGGGGCCGCGGCGGCGCGCAGCAGCGCGGGGCCGTGGACGGCCGCGATCCAGCGGTCCATGCGGCGCAGGCGGTTCGGATGGGTGGTCCCGCGTGTGGTGGTGCCCACGGGGCGGGTGATGCGCGGGGCCATGCGATCGAGGGTAAATGATTTGGCAAACCGGAAATGAAAGGGCGTATTCCGCTGTTGAGCGCGGGAGAGAGGATCGACCCGCGCATCCTCCTTTTGTCATGTCTGAAGGACTGCGGAAGGACGCCGACGTGAGCCAGTACGTGTCCCGGTTCGCCGGCACCCTGGCGGCCGCCACGCCGTCCCGGCTCCGGCTGCCCGGCCGGCCCCGGACGCCGCGCCGGATCGCCATGCTCAGCGTCCACACCTCACCGCTCCACCAGCCCGGCACCGGCGACGCGGGCGGCATGAACGTCTACATCGTCGAGCTCGCCAAGCGCCTCGCCGCGATCAACATCGAGGTCGAGATCTTCACGCGCGCCACCGCCGGCGGCCTGCCCCCGGCCGTCGAGCTCACCCCCGGCGTCCTCGTCCGGCACGTGGACGCCGGGCCGTACGAGGGGCTCGCCAAGGAGGAGCTGCCGGCCCAGCTGTGCGCCTTCACGCACGGCGTGATGCAGGCCTGGGCCCGGCACCGGCCCGGCCACTACGACCTCGTCCACTCCCACTACTGGCTCTCCGGCCACGTCGGCTGGCTCGCCGCCCAACGCTGGGGCGTCCCGCTCGTCCACGCCATGCACACCATGGCCAAGGTCAAGAACGCCTCACTCGCCGAGGGCGACACCCCCGAGCCCGCCGCCCGCGTGATCGGCGAGACGCAGATCGTGCGCGCCGCCGACCGGCTGATCGCCAACACCGCGGGCGAGGCCGAGGAGCTCAGCCGCTTCTACGAGGCCGACCCCGCCAAGGTCGCCGTCGTCCACCCCGGCGTGAACCTCGACCGCTTCCGGCCCGCCGACGGCCGCGCCGCCGCCCGCGCCCGGCTCGGGCTGCCCGCCGACGCCTTCGTCCCCGTCTTCGCCGGGCGCATACAGCCGCTCAAGGCGCCGGACATCCTGCTGCGCGCGGCGGCCCGGATGCTGGAGCGGGACCCCTCCCTGCGCGCCCGCATGATCGTCCCGGTGGTCGGCGGGCCCAGCGGCAGCGGCCTGGCCAAGCCCGAGGGCCTGCAGAAGCTCGCCGCGCGGCTCGGCATCGCCGACGTCGTCCGCTTCCACCCGCCGGTCGGGCAGGAGCGGCTCGCCGACTGGTTCCGGGCGGCGTCCGTGCTGGTCATGCCCTCGTACAGCGAGTCCTTCGGGCTCGTCGCCATCGAGGCGCAGGCGGCCGGCACCCCGGTCGTCGCGGCCGCCGTCGGCGGCCTGCCGGTGGCCGTGCGGGACGGCGAGACCGGCTTCCTGGTGCGGGGCCACGACCCGGCGGCGTACGCGCACGTCCTGCACCGCCTCGCCGACGACCCGGAGCTCACCGCCCGCCTGGGCGAGGCGGCGGCGCGCCACGCGAGCTCCTTCGGCTGGGACACGGCGGCGGCGGCGACGGCCGACGTGTACACGGCCGCCCTGCACGAGCACCGGCGTCACGTACGCTCCCACCATGGCTGACGCAGCGCACGCAGACGCACGGCACACGATCGAGACCGCGCTGGACGACGCCGGGCTGACCTGGGAGTCCCCGGCCCCCGGCACGTACGTCGTCACGCTCCCCGGCACGAAGAAGCTCTCCACGACCGTCTCCCTGCGGGTCGGCAACCACTCCCTCTCCCTCAACGCCTTCGTGATCCGCCACCCCGACGAGAACGAGGCGGCCGTCCACCGCTGGCTGCTGGAGCGCAACCTCAAGCTGTACGGCGTGAGTTACGCGGTCGACGGCCTCGGCGACATCTACCTGACCGGCAAGCTGCCGCTCGCCGCCGTCACTCCGGAGGAGCTGGACCGGCTGCTCGGGTCGGTGCTGGAGGCGGCGGACGGGGCGTTCAACACGCTGCTGGAGAAGGGGTTCGCGACGGCCATCCGCAAGGAGTACGAGTGGCGCGTCGCGCGCGGCGAGTCGACGCGGAACCTGGCGGCGTTCACGCACCTGACGACCCCTCGGTCGGGGTCGTAGCCCTGGTCCGACGTCCCACCGGCCGTCTCTAGTGCTGTGACCGGGAAGGTTTGCCGGGTTGCTCGTTGTGCTGGTTGGAAGTGACGACGCTTCCGGCCAGCAGGGGAGGCGGGATGGCACCCACCGGTCAGGGTCCGCAGGCTGACGGAGCAGGAGGGACAGAAGCTCCAGCACATCGTCCGGCGGGGCAGTACGAGCTCGGTGCGGTTCCGGCGGGCGATGATGCTGCTGGCCTCAGCGAGCGGCAGCACGGTCCCGGTGATCGCGCGTCTGGTCCAGGCGGACGAGGACACCGTCCGTGACGTGATCCACCGCTTCAACGAGACCGGGCTCGCATGCCTCAACCCTCAGTGGGCGGGAGGCCGTCCCCGCCTGTTGAGCAGTGACGACGAGGACTTCGTCATCCGGACGGCCACGACCCGCCCGACCGTGCTGGGCAAGCCTTTCACCGGCTGGTCGATCCGCAAGCTCGCCGACCACCTGCGCCGCAACATCTCCCGTCCCGTCCGGATCGGCCGCGAGGCCCTGCGGTGCTTACTGGCCCGCCGCGGGATCACCTTCCAGCGCACGAAGACCTGGAAGGAGTCGCCAGACCCGGCGTTCGACGCCAAGCTGGAGCAGATCGAGTACGCGATCAACGAGCGGCCGGACCGCACGTTCGCCTTCGACGAGTTCGGACCGCTGGGCATCCGCCCGACCGCCGGCTCCTGCTGGGCAGAGCAAGGCCGCCCCGATCGGCTGCCGGCCACCTACCGGCGAACGCGCGGCATCACCTACTTCCACGGCTGCTACTCGGTCGGTGACGATCAGATGTGGGGTGTCAACCGGCGATGCAAGGGCATCGACCACACCTGGGCCGCCCTGCGGTCGATCCGCGCGGCCCGTCCAGACGGTGCACCGATCTACGTGATCTTGGACAACCTCTCGGCCCATCTGAACTGGAAGATCCGCAGGTGGGCGGCGAAGAACAAGGTCGAGCTGTGTTTCACGCCCACCTACGCGTCCTGGGCCAAACCCCATCGAGGCCCACTTCGGGCCGCTGCGACAGTTCACCCTGTCCGCTGGGGCGGCAGACCTCTACCAGCGGCGGCGTGACGTCATCCGCCCCGACCACAGGAACTGCTCGTCTGGTTCGTCCCGCCGCTCCAGTACTCCCGCGGCGACCAGCTGCAGAAGCACCTCATGGAGGGCGTTCCCCAACGGGTTGTCCGTCCAGAACACCGACTTGACCTGCGTGAACGTCACGGACTCCTCAAAGATCCCCAACGAGCGGCCCACCACGAAGGCAGCACCGTCCCAATCAGTCCATCCAGCCAGGCCCTCGGAAAGATCCACAAGCCGATCCTGCCATCACACGATCGGGCCCGGTGAACCTTTCCGGTCACAGCACTAGGCGCTGACTTCGGGCTTCCGGTCCCGCGCGGGGCCCGCTGCCTCGACCGCCTCAGCAGCGGCCTGGACCGCGGCCGCCTCCGCCGCCTCCGCAGCGGCCGTTTCGGCGGCCTCGACGGCGGCGGCCTCGACGGCGGCGGCCTCCGCCGCCTCGACCGCGGCCGCTTCCGCCGCCAGCGCCCGCCGCAGCAGCAGCGCGTACCCGGCGGCGGCCGTGGTGCCCACCACCGCGCAGCCCAGCCACAGGACGTCCGGGCCGGGGCCGCCGATGACCCAGCCGGCCACGATCGGCGCGATGAACCCGCCCAGCGACCAGGACATGCCCATGACGCCCTGGTACCGGCCACGGGCGTGCGCCGGGGCGAGCCGGGCGGTCGCCGCGGCGTTGGTCGGCACGTGCACCATCTCGCCGATCGTCCACACCACCACGGTCGCGGCGAAGAGCAGCGGCGTACCGGCCAGCGCGGTCGCGCCCGTACCCACCGCGAAGAGGAGCGACGAGACGGTGAGGAGGGCGACCGGCGACCGCTTCTCGGTGACCTTGTTGACGAGCAGCTGGAAACCGACGATGACGACACCGTTGACGGCGATGACCACACCGTACGCGTCCGGCTCCAAGCCCTCCTGGGCCATGGTGAGCGGCAGGCCGACCCACGGGACGGAGAAGACGGTGCAGACGAGCAGGTTGAGCAGCACCAGCGTGCGGAAGGGGCCGTCGCGCAGCACGTCCAGCATGGAGATCCGCTGCTCGTCGGCGGCGCCCTCCTTCGCGGAGGCGCTGCCGGCCGCCGGCCCCGTCGGCCGCGTCTCCGGCAGCCGCAGGAAGACGATGAGCGCACACAGCGCGGTCGCGGCCGCGTCGACCAGGAACAGGGTCCGGTAGCCGAGGAAGATCGCGGCGCCGCCGCCGATCGCGGCGATGGCGAAGCCGAGGTTCAGCGCCCAGTAGTTGAGGGCGTACGCGCGCCGGCGGTCGTGCTCGGGCACCTGGTCGGCGATGGTCGCGCCGATGGCGGGCCGTACGGACTGCATGGCCACGCCCATCAGGAGCACCACGACGGCGACGCCCCAGGTGCTGGTGACGAAGGCCAGCGCCGCGGCGCCCGCGGCGGCGGCGAGGTGGCCGGTGACCATGGTGGGCCGTCGCCCCCACCGGTCGCTGAGCATGCCGCCGAGCGGGGACCCGGCGATGCCGCCGAGCCCGTGGAGGGCGACGACGAGGCCCGCGTACCAGGCGGAGAAGCCCAGCTCCTGGGTGAGGTAGAGGGAGAGGAAGGTGAGGACGAAGGCACCGGTGCGGTTCACCAGCGTCGAGGTCCACAGCCACCAGAAGCCGGGGGGTAGCCCCGACACGGTTCCGCGGAGGGACTGCCGGAGTGAGGCTGTGGACACGTGTACTCCCCTGTAAGCGCCCGAGATAGTGAGCGCAACTTACAAGTGAGGTGCTCCGCCGAGCCACCGAATTGACGCGAGCCGTCAACCGTCAGCCGCGTCCATTAATCTCGTACGCATGGCCGACGCACCGTACAAGCTGATCCTCCTCCGCCACGGCGAGAGCGAATGGAACGCGAAGAACCTGTTCACCGGCTGGGTGGACGTCAACCTCACCGAGAAGGGCGAGAAGGAGGCGGTCCGCGGCGGTGAGCTGCTCAAGGACGCCGGTCTGCTCCCCGACGTCGTGCACACCTCCCTTCAGAAGCGCGCCATCCGCACCGCGCAGCTGGCGCTGGAGTCCGCCGACCGCCACTGGATCCCGGTCCACCGCTCCTGGCGCCTGAACGAGCGGCACTACGGCGCGCTGCAGGGCAAGGACAAGGCGCAGACGCTCGCCGAGTTCGGCGAGGAGCAGTTCATGCTGTGGCGCCGCTCGTACGACACCCCGCCGCCGGTCCTCGCCGACGACAACGAGTTCTCGCAGGCGGGCGACGCGCGCTACGCCACCATCCCGCCGGAGCTCCGTCCCCGCACCGAGTGCCTGAAGGACGTCGTCGTCCGCATGCTGCCGTACTGGTACGACGGCATCGTCCCGGACCTCCTCGCCGGCCGCACGGTCCTCGTCGCCGCCCACGGCAACAGCCTGCGCGCCCTGGTCAAGCACCTGGACGGCATCTCGGACACCGACATCGCGGGCCTGAACATCCCGACGGGCATCCCGCTCGTGTACGAGCTCGACGCCGACTTCAAGCCGGTCACGAAGGGCGGCACGTACCTCGACCCGGAGGCGGCGAAGGCGGCCATCGAGGCGGTCAAGAATCAGGGCAAGAAGTAGGGAAAGCAGTAGCGAACGCCCGCGAACAAGCCCCCTGCCGACGGACTTCCGCCGTCAGGGGGCTTCTCATTTGCCATTGACCGTCATGATGGCGCATCAGCGGTTAGCGGTGACGCCTCCTGCTCTGAGGCCCCGGCTCCAGCGGCTGGCTAACTGATTTTTTCAGAATGAGTTGGAGCCCGGGCGTCGACATACCCCTCCGCCACGCACATGTCGGTCAGCTTCCACATGCTCGCCCTCCACGCCGGCGAGAGCTGCCGGTCCGAAACGCGAAGCCGTCCGGGAGCAGGTGGCAGTAGCAGCGTCATCCGTTCCCGCAGGTCGTCGGGGAGAAGAGCAACACCGCCACGGATAGCGCGCTAGTCATTGCGCCTGCTGGGTTTGATTCGATGGCACCCTTCGGCGCTGCAGTTCCGTCAGAGGCCCGAGGGTTCCATTTATGTACTACGCGTACCATCGATTGAAATAAGCCACTCTTTTGGCGTGAATAGCGATTGACTCCTATTGGTCAAGCTGCGGTGTCTTATCATCCTCAAATAATGCTCAAGAGTTCGATAATTCGTTGACGTTGATGATCGCCGCCCTTAGTGTTTAAATCGTTCGCCGCCAAGCGGGGTGGCGAAGGTCTAAGGGGGAACTGTGCGAAAAATGCTGACGGCAGCGGCCTTATCCGGTGCACTGGCGTTGACCGTAGTCGGCGCCGGATCTTCTGTGGCGGCACCTACGGCGCCCCGAGGGGAGGGTGGTGCTGGGACGGCCGTAGCGCAAGGGTTTTTCACGCCTGGGCCTGGCACAGTGGTCAAGACGAACGCTGACTATGCGGGTCCGACTGCACCCGGCAGTGCGGCAAGTGGAGCTGCGTGGGACACGTTGGTGCCGACGGTCAAGAACGTGAAGCATCTTGGTCAGGTGTGTGGCACCAAGGTGATTCAGCAGACTAGTGGCAGGGGCAAGGCCACTCTGGTCATGACTGTGGAAAAGGGTGTGACTGCCTCCGTAAATAAGGAGTTTAAAATAGATCTGAAGTACATTTCGGGCGGCATGGGCTGGGATGTCACCAAAACGTACACGGTGAAGAACGAGACCCGCTACGAGGTGCCGAGGGGTAAGACGGGGACCATTGAGGCGTACCCCCTCTTTGACCTTTACTCCGGCGTGGCGTACGAACGATTCGGTACCCCGCTGGGGGCTGTCTACGCCTACAAGCCCATCGGTGTGTGTTTTAATCAGTACCTCACCTAATGACATCATGACCTGAAGGAGTGGTCCCATGGCGCTAAACACTCGTACATTGGTCATTGGGGCCACTCTTCTCATGTTATCCGCCGGTTGTAGTGCTGGCGGTGGTACATCAACAGATGCAAGGGGTGCGCTCGCGGGTGGATTTACGCCACTCGCCCGGCTTGAGCCAGTAAATTTGAGCGATGACGTCTTTTCTGAGATCGATGTATCGGGGAAGGGTGAGCCTCGCGCCCTTGGTGAGGTCCGTAAAGGAAAACAGCGCATCATTGCCTACGTTCAGGGGGAGTCGTGCGGGCTGCTAGTTGTGAGTGAAATGGATCCCAATGTTTCTTCATTGCACCTGGCAGTGGAGTGGCCAGAAGGCGGGCTTGATGGATCACCGCAATACTCCGGTGGGCCGTATAGCTTCGCCTCGGCGCCGGGTTCCCGCGACGAGGCTTCGTGGGCATCACTTGCATGCAGTCGCAGTGCAATGGTGATCGAATACAGTACGCGAGCTAAGGCGCCTTTTACTGGCGTTTTGGGCAACGTATCAGCGCGAGAGGACGGAGAAGCGTCCCCAGCCCTGAGCGTGGTCATCGGTTCGCCGACAGCGCGTGCAAAACTTTTGAAGGAAGTAGGGGCGTCGAATACCCCGCGCTCCTGAGCAGGGACTGACCAGCGGTTCATCTGGCCTCGAAAGCCTCACGCCTCCACTAGTTCTCTGTCGACGGGGGCTTTTTGCTACCGCCGGGCCGGCCCCGGCCCTGAGCCGGCGCTCGTCATTGTCCGCCTCCCCGCGGCGCTGGCTGACTTCCGCTCCATGGCGAACAGCGGACTGTGGGTCGGCGTCCTCACCGCGCTGACCGCGCTCGCGGCCAGCTACATCACCGCGCGGGCGACCTCGCGCGCCACGCTGGGGCAGGCCCGGACGGTCGCGGTGGCGGAGGCGCGCGCGAACAGCGGGAGCGGCGCCGCGCCACCTACCGGGAGATGATGGGCTGCGCGCACGCCTTCTTCGAGATCACCTGGCAGATCGACGACGTCGACGCAGCGAGCGACCGCGAGACGAAGGACCGCCTGCTGACGCGGATGTACGAGCGCACCGCGCCCGCCATCGCGGCCATGAACCGGGCCAACCACGAGGTGCGCCTCGACGGCCCCGCCGAGGTCTCCGAGGCCGCGGAGCACGTACGGCAGCTGAGCCGCCGCCTGCAGCCGCTGCTCAAAGCGCTCATCGGCGACGACAGCCCTGAGCGCAGGCACGCCTACGACGCCGCGTTCGTCGAACTGCGGGACGCCTACCTCACCTTCATCGGCCTGGCCCGCCACACGCTGGAGGTCGAGGACGACGGCCGGCAGCGCTGAGCCCCGCCCGGTTGCCCGGACGGGGCCCTCGCCTACGCCCGGCCGCTCAGCCGCAGCAGCCGCCGCACTGGCACGGCGCGCCCGACTGGCAGCCGCAGCCGCAGCCCGAGCCGCAGCCGCAGGCGCCGAGGACGGGCAGGTGGACCACTTCGACCGGTGCTGCTTCCTGCTGGGTGCCGCTCACGGGGGAATCTGCCATGGGGTCCCTCCTCAAAGGCGTACGTTCGAAGGCGTACGTCACCTCTCCCCATTGCATGCCCACCCGCCAGGGCGCATCAACGGCGCACGGAGGCCCGTCCCCGACGGGGAGGCGACCGTCAGGCCCCCTCGACCGGGGCCTCCGCCTGCTGGAGTTCGTCCGCGACCCCTTCTATCGGCGTGCCTCGCGCTGCTGCGCAGGCTTCGGCGCGCTGCCGGACTCCGTCCGGTGTCGTGGTCGGGGGTCGGCGGCCGGGTCTCAGGCCCCCTCGACCGGGGCCTCCGCCTGCTGGAGTTCGTCCGCGTGCTCGCCCGTCACCAGGTACACCACGCGCTTGGCCACCGAGACCGCGTGGTCGGCGAAGCGCTCGTAGTAGCGGCCCAGCAGCGTCACGTCGACCGCCGTCTCGATGCCGTGCTTCCAGCGGTCGTCCATCAGGTGCTGGAAGAGCGTGCGGTGCAGGCGGTCCATCTCGTCGTCGTCGTGCTCCAGCTGGAGCGCCAGGTCGACGTCCTTGGTGATGATGACCTCCGCCGCCTTCGCCATCAGGCGCTGCGCCAGCTGGCCCATCTCCAGGATGGTGGCGTGCAGGTCCCGCGGCACCGCGCGGTCCGGGAAGCGCAGGCGGGCCAGCTTGGCGACGTGCTGGGCGAGGTCGCCGGAGCGCTCCAGGTCCGCGCTCATCCGCAGCGAGGTCACCACGATGCGCAGGTCCGTCGCGACGGGCTGCTGGCGCGCCAGCAGGGCTATGGCCCGGGCCTCCAGGTCGTGCTGGAGGTCGTCGACCTTCTGGTCGGCCGCGATCACGGCCTCCGCCAGCTTCAGGTCCGCGTCGAGCATCGCCGTCGTGGCGCGCCCGATCGCCGACCCGACCAGCCGGGCCATTTCGACCAGGCCCTCGCCGATCGAGTCCAGTTCCTCGTGGTACGCGTCCCGCATGGATGTCCCTCTCTCAGTGCGAACCTCAGGGGTCCGGGGTGGGCTCGGGCCCCTACGCTCCCACGGTCCGAGCCGAAAAAGACCGGGGCCTCCCTCTCAAGTGAACCGTCACTTTCCCCTCGGTGAACTCTGAGCGACGACTGTTCGAGCACCCACACGGATGGCTGGGAGCATGTCCGAGCACCCGCATAACCTGGACGCATGGACGTGAACGCGGCGGTTGCCGCATTGGCCGCGATCGCCGGTGCGTGCACCGGCGTGATCGCCATGCTGGCGTTCCGCTGGAGCGAGCGCGACCAGGCCAGGCCCACCCGTACCTCCCTGCACACCGACGCGGTGCTCCCGCCCGGCGTGGACACCGTGCTGTCGGTGCTCCGCTCCTCCGCCGTCGTGCTCGACGAGAGCGACTCCGTCGTCAAGGCCAGCTCCGCGGCGTACGCGCTCGGCCTGGTCCGCGGCGGCAAGCTGGCCGTCGAGCCCATGCTCCACATGGCGCGCGACACCCGCCGCGACGGCGAGATACGCCAGGTGGAGCTGGACCTGCCCCGGCGCGGTACCGGCCGCGGCGAGGCCCTCGCCGTCTCCGCCCGCGTCGCGCCCCTCGGCTCCCGGCTGGTCCTGCTCCTGGTCGAGGACCTCACCGAGGCCCGCCGCATCGAGGCCGTACGCCGCGACTTCGTCGCCAACGTCAGCCACGAGCTCAAGACCCCCGTCGGGGCGCTCTCCCTGCTCTCGGAGGCTGTCATGGACGCCTCCGACGACCCCGAGGCGGTCATGCGCTTCGCCGGGCGCATGCAGATCGAGGCGACCCGCCTCACCAACCTCGTCCAGGAGCTCATCGACCTCTCCCGGGTGCAGAACGACGACCCGCTGGAGGACGCCGAGCCCGTCCGGGTGGACGAGCTCGTCGCCGAGGCCGTCGACCGCTCCCGGCACACGGCCGGCACCAAGCAGATCACCATGGCCGCCGGCGGCACCCAGGACCTCTTCGTCTGGGGCCACCGCGGCCAGCTCGCCGCCGCCCTCGGCAACCTCGTCGAGAACGCCGTCAACTACTCCCCGGCCCACACACGCGTCGGCATCGCCGCCCGCCGCGTCGCCGCCCCCGGGGGCGATCTGATAGAGATCGCCGTCACGGACCAGGGCATCGGCATCCCCGACAAGGACAAGGAGCGCATCTTCGAGCGCTTCTACCGCGTCGACCCCGCCCGCTCCCGTGCCACCGGTGGTACGGGCCTGGGCCTGGCGATCGTCAAGCACGTGGCCGCCTCGCACGGCGGGGAGGTCACGGTCTGGAGCACCGAAGGACAGGGCTCCACCTTCACGCTGCGCCTCCCCGAGGCCGGCGCCGTACGGCAGCACCGACAGCAGCACGACTCCTCAGAACCGCTCACCGCCCCGGAGGTCCTTCCGTGACCCGAGTCCTTGTCGTCGAGGATGAGGAATCCTTCAGCGACGCCCTGTCCTACATGCTCCGCAAGGAGGGCTTCGAAGTCGCCGTCGCGACGACCGGGCCCGAGGGGCTCGACGAGTTCGAGCGCAACGGCGCCGACCTCGTCCTGCTCGACCTCATGCTGCCCGGCCTGCCGGGCACGGAGGTCTGCCGCCAGCTGCGCGGCCGCTCGAACGTGCCCGTCATCATGGTCACGGCCAAGGACAGCGAGATCGACAAGGTCGTGGGCCTGGAGATAGGGGCGGACGACTACGTCACCAAGCCCTTCTCCTCCCGTGAGCTGGTCGCCCGCATCCGGGCGGTGCTCCGCCGCCGCGGCGAGCCGGAGGAGGTCACCCCGGCCGCCCTGGAGGCCGGGCCGGTACGGATGGACGTGGACCGCCACGTCGTCACGGTCTCCGGAGCCAAGGTCGACCTGCCGCTGAAGGAGTTCGACCTGCTGGAGATGCTGCTGCGCAACGCCGGCCGCGTCCTCACGCGCATGCAGCTGATCGACCGGGTGTGGGGCGCGGACTACGTGGGTGACACCAAGACCCTCGACGTCCACGTCAAGCGGCTCCGCGCCAAGATCGAGCCGGACCCGGGCGCGCCGCGCTACCTGGTCACGGTCCGGGGGCTGGGCTACAAGTTCGAGCCGTAGGCCCGCCCGCCCGGCGTACGCGTACGAGGGGCGCCCCACCGGAAAGGTCCGGTGGGGCGCCCCTCGCGCGCTGCTACGTCAGTGGTACGTCAGTGCTACCTCAGTGGTCGGCCGCGTGCGACTGCTCGCCGCCCGCCGGGGCGCCGGGGCCGGCCTGGCCCTGCGTCTCGCCCTGCGCGGGCGAACCCGTGGGGGAGCCGGTCGGCGAACCGGTGGGCGAACCGGTCGGCGTGGCCTCGGGCGACTTCGTCGCCTCCGGGGACTCCGGGGACTTCGGGGCCTGCGACGGGCCGAAGTCCGCGTAGTAGCCGGTCGCCGGCACGACGAACGCGTCCAGCTTCACGTCACCGGTCTCGCTGAGCTTGAAGACGACCTCGCGGGCCTCGCCGTTGGTGGCGGCGTCGCCGACGTTCTCGATGACCGCGGAGGCGTTGCCCTGGCCGCCGATGATGATCGAGCCGTTCGCCGGGACGGTGACGGCGTCCGAGCCCTCGGCGGGGGAGAGCTTCACCGTGGCGTCGGAGCCCGGCAGCTGGATGCCCTCCAGCGTCTCGGGCTTGTCGCCGCCGTTGAAGACGGTGGCGGAGACGACGGCGGCGCCGTCCTTCCCCCCTCCCGCCTGCGTGAGCACCGTGGCGTTCTGCACCTTGATGTCGCCCACGGTGGTGGCGGCGTTGTCCGGCCTGATCTGGAGCGTCTGGGCGTCATTGCCGGCGCCGCAGGCGGAGAGCGAGGCGATCGAGAACACGATGGCGGTGGCGGCGAGGGCGCCGCGTCGAAGGCTGCGGCTCACGGCGGCGGCAACTCCTAGGACGTACGGACGGACGGATGACGGCGACCGAAGACGGACGGGTAAGCCTGAGCTAAGGATCACTCAGCGGGCTCAGGGTACCGACCCCTCTCCCCGCTCCCGCACCCGACCCGCCCCCGACGCGGTCCCGGTCCATCCCCGGTCCGTCCCCGGTCCGCCCCCGGTCCGTGTCGGCCTCCGCCACCCGGCCCCCTCACCCGGCCCCTCACCCGGCCCCTCACCCCACCCCCTCACCTCACTCGTACGGCGTTCACATAACCCTCCTTGATCAATTCCGCATTCGTTAACCGAAAAGCCTCGGTGATCACTCGCGCGCCAATTCGGGAATCATGGCCGCCATCGTCCGAGCGGGTGACCGACATCCGAACGGAGTACGTGATCTTCACCGCTTCGAACCCGACAAAACAGGACGTTCACCCTCGCCACGCCGCAGCCGGATGCGTGTATCGGGCCCGTTTCCGCTCGCCCGTGCAGCCGCTCCGACCTGCGAATACCCCCTTCCGCAAGCCCTCCGCAGCACGTTCCCGTCGGTGTTGTCAAGCCCCGAGATATGCCCTGACCTGCGAAAACGCCATTCAGAAGAAGCTGTTCTCGTGTTACCCTGGATAGCCACGGAAGGGGTACCTGTCACATGACGTTCAAGGTTGGCGACACCGTGGTCTATCCCCATCACGGGGCCGCGCTGATCGAGGCCATCGAAACTCGCCAGATCAAAGGCGTGGACAAGACCTACTTGGTGCTCAAGGTCGCCCAGGGCGACTTGACGGTTCGTGTGCCAGCGGACAATGCGGAGTTCGTCGGCGTGCGCGATGTGGTCGGTCAGGACGGGCTGGACCGGGTCTTCGAGGTGCTGCGCGCACCGTACGCCGAGGAGCCGACGAACTGGTCCCGTCGCTACAAGGCAAATCTCGAGAAGCTCGCCTCCGGCGATGTCATCAAGGTCGCCGAAGTGGTGCGTGACCTGTGGCGCCGTGAGCGTGAGCGCGGTCTCTCCGCCGGAGAGAAGCGCATGCTCGCGAAGGCGCGCCAGATCCTGGTGAGCGAGCTCGCGCTCGCCGAGAACACCAACGAGGACAAGGCCGAGGCCCTGCTCGACGAGGTCCTCGCGTCCTGACACGCACGCACACGCACGTCTTGACGCGCACGTCTTGACGCGCAAGCGGTTCTGACGCGAAGCGTTGCCGCAGTGCCCGCTGACATGCTGTGATCCACTCGTACGGAACGTACGGATCAACAGCACGTCGCCGGGCGCTGCGGCATGTCCGTACCCCGGCCGGTGCGGCCCGCTCGACCGTCGTCACGGAAGGGGCAAGGGTCCGGTCAAGGCGCCGCGCCGACAGTACCCCGACCGTCCGGTCCGGGCGTGCCTCCAAGGCCATACCCAAATCGGCCGAGCCAACAAACCTGCCGGAGTGCAACCCATGTCTGACGAAGCACCCCCCGCACGCGCGGCCCGCACCGCCGCGGTGATCCCCGCAGCGGGCCGGGGCGTACGGCTCGGCCCGGGCGCCCCCAAAGCGCTCCGCGCGCTGAACGGCACCCCCATCCTCATCCACGCGGTACGCGCCATGGCGGCCTCCCGCGCGGTCTCGCTCGTCGTCGTGGTCGCCCCGCCCGAGGGCGCCGCCGAGGTCAAGAACCTCCTCGACGCGCACGCGCTCCCCGAGCGCACCGACTACCTGGTCGTGCCCGGCGGCGAGACGCGCCAGGAGTCCGTCCGCCTCGGCCTCGACGCCCTGCCCGACGGCATCGCCACCGTCCTCGTCCACGACGCGGCCCGCCCGCTGGTGCCCGTCGACACCGTCGACGCGGTCATCGAGGCCGTACGGGACGGGGCCGTCGCCGTCGTGCCCGCACTGCCGCTCGCCGACACCGTCAAGCAGGTCGAGCCGCGCCAGGAAGCCGAGAAGGGCGAGCCCGAGGCGGTCGTCGCCACGCCCGACCGGGCCACGCTCCGCGCCGTACAGACCCCGCAGGGCTTCGACCGCGACACCCTCGTGCGCGCGCACGCGACCGTCACCAGCAGCGTCACCGACGACGCCGGCATGGTCGAGCAGCTCGGCGAGCCGGTCGTGGTCGTCCCCGGCCACGAGGAGGCGTTCAAGGTGACCCGACCCCTCGACCTCCTCCTCGCGGAGGCGGTCCTCGCCCGCAGGAGGGCCAACGATGGCTTCTAGCCTGCCGACCATCGGCATCGGCACCGACGTCCACGCCTTCGAGAAGGGCCGCGAGCTGTGGTGCGCGGGCCTCCTCTGGGAGGACTCCGACGGCTACGGCCTCGCCGGCCACTCCGACGGCGACGTCGCCGCCCACGCCGCCTGCGACGCGCTCTTCTCCGCCGCCGGCGTCGGCGACCTCGGCGCCCACTTCGGCACCTCCCGCCCCGAGTGGTCCGGCGCCTCCGGTGTCACCCTGCTCGCCGAGGCCGCCCGGATCGTCCGCGCCGAGGGCTTCGAGATCGGCAACATCGCCGTCCAGGTCATCGGCGTACGCCCGAAGATCGGCAAGCGGCGCGACGAGGCGCAGAAGGCGCTCAGCGCGGCGGCCGGCGCTCCGGTGTCCGTGTCCGGCACGACGACGGACGGCCTCGGCCTCACCGGCCGCGCCGAGGGCCTCGCCGCCATCGCGACGGCTCTGCTCGTCCGTACCACCTGAGGCACGGGGCACTGGCACCGGCCCACTACTCTGGAGTGGTGACTATTCGCCTGTACGACACCAGCGCCCGGCAGATCCGCGACTTCACCCCGATCACGCCGGGCTGTGTCTCGATCTACCTGTGCGGCGCCACGGTGCAGGCCGCCCCGCACATCGGGCACATCAGGTCCGGGCTGAACTTCGACATCATGCGCCGCTGGTTCGCCTACCGCGGCTACGACGTGACGTTCGTCCGCAACGTCACGGACATCGACGACAAGATCATCGCCAAGTCCGCGGACCAGGGCCGCCCCTGGTGGGCCATCGGGTACGAGAACGAGCGCGCGTTCAACGACGGCTACGAGGCCCTCGGTTGCCTCCCGCCCACCTACGAGCCGCGCGCCACCGGGCACGTGACCGAGATGGTCGAGATGATGCGCGGCCTCATCGAGCGCGGCCACGCGTACGTGGCGGACGGCAGCGTCTACTTCGACGTGCGCTCCTTCCCGGAGTACCTGTCGCTGTCGAACCAGGACATCGACGACCTGCGCCAGCCCGCCGAGGAGGGCATCACCGGCAAGCGCGACCCGCGCGACTTCGCCATGTGGAAGGCGACCAAGCCGGGCGAGCCCGACTGGGAGACGCCGTGGGGCCGCGGCCGCCCCGGCTGGCACCTGGAGTGCTCGGCGATGGCGCACAAGTACCTGGGGACCGCCTTCGACATCCACGGCGGCGGCCTCGACCTGGTCTTCCCGCACCACGAGAACGAGATCGCGCAGGCCAAGGCGTACGGCGACGACTTCGCCCAGTACTGGGTGCACAACGCCTGGGTGACCATGAGCGGCGAGAAGATGTCCAAGTCGCTGGGCAACTCCGTGCTCGTCTCCGAGATGGTCCGGCAGTGGCGGCCGATCGTGCTGCGCTACTACCTGGGCACCCCGCACTACCGGTCGACGATCGAGTACAGCGAAGAGGCGCTGCGCGAGGCCGAGTCCGCCTTCGCGCGCATCGAGGGCTTCATCCAGCGGGTCGTCGAGAAGGCCGGCAAGGCCGTCGAGCCGGCCGCCGAGGTGCCGCCCGCCTTCGCCGAGGCGATGGACGACGACCTGGGCGTCCCGCAGGCGCTCGCGATCATCCACACCACCGTCCGCCAGGGCAACAGCGCGCTCGCCGCCGACGACAAGGACGCGGCGGTGGCCCGCCTCGCCGAGGTCCGCGCCATGCTCGGCGTCCTCGGCCTGGACCCGCTCGACCCGCACTGGGCGGGCGAGGCCGACCGGGGCGAGGACCTCCACGGCGTCGTCGACAGCCTCGTCCGCATGGTCCTGGACCAGCGCCAGTCGGCGCGGGCCCGCAAGGACTGGGCGACGGCGGACGCGATCCGCGACCAGCTCGGCCAGTCCGGCCTGGTCATCGAGGACAGCCCCGACGGCCCGCGTTGGACGCTCGGCGCGCGGTAGCCCCCGCGCTGGCACACTTCATATAGACGCTTCATACAGACGTACGTACGACACGCATCGACCAGAGCAGGTAAGTCATGGCCGGGAACAGCCAGCGCAGGAACCGCCGCACGTCCAACAAGAAGGGCGCGACGGTCGGCAGCGGTGGCCAGCGGCGCCGGGGCCTGGAAGGCAAGGGCCCGACGCCGCCCGCGTCCGCTCGCAAGGGGCACAAGAAGAACCGCATCGCCAACGCCCAGGCGAAGAAGGCCACGCGTCGTCCCGTCGCCCGCCGCGGCGGCAAGGGCACGTCCGAGATGGTCGTCGGCCGCAACCCCGTCTTCGAGGCCCTGCGCGACGGCGTGCCGGCGTCGACGCTGTACGTCCAGCAGTTCATCGACAACGACGAGCGGGTGCGCGACGCCCTGAAGCTCGCGGCCGACCGCGGCGGCATCAACCTCATGGAGGCCCCGCGCGCCGAGCTCGACCGCATGACGAACGGCCTCAACCACCAGGGCCTGGTCCTCCAGGTCCCGCCGTACGAGTACGCCCACCCCGAGGACCTCGCCGCGGCCGCCTTCGACGACGGCGAGGACCCGCTGATCGTCGCCCTCGACGGCGTCACCGACCCGCGCAACCTCGGCGCCGTCGTCCGCTCCGTCTCCGCCTTCGGCGGCCACGGCGTCGTCGTGCCCGAGCGCCGCGCGGCCGGCATGACCGCAGGCGCCTGGAAGACCGCGGCCGGCACCGCCGCCCGCACCCCGGTCGCCCGCGCCACCAACCTGACCCGCGCCCTGGAGGCGTACCAGAAGGCCGGCATCACGGTCGTCGGCCTGGACGCCGACGGTGACACCGAGGTCCACGAGCTGGACGCCCTCGGCGGCCCGGTCGTCATCGTCGTCGGCAGCGAGGGCAAGGGCCTCTCCCGCCTGGTCGGCGAGACCTGCGACTTCCTCGTCCGCATCCCGATGCCGGGCGGCGCCGAGTCGCTCAACGCCGGTGTCGCGGCCGGTGTCGTCCTGTACGAGGCGGCGCGCCGCCGCGCCTGACGCGTACACCCATCCGAGACCCGTCATGATCTTGACGGGTCTCGGACATTTCCCCGCCGTCAAGGCAGTGTCCTAACCCCGCGTCACTCGGTTAGATGAGTGTGGACACCAGAACGCCCCGGCCCGGGTTCGACGATCAGCCTGCGTTGAGCATGGTCAAGGTGGATTGCGATCCCGCGCAGGTCATCGTGAACCACGCCAGCTTCCGGGTGCAGCTCGCCCCGGTCAAGAAGCCTCGGTACGCCGAAACCGCCACCCGTGTACCCGCCGTGAGCGCGGGCGCGGCGGGAGCGGGAGGACGGCGGCGGGCGACCGTCGTATGGAGCGGGAAGTCGTCACCCGGCGACCCCGGAGCGACCGGCCTCCTGCAGGCCGTACGGGACTCCGCCGCCGTGGACACCCTCGACCCGTCGCGCGACGCCGGCGCCACCCAGGTCATCCCCCGCGTCACCCTCTCCGACGACACCATGCCGACGCCCCTCCTGCCGCCCATGCGGCGCGCCGAAAGCGCCTACGAGGAGGGCGGCTACGGGGAGAGCGGCTACGAGGGGGGCGCCTACGGGGGGCGCGACCGCCACGACCGGCACGGCTCGGCCGCCCACGCCGACGGCACCGACCAGGACGACTACGCCGCGGACGACACCCCCACGCGCGGCAGCGGCGACCGCCGCGCGGCCTACGCCGACGCCGCCGCCCAGCGGCACGCCTACTACCCCGGCCGCCGCATGAACCTCGGCGTCGTCCTGCTGCCCCTGCGCGTCTTCCTCGGCTTCATCTCCATCTACGCCGGCATGGGCAAGCTCTGCGACCCCGTCTACTTCGACGGCGGCGAGCGCGGCTCCATGGTCAAGTGGCTCACCTCCCTCCACCCCTGGCCCGCCGCCGAACCGCTGCGCGACTTCGCCCTCGCCCACCCCGTCGGCGCCGGACTCACCGTCGCCTTCGCTCAGGTCATCGTCGGCGTGCTCACCGTCCTCGGCCTCTGGCAGCGGGTGGCGGCCGTCTTCGGCGCGCTGCTCTCCGCCGCGCTCATCCTCACCGTCAGCTGGCGCACGGTCCCCGCGTACGACGCGCCCGACATCGTCTACCTCGCCGCCTGGTCCCCGCTGATCATCGCGGGCGCCCCCGTCTACTCCATCGACGGCCGCCTCGCCGGCGAGGCCTGGCGCACGCTCGGCCCCCGCTCCGCCCTGTGGGACCTGCGCCGCCGCGTCCTGCGGCGCGGGGCGCTCGTCGCGTCCGTCGTGGTGGGCCTGACGCTGCTCATCGGGTCGGTGCTCGGCGGAGCCGTACGCTCCACCGAGATGGTCACCGTGCCCGGACCGAACGACGACCCGACCAACCACCTGCCCGGCCGGCCCCTGCCGCAGGAGCCCGGCTCGCAGTCCACGCCCTCCCGCGGCGAGTCCTCCCACCGGCCGCCCAAGCCGTCCGCGTCCACCTCCACGTCCCCGACCGCCGACGAGTCGACCCCGTCCGGGACCGTCCGGGAGAGCGAGCGCGCGCAGGAGCAGCGGCCGACCGCCACGCAGGGCACCGGTCAGCGGCCCCCGCAGCAGTCCCGGCCCGTGGACCCGGAGCCGCCGGCCAGCAGCAGCTCGGGCCCGTCCTCCAGCGGCTCCACCGGCACCTCGGGCGGTGGCGGCGGTGGCTCCGACGACAGCGGCTCGGGCGGCTCCGAGGACGGCGGTTCCAGCGGCGGCAACCAGAACCCGATCGGAGGCCTGCTCGGCTGACCCGCACGACCACGAGCGAGAGGGGCCGTCACCGTGTTCCCCACGGTGACGGCCCCTCGGCGCATGCCACCCGGCCGAAGGCTCGGCCCCCGGTCTTCCGTAGCCTTCCGCTATGAGCGCCGCCGTGCACATCCCGGAGTACTTCGAGGACTGCGACCTGGTCGAGGGCGAGGATCTCGTGCGAGACCCCGCCTTCTGGCTCGCCCATCTCCTGTTGACGATGGGTGACCCGGGTGGGGAGCCAGAGCGGTACGGGGTGGACGCATCGGCTTACGAAGCGATGGTGGATCGCCTCGGCGACCCCGAGCAGCCCTGGCCCGTCGTGCGGGTCCGCTTCGCCGGTGGGCATACGGCCTACGTCGCCTACGCCACCTTCGAGGACGAGAACAACGTCGACTTCTTCGTCCGCCACCCCGCATGGGGGCGACTGGGTCACCTCGGGCAGTGCGGCGCCGACGAGGCCGGCCCGGGCCTGTCCTGGGCCGAACTCATCACTCTGGCCGCGAGCACGCAGGACGGCGACGAAGGTCTGTCCGACCCGTCCCAGCGCCTCCTGCTGCTCCTCCCGATGCTCGGCGATGCCGACATGCCCGTCGAGGCGCGTGACACCGTGGCGCAGGCGCTCGCGAGCTGTGGGATACGTCCGGACGCGGCCGACGAGCTGGCCGCGACCCTGGTGGGCGAGCAGGACGCGACCGGCGGGCCCCGGTGGACCGTGACCGACGACAGTCCGATCGCCGTGTGCTCGTCCCCGTACAGCCCTCGACGGGTACCGCTCGCCCTCGGTATCTCCCCGGAGCAGGCCCAGGCTCTGGCCAACGCCCTCTACGGCTCCGTGCCGGCATAGAGGGGCGACACCTGGATCAATCGATCCAGATCAGCATCGCGTGGCCGGTAGGCCGCGGGGTTCGACGACAAGCTCAGAACTGGTACGCGGCGAGCTCCTCCGCCGCCCGTTCCAGGTCCTTCGCCGTGTCGATGGCCCGCCAGTAGGCGCCCTGTGGCAGCGGGAAGCCCGCCAGGCGGCGCTCGCGGGCGAGGCGGGGGAAGGTGGTGCGCTCGTGGTCGCCCACGTCCGGCAGCAGCGGTGTGAAGGCGGGGGAGAGGACGTACACGCCGGCGTTGATGAGGTACGGCGACGGCGGCGCCTCGACGAAGTCGGTGACGTTCCCGAAGGTGTCGGTCTCGACGGCGCCCCAGGGGATGCGGGGCCGGGCCAGCGCGAGGGTGGCGAGGGCGTCCCGCTCGGCGTGGAAGGCGGCCATCTCGCGCAGTGAGAAGCGCGTCCAGATGTCGCCGTTCGTGGCGTACCAGGGCTGGTCGGGGCGCGGCAGGCGCGCGGCCGCGTACTTCAGGCCGCCGCCCCGGCCGAGCGGCTCGGACTCGACGACGGTGGTGACGCGCAGCGGCAGTTCGGCGGTCTCCAGCCAGCGCTGGAGGACGTCCGCGAGGTGGCCGCAGGAGACGACGGCGTCCGTGACGCCCTCAGCGGCGAGCCAGGAAAGCTGATGGCCGATGATCGGGGTCCCGGTTCCCGGGATCTCGACCATCGGCTTGGGGCGGTCGTCGGTGTACGGGCGCAGACGCGAACCCTGGCCGCCCGCCAGGATCACGGCCTGCGTCGGAGAGGTGTGCATACCTCGACAGGGTGGCTCAGCTCTCGTTCGCGACGCCGGAGGCGTACGACGTGTCGCACACGGGGCGGGAGTACGACTGGGCGCGCACGGGCCCGTAGTGGAGGACGGCGGCGCGGCCGAGGGCGCGGGCGATCGACATGCAGTGCTTGGCGAGCGACGGCCGCTCCTCCACCTCGCGCTGCAGGCTGGTCAGCGCGACACCGGGGTTCTCCTCCTGAAGCTGTGCGAGGAGGCGGTCGCGGAGAATATCCTGCGGTGCACGGGACTTGGCCCGTACGGAGACGTTCTCCGACGACGCGGTGAGCAACTGCGACTCGGAGCGGCTGCCGGCCCACGGGACACTGGTGACCGCGAGAGTTCCGGAGAGCACCAGGACGACGGGCAGGACGAGGGCGAGAGTGCGGCCGATTCGGCGTGCTGTGTGGGTCACGGACGTGAGCGTAGCGGCCAGTGATGATTTGGAGACATTTAGTCACCCCCACGGGGGATGGTTCGACGCGCCTTTTCGAATCGGGTGTTGACGAACGAGGTCCGAAATGACCCATGTGCCGGGGTATTTGTCGACATCCGGGCGGGCGGGCGGACCTACGGGAACGGCCCCGCACCGAAGTGCGGGGCCGTTGCCGGGGTGTGAGGGCGTCAGCCGCTGAGGCGCTCGCCCGTCGAGGTCGAGAAGACGTGGATCTCCTCCGGGCGCGGCACGACGTGCAGCACGGAGCCCTTCTCCGGGATGGAGCGGCCGCCGACGCGGACCACCAGGTCCTTGTCGTCCTCGCCGCCGACGCGGGCGGAGCCGTACACGTACCCGTCGGCGCCGAGCTCCTCGACGACGTTGACCAGGACCGCCACGCCCTGGTCGCTCTCGGCGCCCGCGACGTCGAAGTGCTCCGGGCGGACACCGACCGTCACGGTCTTGTCGCCCTTGCCGGTCGCGGCGGCCAGCGCCTCGCGCGACACGGGGACGACGCTGTTGCCGAACTTCACGCCGCCGTCGGTGATCGGGACCTCGACCAGGTTCATGGCGGGGGAGCCGATGAACCCGGCGACGAAGAGGTTCGCCGGCCGGTCGTACATGTTGCGCGGCGTGTCGACCTGCTGCAGCAGCCCGTCCTTGAGCACCGCGACGCGGTCGCCCATCGTCAGCGCCTCGACCTGGTCGTGGGTGACGTACACGGTGGTGATGCCGAGACGGCGCTGCAGGCTCGCGATCTGCGTACGCGTGGAGACACGGAGCTTGGCGTCGAGGTTCGACAGCGGCTCGTCCATGAGGAACACCTGCGGCTCCCGCACGATGGCCCGCCCCATCGCGACGCGCTGGCGCTGACCGCCGGAGAGCGCCTTCGGCTTGCGGTCCAGGTACTCGGTGAGGTCGAGGATCTTCGCCGCCTCCTCGACCTTCTTGCGGATCTCCGCCTTGTTCACGCCGGCGATCTTGAGCGCGAAGCCCATGTTGTCGGCGACGGTCATGTGCGGGTACAGCGCGTAGTTCTGGAACACCATGGCGATGTCCCGGTCCTTCGGCGGCAGGTGCGTGACGTCGCGGTCCCCGATGCGGATCGCGCCGCCGTTGACGTCCTCCAGGCCGGCGAGCATGCGCAGGGAGGTGGACTTGCCACAGCCGGACGGGCCGACGAGGACGAGGAACTCGCCGTCGGCGATCTCGATCTCGAGCTGGTCGACGGCGGGCTTGGTGCCCCCGGGGTAGATCCGGGTCGCTTTGTCGAACGTGACGGAAGCCATGGTGATGTGATCCCTTCACCGGCAGGAACGTGCCGGACGATCCGAGTGGAAGGAAGTGATGGGTCTAGTCCACGTGGGTGAACTCCGGGTGACGGTACCTGGCCGGATGGCGTCTGTCAGTAGGTGGAGGCGGGCGACTTTGGTCTCGTGCAGGTGGTGGCAGAGCACCTCTCTTGTGGCCGCGCCCCGTCACACGCGGTGCGTAGGCGCCCTCGCGGACACCCCTTCCTGCTTCCTCACCCCTTGCCGTCCGGCCATGACCCTCGAGGGCCACGCCCGGACGGTCTTACGCGGGCTCCACAGGCATGACGGCCGACGGCCCATCGGTCCGTACTGCATTGAGGCTCACGCCGCCGGTGAGTACTCCACCAGCTCGGAGGCCTTGATCACCGGCGGCAACGTCTCGCCCGGAGGCAGGGCCGTGGCCAGCAGCCAGTACAGCCGCACGCCCTCCTGCCGGAGGTTCACCGCCGCGTTCACATCGCGGTCGTGGGCGACGCCGCAGTCCTGGCACGTCCACTCGCGAACCGAGACGTCCAAGCGCGGCCCCTTGGCGTGGCAGGCGGAGCAGCGACGCGTCGAGGGGAAGAAGCGGTCCACGATCACCAGGGTTCGGCCGTACCACTCGCACTTGTAGCGCAGCCGGCGCAGCAGCTCGCCCCAGGCGGCATCCCTGATCGACTGGTTCAGCTTGGCCTTGCGGCGCTTGCCCTTTCCGACCGCGGGACGCAGCAGGTTGGTGATCGGCAGTTCCTCCACCACGAGCACTTGGTTCTCGCGCACGAGGCGGGTCGTGAACTGGTCCAGCATGTCCCTGCGGACATCACCGATGAGCGCGTACAGCCGGGCGATCCGCTGCCGGACCTTGTCCCGGTTCTTCGAGCCCCTCTCCTTCCTGTGCAGCTGCCGCTGGAGGCCGGCGAGCTGCTTCGCGTACTTCTTCAGCAGGCGGGGGTGCTTCAGCTTCCGGCCGTCGTTCAACGTCACCAACGCGGCCAGACCGAGATCCAGTCCCACGGCCTTCGGCTCGTTTCCGTGAGGAAGGAACACCGGTGGCAAGGGAGTGATCCGCTCCTCCACCAGCAGGGCGACGAAGTATCGTCCTGCCCTGTCCCGCGTCACCGTCAGCTTCACCGGCACCACCCCGGCGGGCAGGGAGCGCGACCACCGGACATCCAGCGGAGTCGTCTGCTTGGCCAGTGTGACCAGGCCGGTTCCCGGGCGCTCCGGATCCTCCACCCACCGAAGCCGGTGCGGACGTACGTCGCCGAGTCCCGTGACACCCGCTTTCGCTTGAACGTCGGATACTTCTCCGTCTTCCGGAAGAACCGCTGGAACGCCGCATCCAGGTGCCGCAGCGACTGCTGGAGAACCGTCGACGAGACCTCCTGGAGCCAGGACGTCCCTTCGGCCCGCCGCCAGCCCGTCAGGGCCCGGCATGTCTCGGCGAAGCCCACGGACACCCGGTACTTCTCCCACGCCTCCGAGCGGAGTGTGAGGCCCTGGTTGTAGACCCACCGGCACGCGCCGAAGGTTCGCTCAAGCTGCTGAGCCTGCTCCGGGGTCGGATAGAAGCGGAAGCGGTAGACACGCTGTTGCGTATCGGCCTCCTTCGCGCGGCTGCGCAGCGGAGCGGCGGCGCGTGTCCGGTGCTTGCGCCGGTCGCCGATGCCCAGCGTCTCGCGCTTGACGCGCTTGGCCTCCGCGCCGGTGATCCGCACGCGATCAGGTGCCCCCTCGGTCACCGCCTCACCCCCAGGATCCGGTCTTCTGCGCTGCACTTCAGTTCGCTCAACGAACAGGTGGGCGGGAGGTTGCGAGGGGAGGAACCTCGTGGCTTCGGCATCCGGCGCTGTGTACAGTGGGGAGGCCTCGCGTTCACTCGCGCGTGAGCGTTGCCTCCTTAGCTCAGTCCGGCCAGAGCAACGCACTTGTAATGCGTAGGTCGTCGGTTCGAATCCGACAGGGGGCTCCAAGAAACCGTGTCCCGGACCGCTCAGGTCCGGGACACTTTCTTGTGCGAGCTGTAGCGCTCGGTTCCATAGAGCTGCCGATTACAACCGGCCACGCGATATGCCCGGCGTATGCGGAGACCTTTCTTTCCACCGCGAAATGGCGCCCGTAGAACGAGGTGTGGAGTAGGCCGTGCCTGCCCGTCAGTGCCTGCCCGAGAGGCGGTCCGCCAAGGTGGCGAGGCGGGGGGTTGTGGGGGTGTGGGTGGTGGACTCCTGGTGGTCCGCGGTGCGGTAGGCGGCGTAGAGGGTGTGGACGCCGAGCCAGCGCAGGGGTTCCGGTTCCCAGGGGCGGACCTTGTGGTTGACCCAGGGGAGGGTGGTGAGGTCCGTGGGGCCGGACTGGCCGGAGTCCTGCTGGATCAGGTCGCGCAGGGTGCGGGCGGCGAGGTTGGCGGTGGCGACGCCCGAGCCGACGTAGCCGCCGGCCCAGCCGAGGCCGGTGGAGCGGTCGAGGGTGACGGTGGCGCACCAGTCGCGGGGGACGCCGAGGACGCCGGACCAGGCGTGGGCGATGCGGGTGCCGGCGAGGGCGGGGAAGAAGCGGATCAGGATGTCGCGCAGGGCCTCGATGGTGGCGGGCTGGGTGCGGCCGTCGTGGTCGGTACGTGAGCCGTAGCGGTACGGGATGCCGCGGCCGCCGAGGGCGATGCGGTCGTCGGCGGTGCGCTGGGCGTACATGTAGGCGTGGGCCATGTCGCCGAGGGTTTCGCGGTTGCTCCAGCCGAGTTCGTCCCACAGCTCGGGCGGTAGCGGCTCTGTGGCGATCATGGAGGAGTTCATGGGGAGCCAGGTGCGCTTGTGGCCCTTGAGGTTCGCGGTGAAGCCCTCGGTGCAGCGCAGGACGTAGGGCGCGCGGACCGTGCCGTACGGGGTGACGGCGTGCTTCGGCTTGATCTCGGTGACGGGTGTCGATTCGTGGATCGTGACGCCGAGGGCTTCGACGGCGGCGGCCAGGCCCTTGACCAGCTTCACCGGGTGGATGCGGGCGCCGTGCGGCGTCCAGCTGGAGCCGACCGCGCCGGTGACGCGGATGCGGGCGGCGGTGTCGCGGGCGCCGTAGAGCTCGCGGTCGGTTTCGCCGAAGGCCACCTCGACGGAGTGGAAGTCCTTCAGGCGGGCCAGTTGGGCGGGGGTGTGGGCGACTTCGAGGACGCCGCCCTGGTGGATGTCGGCGTCGATGCCCTCGTCGCCGGCGACCTTGACGACCTCCGCGACGGTGGCGTTCATCGCCCGCTGGAGGCGTACCGCGGCCTCGTGGCCGTGGCGCTTGGCGTAGCGGGCGCGGCCGGCGATGCCGTTGTAGAGCCAGCCGCCGTTGCGGCCGGAGGCGCCGTAGCCGCAGAACCTGCCTTCCAGGACGGTGATGTTGAGGAAGGGGACGGCCTTCTTGAGGTAGTACGCGGTCCACAGGCCGGTGTAGCCGCCGCCGACGATGCAGACGTCTGCCGTGGTGTCGCCGGGGAGTGGTTCCCGGGGGGCCGGCGTGCCCTCCTGTGCGTACCAGAACGATATGCCGCCGTTGACGGTGTCCATGTGGTTCCTTGGGTGCTGCTGTCGGGTGGGTGTGGACGTTACTGGATGGGGGCGTGGCGCGGTGATCGAGGTGCCGGGCGAGTTGGCGCGTACGCAGGAGGAGTTCAACGGCGCGGAGGGGCGGGCGTTCGTCGCCGCGCTGCCGGGGCTGGTGGAGCGGTTCCTGGGGGAGTGGGGGCTGCGGCAGGCGGGGCCGGTGATGCACGGTCTGGTCGCGCTGGTGGTGCCGGTGGTGACGGCGGCCGGGGCGCGGGCGGCGCTGAAGCTGCAGCTGCTGGACGAGGAGAGCGCGGGCGAGGGCGCCGCGCTGCGGGCGTGGGCCGGGGAGGGGGCCGTACGGCTCCTGGCGGAGGACGCCGCGACCGGCACGCTGCTGCTGGAGTGGCTGCCGCACGGCCGGTCCCTGTCGGCGGTCGGGGACGCGCGGGAGGCGACGGCGGTCCTGGCGGGGGTGTTGGCGCGGCTGGTGGCGACGCCGGCGCCGGCCGGGCTGCGGCGGCTGGGCGACATGGCGGCGGACATGCTCGACGGCGTACCGGAGGCGCTGCGCCGGCTGGCGCGGGCGGAGGACCGGTGGCTGGTGCGGGAGTGCGCGGCGGCGGTGCGGGAGGTGGCGGGGGAGCCGGGGGACCGGCTGCTCCACTGGGACCTGCACTTCGACAACGTGCTGGCGGCGGACCGGGAGCCGTGGCTGGCGATCGACCCGAAGCCGCTGGCCGGTGATCCGGGGTTCGAGCTGCTGCCGGCGCTGTGCAACCGGTTCGAGCCCGGTGAGGTGCGGTGGCGGTTCGACCTGATGACGGAGGTGCTGGGGCTCGACCGGGAGCGGGCCCGGGCGTGGACGCTGGGGCGGGTGCTGGAGGACTCCCTGTGGGAGGTGGAGGACGAGGAGGAGGCGGTCCTGGCCGGAGAGCGGGCGGAGGTGGGCCGGATACTGCTCTCATGATTCGTACTGCTGTGGTCGACGACGTCCCTGTCCTTCACGCGATGGTCCGCGAGCTCGCCGCGTACGAGAAGGCGCTCGACGAGGTGCGGGCGAGCGAGGAGCAGCTGCGGGAGGCGCTGTTCGGCGAGCGCCCGGCGGCGTACGCGCACATCGCGGAGACGGAGGACGGCGAGGCGGTCGGCTTCGCGTTGTGGTTCCTCAACTTCTCGACGTGGCGCGGGGTGCACGGGATCTACCTGGAGGACCTGTACGTACGGCCGGAGGCGCGCGGCGGCGGGCACGGCAAGGCGCTGCTGACGGAGCTGGCGCGGATCTGTGTGGCGCGGGGGTACGAGCGGCTGGAGTGGTCGGTGTTGAACTGGAACACGCCGTCGATCGACTTCTACGAGTCGCTGGGGGCGCGGCCGCAGGACGAGTGGACGGTGTACCGGCTGACGGACGACGCTCTCCACAAGCTGGGTGCGGGCGCGTAGCGCGCCGCTGGCGCAAGAGCGCCACCAGCCCTCAACTGCCGTGCAGGCGCCTGGAGTCCGGGACAGCGGCCGGATAGCCTGCCTGCATGCACCTCACTGATCCGGGCGCATGGGGGGCCAGGCCCCGGCGGATGTTAAGGGGACCCGCCGGGGCCGGTCTCTCCGCTCCTGCGAGGCGGTACCCCTACCGCCTTGGCGGCGGGCGATGGCTTGCCGTATGCCCGGATAAGGAGGATGCAAGATGGCCGCAAGGGAGAAGGAGTCGTGGATCAAGGAACTGGCTTCACGGTTCGCGGTCGCACTCGCGGCTAAGGCGGTGTGGGCTGCGATCATGAGGCTGGCTCTCCGCGACGACGCCTGAGCAGAGCTGTCCGGCCGGCCTTCGGAACCCCTTGCCGAGGGCCGGCTGTTTTCGTCGCGCGGCCGCCTTTGCCGAGGTCGCAGCATGCTCCCTTTCGCGCCTCGGCGGCCGAACGGCCTCTTCCGCGTGGCCGGGATGTCCGGCTTGTGTCACGGTCGGGGGCGTGGAGGACGGAGGTGCGTTCCGGTGACGAGTTCCACGATCCTGGTCGCCGTCGGGGATCCGGCGGACTGCGGTGCCGTTCCGGCCGCGAAGATGGAGCAGGTGTGTGCCGCGCTGCGGAGCCGGGGGCACGAGGTCCTGGCGGTCGGTGACGTGTCGGACGCCGTGGCCGTGGCCGTCTCGCAAGCGGATCTGGCCGCCGCCGTCGTGAGCTGGGAGCTGCCCGACCGGCTGGGGCGGATGCGCGACACGAAGAACCCGGCCGAGGGTGCTCTGCGCGCGCTCCTGGAACGGTTCTCGTCGCGGCTGCCGGTGTTCCTCGTGACCACCGGGGACTACGCGGACGACACCCCGCTGTGGGTGTCGGAGGTGATCAACGGCTGGGTGTGGCTGCTGGAGGACACGCCGGACTTCATCGCCGGCCGGATCGACTTCGCCGCCCGCCAGTACTTCGAGCACATCCTGCCGCCGTTCTTCCGCGAGCTGCGCCGCTTCGACGACACGCACGAGTACTCGTGGCACACCCCCGCCCACGCCGGCGGGGTGGCGTTCCTGAAGTCGCCGGTGGGCAAGATGTTCCACGACTACTACGGGGAGCGGCTGTTCCGGTCGGACGTCTCCGTCTCCGTGGGCGAGCTGGGTTCGCTCTTCGAGCACACCGGGCCCATCGGGGAGGCGGAGCGCAACGCGGCGCGGATCTTCGGCGCGGACGAGACGTACTTCGTGCTGCACGGCACCTCCACCTCGACGCGCATGATCATCCACGGCGTGGTCGCCAAGGACGAGATCGTGGTGCTGGACCGCAACTGCCACAAGTCGATCGACCACGGTGTCACCCTCGCCGCGGCCCGCCCGGTGTATCTCGTACCGACGCGCAACGGCTACGGCATCACCGGCCCCATCCCGCCGCACCGGCTGCGGCCCGAGGCGGTGCGGCGGCAGATCGAGGGCAGCCCGCTGGCCAGGGTCGCCGCGAACGACCAGCCGGTGTACGCCGTCGTCACCAACTCGACCTACGACGGGCTGTGTTACGACACCGTGCGGGTGGCCGAGCTGATCGGTCCGGCCACCTCGGTGCTGCACTTCGACGAGGCGTGGTTCGCCTACGCCCGCTTCCACCCGCTGTACGCCCGCCGCTTCGGGATGGCGGTCGGCGGCGCGGGCGGGACCTCGGACGGCACCTCGGACGGCCTTCCGGACGAGACGCGGCCGACCGTCTTCACCACGCACTCGACCCACAAGCTGCTCGCCGCGCTGTCGCAGGCGTCGATGATCCACGTCAAGAGCGCACCGAAGGCGCCGTTCGAACGGGCGCTGTTCGACGAGACGTACATGATGCACGCCACGACCTCGCCGTCGTACCCGATGATCGCGTCCTGCGATGTGGCGGCCGGGATGATGGACGGCCCCGCCGGGCAGTGGCTCACCACGGAGGCCATCAGCGAGGCGATCCGCTTCCGGCAGGCGGTGGTCCGGCTCGGGCGGCGGCTCGCCGAGGAGCAGAGCCGGCGGCCGTGGTTCTTCGGGGTCTGGCAGCCGACGGAGGTCGTGCACCCGTACACCGGTCAGCGGTACGCCTTCGAGAGCGCGCCGCTGGAGCTGCTCCAGACGGACCCGAACTGCTGGACGCTGGATCCGGAGGCCGACTGGCACGGGTTCCCGGGCCTGGAGCCGGGCTTCTGCCTGCTGGACCCGGTCAAGGTGACGATGACGTGCCCCGGTACGGACGCCTCCGGGGCCGTGGCGGACTTCGGCATTCCGGCGCGCATCGTGACCGAGTACCTGGAGACGCGGCAGATCGTGGTCGAGAAGACCGACGTCTACACCTTCCTGGTGCTGTTCTCGATGGGCATCACCAAGGGCAAGTGGGGCACGCTGCTCGACGCGCTCACCGACTTCAAGCACCTCTTCGACAAGGCCGTCCCGCTCGCGGACGCGCTCCCCGCCCTCGTACGCGCGCACCCCGAGCGGTACGGCGCGCTGAGCCTGCCGGAGCTGTGCGCCGAGATGCACGGCTATCTGCGGGAGAGCCGGCTCATCGAGCTGGGGAACCAGGCGTTCACCAGCGCCGAGCCGCCCGAGCCGGTGCTGACGCCGGTCGAGGCGTACCAGCGGTTCATCCGGGGCGGTACGGAGCTGGTGCCGTTGTCCGAGGTGGCCGAGCGGGTCGTCGCCACGCAGGTGACGACGACCCCGCCCGGCATCCCGGTCCTCATGCCCGGGGAGCGCGCCGGGCGGCACGACGGGCCGCTGCTGGCCTACCTGCGGGTGCTGGAGGCCTTCGACCAGCGCTTCCCGGGGTTCGCGAGCGAGACGCACGGGGTGCACCACGCCGAGGGCCGGTACTGGCTGCGCTGCGTCAAGGAGCCCGTCGCGGGTTGAGTCCTCACGGGATGAGCCCTCACGGGATGAGCCCTTACGGGTTGAGCCCTCACGGGTTGAGTCCTCACGGCACGAGGACGACCTTGCCCGTCGTCGCCCTGGTCTCCAGGGCGCGGTGGGCTGCGGCCGCCTCGGCGAGCGGGAAGCGCTGGACGGCCGGGCGCAGGCGGCCGGCGGCGGCTTCGGCGAGGGAGGCGAGCTCCAGGTTGCGGACGTCGCCGCCCGCCTTCTGGAGCATGGCGGGGCCGAGGACGTTGACGGAGGTGATGCCACGCTCGGCGAGCTCGTCGTCGGTGTACGTGAGCGGCTCGCCGTCGTGCAGGTTCTCGCCCGCCCAGCCGTAGACGACGTGCCGCCCGCCCTTGCCGAGGAGGTCGACGGCGGCGCGGGCGGTGTCGCCGCCGACGCCGTCGAAGACGACGGTCGCGGGCCGGGCGTCCCCGAGGTGGGCGCGGACGCGGTCCGGCCAGTCGGGGAGCCGGTAGTCGACGGCGAGGTCGGCGCCGTTCGCCTCGACGCGGGCCGTCTTGGCGGGGCCGCCGGCGAGGCCGATGACGGTGGCGCCGGCGTTCTTCGCGTACTGGACGAGGAGCGTGCCGATACCGCCGGCCGCGGCCGTGACGAGGACGACGTCGGCGGGGCCGAGCTCGGTGAACTGGAGGATGCCCAGGGTGGTGCGGCCCGTGCCGATCATGGCGACCGCCTCGGCCTCGTCGAGGCCCGGCGGTATCGCGTGGAGCCGGGCCGCGTCGACGACGGCGAGCTCGGCGTAGCCGCCGGGCGCGAGGCCCAGGTGCGCGACGACGCGCGTGCCGAGCCAGGCGGGGTCGGTGCCCTCGCCGAGCGCGTCGACGGTTCCGGCGACCTCGCGGCCGGGGATGGTGGGCAGCTCGGCGGGGGCGGGGAAGGGGCCCTTCATGCCCTCGCGCAGCGCGGTGTCGAGGAGGTGCACGCCGGCCGCGGCGACGGCGATCCGGACCTGGCCGGGGGCGGGGCGGGGGTCGGGCGTCTGCTCGTAGGTCAGGTTCTCGGCGGGACCGAAGGCGTGGAGGCGGATGGCGTGCACGGGCTGTCTCCCTTGTCGTGGTGAGGGAGCCCAGCCTCCGACCTCAAGTCCGCTTGAGGTCAAGCGATGCGGGGGAAGCGCGACTGGAGCGTCCAGATCGCCGGGTTGTCCGCCAGGCCCTCGTGCATGTCCGTCAGGTCCGCGATCAGGTCGTGCAGGAAGTCGCGGGACTCGCGGCGCAGCACGGCGTGGCCGAAGGTCAGCGGGGGCTCGTCGGCCGGCATCCAGTCGGCCTCGACGTCCACCCAGCCGAAGCGGCGCTCGAAGAGCATGCGGTCGGAGGACTCGGTGAAGTCGAGCTCGGCGTACTGCGGCTTCGCCGAGCGGCTGCCGAGCGGGTCGCGGTCGAGGCGCTCGACGATGTCGCACAGCGCCCACGCGAAGTCGAGCACCGGCACCCATCCCCAGGCTGTGGACACCTCGCGGTCGGTCTCGGTGTCGGCGAGGTACACGTCGCCGCAGAAGAGGTCGTGCCGCAGGGCGTGGACGTCCGCGTGGCGGTAGTCGGTCTGCGGAGGGTCGGGGAAGCGGCGGGAGAGGGAGTAGCCGATGTCGAGCACGTGGTCGATGGTGTCACGCCGAGGAGCCCGGCTCCTACGAGAGCTACGGCAGCAGGCGCTGCTCCTTCGCCACCGCCACCGCGCCCGCGCGCGTGTCCACGCCGAGTTTCGCGTAGATGCGGCCCAGGTGCGTCTTGACCGTCGCCTCGCTGATGAAGAGCGCCCGGGCGATCTCCCGGTTGCCGAGGCCCCGGGCCAGCTGGCCCAGGATGTCCAGCTCCCGGTGGGTGAGGGAGGGGGCGCGGTGCTGCGGGACGGTGCGGCTCAGGGCCCGGCGGCCCTCCGCCGCGGCGTGGATCGCGGCGAACAGCTCCTCCGGGCGCTCCGCCTTCAGCAGGTAGCCGGTGGCGCCCGCGTCGACGGCGCGGGTGACGTCGGCGTCCGTGTCGTACGTCGTGAGGACCAGCACCCGCACCTCGGGCGAGGCGATGCGGCGCGTGGCCTCCACGCCGTCGATGCCCTCCCCGAGCTGGAGGTCCATCAGGACGACGTCCGGAGTCAGCTTGGCGGCCATGGCGACCGCCTCCTCGCCGCCGCCCGCCTCGCCGACGACCTCGATGCCGGGCGCGCTGGCGAGCAGGGCGCGCAGCCCGGCGCGTACGACGGCGTGGTCGTCGCAGAGCAGAATGCGTACGGCGCTCATCGCGGGGGCTCCAGGGGGATCGAGACCGACAGGACCGTGCCCTCGCCGGGCGCGGATTCGATGGTGAGGGTGCCGCCGAGCTGTTCGGCGCGCGCCCGGATCGCGGGCAGCCCGTGGCCGCGGAGGCCCTTGCGTACGGCGGCGGGGTCGAAACCGCGGCCGTCGTCCGCGATGTCGAGCACGACCTGGTCGTCCAGGTAGGTGAGGGTCAGCGCGGCGGAGGTCGCGCCCGCGTGCTCGCGGACGTTGGCGAGCGCGCCCTGCGCGATGCGCAGCAGCGCGGAGCGCACCCGGTCGGGCAGGGCGGCGATCGGCGTGCCGTCGACGCGGAAGGCGACCGGGAAGCCGGCCGCGGCGCGGGCGGATTCGCGGGTCGCGTCGCGGGCCGAGGCGGCGGCCGCGGCGGCGGTCGATTCGCCGGCCGATTCGCGGGTCGCGCCGTCGGTCGCGTCGCGGGCCGGCCCTCCGGCGGACTCGCGTGCCGGTGCACGGGCCGATTCGCGGGCCGGTGCACGGGTCGATTCGCGGGCAGCGAGGGCGGCGAGCGCGTCCTCCAGGTCCGCGCCGCCCGCGAGGTCGGCGGGCGCCAGGTCGTGGACGAAGCGGCGCGCCTCGGCGAGGTCGCGCTCGGCGATCGACGCGGCCGTACGCACATGGCGGCGCGCGGTCGCCGGGTCGACGTCCCAGGTGCGGTCGGCGGCCTGGAGCAGCATGCGCAGGCTGGACAGGCCCTGCGCCAGGGTGTCGTGGATCTCCATCGACAGCCGCTGCCGTTCGGCGAGGGTGCCCTCGCGCCGTTCGGTCGCCGCCAGCCGGTCGGCCTGCCGCCGCGTGTGCAGGAACACGGCGGTGGCGATCGCCGCGACGGCGGGCGGCGCGACCAGCACGTTCGGGTCCAGGGCGCCGTCCGACAGCCGCAGCTGCGCGGCGACCACGAACGCCGTCAGCAGCACCACCAGCGCGAGCGCGGCGCGCGGCGGCAGCGTGCGCAGGCCGGTGTAGAAGAGAGGCACCGCGCACCACGCGAAGCTCGGCGCCAGCACCACCAGCACCACCCACACGGCGACGACGGTGCCCAGCCAGGCCAGCCGGCGCGGGCTCGGCAGGACGTACAGCACCGCGAGCGCCGCCGAAAGGCCCACCACCCACGGGCCGAGCTCCGCCCACGGGTGGCGCAGCAGGAACCGCACCAGCGAGGCGCCGAGCAGCGCGAAGAACGCGGCGTGCATCACCCGCGCCAGCCTGCGGGCGTCGGCGTCCTGCTCCACGGCGCGCTCCTTGTCCATACGACCGTCATACGCCGCCATCCTCACCCGGGCACGGCGGCGCGGCATCAACCGATCGGCTGACCCCGGACCCCCGTCGGCGGCCCCAGGATCGAAGACGTAGCCCTCCCCCGAACGTACGAGCAGTACGAGCCGTACGAAGGAGTCCCCGTGAAGAAGATGTCGCTGCGCGCCCGCGTCCTGACCGGTGCCGTCGCCGCCGCCGCCCTGTCCGCCGGTACCTTCGGCGCGATATCGGCGAACGCCGCCGCGCCCGCCGCCCCGGCCGCCGCGCCCGCGCAGACGGTCGACGCCTCCGACCACCACCTGCGCACCACGCAGCACCTCACCATCGACGCCGCCACCAAGGCCGCGCAGGCCGCCCTCAAGGCCGCCGAGAAGGACAACCAGCGCGTCACGGTCGCCGTCGTCGACCGCAACGGCACCACCCTCGTCACCCTGCGCGGCGACGGCGCCGGCCCGCAGTCGTACGACTCCGCCATCCGCAAGGCGTTCACCGCCGTCTCCTGGAACGCCCCGACGTCCGAGCTCGTCAAGCGCCTCCAGAACGCGCCGAACCTCAAGGACATCCCGGGCACCCTCTTCCTCGGCGGCGGCGCCCCGGTCGCGGCCGACGGCGCGCCGATCGCGGGCATCGGCGTGGCGGGCGCGCCCAGCGGCGACCTCGACGAGAAGTACGCCCAGGCGGGCGTCGCCTCGCTGGGCAAGTGACCGCGGGCCGTCCGTAGGATCGGTGCGTGGATCACCGACCCTTACGGAGACGTGTGCGGACCGCCGCCGCCCTGCTGCTCGCCGGAACCCTCACCGCGGGCTGTACGAGCGGCGGCGGCGCGGCCGTGGCGGCCGAGCCCGGCGCCGCCGGCCTGCGCGACCCGTACTTCCCCCGGCTCGGCAACGGCGGTTACGACGTCCGGCACTACGCCCTCACCCTCGACTACGACCCCGCCAGCGGCCGCCTCACCGGCACCGCCGACATCACCGCCCGCACCACCCAGGCCCTCAGCGCCTTCAACCTCGACCTGGCCGGGCTGACGGTGCGCTCCGCCACCGTCGACGGCGAGCCCGCCGCCGTGAGCCGCTCCGGCGAGGAGCTGACCGTCCGGCCCGCGAGCGACCTCGCCGACGACGCCACCTTCCGTACCGTGATCCGCTACTCCGGCGTCCCGCTCTCCTACACCGACGAGGACGCCGAGGAGGGCTGGCTGAAGTCCTCCGACGGGGCACTGGCGCTGGGCCAGCCGACCGGTTCGATGACGTGGTTCCCCGGCAACCACCACCCCAGCGACAAGGCCACGTACGCGGTCACCGTCACCGTCCCGGAGGGGTACGAGGCGCTGTCCAACGGCGAGTTGAAGGAGCACCGCACGCGGCGCGGGCGCGCGACGTACGCCTGGCGTTCCGCCGAGCCGATGGCGAGCTACCTCGCGACGGTCGCCGTGGGCCGGTACGAGACCAAGGTCTCGCGCACGCCGTCCGGGCTGCCCGTCCACACCGCCACCAAGGGCTCCGAGGCGGACCAGGAACTGCTCGCCCGCATCCCCGAGCTGCTGGAGTGGGAGGCGGAGAACTTCGGCCCGTACCCCTTCTCCTCCGTCGGCGCGATCGTGGACCCGACCGTCGACGTGCCGTACGCGCTGGAGACGCAGACCCGGCCCTTCTTCGCGGCGGACACCTTCACGGTGGAGTTCGTCGTCCACGAGCTGGCCCACCAGTGGTACGGGAACTCGGTCTCGCCGGAATCGTGGCGGGACATGTGGCTCAACGAGAGCTTCGCGACGTACGCCGAGTGGCTGTACGCGGAGGACTTCGAGGACAAGCCCGCGCAGGAGAACTTCGAGGAGGCCTTCGCCGACGCGGCGAACTGGGCCTTCCCGCCCGCCGCTCCGCCGTCGGCGGAGCGGATCTCCGACGCGCCCGTCTACGGCCGGGGCGCGATGGTCCTGCACAAGATCCGCCAGGCCGTCGGCGACGACACCTTCTTCGCGATCCTGCGCGGCTGGCCGGCGGAGCACCGGCACGGCAACGCCTCGACCACCGACTTCACGCGGTACGTGGAGGGCAGGGCCGGGAAGGACCTGAGCGCGGTGTGGGACGTCTGGCTGTACGGCGAGGAACGCCCGGCCCGGCCGTGACGAGGCCCGAGGTCCCCGGGAGGCCCCGCGCGTGGCCTACAGCGCCTTGCGCATGACCACGGAGTCGCGGCCGAGCCGCAGGTCCTTGCGGCGGTCGAGCTCCTCGTACCCGAGCGCCCTCCAGAAGGCGACCGCCTTGGGATTGTTCTCCAGGACCGCCAGCCTGACGCCCTGGCGGCCCGCCTCCCGGAAGCGTTTCTCGACGATCTCGGCGAGCTCGCGGCCGAAGCCGACGCGGTGGTCGCGGGCGTGGACCATGAGCAGCCCGATCCAGGGGTCCGGGTCGTCGGGGTCGGTGGGGTGGTGCGCCCGGGTCACCGAGACGCCGATGACGTGCCCCGCCGAACGGGCGAGCAGCACCTCGGCGTCCGGGTGCGCCAGCTCCTCGGCGAGCGAGGCGGCGACCTGCTCGGGCCGGATGTCGTCGGGGTCCGGGAAGTCCCCGCTGAGCTGCTGGAACTCCCGGTTCGACGCGTACAGCTCGGTCAGCTCGGTGAGGAGCGGGCCGGGCAGCGAGCCGTCCTCCCGGACCCCCAGGGGTTCGACGATCACGTGAAAACAGTAGGGGGTGTCCGGCGGATCAGGCTGGATAAGCGAGCGGCGTCGCAGGGCGTCGCGAGCCCAGCATGATCCGCCGGACACCCCCTGGGGGCCCCGGCGCGGTCTTCGCCGCCGGGGCCGTACCGAAGGGGGCGACGCGTCAGAGGTTGACGCCGAAGTCGCGGGCGATGCCCTCCAGGCCCGAGGCGTAGCCCTGGCCGACGGCGCGGAACTTCCACTCGGTGCCGTTGCGGTACAGCTCGCCGAAGACCATGGCGGTCTCGGTGGCGGCGTCCTCGCTCAGGTCGTAGCGCGCGATCTCGGCGCCGCCGGCCTGGTTGACGATGCGGATGTAGGCGTTGCGCACCTGGCCGAAGTTCTGCGAGCGGTTGACCGCGTCGTAGATGGAGACCGGGAAGACGATCTTGTCGACGGTGGCGGGGAGGCCCGCGAGGTTGACGTTGATCTGCTCGTCGTCGCCGCCGCCCTCGCCGGTGCGGTTGTCACCGGTGTGGACGATGGTCTGGTCCGGCGTCGACTTGTTGTTGAAGAAGACGAAATGGCCGTCGGAGACGACCTTGCCGGAGGCGTCGACGCCGATGGCGGAGGCGTCGAGGTCGAAGTCGGTGCCGGTGGTCGTGCGGACGTCCCAGCCGAGGCCCACAGTGACGGCGGTCAGGCCCGGCGCCTCCTTGGTCAGCGAGACATTGCCGCCCTTGGACAGGCTTACAGCCATGGAGTCCCCTTCGTAGTTCATTGACTGGCGTCACTTCACATAACGCGGTGCGCAGCCCAAGGGTTCCATGACCCGGGGCCGGAAAACGGGGTGACGTGACCGCGTCGGGACCGGGAACATGGTGGGCATGTCCGGTCCCTATGTCATCCGCGGCTCGGTCTCCCTGCCGGAGGCCGAGCTCATGTGGCGTTTCTCCAGGTCCTCCGGGCCGGGCGGGCAGCACGTGAACACCAGCGACTCGCAGGTGGAGCTGCGCTTCGACCTCGCGCGTACGGAGTCGCTCCCGCCGGTCTGGAAGGAGCGGGCGCTCCAGCGGCTCGGCGGGCGCCTGGTGGACGGCGTGGTCAGCGTCCGCGCCTCGGAGCACCGCTCGCAGTGGCGCAACCGCGAGACGGCGGCGGTGCGGCTGGCGTCCCTCCTGGCGGAGGCGACGGCTCCGCCGCCGAAGCCGCGCCGTGCGACGAAGATCCCCCGGGGGATCAACGAGCGCCGCCTGCGGGAGAAGAAGCAGCGCGCCGAGACCAAGCGCGGACGCTCGTCCCGCGACTGGTCGTAGTCGCCTCACCGGCCTCAGCTCAGGTGGCGGTACTTGCCGCGGAAGTACAGCAGGGGCTCGCCCTGCGGGCTGGGGAAGTCGGCGCCGAGCACGCGGCCGATCACCAGGGTGTGGTCGCCCGCCACCACGCGCTGTTCGGTACGGCACTCCAGGGTGGCCAGGGCCCCGCCCACCAGGGGCGCGCCGCTCGCCTCGCCGCGCGTGTACGGGATGTCGGCGAACAGCAGCCGGTCGCTGATGCGGCCCTTCATCGCGAAGCGCCCCGCGATGTGCCGCTGGCTTTCGGCGAGTACCGAGACGCCCCACAGCGGCTGCTCGTCCAGCAGGTCGTCCATGCGGGAGCCGTTGCGCAGGCTGACCATGACCAGCGGCGGGTCCAGCGACACCGACATGAAGGCCGTCGCCGTCATGCCGACGTCCTCGCCCAGCGGCGGCTCGACGGCGGTCACCAGCACCACACCCGCGGCCAGCCGCGACATGGCGGCACGGAACTCGTCGTTGCTCACCCCCTCAGGATGGGGGACGGCGGGGGCTGAAGGCGGGGTCGTCGGGAACACACCCGGAACGCTAACCTTGCCCGCCTACCGGCCGCATCGGCCCAAGGGACCAGCCGGGTCCTAGGACCCCGTGCCGGAAGCGGCCGGGGAGTTGCCGGAAGCAAAGGAACGCCGCGCCGCAGTGCCTCCCACGCGCCCCGACCCCACCGTTTGTGACTTGAGTCACAGAGCCCGGGAATTGTTGACCCTGTGTACCGGGTGCGCAGCTCGCTGTGATTCAGTGGCCGATGACAGTGCAACACGAGCGCCGATGAGAACCCTGGAGTTGCTGTCGAGGTCTCGGGGAGAGCGAGCAATGGAGACCGAGTCGGAGCCGTACGTCCGTCTTGCGACCCTGCGGCAGCTGCATCAGGTCGTCGCCAACCTCAACACGGCCCGCAGTCTGGCCGACACGCTGCAAACCGTCGCCGACGGCGTCATCCAAGGCCTCGGCTACGAGCTGGCCTGCGTCAACCTCGTACGCCCCGACGGTGACCTGGTCGTCGCCGCCTTCGCCGGCAGCGCCGCCGCCGAAGCGCTGATCACCGGCCGGGTCGGCTCGCGCGCCTCCTGGGAGCGCCGCCTGTCCATGGGCGAGGCGTGGGGGGACCTGCGCTTCATCCCGCACACCGAGGGCTGGGTCCTGATAGAGGACGACGTCCCCCAGTGGCACACCGAGGGCCCCGAGCCCCGCTTCGAGGACGAGTGGCACCCCCGCGACCGCCTCTACGCCCCGATGTACGCCTCGGGCAGCGGCCGCGAGCTCCTCGGGGTCATCTCCGTCGACCGGCCCCGCAACGGCCGTCGCCCCGGCCCCTGGGGCCAGGAGGCGCTCCAGATGTACGCCTCGCAGGCCGCGATTGCGATCAGCAACGCCCGGCTGAGAGCAAACATGCAGCGGGCGCTGGTCCGCCTGGAGCGTGAGCAGCAGGCCCTGCGGGCCAGTGAAGAGTCGTTCCGCCAGGCCTTCGAGTACGCGCCCTCCGGCATGGCCATCGCCGAGATGGGCGGCGACCAGCACGGCCGGCTGCTGCGCGCCAACGACGCGCTGTGCCGGCTGCTGAACCGTCCCGCCTCCGTCATGCGGCGCTACTCCTTCGCCGACCTCGTCCACCCCGAGGACATCGGCACCCTGCTGCGCACCTCCGCCGAGGGCGGCCGCGCCGAGCTGCGCCTCGGGCGCCGCGACGGCACGTACGTGTGGGTGTCCCTGCGGAACTCGGTGGTCGCCGACACCGCCGACGGGCCGCGCTTCCTGCTCACCCACGTCGAGGACATCGAGGAGCGCAAGCGGCACGAGCTCCAGCTCGCCCACCGCGCCTCGCACGACGCGCTGACGGGCCTGCCCAACAGCGCCGAGCTCCGCGCCCGCCTCAGCTCCCGGCTGTGCGCGCGCCCGCAGGCGGTCCGGTCGGCGGCGTCGACGCCGGACGCGTACGCCCCCGAGAGCGCCGCGTACGAGTTCGACTACGAGTACGAGAACCAGCACCCGCACCCGCCCCAGCAGAACCACGGCCACGGGTTCGACTTCGGTCCCGACGCCGCCGGGGCGTACGACCACCACGTCCACACGGTCGCGCCGCCCGCCGACAACGACGTCGACGACGGTACGAAGGGGCTCGCGGTCCTCTTCTGCGACCTCGACGGCTTCAAGTCGATCAACGACCGGTTCGGGCACCACACCGGTGACGCCGTCCTGATCGAGGTGGCCCGCCGCCTCACCGCCGGCGTCCGGGACGGCGACACCGTCGCCCGGCTCGGCGGCGACGAGTTCGTCGTCCTCGCCGACGGCCTCGGCGCGGCCGACGCCGCCGACCTCGCCGTCCGGCTGCGGAACGCGATCATCCCGCCCATCCGGGTCGACGGCCGCGCGGTCCGGGTGGGGGCGAGTTTCGGCATCGGCTGGGCGGAGTGCGGAATGTCCGTCGAAGAGGTCCTGAACTCCGCTGACCAGCGCATGTACATAGAGAAGCGCTCCCGCTCCAAGGTTCATCGCCGGGCCGGGTAGGGGGTCGCCCGCGGATCGGGCCGGATCAGGGAGCGGGGGCAGATGCCCGTGCCAGGCCACGCGAGCCCGGCAAGATCCACGGGGGACCCCCTAGGCCATTCGGGGTAGGCTCGCCCGGGTCGGTGACCGCTGGCGAGCAGGGATGAGGAGTGACCAGGGATGGCTGCCGGTAACAACGGCAACGGCGCGGGCACGCCCGAGGACGACGATCCGTTCGGCTACCTGTACGCGGACGGGCAGGCGGCGGGGGCGCAGGCCCCGCGCCAGGGCGGCTACGGCTATCCCGGTCCCGCGGCGGGCACGCAGCCCGGTGTGCCGAGAACGTCGTACAACCAGGTCCGCGCGGTCGGCGAGCGCCAGTACGGCGGCTACGCCCACGGCCACGCCCAGGTCCCGCCGCAGCAGCGTCCCGCGCCGCAGTACGCCGCGCCCGAGACGTACGGCCCGCCGCCCCAGGCGATGCCCCCGCAGGCCCCGCAGCGCGGCGGCCGGGGCGGTGGCCCCAACACCAAGGGCCTGCTGATCGGCGCCATCGCGGTCGTCCTGGTCGTGGTGATCGGCATCACGGTCGCGGTCCTGACCAACACCGGCGACAAGGACAAGGGCGACCAGGCCGGCCCGTCGGCCCCCGCCTCCCAGGCCCAGGAGTCCCCGAGCGGCGAGCCCTCCAAGGGCGGCGAGGACGACAAGCCGCAGGAGCTGCCCAAGCAGGACGCGGCGACGCTGCAGCTGGGCGCGCCCGCCGTGCTGGCCAAGGACGTGAAGGGTGCCGAAGGCACCGAGGGCGCGTACGTGACGGGCTTCAACGCCGTCGGCGCCTCCGTCACCTGGAAGGCGAAGGTCGACAAGGCGGGCGAGTACAAGCTGTACGTGCGCTACGCCATCCCCGCGCAGGACGCCAACGCCACGCTGACCGTCAACGGCAAGGCGAACTCGAACCCCCTGGGTCTGAAGAACTTCATCAGCTCCACGGACCCGAACTGGGAGAAGAACTGGCAGACCACCTGGGCGCCGGTCACCCTCAAGGAGGGCGAGAACGAGCTCAAGATCTCGTGCGAGCAGGGCAACCAGTGCAACGCCATCCTCGACTGGCTCGAGGTCAGGACGCCCTGATCGGCCGGTCCTCGGTCAGCCGAGGACCGTCAGGAAGTGCGCCACCGTCCCCGTCATCGCCTCGCGAGCGGGGACGAGGTATTTCCGGGGGTCGACGGTCGAGGCGCCCGCGTCGGCGTCGGCGTCCAGGAAGGCGCGCACCGCGCCCGTGAAGGCCGTGTTCAGGGCCGTACCGATGTTGATCTTCGTCATGCCGGCGGCGACCGCCGCGCGGAGCTCGGGGTCCGGGACGCCCGAGGAGCCGTGGAGCACCAGGGGGACCGGGACGGCGTCGCGCAGGGCGGCGATGAGGGCGTGGTCGAGGGTCGCCGTGCGCGTGGTCATGGCGTGGGTGGAGCCGACCGCGACGGCCAGGGCGTCGACGCCGGTGTCGGCGACGTAGGCGGCGGCCTCGGCCGGGTCCGTACGCACCCCGGGGGTGTGGGCGTCCAGCGGCGGTTCGCCGTCCTTGCCGCCGATCCTCCCCAGCTCGGCCTCGACCCACATGCCGCGCTCGTGGCCCCAGCGCACCGCCTCGGCGGTGGCCTTGACGTTGTCGCCGTACGGCAGCTTCGAGGCGTCGAACATCACCGAGCCGAAGCCCTCGGCGTACGCCGCGTGCAGCAGGTCGCGGGAGACGACGTGGTCGAGGTGGAGGCCCAGCGGGGCGGTGGAGGCGCGGGCGACGGCGGACGCGGCGGCGGCGATGGCGGAGAGGTCGCCGCCGTGGAACCGCACGGCGTTCTCGGAGATCTGGAGGACGGCGGGCGCCTCCGTCCGCTCGGCCCCGGCCGCGATGGCCTCCGCGTGCTCCAGCGTGATCACGTTGAACGCGGCGACCGCGCGCCGCGCCGCCCTGGCCTGGGCGATGAGCTCGCCGGTGGGAACGAGGGGCATCTCGGGGACCTCCGTAGGGCTCCGTTTACGCGGCTGCGACCAGCTCCGTCACCGTGATCCGGTCCAGGAGCTCCTGGTACGTCCGGGGGTCGTACTCGCCGGCGGCCGGGGCCCGCACGGTCGCCGTCGCCAGCGCCACCGCGCGGCGCAGGCGTTCCGGCCAGGCCTCGCCCTCGACCAGCGCGGACAGCAGCCCGGCGACCGCCGAGTCGCCCGCGCCCGTCGGGTTGCCCTTCACCGGCGCGGGCGGCGCCGCCCGCCAGGTGCCGTCGGGGGTCACCGCGAGCAGCCCGTCCGGGCCGAGCGAGGCGGCCACGGCGTGGGCGCCCCGGCGGCGGGCGTCGCGGGTGGCGGGCAGCGGCTCGCGGGCGCCGGTGAGGTGCGCGAGCTCGTCGGCGTTGGGCTTGGCGATGTCGGGGCGGGCGGCGATGCCCCGGCGCAGCGGCTCGCCGCTGGTGTCGAGCAGCACGGGTACGCCGGCGGCGCGGGCGCGGCGGATCAGCTCCGCGTACGCGCCGACGCGCACCCCGGGCGGCAGGCTGCCGCACAGGGCGACGGCGCTCGCCCCGTCGACGAGGGCGTCGTACGAGGAGAGGAACGCCGACCACTCGGCGGGGGAGACGACCGGGCCGGGTTCGTTGAGCTGCGTGGTGTCGCCGGTGGAGGCGTCGACGACGGCGACCGTGCGGCGCGTGGCGCCCGCGATCGGTACGAGTGCGTCGCGCACGCCGGGCAGCGGGGCGAGCAGGCCGCGGACGACCTCACCGGTGGCGCCGCCCGCGAAGCCGGTGACCACCGTCTCGTGGCCGAGCGAGGCGAGGACGCGGGCGACGTTGAGGCCCTTGCCGCCGGGGCGTTCGATGACGTCGGTGACGCGGTGGGACGACCGCGGCACCAGGGCGCCGACGGTGTAGGTGAGGTCGAGGGCGGTGTTGAGGGTGACCGTGAGGATCATGTGGTGGCGCACCCCCAGCCCAGTCGTCTTCCGCGTCTTCCGGGCCCTGATCATGCCAAACGCGGGGCGGTTGGCCTAGAGGGTGCCGGCCGCCCCGCGTCGACACGGGCCGGAATCAGCCCAGCTGCGGCTCGATCACCCATGCGCCCTTGCGCATTACGCCCGTGAGCGTGAAGTCGGCGTCCAGGACGACCAGGTCCGCGTCCTTGCCCGGCTCCAGGGAGCCGACCCTGTCGTACAGGCCGAGCAGCTTCGCCGGGTTGGCGGAGAGTGCCTGGACGATCGACTCGACGGGCAGTCCGTCGACCGTCGCGGCCCGTCGGAAGGCGGTGTCGAGGGTGAGCGTGGAGCCCGCGATCGAGCCGCCCTCCACCAGCCGGGCCACGCCGTCGCGCACCTCGACCTCCAGCGGGCCGAGGTGGTAGACGCCGTCGCCGAAGCCCGCCGCGTCCATCGCGTCGGTGATGAACGCGACCCGTGCCGCGCCCGCGTGACGGAACGCCAGCTCCAGCGCCGCCGGGTGCAGGTGCGTGCCGTCGTTGATGAGCTCGACGGTGACCCGCTCGTCCTCCAGCAGCGCGGCGATGGGGCCGGGGGCGCGGTGGCCGAGCGGCGGCATGGCGTTGAACAGGTGCGTGGCGACGGTGGCGCCCGCCTCGATGGCCTCGACGGTCTGCTCGTACGTGGCGTCCGTGTGCCCGATGGCGGCGATGACGCCGTGCTCGGCGAGCAGGCGTACGGAGTCGATGCCGCCGGGCAGTTCGGTGGCGAGGGTGACCATCTTGGCGTGGCCGCGCCCGGCGTCGACGAGCTTGCGCACCTCGGCCGGGTCCGGGTGGCGCAGCAGCCCCTCGCTGTGGGCGCCCTTGCGGCAGGGGGAGATGAAGGGGCCCTCGAAGTGGATGCCGGCGATGTCGCCCTGCTCGGCGAGCTCGGACAGCTCGCCCGCGCGGTGCGCGAGGAAGTCCATGTCGCCGGTGACGGTGGAGGCGACGAGGGTGGTGGTGCCGTGCAGCCGGTGCGTGTGGACGCCCTGGAGGACCTCCTCGACCGTGCCGGAGGTGAAGGACGCGCCGCCGCCGCCGTGGTTGTGCAGGTCGACGAAGCCGGGGACGACCCAGTGCCCGGTGAGGTCCACCGCCGGGACGCCGTCGGGTACGGGGGCGGGCTCGGCGATCCGGCCGTTCTCGACGATCACCCGCCCGCTGTCGACGGTCCCGGTCGGCAGCACCACGCGGGCGCCGGCGAGAACAGTGCGATCGGCCATCAGGCGGGTACCTCCGAGTCAGGGGCGGGGTCCGTGGAGAGCAGATCCCAGGCGAGGAGGCCCGCGCCCAGGCATCCGGCGGTGTCCCCGAGGGCCGCCGGCACGATGGCGGGCGGCTTCTGGAACGTGACCCGCTCCTCGACGGCCGCCCTCAGGGGTGTGAACAACGTTTCCCCGGCCTCGGCGAGACCGCCACCGATGATGAGCGTGCGGGGGTCCAGCAGGGTGAGCGCCGTGACCAGCCCGTCGGCGAGCGCGTCGATCGCCTCGCGCCAGACGCGTACGGCCCGCTCGTCGCCCGACTCGACGGCCTTGGCGCAGTCCGCCGCGTCCGCGGCCGGGTCGCCGCAGGCCGCCGCCCAGGCCCGGCTGACGGCGGCGGCCGAGGCGAGGGTCTCCAGGCAGCCGCGCTGGCCGCAGCCGCAGGCGGGGCCGCCGGGGCGGACGACGATGTGGCCGAGCTCGCCGGCGTGGCCGTGGGCGCCGGCCTCGATGGTGCCGCCGATGCCGATGGCGCCCGCGATGCCGGTGCCCAGCGGGACGAAGAGGAACCGGTCGGTGCCCTGGCCCGCCCCGACGCGGCCCTCGGCGAGCCCGCCGGTGCGTACGTCGTGGTCGAGGGCGACGGGCAGCCCGCCGAGCCGGTCGGACAGCAGGGTGCGGAGCGGGACGTCGCGCCAGCCCAGGTTGGCGGCGTAGACGGCGACGCCGCGGTCGCGGTCGACGATGCCGGGCACGGCGACACCGGCGGCCACGGCGCCGGTGCCGTACCGCTCGCGGCCGTGGGCGTGCAGGTCCGCGGCGAAGCCGAGGATGGACTCCACGACCGCGTCGGGGCCGCGCTCCCGGCCGGTCGCGCGGCGCTCCTCGTACAGCAGCGCCCCGTCGGCTCCGACCAGGGCGGCCTTCATGCCGGTGCCGCCCACATCGAGGGCGATGACGTGTCGTCTCACGGAGACAGTGTGGCTCGTGAACCCGTGAAAGGTCTAGTCCACTTCGTGGATTGTTGTCACCGCATACAAAACGCTTTCCGTACGACCCGCCTACGGCTACGGGGTCAGGATCACGCTCCGCGTGAGGTTGCGCGGCCGGTCCGGGTCGTACCCCTTCGCCTCCGCCAGCGCCACCGCCAGCCGCTGCGCCCGGATCAGGTCCGCCATCGGATCCGCCGTCGCGTGCGCGTGCAGCGTGCCCCCCACCCGCGCCACCTCGGCCGCCAGGCCCTCCGGCAGGGCGCCGAAGACCCACGCGACCCGCCCAGGGCCGGTGATCGCGATGGGGCCGTGGCGGTACTCCATCGCCGGGTACGCCTCCGTCCACGCGCCCGCCGCCTCACGCATCTTCAGCCCGGCCTCCAGCGCCAGCCCGTACGCCCAGCCCCGCCCCAGGAACGTCCACTGCTCCGCCGCGAGCACCGCCTCCGGCAGCGGCTCCGTCACCGCCAGCTCCGCGTCCACCGCCGCCTCGCCGACCGGCTTCACACCCGGTACGTCACCGAGCCCCGCCCGCAGGAACGCCAGCGCCGTCGTCGCGAACCGCGTCTGGACCACCGACTCCTCGTCCGCCCAGTCCAGCACCGCGACCGCGTCCGCCGCCTCCATCACCGGCGTCTTCGGGTCGGCGGTCAGCGCCAGCGTGGCCACCCCGCGCCCGCGCAGCTCGTCCAGCAGCCGCAGCACCTCGGTCGTCGTCCCGGAGCGGGTGATCGCCACGACCCGGTCGTACGCGCGCGAGGAGGGGAACTCCGAGGCCGCGAAGGCGTCCGTCTCGCCGTGCCCCGCCGCCTCCCGCAGCGCCGCGTACGCGATGGCCATGAACCACGACGTGCCGCACCCGGTCACGGCGACCCGCTCGCCGGGGCGCGGGAGCCCCTCCGCGAACGACGCGGCGGCCTCGGCGGCGCGGCGCCAGCAGGCCGGCTGGGTGGCAATCTCTGCTGCGGTACGGGACATGCGAGGGACTCCTACGGCGTCGTACGCGTACAGGTCCCTGCCGGTCTAGCAGACCGGAGTTGTGGAAGCGATACCCAGTGGTGTAGACCTCATCCCCTCGGTAGGTGAATGAAGGTGGGACAAGGCTGTGCAGCGACGCCGCTCTTTGGGACTGACCGCGGCGGTGGCCGCACTCGGCATGACGGCGAGCCTGTCGGCCTGCGGGTCCGGTGAATCCGAGGACGTCACCCTCAGGCTGGTCGCCGCCGACTACGGAAGCAACGCCTCCAACACGTCGCAGGCGTACTGGGACAACGTTGCCAAGGAGTTCGAGAAGACCCACCCGCACATCAAGATCGATGTGAAGGTGCTGTCCTGGAAGGACGTCGACCGCGAGGTCGCCGAGATGGTGAACCGCGGCGAGGCGCCCGACCTCGCGCAGATCGGCGCGTACGCCGACTACGCCAAGCAGGGCAAGCTCTACAAGGCGGAGGAACTGCTCTCCGTCCCCACCCAGGCCAAATTCCTGCCGCTGCTCGCCCGGGCCGGCGAGGTCGACCGGGTGCAGTACGGCATGCCGTTCGCCGCCAGCACGCGGCTGCTCTTCTTCAACGAGGGCCTCTTCGACAAGGCGGGCGTCAAGCCGCCGAAGACCTGGGCCGACCTCGCGGCGGCGGCCGCCAAGCTGAAGGACGAGGGCGTGAAGTACCCCTTCGCGCTGCCGCTGGGCTCCGAGGAGGCCCAGGCCGAGACCATGCAGTGGATGCTCAGCGGGGGTGGCGGCTACCGCGACGACAGCGGCGGTTCGTACGAGATCGACTCCGTCGACAACGTCAAGACCTTCACGTGGCTCAAGAACGAGCTCGTCGGCCCCGGCCTGACCGGCCCCGTCGCGCCCGGCAAGCTCGACCGGCAGCAGGCGTTCGACGCCTTCACGCGCGGCGAGGTCGGCATGCTCAACGGGCACCCGACACTGATGCAGACGGCCGAGAAGGCGGGCGTGAAGGTCGGCACGGTGCCGCTGCCGGGCGCCGACGGCAGGGCCAAGGCGTCGATGGGCGTCGCCGACTGGATGATGGCCTTCAAGCAGAACGGCCACCGGCGGGAGGCCGGCGCGTTCCTGGACTTCGTCTACCAGGACAAGAACGTGCTGGAGTTCTCCGACCGGTACGACATCCTCCCGGTCACCGTCACCGCGAACAGTGCGATGGCCGCCGACCCCGAGCACGCGGACCTGAAGCCGTTCCTGGACGCGCTGCCGACGTCGGAGCTGTACCCGGTGGGCGAGACGTCGTGGGCGAAGGTCAGCGAGAGCGTCAAGCGCACCATCGGCCAGGCGGTGGCGCCGGACGGGGACCCGGAGGCGGTGCTGCAGGGGATAGCGAAGGTGGCGACGGACGCGGAAGCGGCCGAGTAGCCCGAGTCGCTATGTTCTTCATATGACCGCCGACCTCAGTGCTCGTGATCAGGCCGTCCTGGCCATGGAGCGCCGCTCGTGGCCGGGCCCCGGCGTCAAGGAGCGGGCGATCAGGGAGCAGCTGGGCCTGTCGCCGACGCGCTACTACCAGCTGCTCAACGCGCTCCTCGACGACCCGAGGGCGCTGCGGCACGACCCCGTGACGGTCAACCGGCTGCGGCGGGTGCGGGCGGCGCGGGAGGCCCGGCGGTAGGTGTGTGCACCGGCGCCCGTGGATAGGTTTCCGCTCATGGGCACCGAACAGAACGCATTGCCGCGCCCCACCACCAGCGCCGGCCGCGAGGGCCTCGACTCCTTCCTGGCCCATCCCGAGCGGGCGGTCGTCGGCCTCGACTTCGACGGCACCCTCGCCGAGATCGTCGACGACCCCGAGCAGGCGCGCGCCCACCCCGGCGCGGTCGCCGCCCTCGCGGCGCTGGCGCCGCACGTCGCGTCCATCGCCGTGATCACCGGCCGCCCGGCGGGCGTGGCGGTACGGTACGGCGGCTTCGCCGGCGTACCGGGCCTGGAACACCTCGTCGTCCTCGGCCACTACGGCGCCGAGCGCTGGGACGCCGTGACGGGCACGGTCCGCGCGGCGCCGGAGCACCCGGGCGTCGCGGCGGTCCGCGCGGAGCTGCCGGGCGTCCTGGACCGCGCGGGCGCGTGGCGCGGCACCTGGACGGAGGAGAAGGGCCGCGCGGTCGCGGTCCACACCCGCCGCGCGGAGGACCCGCAGGCCGCCTTCGACGCCCTCCGCGAGCCCCTGGCCGACCTCGCCACCCGCCACGGCCTGGTCCTGGAGCCCGGCCGCCTGGTCCTGGAGCTGCGGCCCCCGGGCATGGACAAGGGCGTCGCCCTCACGGACCACGTCCGCGCCACCGGCGCCACGACGGTCCTGTACGCCGGCGACGACCTCGGTGACCTCCCCGCCTTCGCGGCCGTCGAGAAACTCCGCTCCGACGGCACCCCGGGCCTCCTCATCTGCAGCGCCAGCGCCGAGGTCCCCGACCTCGCCACCCGCGCGGACCTGGCGGTCCCGGGCCCGCCGGCGGTGGTGGACCTCCTGCAGTCGCTGGCCCGCCGGGTGGGTTAGCCCCCCACCCCGCCCCTTCCCGTAACTGGGGGCTGCGCCCCCAGCCCCCCGGAGACGGGGTTAGCGGGGCTGCGCCCCGCACCCCCTGCGCGGCAGCTTCGCGCCGCCCCGAGCCCGGCGGCGGAGAGGCGAGGTCCCGAGGGCTGCTCCCCGCGCCCGCTGCGGCGGGCGCTGCGCGCCGCGAAGCGGGCGCGCTCAGGGGGTGTGGGGGGCGTCAGCCCCCCAGCTACGACGCCCCTCACCGGGGTCCGGGGCGGAGCCCCGGTTTCGGTGAGGGGAGGGGTGGGGGAACAGCCCCCTAGCCCAGCTCGCGCAGCGCCTGCAGCTGGTCCAGGAACCACTGGTGGGGCGGGAGTGCCGTCGCCGCGGAGGCGAGGCGCTTGGTGCGTTCGTCGCGTTCCGCCGTCGGCATCGTCAGGGCCTCGTGGAGCGCCTCGGCGGTGCCGGTCACGTCGTAGGGGTTCACGGTGATCGCCGCGTCGCGCAGCTCCTCGTACGCGCCCGCCTCCCGCGACAGCACCAGCGCGCAGCCATGGTCGGAGACGACGGGGACCTCCTTGGCGACGAGGTTCATGCCGTCGCGGATGGGGTTGACGAGGGCCACGTCCGCGAGGCGGTAGGCGGCCAGCGAGCGGGCGAAGTCGTCCTCGACGTGGAGGATGACGGGGGTCCAGCCGTCGCGGCCGAACTCCGCGTTGATCTCGTCCGCCAGCTGCGACACCCGCGCCGTGTACTCGCGGTACACGGGCAGGTCCTGCCGGGAGGGGTAGGCGAAGGCGAGGTGGACCACCTGCTCGCGCCACTCCGGGCGCTGTTCCAGGAGGGCGCGGTACGCCAGCAGGCCGCGCACGATGTTCTTGGAGAGCTCCGTGCGGTCCACGCGGACGATCACGCGCCGGTCCGCCCCGCCGATCTGCTCCCGCAGCGCCGCCATCCGGTCGTCCACGTCCGCCCGCCGCGACCGCTCGCGCAGGAAGTCCGCGTCCGCGCCCAGGCCGTGCACGCCCAGGTACGTCCGCCGCCGCTGATGGCCCGGGATGCGGTACTCGAAGCTCGGCTCCTGGTCCCGGGGCCAGTACGCCATCCCGTCGTAGTGCCCGAGCACCGCCTGGCAGCAGTCCTGGAAGGCGCGCCGCCACCGCGAGGTGAGGAAGCCGAGGCGGTCCGCGCCCAGCATGCCGAGCAGCAGCTCCTCGGCGATGTCGTCCGGCAGCATCCGGAAGTACTCCGGCGGCGCCCACGGCGTGTGGGAGAAGTGCCCGATCCGCAGGTCGGGGCGGAGCTCGCGCAGCATGCCGGGGGCGAGCGCCAGGTGGTAGTCCTGGATGATCACCGTCGCGCCCCGGTCCGCCTCCGCCGCCAGCGCCGCCGCGAAGGCCCGGTTGTAGAGCCGGTACGCGTCCCACTGGCGCCGGAACTCCGCGTCGTACACGGGCTCCAGCGGCGTCTGGTACAGCATGTGGTGCACGAACCACAGCACCGAGTTCGCGATGCCGTTGTACGCCGCCGAGTGCGTCGCCGCGTCGATGTCGAGCATCCGCACACCGGGCTCGGAGATCCCGCGCCGCACCGCCTCCCGGTCGCCGTCGCTCAGCGCCGCGCACACCCACAGCGCCCCCGCGTCCGGCCCGATCGCGGACAGGCCCGAGACCAGCCCGCCCCCGCCTCGCCGGGCGTCGAGCGTGCCGTCCTCACGCGGCACGTAGCTGACCGGACCTCTGTTCGAAGCAACGAGAATCTGGGGCGCCATGGAGACGAACCTAGCCCGTAGCCGAAACGCTCAAACGTACGCCCGTCACGCCACGCGCCGCCGTCGTGTGTACTCCGCCACACTCGCCATCGGCGGCCGCTCCTCCGTGTCCACCGCGTGCGTCCGCGGCACGAACCCCGTCTCCCCCCGGTCGAACTGCGTCAGCCGCGGCCGCACCAGGTGCCCCCGCGACAGCCGCAGCTGCGCCGTCCGGTAGATCGCCGCCGCCATCCGCCCCAGCGCCCGGTCGTCCTGGTGCCGGTGCTTGCGCACGCCCACGTCCACCTGGGCCAGCGCGTCGAGCCCCACCGTGTGCAACGCGTCCACCAGCAGGCCCAGCTCCACCCCGTACCCCACCGGGAACGGCAGCCGCTCCAGCAGCGAGCGCCGCGCCGCGTACTCGCCGCCCAGCGGCTGGACGAACCCGGCCAGCTGCGGCCAGTGCAGGTTCAGCAGCGGCCGCGCCACCAGCTCCGTCACCCGTCCGCCTTGGCCGACGGCACCGCCCAGCGGCCGGTCGTACATCGCCTTCACGAACTGCACCGACGGGTCGGTCAGCAGCGGCCCCACGATCCCGGTCACGAAGTCCGCCGAGAAGTCGACCAGGTCCGCGTCGACGAAGCACACGATGTCGCCGCTCGTCACGAACAGCGACCGCCACAGCACCTCGCCCTTGCCGGGCAGCGCCGGTATCCGGGGGAGTATCGCGTCCCGGTGCTCCACCCGAGCCCCGGCCGCGCGCGCCACCTCCGCCGTACGGTCGGTCGAGCCCGAGTCGATCACCACCAGCTCGTCCACCAGCGGCACGGCGCCGGACATCAGCTCGCGGCGGATCACGGTGACGATCTCGCCGACCGTCGCCTCCTCGTTGAGCGCCGGCAGGACGACACTGACGGTCGTACCGCGGGTCGCCCCGCGTTTCGCGGCGAGCAGCTGGTCGAGCGGTCGCTCCGCAACGGACCAGGACCGCCGGTCCAGCCAGCGCTCCACCTCTTCCAGCACGTGATCTCCATCTCGCGTATCGGACGACCATCTCGAGCGTCCAGGGGTTCGGTTACAGTCTTGAACAACGCGGATGGCCGACACATGTCGGGTCCCCCGCGCACACAATCGAATACCGCTCATCCAGAGGGGCAGAGGGATACGGCCCGTTGAAGCCCCGGCAACCCTCCAGTCGGCACTCGCACATCTGCGCAACGCGAGGCCCCGGCTAGGGAAGGTGCCAAATCCGTCTCATGGCGAAGTGCGCCATGAGGAAGATGAGGAGAAAGGGCCTCGCCTCCATGGCTGTACAGACCGTCGCCACCCCGGACACCACCCAGAACGTCGACCTCGGGCCCGCCTCCGCGCTTTCCTGTCGCGAATGTGGTGAGCGCTTCCCCCTCGGCCCCCTCTTCGCCTGCGAGCAGTGTTTCGGGCCGCTCGAGATCGCGTACGACCTGCCGAGCGGCGACCCCGAGGCCCTGCGCAAGCGGATCGAGGCCGGGCCCGCGAACATCTGGCGGTACGCGCCCCTGCTGCCCGTCCCCGCCGACGTCGCGGACAAGCCGAACCTGAACCCGGGCTGGACCAAGCTCGTCCAGGCCGACAACCTGGGCCGCGAGCTCGGCGTCGAGCCGGGCAAGCTCTTCGTCAAGGACGACTCCGGCAACCCGACGCACTCCTTCAAGGACCGCGTCGTCGCCCAGGCCCTGGAGGCCGCCCGCGCCTTCGGCTTCACCACCCTGTCCTGCTCCTCCACCGGCAACCTGGCGGGCGCGGTCGGCGCCGCCGCCGCCCGGGCCGGCTTCCGCTCCTGCGTGTTCATCCCGCACGACCTGGAGCAGGGCAAGGTCGTCATGGCCGCGGTGTACGGCGGTGACCTGGTCGGCATCGAGGGCAACTACGACGACGTCAACCGCTTCTGCTCCGAGCTCATCGGCGACCCGCTCGGCGAGGGCTGGGGCTTCGTGAACGTCAACCTCCGCCCGTACTACGCGGAGGGCTCGAAGACGCTCGCGTACGAGATCTGCGAGCAGCTCGGCTGGCGGCTGCCCGACCAGATCGTCATCCCGATCGCGTCCGGCTCGCAGCTGACGAAGATCGACAAGGGACTGCAGGAGCTCATCAAGCTGGGCCTGGTCGAGGACAAGCCGTACAAGATCTTCGGCGCCCAGGCGGAGGGCTGCTCCCCGGTGTCGGCGGCCTTCAAGGCCGGCCACGACGTCGTACGCCCCCAGAAGCCGAACACCATCGCCAAGTCGCTCGCCATCGGCAACCCCGCCGACGGCCCGTACGTCCTGGACATCGCCCGCCGCACCGGCGGCGCGGTCGAGGACGTCAACGACGAGCAGGTGGTCGACGCGATCAAGCTGCTGGCCCGTACGGAGGGCATCTTCGCCGAGACGGCGGGCGGTGTGACCGTGGGTGTGACGAAGAAGCTCATCGAGGCCGGTGTGCTGGACCCGTCCCTCACCACGGTCGTGCTCAACACGGGCGACGGCCTGAAGACCCTGGACGCCGTGGCTCCGACGACCGGCCCCACCGCCACGATCCGCCCGAGCCTGGACGCGTTCCGCGACGCCGGCCTGGCCTGACCCGACCTGAGCTCGTACTGAAAGGCATCACGACATGAGCGTCAACGTGCGCATCCCCACCATCCTCCGCACGTACACGGGCGGCCAGGCCGAGGTCCCGGCGGAGGGCGCGACCCTCGCCGAGGTCATCGAGTCGCTGGAGAAGAACCACCCGGGCATCGCCGCCCGCGTCCTGGACGACCAGGGCAAGCTGCGCCGCTTCGTCAACGTGTACGTGAACGACGACGACGTCCGCTTCGAGCAGGGTCTGGAGACCGCCACGCCGGACGGCGCGGGCGTGTCGATCATTCCCGCCGTGGCCGGCGGTTGCTAGCCCAGGGATAGCGCTTTCCGGAATTGCCCCCTCCGCACACGGTGCGCAGGGGGCATTTCCGCATGGTTGAGCGCGGTAGAGTTGGGGAAGCCCCCGCCGCCGGTCATGTCACGCGCATATGAATTCACGCCCCGGCGCGACAAGATGCAGTCAAAGTACCCGTGCCTGATGCGCCGAATGTGCGCTTTGCCGGGCCCGACTTGCCCAGGATTCTGGCGAATTCCGCCTACTTTTCCGTTCACGCATGCTCGGAATTCTCGTCCGATTGACCTGTTGCAGACGGCAGTTGGACAGATACATTCAGCGGCGGTCGACGCGTTCCGGCGCACGCCCGTTCCTGTCAGCGGGTGAGGTCTGACCCGGGTCCGCGAAGTGCGGTCCTGTGCAAGGGCCAGTAATAGGGGAGTTAGGCATGGCTCAGGGCACCGTCAAGTGGTTCAACGCGGAGAAGGGGTACGGCTTCATCGCGGTCGACGGTGGTGCGGATGTTTTCGTCCACTACAGCGCGATCCAGATGGACGGCTACCGCACCCTGGAGGAGGGTCAGCGAGTCGAGTTCGAGATCTCGCAGGGCCAGAAGGGTCCGCAGGCGGACATGGTCAAGCTCGCCGGCTAGCAGCAGACGCGTTTCGGCCAGCGACTTTCACAGTGGTGCCGAGGGGCCCGCATCCGCACAGGATGCGGGCCCCTCGCGCGTGCGCGCACGCGTACACGCGGAGGGGATCGAGGGCTCTCGATCCCCGGGAGATCGCCGGGAGATCACGGGGAGGAGCTTGCACTCGAAGGGGTCGAGTGCTAATCATTGGCGTTAGCACTCTGAAGGTGAGAGTGACAACGAAGGACCGAGTCGGTGAGGTCCGCAGGCCGGTGGGGCAAGGAACCACAGGGGCATGCAGGCCGTCCGTCGCGGGCGCCAGCGCGGTCCGGAGCATCCACCCCAGTCCGGGAGGACCACTTCACATGGCCAAGATCATCGCGTTCGACGAGGAGGCACGGCGCGGCCTCGAGCGCGGCATGAACCAGCTCGCCGACGCCGTCAAGGTGACCCTGGGCCCCAAGGGTCGCAACGTCGTCCTCGAGAAGAAGTGGGGCGCCCCCACGATCACCAACGATGGTGTCTCCATCGCCAAGGAGATCGAGCTCGAGGACCCGTACGAGAAGATCGGCGCCGAGCTGGTCAAGGAAGTCGCCAAGAAGACGGACGACGTCGCCGGTGACGGTACGACCACCGCGACCGTCCTCGCCCAGGCGCTCGTCCGCGAGGGTCTGCGCAACGTCGCCGCCGGCGCCAACCCGATGGCCCTGAAGCGCGGCATCGAGAAGGCCGTCGAGGCCGTCTCCGGTGCGCTGCTCGACCAGGCGAAGGAGGTCGAGACGAAGGAGCAGATCGCCTCCACCGCCTCCATCTCCGCCGCCGACACGCAGATCGGCGAGCTCATCGCCGAGGCGATGGACAAGGTCGGCAAGGAAGGCGTCATCACCGTCGAGGAGTCCCAGACCTTCGGTCTGGAGCTGGAGCTCACCGAGGGTATGCGCTTCGACAAGGGCTACATCTCGGCGTACTTCGCCACCGACATGGAGCGTATGGAGGCCTCTCTGGAGGACCCGTACATCCTGATCGTCAACTCCAAGATCTCCTCCGTGAAGGACCTCCTCCCGCTGCTGGAGAAGGTCATGCAGTCGGGCAAGCCGCTGCTGATCATCGCCGAGGACGTCGAGGGCGAGGCCCTGTCGACGCTGGTCGTCAACAAGATCCGCGGCACCTTCAAGTCCGTCGCCGTCAAGGCCCCGGGCTTCGGCGACCGCCGCAAGGCCATGCTGAACGACATCGCCATCCTCACGGGCGGCACGGTCATCTCCGAGGAGGTCGGCCTCAAGCTGGAGAACGCCGGTCTCGACCTGCTGGGCCGCGCCCGCAAGGTGGTCATCACCAAGGACGAGACCACGATCGTCGACGGTGCCGGTGACAGCGAGCAGGTCCAGGGCCGCGTCAACCAGATCCGCGCCGAGATCGAGAACTCCGACTCGGACTACGACCGCGAGAAGCTCCAGGAGCGCCTGGCGAAGCTGGCCGGCGGCGTGGCCGTCATCAAGGCCGGTGCCGCGACCGAGGTGGAGCTCAAGGAGCGCAAGCACCGCATCGAGGACGCCGTTCGCAACGCGAAGGCGGCCGTCGAGGAGGGCATCGTCGCCGGCGGTGGCGTGGCCCTGATCCAGGCCTCCTCCGTCTTCGAGAAGCTGGAGCTCGAGGGCGACGAGGCGACCGGTGCCAACATCGTGCGCCTGGCCCTGGAGGCCCCGCTGAAGCAGATCGCCGTCAACGGTGGTCTCGAGGGCGGCGTCATCGTCGAGAAGGTGCGCAACCTGCCCGTCGGCCACGGCCTGAACGCCGCGACCGGTGAGTACGTCGACATGATCGCCGAGGGCATCATCGACCCCGCCAAGGTGACCCGTTCCGCTCTGCAGAACGCGGCCTCCATCGCGGCGCTGTTCCTCACCACCGAGGCCGTCGTCGCCGACAAGCCGGAGAAGGCGTCCGCCCCGGCCGGTGGCGGCATGCCGGGCGGTGACATGGACTTCTGATCCCTCGCGGATCGGTAAGCCCGGTTACGGAACCGAGGGCGGCACTCCCCGTAAGGGGGGTGCCGCCTCGGGCGTTCCCGCGCCGCGGGCGTCATCGACGACCCGGGCCCCCCTCCGTCAGACCGTTTCGGTGCGGTCCTTCGGACCGTCGGCGAGGTGATCGTAGAACTCGTCGATCAGAGCGAGCAGCCCGGCCACGGCGTGCTGCTCGGTCTCGGGCGACCAGGGCTCCTCGGGACGGCCGTCGGGAAAGACCAACTTCTCGGCCAAGAGCCAGTACACCAGGTTCCAGCCGTAGCCCAGCTTGGTGGCGAGCCACTCCCGGAACCCGTCCAGCAGGGCTCCTTCGGCGGCGGTGTCATAGCCGTTGAGGAACCCGACCACCGCATCGAAAGTGACCCTGCCGACGAATATCCCCGGGCGCTTCTTGAAGTTGGCCCAGATGTCCTGGTGCGACCGCGTCGGCTTGTCCCAGCCGCGCCCCCAGGCAGCGGGCATGTGCGCATCGCCGGTGCCGGCCCCCCAGGTGGAGTACGAGACCGCCTCCGGCCCCACGCCGAGAGCCGCGAGGACGCTGCCCACGCGGGCGGCCGAATCGACAGGCCCGCCCGACCGGGTCCACACGTGGGTTCCCGGAGCGTCCCCCTCGTGGTGGGTGACGACGAAGTCCATCCCGTCCAGCACGAAGAACGCGGTCCGCACACTGCCGCGGCTGTCCCACGAGCTCTCGAGGGTCAGCCCCAGCCGCCGCGCCACCTCCTCCAAGTCCACCGAGAGCAGGGCCAGCGCACGCAACGGCCAGGCCACGCTCTGGTACATGGACACCTGCCGCACCGGAAGGCGCTCACCAGCCCGGAGTTCCGTCGCGGGCTCCCCGTCGCCCTGCCCATCCCGTTTCCTGATCACCTCGGTCACGAGGCACAGTCAACCAGTCGGCCCCCCGGGTGGCCTACGTGGCGGCCTGGTGGACCAAGCGCGATCCCAGCAGGCCGTGCGGCAGGTACCCGGACCGGACATCGAGGTCCCACCCGTGGACCTGGACGGCGAGGCAGGCCAGGGCGAGGGGGCCGAGGGGGAGGAGGGACCGGGGCGCGGGATCACCGGCACCGGTCTCGACGCTCTCCCGGTACGCGACCAGCCGGGCGACGAGGGCGTCCTCGAAGGCGTGCTGGTCGTCGTCGAGCAGGACGCGGAGCAGCCGCTGGTCCGCGCTCAGCGCGTCGCCGACCTCGTCGAGCCGCCGGGCGGCCTCCGCGCGCTCCCCGGCGTCGGGCTTGCGCAGCGGAACCGCCGGCCAGTCGCGGGGCAGATGCCCGGCCGCCTCGGTGAGATACGGGCACAGGGCGTCCATGGCGGCCAGGTCGGCGGGGTCGGAGACGGAGGTGTACCGGTTGTAGGGCACGCCGTCACGGATGGCGGGCGCGTAGTCGCCGCGCAGCAGCAGCCCGGTGACCCGCTCCTTCCGCAGGTATCCGCTGACGACACACGTCTCGAACACGTCGAGCCAGGTCCGCGCGGTGGGCGCCTCCCCGACGACGTCCCGGAAGGTGATGGGCCCGTCCCCGAACTCGTCGTCGTCCGGGTCCGTGCTGATCCGTTCCCCGATGAGCGAGAACTGGAGGTCCTGGTCCCCGTCCGGGAAGCACATGATGCTCAGCACTCCGTGCAGACACTCCGCGGCGGTGACGGCGACCGTGCCGGTCGCGGCGTCGAGCCCCGCCTCCGTCACCGTTCGCGCGGCGACATGGTCGAGCAGTTCGTCCGCCATGGCCCGGATCAGCGCCGGCGAGATGCTGCCGTACCGCAGCGAATGCCACCGCGTGTAGGCCCGCCCGTGGATGTCGTCGAGCGCCTCGGCCAACCGCTGCTCGCCGACCTGATGGCATGCCACTTCCCGCACGTTCCGCGCCCCTTCATGAACTCCATGACTGAACGGAGCACGTTAGCAACAGGCACTGACAGCACTGGAGCGTCTTCTCGTCAAGGGATTGCTCCCCTGACGCGGCCGGGCCCAGGGAGTCTCCGCTAAGTAGGCGCCGCATAGCAACGAACGGCCACCCGCTGCTCCGGGCCCCACTGCTGTTCGACCGTGGCCAGCAGCTCCCAGCCGAGCCGCTCGTACAGGGCTGCCGCCGCGGTGTCCGAAGCCAGCACGTCCAGCACCGGGTGTACGCCGAGGTCCCGTGCTTCCGTGACGGCCCGCGCCATGAGCAGCGCACCGATGCCATGGCCGCGGGCCCACGGGGCGACGAACAAGCGGTTCACCACGGCGGCCCGGTCGGTACCCCTCCCCGTACGGACGCTCCACAACCCGGGAGCCGCGTCCGCCGGGTCACTCCGCGACAGGCCGATGTGACCGGCTGGGCGGCCCTCCAGCTCCGCCACCCACGAGGCGATGAGCGACGAGGGGGTGAGCCAGGCGCCCGGAAGGTCGGGCCAGTTGACCGGATAGCCGTCGCGCTGATGGACCTCCGCCAGTATCCGCACGCAGTCACCGAGGTCGCGCTCGGTCCGCTGTCGGATACGCGGGGGACTCGGGCGCACGTGCGCGCCGGACCTGATCTCGCCGGACATCCTACGAGTCGCTTCCGTCGAGCGGCTCGGCGAAGTCCCTGGTCAAGGCCCTGGGGGCGGCGGTTTCCTCGCCGGCGTCCGCGGCGATGCCCAGATCACGGCGCATCGCCTCTCTCGCGACGCCTATCAGCGCCCAGAGCGCGTGCTGTGCTTCAGCGGCCGACTGCAGGGTTTCGCCTGGCTGGGGGTTCCCCTGTTCCAGGCGCTTGATCTGTCCGTAGACCCTGGTCAGCGCTGCGTTCACTTCCCGAGCGGGATCGATCACCCCGTCGGGGGCGATCATCAGAGCCTCGGACCACCGGTCACGGTAGGCGTCCTTGGTTCCCTCCAGGGCCGCTACGTCCTCCTGCCCGGGCGTGCGATCCCGCATGACGTACAAGTGCCGACTGAGCGCCGTGGCGAACTGCCGGGCCTCCCGGTGCAGTTGTGTGTAGCAGCTCCGGCGCAGCTCGCGATGCTCGCGCGCTTCCTGGAGGGCTTGGGCCATCTCCAACTCGCGCCTCTTGGCCCGGTCGGCGCCCCGCTGGGTGAGCAACGCGCCCCCGAGAGTTCCCGCGACACCGGCGATCGCGATCAGTACGGCCCCCACGTCCATGCGGACACCCTAGACGCCGCGATGTGCGTCAAGGAGCTGCTCCCCTGACGCGACCGGGCCGAGGTGCACTAGGGTGCGCCGATGTCATCGATCAAGCATTTCCAAGTCACCTTCGACTGCGCGGACCCCGCGCGCGTCGCCCGCTTCTGGTGCGAGGTCCTGGGGTACGTCGTCTCGGCGCCGCCGGAAGCGGACGAATGGTCCGCCTGCGTGGACCCTTCGGGGGCGGGCCCGCGGCTGTACTTCCAGCGCGTTCCCGAGGGCAAGGCCGCCAAGAACCGGGTGCACCTCGATGTGCGGGTCGCCACCGGGCTCGTGGGGGAGGAGCGCCTCGCCGCCCTTGAGGCCGAGTGCGCGCGGCTGGTCGCGCTCGGCGCGGTCCACGTGCGGACGCTGCCCGCCGACGACGAGAACGAGTCGTGCATCGGGATGCAGGACATCGAGGGCAACGAGTTCTGTCTCGACTGAGCGTCCGAGAGGGCGGCCCGCGGGCTGGGACGGCCTACGGGCTGAAGACGAGGCCCACGCCCGCGAGCACCCCCGCCGCAAGCGAGCACAGCGCGATCCGCTGCCCCTCCCGTAGGTAACGGGCGCGGGCCCTCCGCTCCTTGCGGATGGTCTTGGCCGTCCCCATGTGCAGACGCTTCGGGAACTGCGGGTGGTGCACGAACGCGTACGTCTCGCCCACCACGTGCGCGGGCCCGACCGTCGCACCCTGCTCGTGCCGTACGTACGTCCCACCGGGCCCTTCGAACTCGTACACCGCGTGTGCGTACTGCCCCTTGCCGAACGGCACCAGACTCACCAGACGTGCCTGCACCTCGATGCCGGATTCGTCGAGCTCCGTCATCTTCTTCAGCACCGTCCGCTCGCCCTTGACGCACATCAGACCGAACATGAGGCCCGGCACGGACGCGATCGCGAAGCATATGAGCACTGCGTTCACCAAGTTCACACAGCGGACCGTACGGCACCCCCGGCCCTGCCGTAAGCCCCGCAACCCCTTCACCGTGCGGTCGAAGGCAGCTTACGATCACGCCCATGTCGATCCCATCGCCCATACCCATCCTCCGGGGCAACCGGGGAACCGAGCTCCGCTGCGAGGGTGAGGATCTACTGCTGCGTCGCTCCGACGAAGAACTGCGCATCCCCTTCGCGGCGATCGCCCGGGTGCGTGCCGAGCGGCGCGACGTGACCGTCGAGCTGACCGCCCCGGCCGGTGCCGAGCCGACCGCCTACCGGGTCGAGGACGTGAGCGCGGCCGCTGCGACCGTCTTCGCCGACGCCGTGACCGACGTACTGCCCGAACGTCCCGCCGGTGAAGAGCCGGTCGACGGCTCCGCCCTGGTCACCGTCCGCAGCCTCCGTGCCGCAGCGGACGGTGCGGCGGGCGGCGAAGGGGACGAGGAGCCGTACGAAGAGCCGCCCCTTGTGGGGCGGGCCGCCCTGGCCCCCGGCGCCGTCCTCGTGGTTCTCTCCGTGACCGTCTGGGTGGCCGGCGGCCACGTGGGGCGTGCCATCGCGACGCTGCTCCTCGGCTCCGTCGGAGCCTGGCTGGGCTTCCACGCGTGCAGGATGCTGTGGGACGCCTGGGACTCCTGGTACCTGCCCCGCTACGGCATCACCGTGGAATTCACGCAGGTCATCCTCGAAGGCGAGGCCGCCTTCGCCTTCACGGACAGCAGCGGAGCGATACACCGCGTCGGCCGCAACGTCCTGTGGTGCACCACAGGCCAAGCCGCCTACCACCCGCGCAACCCCCAGCGCGCCGTGGCCGGCCGGGGCTGGCGCGGCATCGTCCCGCATCTCGCCCTCGGCCTGTTCGTGGCCGCCCTCGCCACCGCCGCCGGCTACGGCACGCTCGCCCTCGCCCTCCCCGCCTTCGACGGTTAGGCCGTACGTTCCAGGCCGGGCCCGCTCAGCCCGCGTAGTCCTTGAGCTCCTCCGTTGCGAGGGTGATGCCCACGGGGTCGGGGAGCTCGACGGTGTCGCCGTACTTGTACGGGACCTGCTTCTGGTAGGTCCCGTGCGAGGGTTCGCTGTGGACGACGAGGGTGTCGGAGTCGCGGTCGACGAGGAGGAAGACCGGGATGCCCGCCTGGGCGTATCCGGCGCCTTTCTCCTTGCGGTCCCAGAGGTCGGTGTCGGAGTCGTGCGAGGTGACTTCCACGGTCATGAGGACGCCTGAAGGGTCCGCCCATTCGCCGTGCCCGGCGAAGTACCGCCTGGGCGCGAGGGCGCCGTCGGGCCGGGCCCGGCCCTTCCGGTAACCCTCGACCACGAGGCCCTGCTCGGGGTGGAGATCCAGGTCCGGGCGGTGCTGCATGCACTGCCGCAGGAGCCACATGAAGATGGACACGTGGTCGCCGTCGGGCACGGGCTTGACCTTCAGCTTTCCGTTGACGAATTCGAGCGTGACGGTTTCCGGGGCTCGGCGAGCGAGCTGCTCGAACTCCTCGACGGACATCTGCGGGCGCTCTGCGGTGCCAGGGGTCATGGTGTCGCCTCCTCCCCTACAGAGTGCCCCGCCTCTGGTGCGGGTGAGCTGAACTGTCATGCATGGCTCCTTTCGGGTCGCAGTCCGGCCGCCGCCTTCGCCGCCGCCGCGCGGGCGTGGACCTCGGCCGGGGGCAGCGGCGGGCGGGGGAGCGGCACCGCCTCGCCCCGGCAGGGGCCGCACTCGCCGTCGCGGAGGGCCTCCGGGCGAGCCGGGTCGCCGCAGCGGGCGCACTCCAGCATCCGCAGCGGCGGGCGGTACGGCTCCGTGCGCGGCGGCGGAATCTTGGTCGTCAGGCGCGTCCGGGCCAGCGCCAGCGGGCGGTGGACGGTCTCCGGGAGCCCGGCCGTCAGGGCGATCCGCACCTGCTGCTCCGTCGCCCCGCGCTCGAACCACTCGTCCACCAGCGGCGCCAGCACCCCGCACTCCCCGGCGGACAGCGACATCATCGGCGCCTCGCGCCCCAGGGCCGCCAGCAGCACGTACGCCCGCGACAGCGTCTGCCGCCGGGGCTTGTCCTCCGGTACGTCCCCCCGCTGGAACGCCGCCCACCACTCGTCGTCCCGCGCCGTCCGCGACCACCACGTGCGCGTCACCCACTGCTGGGGGCCATCGCCGAGCGTGTGCTCCCGCCCCCGCCGCAGGTGACCGGCGCGTACGAGGTTGTTGAGCGCCGTCCGCAGCGCGCACTGCCCGTACTCCGGGAGCACCTTCGCCAGCGTCTTCACGGAGATGTCCGCGCCGTCCGTCAACCTGTCGATGTACCCGGCGATGGACGCCTCGCGCGGCGGCAGGTGCGCGAAGTCGCCGCTGGTCGGCGGTTTCTGGCCAGGCGCGGAACGCTTGCCGTAGCCGGGGCTCGCGAGGGGGTGCGCGGCAACACTAAGCTCTTCGTCATCCATGGGATCGGGCCTTTGCGATCTCGATGGGCAGACCCCCGCAGGTGTTGTCAGCACCTCGCGGGGGTTGTTCGTTATTCGGGCACGCTAGAGCGTCGACACGCAGCGTGGCAAATCGACTCCGGAGGGTCAACGCGCCGGGTGGGTGGGCGGGTTCACGACCAGACCCATGAACCCAATCCTGTGAAGAAAGCTCGGATCTCGGGGCTTGAGCCCCGGGCCTACGCTGGAGACATGGCCGTCGACGTCCTGTCGGAGATCGTGATCGACGCGCCGTGCGACCTGGTCGCCGCGTACGCAGCCGATCCATCGAACGCGCCCGAGTGGTACGCCAACATCGTCTCTGTTGAATGGCGAACCCCGCCGCCCCCGACCGCCGTCGAGGTCGGCTCCCGCGTCACCTTCATCGCGCGCTTCATGGGGCGGCGCTGGGTCTATACGTACGAGATCACCGAGTACGAGCCCGAGCGGCGCCTCGTCATGCGAGCGACCGAGGGCCCGCACGACATGGAGACCACCTACACCTGGGAGCCGTACGGCCCCGACGGCACCCGCACCCGCATGACCCTCCGCAACCGCGGCGGCCCCGGCCACCGCTTCGCCGAACCCGCGGTGCGCTACGCCAACCGCAAGGACCTCCGGAACCTGAAGGCCCTGATGGAGTGGCGGATGGACCCCGACGCCTGAACGGTGCCGGGGCCTCCGCCTTACTGCTTGACGCCCGCTACGAACGCGGACCAGGCCGCCGCCCGGAACACGAGCTTCGGGCCGTGCGCGTTCTTGGAGTCGCGGACGGGGACGATGTCGGGGTTGCCGTCGGCAACTTCGAGGCAGTTGCCGCCCTCGCCGCCGCTGTAGCTGGACTTGCGCCACTCAAGAATTTCGATCTTCATGGGCGTAATCCTCCGCCACTGTTTCGATCAGGGCCAGGGATTCAACGGGTGACAGTGCGCTGGCCCTGACCAGATCGTAGGACAGCTCGTACCGTGCGACAGTGGCCGGGTCGTCCTCCAGTTGGCCGGTGGCGAGTACCTCAAGGTAGGCGAGCGGAGGGGTGTCCTCGAACGCCATCAGTTTGAGGGCTCCGTTCGAAGATGCGTGTGCGCCGGCGTTGAATCTCAGCACCTGCACGATGATTCGGTGTCGACGTCCCAACTCCGCGACTTGGCGCAGTGCCTCCGCCATCACCCCCGGGCCGCCGACCTCTCGGCGTAGCACCGCCTCGTCCAACACTGTCCAAAACAGCGGGTTGGTTGGATCGTCGAGCAGTTGGGCGCGGTCGAGTCGAGCCTCGGTCAGCTCGTCGATCACCGCTTCCGGAGCGGTCGGCTGGTACGCGCGGAACACCGCCCTCGCGTACGCCTCCGTCTGCAACAACCCCGGGATCAGTTGCGGCGCGTACTCCTTGATGGCCACCGCCATCGCTTCCGCCTTCGCCGCCTCCGCGAAGTGGTCCGGGTACTTCGACTTGCTCGCCGCACCGCAGTTGCGGGCGAAGAAACCGTTCGTACCCAGGATCTCGTCGAGACGGACCGCCATCTCCGGAGTGATCCGCCGGATGCCCAGCTCCAGCTGGCCGATGAACGAACCGCTCACGAACAGCGCCGCACCCAGTGAGTCCTGGCTGTGACCTGCGGCTTCGCGCAGATGGCGCAGCTCGTTTCCCAGCAGAGCGCGCGGCGAGGAGAACGGATCCAGATCCTTTGGACGGGGCATGTGTCAACTCCCGTTAGCACAGATGGGGTTGTTGAGCCCCATATATGTTCAGGCTAGCCGCAAGTCGACCACTCTGTGTACAGGATCGGAATACTCAGCGTGGAGGTGGCAGGTCATGGAGTTGCGATCAGCGGAGCGGCTGCGGGCGACCGAGGAAGTAGTGGACCAGCTGCGGAGCGAGCTGAAGGAGCTGGGGCTGGTGCTGCCGTCCCTGGGGGTGGACCCGGTCACCGCGTCGAGTGAGGCGCCGTACCCGCTGGTCGATCTGGGGCGCTGCAACCTGGACACGGCCATGAGGCTGGTCGCCGTTCTCCACGAGGTGCGCCGGTGAAGGCGGGGGAGTACGTGATCGACGGCCGGAGCGGGCGCGTCGGTCAGGTGATGGGTCACGTGGGCGGGTACGTACAGCTGCGTCCGCCGGGAGGGGGCCGGGAGTGGGACTGTCCGCCCGAGGTGCTGAGCCCGGCGCCGCCGGGAGAGGTGCTGAGAGAGCGGGTGCGGCAGCTCAACCGGCAGATGCGCCTGGCGCCCTAGGCTTCAGCGGCGGGCGTTCGCCTTCGCCGCGCGGTTGCGGGTGCGGCGCTTGAGCGCGCGACGCTCGTCCTCGCTCAGGCCGCCCCATACGCCGCTCTCCTGGCTGTTGTCCATGGCCCACCGCAGGCACGGTTCGCGTACCGGGCAGCGGTGGCAGATGGACTTGGCCGCTTGGGTCTGGAGCATGGCCGGCCCGCTGGTCCCGATCGGGAAGAACAGGTCGGGGTCTTCGTGCCGGCAGGCGGCGGCGGTGCGCCAGTTGTCCATCAGGGGCCTCCCTGGGTCGGTTTCGGGGTGGTTCGGGGCTTCTCTTCGGGTGACCGCCCTTCTGTCGCTGAAACGGCAGACACGATTCCTCTTCTTTTCTTCTTCTCTTCTTGTCTTCTCGTCCGGCTCGCGGCGCGGGCTCAAGTCCCGGTCGCGGGAGTGAGGGTGGCCTTGTCGAGGCCGAAGAAGTAGGTGGCGAGGAAGCCGGTGACGTAACCGGTGAGCAGGCCGGCCGCGTAGATGGCGACCGTCATGAGGGAGGCCGGGCCCTGGTCACCGTTGAGCAGCGGGAACAGCGCCCAGCCGGACGGGCCGATGGCCGTCGAGCCGACCTTGGCGCCGAGCATGCCGCACAGGCCGACGACGCCGCCGCCGAACGCGCCGCCGACGCAGGCGGTGATGAAGGGGCGGCCCAGGGGGAGCGAGACGCCGTAGATGAGCGGCTCCCCGACGCCGAGCAGACCGGCCGGCATCGCGGACCTGATGGTGCGCCGGAGGTCGGTCCGGTGGCGCAGCCGTACGTACACGGCTGCCGCCGCGCCGACCTGGCCCGCGCCCGCCATGGCGAGGATCGGGAGCAGGACGGTGAAGCCCTGCTGCTCGATGAGGGTGGTGTGGATGGGGATGAGGGCCTGGTGCAGGCCCAGCATGACGAGCGGGAGGAACAGGCCGCCGAGGACGAACCCGGCGGCGGCGCCCGCGTGGGTGAGGAGCCAGTCCGCGAAGGTGCCGATGGCGGTGGAGACCGCGCCCGCGAGCAGCATCAGACCGAAGAGGGTGACGAGGCCGGCGAGGAGGACGGTGAGGGTGGGGGTGACGAGGACGTCGAGGGCCTCGGGGACGCGGCGGCGGCACCACTTCTCGATGCGGGTCGCCAGCAGCGCGGCGGCCAGCGCGCCGAGGACGCCGCCCTGGCCGGGGGCGAGGGTGTGGCCGAGGACCTCGACCTTCGCCACGCCCGCGTAGACGATGATCGCGGCGACCGCGCCGCCGAGGACCGGGGTGCCGCCGAACTCCTTCGCGGTGTTGATGCCGACGAAGACGGCGATCAGCGCCATGAAGCCGGAGGCGATGGCGGCGAGGGCGGGGGTGAGGGAGGGGAGGAGGCCGAGGTTGACCAGCAGGCCGTTGAGGCCGGCGATGATGCCGCAGCCGATGAGCGCCGGGATGAGGGGCACGAAGATCGCGGCGATGCGGCGCAGCAGCAGCTTGAAGGGCGTGGCGTTCCTCGCCTTCTGCGCCTCCTTGATCGCGGCGCCCTGGGCTTGGAGGTCCCGGTCCTGGAGGAGGAGCGCCTCGAACGCGGGGGTGACGCGGTTGACGGTGCCGGGGCCGAGCACGATCTGGTAGCTGTCGCCGTCCTCGACGACGCCGAGGACGGCGGGGTGGGCGCGGATGTCCGTGTCCTGGACGAGGGTGCGGTCGCGGAGGGTGAGGCGGAGGCGCGTCATGCAGTGGGCGACGGAGGTGATGTTGGGGGCGCCGCCGAGGAGGGGGAGGAGGGCGGTGGCGGTTTCCCGGTGCGGGTCGGGCGCGGGGGCGGGTGCGGCTGCGGTCATGCGCGGATGGTGCCAGCGGGCGCGGGCCGTACGGCGCCCGCGCGCCGGTGGCGGCTCGTGCCCACCCGTTCCTCCCCCTGGGACTACGTCACTGGGGTGACCCGCCTGGGGACGACGGCTCACGGCCCGCGCCCCGCGCCGCGGTCACCGCTGCCACAGGAAGGCCGCCTCGCGGCAGGGGAGGCAGTGGAAGACGTAGCCGCGGCCTCCGCCGCCGAAGTTGGCGGAGGTCGCGAAGTCGGCTCCCTCTTCCAGGTCGGCCGTGAAGGTCATCCGGGTGGCGCAGGAGGGGCAGTCGGGGGTCTCGTCACCCTGAATCCAGTCGGGTTCGCCGCCCAGCGCCCCCAGGACCGGCTCCGTGCTCGGGACGTCGGCCGGGTGGGGGCGCAGAGCGGTGACCGCGCCGAGCAGCGTCTCGCCCTCGGCGGGGACGGTGGCCGCCCCGAGGGGACCGTCGAACAGGAAGGCGCGGTTGGCGCCGCTGGTGGCGTCCCAGTCGTCGCACAGGCCGGGGTTGTTCTGGCAGAGGAACACCGAGACCACCCCGAACGCGAGGGGCAGATGGGCGAAGAACAGCATGGCCCCGCCGCACTCGCGGCACATCGGCCACACGAAGCCCTCCGGAACGAGGGGCACGCCCCCCGTGCGCAGTTCGGGAGCGTCGGCTACGGCTTCCCCGCCGTGGATGAGCAGCATGTCCACAGACTAGGCACGGCCTCCCACGACCCGGACACCCCCTAGCGCTCCAGTGCCGCGCGGAGGTGGCCGTCCGTCTCCTTGAGCAGGCGGATCGCCGTGTCGGCGTCGACGTCCGCCAGGAGCGTGAGGATCGCGGGCTTCACCTCGCCGTCCGTGGCCGCGAGGGCCGCGTCGATGGCGGGGGCGGGGGCGCCGGTCGCCAGGGCGACGATGCGGTGGGAGCGGGCGCGGAGCTTGTCGTTGGTGGCGCGGACGTCGACCATGAGGTTTCCGTACGTCTTGCCCAGGCGGACCATCGTGATCGTCGAGATCATGTTGAGGACGAGCTTCTGGGCGGTGCCCGCCTTCAGGCGGGTGGAGCCCGTCACGAACTCGGGGCCGACGACGACCTCGATGGCGTGGTCGGCCGCGGCCGCGAGCGCGCTGCCCGGGTTGCAGACGAGGCCGATCGTCAGGGCCCCCGCCGTACGGGCGTGTTCCACCGCGCCGAGGGCGTACGGCGTACGGCCCGAGGCGGAGACGCCGATCACCGTGTCGTCGGCGCGCAGCCGCAGGGCCGTGAGGTCCTCGGCGGCCAGGTCCCGCGAGTCCTCGGCGCCCTCGACGGCCTCCGTCATCGCCGCGCGGCCGCCCGCGATGAGGCCGACGACCTGGCCGGGGGCGGTGTTGAAGGTGGGCGGGCACTCGCTGGCGTCGAGCACGCCGAGGCGGCCGGCCGTGCCGGCGCCCGCGTAGATCAGGCGGCCGCCGCGGGCCATGCGGGCGGCGGTGGCGTCGATGGCGGCGGCGATCCGGGGGAGCTGGGTGGCGACGGCGGCCGGTACGGACTGGTCCTCGGCGTTCATGAGGCGGGCGATCTCGGCGGTGGGGAGCCGGTCGATGTCCGCGAGGTCGGGGCGGAAGGCTTCCGTGGTGAGGGCGGCGAGCTCGGAGGGGTTCATGCGGGCGTGCTCTTTCGCTCTTTCGGCCGGTCGGTTCGGTCCGCCGGTCAGCGGGTTCGGGGCGTGTGGCGGTGCGCGAGCGCCTCGTACGACGCGGCGAGGGCGGGAGCGGCCGTCTCGTACGTACGCTGCGTGACGCCCGTGAAGAGGCAGTCCACGACGAGCAGTTGGCTCGTGCGCGACGACATGGCGGCGGGGCGCAGCTCGCTCTCGCGGGCCGTCGAGGTGGTGAGTATGTGGTCGGCGTACTGCGAGACCGGGCCGTCGGGGCGACCGGTGATGGCGACGGTCGTGGCGCCCCGGTCGAAGGCGACGCGGAGCGGTTCTATGACGTCGCCGGTGGAGCCCGAGTGGGTGATGGCGATGGCGACGTCACCGGAACGGAGCTGGACGGCGTTGGTGACGGCGAGGTGCGGGTCGCTGTGCGCGTGCGCGACGAGCCCGATGCGCAGCAGCTTCTGGGCGAGGTCCTGGGCGACGAGCCCGGAGGCGCCGACGCCGTAGATGTCGGTGCGGCGGGCGGCGGCCAGTGCGGTGACGGCGGCGCCGAGCTGGACGGTGTCGAGGTTCGCGGCGGTGTCGGCGAGGGTCTGCTGCTCGTCGTACGCGAGCTTCGCGACGACGTCGGCGAGGGGGTCGTCGACGGCGATGTCGGCGGTGACGGAGGGGCCCCGGCCGGACTGCTGCTGGGCGGCGAGCCCGGCGAGCGCGAGGCGCAGGTCGCGGTAGCCGGGGTAGCCGAGGAGGCGGGCGGTGCGCACGACGGTGGCCTCGCTGGTGCCGGTGAGCTCGGCGAGGCCGGTGACGGTGAGGGCGGCGCACCCGGCGGGGTCGGAGGCGACGGCCTCGGCGACCCGCTGCATGGAGCGGGTCATGGAGGGCGCGAGGGTGCGGACCTTGGCGGCCAGGGCGGCGGGGGCGGGGGCGACCGCTGCGGGGGCCGTGGCAGCCGGGGCGGCCGGAGTGGCCGGGCTCGCCGTGGGTGCCGTGGGGGCGGCGGGAGCGGGAGCGGGGGCGGGAGCTGCGGGGATGGCGGCGGTGAAACTTTCCTTCACATGGTGGGTCACGCCATGAAAGGTATTTTCAGCACATCGGGCCGTCAACCCTGCCCGGTCGCCCGGGGGGCTTCAGGGGCGACAATGGCTCCATGAACGCGCTAGACCCCCTTGAGCAGGCCCTGCACGCCGCCCGCGCGCGGGTCCTCGCCGACCTCGTCGCGCGCGAGGTCGCCCAGGCCGAGGTCGTCTCGCTCGTCGAGGACGCGGTGACGCACCGCCGCTGGTGGGTCGAGCAGTGGCCCGAGGGCGTCGGCTATCTCGCCGGGCTCGTCGCCCAGGACGTACAGGACGCGCTGCTGGAGCGGTACGGCCGCTGGCCGCTGTGCCCGGTATGCGACGCGGGCGACCCGCACGCGCTGGACGTCGAGCCGGAACTGGGCCCCGACCCGCACTGGGTCTGCGCCCAGGCGGGTGTCGTGGTGGCCCCCGTGGGCGGCCTCACGTGACGGTGTACATCGACCCGCCGACCTGGCCGGGCCATGGCCGCATGTGGTCCCACATGATCAGCGACGTCTCCTTCGACGAGCTGCACGCCTTCGCCGAGAAGATCGGCGCCCCGCGCCGCGCGTTCGACCGCGACCACTACGACGTGCCGTCGGTGCGGTACGCGGACGCGGTGGCGGCCGGCGCGGTCGAGGTCAGCTCCCGGGAGGTCGTACGCCTCCTCAGGAAGTCGGGCCTGCGCCGCCCGAAGCGCCGGTCGGGGACGGACTGACGGCGGGGGCGGCTGAAGGCCCCTGCCCGCCCGCGACCAGGCGGGACGGTGACGTACGGCCGTGCAGGCGCAGGGCCACGGCGACCGTGACCAGGGCCAGGAGGGTCATCGCCGCGCCCGCCCAGGCCGGGGAGGCGAAGCCGAGGCCCGCGTCGATGACCGTGCCGCCGAGCCAGGGGCCGCCGGTGTTGCCGAGGTTGAAGGCCGCCGTCGTCGTGGCGCCCGCCAGGGTGGGGGCCGCGCCCGCGACGTTGAACATGCGGGCGTTCAGCGCCGGGGCCGTGTAGAACGCCGAGACGCCCAGCAGGAACGAGAGCACGATCACGGCGACCGGGCCGGAGGCGAGGAGCGCGAGCGCGACCAGGAAGAGCGTCGACGCCGCGATGCCGCTGAGCAGCACGCCGAAGAGGTGGGCGTCGGCGACGCGACCGCCGACCATCGTGCCGACCAGCGCGCCGATGCCGAAGAGCGCCAGCACCGTCGGGACCCAGCCGGCGTCGAGCCCGGCGACGTCCGTCAGCAGCGGAGCGAGGTACGAGAAGGCGCAGAAGACACCGCCCGCCGCGAGCGCGGTGATCACGACGGCCAGCCAGACGTGTCGGTCGCGGTAGATGGTCAGCTCGCGCCGCAGCCGGGGCCGCGCGTCGGGCAGGGGGATGCGCGGGATGAGCGTCACCACGCCCACCAGCGCTATCGCGGACGCCAGCGCGACCGCCCAGAACGCCGACCGCCAGCCCAGGTGCTCGCCGAGGAAGGCGCCCGCCGGGACGCCCAGGACGTTCGCGATCGACAGCCCGCCGATCATCACCGCCATCGCCCGGGCGCGCGCCCCGAACGGCACCATGGCGATCGCGACCGCCGCGCCGACCGCCCAGAACCCGGCGCACGCGAGCGCGCTGATCACGCGGGACGCGAACAGCACGCCGTACGAGGGCGCCAGCGCGCCCGCGACCTGGCCGAGGCCGAACACCGTGATCAGCGTGACCAGCGTCGTCTTGCGCGGCAGCCGCAGCGTCGCCACCGCCAGCAGCGGCGCGCCGATCACCATGCCGATCGCGAACGCCGAGATCAGCAGACCGGCACGCGGAATGGAGACGTCCATGTCGGCGGCGATCGGCGGCAGCAACCCCGAGAGCATGAACTCGCTCGTACCGAGCGCGAAGACGGACAGGCCGAGGATGTAGACGGCCAGGGGCATGCGGGCGCGGGCGGTGCTGCCTGTGCCGTCGGTGCCGGGGGTGCTGTCGGTGATGTCGCTGTGGTCGGTATGAGGCGGCATGACAGGGACCAACGCCCCTGACGCGGCTTACATTCCTGTCTCCAGGAGGGACAGCTCCGTCGTCAGGTTCTGGCGCGCCCGCTCCTCCCACTCCCGGCGGCCGTGCGGCGTGCGGAAGAGGTGCGGCAACCCCAGCAGCTGGCGCAGCACCGCCGCGCGGCCCTCGCGGAAGGCGTCGTCGGGGACGAAGCCGTACTCCTCCCGTACCGCCGCCGCGTACGCCGCGTACCGCTCCGGGGCGGCGGCCAGGACCGCGAGGTCCGCGTCGCAGAGGACCTCGCCGTTGCGGTCGCCCTCGGCGGGGTCGTGGGTGATCGTCAGGCGGACGAGCCGCGCGACCTCCCGCGTACGGGCCTCGTCGATGCCGAGCTCCGGCAGTGCGCGCTCGGCGAGGCGGGCGCTGCGCTCCTCGTTGGTGGAGCGCTCGGGGAGGTAGACGGCGTCGTGGAACCAGGCGGCGAGGCGGACGAGGTCGGCGTCGTCGGCGTACCCGACCAGCTCGTCGATCCGGTCGAGGACCGCGATCAGGTGGTCGGTGGTGTGGTAGCGGCGCTGCGGCTCGGCCCAGCGGGCGAGGAGGTCGTCCGCGTAGCGATGGGGAGACGGCATGCAGTCGTCGGTGTCGCGGGCGACGAGTACGGCCGACGCCCAGCGTCCGCGCAGGTCGTCGTGGGCGGGGTGGCGGGGTGCGGAGGGTGCGGCCATGAGGTCATTGTGCCGGGGGCGGGCCGTCGCGTGGCCGCCGCATGGTCGCCGTCGCGTGGTTGCCATGGGGCGCGGTGGGCGGTTTGCTGGGGCCATGACCGACGTACGTGATCCAGAGCTGCCCGGGCTGTTGCTGCGTACCGAGCGCGACGCCCTGATCCCCTTCCTCCGCAAGCTTCCTGACGAGGCGTTCGCCGTCCGCACCTGCTGTCCCGGCTGGACGGTGCGGCATGTGCTCGCGCACTGCGCGGCGGCGCTGACGCGCGTCGTGGAGAACCGGTTCGAGGAGGGCGTCTTCAGTCCCGAGGCCAACGACCGGGACATCGAGGAGCGCGCCGGGCTGTCGAACGCGGAGGTCGTCGACGAGCTGGAGCGCGGCATGACCGAGGCCGGGCCGGTCATCGCGGCGGCGTCGCACGGGCGGCTCGACGCGATCGCGCTCGGCGAGTGGGTGCACGCCGGTGACGTGCGCGAGGCCCTCGGGGAGCCGGGGGCGTACGCGGGCGCGGGTCTCGCCCCGGCGCTGGACCTGCTCGCCGCGGTGACCCGCGCCCGCGCCACGCCGCCGCTCCACGCGGACCTCGACGACGTGGACGAGCCGGTGCTGCTGGGCGCGGCGACGGGTGAGCACCCGCCGGCGCGGTACCTGGGGCCCGCCTCCACGCTGATCCGGCTGTACGCGGCCCGGCCCCTGACGGGCACCCGCTACGACCTGGCGGGCGTGCGGGAGGCGGAGCTGGTGCTGTTCGGGTAGGCCCCCTGAAAGCTCAGGGGCTCAGAGGCTCAGCGGACGCGTACGAAGACGTCCGTGGAGGCGTTGGTGTCGCCCGGTACGAGGCCCGTCGCGTACGACGTGAAGGAGACCGTCCGGCCGTCCGCGCTGACGTCGACCGCGTCACCCCCGTGCGCGGTGCCCGTACCGTCGGCGCGGCTGACCAGATGCGTGGTCCCGGTCACGAGGTCGTGGACGAAGGCGTCGAACTCCGCGCCGGTGTCCAGCGGGTCCAGGCCCTTCATGGTGGACGAGAAGACGGCGTAGCGGCCGTCCGGACTGATCACGGGGAAGCGGGAGCCCGGCGACCAGATCTCGGCGGGCGGCTGCCCGGAGCGGCCGTCGCTCGCCACGCTCACGCGGGTCGTGGTCTTCGCCTGGCGGTCGCGGACGAAGACGTCGTTGTAGCCGTCGGTGTCGCCGGGGACGAGGCCTTGGGTGCCGGAGCTGAAGTAGACGTACCGTCCGTCGGCGCTGATCGCCGTGTCGGTCGACGCGTTCGCCTGCCGGCCGTCCTGGCCCCGGCTCACGATCTCGGTGGTGCCGGTCTGGCGGTCGTGGACGAAGACGTCGTTCCCGGTGCCGTTGGTGTCGTCCGCCACGATGTCGGTGCGGTGCGACTCGAAGGCGATGTGGCGGGCGCCGGTGCCGAGCGCGATGCCGTAGACCTCCTCCCGCCAGGGGCCCACCCGGGTGAGGGTGCCGGCCTGGAGGTCGTACAGGTGGATGCCGCCGGCCGCGTACCCGGCGTAACGGCTGTCGGGGCTGAACGCCACGGAGAAGAGGGAGAAGTCGGGCACGGTGCCCGTGATCTTCCGGGTGGTGCGCGTCTGGCGGTCCCGTACGAAGAAGTCGTCCTTGCCGTTCGTGTCGCCCGCCACCAGGTCGGCGGCGGCGGACTTGAACGCGACGTACCTGCCGTCGGGGCTGATCACCGGGTCGTACGCGGGGGTCTTCGACTGGCCGCCGGACGGCGTCAGGTTGACGCGCTCGACCGTGCCGGTCTGGCGGTCGCGGACGAAGACGTCGACGATGCCGTTGGTGTCGCCCGGCACGAGGTCGGTCGAGTCGGAGACGAGCGTGACGTACCGCCCGTCGGCGCTCAGCGAGCCGCCGCGTGAGCCCTTCGCGGCCTGCGCGCCGGTGCTGGTGAGGGTCACGCGCTCCGTGCGGCCGGAGGGCCAGTCGGCGGTGTGGGTGTCGGCGTGGGCGTGGGTGGTGGCGAAGGCGACGACGGCCAGGGCCGTCGTCGCCGTGTAGCGCCGTAAGTTCCGTCTCATCGCGATGCGCTCCCGGAGTGGGTGGGGACCGGGTCCGTCCCCCTGCTGAGCATTGAAGGTCAACTCGCGTGCCGACGGGCCTCGGACCTGGCCAAGTAGCGGCAGGTCCGAGGCCCGTGGCCCCACTCCGGGGGGTACGACGCGGTTACGACGCGGCCTTGAAGCCGCGCAGCCGCAGGCTGTTGCCGACGACGAAGACCGAGGAGAAGGCCATGGCCGCTCCGGCGATCATCGGGTTGAGCAGGCCGGCGGCGGCCAGGGGCAGGGCGGCGACGTTGTAGGCGAAGGCCCAGAAGAGGTTGGAGCGGATCGTGCCGAGGGTCTTGCGGGAGAGGCGGATCGCGTCCGCCGCCGCGCGCAGGTCGCCGCGCACGAGGGTGAGGTCACCCGCCTCGATGGCGGCGTCCGTGCCCGTGCCCATGGCGAGCCCCAGGTCGGCCTGGGCGAGGGCGGCCGCGTCGTTGACGCCGTCGCCGACCATGGCCACCGAACGGCCCTCGGCCTGAAGGCGCTTGACCACCTCCACCTTGTCCTCCGGCATGACCTCGGCGATCACCTCGTCGATGCCGACCTCGGCGGCGACCGCCTCCGCGACCGCGCGGTTGTCGCCGGTGAGCAGGATCGGGGTCAGGCCCAGCGCGCGCAGCCGTCGGATCGCCTCCGGGCTGGTCTCCTTCACGGCGTCCGCGACCTCCAGGACCGCGCGCGCCTCGCCGTCCCACGCCACGGCGATGGCCGTACGGCCGGCCGCCTCCGCCGCCTCCTTCGCCCGCTTGAGCCCGGCCGGGAGGGCGATGGACCAGTCGGCGAGCAGCTGCTCGCGGCCGACCAGGACCGCGTGGCCCTCGACGATGCCCTGGACGCCGAGACCGGGCACGTTCGCGAAGCCCTCGGGCGTCGGGAGCGCGCCCGCCCTGGCGGCGGCGCCGGCGGCGACGGCCTGGGCGACGGGGTGCTCGGAGGCGTGCTCCAGCGCGCCCGCCAGCCGCAGGACGTCGAGCTCGTCGGTGCCCTCGGCGGTGTGGGCCTTGAGGAGCGTCATCTTGCCGGTGGTCACCGTGCCGGTCTTGTCCAGGACGATGGTGTCCACCGTGCGGGTCGTCTCCAGGACCTCCGGGCCCTTGATGAGGATGCCGAGCTGGGCGCCCCGGCCCGTACCGACCATCAGGGCCGTCGGGGTCGCGAGGCCCAGGGCGCAGGGGCAGGCGATGATCAGTACGGCCACGGCGGCGGTGAAGGCGGCCGTGAGACCGGCGCCGTTGCCGAGCCAGAAGCCGAGCGTGGCGAGCGCGAGCCCGATGACGACGGGGACGAAGACCGCCGAGATGCGGTCGGCGAGGCGCTGCGCGGCCGCCTTGCCGTTCTGCGCGTCCTCCACGAGTCGGGCCATCCGCGCCAGTTGGGTGTCGGCGCCGACGCGGGTGGCCTCGACGACGAGCCGGCCGCCGGCGTTGATCGTCGCGCCCGTCACGGCGTCACCGACGCCGACCTCGACGGGGACGGACTCGCCGGTGAGCATCGACGCGTCGACGGCGGAGGAACCCTCCACGACCGTGCCGTCCGTGGCGATCTTCTCGCCGGGCCGGACCAGGAAGCGGTCCCCGGCCTGGAGGTCGGCCGTCGCGATGAGGACCTCCCGGCCGTCCCGCAGGACCGTGACCTCCTTGGCGCCCAGCTCCAGCAGGGCCTTGAGCGCCGCGCCCGCCTTCCGCTTCGAGCGGGCCTCGAAGTAGCGCCCGGCGAGGATGAAGGCGGTGACGCCGGCGGCGGCCTCCAGGTAGATGTTCCCGGCGCCGTCGCTGCGGGCGATGGTGAACTCGAAGGCGTGCGTCATGCCGGGCGTCCCGGCCGTACCGAAGAACAGCGCCCACAGGGACCACAGGAACGCCGCCGACGTACCGACCGAGATCAGCGTGTCCATCGTCGCGGCGCCGTGCCGCGCGTTCTTCCAGGCGGCGCGGTGGAAGGGCCAGGCGGCGTACGTGACGACGGGCGCGGCGAGGGTGAGCGAGAGCCACTGCCAGTACGGGATCTGGAGGGCCGGGACCATCGCCATCGCGATGACCGGGAGGGAGAGGGCGACGGCCGTGAGCAGGCGCTGCCGCAGCGGGCGCAGCTCGTCGTCCTCCTCCTGCCCCTGGGGCGGCGGGTCCCCGGCGGTGGCGGGCGCCGTCGGGGGCGGCGCGGGCTCGTGCGCGGTGTAGCCGGTGGCCTCGACGGTGGCGATGAGGTCCTGTACGGAGACGTCGTCACCGCGGTAGGTGACCTTGGCCTTCTCGGTGGCGTAGTTGACGGTCGCCTCGACGCCGTCCATGCGGTTCAGCTTCTTCTCGATGCGGGCGGCGCAGGAGGCGCAGGTCATGCCGCCGATGGCGAGCTCGATGTGGGCCGTCGTGGTGGTGGGGGTGCTCATCCCGCTGCCGCTCCTTGTCGTGGGCTTCCATTATACCCCTGGGGGGTACTGGTTGTGCGACTCCATGTATACCCAGGGTGGGTATCGATACGCAAGTGCTCACCCGCCTTGACTTCATACCCCCAGGGGGTATCTAGTGATGGGTGTCAGGCAGGTCTCGGACCCTCGGGCCGCTCGGACCCGTATCAAGGAGTCGGTCATGAACACCGGAGTGAAGATCACCGCTTTCGCGGCAGCGCTCGCCGCGACGTTCGGTACGGCGTACGGGGTCGGCAAGGGCGTCGACCCGGTGGTCGCGCCCGCCGCCGCGCCCGCCGCCCACGGGGGGCACGCGGAGGCCCCGGCCGGTGGAGCGGCGTCCGCGCCCGGAGGGCTCCAGGTCTCCGAGGCCGGGTACACCCTCGCCCTGGAGCCGTCGGCGCTCACGGCGGACGCTCCCGCCGAGCTGCGCTTCGCGATCACGGACGCGCACGGCCGCAAGGTCACCGCGTACGAGCGCGAACACGGCAAGGAGCTCCACCTCATCCTCGCCTCGCGGGACCTCACCGTGTACCGGCACCTCCACCCGGTGCGCGGTGCCGACGGCACCTGGTCCGTGCCGGTGCGGCTGCCGAAGGCCGGCGACTACCGCGCCTTCGCCGACTTCACGCCCGCCGGGGGAGAGGGCCTGACCCTCGGGGCCGACCTCGCCGTCGCGGGGGCGTACCGCCCGGCGGCACTCCCCGCCGCGAGCCGCGTCGCCGAGGTCGACGGCTACCGCGTCGAACTGCGCGGGACCCCCGTACCGGGCCGGCCCGCCGAACTCACGCTGCGCGTCAGCCGCGGTGGCGTCCCCGTGACGGACCTCCAGCCCTACCTGGGCGCGTACGGCCACCTCGTCGCGCTGCGCGCCGGTGACCTCGCGTACCTCCACGTCCACCCGCACGAGGGGCCGGCCGGTCCGGAGGTGTCGTTCACGGCGACGGCGCCGAGCTCGGGGTCGTACCGGCTCTTCCTCGACTTCCAGCACGAGGGGAAAGTGCGTACGGCTGCTTTCACGGTGCACGCGCATTAGGCTGACCAATGGACTAGACCTGTCGATCGAGGAATGGAGTCCCAGTGAGCGTGAGCGATCGTGCACTTCTGGAGGTGATCGCGCTCGACGCGGAGGACGCGATCGCCGCCCGGGCGGGCGGCGCGGACCGCCTCGAACTGGTCACGGACATGGCCGCGGACGGGCTCACGCCGTCCCGCGAGACCTACGGCCGGATCCGCGCCGCCGTCGACATCCCGCTGCGCGTGATGCTGCGCCTCGCGGACGGCTTCGCGGCGGGCGACGTCGACGCGCTCGTGCGGGTGGCGCGCGAGATGCGCGCGGAGGGCGCGGACGAGTTCGTCCTGGGCTTCCTGGACGCCGCCGGGCACGTGGACCTCGTCGCCGTGGAACGGCTGGTCGCGGAGCTGGAGGGGTGCCGGTGGACCTTCCACCGGGCGCTCGACCGGGCGGCCGACCGCGACGCCGCGCGCAAGCAGCTCGCGGACCTGCCGGGCCTCGACACGTACCTGACCGCCGGCTCGGCGGCGGGCGTCGACGAGGGCCTGCCGACCCTGCTGGCCGAGGCGGCGGCGGCCCGGCGCGGCGAACCCGGCTACGCGCCGAGGCTCCTGGTGGGCGGCGGGCTGCAGCTGGAGCACGTGCCGGCGCTGCTGGCGGGCGGGGTGACGGGCTTCCACATCGGCGGGGCGGCGCGACCGGCGGGGTGGTCGGGGCCGGTGTCGCAGGCGGCGGTACGGGAGTGGCGGGCGGCGCTGGACGCGTAGCGGGGGAGTTGTCCCCCTGCGGGCGTGGGGGGACCCCCACTTCCCGTAACTGGGGCTGACGCCCCAGACCCCCCGGGGGGAGGTGCACGTGGGGGGCTGACGCCCCCACACCCCGGGAGCGCGGCAGCTGCGCGCCCCAGCTCCCTCGGCGGTGGCGTAGGGGCACCACCGGGGGACGCACGCGCCGGAGGCGGGGACGACCACCCGCGTGAGGGGGTCGGGGGTGGAGCGTGGGGGGGGGGGGGGAGGAAAAAAAACGAAACCCCCCCAAACACAAGTGACAAGAACCCCACCACCCCCCCCCCCCAAC
>NZ_JBWKLJ010000014.1:0-142282 GCF_056430285.1 Streptomyces sp. NPDC045998
CCGCCCCCCGCTGCTCCATGCCCACCCCGGCGTCCGGGGCCCGGCCCGGCGCCCCCGGTGCCGCGGCCGAGGCGGCTGCGGCTGGCGGCCTTGGCGGCGCGGCGGCTCACCTTGATGACCGCGGCGGTCGCGGCGGTCGCGGCGGCGGCCAGGATCGCGAAGATCACGACCGGGAGGCCGAACGTGTGGATGAGCCAGCACAGCGAAATCAGCCCGGTGATGACGCCGCCGGGGATCAGGACGCCGGCGAGGCTGTCGTCCTTCTGTGACGCAGAGCGACGGCGCGGGGTGCGCTGCGTGCCCTGGTCCGTGGCCGCTGCCGAGCCCGACGCCTGGGGCTGTGCGGCAGCGGGCGGCGGCACGGTCGCCGTGGCGGCCGGCGGCGCCATGTCGTAGTCGGGGGTGCTCACGGGGGGTTTCCTCCACTCCAGGGGCGGCGTTAAGTCGGTGACTGTGCGTGTCGGGCATGGCGTCAAGCCGGAGCGTCAACGTCAACGTCAGGGAGCCGCGTCAACGTCAATTTGGCTGGTCAGACGGTGGTTTTCGTGGTCTGAGCCGGGGGCGGGGGTCTTCTGTCACGTCCGGGCAGTTGACGTTGACGTTGACGCGTCCAGCTTCACGTCACGCTCTGTTAGCTGGTGATCCAGTGGACGAGGGCGACGATGACGATCGCCAGGAGCAGACCGACCACGTTGCTGATGTCCTTCTGGGGCCGGGCGGGCCGGTAGGCGACGGAGAAGTCCCGCGCGCCCTTCGAGGCGTCCAGGGGCTGACGCAGCCCGGCCGGGATGCCCTCGAATGCCTTCCGAAGCCGGGTGGGGCTGTCACGTTCCGTGAGGTCGAGCGGAAGTCGTCCCGCCTCCAGGGCCTGCTCGAGGAGGTCGAGGTCGGCCCGGGCTCGGTCGATGTTCTTGAGGATCCAGTCCGTGCGGTCGTTCACCCCGACGGTCCGGAGGATCTGGTCGATGTGGTGGTGGACAGCGGCGAAGTGGGCGATCGCCGGCGTCTCCACGCGGGCGAACCTCGCGTTGACGCAGGCCATCTGATCGCCGTTGAGCGGGGGCCGGGGGACCCTTTCGAGCTTCTGTTCCTTGCGCTGGGGCATCGGGAGGGGCCTTTCCGCTGGTCAGGGGCGGTTGGTGGGGAAGTGGAAGGCGTACAGGCAGGGGTGGGGGGAGGTCTTGCCGGAGCGGGCCTCCCCGAAGATCAGGGGGGCCTCGTCCGAGATGAGCCGGATGACCGGCTGTTCCTCCAGGTCGGGGGCCTGGCTGTGGGCGCTGCGCTGGCGTACGAGCTCGGTGGCGGCGTGCAGCAGGTCGGTGGCGGGGCCGGTCGCCGGGAGCGGCTGGAACCGGTCGAGGGCTCCCTCTTCGCGGGGGTCCACTTCGAAGACGCTGGTCACGATGGCGGCCTTTCTGCAGGTCAGGAGTCGGTCGGGGGGGCGTCTGGTCAGGAGTCGGTCGGGGCGGCGTCGCCGAGCTGGAACTGCTCGTCGAGCCGCCTGGCCTCGTTGATGGCCTCGATCACCGGGCCGAGGTCGAGGGAGATCTGGAGCTTGAGCGGGGTGTTCCGGCGGGTGTCGTTCTTGATGAAGGGGTCGCCCGGGACGAGGGTCTTGAGGTGGGCGTCGATGAGGTTCCTGACGGCCTCGAGGGAGGTCTCGGCCTCCTGGGCGGTGCCGGCGGTCCACTCGTACTGCGGGGGCTTGAGGGGCTCGGTGGCCATGGCGTTCTCCTTCGGGGCGGACCGGTCCGCTTACGCGGACCGGAGGTTGCGGGGGAAGTGGCGGGCGATCTCAGCAGCGCGGTCCGAGGCGATGGACCCGCCCTCGGTCCGGATCACGTCGGCGATGTTCCGCTTGGTGATGGACCGGTTCGTGGACCGCAGGACGTCGATGGCTCGCTGCTCGGTCTCGCTGAGCTCGAAGCCGTCCGGGGCGGTGTACGGCGGTCCGTCGGCCAGGCGGCGGACCGTGGACCGGTCCGTCGAGGTGCGGTCCGCGCGGACCGCGGGGGCCGGTCCGGTGGCCTGGTCGGTCCGGTCCGGTCCACGGTCCGCCGAGGTGGAGGCGCTGTTGTCCTTGCGGTCCGGCCCGCTGGTCCGGTCCGCCGTGGTCGCGGTCCGGTCCGGTCCAGCCGGGGGAAGGGCGGTCCGGTCCGCCGTGGTCCGGCCCGGTCCACGGTCCAGTTCCTTGGACCGGTCCGGTCCACCGGCGGGGAGCGCGGTCCGGTCCATGGTCCGGTCCGGCGCGGTCCGGTCCTTGCGGTCCAGGCGGTCCAGGACGGTCCGGTCCGCGCGGTCCATGAGTGTGTGGACCGCCGGGATGGAGGCCGGTCCGTGGTCCGGTCCGGACCGGCGGACCGTCACGAGGTAGAGGTCCGCGTACGCCTTCCCGGACCGGCGGGCCGCACGGTCCGCGAGGATCTGGCCGGCCTCGGTCCACGCGGTGGTCGCGTCGCCCCAGCGGTCCGGGTTGTCGATCATCAGGGAGCGGGCGGTCCAGGAGCGGACCGGGTAGCGGAGCCAGCGGTTGATGCCGAGGCTCGGCAGGGCCGGCGGGAGGTTCCGGGACTTCCGCAGCTTCCGGCGGTGCCGGAGGCTGGCGAGCATCTCCCAGAGGATGACGCCGACCATCGACATCGCCGAGAAGGTCACGGACCGCGGGGTGGCCGTCCAGTCGTTGGAGTAGTGCCACCACTGCTGGATCGCGGCGCCGGCGCCGAAGACCCAGGTGGCGATCCGGTAGCCCCAGCCCTTGTCCCCGTCCTGCCGGGCCTGGTCGTACAGCCACGCGCAGAACGCGGTCGTCATCTCGTACGCCGCGGCGTAGACCAGGGAGGCGGCGAAGGACCAGCCCAGGACCTTGATGGCGAACCCGCTCTGTCCGGTCCAGGCCACGACCATCGGGGCGAGGATCGGGCCGATGACCAGACCCCGAACGGCGGCAGCGAGCAGGACGGTGCGCAGCTTCTCCAGGAGGGTCGGCTGCCCGGCCTTACGGGCCGCGCGACGCTGCCGGCGCTCCTCGGCGAGCTTCTCCTTCTCATTCCGCTTTGTGGCACGGCGCCGGTCGGCCGCCTCGTCCCTGAGCCTCCGCTTCTCCAGCTTCTGCACGGTCGGGTTGAGCGCGCGCTCGAGTTCGGCGGCGGCCTGGTCCCGGTCGTCCTTGGCCTGCTTACGCAGTTCGTCAGCGTCGGCGGTGGCCTGGGCGCGGGCGTCCTGGGCCGCCTTCAATTCGGCGGCGGCCTTGGAGGTCATCGCGCTGGCCTCGGTCTTGGCGCGGGCGATGATGGCGCGCGCCTCGTCCTCGGCCTGGTGCACGAGGCCCTCGGCCTGCTGCTGCGCGTCCTCGACCGCTGTACGGGCCTGGTTCCGCTGCCGGTTGAGCTCGTCAGCGGTGGTACGGCGGATCCGCCCGGCCTCCTCGATGGCGTCCTTGCGCATCTGCTCCGCCTCGGTGGACGCGGCGGCCCGGATCCGTTCGGCGGTCTCCTCGGCGTGGGTGCGCAGGGCGTCGGCGGTTGCCTGGGCGTGCTGGCGCAGCCGGTCGGCGTCGGCGCGTACCGAGGCGGCCTCGCTCTGGGCGCGGTCGCGTTCGGCGGCGCCGGCCGTACGGAGGCGCTCGGCTTCGGCGTCGGCGTCGCTGCGGATCCGCTCGGCGTCCTCCCGGCCGCGGGCCAGGATCTGCTCCGCCTCCGAGCGCAGCCGCTCGGCCTCGGTGCGGGCCTTTGCGAGGACGGCGTCGGCGTCGGCGCGGGCCTGCTCGATCAGCTCCTTGGCCTGGGTCTTCGCTTCGGCCAGCAGCCGGTCGGCGTCCTCCGACGCCTTGGTGCGAATCCGGTCGGCGTCCTCGGCGGCACGGTTGAGCCGCTCGGCCGCCTCGGTCTCGGCACTCGCGCGGGTCTCCTCGGCCGCGCCGGCCGCGTCGGTGCGCAGCTTCTCGGCCTCGGTGCGGGCCTGCTCGAGCATCTGCTGCGCGGCCTCCTCCGCGCTGGTCTGCAGCTGCTCGGCGGCCTGCTCGGCCTCGGTGCGCAGGGTGTTGGCGGTGCTCTCCGCGTCGGCGCGCAGGGCGTCCACCTTCTGCTGGGCCTCGTCGAGCAGGCTCTGAACGGTCTTCTCCGCCTCCTCGGTGGCCTCGGCGATCGTGGCGGCGGCCAGCTTCTCGGCGTCGGCGACGATGCCGTCGGCCTTGGCGCGGGCCTCGTCCAGCGCGGCCGTGTCCGGCGGCGGGGGCGTGGTCGCAGCCGCCTTCTTCGCGGCGGGCTTCTTGCCGCGCGTCGGGGTTCGGCTGGTGCTGTTGGCCATGACTGGCGGGGGTCCTTTCGGCTCTGCTGGCGCGGGGGCGGGGGTGGGGACGAGCGGGTCGGAGGCGGGCCCGGGGGGCGGGCCCGCCTGGCCGGTCACAGGGACTGGGTGATCCCGAGGGCCCGGGCGGTCCGGTACAGCTCGGCCTGGATGGAACGCAGCTCGGTGAGGGTGCGCGCGGGGTCCTGGTTGGCGCCGACCTCGTCGGCGGCGGACCGGACGTGCCGGAGCGCGGCCTGCAGGTGCGCGGTGGTGGCCGTGGCGTCGACCGCGGCCATCTGGTAGGCGGCGCAGATGACAACGCGTCCCGGTTGGAACACGGCGAACGGCGAGAGGTGCTCGCCGACCTCCCAGCCCGGCGTCGCTGCCGGGGCGGCGGCCGGCGCGGCGGGCAGCGGGGTCAGGGTGGTGGTCTCCTGGGCGGGGCTGCTCATGAGTCGTGCTCCTTCTTCTCTGGGCGGGTCAGGTGAGTGCGGGTCAGAAGGCGATGGCGAGGGCGGCGGTGGCGGCGAAGAGCAGGCCGGAGAGCTTCAGCAGGAGCCCGGCCCGGGCCAGGCACCGGAACTTCGCCTCGGCGATCTGGGACAGGGCGGCGAGTTCACCGCGCCGGTCGGCGGCCTCGCCGAGCGCCAGGGCCAGGTCCTCCCGGCTGGCGCCGGAGTAGAAGAGGAAGTTGGCGTTGGTACGGCCGGCCAGGCGCGGCAGGACGACGTCCAGCAGAAGCCAGGTCGACACCCCGGCGAGCACCGCAGCGACCAGGCCCAGGGCGGCGATCGGCCACGGCTGGCGCAGCAGCGTGTCGGCCTTCTCGGCCAGCGGCCCGGCGACGATCGCGACGCTGGCCAGCAGGATCGAGGACTTGGTGTCGGTACGGCTGATCTCCCCGCGGACGACGAGGAGTTCGGCCTCGGTGTAGTCCGGCTCCGCGGTCGCGTGCTCCGCCCGCTTCTCGGCAGCCTCCGCGATGCGGCTCAGGTCGACACCGGCCGCGACGAGGCGGTCGCTGATGTCGGCGAGCTGGGTCGCGGCAGCCAGGACCGCGTGGCCGGTGGCAACCTCGGAGCCGTCGCTGATCGGCCAGTCGTGCTTGGGGTGCTTGCCGTCGAGCGCCTTGTGCGCCTGGCGTCGGAGGTCGGCGGCCTGCGTGTGGTTGGTCGGCTCCTGCGTGGTGGTCATGGAGCGCAATTCCTCTCGAGGCAGTACGAGCGGGCGGAGGTCAGGAGGGGCGTCGGCCGGAGAACCGGACCCGGGACCCGGGCTTGGCCGCGGTGACGGTGGCCGGCGCGGGCGGCGCGGTCAGGTCGAGCGCCCAGCACTCGCCGGCGTGGGTGTTGGCCTCGTCGCGGGTGTGGACGATCGACTTGCCGGTGTCCTGGACGTACCGGCAGCCACGGCAGCGCCAGCGGGTGTCGCCGTGCTCCTGGCCGGTGACGTCGACGTACGAGCCGCCGCGGGTGCGGAACCGCAGCACCAGGTCGGCGGGGCGCTCGGGCTCCCCCGGGTAACGGCCGGTCGCGGCCAGCGGGGCCGGGGGCAGGCCGACAGCGCGGTGCGGGAACTGACCGGTGGTCGCCTCGGGGGGCTGGCGGAGGCCCAGGTTCATCCGGACCCGGCTGGTCTTCATCGGGGCGGGTTCCTTCCGTTCGGTGAGGCGGGAGTGACTGGTGGTGTTCGTGTCTGGGCGCACGGGGCCCAGGGCGTGGCGTGGTTGGGGGGCGGGGCCCGGCCGTTGTCGGCTTCAGCCGGGCCCCGCGGCGGGGGTGTGGCTTACGGGGTGCTGGCCGGGACGTCGTCGCGGGTGGCCTGTCGGCTGCCGAGGACCAGGGCGAGGAACAGGCCCAGGACCAGGGCGATGAGCAGGAAGATCCCGAGGAACCAGCCGACGTGGGCGGCGGCGGCCAGCCAGCCGTTGTGGAACACGTCGATCAGGGCGAGGATCGCACCGGCGAGGGACATGACCATCACGAAGATGGCCGCGCCCTTGCTCAGCGGCGGGGTCTCGTCCAGCTCGTCGTCCTTCGTGCGGGGCACGGGCGCCTCGGTGGTGGCGGACATCAGCGGCCACCTCCCAGCGCGCGGGCCGCGCGGGCGAGCATCCCGGTCGCCGGGGCCTTGTGGCCTTCGAGCACGTGGACCATCTGGTTCATGTGCTCCTCGGCCTCGCCCTGCAGCACGACCTCGCCGTACTCGACGGCGGACCGTGCCAGGGCCACCCGCTCCGAGCCGGGCAGCTCGGCGGTCACCGGGTGGTGGGCGAAGTCCTTGACCAGCTCGCCGATCTCGGCGACCGCGTTGGTGACGCCGGAGGTGTCCCCGCCGATCGACCGCAGGAGCTGGGCGAGGTCGGCGGCGTCCCGCGGCTGGTAGTTCCGGAGCTGGGCCACCGCGTCGAGCAGCGCCCGGGCGGCGGGGTGGACGTCGGCCTCGTAGGCCATGGCGACGCGCTCGGCGCCGGTACGGGAGAGGGAGGAGGGGGTCATCGCGCGGTCACCGCCTCGGTGCTGAGGCCCGCCGGGGTGGCCGGGACGCTGATCAGGTGATCGGAGTCGGTCCACACCATGCAGTGGGTGGTGACGTGGTCGGTGGCCAGGTGGCGGGTCTCGATCGCCCAGTCCGTGTTCCGGCCGACCGCCTTGCGGGCGTCGTCGCCGCGGAGCACGGCCAGGACCTCGAACGTGCCGGTGCTGTTGAAGTAGAAGGCGCCCACGACCCGGGGGCCCAGTTCGGCCTCGGCCCGCTCCTGGGCGGTGCCGGTCGGCATGAGGGTTCCGAGCATCACGCGCTCACCGCCTGCGGCTTCACGTAGGCCGGGGCGTGCTCGATCACGAGGACCTCGATGTAGCCGGGCTCGTTCGCCAGCGGCCGGCGGACCCTGCCCGCCACCCGCACCTGGGTGCCCTCGACGAGGAGGTCCCACAGGTCCAGGAAGCGCTCGGTGTCGACGGTGCACTGCGCGGACTGCATGGTGGGCCCGGTCAAGGTGAACAGCGCCCGCGGCGCCTCATCCGAACCGGTCTGGCCCAGCTTGGTCACGGTCCCCACGGCGGCGACCAGCGTCGCGGCGGGCACCATGTCCAGGGACCGGGTCACCGACCCGAAGTCGCCGACGAACTCGACGATCAGCCGACCGGGACGCGCCAGGCGACCGGGGCGAGCCTCGTTGACGACGGTGTCGCTGGCGAGTACGCCGGAACCGACGGCAGCCAGCGTGGAATCGTTGGGGGTAGGAGTGCGCCCGTTACCAGGCGCACCGATAGCATCGGTCACGAGGACCACGACCCTTCGGCTTTGACGAGACGGAAAGGGTTTGGTTCGCAGGCCCCGAGTCATTGGTGCAGCCACACCGCCGACTCGGGGCCGTCGTGCTTGGTACGACGACAACGCTATACCAACCACGGCCCCGTGGTCTAGGATACAGCGCGAAAAGATGGACACGAAGGAGGAGGAATGGCGGACGCCACCTACAGGCGCGTGGCGGATGAGCTGCGGGCCAAGATCGAAGCGGGTGAGTACCCGCCAGGTGCTCGTCTGCCGACCGTGCAGGACATCGGCGCGGCCCATGGCGTCTCGAAGCAGACTGCGCACAACGCAGTTCAGGCGCTCGTGACGGAGGGGCTGGTGCGCGTCGTACCGAGGCGGGGAGCCTTCGTGCGCGAACGACCTCGGGAGCGTGCCGTGATACGAGACCGCACCGTCTACCGGGACGAGATCGGGTACTTCTTCGACAGGAACGCCCAGAACTGGCGCGCCATCGGGACACCCGCTCGCCGCATCGCCCCAGCACCGAACCACGTCGCCGATCTTCTGGGAGTCGCGCGCGGGGAGAACGTCCTCATCCGGGATCGCTCCATGGGGCCGGCGGGCGCGGAGAAGCCCCTGCAGGTGGCCGTGAGCTACTTGCCCCTCTGGGTCGCCGGGGAGATCCCGGTGGTGGGGGGAGACAACACGGGCCCCGGCGGCATCTACGACCGGATCGAGGAGCACTTCAACCTGCCGATCGAGTGGCAGGAGACTGTCTCTGCTCGACTCGCGAACTCTGTCGAGCAGGATCGTCTGGCCTGCGCCCCGTCGGCCGCTGTGCTCGTCGTGACGCGCGAGTCGCGTATCCGACGGAACGACGACGTCGTCGTCGTTGAGGTGAACGAAACAGCCATGCCGGCGGACCAGTTCGCTGTCTCGTACGCAGTGCGGCGCGACGCCTCGGCGGCATGGCCCCGTGCCGGAGAAACCGCAGATGGGAGCGCTGAATGACGACGGGGACCCGTTTGCATGAAGCCAGGACAGAGCTAGTGTCCTGAGCGCGCAAACGGCCGGCGGGGGTGGTGCCCCGACCGGCCGCTGCAGAAGTACAGCGAGGTCGGACTCGCTGCTTGAAACAGCCCCCTGGTGGAGGAAGGCTCCGTTGAGCGTACCCAATGCTGCCTTCGTGAGCAGAACCGCCCGGCCACGCAGCGCAAGGCGTCCCTCGTGAGTGCGAAGGGCCTGGTCTGGGCCATGCGGCACAGCGAGTGGTGCAAGAACGCCGGTGAGCTCGCGGCCCTGATGGCCGTGGCCAACTTCGTGAAGGAAGACCTCACCGGATGCTGGGCCAGTCAGTCCACGCTCGCGGAGAAGGCACGCACCACCGATCGCACGGTGCGCACACACCTGCGGACGCTTGCCGACCTCAAGGTGATCGTCCCCGGCGACCCAGCCCTGGTCTCGCATCTCCCCGCCGACAAGCGCCCTGACGTGTGGGACCTGAACAAGGACTTGCCAGCGAAGCCGACCACCGATGCAGTATCGACAAAGGCGCAGGTCAAACGACCTGCCCGCCCGGCAGCGACCGGAAAGAATTTCCGGTCGCCGAAGAGCCGGGCATCCACGGAAGCGGCCGGAAAATTTTGCAGCGAACGGGCGGAAAGTTCTTCCGGCGATCCTGTGATGGATGATCCTGGGACTGCTGGTGGTGACGGCCATCGGCCATCCACCGGTAGTAGCGGACGCACCGGGCGCGGCGTGGCCGCGTCCAGCAAGCACGAGCTTCGGAAGAAGGTTTCTGCTGCCGACCTGCGCCGCGTGATCCAGGGAATCCCCGAGCCACTGACTTCTCAGCTCGATGGCGAGTTCCCCCGTGGCCTGCCCGCCTCGGTGAACGAGGCCGTGGCCCAAGCGCTCGAGGGCGAACAGCGGACTGTCGAGCAGCTCGTCGAACGCCTCGAGCGGCGTTGGCTGCTCTGGTCGTACCAGAACGACGCGGTCGCGGCCTCCGGCAAGGGCCTGGGCCGGCCGCTCGGTGTCCTGCTGACCCTGCTCGGTCCCTCGGCCTGCTGGGGCAACAACTCCCGCTGCGAGGACGGCGTCGACATCGACACGGGCGTCGCGTGTCCGCGGTGCGAGGAGGCCAGGCAGGACAAGGCGGCCGAGCGGCGCGCTGAGCCGACCCCGACGAACGGCTACAGCGTGCCGTTCCAACGGCCGGTGGATCCCGAGCCCAGCCCGTACGTGGTGTGCCTGGGCGACGGCTGCGGCGTGAAGATGCTGCCGACTCCCGACGGGCTGTGCCGCGAGTGCCGCGAGTTCGCCCGGGCCTGACAGAAGGTGCACAAGGACCGGCCGTTGACGACCCGCTGACGGGACCTCACGGCCAAGTCGGCGCTGCGGAGCTGCGTTCATACCGTTCCCCAGGCAGTTGGACAGGTAGGCGGAGTGCTGAATTCAGCCTCTGCAGCCGGGGAATTGAGGTGGAGGCCCACCTGGGTTCTCACCGTGGGTAAACTCCGCGTAAGTCCGTGTGATCCCCCTGGGGAGCGATGCCGATGCGCGAGGTTGAGTGGAGTCCGCTGCCGCCGCGCGTGCTGGAGCTCCCGGAGATGGTGGACGCCTGCCGGGCCCGGGACTTCGGGGCGATCTTCAAACTCGCCCAGCGGGCCGGCCTGTACCCGTCGCGGATCGCGCGGCTGTGCGACATGACGCCGAGCCGGGTCTCCGAGGTCATCTCGGGCAGGAGGAAGCTCACGCAGCTCGACGTGATCGAGCGGGTCGCCGACGGGATCGGTATCCCTGGGGCGATGCTGGGCCTGGCCGCCCGACCGTGGGAGTCGGAGGAGCCCGCGGCCCAGGCCGCGCAGCCGGTCACGCCCGCGCCGGCCGGAGAGGTCCGGGCGCGGGTGATTGCCCCGCAATCACCGCCAGCCGCGATTGCACTGCCCGACCCGGCCGATGACGAGGCTCTGGCGCTGAAGCGGGAGCTGGCGAGCGCGGCAGCCGCGGACGCCTCGGTGGCGCGGCTGTTCTCCCTGCAGGTGGACACCATGCGGCAGATGGACCGGCAGATGGGTGCCGCGACCGTGCTCCCTCAGCTGGAGGTGCAGATCCGGCAGATGGAGAACCTGCTCCGGTACGGGACGGCGCCTGGCGGGCGGGAGGCGCTGGCCGCCGCGCTGACGGAGGCCGCGACGCTGGCGGGCTGGCAGGCGCTGGACCTGGGGCGGTACCGGAAGGCGTGGGAGCTGCACGAGACGGCGAAGGCGGCGGCGCGGGAGTCGGGGTCGGCGGCCTTGATGGCGCACGCGGTGGGGCAGCAGGCGTACGTACTGCTGGACTTGGGCGAGTCGGAGAAGGCCGTGGACCAGGTGCGGTTCGCGCGGGAGAGCGCCGGCCGGGCGCTGCCGCCGTTGATGGAGACCTGGCTGTTCGCGGCGGAGGCGGAGGCGCACGCCGTGGCTGGGCACGATGCGCAGTGCCGGGACGGGATGGACCGGGCGGAGGCAGTGCGGCCGGCCGACCCGTCGGACCCTTCGCTGCCCTTCCTGTTCCTGGGCGGTTCTCACCTGGACCGGTGGCGCGGGAACGCGCTGGCGACGCTCGGGGCCGATGAGGCGCTCGAGGACCTGACCGCGTCCCTGGCGTCGATGGACCTCAACGGCTTCACGCGGGCGGAGGCCGGGGTGCGCTGTGACCTGGCGGTGGTGCTGGCGCGGCGCGGGGAGCGGGAGGAAGCGCGACGCCAGGCCCTGCGGGCGCAGGACCTGGCGTCGATGACCAGCTCAGTGCGGCAGCGCCGGCGTATCGCTCAGGTGCTGGCCACAACCGCCGCCTAAGCGCTCTGGCGAGTGGCGAGCAGGTACAGCACGGCGACCAGGGTGCCGCTGTTGCGGATCTTCCCGGCGGCGATCAGGCCGAGGATGTCGTCCAGCGGCACCCACTCCATGTGAGCCGCCTCGTTCTTCTCCGTGGGCTCGCCGGCCTTCTCGACGCCGCGGGCGATGTAGACGTGGTGCGCCGAGGTCACCGTGCCGATCATCGGCTCGAAGTCGACGACGCGCTCGAGCGGACGGGTCGTGCGGTAGCCGGTCTCCTCGATGACTTCGCGGACTGCAGCGGCGGCCGGGTCCTCACCTTCGTCGAGCAGGCCGCCGGGCAGCTCGTAGTTCCACAGGTCAGGAACGAAGCGGTGGCGCCACAGCATGAGCACGCGGTCCTGCTCGTCGACCATGGCGACCATCGCGGCCTGCGGGAGGTACACCTTGTGGTGCTCGTACCGCTTGCCGTCGGGCTCCTGGATGTCGGCCTTGGCGAGGGTGACCCACTTGTTCTCGTAGATGGTGCGCTCGCCGAAGACCTGCCACTCGCTGGCCTTCTCCGCCGCGCTGCGGTCGTCGGCCCCGGTGCCGTTCTGCCCGGTCGCCTGCTCCTGCACTGACACGTTCGTCCCCTCCATCGTCGTGGTCTCACCCTAGAGAAGCAGGCACTGACCGGCTCCGGCGGTGTTTACCCACGGTGGGTAACCCCCGTGGGGGCGCGCTCGGCCACGGCCGGAGACGCCGTTCCCCTGCCGTGCGCCGCGGCGTACCGCTACGGTTGTCGCATGGCTCGGGAAATCCGCATTCAGATCAGCGATGAGGCGTACGAACAGCTCCAGCGGGCGGCGGCCGAGAAGCGCGTGCCCGCCGAGGCGTATGCCGTCCAGGTCCTGGACGCCGACCTGACCCGGGTTCGCTTCCGTGAGGGCGCCCGCTCCTTCATCAGCCAGCACGCCGAGGGCTTCGCGGACCGCTTCGGCCGTCCCGCCGACCCCAGCGTCGACGCTGCCTGATCGCGGGCCGCCCATGTTCCTGCAGATCGATCTGCCCTGGCTGCTCGACATCGCCCACCAGGAGCTTCCTGGGGATCCCGAGGTCGTCGACTGGGGGTCGTTGGAGGCTGCCCGGGCCAGGCACGGGTTCCGGGTGATGGACACGCCCGTTTACGACCAGGCCCATCACCGAGCTGCCGCGTTGCTTCAGCAGCTCGTCCGTGTCCCGGCGCTCGAGCACTCCAACGAGCTGTACGGCGCCTCGGTCGCTGCCGCCTACCTCCATGCCTCCGGGCTCCCGGTCAACGTCACCACCAAGGAAGCCGCCGACCTCGTCGAGCGGGTCGCCAGCGGTCAGGTCGACGTACGGGAGATCGCGTCCTCGTTGAAGGACTGGACTCGCTGACCAGCAAGCGACAGCACGGCTACTGACCGGCGCGCCGGCGACGCTCCTGCTCTTCGAGGGCGTCCTCGCCGGTCTCGGAGACGTCGAGGCGGACCATGCTCCAGGCGGAGAGATCCACGTTCGGCAGCTTCGGCGGACCGGCCTCGGTCTTGGCGAGGAAGAGGAGCGTCGCCTCCCGGGCGGAGCGGGCCTTGAGGGTGTCTGTGGTGCGGACCCGGGAGCCGGCGGGGTTGGCCGGGTCGCGGTACACGGTGACGGCGGTGTACCAGCGCAAGGGCGGGGCGGGTGGCTCGGCCGGCGGTTCGGACCGGCCCATCAGCTTGTTCAGCACGCGAACTCCGTGATCAGGGTGAAAAGCTCACCCTGGCATACGCGTTCGTGCTGGTCGCAGGTGGGGCGGTCGGTCAGGTGCGCCTCGTGGGGAGGCCCTCGAAGGGGTCGAAGCCCAGTTCCTGGATGACGCGCTGGCGGGTGGCTTCCTTGGGTCGCCACTCCGCGCCAGATGGGTAGATCAGGGCGAGGGAGGCTGCCGGTGGAGCGAGCTGGTAGTCGGCCTTGGGGCAGCCGCCGGCGTGGGGGCATTCCTCGAGCGTCCGGTTGCACAGGGCGCACAGAAGTCCTCTGACCAGGCCCGTTTCGTGGTCGTGATCGACCATCGCGCCGGGGTAGTGCCCGCAGAGATGACAGTCGGGGCCGAGCGCGCGGACCAGGGCGGTGCGCAGGCGGCGGATGGATGCGGTGCGGGCGGGCGGGGGTGGCCAGAGGTGCAGCGTCATGGATCTGCCGGCCGTGCAGCGGTTGCGGCGGGCCAGGGTGCCGGGGTCGATACCCGGGCCGGTCTGTCGCACGGCCCACTCGGCGTCGGTGGATCCCCAGGTGGGCGTGCCGTCGCAGTAGCCGCCCTTCCATTCCTGGGCGCCGTGCTCGGTCTCCAGCCACATGATGTGCTCCCGGTGGGTCCACCCGGCGTCGGTTGCCGTCTCGGCGCACAGCATGCGGTCGCCGCGGACAAGGTGGTGGCGTCCGTCGTCGCCGGGGACGGCGAGGGTCGTGCCGGGCGGGCCGGGTGGTGGGCTCGGCATGTGGCAGGGGTGGTTCACGGCGTCGGCCACGAGCTGCTCCACGAAGGGCAGGCCGCGGAAGGACCAGCGCCACAGCAGCTTCGCTCGCCGGTAGGGGGACAGGTCGTCCAGGGTGGGCATGGGGTGATCGTGGCGCATGCCGCTGACAACAGGCCCTGGGGCCGGGCCGGGCGGCGCGGGACCCGCCCCAGGGCGGCGGTCACCAGGAGGCGTAGCCGAAGAAGAACCAGCCGCGGTGCTTGAGCGGTCCACCCTTGAGGGGGATGTCCAGCTCGCCGGAGACGGGGCGTCCGGTGCGCGGGTGGGTGTTGTAGCTGCCCGTGATGCCGTATGCGATTTCCTCGCCTTCCTGCAGCTCTCCGCTGGCGGTGAGGGCGGCGCGGGCGGCCTCCTGCAGGTTCTGGTACCCGAAGGGGTGGTCGGCGCGCTCGGGGATGGTGGCGCAGACGCGGCGGCGGTCGGTGAGGAGGGGTATGGCTCCGGCCGGGCTCCACTGGTCGTTGAGCGGGTGGGTGCCGTCCTCGAGGAGCTTGGCGGCGTACTCCTGGGCATCGCCCTCGGTCATCGGGGTCTGCGTGACGATCACGTACGAGTCCTTTTCGGCGATGGTGCCGGTGTATCCACCGTAGCCGTCCTGGTGCAGGGCATCGTCACGGGCGTCCTTGAAGGCTTGGTCGACGTCGGTGCCGTCCTGCTGGGTCGTGAAGTACAGGGCACCCATTTCGGGCTCCTTTCGCCTGATTTCCCTACGCACCGACCATACAACGTCTCGTTATAAAGATCGAGCGGGTTCGGGGTTCAACTCCCTGTTGCGGCACCGGAGTTACTGCCATGCGGTCGTCGTGCAGCCGCCACTGGTAAGCGGTGGAGGTGGGCTCAGGGCGCCGCTGGACGGCAGACTCCGTGGCCTGTGGCGTTGTGCAGGCCGGCCCGCGAATCCGCCGATTTCCGCACGCCTGATGATCTTCGGATGCGATTCTGCGCGGATGAGAGATGCACACCGGGTGGGAATCGTCGCGGCCTGGGCGGTCGCCGCGGTGGTGGCGCTGTCGGGCTGCGCCGGCGGCGGCACGGCAGACGCGAAGGAGTCGGGGTCGCCGTCGGCGAGCACGGCCGCGGCGGAGACGAGCGAGCCGCCGGCGGCGCCGTCGACGCCGGAGGAGGAGTTCAACGCGATGGTGCTGGGCACCAGCTTCTACTTCGACGGGCAGGGCACCGGCTCGGCGGCGGACGCCATGCAGCGGTACTGCGAGCTGCTGGACGAGCCGGAGATCGAGGGGGTGTCGCCGGCGCAGTGGCTGGCGGAGAAGGAGCTGACCAAGGAGGACGCCGAGGCTGTGCTGCAGGACGGCGTCACCCGGTTCTGCCCCAAGCACGCCAAGACGCTGAAGGCCGCCGTGGACGGCACGTACAAGCGGTGGTTCACCGATGGCACGTACGAGGTCGGCCCAGGGCCGGAGCAGATGCCGGCGGGCACGTACCGGACGACCGGGGCGCTGCGGGAGTGCTACTGGGAGCGGACCTCGAAGTCGGGTGAGGTCCTGGACAACCAGTTCGCGACGTCGGCGCGCGAGGTGCGGGTGACGGTACAAGCCGGGGACGGGCAGTTCACGACTCGGTCGTGCGGGTCGTGGCGGCCGGTGTCGTAGCGCGGGCCAACAAGGAGCGGGCCCCGGAGGGCGGGTGCCTCCGGGGCCCGTGGGCGGCGCCGCTTCAAGCGGCGGGCGCGGTTTTGGCACCCCCGTCGGCCCCGCGGTGAGGGCCGCGGGGCCGGGGGGCTCGCCTCTGCTCACCACTTGATGGCGGGGGCGAGGGTGCTGTGGAAGTGGTCGGCGATCTGGGCCAGGTGGTAGGCGGCGGCCTGCCGGGCGACCTGGTCGGTGATGTCGGCCAGGGGGTTCTTGGTTGGGGTGTGCGGGTGCGGGCCCGGCGTGAAGTCCAGGCCGGTGCACATCACCGTGCCGGTCAGGAACCAGTCGCCGATGTGGAGGCCGGTGAGCCCGTAGCCGCTGGTGTCGCCCGGCCGACCGAGGCTGATCGTGACCGCGTGCCGGTCGGGCAGGCCGTAGTAGGCAGGCTTCACCAGGATCTGGTCGTCGTCGAAGGTGTACAGGGCGTGGCCGACGTCCTTGAAGAAGCCGATCCGGGCGGTGGTGCCGTTGTCGAAGGCGGCCAAGGTGTGCATGGTCTCCCCCTTGGGGTGTTCGGGCTTGTCCCTACCCCAGAACTATACAACGCCTCGTTGTAAGGTGTGAAGTGGGTTTGGTGATCTTCTTCGGGCGCCCCCGCCGGCGCACGGGCGGCTGGCCCCCCGAACGCGCCGACGCCGCCGAGCCAGGAGGCGCGGCGGCGTCGGGAAGGCAGCGGTCAGTGAGCCGTACGCGGCTTCCTGGCGCGCGGGGCCGGGTCAGGGACCGGCGCCCAGACCGGCTGGCACACCTCGATGTGCCCGTCGGCCTTGCTGCCGTCGCCGCGTTCGGCGAAGTGGCGCTTCCAGAAGGACACCCGGCCGCGGGCGGTGCCGGGCTTGTCGTACGGGCCCTCGTACGCGGTGACGGTCTCTCCGTCCGCGTAGGACTTCACGATGACGGCCCGGTAGAGCCTGGCGTCCGGCGCCATGCCGATACCGCGGGCCACTACGCCTCCTGCTGCTCGGTCGCGCGCAGGAGGAAGGCGACGGCCTGCTTGGCGGAGAGGTGGCCGTTCTGCGCGCGGACCTCGCTGCGGAGGCGTTCGGCCGCTTCAGTGTGCCCGTGCTCGGCGAGGAGGTCGGCGGCGTGCCTGCCGTGCGTGATCCGCCGTTGCTGGGCAGCGTCGTAGACCAGCTTGGCGGCCGGGTTGGCGGCGAGCTGCTCCTCGGTCACGGGCGTGTTCGTACGAGCCATGTTCAGGTCCTCGGGGTCGTGGTGTAGGTGGGGCGGATGTCGTCGTCGGGCAGGCCCCAGTGCACGGCGAGCGCCTCCACCGCCCAGGGCAGCTTCTTCGCCGCGGTGAGGAACTCCTCGTTCAGCGAGAGCACGGCGTAGTCGGCGCTGGCGTAGGTGGGCACGAGGCGGACCAGGCCGCCGACGCCGTAGTCGGGGAAGGTGACCTTGTCGGTGAACTCCTCAGCCGGGCCGTGCGGTTCGACGATCGCCTTCGTGGGCGGCAGGTCGACGGTGGCGATGAGCCCGCAGCGGGCGGCGGGGCGGACGGTGAAGCCGACCGCCTCGAGGCGGCGGGTCCACTCGGCGTTCAGCGCCGTGTGCTCCGCGACACGCTTGGCGGACTGGTCGCATGGTCCTCGGTGGTCGAGGAAGACCACGATGTTCTTCGGGTCCCGGCCGAAGCCGTACGCCGGGTGCCCGGGGGCCTGGTCGAGGGCGTGGTCGGCCAGGCGCATCCGGTAGCTCCGCTGGTTGCCGGCCGCGGGCGGCAGGATCAGCGCAGTCGACGTGGGCGTGAGGTCGCTGGTCTGGGTCGGGGCTTCGGTCACTTCGGTCGCTCCAGGGGCCGTGGCGTCCGGGGACTGGCGGGGCGGTTCACGCCGCTGCTGCGGCTGCGCCCGCCGCCGAGGAGCCGTGGTCGCTGCAGACCAGGGACAGCGGTTCGCCGTCCTTGGGCAGGTCCAGCTCGCTTTCCTGCCGCTTGCCGCACAGCAGGCAGGTCAGGGCCACGGTGCGCACCATGCGCAGAGCCCGGACGTCCGTCGTGCCCGGCAGGGTCAGCGGCTGGGGGAAGCCCGCGAGGGTCAGGACGGCGAGCGGGAACCCGGGGACGAGCATCTGGTCGCTCGCGTCGACGACGGTGAGCGGGACGTCCGGCGCGTAGGGGAAGGCGAACACGTCCCCGGGGCGCAGTTCGTGGGCATGGACGGGCCGGGTGAATCCGACGGTGATGACGGTGGTCATGGCGGGCGTACTGCCTTCTGTACGGGGAGCGTCGGGTGGTCAGGTGCGGTCGGCCTCAAGGGCCAGGCAGCGCAGGGCGGCCTTGTCGAGGGCGCGGACGCGGCGGCGGAGGTAGCGCTTGCCGCCGTCGACGCGGGCCTCGTTGCGGAAGCGGTGAAGTCCGGCGGCGCGTCCGCGGAGGCTGACGCCGCGGCTACGGGGCTTGCGACGGGACATGCGGTTCTCCCTGCTGTACGGGGTGGGTACGGTTTGACAGTAGCTCCAAACCCAATACGTAAGCAACGGGCTTAGAGGGGGTACGGAGGCGAGTGATCGCGGCCGTCAGCGGCGGCGGCCCCACCTAGGACTTGTCCGCCCCGCCAGGGCTGTGGATCTTCCGGGCCTGCATCCGGTAGTCCTCTCGCCGGTCGCCAGGGAGCTCATCGAAGGGCAGGGCCTGCCGCTGAGGGTTGAGGAAGGCGGCGCCGGCGAGCGCCCGCGCCAGTTGCTCGACGTGAACCATCGCGGGCTGACTGCCAGATGCCTCCGGTGCCACGGGCTCGCCTGGCTGGTTCTCCGAGGGCTGGGTCACGATCTCTCCGAAAGGTGTCGGGCGGCCGGGCCGGCTGGCCCGGCCGGTGGTTCTGCCACGGTGGGGTGGTTGCGGCCAGGGAATTACGCGGGGCCGGACCCGGCGCTCTGGCCATGGGTGTGGCAGCGCCAGCGAGCGCTGTAGCGCGAGTGGTAGTGGTCGCGGGAGACCGCGACGATGGACAGCTGAGCCTGAGCGGCGCGCGCGAGGTCGATCGGCGTCGGGTTGAGGTGCTGGTGCGCCTGTGCGGGCGTGGCCAGCACCCAGCGGTCGGCCACGGCAGCCACGTGGGCAACGACGCAGCCGCAGGGGCGGCGCTGCAACCAGATGCAGTCGTTGAGGGGGATGGTCTGGCCGTCGGCGGTGCGAATGTCCCGCATCGGTGCCTCCTCGACGGTGAGCTGTCGGCATGTCGCCAGGGTTCTTCGTAGTTCGACGCTACCCATAACCCAATACGTAAGCAATGGTTTGGCTGGGTTGCTGGGAACGCCTGCCGCTTGTCTTCGGGGGTCGGCAGAAGCTGATTGCCCGGCAATCAACGCGTACGTGTGCGGCGAGGTCAGGCCGGCGCGGGGCGCGGGCTTACGCTGAGACCCAGCTGGAGGTTCGTGTGCCGCCGTTCACCCTGCCCGCCCCGCTCGCCCTGGCCCGTGCGGTCGACGCGGTGCCCAAGGGCCCGGGCTGGTCGTGGGAACCGAAATGGGACGGCTGGAGATGCCAGATCCACACCAGCACCCGCCGGGTGTGGAGCCGCCACGGCACCGACCTGTCCCGCGCCTTCTCCGACGTCGGGGAGGCCGCGGCGCTCCTGGAGGACGCAGTCCTCGACGGCGAACTGGTCGCAGTCCTTGAGGACGGCACCGGCGTGGCCTTCGACCGCCTGCAGTCCCGAGCGGGAGGCCGCGGCCCGCGGCGCGGCGCCGACTTCACCGTCCACGTCGCTCTCTTCGACGTCCTGGCCGTCGGCGACACCGACTGGCGCCCCCGGCCCTACGCCGAGCGGCGCGTGGAGCTGCAGCGGCTCCTGGCCGGCGGGCCGTCCGTGCTGCGGGCCGTCCCGGCCACCGAGGACGCCGACCAGGCGCTGGCGTGGGTCGGTGCGCTGGCCGGCGTGGAGGGCCTCGTGGGGAAGAGGACGCAGGGACGCTACGACGGCGGTCACCGGGCGGACTGGGTGAAGTGGCGTCAGCGGCACACCAGCGAGGCGGTGGTGATCGGGGTGACCGGCGCGTCCCCGGCCGCGCAGGCCCTCGTTCTGGGCCGGCCCAGCGGAGGGCGGATGCGGGCGGTCGGGGTGAGCCTGCCTGTGGGGGACCATCTGCGCCGCACCATGGCGCCGCTGCTGCACGCGACCGGCTCCGGGATGCGGGAGCTGCCCGGCACGGTGGGCGGTCTGCCCGGGGCGGACCCGGTGCACTACCTGCCGGTGGTGCCCGAGGTGGTGGTGGAGATCGAGGTCGACCAGGAGCGGCTCGAGTTCGGTCGCTACCGGCACCGCCCCCGCGTCCGCCGGGTGCGCGGCGACCTGACGCCCGACATGGTCGAGGGCACATAGGGACCTGGAGGCGGTGCACCCGGCCAGCTCGACGCATCGGTCGGTGAAACACGGAAGGGCTCACCTCGCGAGCGGTGAGCCCTTCATGAAGCGGTCCGGGACTCCAACCCGGTCCCCAGCCCCGAAACCCTCCACCGGGAAGGCCAGGGGGTCCGGCTCGCGCGAGTCCGCTTCACCGCCCCGTGGGCCCCGGGGCGACACCACAACAATACAATGCATCGTTGTAGGGAGTCCACGGAGTTCACCATCACGACGTCGTCGTCAGCCAGGGCGGCGGGGGCGCCAACTCGCCGTCGTGGAGGACGTCGTAGGCGCCGTCCACGGTGACGCAGCCGGCCGCCGGAACGTACGAGCCGTCGCACCGGATCTCGACGTGCCAGGCGAGCGGGCCGGGCGCGGCCGGCGGGCACGGCTTGGGGTGCGTGAAGTAGTACTGCAGCCGCCCGCCGGGTCCGCACACGCTGTAGGTCTCCACCGGCAGCCGCTCCCGCTGCCCGTCGAGGAGCACGGCCAGGACGTCGGCCCCGTCGGTGACGCCGGCCAGTCTGAAGGGGTCCGGCGGCTGCTCACCCGGCCGGGCAGGCGCGAGGTCCAGGACGAGCAGCCCAGAGGCGCAGGGGACGACGCCGACGTTGTACGGGCCCGTGTCCCAGCAGCGCACGATCCGCCAGGTGTTGGTGGTGGCCCGGGTCTGCCAGTCCTGGACGGCCGGTTCCGTGGTCCCGGGGCGCAGCGGGAAAACCCGCCATCCGCGGGCGGCGGCGGCCAGGGCCGCCGCCTTCAACGCGCTCCTGCGGTCGCCGGCGTCGGCCCGGCCCTGGTGGCGGCGTGCCGGGGCCGCCTCATCCGTCGTCGTCACCGCGGCACCCCCAGGGCGAGCAGCCGAGTTCTTCGGTCTCCTCGTCGGCGAGCTGTTCGAAGAGGTCTGTCTGGCGGGAGGCCCACTCGGCCTTCGTCACGCGGTCGATCGGGGCCTGGTCGAGCGGCACGCGGGAGCGGTGCAGGAAGGCTTCCCCTCGCAGCGGCTTCCCGCTCGAGATGGCTCGGGCGTAACCGCGCCGGATGCGCGCGTCGAAGTCGACGGCCTGGGCCCACTCCCCCGGCCGCTCGTCGCGCATCCTCCTCCAGCGGGCGTTGCTGGTGTACGGGCAGCCGATGCAGGCGCTCTTCGGGGTCGAGGCGAAGCCCCGGGCCGAGAGGTAGCGGACGCAGTCCGCGCGCGTCCATCCCACCGCGTAGCGGGGACTGGCCCCTCCGGGGAGGAAGAGCAGGGGGTATTCGATCTTCATGTACTGCACGTCGACGTCGGCCCGGGCCGCCCGCCAGGACTCGTCGGCGCTGTAGCCGACCCACTGCTCGACGTAGACGCCGGGCGGGACGCGCTGCGGGTGGGGGTACCCGAGCAGGTCCCGGACGGCCTGTTTGATCGGCTTCAGCTTGTACTCGTCCGTGCAGGCACGTCGCAGCATGCCCTCGCCGCCCTCGGCTCCGCGGATGTACAGCGGCATCTGGGCATAGCGGGCCTGCGGGTCGAGGGCGTCGCCGCGGATGCTGCCGGCGCGGACGCGCAGGATCGGGATGCCGGCCGGGGCGGCCACCTCCTTCTCCAGCCGGTCCAGGTGGTCGTAGACGTCCTCGGGCTCCCACCCGGTGTCCGCGAAGACGGCCGCGTCCAGCTTGGGGAGGCGGCCCTCGGCGGACAGCAGGAGCAGCGTGGTCGACTGCACCCCCGCGCCGAGGGAGAGGATCCTCGGCGCGGTGTACGTGCTGGCGGTCGTCATGCCGCGGCTTCCTCCTGCTCACAGCGCAGCTGGGCGAGGGTGAGCCGGTGTGTCTCGCCCTTGCGGACGCGTTTGAGGATCGACACGTCCTTGCCGAGGAAGGCGCGGATCTCTTCCTCCTGCTGCTCGGCGCGGGCGTACCGCTCGGGGAAGGTGGTCAGCAGGTGCTTCCACTGCTTCTGGCCCGCCCTCACGCAGGCGCCCCCGCAGTTGTTGTGCTCGAAGCCCATGCCGTACAGCCGTGGCGGCTCCAGGCCCAGAGAACGCAGTTCGTCCAGCAGCTCGGCCTTCGTACGGTCCGGGCCCTCCAGGAGCGGGAACTCCACCCGCCACGGTGCCCAGTTCCGCACGATGGCCTCGGTGCGGGGCCGGTCCTTCTTCGTGGGCTCGATGCCGACGTACGCAACGGACGTCTCGGGCGGCGCGTGCTTCTCCATCCAGGTGCGGCAGGGGATCTGCTTCAGGTGCCGGGTGCACACCGCGAGGCGGTCGTTGCCCAGGTAGCGCACGTCGTGGAACAGCTCCCAGGGGGTCCGGCCGTCGGCCACCTTGGTGAGGGGCACTCCGATCAGGTCCGAGAGGTCCTGGCTGAAGCGCCACAGGTCCTCGTCCTCGACCTGGGTATCGGCGATCAGCAGGGTCATCGAGTCGGGTCCCACCCGCTCGGCGACTCGTACGGCGGACAGCGCAGAGCCGACTCCCCCGCTGAACTGGACGACGTGGTGGGTGATTTGGTCCGCCCGGACGCTCGGCGGGGCGGGCGGGGCGGTCGAGGTCGGCTTGTCGCCGGCGGGCATGGCAGGGCTCCGTTCGAGGTTCAGCGGTCGAAGGTGAGGGAGGGCGCGAGGCGCAGGTCCTCGCCGGGGCGCAGCGGGCGGCCGGTCTCCAGCAGGTGATTCACCGAGGCGGGTGAGACCCAGTCGTAGGCGGACCAGTCGTCGGCCAGGGTGGTGTCGCAGCCGCAGTCGCAGTGGTAGGGGGCGACCAGGAGGAGGTCGTCGGCACGGCGGACGTCGCAGCCGTCCCACGGGAAGCCGTCGGCGAGCTTGACGAGGGGGCCGTCGGCGGCCGTCCAGGCCGACGCCTGGCAGGGCTGGCAGCCGCAGGTGCCGTCGACCGGCTGGGGCGTGGCCCAGTAGGGGTCGGTGAGGTGCTCGGCGGTCACCAGGCCGTCGGTGCCGGGCACGACGAAGCCAGGGAAGTCAGCGAGGACCGTGTCGCCGAGGCGGACCTCGCCGGCCCGGACGACCCGGGCGCGGTCGAGGTCGGCGGCCTGGACGGCGGCGTAGTCGCCGCCCGTGGGCCGGGGCGGGATCCACACCCGGTACGGGATGCCGTTCACCTGTCGCCCTCCGTCAGGTGGCGCAGGTCGATGGCCCAGCCGACCTGGCGCCGGGTCGCGAGGTTGATGACGCCCGGCATGTAGCCGTCCCGGCAGGGCCTCCAGTTGTGCAACCGGTGGGCGTGCAGGGCAGCAATCAGGTCCAGGGCGAAGGCGCCGTGCGGGGCTTCCGAGCGGAACACGGGGCTCTCGTGGCCGGGGCGGCCGTCGGTGACCTGGCAGTAGAGGCGGACCTCCTCCTGCCCGGTGGCGACGTTGAGGAGGAGCAGGGCGGTGTGGACCGGGCGGGTGCCGCCGGGAAGCCCGGCGGCGATCAGGTCCCGCAGCCGGTCGGTCACCAGGACCTCGGCCTCCTGGGCGGCGGTCAGTCCCACTTGCGGACCCCGCTCTCCAGCAGGCGGGTCATGTACTCGCGGTCCTCATGCGGGCTGTGGCCGCAGGTGCCGATGACGCGGCCGTCGGACCCGTTGGTGATGGTCAGGTACTTGCCCTGCTTGAGCTGGTCGACCGCGTAGGCAATCCCGGCCTCCGTCTGTTCGTGCGCGACCCGTTCGGCTCCGGTCATGTTCTCGGTGGCGGTGTTCGTCGTCATTCCGGCCCCCTTTCGGGCGGGGTGTCTGCGTCGTCCACACGTTAGGCGAAACCCAATACGTAAGCAATAGCTGTGAAACCGGGTTTGATCTTGACTCGTGGGGCCTACCAGAGCGTTCATGGAGGTGCCCGGGGAACACCGCGAAGCGCACGCGCCACGGGCACCCGCAGCACCAGCTGCCCCCGGCCGGGGAGCTCCCGAATGCCCAACTCCGAGGAAACGAGGACGAGATGACCACCACCCAGGCCCCGGCCGAGCTGACGCCCTCCCAGACGAAGGCCCTCGCCGCCCTCACCGAGCACCCCGGCGCCACCGCCTCCGAGATCGCGACGTACGCCGGGATCGGCGGCTCGACGGCGGGCAAGGCCCTGACCGCCCTGGAGAGCCACAACCTCGCCTACCGCGAGCTGGGCGAGCGCAACGGGGCGCGCAAGACGGCGGACCGCTGGTACCACCGCCCGGCCGACGCCGAGTCCGAGGCCGAGCCGGAGGCCCAGGACGCCGCCACCGAGACTCCGGCGAACGCCACCGCCCCGATCGACACCGCGCCCGAGGCCGCCCCGGAGCCGGAGGTCCCGGCGGCTGCGACCGAGGCTCCGGCCGAGGCGCCCGCCCGCAAGCGCCTGGGACGCGGCGACCTTCGCCAGATGGTCTACGAGCACCTGGAGGCCCACCCGGCCGACGAGGTCGGCCCCTCGGGCCTCGCCAAGACGCTGGGTCGCAGCGCCGGAGCGATCGCCAACGCCCTGGCCAAGCTCACTACCCAGGGGCAGGCCGAGCTGGTCTCCGAGAGCCCGCGCCGCTACCGGCTGGCCGGACAGGCGTAACGGCCCGAACCACCCGGGGCGCCCGCCGCACGGCGGGCGCCCCTTCCCCGATCCGAAGGGAGCACCCGATGGCACGCATGCTCGCCAAGTCCACCCCCCGCCACGCCGGCCCCGCCTGCCGTTACGCCGGCCGCGGCTGCACCTGCTACTACTTCGTCCCCGGCGCCCTGACCAGCTCCCGCCTGCGCTCCCGGTACCGGACGCTCGAGCGGCGGAGGGCCCGGGCAGCCGAGAAGCGGGCCTGGCGCCGTACCGTCCCCTCCCACTGAAGCCGCCGACGGGCCGGGCGCCGCCCACGCCGGGCGCTGTCCGGCCCGCCGTCGCGTCCGGGCGCGGCTGCGGCCAGGGGCCAGACCGTGCCCGCACAGGCCCCCGCACGGGCCTGCGGCGAGTCTCCGGCAGCGCCGGGCGGACATGGGCCGGCAGCGTTCCCACTGGTGCGGCCGGCCAGCACCGTGGCAGCAACGGGCCGGGGCCCGCGCACCTTCGGCGTGCAGGCCCCGGCCGGGCGCGTCACCGAGCGAGGACGAAGACCTTCTCCCCGCCGATCAGCGGGGCGTCCTCGGGCCCGGCGATGTACGGGCTGATCCAGATCGGCTTGTGCGCGTTCCGCGAGGGGTACCACTGGTTCTTCCAGTGGCCCCGTACGACCCAGCGATGCTGGTACTCGCGGGTGCCGGGGCGCTCGGCCGGGTCGGCTCCGCGCTCGGTGCGGGCCCGGCGCAGCCGGATCATGCGGACCTCGGTGCCGTACGCGCGGTCGAGGCGCTGGATGCGCCGCCGGGAGGCCCGGTCGGCGGCCACACGTTCGCTCGTGGCCAGTGTCTGGCCCATCAGGAGCCAGGTGGCCTGGATCAGCCGCAGGAGGGCGACGTCGCCCTCCGGGGTGTCGCTCAGGTCGGGCAGGCCGGGCTCGATCAGCGTGGTGCGCTGGTAGGTGAAGCCGTGGATGGGGTGGATCGCGGCCATCTGGCCCGGAGCGACGTGCGCGAACTTCGCGCGCAGCCACGCCTCGTTCTCCGCTGGGTCTATGCCCGCCATGAACTGGGGCAGGGCGGCGTCGACTTCGTCGAGGTACTCGCGGGTGCCGCTCCAGTAGTCGATGGCCAGGTGGCCGAGCCAGGGCCCCCAGGTGACGAGCCGGATGGGCTGGTTGCCCGCTGCCTCGTAGCGGATCGGCGGGTCCTCGAAGGCGAGCATGCCGACCGGGGCGGGCAGGTCCTCGGGGCGCATCTCGTAGTCGGTGAGGCTCTGCGCGGCGTGGTGGGCGAGCGCCGTCATGTCGCTGGTGACGTAGAAGAGTTCGGCGGTGCGCAGTCCGGCGGCCGTCCGGGCGGCCAGGGCCTGGGGCGTGGTGACGCCGGGCGGCAGGAGGTCGTCGTAGGAGGTGCGCGCCTGGGGGCCAAGCATGCAGTGCAGCCAGTTGGCCATGCCGTCCCGGCCGCGGTCGGCGGCCCAGGCGGCAAGGTCGGCGCGGACCTCGGGTATTTCGCGGGCGGTAGGAGTCGTGACGGCCATGGCCGTCCCCCTTTTCAAGATCGGCAACATCGGGGTGCCGTGACATTGGCGTGGGTCGCCGAACGACATCCAGCGGTGTGCGCGATGTGGCCGTCTGCCGTGGGAGAACTGGGCGCATGCCTCCTACCGGGCGAAAGGCTGGCCCTGGCCGGCGGGACTCGTACGGCCCGGCCGGCCCCTCGTTGCAGCCGATGCCGGCCGGGCCTCATGCGTCCGGCCGGCCGGGTGGGGTCAGGCCGCCGTAGCCGTGCAGTGGGCGGCGAAGGCGGCGAGCGTGGCGAAGTCGTCGTCGTGCAGCCCGTGCCGGGGATCGACGCGGTGCAGCAGTGCCGGGGCCTGGTGGTGGGCGGCGACGTACGCACGGTCGCGGTCGGAGATCTCGTCGTCGACCCAGCAGAACGCGCGGTCGCCCGCGTACGCCAGGAGCGGCTTCGTCTTCCAGTGCAGGCCGTCACCGCCGTCGGCGACGCCCAGCGCGTCGCCGAAGTCGATGTACGGCAGGTCCGGTAGGCCGAGCACGGGGGCGATGAAGTCGCGGGCCTCCCCCATCCAGGTCGTGGCCCAGACCAGGTCCAGGCCGAGGCCGAGGAGGGAGGGCCCGTGGTCGGGGTTGAGCCAGACCCGCAGCGGCTTGACGTACGCCCGGGGCTTGCCGGGGTACTGGGCATACAGACTCGGCGGCTTCATGCGGTGGGTGGTGTACCCGGCGGGCCGCTTCTCCGGCTTGGCCATCCAGGGGTTGAGCGGGCCGTCAACATCTAAGAAGCACAACGGCTTCACGGCTCTCTCCTCCCACGTTCTCGCTGGTCAGGTCCTGGACCATAGCGTCCGAGCGGGCTGGCGGTCCTCTCCTTTCCTCCTCGAATCGATCTTGACTTTACAACGCTACGTTGTATTGTTGGGGGCGTAGAGAACGACGCCCACCGAGGAGGGGACCATGAAGACGGCAAGCGCGCTCGACCTGGCCAGGAGCGAGATCCTGCACCACTACGACGCCCTCTACGGCGAGGCTTACACCACGGCCACCGCCCTCACCGACGCGGTGGTCACCGCCGCCCAGAGAGGCAGCCAGAAGGAGCTGGACTCCGCCAGGTCGGAGTTTCACCTGCACTACGACGCCATGTACGGCGAGGACTACGAGCACCTCACCGAGCTGCTCGACGCCCTGGTCGCCGCCGCCACGGCCTGACGGCACGGCGTCACAGCGCCCCCGGTGCCCGCCCAAGGCGCCGGGGGCATCGTCGTTGTGGGGCGCGTTGTCAGGCGGTGCGGTGCCCGGCGAGCGTGGCCGGCCGGACGGTGCCGGGGCCGAACCGGTGGTTGGCCCGGTCGATGGCCGTCTCGACGCGGCGGACGTTCTCCTCGGTGCGGTCCAGGGAGATCTGTTCGGTGACCTGGTCGGCGTCCAGGAGCTGCTCGGCGCGCACCGTGACGGCGCGCACGCGGGCCCGCTCGAGGTGCAGGCCGTTGAAGATGCGGTAGGCGCACTCGCGCAGGTCGACGTCGTGCGCGGTGGCGGCCGGCAGCTTGCGGGAGCGGGTGAGCAGGGACCGGTCGGCGAAGCGCAGCTGCAGCTGCACGGCCGTGGCGGCCTGGTCGCGCTCGCGCAGCCGGGCGCCGATGGTGACCACCGCGTCGAGGATCGCGGCGCGGATGACGTCGCTGTCCAGGACGTCCCAGTCGAAGGTGCGGCTCTCGCCGGTGGAGCGGGGCAGCACGGTGGGGGTGACGCGCCGGTGGTCCTCGCCGCGGGCCCGCTCCTGCAGCAAGCGGCCGTCGCGGCCTCCCAGGAGGCGCTGGGCGGTGGCGGCGGGCACGCCGGCCAGGAGTCCGATGGTGCGGATGCCGTAGTCGCGCAGCGTGTGGGCCTGGCGCCGGCCGACGCCGTACAGGGCGTCGATGGGCAGCGGGTGCAGGAAGGCGGCGACCGCGGCCGGGTCGTCGGGGATGACCCGGATGCCGCCCGGGCCCGGGCGGGCGGAGGCGGTGGCGGCCAGAGCCCAGTTCGCGGCCACGCCGATGTGGACCTCCACGCCGGTCAGGGCGATCGCGCGGGTGCGGATGATCTGGGCAAGTTCGGCCGGGCTGCGCCGGTGCAGGCGCAGGACGCCGGCGACGTCGACGAGCGCGGCGCCGGGCGGGATGACCTGCACGACGGGCGAAATGGGCTCGAGGACGTGGAGGACGGCGCGGTACTGCGCCTCAGGGGTGCCGGGCGGCACGCGCAGGTGCAGCACGGTGGCCCGCCGGTCGGCTTCGTCGCTGGGGTGCGGTGCTGACGTGCTCACCCTCCCCAGCTTATCGAAAGTGTGTTCTAGTTGGTTCGGGTGTTGGTGAGGTGGGGGCCGACGTAGCCCACGATCACCAGCCCGGAGGCATCCTTCCCGGCCAGATCGTCCAGGAAGTGGATGCGCGGGCAGAGGTTCCCCCGCCCGGCGAGCTTGAGGTGGGCCTGCATCTCCGCCCTCTCCCCGCCGACCGTGGGGAAGATCCGCTCGTGGCCGTGTTCGCGCATGGTCCTCGTCGACTCGGCCATCGCTACCTGGTTCACCGGATAGACCCGGGCACCGGCGGGCGGGTCCTGGCAGAACTGGCGGAAGCCCCCGGCGAACCCCTGCAGGCGGTGGTCCGCGTACGAGTTGAGGGCAGACAGTCCGCTCCACGCCTTCGCCACCCACGTTCGGGCCTCGGCGTGCTCGTCCAGGCCGAGCGCGATCCGCCGGTCGGCGGTGACGCGCAGGTGCTCGAAGGTGCCCAGGCGGGCCCACAGCTCCTCGAACGAGGCCGGGATGGCGGGCAGCGCCTCGGTGGCCTCGGCCAGTTCGTCCCAGCGACCCTGGCGCATGAAGAGCCTGCGGAACCTGTCGTTCTCGGCCTGGGCCCGCTCCAGAGCTGCCAGGGTCAGCAGGTGGTCCTCCATCTCGGCCTCCCGCTCGGCGACGGCGGCCTGCAGTTGCTCGGCCAGGGAGGCGTTCGCCTGCTCCGCGAGCCGCCGGGACCGTCCCTCCTCCTCGAGCTGGTCACTGGCCAGCTCCAGGAGCTCGGTCAGCACGGTGACCTCCTCTCGCAGCGCGCTGTCCGCCTCGCTGGACCGCTGGGCCGGGACCGCCGCCTTGGCCTTCGCCATGGACTCCCGCCGTTCCTGGCGTTCCCGCTCCCCCAGGTCCGGGAAGGACACGGCGCGCAGGACGGCCGGCTGGGGCATGGCGAGGGCCATCCGCTGCACCGTGCGGGCCACACCGTGCCAGGTGCGATCGCCGTGGTCGGCCCAGCGGGCCAGGGCCAGCCACCGGTGGCGCGCGGCGTCCGGTTCCCAGGCCGGATCGACGTCGGTGAGGAAGGTACGCACGGCGCCGGGGGCGACGCGATGGTGCTCGCCGATGGCGTCCCGGAAGGCGTCGACCGCCTCGGCGTCCCACAGCACGTACAAGGAGGCGTCCCCGGCGGCGCTCCGCATCGTCTGGGCGACCCGCTCGGACCACAGCGGGTCCTGCTGCAGGGGCCGCGCGGCGACGATGGTCGGGAGCGTGCGGTCCGGGTCGCACAGCACGTCGACGAGCCGGGTGACGTTCTCCGTCGTGACTCGCAGCCCGTTCACGGTCAGTCGTGAAAGGCCGTCGTTGAGCTCCAGTTCGCGTACGAGCGCCTGCACGAGCCGGGGCTTGCCGGACCGCGGCTGGCCCGTGCCGTGGGGGAAGCACTCCAGGTCGACCCGCACCGCGCCGGGATACTCCTGCGGCCGGACGGCGGTGACCGTGGTGCGCCAGGTGGCCTCTTTCGTGTCCTGCCGCAGCTCGAGGCGCGTCGCGTACTCGGAGCCGTCCGTGGCGTACGCGGCGTGCGACGTGAGCAGGGAACCGTCGTCGAGGGGATGGTGGCCGGACCCGAGCGGCACCGGCCGACGGTACTTCTCCTTCAGCCACGTACCGAAGACGCCGCGGACGATGTCCAGCAGGTCGCCGTCTGCGGCACCGGCGGCGCGGTGCGATACGGGAAGGACCGATCGGTAGACGAGCGTGGTGACGGGGTGAGTCATCGGGGCGCCTCCAGGGTCGGCATTCTGCGTGGTGCACAACTTAGGTAAAACCCAATACGTAAGCAATATCTTTCCCCCTGGTTTTGATCTTCCTGTCGGGCCCGGAAACGGCTGTGGGCCGCCCGGGGAGGGCGGCCCACGTCGTCGGCAGTTGCGGTCAGGGGAAGGTGTTGTCCAAGAACTCGGCGAAGCGGCGGGCGGCCCGGCGCGTGCCGCGGGTGACGTCCTTGGTGACGGTGCGCATCTTGTCGGCGAGCGCGTCGGCGTGCACCAGGTTGATCTCGCGGCTGTGGTCGTTGTGTTCGCGGTGGAACTGAACGTGGCCGTTGTCGCCGACCGTGGCCTCGTGCACGGGCAGAACCTGGGCGATGCCGATGCGCCCCAGCGCCTTGCGGTTGTTCTCGAGCGCGTTGCCCACGGTGTCGGCGGCCTGCAGGACCCAGTCGACCGCGATGTTGCCGTCCGCCTCGCCGGCATGGAGGTCCCCGCTGCCGTCGAGGAAGATCTGGGCGCCCGCGGGCCAGCCGGCCCAGTCCATGACGACCACCACCAGATTGGCCGACGGCGGTACGCACAGGTGGTAGACGCGGTCCTCGTCCTGCCCGATGGGACGGGCGTGGATCAGGTGCCACCCCTCACGGTGCAGCGGGGTGAGACAGCCGGCGGTGGCGGCAGTGAGCGTGGCGTTGCGACGGGTGGTGCTGTCCGGCCGCGTCCGGCCGACCTGGCCCCCGGCGACCGCGGCGGCGCCACCGGTGAGGAGCGCCCAGCCCAGGCCGCCGGTGACGGCGCCGATGGCAGCGCCGGCCAGCCCGGTGGCCAGTCCGTAGCCAACCGTGTTGGCGGCGCGTTCGGCGCGGATCCGCGCGGCGGTCATCGGCAGTCTTCCTCGACGTACCGGGGCAGTACCCGGCCCGCCGCCCGGGCGACGGTGGCCGCCCGGGTCGGGTCCGCGGAGCCGGCCAGTTCGCGGAGCACCGTCAGCAGCCGGTCGGCCGGGACGACGCGGATGCCGTCGAGGGTGAAGCCGCCGCCGGCGACCGACGCGTTGTGCACGGCGATAAGGGGGGTTACCGGGATGCGACCCCGCCCACGGGCGCTCAGTTCATCCGTCAGGGCCTTCTCGATCTGCCGCGTCTCGAACAGCACCGAGCCGATGACCCGGGCGTAGTGCAACTCGCCGTGGAAGAACCGGCCGTTGTCGGCGCGCACAACGCCGTCGCGGCTCAACAGCTTGGCGTCGACCGTGAAGGCTCGCCCGCTCGGCGCGACGAGGAAGAAGTCGCAGTTCGCGACGTCCGCGTCGGGCACCTTCCGGTCGAAGAAGCCGTACCAGCCCTCATCGGCTAGGACGCGTACCAGCTCGGCCGTACGGCGCTCCCCCTCGGCGCCGGCGTCCCAGTTGCGGATCTCGGCCTCGGCCTCGGCGCTGACCGGGGTGGCGAAGCCGAGCAGGGCTTTCAGGCGCGGCCACCAGCCGGTGGGCTGCTGCGCGGCGCGTAGGGCGTCGGCGCGGGCCTGCGCGGAGTTCTGGGCGGTCATGCACCGGCTCCGAGCACCTCGAGTGCGTGCACCTGGTAGAGGGTGATGCCGTGCCCGCGGAACGCCGCCTTGCCGGATGCCCAGCCACAGGTGCACTCGAGCTGGGTGGCGTCCGTACTGGTGGGGCGGCTCCAGGAGGGCAGGTGTTGGTGACCGCCTGCCCAGAACTGGCCGGCGTGCTCCGGGCAGGCGAAGCCCACGGCCGGCGCGGACATCCAGCCCTCCCCGCGTGCACCGCCCTTGCCCTGCCACGCCTCGGCGAGGTCCATCTCGCGGAGGCAGCCGGGCAGGAAGCACAGACGCTTGGTGCTGCCGTGCTCCTCCCATTCCCTCCAGCTGGCGCCGAGGCCGTTGATCAGGACGGACAGCACGTCCTCGCCGAGCAGCTCGCCGAGGTCCTTCACCCCGGTGGGCTTGCTCGTGTCGGCGAAGGCTGCCTCGGCCTCCTTCTTGGCCTTCTCCGCCCATTCCGTGACGGTGGCTCCGGCGGGCTCGGCGATGTTCCGCTCGATCCACAGACCGACGCCCAGCTGGTGGGGGCCGTCCCCGTGGGGCCCGTAGTAGAACTCGGCGAAGGCGCTGCCGTACTTCGGGTCGATGCCGTTGAGGAAGTGCAACATTCGAAGAGACAGCGCAGCGAGCTGGCCTGCTGTGGCCTGCCAGCCGAAGGTGGCCGGGTTCAGGGGCAACGGGGAGGCTGTGGTGCGCAGGTACATGCGGGCCAGGTCCTCGAGCGTCTCCGTCGCCGAGGGGACCTGCTCGTCAATCTCATCCGTCGTACGGTCGGTCGTCTCGCTCACGGGAGTTGTCCTCTCGGTCGTCGGTCAGGTTCCGGGCGGCGCGTACGGCACCAGCGGGGTGTCGCCGCGCAGGTAGAGGGGGTGCAGGGGCTGCCCGCCGTCCGTGGTGCCGAAGCAGCGCAGGCCGATGCCGCGTCGCCACAGCCGGGCGGTGACCTGTTCGGCGCGGCCGTGCAGGGTGCCGTGGGCGCCCCAGGCGGCGATCACCAGGGGCGACTCGGCGACGGTGTGGTCGATGAAGGAGTCGGCGTACGCGCCGACCGGGTCCGGGTCCGTCTTCAGCGCGGCCGGGTCGGTCGCGCAGCGGGTGAAGAGGTTCACGATCGCCAGTCCGCCGGCCTGTTCGCGCCGCGCGAAGGACAGGCAGCGGGAGACGGTCGGGTCGTTGTCCCTCGCCCCCGCCGTCGAGGGGTTGAGCATCACGAAGACGACGAGCGGCCGGCTCGGGTCCCACAGCCGGGTCAGCAGATAGCGGTGGGTGCGGTCGGTGTTGAAGACGGCGGTGCCCAGGGGACGGTCGGCGAAGCCGTGGTCCTCTTCGGCAACCAGGTCCGTCAGCGGCAGGGCCGCCACGGTGGCCGTCACTGGCTGGCCTGGGGGCGGTGACGGACCTCGAACCTGTCCAGGAGTGCCCGGGCCGCGTTGCGGCTCTGCCCCCGCTCCGGCTCGGACAGCTCCGCCCAGGGCAGGTTCCAGCCCAGTGCAGCGTGGAGCTGCTCGGCCAGGTGCTCGGTGTCCACTCTCCGCTGTTTCTGGAAGTTCAGGAGGTGGTGGTGGAAGTCGCGGTTGAACCGGGCGTCGGCCAGGGCGTGGTGCTCGTCGGTGAGCTGGACCGGTGGTTCGGGGGCGTCGAGCTGACGGCGCAGGACCTCGAGGTCGGTGAAGATGCGGGGTATGCCGGGCGGCATGGCACCCCAGTCGTTGCCGAACAGGCGGTGGAGGTAGCCGATGTCGTCCTTGCCCCAGTTGGCCAGCAGCTCCGGCTCCTGCTCGCCGGGGAAGTAGGCGGCGACCTCCTCGGCGATCTGCGCGGTGGGGCGGACGTGCTGGTAGTCGGGGTGGTTCTCGTCCCAGGCGATCTGGGCCGGCGTTCCGTCGGACCATCGGGCGATCTTCACCGGCAAGTAGGGCAGGACGTGGTCGGGGATGAAGGGGTGGTCCACCAGGGCGTTGAGGTTCGCGTCGGCGTTGACCGCGTAGTACTCGCGGGTCGGGGAGCCGTTGTCGGTCAGGCCGATGGAGAGCAGGCCGGTCAGGGTCGGGTCGCGCGGGTCGAACTCGGTGTCGAGGTAGACGAGACGGTGTGCGCTGGTCATAGGAAAGGGACTCCTGGGTCGGGTCGGTGGTGGTCAGGTCCTGTGGTCTTCGAGGCGGGGTACGCCGGCGTGGAGGTGCTCGGCGCGGTCGGCCGCGGCGAGCAGCGCCAGGCCCAGGCGGCGGGCGTCGGTGGGGAACATGGCGCCGAAGTCCTCTCCCGGCGCCATGCAGTCGGGCGAGGACACATAGACCGCGGCGCTCGTCTCGGGGTTGTCGACCGTGCGCACCCACCAGGTGGGCGGGTTCTGCCGTGGCCGCACGGTGCGCTGCTGGATGACCCACTCCCACCCGGGCATCGGGTGCCCGGGCGGGTTGATCAGGGTGGGGCGCGGACGCTCGCCGGTCTGGGCGAGCGCCACGAGGTGCTCCAGTTCCTGGCGGACCTCTCGGAGGGTGAGGTCCTCGATCACAGGTGGCCTCCGTGGGTTCCGTAGCCGTCGAGCAGCTCGTGGAGCCACTTGTACTCGTGGCTGGTGGCGAAGGACCGGACCCGGGCGACCTGGGCGCGCAGGTCGGCGGTCGCGGCGGCCACGACCGCGTCGACGCGCTTCTCGAACTCGGCCGCGTCGGCCTCGGACTTGTGTGTCACGCACGCGGACAGGCGTCCGCGTGCGTTCGAGACCGTGGGCGTGGCATCGTCCGCCGTCACGTAGCCCTTGCCGTCGCAGGCGGAGCAGGCGGCGACGCCGGCCTCCTCCACCTGGGCGAGCCAGAACTCGACCTGCTGGTGCCAGTCGGCGAGCGCGGCCTCGTAGTTGTCCCCGTACACGGCGGCCGGGACCGGCAGGTCCAGGTCTCGGCTGACCAGGACCTGCACGGTGCGCCCGGACTTCAGCGGCTGGCCCCTACGCCCGGTGTTGGGGACGTACGCGGTGCGGGGCTGGTCGAAGGGGACGCGGAGGGTGACGTGGATGCCGGGCTTGTCCTTGTAGTCGACGAAGCAGTGCTGAACCCGGGGCATCTGCTTGATGCGCGCCTCGAGGTGCTGCTTGAGGCCGGGGATGTGTCCGGGGAAGAGGTGGCGGTACTCCGCGCGCTGCGTCAGCTCGGACGGAAGCTCGGCGCGCCACTGCGGCTCGTCCGGCGCCGGAGGCTGGCGGCCCTCGAGCGGCATGAACGGCCCCTCGTAGACGTGCTCCACCGGCTCCAGGTCCTCGGTGACGCTGTCGTACAGCTCCCAGTACTCGTCGTGGTCCTTCGCGCGCTCGTTCCACTCCTCGACGGTGAGCTCCGCCGGGTACCGCTCCGACAGCGCCGCGGGGTCGGTCAGCTTGTAGCCGATCGTCCGCGGGCTGGGCTGGTAGACGGCGGTGATCCGCTGGGCGTGCCGGTCGGCGACGTACCAGTCGCCCTTGGGGTCGGCGAGCGGGACCAGGCGGGTCATCGGCTCGCCGTCGGCGAAGAGGCCGCTGCGCAGTCCGGGACGGGGGTCGGGCTCGGGCAGGTAGTAGGCCCAGCGGCCGTCGGGGAGGTGCAGGGCGTAGCGGGGCAGGGTCACGGGTGCGTGGCCTTTCAGGTCGTTGCGGGAGCCGAGGCGAGGGCGGCGAGGCCGCCGCCGAGGAGCGCCAAGAGCTGGACGGTGGTGCACAGGAGCTGGAGGGCGCCGACGAGTGCGGTGTGCACGACGTAGGCGAGTACGCGGGTGGCGTCGGCGACGGCCTCGTGGGGTTCTTCTCCGCCGATGCGGCCGAGCAGGGCCACGGTGAAGGTGTAGGCCAGCAGCGCGGCGCCGGCCTGCCAGGGCAGGTTCACGCCGCGCTGGGCCGCGAAGTCGAAGACCAGGCGGCCGACGATCAGGCCACCGAGGGCCATCAGCAGCGGCACAAGGTGGTCGGTGATGCGGCGGACCTGGGTCATCGGAGCCTCCGTAGAGCGGGAAGGGGTGGCCGCGCCCGCCGGGGGGGGAGTAGCGGGCGCGGCCGGTGCGTGGCCCCCGGAAGGGGGTGGGGGGCCGTGCAGAACAGACACTAGCTGAAACCCAATACGTAAGCAACGGGTTTCATGGGTGGGGATGCGATCAGGCCGGGCCTCTGCACCGAGGCCCGGCCTGTTCTGGTCGAGGTCGCCCTGCCGCCTACTCGGTGGGCGTCCCCTCGCCCGCCACCTTCTCCAACTCGCTCAGCAGGCGGCTCAGTTCGTCACGGTGATGCCCCAGAGTCCGTACGAGCCGGGAGACCCGCTGCCGGGCGCGCTGCTGCTCGATGTACGGCTGCGCGAACGCAGCGAGCGCCTCTGCAGCCTCGTCGGTGCCGACGAGGCTCCCCCATCCGCCCCGGCCCAGCCGCCCGCCGAGCGCCTTCTCCAGCCGCTCGAGGAGTGCCAGCTTCTCCTCCACGTCCGGGCTCTGTCCGGCCACGCCTTGCTGCCGCAGCCGCTGCACCTGCGCGTGGTAGTGGGAGTCGAGTTCGTCGCGCTGGCGGCGCAGCGCGTTCACCCGCACGGTCTCGGTGTTCGTCAGGAGGGTCACCAGCAGCCCCGTCGTCAGCTGGGGTGTGCGCTGCGCCGGCTCGACCAGGACCTGAAAGCGTCGGCCGCGGGCCTTGGGCACCATCAGTCCCCACCCCTCCGGCAGCTCCTCGACCCGGGCGACGTCGGTGTTGGGCACGACCAGCCAGAACCGCGAGCTGTACGGCCACCACGCCTCCGCCTTGCCGGGGTCGCGCAGTTCGCGCAGCCAGTCGGAGCGCTGGGTCTTGACCTCGCACACGTCGATCTCGCCGCCACCCCGGGAGGCCCAGGTGGCGATATGGACCGCATCTGCCCGGCGTCCGGTCTGCCCGGGGGCGGTGACCTCGGTGAGAAACACCGCGCCGGGCAGCTCCTCCCCCGGCTTGATGAAGTGGTCGCGCAGCATCCGGGTCAGCACCTCGGTGGTGACGGCCGGGATGCCGCGGCTGGCCCGGCCGGGCTGCGCGGGGACCTGCAGGGCGGTCTGCTCGTTGGCCGCGCTCACCGGGCACGTCCCAGGGCGGTGTGCGGTAAGGCGGCCGGGTGTGGCCTGGTCATCGTGTCCTCCGGCGGTTGTCGTCAGGCGGCTGCCGCCCGTTGGCGGCGCTTGCGGTACTCACGGACGTACGTGCGGTGCGCCTCCCGGCAGGGCTCGCAGGGTTCCTCGAAGCGGCGCACGTGACGGTGGTAGGCGGCCTCGGTGCCGCACGGCTTCACTGCACGGCGGCGCTTGCGGCGGCGGCGTTCGGCGGACGCGAGGCGGCATGCCTCTCGGCACGCGGCGCAGGCCGGCTCGTCGCGGCGGCGGTGGCGCTTGTAGCCGCGCAGCGTGCCGTGCGGGAAGGTCTCGTCGTCGGTCTCGGGGGGCAGCAGATGCCGCTCGGCGACGGTGAGGAGCAAGGCGACCTGCCGGTCGGTGGCCTTGATTCCCATACGCCGAACGGCGAAGAGCATCGCGTCCAGGGCCTGGTCGTGACCGGACGTCTGCGCACCGGACGACGGCTCGGGCACCTTGGCGAGCGGCACCGGCCCGGGGACGGCCTGCTCGGAGGTGCGCTCGAGGACGGCGGTCGCCATCAGCGGTGCACCTTGCGGTCGGCGGTCGGAGCGTGTCCGGAGCACTCGTATCCGTGCTCGGGACAGGTGATGTCCTCCCAGCCCTTGCGCCAGGCGCGCTCGCTCAGCATGGCCGGCGCCCACCCGGCGGTGGGACGCCCGTGTCGCTGGAAGCCGAACGCGCGCAGCTCGGTGGTGCCCGGGTAGGGGGCCAGGCCCTCGCACCGGAAGGTGACGCCGGCGCGAACGTACAGGCGCCCGGGCTCGAAGAACTGGTCGTGGACGACGTCGTCCCGGCCGAGGTAGAGGAGCTGGGCCCCGAGGGCTTCCCGCTCCTGCGCGTCGAGGGCGAGGGCGGCAGGCTGCCCGTCGCTGGTGGTGCAAGGGATCCAGCTGGTGCCGTCCGTCTCGGTCGGCGGGTAGACGTCCTTGTTCCAGCGCAGTTCGGTCACGGTCACGGTGGTGATGTCGGGCACGGCATGGGTCCTTTCATGCGCGGGGGACGAGGACGAGTCCCGCTGCGGCCCTGGGGGCAAGCCGGGGCCGCAGCGGGAGGTTGCTGGTTCAGCCGACGCTGCTGAGGACGTTCTCGGCGAACTTCACCGCCGTTGCCCGGTCCATCTGCACGGGCCGGTCCTGGTCGGATCCGGTGCGAACGCGGTCCAGGAGGACGGCGAGGTGGCGCAGGGAGTCGGCGGCGGCGGCCATGGCGGCGTCGTCGTCCTTGGGGCGGACGATCACCGGCAGGGTTAGGCCGAGGTCGTGCACGTGCTGGCTGATGCAGATCTCGCCGTTGATCTGCTCGACCGCACCCCGGTCGACAGCCGGGTCGCCGCTCGAGGCGAAGGTGATGGTGGCCAGGCCGTGCGCTGCGAAGACGTCTATCGAGCTGGCGTCGATGCCGTCGAAGTCCTCGAGGGCGGTGGCGGCGAGGGCGGTGAGCAGGCTGGCGGTGGACTGCAGGGGCATGGTCGGAGCCTTTCGGGCACGGAGCTGGTGGTAGCGGCGGAACTGGTAGCGGGCGGCGGCCTCGACGGCGAGGGCGACGGTCTGCCACCCGCACCGTGCGCACCAGGCGACGAACCAGTCGCCGGGCCTGGCGGGGTCGTCCGGGTCGACGCGGGCGACGCGGAGGGCGTGGCGGCGGGTGGGGCGCCGGGTGAGGCGTCCGGCCCGTACGTCCTGGAGCGGGATCGCCAGGGTGGGGACGGAGCGCGTGGCGCGGGTGACCAAGATGCCCTCGGCGGCGCGAAGTTCGGCGACCCGGACCCGGAGCGGGATCCCGGCGCGGGTGGTGTAGACGGCGCGGGCACCGGGCTCGAGGTCGGCCGTCGTGAGCTGAAGCCGGTTGGTCGACATCGGGAGAAGGGTCCTTCGGTCGGCCTGGGGCCGGGCGGGCGGCCCGGCCCCAGGAAAGGGCGGCGTCCCGTCAGGCGACGGGCACCAGGAGGGCGACCAGGGCGCTCGGCTCGGTGATGCGGCGGCCGGGGCCGGTGAGGAGGGCCTTGAGGACCTCGGCCTCCATCGGGCCGTCGGTGGTGGTGAGGGCGACGAAGACCTTCAGCAGGAGGCGTACCTGATCGCGGGTCTCGTCGCTGTTGGGCGGGTTCACCCCGGCGGTGCGGGCGGCGCGCTCGAAGTCGGCCTCGGTGAGCCGCTCGATCATGGCGGGGGTGGCCTGGTCTCCGAACTCGACGAGGAGGGCCATCGCCATCTCGATCGACTTGACCAGGCGGTTGTGGGCGATGCAGACCGGGCCGGGGGTGCCCTTGGGGTACACGTGGCGGGCGGTGCGCAGAGCCGTCATGGGGGTCTCCGTTCTCGGTGAAGGTGTAGCGGGTGCCGACGTGGCTGGCGGTTCGCGGCCGGGGCCCGTGGGCCCCGGCCGCAGCCGGTCAGGCGACCGGCGGGGTGACCTGCACCCGGTAGCCGGTGGCGTGGATCTGCCGCGCCGCCGCGCGCTGGTTCGCGGCGCTGACCGGGTCGGGAAGGTTCGCCGCGTGCTCGAGGTGGAGGGCCTTCTGGCTGTCCGCGTCGGCGGTGGCCAGGGCCTTCAGCTCGGCCTCTACGGTGGCGACCTGGTTGGCGGGGACCGCGTACCGCACCGCGCCCGGCACCGTGTAGCCGTTGGTCTCGATCAGGCGCAGCTCGTGGGTGGTGGTCATCTTTGCCAGCTCCTTGGGTGTTTCGCGTGTCTTTGTCGGCACCCCAGACACTACGCGAAACCCAATACGTAAGCAACAGATCCGAGAGGGTTTCAGGCATGCGAGAGGGCGGCCTCCGCATGGAGACCGCCCTGGTCAGAAGGTGTTCCGGGCACTGCCCGTCAGGCGGCAGCGCCAGCCGCGTCCTTCAGGAGTTCCCGCTGCGCGACGTACACCCGGCGCCACGGAGCCTTCCGCCCGTCCGCGCGGGCCTCGGCCTTGACGCGCTCCCACTTCCGGGACACCGCGGCAGGCGTCATCTCGAGGCGCTCGGCGACCTGTTCGACGGTCAGGTCCGTCCACTCCATGAGGTGCACCAGCACCTCCGTGCGGGAGGCCGAGTCGAGGATGACCGACTCGCCCATCAGGAAGCGCGCCGCGAGGTTCTCCCCTTGGTCCAGGAGGGACACCTGCGCGTCCGTCTGCGCGACTGCCTGCGGGTTGTCCAAGAGGTCGTCGTCCCATGCCAACGGCCCCCGAAATCCGGCGGCTTGCGCCTTCGTCCGGCACCGCTGGGCTTCCCAGGGTTCGACTCCGTGGTCCTCGGGGCGCTGGTCCCACAGTTCGTCGTACAGGCGGGCCACGTCTTTCGCCATCCCCGCGGAGATGCGTGCGTGGGCCAGCTTGTTGCGGAACGCATCAACGGACCGTCCTGCTCGGCGGGCAAGCTCGGCGCGGGTCCATCCGACCGTCGCCAACGCCTCCACCCGGCGCCTCGTGCCGGTGGCGTCGATGCTGGCGGTGTCGGGGAAGTCTTCCAGCGTGGGCCAGAAGGCCAGCACAGCCTCGCCGATCTCCCTCGTTATCTTCTCGCCCACCCCCCAGCCCCACGTACCGCTGGTGGCGTGCCGCAGTGCCTCCTGCCGCAGACCGAGCGCCTTCTCGACCCCACTGCGGGGCATCCCGAGTTCGGCCAGGACGCGCAGGTGGGCGCGAACCGGCTCGGCCGGCATGAACGGGTCCCACTGGCCGTAGGCAATCAGGCGGCGGCGCCGCGCTGCCCAGCGAGCGCGGGCAGCGCGCACGGCTGGGGACCGGCTGAAGGTCCCCGTGTTCGGGCTGCCCTCGGCCGCGGATGGGGGGCGGGTGAGGACGGCGGTGGTCATGCTGCTGCTCCCAGGGGGTCGAGAAGGGTGAGGTGGTCGGCGGCCATCTGGGTAAGGTCCGTGAGCACCAGGACGAGTTGCGGGCCGGGCTTGATGACTTCGCCCAACCGCATGTCGGGGCCGAGTACGCGGGTGGAGTCGTCGTCGGCGAGCACCCCGGCGTCGACGACGCCGTCGAGGACGGCCTTCGCGCTCGGGTACCAGTTGCCGGGATCGCGTCGACCGCGGGTGGTCGGCCGCAGGTAGCAGGTGACGTACGCGCGCTCCAGGCGAGGCACCTTGGCCTTGAGGGCGGCGGCACGGCCGGCCGTGCGCAGGGCCTTGGTAAGACGAGCCCGCTGCGGGATGGTCGGCCGGTGGTTGGAGTTCATGAGCTCCAGGCCGATGGGCAGTTCGATGCGCCAGGTGGGCACGGCCGGGTTCTCCACGAGGGTGAGCGTCATCAGGTCTCCGTCCAGCTGCGCGCCGGTCGGGGCGCGGGGTACTCGTCGTGGGTACGGCCGTCGAGCAGGCGGCCGGCGGCCTTCTTGCCGACCCTGTAGACCTGCGTCAGGCGGGCCTTGTCGTGCCCGGCGCGGACGGCGTCGCCGTAGCGAGGCCCGTCCGGGTAGGCGAGGTCGCCGGGCTGGTAGACCGTGCCGTCGATGGCCAGGCTCACGCCCAGGCCGCGGGGGCCGCGCACGATGCGGCCGTCGCGGTCGCGCGGGGCGTCCAGGCCCCATTGCCCCCACTGCTTGAACAGGAAGGGCACGCCGCTGGCTGCGCACTGGTCGCGCAGGGTGCGGAACCAGTCGGGGTGGGCCGGGCGGGCGCCCGGTCCGGACTCGCCGCCGGCAACGACCCAGTCGAGCCGGGGCCCGGTGACGAGCGGGTGCATCTCGGGCCCGGGGCCGGTCTTCTGCGAGGCCCCGAGGCCGGGGCGGCCGGTCAGCCAGTACGTCAGCCGCCTGCGCCCGCCGAGCGGATGGAGCGGCCCGGCGAGGTCGATCGGGCCGAGGAGCGGCTCGGCGCTGATCCATCGCACCGCGGCGCGGGTCTCCAGCAGAGCGGGGATGCGCATGTCCGCGGTCTTCTGGTCCTCCACCGAGACGCCGAGCCAGAGGTTCGCCAGCGGCTCGGCGAAGCTGCTCCACCACCGCGTCTGGTACTGCTCCCGCTCGTACCGGGCCAGGCCGGGTGTCGTCTCGTCGGCGACGAGGGCGGCCTCGGCCTTTTCGCACAGGGTGCGGAAGGCGGGACTGTTCAGGAGCGACCGCATCCGGCCGTGGCGCTTGGTGAGCACCTGGTAGGTGTGCCGGGGCGTCAACGCCATCACCGCGAAGACGCGGGCGATGAACTCGTCGGGCACCTGCTCGTGGAACAGGTCGCTCTGGGAGTTCACAAACACCTTGAGCGGGCTGCGCCAGCGCAGCGGGTCGGTGAGGCGCTGCTCCAGGAGGTTGACCTGGCCGGTCCAGTCCAGCCGGTCCCCGGTCGTGTGGGTGGTGCCGGCGAACGCCGCGGCCACCTTCGCGTTGGGGTTCTTGGCCCGGATGTTGGCGGTGCGGATCGCGTAGCAGCCGTCGCAGCCCGGCGACACGCGCGTGCAGCCGATGACGGGCGACCAGGTCCGGTCCGTCCACTCGATGTCGCTACGCGCGGACACTCGCGGCCTCCTTGGGCGTCGTACGGATCAGGGAGGCGACGTCCAGCTCCGCTGGAGGCCGCCACAGGCCGAGCGCACCGTTGCACGGCACCGGCTCGTCGAGGGCTCGCCAGTCGGTGAGCTCCCAGTGGAAGACCTCCCGGTCGCCCCACGGGGCGCAGCAGCCGTCCGTCTCGAAGTGGCATCCGGTCAGCCGTCCGACGGCGACAACCGCGCCGGTGACGAGGTCGTTGCGGGCGGGCAGGCCGGGCAGGGACAGCACCCGTTCATCGCGCAGGCCCTCGCGGTGCAGTTCCTTGCCCGCGTGGAGCAGCACCGTGGTGCCGATCAGCGCGGGCGGGGCCGGCCAGGTGCGATTCTCCACGGGCTTGCCATTCAGCAGGGCCCAGGCGTACGGCTGCTTGACCGTCAGCCCGCGGACCTCCCCCACCGTCCGGTCGGCGGCCTGGTGGCCGCAGGTGCCGGCGAAGCAGGGCAGCGCGCGCTCGCGCCATTCCTGTTTGGTCAGCCGCTGCAGCGTCCAGCCCTCGGCCGCTTCCCGGCGCCGGTCGGCGACCCTCGGGACGAAGCGCCTGTACGCGTCCTCGGCCAGCGGGCCGGCCTCGTCCACGTAGGAGCTGCTCTGCGCGCAGCCAGCCGGGTCGAAGCGCACCCAGTGGTCGCTGGCCGCGGCGGTCACCGAGCACCGCCTGCGGTCCGGTGGAGCTTCTGCTGGCCCTGCAGCTGCTTGATCTCGGCGTCCACGCGCGCGCCCTCGAGGGCCGCAGCCTTCTCACCGATTTCGAGCGCGGCCTCCATGGTGTGCTGATAGGCGAAGCGGGGACCGATGTCGCCGATGTAGTACCAGGTCCCGTCGCGCCAGACCCGCTTGCCCGTGGTAGCGCCGTCGGTGACGGCCCACCGGTCGTCGTACGGGCCGGGGCCGCGCTCGACGGTCAGCTCGGCGTACCCGCCGAACTGGTTCTTCACCGGGATCCGGAACTCACGTACCAGCTCCAGGCGGCCGGCCAACGTGGCGATGATGCCGAGCAGGCGCTGCACGTCGGTGCGGGCCTTGGCCATGAACTCGGCGTCGGCGAGGAGCTGCTCGTAGTCCTGCTCCGCGTCCCAGTCGGCGTGCTCACGGATGGTGTCGATCGGGTCCACATCGAGGCGGGCGATCTGCCGACGGCAGTTGTACCCGGTGCTGTTCTCCTCCAGGCCGGCGACGACTTCGACGAGGGTGCCCTGGTCGTAGACGCCCCAGTCGCCCTCAGTGGCGGCGGCCTGCCGGGCGTGGACCCCGGCGAGGTACTCCGCGTGCTCGGCGGGGAAGGTCGGGATGGGCTGGGCGCTCATACGGTGCGGTCCTCGTCTCCGGGGCACATCTCGGCCGCGCGACGTACGGCCGTCAGGTCGTCGGGGTGCTCAACGGGCTGGTGGTGGATGTGGTCGTGGCGGCAGCGGCTGCGGGCGTGCAGCCGGCCGTCGGCGAAGCGCAGGTCGGTGGAGTCGTCGACCACGGCCGTGGCGGTGCCGTCGTCGTCGCCGACCCAGTCGCCGGGCTCGACGGGGACCATCGCGTCCCCGGCGGTCGCCCACACCAGGGTGGTGTTGGTCCATCCCTCATAGGCCGCAGCTTGGGCGGTGCTCTGCTCGGACAGGTCGGGCGTGGGGGCCTCGAGGGCGTTCAGCGGCCCCTCCTTGTCGACGCGCAGGACGGTGGCGAAGTCGGCGCTGGCCGCCGCGGTCAGCAGCGCGTGGGCGAGCTGCTGCAGCGCGTACGGGTCGCCAGTGATGGTGCCGAGCGGGCCGGTGACGACGCCCTCGTACATGCCGTACGCACCGGGCCGGGTGTCGACCTCGTAGCGCTCGTCGCTGTCGGGGTCGAGGGCGGGCACGCAGATGGTGCTGCTCATGCCTCTCCCCCGCTCGTGCTGAGGGTTCCGGGGCGGCCGGCGTCCAGGACCTCGGCGGCGGCGGCCAGCTCGGCGGCGATCGCCGCTTCGCGAGCGAGCCGGGCGAGGTTGTCGGCGCTGCCCTCGAGGACGATGCCGTCGAAGCGGAGCCGGCCGACGTAGCCGCCCCACTCCAGGCGGGTGTCGGCGTCGAAGTCGGTGTCCTCGGTCAGCAGGACGTGGACCGGGCCGAGCTGGCTCGGCTTCGGCAGGAGCAGCAGCTCGGCGAGGCGCTGCAGGCGGGCGCGCATGCGCAGGTACATGTCGTGGTTCTCCTCGGGGTGTCAGGCCCGGCCGGTGCGCGTACGGAAGGGCTTCTCCAGGTCGCGGTCGAAGGTGAGCCCGTCGCGGTAGCCCTCGGCGTACTGGGGGTCCGCGTGCTCGGCGATCCAGCCGAGGCGGACGGCGGTGATGTCGGGCGTGGCGGTGGCGGCGTCGGCGCGCCCGGCCTCCAGGCCCGTGAAGTACGCGGGCGGCTCGGAGTTGGTGGACGCGGTGGTGAAGATGGGGGTGCTCATGCGTGGCTCCTGTGTCGGCTTCAGGTGCGGGCGGTGAGTTGGGCGGCCAGCGCGCGGGCCCAGGCGAGGCGGGCGTGGTGCGCGGCCGGGTCGGTGCGGAGGGTCGCGGTGGCGTCGGCGAGGTACACGGCGGCGACCGGCCGGTTCAGGGCGCCGCACTGCAGCTCCGTGTGGCGCGCGGCCTGGAGCGCGGTCTTCGTGTCGACGGGCTGGGTGTGGTCCAGCTGCGCCAGGTACAGCGACATGACGGTCCGGCAGGTGCCGGGTGCGGGGGCGGTGCGAGCGGCGGTGAGCATGGCGGGGTCTCCTGTCCGCCGGGCCCGAGTCGGCCGCCGCTCGGCCGCCGACCCGGGCGTCCGGTCAGGCGGCGAGCGTGGTGTCCTGCGTCTCGAGGCTGTCGGCGACGCGCAGCAGGCGGCCGATGACCTCGCTGGTGGAGGGCGGCTGCTGGTCCGGCCTCCTGTCGCCCTCGGCGGCCCAGACGCTGACGGTGTCGATGACGTCGTCCTCGTCGTGGACCTCGGGGTAGGCGGCCTCGAGCGTGTCGTAGACGGCGCGGATCGCGTCCATCGCCCGGCGGCAGTTCTTGATGTGCGCGATCGCGGTGTCCTCGTCCGTCCGGAAGGCGTCGGGCAGGATCAGCGCGGCGGCGTGGTAGATCGCGGCGACCACGTCGAAGGCGCCGTCGGGGCCGACGAACTGGTCGCCGGTGTGCAGGCCGTGCTTGTTGATGAGGTCGGCCGCGGCGCGCAGCACCTTGGGGGTGTGGTTCACGGGGCTCTCCAGCCGATCGTGGGCGGAACGGTGAGCGGGGTGGGTCGGCCGGGCGCGCGGGAGTGGTGCCTCCGCGCGCCCGGCCTGGGTCCGGCTCGGCCCCCGGGAGCCGGGGGGTGCTCGACCGGGCAGGGCCGAGCCGGAGTTCGGGGGCTAGTCCCAGGTGGTGTCGGGGCGGCCGTAGTTCTCGTCGTTGGCGAGCGCCCACTCGTGCGCGTGCTCGCCGCAGAGGGTGAAGCCCTCGATCTCGTGCGCGTGGTCGGCGTTGAAGATCAGGTTGCACACGTTGCACTCGGCGATCTCGGCACCGGCGGGGAGGGTGATCCCGGCGTTCTCGGCGGCCTGGCGGGCGATCTTCAGGCGCTCGGCCTGGTCGGTGAGGCCGCCGTCGGTGGTGGCCGCGCCGCCCTCGTAGCCGAGGAGTTCCATCAAGGCCCAGTGCAGGTCCTTCTGCGTGTCGCTCAGGTCGGCCAGGGGGCGCTGGGCGGGCAGCTTCGCGAGCGTGCGCTCGGGGGCTATCGCGGCCATCGAATCCTCGATCCGTAGCGGGTGGTGTTCTCTGTCGGCGCTCCAGACACTACGCGAAACCCAATACGTAAGCAAGGGGTTTTGAGGTGGTGGGCATGAAGAAGCCCCCTCCGGAACCGAAGGGGGCGAAGGAGCCAGGCAGCGAACGAGCCCGTCAGGCGGGGCAGAGGGCGTTGGCCGACGTGCTAGCCGTCGGCGTCCTGGCGTTCACCGTGCAGGACGAGCATGTCGGAGAGGGAGACCAGGTGCTGTCGACCCCGCACCCAGATCTTCACGCCGGCAGTCTGCGCCTCACGCCGCAGCGTGGAATGCGAGATGGGATGGCCGGTCGGCTGGAAGAACTTGGCTGCAGTGAAAAAGTCGACGAGGTCGTCGGGCGGCGTGTTTGCTGGCTGGGAGGACATGGCATCACCCATCTTCAGGTCCGCGGTGTGCCCCGAGTTGGCGCACCGCGCAGGCATCGGTGGTGGGTGCTAGTTGGCGATTCGCTGAAGGCGCCGGCCGGCGCGCTCGGCGGCGAGCTGGGCCAGGGTCCACATCCGCGGCCGGCCTCGTTCGGCGCAGTACCGGTTGACGCACATGGCGGCCTTGTGGGTGGTCACCCAGATCAACCCCCACGTGCGGCAAGCCGGGCACGGCTCGCGGCGGATCACGTCGGTGTCACCCATCAGCAGCGCAGAGGAGGCCGCGTGTCTCCACTCCATCGCCGCCAGGTACGCCTGCCAGTCCATCCCGAGGTGTTCGGCCTGCACCCGGGCCCGCTCGTAGGCGGCGGCGCGGCCGGGCTGCTCGGGCTCGGCCACAGGAACGGGTGCACTGCGAGCAGCGGCGATGAAGTTCGCGATCTCACCGTCGCAGTTGGCGAGGTGGTCCAGCACAGTGGTGTTGGCAGGCGCGGCACTGTGAACCCGGGTGGCCGACCGCCCAAGACGCGGCCCCGCAGTCGATCCTGCTTGCTTCCAGTCCGGGCTGTCGAGTTCGTCGAGAAGGTCCGCCGGCTCCTGCACGCCCGTGTTTGCCTGCGCCGCCGATGACCTGATCATGTTTCCCCACCCCCATGGAGCGCCCCGACCCCGGGGCGTGCAGAGGGACGCGCGGCAGGGCAGGGCTACGCTGATCTCAGAGCGATCTAAGCGTCCATCATGTCATGGGCACATGCGTTCGGACAGGAATTACCGGTACCGGTACCGGTCCTGGCCTGCACTGTTACGGAATCCAGACCTCAGACCGCTGCATACCTCACTCGGTCCCTGGCACGAAGTCGGGGGCCCTCACGGCCTCGACCGCCATTCCGGACAGGTATGACGCCTGCGTCTCTGTCAGTACCCCGGCGGCTCGGGCCCCGTCAATCAGGAGGCCGAAGCCCGCCGACGCGATACGGTGCGCGTCTGCTGTCGGGCCGTCGGTGAGCGTACGCCCCATCTGCCGGTACATCTTTTCCCACCAGGCTGCCACCTGCTGGTCGGTGAGGCTGCCGTTCCCGTCTGCGGCCGAAGTCGGCCGTAGGGGAATCACGGTGGCCTCCGTGGAGACGGAGCGTATGGGGCGCTCTCCCCCGGGTTCGTCTCTCGCGGCCAGGCTGGGGCCCATCATCCACCTTCTTCCGGCTGGCAACTTGGGTTCACACGGTCGGCCGCCGGTGGCCTCCGTGCCGAGCCAGGGTGTCAAAGATCCTTCTGGATGTGCCAGAGGAACCGGTCAACTTGATGACAAAGTGATGTCGAACCTCGGGAACTCTCACACTTCCGGCACATGTGGGGGCGCCCCCCGCACGTGAGCTGCCGCGTCCGATGTTGCCGACAAAGAACACGCACCGCACCGTGCGAAGGGGCGCCAGAGACCCACCAGGGAGGTGCGCACACCCCCCGGTGACACCGCGAGTGTAGCGCGCGTTGGTTCCAACCAACACTGATCTCAAGGGTTGATCGATCAAGAGCCGTCCGCCCCGCGGCCAGCGGGCTACCACCCGGGCCGTGATTGCCGGGCAATCAACTACGGGCTTCGGCCGAGAAAACGGGCCGACTGTGATTGCCCGGCAATCAGCCGCCGGTCGCTGCCCAGGACGGCTTCGTGTGATTCCAGGGCAATCAGCGCTTGCGTCGCGAGAAGCCGAGAGCCTTGGTGACCTTGTAGTAGTCCTCGGTGGCTTCGCCGGCTCGGTCGAAGAACCGCAGGGCCTTCTGGGCGGCGTACGCCTCTGGGATCCGAGGCGAGCGGCGCACCATCGGCAGCATCTGCTCCCTGTAGGCGCTCGCCACCGACTTCTTGGAGTCGTCGTACACCGCTCCCTGCCCGCGGTGGGTCGGCGCGTCGACGACCAAGACCTTGCCCAGGAACGCCTTCACGCCGGGGAAGGCGCCCTGGATTTCCTCGATCTTCAGCTCGATGCGGGTGAGGGCGCGGAGTTCCTTCCATCCGGGCTTCACCGCCCCGATGACCTCGTCGGAGGCGCAGATGGCGTTGACGACCAGGAGGCCGAGGTTGCCGGGGCAGTCGAGCAGGATCAGGTCGAACTGGTCGCGGACGCGCTCGAGGAGGCCGCGGAGCCAGAACTCGCGCCCGGTCTTGGGGCCGAGGATCTGCTCGGCGTCCTCCAGGTTCGCAGACTCAAGGGCCACGTACAGATTCTCGATCGGCTTGGTCTTCTTCTCGCCGTACTTGCCGGCAAGCGCCGGGACGATCGTGTCCTCGAACTCAGCGACCCCGAGTAGCACGTCGTACAGGGTGGCCTGGCCGGGCATCAGGTCCGGCTCGTACCCGCAGAGCACGGAGGCGTCGCACTGCGCGTCCAGGCCGACGATCAGCGTCTTCCATCCGTACTCGGCCGCGCAGGCACCGATGTTGACGACCGAGGTGGTCTTCCCAGCCCCGCCGGACTGATTGACGACGGCGTACACGCGGGCCGGTTCGTGGCCTGCGCGCTCTGCAAGGGCATGGCTGTGCGGCACGGTGTCAGGGTTGACGGTCATGGTGGGTCTCTCCACGGGGATGTGATTGCCGGGCAATCACGCGCCTGGGTCGTCCGACGGGGTACGGGGCACCCTCGTCGGCGCGCGGGCGCGTGAGCGGCAGGGAGGCTCCCGGCCGTGACCGCTGCGAGAGTTCGCCTACAGGTCGGCGAGGCGGTGAAGGAGCACGACGTGATTGCACCGCAATCACGCTGGTGCGCGAGGCCGGCCTGGGGGAGTGGAGCGGCGGGCACGGTGGGCACATGGGATGCTGCGCGCACCGTACCGCGCGGGTGGGGTGAAAAACCAGCCGCCCCACCGTGCTTTCACACGGTGGGGCGTAGGCGATTCCGGCGGGGGCTATACGAGGTGCTCGCGCAGGTACTCGCGCTCCTCGTCGGTGAGGGTTTCGATCAGCGTGAGGACGAGTTGGTCGAGGTCCTCGCTGCCGCGGATCTCGATCACGCGCGGGGTGGTCGTCGCCACGGTGCCCGGCTGCTCCTCGCCCTGATGCTCGTTCTCGTTCGACCTTGCGTTCGCCGAGGAGTTACTGCCCTCGCCCGTCGATCCGGTCTGGGCCGCCGGCTGCTGCTCCGCTTCGCCGGTGTCGCCTGTGCCGGTCCCGGCGTTGGCGTCGCTACCAGACGACGCGTCGTTGTCCGCGTCACTGGAGCTGGGCCCGCTGTTGTCCTCGTTGCCCGGGCCGTCGGTGCCCGTGGCCTTCTCCCCCCGCGGTGTCGGGACCGCGGGCTTCTGCTCACCGGCACCATCTCCGCTACTGCGGGTGGGCCCTTCGGAAGACGTTTCCGGCTCGCTCTCGGCGTTGGAACGGTCGGGCATCGTCTGCTGGCTGTGCGGCAGCTGCGCCAGCTCCTCCGCCTCCTCAACGGTGAGCCGGCCCTCGAGGAACGCGGTCTGGAGGTCTTCGCGGAGTTTGCACACGACCGCGGCATCCTCGGCCGCGAGGCGGCCCTCGGCGAAAGCCTGCTGGAGTTCCTCTCGCAGGGGGGCGTAGATCGTCGCCGCGGGCTTGACGGGAAGCAGCAGCCCGTCGGTCTCCGGCTCGACGCCCTGCTTCTTCAGCCAGTGCCGTACGACGGCTTCCCGTAGTGGCGGGATCAGCCGCAGGAGCGCGACGCGGTGCGCGATGTACGTCTGGGAGGCGCCGACGCGGGCCGCGAGGGACCGCTGGGTGAAGGGCTTGCCGTTCTCGTCGCGGTCGTTGTCGAGCGCGTCGCGGAACTCGTCGCCTTCCTCGATCGGGTTCAGGCCCATCCGCTGGAGGTTCTCCTGGATCGCGGCGATCCGGAGGCTGGTGATCTCGTGGCGGACAAGGATCGGCACGTCCTTGAGCCCGGCCTTCGCGGCTGCCGCGAGTCGGCGGTGACCGTGGTGTACGACGTACCGGACGCCCTTGGCGACCGCTTCTTGAACCTTGGCGGCGTGCTGCGGGTACTTGGCGATGAACACGTCGGGCGGGATCACGGTCATCGCCGTGTTCATCCCGTCCGACTTCAGCGTGTTCGCCAACTCGTCGACCTTGTGAAGTTTGCCCCGCTTGTTCTCAGGGCTGGGCATCAACTCTTCGAGTCGAGCCGTCGGCGGGCCGCCCTGCGGGATGAGTGTCTGGCCTCGCAGGCGGGCACGGGCAGCCGCGCGCTCGGCCTCGAGGTCTCGGTTCCCGAGACCTGGAGTAGCGGACATGGGCGTCTCCGGTAGGTGGTGCAAATGGTGGGTCTCGGCCGCTGAGCCTATCGGGCTGCAGGGGCAGCAGAGACGGGTGGCACTGATTGCGGGCAATCAGAGTGCTGGGGGCGTACGCAGCAGCCGGCCGCAGGGGTGCGGCGGGGGGAGAAGGACGAGGAGCCGACGGTGTGATTGCGGGGCAATCAAAGGTCCGCGCCGGGTTCGTCGGTGATCAGTATGCCGCGAGTCCGGGCAGCCGTAGTGCACGACAGGCCACGCACGTCGGAGTCGGCAGGGGAGTACTCGTGATTGCGTGGCAATCACCCGGCGACCGGTTCGCGCAGTTCTTCTGTCTCTTCCTCGTTATATGCATCTGCGTGGTCTGACGGGGTCAAGTCCGGCACCTCGAGGTAAGCCGGTTCGAGGAAGACCTGCTGCGGTATCGGCGGACGTGGGTACACGATCCGGGCCGGCGGTGATTGCCGGGCAATCACCGATGCACGACGAGGCCGCGGGGAGGGCGGGTTCTGCATGGGCTGCTCCTGTCTCTCAGGCCGCGCCGGTCGTACGGCGCGGGGTCGTGAGGGTGGCTGTGCGGCCGGCCGCGCGCTCCTGCCGAGCGCGCCGCAGGGCACGTGCATGAGTGTCGGCCTCCCGGGCCGCCTTCTCCGCGAGATCCTGCATCAGGTACCGGGCTTCGGCGTGGTCCTCGGGGTCGGCCTGGATCCGGAGGGGGGTGAGCCGTTCGTACGGCTTGGCGGCGGCGTCCCGGTCAGCCTTCGTCGCACGCAGGCGGTCCCGCACCTCGGTGTACGCGGCCGGCGGCGCGGCGCCCGGCGGACGGGTCCGGGTCGGCGCGGCCGGAGAAGCCGCGGCCACCGGCTCCGGATCGGACGCGCCGCGGTGCACGCCCTTGCGGATCTTGATGGCGGTCAGGGTGCCGGACTGCAGGGCACGGTTGACGTCCGCAACGATCTGCCGGGTCACGAGCGAGAGCATCCGCGCCCAGGAGTCCGACTCGCACACCACCGTCAGCGTCTTCGTGGCCTCGTCGAACTTCACCGCCTTCCAGTGGGCGGCGCGTTCCTCACCCACGATCTCCGGCCAGCGGTTGATCAGGCTGCCGCCGTTCGCGGCCTCCTGCCAGCCGTTGTCGACGAGCCACTGCTGCATGACGCCACTCAACGGCAGGGGATCCCGGCCGTCGCTGCGGCTGCGGCGAACCGTCCGCTTCGGCTTGGCCACCTTCGTGCCGTTCCGCCGGGCGGCCTCCTTGGCCTGGCGCAGCGCAATCCGGGCCAGGTCCGCCCCGCTGGCGGCGGAGACTTCGGTGGTCACGGCACCTCCGAGTCTGATTGCGGGGCAATCACGTCGGTCGGCAGCGACGCCGAGGCGGCCCCTGATTGCCGGGCAATCACGCTGCCCGGTCCGCCGGCGGCGCGGGCTGTAGGGCAGGGCCACGTCTCGCCGCGGCACGCTCGGCACAGCACGCGACCGTCGGTCTCGGAACGCGCGGGGGCGTGCAAGTCCACGGCCGCGCGCAGGCGGCCCAGTTCGGCGAGGAGGTCGTCCAGCTGCGGATCCGTTATCGAGCTGGCCGTGAGCTGCTGGTGGGACATACGGCACTCTCCTTACGGCGCCTCAGTGCAGGCGGATTCGGGGGTTGTTGGAGTTGGCGTCGAGCTTCATGCACCGGTCGACCAGCTCTCGGCCGTAGAGGGCGTACGCCACGCTCGGGCCGGCCAGTTCGTAGGTCGCAAGGACCAGGCCCGGGTCGCCGGCGTACTTGTAGGCGGCCCACGCCTCGGCCCGCATCTGCGTGCGGGTCTCCTGGTCCAGGTCCTCGAGGCCGTTGCAGGCGGGCAGTTCCTCCGCGCCGGTCTGCAGCCGGGTCTCCTCCACGGCCGCGGCGAACTCCGCGTTCGGCGGCGAGGCGTTGGCCCAGTCGTGCTGCAGCTGGGCGTCAGCCTGCCGCTCGGCCTGCTCCCGGCGCAGCTGGCTGGCGATGTACGCGTGGGGGCGGGAAGGCCGCCAGTCCAGGCCGATCGCGACCGAGGGTGAGATCTCCCGCAGCCAGGCGTCCACCTGCTCCGCAGTGCAGCCCTCGGCGAGCTTGTCGACCAGCACCCACGACAGCTCGCTGATCTTGGCTCGCTGGGTCCAGTTGTGCAGCGGGCGCAGTCGGCGGGCGAGCCGGTCGGCGGCCTGGAACAGCGCGGCGGTCACCTTGTGCCCCAGGGTGGTCTTCTTCGGCGGCGTGCTCTTGGAGGCCCGCGCGCCGCGCGTAGCTTTTTCTTTCCCACCCACTTCAGCTACAGGTCCACTGGGGTAACCACCACGAGAAGGGGGCGCAAGGCGCTTCCCGGCCGCCTTCTGAGCGGCGTTATCCACAGCCTGCTTCCGACCGGCCTCGGTGAAGCCGATGACCCTCGCGTTGTAGCCGGTGCCGTTGAGGCGGTGGCCTTTCGCGGCGTCGAAGACCGGCGGGATCACTGCTCCGTAGACGGTGGCGGTGGCGGTGTACTTCCGGCCCGGCAGGCGCAGGTTGCGCTTGGAGCCGTGCTGCAGCCAGACCAGCGCGCCGAGTTCGCGCAGGTACGCCACGTGCCGCTTGACCGTCGCCTCGGAGACCTTCAGGCGGGACGCGGTGCCGACGAGGTCGTACAGCACGATGCCGCGCCGGTAGTCCATGCGCGACGCGAGGTCCATGGCGACCCGCGCGGTGGTGCGGTTGGCCTTCGGGTGGAGCTGCGCCTCGAAGATGAGCCAGTCCAGGGCAACGAGCCAGTCGCGGGGCTCGCAGCGGCGGGAGGCGGTGTGCAGGACCTCCTGGGCGTTGCCGCGGACCAGCTCGAAGCAGGCCGTCGGGACGACGCCGGCGGACGGCGCGGAGGAGGTGAGTTTGGGCGCGGACGTATCGCCCGCAGGGGTGGTGAACGGCTCGACACCCCCCGTCTGGGCAGGGTCAAGCTGACAAAGGGCAGCACTGTGCTGCATGATGGGCTCGTCGTCCTCTCCGGAAGGCGGCAAAACGAGACCCCTGCGGGGGGCTCGATTGCCTTACGAACACGAAGCGGGCCGGTGGGAACTGCCTCGCGAAGTGCTCGGAAGGTGGGTGAAAGAGCGGTACTCCGCCCCTGGTACGGGCGGTGAAGTCCCGAGCGGCCGAGTAGCGACCGGACCAATCGGGCCCTAGTGGGAAGTCAGGCGGGCAACCTGATGAACCACCGTTGGAAGTGGCCGCGGAGCTGTCCCGGCTCGGGTTGACGGGCAATCAACCTGGCGGGGAGAAGCAGCGGCCGGCGGAGGGTCTCGTGATTGCGGGGCAATCACCTCCGCGGCAGACCTACGTCATGCCAGCCCCCCTCCGGGGGAGGACCTGGCCATCCCTCTTGCGCTGCGAAACGGCGCCGAAGCAGGCGCGGCGGGCGCGGAGGGGCAGAAGAACAGACCGAGACAGACCAAGGCCCGCCCGCGGGCGCAGCGTGTGTGCGCTGCCCGGGTGGGTCTCCTTGTGCCGTGCACTGGGTGCACGGGTACCATGGCTCATGCCTCGGCCGTCCCAATCACGGTCTCGGCGCTTTACGGCCCTCGTTACCCCGGCTGCTACTCCGGGGGTGGCGGGGGCCATTAGCGTTTTCGGACTTGTGCGGCCACCGGAATCGTGATCCCCAAATATGGCCAGGGCTGAGCCTACCTCTGCGGTGCCCTGCATTGCGACCACCTTCACCCCGACGTGTCGGTACGACTTTTCGGCGCCGTTCATTCGGGTGTCCTCCCTGGTCAGGCCGCGTCTGCGGCGGGGTTGTCGGCGGGGGCGGCGACCGCGGCCCGGCGGCGTGCACGGGCCTGGGTGCCAGCGCTCCGGCAGCGGTCGCAGGTGCAGTTGCGCTTCGTGTAGCTGGACTCCGTGCCGTGCTGGTCGACTTGGCGCTGCGGCCCGGCGGCGCGCCGGGCCTTCTTCCCCTCTGCCTGAGCCCGCGTCAGCGCGTCGGCGAACAGCGGGTCGTTGCGGCGCAGGCTGTACACGGGGGTCCGGGACAGCCCGGCCGCGGCGGCGGCCTCGGCAACCGTGGCGCCGCCGCGTATGTCGGCGAGCAGCTGCTCGATCCGCTCCGGGCTGGTCAAGGCCGGCGGACGCCCCCGGCCGCGCCGCACCGGGGCGGCGTCCGGCCGCGGGCTGGGCACGTCGTCGTCGCACACAGCACGGAGGGGGAGGAGGGCCGTCGTCATGCCGCGACCCCCAGCTCCAGGGCGGCCGGCCGGTCCTGCGAGATCCGTGCGGCGGCGACCTCCAGGAGCTCGGGCACGGTCAGCTCGTCCGAGTGGAAGCCGAGCTGCTCGCACATCTGGGCGTAGACCCAGCGCACGTTGGGGAACGGCATGTTCATCGTGTCGGCCGCGGCACGCAGGTCCGGCTGGTCGGCCAGGGCCTGCAGCAGCGACGCCTGCGCCGGCGACGGCTCCCAGTCCTTCACCGGCTCGGGCCGGCGCTCGCCCTGGCGGGCGATGCGGGCGCGCCGCTTCTTCTGGGCGCGCCGCTCGGCACGCCGCTCGTCGGCGGTCATGCCTCCCCACACGCCGTCCGCCTCCCACCAGCCGTTGCCTCCGAGGGCGTAGGCCCGGCAGGCCAGCAGGAGCGGGCATCCGGTGCAGATCTTCTTTGCCTCCCTCTCGTTCTCGGAGCCGGGCGTGAAGAAGAGGTCGGGGTCGACGAGGGGCTCGCCGAGTTCGTTGGTGGCCGCGCAGGATCGCAGGGGCCAGTGCGGGTGGGCTTCGAGTTCGGCGAGTGCGGCGTTCTGGTCCTGGTGGAGCATGTGGATCCTCACTACTCGCGGGCCTGCGCCCGGTTGATCACGTCGGTGGCCTCGGCGACGACCAGTGCCGCGGCCAGTTCGGCTCGGGTCCGGCGGTGCACTGCACGCTCGAGGACCAGGTCCAGCCGCTCGCCAGCCAGGGCTTGGTCGACCCGGCGGCGGTGCCACCACAAGGCGGCAGCACCGGCCAGTGCCGCAGCGGAGATCCAGCGGATGCGCATGGGGGTTCACCTCCGTCCACGGCGCGGTCGGGGCCAGGGCGACCCGGCGGGCGGCGGTCATGCCGCCAGCCCGAAGGGGTCGAGGTCCTGGCCGGTGATGAATTCGAAGGCCATCGCCCCCAGGTCGCGGGCGGTGTTCGGGGTGACGGCCATGCCGACCATCGAGATCAGCTGCTGGTCGCGGTCCTTGCGCTTCTCGGCGGTGGCGACCAGCTCGTACTTCTCGGGGAAGGCCATGGCGACCTTCCGCTCGTTGATCGTCAGCAGCCGGGCGTGCCGGTCGCGGACGTCCTCGGCGGTTCCGTTGACCCACAAGTGGTGGTTGCCGCCTGCGGTCAGCGTCGACAGCGGCCGGCTCGTGGGCCGGTGCGTCGAGCCGCCGCCGCGCAGCTCGGCGATGAACGGGGCACCGCCGTAGACGCGGTGCCCGTCCTGGATCTTCCGCCAGGTCCGGGCTCGGCGCGGGTCCAGGAAGCGGTCGCCGATGACCGGGCCGGGATCCGTGTCGTCGAGGATCTCGGCGACCGGCCGCAGCGCGTACGGCTCCAGTGACACGGTCGCGCACGCCCGGTGCGGGCAGCGCCAGGTGTACTGGGAGCGGTACCTGCCCCATGGCCGGTGGGGCGAGCAGGTGTCGGTGTACTTCCACGCCTGCAGCGCCTGCACCCGGCCATGCCGCTCGCACAGAACCAGCGGGCGCAGCCACTTGTCGAAGTCGGGGGTGCGGCCGACCGACTCGTGCCAGAGCACCACGTACAGGCGGTCCCGGCTGGTGTGCGCGGCCGGCCCGTACGCGGCGGCGTGTGCGGAGTTCGCGTACACCAGGCGGTGGTGGTAGCCCCAGACCCGCAGCTGTGCGAGCCACGCGTCGAACGCGGCGCCGCGGTTGTGCTTGGGACCCCACCAGCGCGCTTCGACCACGTTCTCCACCACGATGAACAGGTACTGGTGGTACTCGGCGAAGCGTGGGACGCAGTGCATCGTCGCCCTCGAGCGGATCGCCGTCTCGTCGGTGCCGTTCGTGGAGAACAGCCCGTCGACGAACTCGCCCTGCAGGCGCGGCGCGCCCTGCGCCACGGTGTGGTGCGTGCACTCCGGGCTCGACCACAACGCATGGGTCCGCGGCCAGGCCGACGGCACCACCTGGGACAGGTCGGCCAGGTGCACGCGTACGGTGGGGTGGTTGGCCCGGTAGGTCGCCACGCAGTGGGCCGCGTGGTTGCCGGCCTGGACGACGGCGGTGCCGGGAACCCGCTCCAGGCCCTCGCACGCCCCGCCGCCCCCGGCGAACTGGTCGCTCCACGTCACGGCGAACGCCATCAGGCCGCGCCTTGCTGTATGGCCTTGGCCTCGCGCTGCTGGCGGTCGTACGCCTTGGCCAGGCGGAAGGAGACGATGTCGCCCAGGGTGGTCGGGTTGCCGGCGTGGTCGATGGCGGCCATCTTCGACGCGCGGCACGTCTGGATTTCACGGGCCAGCTCGGACAGCGACTCGTACGTCGCCTCCCCGTCGTAGGCCCGGTGCAGGAAGTCCACGCGGGGCGCCCGGTCGACGCCCTTCTCGGACCAGGCCCTCAGCTGCTTGCCGACCTCGACGGGGTCGGTGAACAGCTCGTTGCTCATCCCCGGCGTGGCCGACTTCGTGACCAGCAGCTCGTGGGTGGGCAGGAGCGTGCCGGTGAAGTCGACCTCGTACTCGATTCCGTCGCGTGCCTCCGCGCGGCCGACCGTACGGACCGGGATGGTCCGGCCGTCGGTGTCGGTCCCCAGGACAACTTCCAGGCGGTTCCGCAGGGTGGCGACGACGTGCCCGGGGAAGGCCAGCACGGCGTCGAGACTCTGGCGCTCCAGGGGCCTCATCTCGTGCCAGATGGCATCCTTGTTGGCCGCGGCACCGCCGCGCTGGCCGGCGGCCTTCTTCCCGACCTGGTCGCGGATGCCCTCCGGGCCGGACCAGAAAGCTGACCAGCAGTCGAGGACGACGACGTCGTAGTTGGCAGCGGCGTACAGGGCCAGGCACAGCTCGCGCGGGTGGAAGGTGTCCAACTCGATGGCGTCGAAGGTGACCTGGTCGGCGTACTGCTTCGACTTGCCGCGCTCGGTGTCGATGACGGCGATCGACTCACCCAGTGCGGAGGCCATCCGCAGGGCGGTGAGGGTCCGGCCCGATCCGGGCGGCCCGTCCAGCAGAGCTCGTACGGGGCGGGCTTCCTTCTCGGCGGGGGAAAACTGAAAAGGGGTGTGCGGAACCAGGCCGCCCGCGCCTGCGGGGGCCTCGGCGGCGGTCGCCATGAGGTGGGTCTCCTATGTGGTTGTCCTCTTCGCGGAGGGCCGGGCCGGTGTCGGCTTCCAGCCCGCAGGGCGCCTCCGCGCGGTGCCTACTCCTGGTCCAGCTCGCCGGCCAGGTAGTCGTCGCGCAGGTACTGGGTGATCACCCGGGACGGGTTGACGAGGAACTTCAGGCGCTCCTTGTCGGCCTTGCAGCGGGCCTCGATGGGCTTCCAGTCCTCGTCGCTCATGCGCAGGCTGACGCTCGGCAGGGACTTGGGTGCCTTCTCGCCCGGCGCCCGGCGCGGAGCCCGCACCGGCTTCACCGGCTCGATGCCGCCCTTGACGTACTTGGCGAACCCTTCGCGCAGCACGTCGGCGAGGTTGCGGTGTTCGCTCCGCGCCTTCTTCTCGGCGGCGTCCTTGATGGCCGTCGGGATGTACAGCGGCCGGGGCGGCAGGTCGCCTGCTTCGTCGCGCAGCGCCCACACCGCTCGTCCCGCGGCATTTGCGAGCGCGCCGAATGCCGCGGCGTTGCCCTCGAGCACCCCGAAGCTGGTCGTCAGCTTGGCGACGCCGTCCTCGGCGGTCAGGGCGTACGACGTTTCGTCGGACAGACGGAAGACGGGGGGCTGCTCTTCAGCCACGGCGGTGAATCCTCTCGACGGCGGACCGCGCCGGACCCTGGCCGGCGCAGCGGTGTTCGACATGTGTGTCCTCACTTTCGCAGAACCGTGCCGGGTGGCCCGTTGGTGCGTGCTGCACCAACCGTCCCGGCGGCCCCACGATAACTAAAACCCTATACGTAAGCAACGGGTTTCGGCTATGGTGTGGCCGTCCGGCACACCGCGACTGCGAAGGAGGACAGGGCCGCTCCGCCCGCATCCACCATGCCCACCATGCCACTCAGCGAGTTCTTCGCGAACCTCATCGCCGAACCGTCCTGCCTCGAGCGGACCGCCCGGCACAGCATCACCGTGGAGCGGGCCGCGTGAGTCAGGCCGAGCAGGTGCGGGAACCGACGAAGGCGGGCGCTCCGCGCAGGAAGCGGCACCGCTGGCGGTCGATCAACGACTACCGCAAGAAGTGCCAGGACTGCGAGCTGCTCGCCGACAGGCGCCCGCACCCCTATGCCCGGCACTGGTGGACCGAGTGGACGCTCGGCGAGAGGTCCTGGAACACCCTGCAGGGCGACAAGACGCCGGCCTGCCCGCCCGCAGCATGACGAAGGGCCACAGCCCCAAGGCGGGGCGTGGCCCGGAAGTTCATGCCGCGTACGCGCGGCCATCGTAACGGATCTTGATTTCACGGCACAGCCCCAAATTCCCGCAGGCCGTGATTGCGCCGCAATCACCCCCCTCACTCACTTGAAACGGAGGACCCGTTGAGCAGCTCCGCCCCGCCCGTGCGAAGGGTCCGCAAGCGCACCGAGGGCTGGCGCAAGGGCGACGGCATCATCGTCGACCGCACCACCCGGGACTTCGGCAACCCCTTCACGCTCGACTGGGCATACGACTTGAAGCTGGCCGAGCCCGGCGACCGCGCCGCGGCGCACGAGGCCGTGGTCGGCCTGTACCGCAAGTGGCTGGCCGGCGACCGGACCTACCTCGCTGACGACGAACACGACCTGCAGCGCGACCGCGTCCTCGACCGCCTGGCGGAGCTGCGTGGCAAGGACCTCATCTGTCCGTGCCGTGAGGGCCTGCGCTGCCACGCCGAGGTCCTCATGCAGTGGGCGAACGCTGCTCCGGCCGTTACCGCGCGCTACGTCGGCCTGGCCCGGCACCGCGTCGACCGCTCCCGTGCCCGGCGCGGTGAGACCCCCCTCCAGCACCTGCGGGACGCCGCGTGACCGCCCGGCCGACCATGCCCACGATGCCCGAGGCGCAGGCCGCCTGGATCCGTGACCACGTCCTCGCCCCCAAGGAGATCCCGTCGGCCGACGCCGAGTGCCCCTGCCAGGGCCGTCTCCAACGCCTGCCGGTACGGCGAGCACGGTGACTGCGGCCACGACCAGTGGGTCGCCTGGTGGGGCACCGAGCCGGAGACCATCATCGGCCGCGGCTTCGGCCCCTTCCCCTGCCGCGGCTCCTTCGGCCTCGACCGCGGCCAGGCCACGGTCTACCTCGCCGACCGCGCCTGCCGCACCCGCTGCAACTGCCACTGCCACCAGCCCGCTCCCGAGCCCAGCTCCGCTCCAACCCACACCGAACAACTCGACCTGTTCCCGGAGGAGTCATGAGCACACGACCGGTCATCCACTACCTGGCCACCCGCCCCGACGGCACCGTCCCGCCCACCAGCGGACACCTCGCCCGGTACTACAGCGCCCAGGGCGAGACCATCCCGACCGTCAACATCGCCGCCCACGTAGGCCAGGTCGTCGACCACCCCAGTCCCGGCCGGAAGTGGTACACCGACAAACCGTTCAGCTACTTCCACATGTACAAGCGGCCCGGCGAGATCCTGGAGCGCATCGAGGAGGGCTGGCCGGTGCGGCTGTTCATCGTCGAGCCGCGCGGCGAGACCGGCAACTGGGGGGCCGACTTCGCCCCGCACTGGCTGATGTCCCACCAGTTGCGCGTCGTCGAGGAAACCGACGGGTGGCGAGCGTTCGGCCACCGCGGGGAAAGGGTCCTGGGCGTCATCGACCAGCTGCCCGACCTCGCCCGGCAGTGGGCCGGGGAGTGGGCCGCTGACCCGGACGGCTCCCGGCACCGGTTCGCCACCTGGAGCGAGCGCGTCCAGGGAACCCGCGCGCTGAGCGAGTGGGCGTACTGGCGCGCCCGCTACTCCCGCCGGGAGGCCGCCCTGAAGACGGCCGACGCGCTTGCCCGGGCCGCCGCCGAGAAGGCCGCGACGAACGCCGGCGCCGGCAGCGACGCCGTTGCCGCGATCCGGACGCGCGCCGCCTGCCTGGTCGCCGGCGAGCTGCTCTTCGACCGCCTCCGCGGTGACAACTACGAGATGTCGGTCCGCGGCCTGCTGCTCGGCGCCGGCCTCGGCCGCCAGGCCGTCGCGGCCTGACGCCCTCGCCCCCCGACCGGCCCCACCCCTGGCCGCCGCCGTCCTCGGCGGCGGCCCCGCCCATGAACGGGAGCAGCATGCCCAGCCCCCTGGCACAGATCCACCGTCCCGTCCGAGCACAGACCATCGGCACCCTCCTGATCAAGAGCAGCGCTGGCCGCCTGCAGCGACGGAAGAAGATCGGCGTCGGCCGCACCGGGGTCCGCTCCCCGCGCTGCTCCGGCTTCCTCGCCCACCAGGAGCACACCGCCCTGGTTCGGGTGCACTACGTCCACGACGAAGGCGACGACACCGCGACCAGCGAGCGCATCGAAGCCGAACGCGACCGCGAGATCCAGCACCTGCTGCAGGCCGCCGGATACACCGCAGAGATCCCCGACCAGGCGCCCCCCGGTAACAAGGCCGTGCATGTCCGCCGCCTGGAGGAGCCGACCGAGGAGGAGTGGCAGGCCCTGCGGCTCATCGCCGACGGCCAGGTCACCCACTACCCGGGCCGCCAGGACGTCACCGGCCTCGCCGACCCCGCCGTCTTCCAGACCCTGTTCCTCTCCCGGCTGGCCACCACCACCCGCGAACCCGCGGGCAACGGTGCAACCTTCGTCCGCCTCACCGAGACCGCCGAGGACCTCCTCGCTGCCCGCCTCACCACCGGTGCCGGGGAGATCATGGTGCAGACGCTCGAAGTGAGCGCCGCACCGAAGGGGGAACGCTGACGATGGGAGCCGCAGCCCACCACCTGGCCGCCGTACCCGCCCCGCCGCCCAAGCGAGGAGGCCGCGGACCCGAGGGCTACATCGAGACCGTCCACCGCATCTACGCCGACAAGCGCGCCGGCCACGAGGCCAAGGAGCTGCTCCTGGCTGTGGCGTACGCCGTCGGCATCGCCCCGGCCGAGGAAGGCCGCGGCCCGCTGAACGTCGCCGCCCGCCTCCTGGGCCGCGACCGCATCGGCCGGCCCCGCTTCGACGCCCTGGTAGCAGCCGACGCCCCGCGCTACGAGGCGCCGCGCTCCGCGCAGAACTGGAGCCCGAGCCAGGCCCCGCCGTGCGAAGCGCCCCGGCTGCGCCCCTACCGGCCTCGCGGCTACCAGCCCCGCCAGACGCCGGCGCAGGACCTGCTGCCCGGCGTCGAACCGCCGACCCCGCTACGTACCCCGCCGCCCCCGCTCCTCCACGTCGATCCCGGCTACACCCCGCCCCGCGACTGGCGGAACGAGGACAACGTCTGCGGCGCCAACAGCCACCACCGGGTCATCGAACGCGACCCGGCCACGGGCTGGGTGACCGCACGGTGGTTCTGCCGCCGCCACCGCGAGCACGCCGACCGCGTCACCGAACAGGTCCGCGCACAGAACGAGTCCGCCCCGCCACCGATCCCGAACCGAGGCGGGCTGCTGCCCAGCTACTTCGCCGCCGACTGGGTGCCGATCTACCGGCACTACGCCGGGCAGCGATGGGAGCCGCCGACGTACGGGCTGGCCGCCGACGACTGGCCCACCCCCGGCCAGACCAGCCCGGTGCCCGCCCGCGGGCGGCTGCGTCTGCTCCTGGGCGGCACACCGGACGCGCTCGGAGAGGCCCAGTGAGGGACTCCCACGATGAACTGGCCGCCCGGCGCGCTCGGCGCCGCCGGACCGCCCGGGCGGCCCGACCCCCGCAGCCGGCCGAACCGCCGCACTGGGTACGTACCTTCGTCATCCCCCGCGGCGCGTGCGAGCCCTGCGCCCGGCACCACCACCACCGCTGCCACGGCGTCGACGTACTGCGCGACCCGGTCCCCGACTGCCCGTGCGACTGCGGCGACTCGCGTAACCCGCTGTTCCTGAACGCCCGCGCGTGGGCCGACCTTGCCCTGCACGCCCCCGACCAGGTATGGGTAGCGGCCCTGCTCGAGCGGCAGCGTGCCGTCGGCATCCACCAGTGCACCTGGCGCCGAGATGGCAGCGGTCTGCACGCCGCCGACTCGGCAAGCCTCTGATCTGCGGTTTTACGCTCACCAACTTCCATCCTTACAACGAGGCATTGTAAGGTTGTGGTGTTGGTGGGGACCGGCCCCGCCACCGACCAGGGAGGGATGCCGCATGGGCGACACCACGACGGAGACCACCTACAACACCGGCGACATCGTCAAGGGCCGCCCGGTCAAGCAGGGGGAGCCCCAGCCGCTCCGCAAGGGCATCGTCCTCCGCCTCTTCGGAGACGACCCCTCCAGCGGATACCTGGTCTGGTGGTACGGCAAGGGCCCCGCCTCCATGGAGACGGTGTCCCTCATGTTCGGCCGCGAGCTCAGGCACATCGGTGCCCTGGAGGACTTCTCGCTCCGGATGATCACTGAGATCGAGCGCGGAGCCGCAACCTTCGACGCCGCCAGCCGGGTCGGCTACAAGGCAGCAAGTCTCCGCCTCACCAAGCGTGTTCTCCGCGTCCAGGCCGTCCCCGCCGACTGGTCTCCCAACCACCGCTCTTGCCTCGAGTGCGGCAACACCGAACCCACGGTCCAGCTGCAGGCCGTCACCCACACCAAGACGGGTCAGCAGGCCCTCGCCTGCGACCGCCACATCAGCCAGGTCGGCAAGATCCTGAGCTGACCCTGCGACCACCGTCCGCCCCGCCAGCCCCTGGGCCGCGCGGGGCGGCAGACGTCACCGACGAGGAGCACCATGCCGTCCGCCCCCGACCCCGACACCCAGACCAGCCTGCCCATCCCGCTCACCCGCTACCGCCCCGTGGTCCGGTGCCTGGACTGCGGCGCCCCGCTCACCGACGCCGACTCCCGGCGCTGGGGGCGCGGCCGAAAGTGCCGGACCGGAGTCGTCACCGCCCCGGCGCCCGGCCGGTTCGACGTCGAGCAGGACGCCCTACCGGGCGCCGAGAGGTGAAGATGCGGCGCGTACTAAGGGGCGGCACGTTCACCGGGTCGTAGAGTGGTTCCCGGCGGTACGCGACCGCCTGGCACCCGTGATGGGGACATGAGCCCACGCCAGTCCCCGGCATCCGGCAAGTCGTCCCTGACGCATCGCGAGAAGACCAGCGTCCGCTCTGAGCGGCACGCGCGTGGGGCGTGCCGGCATGGAGTGATGGACCTGATGTCGAAGAACCGCGCCCGCGACCGGGCCGCCCGCGCACACATGGAAGCCACCGGAGCCCTCCGCGCCCGCGCCGCCCGTACGGTCGACACCACCACCGAACCCACCGTGGCCACCACCGCGTTCCTGCTGGACGCCGCGATCCCCACCGCCCCGGACCCCGGCCTGGAGCCCGGCGCCACCATGGAGCAGCTGTTCGCCGCCTACGTGGCGCGCAGCGCCCACGATGTCGCCCGGGACGGCCGCCCCTACCCGGCCTTCTTCGACGTGTACGTCGTCCGCCCGCCCGAGAAGGGACCGCAGCCTGGGGACGCCCCCGCCGGCTGGCGCAACATCGGCGCGTTCGTCCTCGTCACTGCCCGCCGGCCGTGGCACCTGGAGGAAGAGGACCAACGCGTCACCACCGACGCCTACCGCGCCGCCAAGAACGCGTTGAACGAGCGCTGGCCCGGACTGCCGGACTGGGCCGGTCACGCCGCGCTGTCCCTGGACATGCTCGCGGCGCTGCGCGGCAAGGTCACCAACGACCAGGTGCTCGACCTCGTGCACGAGATGCAGGACTCCGCCATCCACCACACCTGGACCATCGGCGCTGCCCCGGAACTCGACCGCTCCAGGTGGTAGGCGCACGGGGCGGGCCGGCCCAGCCGCTGCCCGCCCCGCCGCGCTGCTACCCGAAGTCGTGCGTCTGGCTCTGGGACATCAGGTAGAGCTGCACGGCCTCGACAACGTGGTCCGGCGCCCCCACCCGCTGGTGGCGCTGCAGGTACTGGTCGGCGACTGCCGGCCAGCCACCGGCCTCGTCAGCGACCCTGCTGAACAGGTCGGCGAGGTTGGCCGCGACCTCGACGTACCGGTCCGGACCGGTCACCCATCCCTCGATCACTCGCACCAGTTCGGCCACGGCCACCGCGTCGTACCGCTTGGGCTTCTCGTCCAGGTCGCCTCCGATGCCCCAGGCGAGGCGGTCCAGGGCCGCGCTCTCGTTCGAGCCCTCCCGCCCGGCGATGAGCCAGTTCTTCGCCCCGGCCGTACGGCCGGCCCGGGCGTCCTGCTCGACCAGCCGGAACAGGGCGACCAGCAGCGAGGCCGCCGCCTTCCTCCCGGCCCCGGCGAGCGCGGCCTTCACCGCGTCGCAGTCCTCCTGGGACGGCGGCTCCACCGGGCGCAGCGGACCCCGCGCCGCGTGGAGGTCTTCGTACGTCATCGTCTCCAGGCCGCGGGCGTGCCCGGAGTCGGCGTCGTACCGGCCGTCCTTGCTGCGCCGGTACCACCCCTGCAGCTCCCGGTCGACGACCCGGTATGGGCGCTTACCAGGATCCGGCGCCTCCTCGCTCCTCCAGACCGTGAGGTCGGCAGGGCCGTCCGCGTCGCGCACCCAGACGGTCTTGCCCTCGCCGCCCCGCTCATTGGGGACGAGGGCGACGACGTCCGACACCGTGATCGGCTCCGCCTCCCCGGCCGGCAGCCCGGCAGCCCCGGCGGCGGCCATCTCGGCGCGCCGGGCTGTGATGAGTTCGGCCCAGCCCTCGGGCAGTGCCTCGTGCTCGCCCGCGGTGTGCGCGGTGAACTCCAGGCCGGCGGCGAGGGCCTCCGCGCGCATCCAGCCGAGCGGCAGCGCGGCGGGGTGACCTCCGACGGGGGCCGGGTACCGGTCGAGGATCCACGCCTTCGCCACGGCGTGGAAGTCGCTGATCACCGCCTCCCACTCGCCGTCGCGGTCCCAAGGGCGTACCGCCCAGGCGTGTACCAGCAGAAGGGCGTTGGCGTACCCGGGCAGGTTCGGTTCCGGGCCCCACGGGCGGCCGGGCACGATCACGTCCGCCCTGCCCTCGTACTGCTCCCCGGTCGTCTCCCGGCGCAGGGTGTGCAGCTGGTCGGCGAGACCCTGCGCGAGCTCGCGCAGGTCGACGTCGGCCGGCACGGTGAAGGAGAGGACGAACGGGACAACGTGCAGCCGCTGCTCGTCGGGGGTGGGCCCGGCGCCTGCGGCGGCGGTGCGGCGGTCGAGTTCGTGGGCGGCCCGGGTGTACGGCAGGCCCGTCTCGGCCATCACTGCGCGCACGGCCTGGGTGCGGGCGCGGGAGTCCTTCGGCATCGGAACACTCCAGTCACGACGGCATGCCCCACGCGCACGCCGCGGTCATCTAGAGCGGGCGATGCTGGCTGCGCACGAGGAGTCGGAGACGTCTTGTCCGGCTACGGGACCGGGCGTGGGCCGGGGTCCCCTTCACGGAGTCGGGCGGTCGCGCACCGCCGTCCCTGACTCTACCGCTCCAGGCCCCGCCATCGCCTCGTCCGGCTGCACCAGGCCGGCGCCAGCCGGTCGGGGAGCGTCGTACTCCCCCCCCGGCCGGCCGCCAACCTTTCGGCGGCCGGAGTCAGGCCCGGGCCGGTTGCTGACCGGGCAGCGGCTGGTCCGGTAGCCACCAGGCCGGAGGCTGCGGGGTGTCATCAACCCACTCGTGCAGCGTCCGGTCGTCCTGGTGCTCGTCGGGGTGGTCACGCCACCGCGTGCAGTACTGTCGCCCCTCGGACGGGACGGCGTACATGGAGGGGCACCGGTTCTGTCCCTGGTAGCGCACGCGCAGCTCGTCGGCGTAGATCGTGGCCGGCTCCACGGTCCAGGCCGCGGCCTCCAGCGTGGCGACCAGGATGCGTACCGCCTCCAGGACGGGCTGTGGCTCCAGTCGCACGAACCCGCCACGGCTGACGTCCTGGTTCATCGACATGGCCGTGATGGTGTACGGGTACTCACGCAGGGCCCGCCCCAGCAGCTCCCACAGCCACTCGCTCGTCTCCACGAGGGCGTACCCGGTGCGCCGAGGGACCCCGTTGCGTGTGGGGAACTCGTGCAACCGGTCGGCGTCGATCTCGCGCTTTCGGCGTCCGGTGGCAGCGTCCGCGATCACCACGCGTCGGCCGCTCAGGGGGCGCACGATCCGTACGTACCGGGGAGTCGTGCCCTCCGGCTGCCCACACGGCGCGTACACCTGCCCGCGCTTGAGGTGGTGCGACACGGCAACTCCTGGTGCTCGTACGGCGACCCGACGACTCTACCGACCGCCGCAGCGAACCTTCAGAGTACGCCGGGTGCCCTCGTTCAGAAGTTCGTGGCCGGCTGCTGCCCAGACGGCCAGGTGCAGTCCGCGCACCACCCGTTCCCGTCATGCCCCGCCGCCTTGTAGTGCGCCCGCTTCAGCTCCCAGAACGCCGCCCGGTACGCCTCCCGGGCCCGCAGGCACCACTCCCGCTCTGCGTCGTCCAGGTGCGACCAGCACGCCCCCGGGTCGTCCACCTCGACGAAGCCCTCCGGCCACTCCGCCGACTGCCGGGTACAGGCGCGGCCGTCCTTCCGGGCCCGCACACACAGCGGCTTGTCGAACCCGAGCCGCCCGCCCCACGGCGGCGAGGGGAACCGCACCCACTCTGCGGGCAGCGTCCGTACGACGCCCGGCGCAGGCAGCCGGATGTCCAGGTGTAGCCGTCCCCGCACAGCGCCGTTGCCCTCCGCCTTGCGGCTGGCCGGCACCCCAGTCGACGCCCACGCAGCTGCCAGGCGCCCGGCGATGGCCTGCAGCGTCGCTTCGTCTCCAGCCACGATCTCCACGATCGCCAGCCCGGGCTCCGAGACCAGCCCGGCATTGATGTCTCCCATGCCGTACGAGACGGCCCCCGCCCAGCAGGGGTTACGCGGTGGACGCGGGTTCACCCGCGCGGGTATCGGGCGCGGGCTCCGGGACGGCCGGCGGGTGCAGTTCGCGCCTCAGCGCCCCGCCGTCCACGTACGAGGCCACGATCCCGGCCAGGTTCTCCAGGCGCCGCACGGCGAGGTCGAGCGGCGGCGGATCGGTCCAGCCCCCCAGCACCCTGCCGCGGGTGGGCTGCATCTGCTTGGGCAGGGGCCGCCGTCGCTTCCGGGTGCCGGTCAGCGTGCCGTACGCGTCCTGGACGGCGGTATCGACGCGGTGCAGCCCGCAGGTGGGCGGCGGCGGAACTGCGGCCTTCTCGTCCCGGCCAGCCTCTGCAGCGGCGGTGATCGCCGCGGTGAGTTCCTCGCCGAACAGCCGGTTCTCGATCGACTCGGTGAAGGCGGCCAGCGCCGCGTGCGCGTACTGGCGGATCGCCACCGTCATCTCCTGCGTGGCCCGCTCCAGGTGCTGCTCGGCCAGGGCGGCCCGGGCCTGGGCCTGCTCCACGAGCAGGGCGTGCCACTCGGTGTCGACCTCGTGTTCCCGGAGCGTGTCCTTCTTCCCGGCGTCCTTCTCCGCCTCTTCCCGCCGGCGGTGTGCCGACCACAGTGCGCGGCCCGCGGTCTCGATGGCGCGCTCCAGCCGGTTCAGCACCCGCTGCGCCTCGGGCGGCCATGGGTCGGCGCCGCCGTCCGGGTCCGGCGCGGCCACGTCCGGGTAGAGCTGGGCGTAGCGGGCCCAGTGGGTGCGGTAGTGCTCCCGCCCGGCCTCGGTGATCCTGTACGCCCCGTACCGGCCTTCAGCAAGCGGCGGGTTCTGCCGGGCGATGAGCGCCTCGTCGAGGACGGTGCTCCAGCTCTCGAGGTAGGCGGGGTCCGCAAGCCAGAGTCGGACCAGCAGCTTCCACGGATACTCGCCCAGTTCCCCCCGTCGACGCCGGGACGGCTCCTTGGTCCCGGCCCGCACCGCAGCCCGGCCAGCGCGCGTGAGTTTCGCCTGCACCGTCTTCGACCGGCCGCGACGTCCCTCCTTGATCTCCTCCCGAACCTCGATCAGCCCGTACCGCTGCAGCGCCTGCAGGGTGGACCCGGTGCCGTCGTCCCGCACATCGCGCAGGGCGAGCGCCTGCTGCACCGAGGTGAGCTTGCTGCCCGGGGTGACCACGTCGAGCCAACGCCACACCGACGCCGGCGTGTCGTCGTAGTACCCGGCGGCGGCGTCCTTCTTCCGCTGGATCTCCACCGCCTGGTCGTGGTCGTACAGCACCGTCATGTACGCCTGCTGCCGCTCGTTCAGCGCGTCCCACGCCTGCTGGGCCTTGCTCGCCACCACCACTCCCTTCTCCTACGGACAACACCCTGACGCACCGCCAGAACTCTTTCGGGTACATCCGGCCACCGGTGTGCGGTCTTGCCCGACTGTCGGTGACAGCCGGTACCGTATGGAGCACGGCATGACGCGAACCGCCGTTTCCGCTGCCGCCCCGCGCCCACGCCGCACCGGGGCAGCGCCGCCGGACAAGGACCGAAGTCGGGTCCCGCGCAGCACCACCGAGTAGTACCTGTCCGTCCGGCTGCGCCCATTCACGCGACGTCCGGCGGGAGGCGTGGGGTCCCGCTGTGGAGACGACCGTGACCAAGACCGGCAGCGACCACCTCAAGCGCCGCGCCCGGCAGATCGCCCGGGACACCGGCCGACGCTTCCCCGACGTTCTCGCCGAATTGCGCGGCCAACGCCGCCGTGCCCCGTCGAAGGAACTGGTCCTGGTCTGCTCGGGGTTCGTACATCCCATCGACGGGGGCCGCTGCTCCCGCCCGGCGGGCCACCTCAGGTATGACGACGGCTGGGGCCAGTGCTCGCACGACCCCCACCACCCCTCCCTCATCTGGCGGGGCTACTTCGATGCCGAGAACGCGGCCCGGCGAGCACAGCACGAGGCGTGGCTGGCCTCCCTCACCCCGGAGGAGCGCGCGGAGTACGAGGCGGAGAACGAGGCCGAGTACTGGGCGCAGATGGCGGCGGAGGCCGCTGAGCCGTACGACCCGTACGACGACCCGTACCGGTTCGTGGACCCCAGCGAGGTCGAAGCGGACCACGAGGGAGGGTACGGCCCGGACGACGAATACGACGACGAGTACGACGGCGACGAGGACTGGGACGGGGACCGCTGGTGACCCCCTACTGGACGATCGTGCAGCAGCGCGCCGCCAACTACAGCCTCGCCCACTCCCGGCCCGATGCCCCCCTGACGGCCGGCCTGCCCGTGCTGGCCGCCCACGCCGCAGACTTCTCGCCCTTCCACACCCTGCACGTCGCCCAGTGCTGCCTGGCCGTCATCGTCTTCGAAGACTGCCCCGGCCACCTACGCACCCACGACGGCATCCCGGACCTGAACCGCCTGGTCCCCGAGGACGCCGACGCGTTGACCGTCCTGGCCGCCGCCGAAGACCAGCGGGCCCTGTTCGGAAGCGCACTCGCCGAGGAGCTGCGCAACGTCGAGGACCAGGTCGCCGGGACCGGCCGGGCCCGAGCGGCGGTCCGGCGCGTGCTGGAGCAGGTCCCGTACGGAACGCCGGGCCGGCAGCGGATGCTCGACATCGTGTACGAACTCCGAGACGACCCGCGGGCCATCGCCGGCTTCATCGCGCTCACCGCCGCGGCGCTGCGCGAAGTGGCTGCCCAGCAGGGGCCGGCCGACGCGTCGACCCGGCAGTGACAGTGGTGGCCGCCATGCTGTTGGACAACACGACCGAGGACAACGAACTGCCGGGAGGCGCACCGATGACGGACACGGCCGTGGAGAGCGCGCCGGACGAGACCGCGGCGCCCGAGGAAACGCTGCCCGAGGCCCTGGGCGCGCGCCGGATCGCCGCGCTGCTGGCCGAGCGCCTCGGCGTGCCGGTGGAGGCCGACGACATCGACCAGCTCGTCGAGCTGAAGCACCTCGAGGTCTACGACTGGTACAAGCGGTGGCCGCTGTACAGCACGGAGGCCGCCCTCGCCCTGGACCCGGACCTGGTGAAGCGCCTGGTCGCTGAGCGCACCGCGTGGTTGGAGGCCAGCGTCACCCGGGACGAGGCCGTGAAGCGCATCGGCTGGCACTGGCGGGACATCGCCCGCATGGGAGACGAAGGCCGGGTAAAGGTGGGCCGCTTCGGCCGCTACCTGACCGCGGACATCGACCGGCTCCCGGTCGAGGCCGAGGGCGAGCGGCACATCACCGGCCAGGCCGCCGCGGACGAACTGGAGATCCGATACCCCACGGACCTGCGGTACGTCGAAGCCGCCGGCTGGCTCGCTCCGGTGACCACCATGGCGATGCCCGTCGGCACCGGCCGGTACCGCACCGTCACCGTGCCGCTGTACCGGCTCGCCGACGTCCGCGCGGTGAAGGAGATCCCCGGCGTGGACTGGGAGTCCGTGCGCGGCCTGCCCAAGGGAGCACCGAGCCCGCTGCGCGCCTACGCCGCCAAGGCGCCAACCCGGGCCGACGTGGTCCGCTGCTTCGCGCAGGCGCTCGCCGACCGGCACGGCGTGACCGTGTGGGCCTGGTGCTCGCCGTACACCGGCGGCTGGGAGCTGGACTGGGAGCGCCGCGACGGCGCCCCGACGAAGAAGGACGTCACCGCCGAGCTGGCCGCGGACCCGGCGGCCAGCTCCTACGCCGACGAGATCACCCTGTGCCCGAAGTGGGGCCGGATCACCCGCCGGGCCCGCGCGCTGCTGAAGCCGGGAGCGGCCGTCGTCCTGGACACCGAGACCACGGACCTCTACGGCCGCACAGTAGAGGTGGCTGTCGTCGACGCCGCCAGCGGCAAGAAGCTGCTGGACACCCTGGTGCAGCCCGAGGCACCGATCACACCGGGGGCGTACTGGGTGCACGGCATCAGCGACGAGAACCTCGTCACCGCCGGCGCCCGCACCTTCGACAAGATCCTGCCGAGGCTGCGCAAGGTGACCAGGGGCAGGGTGATCTGCGCCTACAACTCGGAGTTCGACCGCACGGTGGTCACCAACGACGCCCTGCGCGTCGGCAAGCGGCCGATGCACCTGGCTGACCCCGACAACTGGTTCTGCCTGATGACCTCGTACGCGGCATGGCTCGGCTCCGGCCGGTGGCTCCGCCTGGGCGGCGGCCACCGGGCGCTGGGCGATGCGCAGGCAGCCCGGGACGTCCTGGTGGAGATGGCGGCCGGCCGCGGCACCGCGTTCACGCCCCAGCCGCCGGCGCCCCGCACCCCAGACCCCAGCGTGTCCGCCGCAGCGGCCCTGGCCGCCGTCCCGAGCCAGGCGGCAGAGGAGACCGCGCCCGTGTAGCCGTTCCCGAGGCGACACCACAACCCCGTTACAGCGGCGGGCCAGGCACGCGAACGTGGACGTGCGCGAGGCCCTGCGCACCAACCGGAGTTGAGGCAGGGGCAGGCCGTACGACGGCTTGCCGTGTACACCGGCCTCCGGTGCCACCGAGGGGTTCGATTCCCCTGCAGGCGCCTCGCGCGCACCTTTGCGCGACCCCATCTGGGGTCGTGGCCGCCCGACCCGGGCCCATGCCGTAAGCTGCTCATACCGACGCGGGGTGGAGCAGCTCGGTAGCTCGCTGGGCTCATAACCCAGAGGTCGCAGGTTCAAATCCTGTCCCCGCTACCAAAGCACCGGCCCCCTCGACAGCAACGTCGAGGGGGCCGGAAGCATGTGGGGCGCCTGCCCTACGCGGCCGGCGCGGCCGGGCGGATGGCGATGCGCATCCGGCCGCCGTCGTACTCCACGACCTCGCCCGGCAGGATCAGCAGCCCCGGCTCCCCGTCCTCCGCGCCGATGCGGCGGACCTGGACGGCCGGTCCCCGCGCGCCGGCCATGAACACCGTCGGGTCGACTTCCCAGCCGTGCTCGCCGAGCCACTGCTCCAGCGCGGCGGAGTCGTCACTGCTCGCGCCGCGCGGCCACTCGAACGTACTCGTCACGACGTACCCCCCTGTTCGTGAGCGGATCACCAGGTCGATCCTGCCACCGGCCACTGACACCGGGCCCGGAGTTTTCCACCGGGGCGGCCCGTCCTGCGAACCACAGGCGGGCATGGTGTGCAGCAGTAGATTCGCAGGCGTGGCCGCGCGGCGGCGCCTGCGAATCAGAAGGACCTCACAGGTCTTGACGGTGCTCGACTTCACCGTGCTCAGGCGGCGCGTGGATGATCTCACCCTGCTCCTTCGTCCACGTCCGCAGCGGCGCCCGCTCCCCGCCGGCCTCCGCCGCCAAGGTGATGGTCACCCCGTCCTGACTACCGTGCGAGCCCACGAAGCTGCGGAACTTCACCAGCGCCACGTCACCGTTCGTCCACGTGCCCTCCACGGCCGGGCCACCCTCCCGGAACGTCATCGTGACGTAGAACCGCTGCGCCTCGTTCCTCTCCCGATCGTCCCCGTCGGCAGGACCGCTCACTGCGCAGCCCTGGCGCGCTGCTTGACCTTGTGCCAGGGGTTGTCGGCCCGGCTCTGCGCGCGGTCGAGGTACTCCTTCTTCACCGTGGCGGAGCCCTCCTTCCACCGACCCTGCTTGGTCGGGTCACCGCCGGCGTCCGCGATCTCCTGGGCGCCGCCGCGACGCAGCCCGTGCGCCGTGATGTCCTGCCAGTTCGGCAGGCCGGCGGCGAACGCCCGGCCGCGGATCCAGTCGTTGACCGCATCGCCGGTGACAAAGTCGCCGTTCTTCGTCGCGGTGGCCCTCGACTGCAGCGTGCCCGCGACGGTAAGGGCGCGCAGCACCGGCCCGTGGTCCACGCCGAGCCTGTGCAGGCAGTTGAGCCAGTCCCGGGTGGCCTCCACCGGGTCGTACCGCGGGTCGTCGGCGTCGGCCGGCACCCAGGTCTCCTCGCCCTGGGCGTCCTGGTCCGTCTTGGAGTACGCGACCCACTCGGCCACGCCTCCGTCCTCGACGAGCAGGTCCTCCACCGTCAGGTGCGCCAGCTCGCTGCGTCGGTTGAGGGCCTTGCGGCCGACGAGGATCACGAAGCGGTCCCGCAGCCCGATCGGGTGGCGCAGGTCGCAGGTGTCGACCATCGCCCGGGCCATGGCGGCCGTGATCGCCGGCGCCTTCTTCACACGGTTGCGCTTGCTCCAGCTCTTCCGGTACTCGCGCAGCATCGCCCGGGCCAGACTGGTGCCGGGCTTCTTGTCGTCGGGCATCCACGTCCGGACAGCCGACAGGTAGGTGCTGATGGTGTTCGGCCGCATCTCCCGCGCGATCAAGTGCGCGCAGTACTCCACGTACGTCGCCGTGGTGCAGGGGCGCGCCACCCGGCCCATGGAGTCGCACCACTCCTGAAAGAGCTTCCGCTGGTTCCGGTAGTTGCGGTCGGTGTTCTCCGGCGCCGACTCTTTCTCCAGCCGCCGGGCCGTTTCCGGCGACACCTCGTAGTCGCGCCGGGTGTACCGCGGGCCGTCCTCCGTCGTCGGCATCGCCTGGCCGGGGTAGAGGATCGTGTGTTGATCCACCACCGGCTTGGCTGGAGCGGTGACTGGCAGCGGCTCGTCATCGACGAGCTCGCCTTCGACGACCTCGACCTCCTCGAGGTCGGCGGCCGTTGCGGCCGGGGCCGGGGGCGCGACGACGCCAGAGCCCGCTGGAAGGGCGGGGACGACGGACATAAACGGAGCAGCCTTTCACGGAGCGGGGCGGCGCCGGAGTAGCGCCGTAGTGCTAGTTGATCACTGTTCGAGCGTGGTGGCGGTGTGTGGGGCGGCACACCGCACCCATCGGCGTGACGGCCGGGTGCCCTACTTGGTCAGCACTCCTTCGTGAGCACCGCGGTGAGCGCCTCGAGCACCCGCCGAACCAGGTGGTGAAGGTCGTGGTCGTAGTCCGTTCCCCCGGCCTCACGCACCGCGAGCGCACCGAGCACGGCTTCCGCTTCCACCGCCGCGCCGCCGAAGGAGGGCGCAGCCGTGGAGAACAAGACGGCCACCGCAGCGAGCAGCGCCCCGACGAGCTGGTGCAGCTCCGCATCGTGACCGCCGAGCTTGTCCGCGGCAGCGACTTCCCGTACGACGAGCGCCATCCGGAGCGTCTCTGCCGTCATCGCCAGGCGCCCGAGGGCCTGGTCCTGGTCGTAGCCGTCTGGGGTCGGGTCCTCGGGCAGCTCGTCGAGGAGCCGCTTCAGCTCGTCGTCGGCGACGACAGATGCGACGAGGCGGTTCTTCGACACCGTCGTGCGCAGGGCAGCACCGAGGGGCACGGCTGGCGGGAGGACGCGCTCGGGGTCGGCCCGGCGGGCGGCGAGGAAGCGGGCGAAGACGCTGGGGTCGTCGGACGTGGACACGGTACCTCCGTGGTCGACCGCCGCCAGCGCCTCGGCGGAGACGCCGTGCGCGTAGCGGCAATGAGGGTCCTGGCAGGCGTGTTCGTCGCCAGCGGGCCAGTAGAGCAGCGGTGCGCGGTGCACCGGGCAGCGGCAGGCCGCCCCGCACCGGTGGGCGGGACGTACGGTGCGGTCGTTCACCGCCGGTGGGCCGTGGCGCGGTACTGCGAGCCGTACACCAGCAGTTCCTCGACCGGGACGCGTGGCGGCGCCCAGTGCTCCTGGAAGTCGGGGTGCTCGCGCCAGCGGGCGGCGGTGTGGCGCAGCGCCAAGCCGACCCCGTCGATGAACCCGGCGTCGCGGCCGTCGATCGCGCCGTGGTCCCGGTGCTGCAGCAGGCCCTCGTAGATGATGAGCTGGGCGTTGAGGCCGGCGACGAGGGGCTCCGCCATGGCGGCCGGGCCCATCTCCTCGATCCGGTCGGCGAGGAAGCCGAGGACCGCGTGGCAGTCGGCGGTGGTGAGCCCATGAGGGGGCAGGGCCATGGGGGGCCAGTCCTTCCAGGGAGGTGAGCGCCGGTCGGGGTCCGGTCGGCGCGGGAGCGAGCACGAGCGCCGCCCCGGCGGGGGTAGCCCCGCCGGAGCGCCGCGTTGGGGCCGCGCGGTCGCGCGGTTCAGTTTTGCGTACCAGCGCTGCCGGTAGGCGAGTTCAGGCGACGGATGTCGTTCGGGTCGATCACGGTCGGTCGCCGCACGAAGGTCCGAACCTGCATCTCTGTGCCGCCCACGGGAACCGGATCGCCCGCCTTGGAGAACTCGTCATCGAGAGCGGCGACAGCACGACGTGCATGATCGGGGTCGTCGGACAGGAGCAGCCGCGGCGTCAGACGCAGGATCTCCAGGTGCTCGGCGCTTCCGGCACTCACCGTCCGGTCGGCGACAGCCAGGAATCCGACGACGCGTGATTCGCTGCGCGACGGAACCTGCTCAGTGGACACGTGGGGCACCGGATCTCCGAGGCGCAGCTCCCACAGGCGGTGCGTCTCCAGCACCCGACCCGGCGCAAAGCCGTCGTTGGGCAGCCGCAGGAGGTAAACGGTATTCAGATCCAGCTGGTCGGGGGAGACGGGTTCGGCTACGCGGTGCACGGGAGCAGGGAGCGCGGGCTGCTGTTCCTCCGGCATGAGCCCTTCCTCTCTTATGGTGTAGGCGGGGCGAGGCGCCACGGAAACAATACAACGCATCGTTGTATTGTCGCAATCGTTGAAGGCTGCTCAGTCCCCCCGCATCAGGCATCGGCCCCCCAGTCCGGGTCGAAGTCGGGGTGGCCATTCCACTGGCGCGCGATGGCGGTCAGAGCATCCCAAGTGCCGGCAAGCGCGACCTCGTTGTTCCACTGGCGGAACGCGCGGGCCTGCCCGAGCAGGGTGCGGATTGTGTCGTTGAGAGCCTGGAGAGCCCGGTCGACCTCTCCGTCGATCGGCCGGGCCAGGAGCAGAGGGTCGGTACGTGCGAACAGGAAGTCGGCGAGCATGGTGAACTCGGCATCGCTGTACTCGTCGGCCGGGCTGCGGGCAGGGCCGGTTGTCTCGTCGAAGCTCGAAGGCACCGGCTGCTCCTACTGCTCCGAGGGCAAGCCGACGAGGTGGCGCGGCGGAGCGTCGTCGCCGTAGGCGAGGGCGAGTTGGTGGATGACGGCGGTCAGGCCGGGCAGCAGCGATCGCGCGCCGCTTTCGTTGGGCAGGGTGAAGCCCTCGAGGTCGAAGTTGAGCGCCCACGCCTGCAGGAAGCTGTCGTCACGCCGGGCCTGGGCAGAGGCGGCGGTGTACAGGTCGAGGACGCGCAGCACCGCCTTGTGCAGCTCGGGCGCCGCATCGGCCGGGGCGCCGGTGATCGTCTCTCGCAGCCAGGCGACGGTCTCGGCCGTCCGGTCCGGCAGGGGCTCCGGCACTGCATCTCCATTCGTTTCGCGGGGCGATGCGGCCGCCAGTCCCCCGCGCAGAATCGCTCTCAGACAAGCAGCCTCGTATAAGGGAATTTATACGAGGGTCTTCACGCGGTCCGCCACGACACCGTGCCCGCAGGGGAAGAAGCGGTACGTCATCGGATACTCGCCCCCGCCGCCGCGAAGCCACCGCACAACTGCGGCCCCGCACTCCAGGCACGGCGGCAGCGGCCAGTCCTCCGGGTACGGCAGGTCGCCGGCATCGAGCGCCTGGGCGCGCCGCTGTACTACGTCGTCGAGAGCCTCGATCCGCTCGAGCGGGAGAATGGCCCGGCCGTCGAGATCACGTTGGGTCGGCATGCCGCGAGCGTAGTGCTCCGCCAGCGGCCGGCAGCGGCGTTCGTCCGATCGAGGGATGCCGTGTGCCCGCCCTACGCGGCCGGCCCCCACACCGGCCCGACAGGCACGGGAAGCTGGGCGTCGCAGTCGGGGCAGAGCCGGGCCACCAACTCGCCTGTCGGATAGGCCCGTACGGGAAGCGGCGCGAGGTGGTGGCACCGCCCCCGGATCCACTCCCGCGGCCCGCCGGCAGTGGTCACCTCCACCCACTCGAAACGCGGGTCGTCGGGCGCCCCGGTCATCGCCGCGGCGTTGCCCCGCCCCGCCGGTCCAGGGGCAGCACCAGGGGCACGATCCGCAGCAGCGCCGCCGGCCAGGCCAGCAGCAGCCACGTCAGCAGCCCGGGCAGGTTGTCCTCCCGGCCGCGCAGGCGCAGGGCCGCGCTCTCCGTCCCGGCGGGCCGGCTCTTCATGACGAAGACGACGATGCTCGACGTCACGAGCCAGTTGGTGAGCCAGAGAGCCAGCAGCACGGAAGGGGTCATACCTCTGAACCTACCCGGTCAGCGGGCCCGTGCGACCTTGCGCGCCGGGACCCAGGCGGTGCTGGCCCTGCTCGTCGACGACGATGACCTGTGGGCAGTCCGGGCACGAGTACAGCTCCCACGTCCCAATCCAGCGCCACCCCGCGTCCCACAGCGGCTTCCATGCGCGTCGGCCGGCTTCGGCACGCTCGTCTTGCACGCGCTGCAGGTGACGGTGGGGGCGGCTGCCGCCGCGACGTCTGCTGTGGTGGTGCTCATGAGGGCAGCGTATCCGCCGCCGTGGGGCCGGTTGTCTTGTGCGGAGGCCAGGCGGCCTCGGCCGCCGGCGGGCGGGGCAGCGCGGTGACCATTCTTCGAAATCTTGTTCCCATGCGGTGAATGTCCGGATACCGTCTGTGGAAGCAAGATCGCACGTTGGGGGGAGACACCGATGCACGTCACTGCCATAACCAGCTCCGAGCGGCCCCCGGGCGCCCGCGCCCGCGGAGAAGTGCTGACCGTCCGCCAGCAGAAGATCGTGGACTACATCGCCCGCTTCCTCGCCGACCACGGCTACCCCCCGTCGATGCGCGAGATCGGCGCCGCCGTACACCTGTCCAGCACCTCCTCGGTTGCCCACCAGCTCCAGGCCCTGGAAAAGAAGGGCGCGCTGCGCCGGGATCCGAACCGCCCGCGCGCCTACGTCCTACCGGCCACCCGGACCGAGGCGAGCCCGGCCGTCGTCGCCCACGTGCCCCTGGTGGGTCGCATCGCCGCCGGCACGCCGATCATGGCGGAGGAGATGGTCGAGGACGTGCTCCCGCTCCCGCGGCAGGTCGTCGGCGAGGGCGAGCTGTTCGCACTGAAGGTCGTGGGCGAAAGCATGATCGGCGCGGCCATCTGCGACGGCGACGTGGTCACCGTCCGCCGGCAGGCCACCGCCGAGCCGGGCGACATCGTGGCCGCCATGCTGGACGGCGAGGCTACGGTCAAGCGCCTCAAGCGGGACGCGGGACGGGTATGGCTGATGCCGCACAACCCGGCGTTCGCTCCCCTCGCCGGCGACGACGCGGTCATTCTCGGCAAGGTCGTCGCCGTCCTACGCACCTTCTGACAGAGCGGCGAGGGGCGATTGCCCGGCAATCGCCCCTCCGCCCGTCCCGGCCGGCGACCGCTCAGCCTTCCACGCCTCGTACATCGCCGGGTCGCCCGTCCAGAAGTGACACCGCCCGCAGTACCCCTGCGCGACGTCTTGGGGATGCCACGACTCCGCCGCGCACTCCGGGCACACGAACGACGACCTCGACCAGCTCCCCCTCCGACGATCCCCCGCATCGTACGGAACTGTCCCGCGGACGACGATGATGGACCCGTGAACACTCGCGACCTCGAACTCACCCTGGCCGCCGCCCGCGCGGTCGGCCCCTGCCCGCCGGGCGAGGAGGCCACCTGGACCGAACAGGTCCGCGCCAAGGCCATCACCCTGTACACCCTCGCCGACACCGTCGGCCAGGACCTCCAGCGCCTGGACGCCGCGAAGCAGTTCACGGCGACGCTGTTGTCCGTTCGGGTGGAGGCCACCAGCACCCGCGGTGTCCTCGTCATCCGCAACACCTCCGGTGAACTCGAGCACCTGCGCACCGACCGTGGCGACACCGAAGCAGGCCGGGCGATGATCGAGCGAGCCCGCGGCCTGGTCGGACACCGGCTCCGGGTGTACCGCCTCAACGAGCAAATGGCCTCCAACGCCAAGCTGCAGGTCCGCACCGTCGTCCACCTCACCGACCACGGCCCGGACACCGACCCCATCCACGAGAACAGCGCCAAGGAGAACGTCCTGGCCGCGGCCGAAGGAGACAAGGACGCCGCGCGCCGGGCCTGGCTGGAGGCCGGTCTACCCGAGACCGGTTCGGTGTCCGCGCGCCAGCTCGCCAGTGCCTTGGCACAGCTGCCGGTCGCAGACAGCCCCTGACGCGTCGCTCAGCTACCGACCAGCGTGGCGAGCGCGGCCGGGTCCGACACCTTTGCACTGAGGTAGCCGCCGCGTTCGTCGTGGCCGATGAACCCGCCCTGCAGCAGACGGGCGTGTGACGCGATGTACTCGTCGAGGTCCATGTCGCCCTCGGACCGCACGCCGGCCTCCCTTTCGGTAGAGATGATCAGCGCTGCCGCGTAGCGGGCATCGACGCCAGTGAGGCGGCCCTCGGCGATGGCGCACATGGTCGCGATGGCGTCGAGTTCCAGGAGTTCACCGGTCTCCTGCATGCGGATCCGCACCGTGGGAGGGTAGACACGTCCATCGATCTCTTCCGCCCGGTCCCGACTCACGAAGAAGGGGTATCGGGGCCCGGACACCGGCGGTGCGTCCCGCCAGCTTCGGTCCTTGGGCGGCTTGCCCTTAGCCTCCCGCCGAGCCTGACTCTTTCGTCCCATGCGCTGGTCAACGACCGGAAACGGCGACAGGCGCGGCGCTGCATCTGCACATCACGCGTTTGGTGCAGCGAGGACGCCCCTGCGGCCCGGCCTACGATGGCGGCCTGGGTCCGGCCCCGATACCCGCGGGGCCGGACCCGGGCCTACCGGCCGTCAGGCCGCGATCGCGACCGGGCCGTCCGGCTCGGGGTCCGTGGGCGTGCGGTCGACGCCATCGGGGGCTACCAGGCCCTCGACGAAGGCGGCGATCAGCTCGACCGGCACCTCTCCGCTGAACGTGGCCGACCAGCTGCGGGGCTTGGCCGGTATGGCCAGCAGCTCCTGGCCCTCGGGCACCGCGAAGGTGACCGCCTGAATCTTCCACAGGACATCGGTGTTGGCGTACTCGGCCGACTCCGGCTGGAACACCAGCCGGGCCTGCCCGCCGGGCGCGACCACCTGGCTGTTCGCCGACGGGTCGGTGTGCGCGACCCAGCCGGCCTTCTCCAGGAGGTCGAACACGACCGAGGGCTCGCCCTCGTCGGCCTGGAGCGCCGGGACGTGCGTCGTCATGGGCATGAGTCCATTCGTGAGGTTCCGGCGGAAATGCCCGCCCGCCGGTTTCGGGTGGCCAGGAACCTAGCTCGACCACGCGAAACACATCAACCCACCCCAAAAGACGCGACTTGGGCACGGCGAGCCCCCACCGGGCCGGGCCGGCTCTTCGCGTGCCGCCCATCGCACGCGCGCCACCCCCCGACTCCCGCCTCCACCTTCCCCACCCCGCCGAACCAACCACTGCCCCCGTAGATACCTCAGCCCACGACCGCCCGCCCAGACGAAGGCCGCCGGCCGAAGTCCGGCGCACGGGAGGTTCGGCCCGCCCACCACCGGCATCAGCCACGCCTCCATGCTTTTGAACGTCACGGTCCCAGCCACCCGAGACGCAGCAGCGCTGATGCCGTCCACCGGGGCGCGGCCGAGCACGGTGCCGCGCGCGAAGCCTGCTCAGCCCACGACCTCCCCACAAGCTGTGGGCCGTACGACGGCCCGCGGGCCTCCTGCTGCTGGCGGCTGGGTCCTCGCCCCGACGCGCCGGTGGGCCAGCCAACACGCAGTACTAGGTGGGTGGTTGATGCGCGTGGGGCTGGTGTGCTACTCGCGCGCACGTTTACCGACAGAAGGAGCCCGTGCCCGTGACCTGCGGAAACGCACAGCTAAGGGGCTGAAAACCCACCCGTAGGGAGCGAAAAACGCCCCCTTAGCGTGCTGGACGGCTGACTGCCCCTCTGCTGCGCCTGGAACGCGGCCAGTTGGGTGAGCGAGACGAGAACCTGAGAGTGCACGGCACTAAGGGGCGGTTCCTCGGAGTGAGTTCCGCTACTGTTCCGCCCGTAAGGGGTTGTTCACCGGAGCTAAGGGGCGAAAAAGTGCCCCTTAGAGTGCGCGAACGGAGCGGCATGGCAACACGGAGACGGCGACTGGCGCTCGTCGACCAGGACACCGGCGAAGTCGTCGAGCCGAAACCGCGGGTGGCCCACCAGTTCGAGGGCACCGGCTACACCCTGCAGTCCATCGGCGCCGAGGTCCCGCTGTACAAGCTGGGACTCACCGCAGCGGAGTGGGCGACCCTGGACTACCTCCGGGAGAACGGCGCCGCGAACGCCGCGATCCGCCTCACCCCAGATGACCTGGCCACCGAGATCAACGCCGACCCGTCGACGTGCAAGAAGGCCCTGTCCCGGCTGACGAAGATGGCCCTGCTGCTGAAGCCCTCCCCGCGGGCCGCGGCATACCAGCTGACCCCGCTCCGGTACTGGGAGGGCGCCGGCAGCACGCACGTCACCGCGACCAAGCGGCTCGCCCCGCCTAGAATCGCCCCTGACGACAAGGCCAAGGCCAAGACGGCGCCGAAAACCGCCGGGGAGGCGAAGGCGACTCCGATCCGACGAGCTGCTGGGGAGACGAGCCGATGACCGCCCACGCCACCCACGCCTTCGACCCCGAGCACGAGTTCGTCGCCCCGCCCCTCTACACCCTGAACCTCACCGCGGCGCAGCGGTGCGTGCTCGACTGGATAGAGGGCCACGGCGGGCTGTTCCAGGCGATCACCGTGCCGGTGGACGCCGTCGCCGACGATGTGGAGCACTCCGAGTCCACCGTGTACGACGCGCTCGCCCGGCTCACCGCGCTCGGCCTCCTGGTCCGCGACGAGACCGGCGCGCACCGCATCAACGCCCGGTACTTCTTCTCCGCCAACCCCGACCTGCGGCGCCTGGTCGCGGCAGCACTCGGCGACCCGCCCATCACCCCGGACGCCCGCGCGGAGGCGCCACGGAAGGTCGGCAACACCGAAGCCCGACGCCGCCGTACGATCCGGCCCGTGTAACGGCCCCCGCCGGCGACCGGCGGGGGCCAGCGGAGTTCAGGACGGCAGGGCGTCGATGGCGGCCTGCCACGGGTACGCATCGAGATCGCCGTGGCGCGGCTTGTGCGGGACGAAGCCGCCCTCCCCGAGCAGCACCGTCACGCCGGCGTCGCGCAGAACCTGGACGTGGCCGGGGACAGCCGGATGCGCGGCCTGCGCGTCGTTGAAGTGCGGCAAGGCGACGATCGGCAGTCCCAGGCCGATGCCCTCAGTGATCAGCCCCAGGGCCAGGGTGTCGGAAACGGCGGTGGCCCACTTCGCGAGCGTGTTGGACGTGAGCGGAGCGACGAGAAGCGCGTCCGGCGGCGGCAGCACGTCCTCCTGGGAGGGGAGCTTGTACTGCCAGCGGACGGGGTGCCCGGTGAGCTGCTCCAGGGCCTCGATCTCGCCCTCGGCGTCCTCACTCGCCCACCGGTACGCGGACGGGGTCAGGATCGCGCACACGTCCCAACCGGCCGCCTGGGCGGCGCGGATGGGGATGTGCAGGCGGCGGGCGGGTGGAGCGGCACAGGCGATCAGGTACAGGGTCTTGGTCACCGGGGCAGTCCACAGCGATCGACCAGCAAGCGCAAGCGCCCCTCGGCGCTACCCACGCCGAGGACACGCAGGTCCTCAACGAGCGACCGGGTGCGCGGCCGGCACCGTACCTCTTCGGGCGCCAGCTCGTCCGCCTCCAGGAGCGTCTCCACGGCCGTGTCCCGCATCCCGGCCTGCTTCTCGGCGATGGCCCGGTCGGTCAGCAGGTGCGCCCGGCGCTCCCGCGGCAGCTCGTGGAACGCTTCGGCCGGGATACCCGCCGCGACCGCCACGGCGTCCGCGCCCTCGGACAGGGAGACGTGGGCTGCGACGCGGTACAGCGACACGTTCGTCGGCCCGAAGCTGGTCCACAGGCGGTTCTCGTCGCCGCCGAGCCGGGCGGCGTGCTCGTCGGCCTCGTCCAGGTAGTCCGGCACCTGGCGGGAGAACCGGGCCGGGTCGCGGTCCTCGGCCTCGGAGGCCGCCGCGGCGGCCATCGCCGCCTTGAGGTAGAGCATCCCGAGCACGGAGTACCCGTCCGGGCCACTGCGCAGCAGGTCCGGCTCGAGCCGCCGCGCAGCGGTAAGAACGAACTCCGCGGCGGCAGCCGCCTGGCCGTGGTTGGTCATCGCATCGCCCAGGTGTCTGGCCGCAGAGGCCATGATGACCGGGTTCTGCGAGCGCTCGGCGGCGGTGACCGCACGGTGCCCGGCCAGCACGGCCAACTCGGTGGAGCCCCACTTGATCGCGGCGGCCTCGGTCAACTCCAGGCTCAGGGAGAGCACCTCGTACGCACCAAGCTGGTCGTCACCGTGGTGCCGGTGGGCGGCCCGGGTGGCGTCGACAAGGAGCCTGGGGATCTCGCTGCCCAGCTGCGCGAAATGGCCGGCCTGGAATCCGGTGCGCGCATACGCCAGGGACCGGCGCAGGACCTCGACCGGCACAGGGTCGTCCGGGCAGTCGTCGAAGGACCCGGTGATGACATCGTGCCGCTGCAGAGCGCGGCGTACGGCGTCGATTTCGCTTTCGCCGGCGCACTCGGCGTCGATGGCCTCGGACATCAGGCGCCCGACGGTGATGCCCAGGTGCCGGGCGGCCAGCACCATCACGGAATAGTGCGGATCGGCCTGGCGGCGCCCGCCCTCGAGGTCCTCCAGCCACCGCAGGCTCTTGCCCATCAGGGCAGCGAACTCCGCCATGGGGATACGCCGACGGGTCCGCCAGTAGTTGACGCGACGTCCGAACTGGAGATCGTCCATAGAGGGCTCCGGAGCGGAGAGTTCCAACCCACGCACATTGCGTGGTCTGTATTGGGTCTACCGCACTTACGGTCCGCATATGGCCAAGTCCCCGAACTCCGTCACCCCTACGTGGGGCGCCCTGATCGACCTCGACAGCGAGACCTGCCAGCGGCTGCTCACGGCCGGCCAGGGAGCGACCCGGCTCGTGCGATGCGGCAACGGCCGGGACGCTGTCGTGATCACTCCGCTGCAGCGCGGCCTCGCCGTGCTCGACGCCCTGGACCTGCCTGTCGAGGACGGCTACTCGGTCATCGCCGACCATTCCCGCCAGGAGCTGATCGTGCTCGTGGAGGACGGTTGGATGCACCTGTGGGACGACGTCCCCGGCGTGCGGGTCCTGTCACAGAACGCCTGGGTCCTAGCACCCGCGCCGGGCGGCGAGGGCGCGCTCGCCGCCCGGTGGCTGAGCCAGCCGAAGAACAACAGCGCGGCCCTGTGGAACGACCCCACCGGAGAGCCGCGCCTGAGCCGGGTGCCGGTCTCGGTGGATCCCCGCGAGCTGCACCAGGCGCTGGCCGCCGTGGACCGGACGACGCTCCCGGCGGTGGCGTCATGAGCACGCACCACGTACTCCACGACCCGCAGGGCCTGCTCACCGCGGAGCTGCCGCTGGACCGCGCGCCGCACGAGTTGCTGGTCAAGGCGGTGCTCGGGTGGACGGATCCGCTGGCGCTCCCGCCGGCCGACTACGAGCAGTTTGCCCTGCAGCTGACCGGCCACGCCCGCGCCGTCGCCGCCGACGTCGAGCGCCATCTCCGCGAGTTGGCGAAGGACGATCCCGCAGCCGTGTTGACCGAGGTGGTCCTCGGCGAGGCCGAAGGCCGCCTGTCGCAGCCGCTCCAGGGCACCATGGCCTGCGTACAGCAGCGCGCCCGCCTGGTACGCGCCCTGTACGAGCGCCTCGACCGGCTCTCCGCCGCCAAGGCCGCGGACCCGACATGAGCGGCCGGCACGCTGCGCCCAGCACCGACGGCCGGTTAGTCGGCGGGCTGCTGGCCGCAGCCAACGTGCTCGGCATCGCCTTCGTCGGCTGGTGCGCCGCCGAGCTGTCCGCCGGGCACGCGGAGCCCGTCCTGTCTACCGAGCACATCAGCGACTTGCCCGCTCAGGAGGAGGGCCCGCGATGAGCGGTGATCAGCCCCATCCGTGCCGGCTCAGAAGACGCCGCCTTCTGTACGGAGTTGCCGGGTCTGGGAGAGGGCGATGCTCAGCGCGGCGGCGAGCTGGCCGGCTTCTTCGCCGGTGAGATCGGCCTGCTTCTTGGCGCGGCGGATGCGGTCTTCCAGGAGCGCGCCGCGCAGGGCCGAGGAGGCACCCTCGGGCATCCCCTTGCTGAACGCGACGACCATGCCGTAGAAGCCGTGCATCAGATCGTCCGTGCTCTGCTGGCCGTCCGGGTCGCTCGGGACGGACACGATGGTGCGGGCGAGGATCTCGGCGGCGGCGAGGAGGCGGCCGGCCGCGATGGCTGGGCGCTCGATGGCGCCGCCCCCGTCGGGGTCGATGTGGAGCGCCCGCAGGGCGTTGCCGATCATGTGGGCCGCACCGGGCCGGTCCGGGACCTTGTCGGTCGCTTCGATGGTGTCGTCCTGGTGCGTCATGGGCGGCAGCGTAGCGGCGCCGTCCGGGCCGTTGGGCAGATTGCCGGGTGTGCGGGCGTATCTGAACAACAAGGCCCGGTTTTGTCCGGAACCTTGCTGCACCCCGGCCTTCACGTCACGGCGTGCAGCAAGCTGGCAGCCTGCTCTTCCTCGTCGTCCTCAACGGCGCAGAACTGCTCTAGGAGCAGCGGCGCGCCGAGCGCGGTGGCGGTGAGCTTGCGGTGGGCGGCTTCCAGGGTGCGTATGGCGGCGGGCAGGCCGGCCGGGGGCGCGGGCTGGCCGCCGCGGGGGCGGCCGGGGGAGGTGGTGACCCACAGTTCCTCGACGTTGCCGCCCTGGAGGACCTTGAGGTGTCCGGCGGTGAGCGCCCGGTGGGTGGTCCTCCAGCGCAGAAGGGCGCGGCGGCTGACGGCGTCGATGATCGGGTACCAGCGGCCGTCGACGCGCACGCGCGGCAGGGGGCTGCGCTCGAGGTCGAGGTCCGCCAGGCGCATGGGGTGCAGGGCGGACAGGCCCTGGCCGCTGGCGATGGCAAGGGCGATGACGGCGACGGAGCGTTCCCAGGTGGCTTCGAGCATCCCGGCGGGGTGGTGGCCGGCGAGGATGCGCAGGGTGCGGTGCGCCTCGCGGGGGGTGAGCCGGTCGGCGAACTCGGGGGCTGGGGGCTGCAGCTCGAGGGGACGGCCGCACCAGCGGGAGAAGACGTTGACGGCGGAGGTGCGCGCGGCCATGGAGTTGGTCGAGGCCCGGGCGGTGGGGCCGGCCAGGCCGGGGCGGCGGCGGGTGTCGCCGCGCTGGGCGGCGGCGAGCCAGGCGAGGGCGTGCTCCTCGTCCAGGAGGTCCTCGGTGGTGACCTTGCTGGTGGCGCCCTTGTGCCGGTGGGCGGCGATCCAGGCGACGTACTCCTCGAGGAAGGCCCGGCGTTGCCGCTCGGTGGACGCGGCCTTGAGGGTGGCGAGGAAGGTGTTCACGGCGGTGGTGCCCCGGGGCGGGACGCTCGTCGCGGTGGCCGGCACGCGCGCTCCTTGGTGTTCGCCCGCCGCACGGCGAGCCTCTCCTGCAGGTCCTCGCCCTGAGTATGAGGTGTGTCCGACCACCGTGTCACTAAATAACAGCAAGTAGCTAGCGATCACGGGTACCTCCTCCCCCAGCTGGCCCATCGTTTCGGCTCGTGTCGAATCGAGTCGTACGTGCCGGTCCGGTACGGACAATGCGGCCCTCCGGCCTCCCGGCCACGCGCTCCCCGACCGTCACCGACCCAGTCATCTGCGGGTTCGGCTGTTTGCTGTTATTTCGATACACGGGGGTCGGACGCACTGGGCGCAGCTGGGCTCCCTGGCGGTTGCCAGCCACCTTCGGGTGGTTCCCGGCAAACCCCGCCGGGCGCTCAGGGCGTTGGCCTACCCTACGGTCCATGGACATCGAGCTGACCGACGATGAGCACCTGCGCGCACTGGCAGCACTGGAGGCCGTCGTCGGCGGCAGCGACGATGCCCTGGCCGTCCTGGGGGGCGGCCCCGATGAGCGCCCGCTGCCGGCGCTGCTCGCCGCCTACGGGCAGCACACCCTGCACCGCATCCTGATCTCCGCGTTCGGCATCGACGCCACCATGGACCACGACGAAACGGGCCGACTGGTCGCCGAAATCAACGCGGATCCCATGGCCCGCATCGTCTTCGTCCTCACCGACGCCCTGCACAATCAGGCGGCTCTCGCCGGCCGCGACCCCGCCACCGCAAAGTTGATCGGCCGGTCCATCCTCCTGGCGATCCACGCGTTCACCGACGCCGACGACCAGGACGCCCTGACTGTGCTGCGCGCCCTGCGCAGCGAGGTCCTGCGGGCCGACTGAACGCCCCACCGGCCGGCAGGCTCAGTCGGCGGCGCGCCAGGCCGTCCCGGGCGTTGGGCCAGCCGGGATGGCCACTGCCGGTCCGCACTCGCGAGTCCGGTGACGGCCCGCGCTCCGAAGACCGGCTCTAGGCGACGTCCCCCGGGGCGGCCGTGAGTTCGGCGCCGCCGAGCCGGGATCGGGAAGCCTTGCTTCCCGCGGACCGGTACCGGCCCTGCGGGTCGCCGGGCTCCACCGCCGGGCAGTTCGGGCAGGAGACGATACTGGTGTGGGGAGCAAGCCGCAGCGGCCGTTCGTAGGGGTTGGAAGCCACCCTCCACCCGGACTCGTGGAACGCTCTCGCCTCGGCCTTGTAGACCTCCAGGCCGACGCCCCTCGTCCGCGGGCGCTCTCTGGTGGCGCCGCAGCCATCGCAGGTCAGGATCGGGTCGTTGTAGTGGACGGGCATGAGAGGGGCCTTTCGCGAGCGGGAATCCAGGGTATCGAGCGCTGCGTCTCGCCCCTCGAGCCCGGCTCGTCAGCAGAACTGACGAGCGCCGCGCAGCGTAGTGCGCAGCTTTTGCTGGGTCTCCCGGCTGTCGAGGCGTACGTCGAGTGCGCCGGGAAGTGGGCTGTCAGCGCGCAGTCCCGTGGGCAGCCGTGAGGCGTCGAGACCGTCTCGCCGGGCGATCAGGATGCCGAGTTCGTGACGGCTCACGGCGTCGGCGCCTGCAAGGTGGTGGACGCCGGCAGCGTCGCTCGAACCGAGTTCCAGCAGGGTGGCGGCCAAGTCGGAGACGTGCACGGGGCAGCGGACGTCATCGGTGAACAGCACGCCGTCGCGGATTCCGGCGGCGAGTTCGTGAACGAGGCGCTCGTGTACAGAACGCCCGTAACCGATGATCAGCGACGTGCGGGCGACAACCGCCTCCGGATACACGGCGCGGATCCCCGTCTCCGCCGCCGCCTTCGCCGCGCCGTACGGCGTGACAGGGTCCGGGAGGCAGGTCTCGTCATAGTGGACACGGGCGCCGGAGAAAACGGCATCACTGGACACGTGGACCAGGCGGCCTCCGCACTTGGCCGTGGCCATCGCCAGCCGGACGGAGCCTTCCGCCGTAACCGCCCAGTCGGCCCCGCCGCTCGATGCGTTGACCACGAGGTGGGGGCTCACCTCGGCCAGGACGGTGTCCAGGCGTTCCGCGTCTCGCAGATCAAGGTGGTGCCACGCGGCCTGGGCGGCGTCGCCGGGCTTGGTCGTGTACGTCGCGGCCGTCGTGTGCCCGGCCGCTGTCGCCTGCCGGAGTAGCTCCGCTCCCAGAAAACCGCTGCCGCCCACGATGAGAGTCGTCATGTCAGTCCTCCGCGCCGTCCTGGAGTCGGTGGAGCTCGGCGAACAGTCCACCGGGCTGGGCCAGCAGCTCCTGGTAGCTGCCGGACTCGACGATCCGCCCGCTGGCCATCACGACGATGCGGTCGGCAACGCGGGCGTTGGCGAGCCGGTGTGTGATCACCAGAGCGGTCCGCCCAGCCGCCAGTTCGCGGAACCGGTCGAAGACCTGGCGCTCGGCGCGGGCGTCGAGGGCGGCGGTCGGCTCGTCCAAAATGTGCACAGCGGCGTCCGCGTGGAAGGAGCGGGCGAGCGCGATGCGCTGCCACTGCCCGCCAGACAGATCGTGGCCGCCCCACCAGGAGCGGGCGAGCGATGTCTCCAGGCCGTTGGGGAGGGTGTCGAGAACGGTGTCGGCTCCGCTGGCGCGGGCGGCGTCGAGCACTGCGCGGTCGCCGCCCTCACTGGGTGTGCCGAGGGTGATGTTCTCGCGGGCGGTGAGCGGCCAGCGGGTGTACTCCTGCGGGGTCATGGCGACCCGCCGCCACAGGTCGCCGGGCGCCGCGTCGGCGATACTGATGCCGTCCCAGGTCACTTCGCCGGCGTCGGGCAGGTACAGGCCCGTGAGCAGGTGCACGAGCGTGGTCTTCCCCGAGCCGTTCTCCCCGACGAGCGCGACGATCTCGCCCTTCTTCAGGTCTAGGTCGACACCATCGACGGCCGGGCGGTCGCTGCCCGGGTAGGAGAAGGTCAGGCCGCGGGCGCTGATGACCTCGGGTGCGTCGTCCGGCAAAGGACGGGTGCCGCGGTGAGTGCGGTGCCGGGCCGCCTCATCGAGGAACCTGGCCCAGTCGTCCAGGAACAGGCCGGTACGGAAGACGCGCGCGGCCGAGCGAGTCAGCGTGGTCAGCGATGCGGTCGCGGTGCGCAGCGCGAACAGCGCGGTGCCAGCCCCGGCCGCCTCCAGGCGGCCGACAACGACGAGCGCAGCCAGGGCGGCGAAGGCACCGAGGAGCGCGAGCGCCGAGACGGTGTCGCCGGCGAGCTGGACGCGCAGGCCGCGCACCGCTGCCGCGAGCGCTTCCGCTTCCAGCCGGTCGGAGACCTGCTGGTAGCGGACGGACAGGAAGCGGCCCATGCCTGCGGCGCGGATCTCAGCCGCAGTGCTGCGGGTGGTGCTGTAGCCCCGCAGCGTCTGGCGCAGGCGGGAGTCGGCGCGGGCGGCGGTCACTGCTGCGTGCTCCAGGCGCGCGGCGCGCAGCGAGGCGTACGCGCGGGGCGCGGCCGTCAGCACCAGCAGACCCATCAGAAGGGGATCGAGGGTGGCGATGACGGCGGCGACGGCAACCAGTTGCGCCAGGACGGAGATGGAGCTTTGCACGTCGAGGACGAGGTCGCGGGCGGACTCGGCGCCCTTGCCTGCGGCGTCGAGCCGGTCCTCGAATCCGGGGTGTTCGTAGGCGATCAGCTCCACGCTGGCCGCGGCATCCAGGACGCGCAGGTCGGCCTCGCGGAAGACGCGGGGGCTGAGGCGGGCGGCGGCGGCGCGGGCGGCGGTGTTGGCGAGCGCGGCTCCGGCGAGCGCGGTGGCCACCCACGCGGCTGGCGCAACCGTGCGGTGCAGGACGGGACCGGTCGGTTCACCGCGGCCGTAGGCGGCGGCTGCGTCCAGGACATGAGTGATCAGGGTGGTGGTGGCGGTGAGGGCGAGCGCGGCCAGTACGGCGGCTGCCGCCTGCGCGGCGAGCATGCCGATCACGGCTTGGCGGTCGGCGTGCCAGGCAAGTCGTACGGTGCGGGCCAGGACGGAGGGCAGCCGACGTGCGGTGGCGACCAGGCCGATGTCTTCGCGCTGGTCTTCGACGTACCGCATGATGGGCGCGGGGCCGACTGCGGCGGGTGTGGGTTCTGCGGTCACCCGTCTGGTGTAGGGGTGTTGCCCGCCGTCCGGCACGCCGGTTTCCGCGGCCCCCTGCCGTCGAGGGCAGGTGGGCCGCCGGATGCGTCAGTTTCGCGCCTTGCGGTTCACCCGTTCGAGTGAATGGGGGGTATGGCGGCGACCCCGACCCAGGGGCGGCGGGGGTCGTCGGCGTCTCGGCCGGATAGGCCCAGCGCGCCCGCGGGCGTCCATACCCAGGCGTGGGCCTCGTTCGGCATGCGCCTCGATCCGATGACCCAGTGCGCCCGCCGACCGCGCAGCGCGATCGTCAGGACGGTGGCCAGCGACACCTCCATGCACGCGATCCGTCCCGGCCACCAGGTGGGCCGGATCCGCGGCACGGCAGCCGCGGCGGAGGCGGCCACGGTGGCGGGTGCCGGCGGCAGATGGCGCAGGAGGCTCAGCAGCCGCATGCGGGTGCGCATCGGCAAGCGCATCATGCCGAGCGCCAGGACCAGGCCCACTCTCGCCAGGGCGCGGACGGCGCGTCCCGGCTGGTCGCATGGCACCGCAGGGGCGGTCACCGCCGGCATCGGCGGCGGCAGGACCGCCGACCCGCGCCCGGAGTCGGTGAGAAGCCCCGCCTGTGTCAGCTGCTCGACGGTGGCGGTGACGATGCGGTCGACGTCGCCCGGAACCCCTTCCGCCCGCATCTGGTTGATCAGCTCCGGCACGGTGCCGGAGAGGGCCGCCGACCAGATCCGCTCCGTGGCCGTGTTCATCCACTGCCACGTGCCGTTGGCCGTATTCAGTGCCGCCACGACGCCGTCACCAAGGCTGGCCCGGTGCACGCCGGGCGGTACGAGCAGCGTCACCGGACACCTCCCGCCGGGGCGAGCGAGACCATGGTGCGTGCGAGCCACCAGGAGGTGATGAAGAACGCCTCCAGCGCGGGCAGCGGGGGCCTGCCGACGCCCTCGGTCGCCGCGTCCAGCGCCGTGTGCACGGCTGCGGAGTCGATGAGCCCGCAGGAGACGAGCACGCTCGCGTCGATCACCTCGTGCAGCTCCTGCCGGCGGGCGCGCAGGCCCTCATACAGCAGCGGCGTGAAATGCCCCTTGGACTGGCGGCCCGTCAGCCAGCGCGGCAGATCAGGGCGAGCCAGGCCGAGCAGCGGCTTGTAAAGGCCCGGCCGGCGGCGCTCCCCCGCCCCGATCCGCAGGCACGCCGCCACGACCTCGTTGTCCAGGAACGGGCTGACCTGGCGCGGGCCGTGCTCGGCGAACAGCGGCGCGCTGTCGCGCATCGCGGAGCCGTTGTAGCGCAGCGCGCTCCAGTCGTCCCATTCGCCGGCGTGCACGTCCCCGATCGTGCGCCCGGAGGCGTCCAGCATCGCGGCGAGCACCTGCCGCCCGTACGGGGTGAGCCACTGGACTGCAGCGCCAACGGAACACCACGTCCAGACCCGGAGCCCGTCGCAGTAGGTGTGTCCGGCCGCGACTGCCTCCGCTGCCCGGGACATCGCGTACGGGCGTCCCCGCGTGGCCGTCTTCACCGCGCGCCACAGCGGGCCAGGTCCGGTGTTGACCCGGCGGGCCAGCGCGGTCACGGCCGTCCGCGCTCGCCGAGTTTGCCCGTCCTGGGCGAGCGCGGTCCACGCGGCCGTCGAGGACTCCAGCACGACGTCGCCGCCGTGCCCCGTCAGGTGGATTGCGGCGATCCCGCGGGCCGGCGGCAGGTAATCGGCGTCCAGCGGGTACGACGAGACGGGCAGCACCGGCGCGTGCGGGAGCGCAGCCGGCCAGCGGGAGAAGTGCGCGGTCGTAGGCCCGCCGCTGCTGATGTGGTGCTCGGCGTCCACGTACTCGGCCACCCGCCGCGCCAGGTCCGTGTCCGTGCCGTCGGCGAGAGGGCCGCCGTAGGTGACCGCCACAACCCGGCTCACGGCGGCTGCGGCGATGACGACCGTCGAGGAGTCCAGGCCGCCGGACAGATCCGCGCTGACCCGCGGTCCCGCCGCGCGGGCGTAGCCCTGCGCCGCCGACCACAAGGCGGCCCCAACGTCCCCAGCGCCCTCCTCGAGCGTCCGCCCGTCCGGGCGGGGCCGGATGTCCGCGGTGCGGGCGACACCGTCCTGAAGGACCAGCGCGTGTCCGCCGGGCACCCGCTCGATGCCCGTCCACACCGACCGCTGCGGCCAGTGCTCCGCCGATCCCAGCACAACCCGGGCCGTCAGCAGCTCCAGGTCTGGGTCACGGCCGAGCTGCACTGCCAGCAGCCCCGCCTCGGTCGCCCAGACGGGCCCGCGGCCGGTCTGCGCGGTGAACAGGCCGCGTCCCTCGGCGAGGTCGCCGGCCACTACCGTGCGCCGCGACTCGGCGTCCTCGACTGCCATCCAGTAGGAGCCGCCCAGGCTGGTGATCTCCTCGAACCGTCCCTTGGCCACCGCGTCGGCGACGCGGCTGACCTCGGCGTCGCTGCCACGGCATGCGCCCGCCACCACGGCGGTGACCGGTCCAGTCGTCACCATTCGTACGCCGGTATCGGACGGGTGCCACACCCGGCCCGTCCGCAAGGTGCCCGCGGGGGCGTCGAAGGCGCCACCTGCCAGCCACTCCGCTTCTTCCATCGCGTCCACTCTCCTCACTGTCTGCGGATACGCCTGGGGCGGCGCGGCCGGTGGTGCAGTGCAGTGGTACGGACGTGCTCAGCGGAGAACGTCAGGACGAGCTCAGAGCGCGTACCACTCGAGCGCGCCCTCGCGGTACCCCTCCTGGTCGCGGCCGAGGGTCACCGCGTCGATGTCCTCCGTGTGCAGTACGGGGAGGCGCTGCTGGTCCTGCTGCATGGGCGGTCCTCCGCATCCATCGCGCCGGGCTTTCCGGCGCACTCACAGCACATCGCCTCGAACGGACGTGCGGGAGTCGGTGCCAGGTCGGTGAACGGCGGCGCTCCACCGGCACAACGAGCACGGTCGCCCCTCGGCGCAGGCAGAGCGACCGGGCGGTGCTTTGCGGCGAATTACTGTGTGCACTGGGCGACTTGGGGGCTGAGCCGTATCCTGGTTGGTCCGCCGTGGCCATGGAGGCACACCGATGGGCAGGCCCCCGCTCCATCAACAGCCGAACGCCTCGCTCGCGCACTGGATGCGCCGGTGCAACATCTCGAACAAGAAGCTCGCCCGCCTCGTCACCGCGCGAGGAGCCGCGCAAGGCGTCACCGGACTGGGCACGGACGAGAGCCGCGTACGGGCGTGGCTGAAGGGATCCGTGCCGCGCGATCCTGTACCACGCCTGATCGTGGAAGTCCTCAGCGACGAGAGCGGCTTGGACCTCACCTTCGCCGATGTGGGAATGCCCGGTGAAGGAGAGCTAGTCGGCCCGCGCGCCCCATGGACTCGCGCTGCCGCTCTCGCAGCTCTCAACCAGATCACCCGGAGCCACATCATGCTGCCCGACACCCGAACCGGCCCCGAGGCCGCCCAGATCCTTACCGGCGACCAGCTCCTCGCCCCGCTGCAGGAGTGGGCGTTCTCCCGCCCCACTGTTGCCCAGGACGCTGCGCCGGAAGGCGGCAGGCGGGTCGGCATGTCCGACGTGGAGGGGATCCGCCAGATCACGACCACCTTCCGCGACCTCGACAACCGGCACGGTGGTGTCCTCGCCCCCTCCGCCGTCCTCGCCCAGACCAACACCGTCCTGTCCCACCTGAAAACCGATACCTACACGGAAGTCGTCGGCGCGGCCCTGTTCTCGGCCGCTGGTGACCTGGCTGGCGTCGCCGCCTGGATGCTGTTCGACGCAGGACGCCACGCCAGCGCGCAGCGCACCTTCGTGGCCGCCCTCCACGCTGCCGCGGAGGGCGGCGACAAGCGGCTGGGCGCTCACATCCTGCAGTGCATGGCCCGACAGATGTCTCACCTTGGCCACATCGACGACGCCCTCGACCTCGTGGCCCTTGCCCAGTACGGCGCTCGACGGCACCTCTCCCCCGCCACGACGTCGATGCTCGCCGCGCTGGAAGCCCGCTTCCTGGCGATCCTCGGCCGGATTGACGACAGCGAGACGGCGGCCGACCGCGCCATCACCGCCTTCGACCGGGTGAACTCGGCCGACGAAGATCCCCACGTGGCCTTCTTCGACGCGGCCGAGCTGCAGGCCACCCTGGGCATGGCGCACCAGATCGCCGCCAAGCACCTTGACCACGGCACAGCCCGCACCCGGCATGTTCGTCGCTCCACGGACCTCGTGGGCGCGGCCCTCATCGCCCGGCCGGAACACCGTCAGCGCAGCCGGGCGTTCGACCATCTTGGTTTGGCACGCACCCACCTCGCCGCCGGCGATGTCGACGGCGCCAGCGAGGAGACCACGCACTGCCTGCAGATGCTCGGTTCCGTCCGCTCTCGCCGTGTCGCTGATCGCCTCGGCGAACTGTACGAGGAGGCGGAGCCGTTCTCCGGAGCAGCCCCTGGGCGAGAACTGCGGGAGCAGATCCGTGAGCACCTGGCCACCGCAGGGTGACCGCGTGACCCGACGTCCGCCTCGGGCACCCGGCTGGTCACGCAGTAGATGCGCCTCTGCCGCCCGGCCTCCGTGCCATGATTAAGACGACATGACGGCCGGACACACCCGTCCGTCAGGCACTGTGCCCGCAGTGCTGCGCAATCACGCAGGCTCTGGGGGTGGGCGCGTCCTCGTGTGGGGTGGTGCCCACCCCCAGAGCCTGTGCGATTGCGTGAGACGTGTGAGATGAGCGAGGGGACTCTGTGGCCAGGCGCACGACGGCCTACCGGCGCGTCGCCCAGGAACTGCGCGACCGTGTCGCTGACGGGCGGCTCCAGCCGGGTGACCGCATTCCGTCGTTGACGGAGCTGCAGGAGGAGTTCGGCGTCTCGGACACCGTGATCCTGGAGGCGCGCAAGGTCCTGGTCGCGGAGGGGCTGCTCATTGCCCGGACCGGCGACGGCACGTACGTTCGGGAGCGGCCGGAGCCGCAGCGACTGGTCCACCAGGAGCCGGAGGGCCGGGAGCAGCCGGTGTTCCGCTTGGAGGTCGGCGAGTCGGGGCTGTTCCCGGACGTCGTCGAGGTGGAGGCGGAGGCGAGCGTCCCGGCGCCTGCGCCCGTGGCCCGGGCGCTGGGTATCAAGGCCGGCCGGAAGGTCAGGCGCACCGTGCGGTTGTTCCGGCACGACGGGGCGGCGGTCCAGCTGCTGACCGTGCACGCGCTGCCGAGCGGGAAGGCAGAGGCCGCCGAGGTAGAGGAGGAGATCACCGCCCGGCCGGCGTTGGACGCGGAGGCCCGTGCGCTCGAGGGCGTGGTCGGCCAGCCGGTCACCGTGGCAACCCGCGTGGAGCGGCCGAAGGCGGGCCCGGCGCGCGTGCTGGAGACGATCGTGCTCGCCGAGCGCTACACGCTGGTCTACCGACCCTGACTGCTGCCTCCGTCAGCCGAGGTGGTGAGCAGCAGGGCGATGGACGCGACGAGCGCGGCGGCGGCGCGGCGGATACGGAAACGCAGCGGGGCCTCTCTGGGGGTGTGGGTCAGATGACTTCGGTGATGTGCAGGGGGAACCAGACGGCCAGCGCCAGCCAGACGGCCAGGAAGACCGCCCGGCCGGTGCGGGTCCGGGTGCGCAGCCACGCCCGCAGCCGCTCGGAGAGCGTGTCGCCGTCGAGGCGGTTGCCGATGGCAAACGCCTCGTAGACGGCGCCGACCAGCAGCAGCGCGCCCCAGATGGCATCGGCCCAGGTCACGAGGACTCCTAGCGATGAGGTCAGCGGCCGAAGGCTCCCCAGGCGCCTACCAGGAGGGCGCCGAGGGCGATCAGGACGCTGAGGGTTGGCAGGGGCCAGCGGTTCCGCTCCAGCGCGGCGACGCGCTGCTGGAGGTCCTCGACGTCCTTATCGGTCTGGTCGTGACGCTGGACGAGGAGGGCCAGTTGGCCGTCGATGCCCGCCAGCCCGACTTCGAGGCTGCGACGCAGTTCGGACAGCGCGAGAGCCACCTCTCCGTCGGGCATGGGCGGACTCCTTGTTCGGCTAGAGGCGGATGGTCGGGTCGGACTTGGCCGGCAGCCAGGAGGCGGTGCCGATCTGGCCGAGGCGGGTGCCGATGGCGCCCTTGACGACGGTGAGCGCGGCCGGGATCGCGGCGACGGCCGCGGACTGCAGAACCGACAGGTCGACGATGTCGGTGGTGGCGCCGGCCAGCAGCAGGCCGAGGAACGCCTCGACGTAGGTCAGGACGGTGCGCTCGGCGACGTCGGCGAGGGCGCCGGTGGCGGACTTCTGCGACATGAGTGATCTCCCGTGGGGGTTGTCAGGGGGCTGCGGTGAAGCCGTGCCGGGCGGCCAGGCGGGTCAGCGAGGACAGGCCCGGGATGCCGTCGGCGGCGTCGCCGGTGTAGGAGCCGCCGGCCTTGCTGCGCTGCCAGGCGGCGTACGCGGCGACGGTCTTGGAGCCGAAGGAGCCGTCGGCGTACCGGCGCGCGAGGAGCCCCTCGGCCACCAGGGCGTTCTCGACGATGCGGACCTCGCCCGGGTAGGTCGTGTGGCCGTCCGCGGCCGGAACGTCCTTGCGCGCGGCGGCGACCAGGTGGGCGACGCTGACCTTCGGCTTGGCCGGGTCGGGCTTGGGGGCCGGGGTGGTGGCCTTGTAGAGCACCTTGACCACGTCGATGGAACCGGGGTCGCCGTGGTCGTTGCCCGGGACGTCGACGTGCCCGAAGTGGCCGCCCTTGGACTGCCAGATGCTGCGCGAGCGTGCCGAGAAGCCGCTCGGGTACTTCGGCGGCGGTCCGGCCGGGAAGACGTCCGGGACACCCCAGGAGCGGGCGGCGGCCAGGATCTTCTGCCAGCCCGGCTTCTTCGCCGGGTCCCAGCCAGCGGTCCAGGGCTGCGCGGCGCGGCCGAGGACCTCGATCTGGATGCAGACGCGGCCCTCCCTGTTGGTGCGGCGGCTGCCGTCGTTGCGCAGTGCCCGGGCGCTCTGGTTCAGCGGCCCGAATTGCCCGACCCGGTCGGTGACCGGGCAGTAGATGAGCTGCGGCTCGGAGGCCACCTTCATCAGGTAGGAGGCGACCGACTCCAGGTACTTGCCGCCGGCCGGGGACTCGGTGGTGTGGTGCACGACCCGGGGCGGGTTGCCGGGGGTGTCCATGGCGCCGCCGATGACGCCGTCGCCGAACCGGATCGCGCCGGCGATCCACACGGTGCCGCTGGCGCCGCGCGGCAGCTCGTCGGCGGCGGGCACGTCGTCGGAGGTGAGGGAGCCGATCCCGATGGAGGGCTCGGTCGCCGGGGCCCGCACGGTGAACGGCTCGGCGCCCACCGGCTCGTACCAGTCCAGGTCGCCGTCTTCGCGCAGCACGAAGACCGAGCCGGGGCGGCTGGGGTGCTCGCGGGCGAAGCGCGGGGTGCTCTCGATGGCCGCGATGGCGCGGGCCTCGTCGACGTGCTCCTGGCTGACCTCACCGCAGTAGGTGACGGACTGGTCGGGGTGGACGACGGCAGCGTGGAAGGTGGTCATGACGCTCCTCGTCAGTGGAGTTGGATCGCGTCGATCTGCTCGCGCAGTGCGACGTAGGTGGAAAGGCGCAGGAAGAAGTCGCCGCCGCTGCCCCAGCCCGGGCCCCAGGAGTTGCGCACCCGCAGGACGGTGCGTTCCGGGATGACGCTGCCGTTGGCGTACTGGGCGACCTCCTCGAGGCCGATGGCGCACACCTCGTGGCCGCCGGCCAGGCCGGAGGTGCGCCAGTACGGGACGGCGTCGACGAAGCCGTCCGGGCCCGGGGTGAACCAGGCGTTGAACCAGGGCAGCCCGAGCAGGAGGGGCCCGTCCTGCAGCGCCGCGGCGATCGCGTCGGCGTCCAGGGCGTGGGAATAGGAGCGGACCAGACCGCGGGCCTTCAGGGCGCGGGCGACGCCGAGGCCGGAGCTGCCGCTGTCGGCGGGCGGCCACTGGTAGGGCAGGAACTCGTCGACCTTGGTGGCCTCGGAGTACAGGCGGATCGCCCACCGTTCAGCGTCGGCCGCGTCGTCGACGGGCAGGCCCGCCCGCTTCAGGGCCTCGGGGGCGAGCAGGACGGACAGGGCCGCCGCCGCGGCGTTCGCGGTGCACGAGCCCAGGGCGTCGACGTCGGGTGCGCCGGGGACCTCGGCGGAGGTGCGGATGCCCTGCGCGGCGAGGTCCTGCTGGTTGAGCACCGGAATGGCCGGCTGCCAGTGCACCGGGCGCAGCGCCTCGCCGCGGTGACGCCGCCGGTAGGCGAGCGAGCGCGCGTCGAGGACCTGGTGGCGGCCGAGCGCCGGGTGTGGGGTGTAGTGGCGTACGAGAACGCCGTGCGTGGTGGGCACCGACTGTTCCGCTTCTCCCCCGCGCCCTGGTGGGCTGTGTCCCCCGGCTCGCGTTCGGCGAGCTCGGGCAGATCCCTCGGGGTGTGGTGCGGACCGCGAAGCGGTGGCGTCCGGGCGGAGGGTCGCCCGCAGGTGCCGTGATCAATGATAGGTGGGGCCCGGTGGGGGCCCGCCCCGCGTGCAGGGCGGGCTACTTGACGTAGGTGACGCGCAGCTTGGGCGGGTAGGTCTCGCCGACGCCCATGGCCCGCCCGTAGTACGTCTTGTCGGAGTTGTTCGGGTCCAGTGCGATCCCGCGCCACGACGTGGAGTCGAAAACGGCGGTGATATCAACCCATTTACCCACGTTCTTGCCCCAGCTGATGGTCTGGGACTCGGCGTCGCAGCTGAACGTGCTGGGCCTCGAGGTGTGCTTGTGGGCCTTGATCACGGCCTTTCCGCCGTCGTTGTAGTACCAGTGTGCAAAGTACAAGTACACCTCCGCCTTCTGGATGACGGCGCCGGACAGGTCCGTGGCCAGCGACGACGGGAAACCGATCAAGGCGGCTTGCATGCCGTTGGTGCTCGAGTAGTAGCCCTGCAGGCACTGGTTGCCGTAGTACGAGTTGTATCCGGAGCGGTTGGCGTAGCTGCCCGACCAGCTGGCCGAGTACGTCTTGGTGTACGTCTGCTTGGGCGGCGTCGTCGTCCCGCCACCCGTGTTGTACTGGCCGGTCTCGGCGATGTACGGGCCGACGTCCTCGATGTACATCACGCCGGGGTACGACGACCCGCCGGTCAGCTTCACCGTCTGCCCAGAGGGGCCGCCCTGGCAGCGGAAGGTGACCAGCAGCCGGTGCAGGCCGGCGCCGAACGACGCCCCGGAGCGGATCGTCTCCAGTCGGACGCGCTTCAGGCTGGTACTGGTGATGGGGTAGATGGCGGACTGGATCTGTGGCGAGCCGATGGCCGGGGTGTTGGCCCCGCCGTCCCTCAGCGCGAGGACGAGATCGCCGCCGGCGGCGGAGCCCTGGGAGTAGACGTCGAGGACCACCCGGTACATACGGCTGGTGTCGGCGGTGAAGGACAGCTCCACGAAGCCGTAGTCGGTGGTGCCCGCGGTGACCGTGGTTGCCTGGTAGTCGACGGCGACCAGGCCGCGGGGCGCGTTGCCGAAATACTTGTCGATCGGGTCGCCGCCGATGGTGAGATCGCCGGCCACCGCCAGGTCGGCGAATCCCGCGTTTCCGTCCTGGTCGATGGTGGCGACCGACGTGCCGTTGGTGCGCAGCGTCAGGTAGTTCGGCATCCCCGTCACGAGGCTGACGGCTTCCTCGCCGTCCTCGTCGTACAGCCGCAGGCCCATCGGGGACAGCTCGGCCCGCGCACCGGTGCCGGGGCCGGCCAGCAGGGGGCGCAGTTCGAGGTTGTCGAAGTAGACGTTGCCGGCCGCGGTGGTGGAGGCGGAGGCGTCGTAGCCGACGCGGATGTTGACCCGGGAGGCCCCGGCCGGGATGGTGACGATCTTCGCGATGCGCTGCCAGGTGCCGTCGACCACGGGGGTCGTGACCGACAGGCCGTCGGAGGACAGCCGGGTACCCGCCTCGTCGTAGAAGCCCGCGTACAGCTGGACCTTCCCGCCGACCAGGTCGGCGGTGGCCTTGTAGTCGGCCGCCAGCCACAGCCGCTCGCCGGGAAGCGCTGGTGAGGTGGCGTGCTGGACGTAGACGTACTGGCTCGCGGTCGCGGTGATGCGCAGGCACTTCGCGGAGTTGTTGCCGCCCGCCTCGACCGCGGCCAGCGCCGGATTGTTCAGCAGCGCAGCGATGTAGCCGGTCTCGTACGAGGGATCCGCGACCAGGTTGCCGTTCGTGCCGATGGCCAGGTGGGAGGCGTTCAGCGCGCCGACGGCGATGTGCCGGGCGACCAGCGTGTTGGTGGCGATCTCGTCGCCGGTCAGGGACAGCGCCTTGACCTCGCGGGCGGTGAGCGTCTTCGCCGTGACTTTGTCTGCCGTCACGGCGCCCGCGGCGAGTTCCAACGTGCCGATGGACTCGGCCAGCACCATGCCGGCGGCGATCACGCTGCGGATGTGGGCGTTGTCGAAGTCGGCGGTGCCCGCGGTGCCCTGGAAGTTCTGCAGCCACACGGTGGCGGCGACCGTGCCGGCCGGGGCCTGCACCTGCGTGCTGGCGCGGGCCCACTCGGCGCCGGGTGTAGGCGTGGCGATGACCGTGCCGTAGCCGAGGACGGCTCCTGTGGCGTCCTGCCAGCGCAGGTAGAAGCGGACCGAGTTGCCCGCCCAGTCGGCGGAGACGCGGTAGTCGAAGGCGAGGAAGTACCGGTCCCCGGGGGAGACGGCCAGCTCGGTGACGAGCATGCTCGGGGAGATGGGCGTGGGGCTGGTGCCGTCCACGCGCAGGGCCCGCGGGGAACCGTTGCCCGCGACCAGGCGCCACTGGGGGTTCTGGGCGACGAGCTGCTCGGTGAAGGGGCCCTCGAAGCTCGGGTCCGGCATGAGGTTGCCGGTGCCGATGGCGAGCTGGTTGTGGCCGACCGCACCGATCTGCAGCTTCGCCTGTGACACGGCGGCGTCGGCGAGCGCCGTCTCGTCGATGATGCCGTCGAGGACCTCCTGCGCAACGACGGGGGCCGGACCGACCGGCCCGCTCTGCACCGAGGGGCTGGACGCGGCGCCGGAGGTGTTGCGGGCGACCAGGCGTACGTAGAGCGGCTGGTCGGCCGGCACGGTGAGCGTGCCGCCGCGCGGGGATTCGAGCGTGCCGCGCAGGGTCGCGGCGGTGGGCTCGAAGTTGGCCTGGGCGGAGGCGTGGACCTCGATGCGGGCGAAGTCGAGCGGCGCGGCGACCGCGTCGGCGAAGGTGCCCTCCCACGCGGCGGCCACCCCGCCGAGCACCGGTGTGACGGTCGGCTGGCTGGGGGCGGGCGGGGGCGGCGCGTTGACGATAGTGACGGCGGTGGTGCCGTCGGGCTGCTGGCCGATGACGGCGCGCAGGGAGCCGTCGCCGTCGTACACCTCCAGCGCGGTGTCTTCCAGGGAAGCGCTGCTCAGGCGGCTGGCCCGCTGCAGGTTGACGAGCTGCCGCTCGATGCGGGCCAGGCGCGCGCCGATGTCGAAGCTGCTCATGCGGCGGCCCCGTAGTGGAAGCTGTCGGCCCGGGCGAGGGTCACGGTCACGGTCTCGCCGTCGTTGCCGCCCGGGCGGACAGTCCAGCCGGTGACGCGCATCCAGCCGGCGTAGGAAGTCCAGTCGTTGTGGACCCGGGTGAAGATGTCGTCGCCGACCTGGAAGGAGCCCAGCGGGGCGGCCGGGTGGTCGGGGCGGATGCGGATCTGCTCGACGGTGCCGCGGACCTGGCGGCGCTTGCGTTCGGCGGCGGCCCGCTTGGCGAGGATGTCCTTGCCCTTGACGTCGGGCAGGGCCAGGACGGTCTCCATGCGCAGGCGACCGTCGCGGACGCTGTCGATGTGCCGGCGCTTGGAGCGGCCCTCGCCTGCGCCGGTGGCGATGACGGTGTTGGCGTACTCGTCGGCGGAGCGCGGTACGGGCGGGGCGTCGAGGATGTTGACCCCGCTGGAGAACGTCACGTCCGTGCGGCGGGTGCCCAGGCGCGGGTAGCCCAGGCGGACGCGGCGCACGATGGTGCCGTTCGGGCCCCAGTAGGTGTCGCAGGTGTAGTCCGGGGAGTCGTCCGCGGAGACGAGGTCGTCGATAGCGTCGCCGAGGACGGGCTCCTCCCACCAGGAGAACTTCAGCGGCTCGGCTGTGGTGCCCACCTTGGCGGTGGAGGTGGTGGGGTCGACGACCACGCCGAGGTCGCCGTCGGGCAGGGACTGGGCGTAAGCCCAGATGTCCCGGATGACTTTGCAGGGGTCGGCGTTTACGTACGGGCCGCGGCCGTTGAGTTCGCCGTGGATGTCGTGGCGGCGCTGCAGGTACGACGACCAGCTGGCGGCCTCCAGGGAGAGCGTGCGGTTCTCGGGGGTGGCCTGCCACAGCAGTCCGCCCCAGCGCAGGTGTCCGTCGCGCTCGGCGTACAGCAGCACGTTGCCCTCGTCGGCGACCTCGGGCAGGGAACGGGCGAAGCGGGGTGCGAGCTTGGCGGTCAGCGAGCCGGGGCCGTTGAGTTCGGGGCCGAACTCGACGTCGCTCAGGGGCACGTCCGGCGCGATGATCTCGCCGGTGAGGGCGTGCTGGGCAAAGTAGCGGTAGGCCGTCATCAGATGACGCCCTCGTTGAACTCGATGTCCGCGAAGATGCTGGTGCCGCCGTCGACGGTGAGGTCTCCGGTCGGGGACTTGTACATGTACGTCTCGACGTACAGGCGCTGGGTCGTACCGCGGGCGTCGGCGGAGATGCTGATGGTGTCGCCCAGCACGACGGTGTTGCGGCGGGTGTTGTTGCCCTGGTCGTCGTCGATCACGGTGGCCTGCCCGACGTCCTTGCCGAGGTTCTGCCGCATCTGCGCGAACACGTCGGCCTTGGTCAGGCGCAGCCCGGCGATCGTGAGCACGATCTTCGCGGTGGTGGCCCAGGACGGGATGGCGACGTTCCAGGCCGCCGCGGCGGGCCAGGTGTGCCACTTGTTGTCCGAGTACGTCAGCGAGCTGGCGGCGGACGGGAAGGACGGCAGCAGGATCCGGTCGCGCCGGGGGTTGGCGATGCGCCGCAGGTCCGTGATCATCGCGGCCGTGACGGTCCCGGTGTTCGCCGGCAGGCTCACCCGGGCCAGCGGGATCGCGGAGTACCCGGCGGGCGGGGTCGTTGCCGTGCTGGAGACGCCGGAGATGACGTCGAAGAACACGATGCGGTCGGTGGCCGGGTTGCGGTTGCCCTCGTACTCCGGGTCCAGGACGCGCAGGACGACCATATCCGTGCGCGGGGTCGAGCCGGTCGGTGCGATCGGCACCTGCTCGGTGCCGATGTTGTACGCGGTGTAGTAGCCCTGCCAGGGCACGGCCCGGCCGCGGATGATGCCGGAGCCGTCGCCGACCAGGACTCCGCCGGCCGGGACGGTCAGCGGGGTGACCTTCAGGTCGTTGCCCTCGGTCACGCCCTCCGATCCGCGCGACAGGTCGCGGATCATCATGCGGAAGGTCTGGGCGGAGTGGGTCGCGCCGTTGGTGAGCAGCGGCGCCTGGGCCAACGTCATGGTCTCGCTCCTCTACAGAGTGGGCCAGGCCGGCCGCCAGGTGACGGTCAGGCGGGCGGTGTTGGTGGGGTCGGTGGCGCTCCAGCGCAGCTCGCTCAGGCCGGGCGGCAGGGTGAAGGTGTCGATGCGGGAAGCCGCCGTCAGCGCGGCGGCGGCGTTGCCGCCGTTGCGGCGCAGGACCGATCGCCAGGTGGGCCGGGTGTCGATCTCGATCCAGTCACCCGGGTCGATGACGGTGTTGAGCTGCAGGGCCCGCCCGGTCTCGACGTGGAGGATGCGCGGGTTGGCGCAGGGGCCGTAGACGCGGATGACGGGCCAGGTCGGCAGGGCGCCGTCGACGTGGATCCAGCCGGGCCGGGTGGATCCGTTCGGGCCGGGGTTGACGACGATGGGCGCGACGAGCGGCGCGGTGAAGCCGCCGTCGGAGATCATGTCGAGCGGAAGCGTGGCGTGCTGGAGGGTGTCGCCGTAGTAGACGGGGTCGGCGGCGAGGAATTCGATGTCGACCGGGACCCAGCCGTGCACGAGCGTGGCGAGATCCGCGTCCATCTTGCGGACGCGGCCGTTGAGGACGCGGACGTCCCGGCCGGGGAACTTCAGCCGCAGCTGGGTGGTGGCGCCGCCGGTCAGGCGCAGTGCGGGGGCGTCGTGGGCGCGCTGCAGGGCGGCGAGGACGTCCAGCGCGGTGGCCTGGTCCCCAGGGGTCTTGATCGCGGCGTCGATGCGGACGGTGCGGCCGGCGTAGTAGTCGGCGCCGAGCCAGACGCCGTCGCCGCTGGGCGGGTCGACGTCGGCGGTTCGCACCTCCGCCCGGCCGAGGCCCTCGATGCTGGCGATGACGACCTGCGTGCCGGCGCCGATGACGACGCCGCCCAGTTCGTGCTGGTGGTCCTTGAGGATGGCGTTCACCGGCGCTGCACCCCGCCCCTCTGGGCCCGGCGCAGCTGGTAGCCGACCGCGGCGGCGATCTGCTGCTCGGTGGCGCCGGGCCGGTCGATCTGGATGGTCTGAGTGCCGATCAGCGGTGCGGGCTGCTGGACGACGATGACCTGCACGCGGCCGGCCGCGGCGTCCTGCAGGCCGGTGAGGGCGTAGCCGAACCGGCCGGCGACGTCGGCGAGGACGGCGGTCGCCCGAGGGCGCTTGCTCAGCGCGAGCGGCACGTACGCCTCGCCCTGGGTGCTCGGCTCGGCGAAGCGGATCAGACCGCTGCTGGTCGCGTAGATGCCCTCGCGGATGCCGCCGTCGGCGTAGGCCAGGCCCTTCTTGGCCTTCGACAGGTCGGACAGCAGGCGATCGGCGCGCGAGCCGAGCGCCTTCTTGATCTGGGCGGTGGCCTTGCCGGCCACCGTGATGATCTCTTCCTCGTCTAGGCCGGTCGCATCAGCGATGTCGTGGATGCCAGTCTTCGCCGACTTCGTCGCGCTGATGATCTGCACGAGCGTGCCCAGCTCTTCGTCGGAGAGCGTGCCCTTGGCCTGCTTCGAGGCGTCGTTGGCGGCCTTGGCCTTCTTCTTGTCCTTCACCGCCTGCTCGGCGAGGTCGGCGGCGTCCTGGTCGCCCTGCTCGGCCAGCCGCGCGGCGAGGTCCCCGTAGCCGGCCGCGGCGAGCTTGGCCAGGTTCTGCTGGAAGGCCGTCTGGTCCTTCACCGCGCTCTTGAGCTGGCCGGTGTAGTCGCCCAGGTTCGCCTTGGACGCCTCCGCCAGGGCCTTGAGCTCCTTGGTCATCTGGCGGACGTACTTGCTGGAGCCGGTGGCCATCTTCCGGGTCAGGGCGACGCCGTCCTCGCCCATGTCCTCGAGCGCCTTGGCCACGTCGGTGCCGGCGCGCCGGGCGACCGTGGACAGGTCGCGCCGCCACCGGGCCATCTCCTTGGACGCCTGGTGCAGCTTCTTGACGAAGATGTCGAGGCTGAACTTGCCCTTCTTGTTCTGCGAGTCGCTCGCGATCTGCGACAGCGTCGTGTACGAGGCCGGGGTGTAGGAGAAGTCGGACAGGCCGCCGTCGGCGTACCACTGGATGCCCGAGGGGTCGCCGCCGAGGCGCCGCACGATCTCCTCGGTGATGCGCCGGGAGCGCGGGCGCTTCGACCTGGCAAAAGGCACGTAGCCCTCGCCCTGAGTCTCCGGCTCACCCCACACCCTCCAGCTCCCGGCCGGGGCGATCTGCGCGATGTGGTTCTCGCTGCGGCCCGGGGAGCCGTTGGCGAAGCTGCGGATGCCGCCGCCGGCGTAGAAGTCGACGACGCCGCCGTTGGCCCAGTGGCCCATGCCGGCGATGTGCGGGCTGCCGTCGGAGTTGAGGCCGTCGTAGGAGATGCCGACGTGAACGGTCTTGCCGTACAGGCCGTTGATGGCGCCCTGGATCGTGCCGATGGCGGAGGTGGGTCCGCCGGTGGGGATGGTGATCTCGACGGACTTGCCCTTGGTGTCCCGGATCTTGAAACCGAGGTCTTCCAGGGCCTTGCGGGCGTCACCGGTGAGGGCGTGCATGGTCACCGTGCGGCCCTTGGTGCTCATGATCTTCTGCTGCAGCTGGCGCAGGTTCGCGATGCCCGCCGAGGTCAGGGCGTTGACCTTGACGTTCTTGTTGGGGACGGCGGACATCTTCTGGATGAGCGCGTCGAGCTGCTGGCGGGCACCGAGGGTGGGCGCGGTGATCTTGTACTCGCGGGTGCCGGGGATCAGCTCGATGGCGTAGCCGAGCTTCTTCAGCTCCTTCTGCGCCTGCTCGCCGAGGGCCTCGACCTTGATCTCCCGCTTGTCGGGGAAGCGGGCGTACTCCGCCTGCACGGCGAGCAGCTGGGCGAGCGCTTCGTCCACGCCCTTGGTCTGGAGCAGGATGGACACCTGGCCGGGGATCAGGCCCATGGCGTCGGCGACCGCCTCGGCCTTCTCGCCGGTGATGCCGTACTGCTGGAGCAGGTTGAGCGCGGAGGTGCGGGCCTTCTCCATCTCCGCCTGGGCGGCCTTCAGCGAGGCCGGCAGGTCCTTGCCCTGCTTCTGGGCGAAGTCGAACGAGGCGATCGCACTGCTGGCCGCGGCGTCGGAGATGGAGTTCAGGCTGTGGAACAGCTGCTGACCGTTGCGGCTGGTCGTGTTCAGCGTGCCGTTGAGCCCGAGGAGCTTCTTGCCGTAGTCGCCGGACTTCTTGATCTGGTCATCGACGGCTTCGTTGGCGTTGAGGATCGCCTCGTTGAGGCGGGCCTGGGCGGCCTGCACGCTGACGGACCCGCCGTTGAGCAGGTCGAGAGCTTCCTTCAGCGAACGGGTGCGCTGGTCGGCGTCGGCGGTGCGGTCGGCCAGCCCGCCGACGGCGAGCTTGAGCTTGTCGTAGGCGCTCAGCGCCGTGCCGGAAGGATTCTGCGCCTCGGCGAGCCGCTTGGCGTCCTTGACGCCCTGCTCCATCTCTCCGCGCATGGACTTCAGCGCGTCGGCGGCCTTCTTGTACCGCTCGCCGGTGTCGGTGTACTCGAGCTTGCTCGCCTTACCGCCGGCGTAGTCGACCCACTCCTTGTTGGCCTCCGCCAGGTCCCGGTACTTCTTCTCCAGCGACGAAAGGCTGGTGCCCTGCCCGAGGTAGGCGTCGGTGAGGGTCCGCATCGAGACGCCCGACTGCTCCAGGACGTCGACGAGCCGCTCCTTGCTGTCGTGGAGCTTGTAGTCGAGGAGCGTCTGGGCCGCGGCGGCCCGGACGTTCTCGTCGATGACGCCGCCGGAGTCGCGCAGTGCCCGGGTGAGGTCGGCGATGCGCTGCTGGTGCTCTGCGGCGGCCTGCGCGGCCTTCTGCTGCTGGGCGGCGAGCAGGCCGAGGCCGACGGTGACGCCGGCCAGCGCCAGGCCCCAGGGCCCGCCCATGGCGCCCATGAGGCCGGTCATCGCGCCGCGCAGGCCGGTGCCCGCGGCCCGGGTGATGCCGTTGAGGGTGCCGGTGAAACCCGATCCGGCCGCGGAGGCGGTCCGGAACGAGGAGGCCATCTGGCCGATGATCGGCACGCGGGTCTGCAGCACGGCGAACGCGGCGCCGTAGCGGGTGATGGACTGCCCGGAGGCGGCGGCGAGGCTGCGCTGCACGGCCATCTGGGAGTTGAGGCTGCTGAAGGCGCCGGTCACGCGGCCGGTGATGGTGCTGGCCAGGCCGGACATGATCGGGCCGACCTTGCGGTACAGCAGCAGCCCGAACAGGGCGGTCTGCACCGGTCCTGGCAGTGCGCCGAAGGCTGAGACGAGCCAGCCGATGACCTGCCCGACGGGAACCAGGACGCCGGACAGCGCCTCGACGGCGGAGGCTGCCGCGTCGAGCACCAGGATGATGACGTCAAGGCTGTTGGCCGCGCCGTCGGTCTCGTCGCCGAGGTCGGCGAGCGCCTCGCCGATGGGGATGACGCCCTCAGCGAGGTGGTCCAGGACCGTCATGAGGGCCTGGCCGGCGCTGATGAGGATGTGCAGGCCGTCGGCGAGCGCCGTCTCCCCCAGCGCCTTGAGCGGGTCGAGGAGTTCCTTGGCCTGGTCGACCAGGCCGCCGAGGCCGTCGCGGGCCTGCTCGGCCAGGTCGGGGCCGAACAGGGTGGCCAGGTCCCGGGCGTAGTGGATCGCGCCGGTGATGTACGGCGTGGCGCGGGCCATGCCGGTGGTCAGGCCGCGGGTGAGCCACTCCAGGCCGGGGGCGAGCCCCTCGTAGATCTCCAGGCCGGTCTGGCGGGTCTGCTTCTTGAGCAGAACCATCGCGCCGGCCAGGCCCTGGTTCTTCGCCGCGGCGATGGTGGCGGCGGCACCGTTCTGGTTGACGGCCTGGTTGAGTGCGTCGAAGCTGACGACGCCCTGGTGGGCGAGGGCGATCGCCCCGGAGAGCGCCGGCTTGCCGAAAGCTTTCGCCGCCGCAGCCGTGAAGTCCTGCTGCGACATCTCGTGCTGGGCGTGGCTCAGCTTGTCGATGACGTACCGCAGGCCCTTGAAGCGGCCCTCGGCGTCCCACGCCTCGATGCCCATCTCGCGCAGGCCCTCGGTCATCTGCTTCGTGGGCTTGGCGAGGTTGGTGAAGATGCCGCGCAGGGTCGTGCCGGCGGTCTGGCCGAGGATGCCCGCCTTGCCGAGCATGCCGACCGCGGCAGCGGCCTCCTCCATGGAGATGCCGAGGCCGTGGGCGACCGGCCCGGCGTACTTCATCGAGTAGTAGATGTCGATGATGTCGCCGGAGGCGCTGTTCGCGGTCGCCGCGAGGATGTCCGCCGCCCGGCCGGCCTGATCGGCGCCCATGGCGAACTGGTCCATCATGTCGCCGAGGTACTTCGCGCTGTCGGCGGCATTGACGTTCGCGGCGGCGGACAGTTGCAGGGATGCCCGGGTCGCGCTGATCGCCTGGTCCGTCCTGAAGCCGGCCTTCGCCAGCTCGACCATCGCCTCGGCGGCACCGGCCGCGGTGGCGGTGGGCAGCTCCATGTCGGCGCCCAGGGCCTTCGCGGTGGCCGAGGCGCGCTGCATCTGCGACGCCGACGCGCCGGTGACCGCCCCGAAGGTGGCCATCCCGCGCTGGTACTCGTTGCCGTTCTCGATCAGCTCGTGCAGACCGAGGACGAGCCCGCCGCCGGCCAGCAGCCCGGTCAGTCCCGCGAGTTCGGAGCGCAGGCGGTGCGCGGCGGACTCCGTCTCGCGCATGGAGCGGGCGCCGCCGCGGCCGACGCCGGTCAGGCGGCTGTCGGCGTTGCGTGCGGCCCGAGCCAGGGACGCCAGGTCGTTGCTGGCTGTGCGGATCTGCCGCGACATGGCCCGCAGGTCGTTGGCGGCGGACTGGGAGGCGCGGGCGTTGGCGCGCTGGGCGCTGGCCGCGCGGGTGGCGTCGTTGCCCAGGCGGCGCAGGTCCCGGCTGGCTCCGGACGCGCCGGTGCGCAGGGTGCGAAGGGGGGTGGCCGCGCCGCGCAGGCTGGTGGTGAGCGAGCGCAGGGAGCGGTCGCCGGAGCCGAGGCGGCCCAGCTCCCGGCGGACGGAGGCGAGTTCGCGGGAGAGGTCGCGGGCCTCGCGGCGGGAGCGGTTCAGGGCACGCACGAGCCCGTCGCCGTTGCCGGTCAGGGCAACGGAGAGGTTCCACGCGACCACCGCCGCGCTCCTTCCTGATTGCTAGGAGCGGTGATCCCGGCGGGTGCGCGCCCGGGTGCGCTGTTCGTGCAGTGCTCTGGGGAGGAGGCCGACCTTCACGCCGTAGCCGTGCTGGCCCTCGGGGACGTGGTCACGCTCGTGGGCGATCAGCTCGCAGCCGGGGCAGCGGGAGGTGGTGCCGACGTACGCCCACCGGTCGCCGCCGGCGTCCTCGTCCCACTCCTCGCCTCGGGTGCCGCAGTCGGGGCAGGTCAGCCGCTGCAGCTCGCGGTAGGCGAGGGCTTTGGCCCGGTCGATGGGGGTCCAGGTGCCGTCGCCGCCGAGGAACTGGCTGTGCGGGATGCCCCAGCGGTCGCAGAGTTCGAGCTCGGCCCTCAGCTGCGGGTCGGCCCGGAGCCTTTTCCCCAGTCGGACCGCTTGGTGTTCTGCGCGGCGAGCGCGGCCTGGAAGAGTTCGACGCGGTCGGCCATGCCCCAGGTGGCGAGCAGTTCAGCGGCGTCGTCCTCGGTCATGCCGTCCACGCTGGCCGCGGCGATGAGCGCGGCGGGGAAGGTGTCCTCGTTCCAGTCGGACCCGTTCTCGGCCTGCTCCTCGGTCGGCGGGTGCTGCTTGACCAGCTCCGTGAAGGCGTCGCCGGGCAGCGCACGGAAGGTGAGGACCTCGCAGTCGGCCTCGTAGGCGGCGCGGGCCTGTTCGAGGGCGGCCTCGGCCGCCTTCGCCTCCTTGGCCAGGGCGGCGTTGTCCGGGTCGGCGTCGGCGAGCTGCCGCAGGTTCTTGGCCTCCCGGCGGGCCTCCTCGAACCGGTCGCGGATCTCGGGGTCCTGCCACAGGTACAGCGGGACCTCGGCGGCCTTGCGGGCCCGCAGCCGGGCCATCTTCGCCGACCAGTGCGCGTCTGCGGCCACCGCGGCGGCCGGCGGCTCGTTGTGGACGGCGGCGCTCACTTGGCCAGCTCCTTCTTCGCGGTGTTCGTGACGGTGGCGCCGGCGGCGGGCACGGCCAGACCCTGGGCCGGGCGGCGGGTGATGGTGAACTTTGTCTCGAACTTCGCCGCCTCGTTGTCGGTGGTGAAGGCGGGCGACTGGCTGCCGACGCGGACCGGGAAGACGTCCATGGACTTGGAGCCGGGGACGTCGCCCTTGCGCAGGATGACGACGTTGCCGACGGTGCCCTTCTTCAGCAGCTGCTCGATCTCGTCGGTGGTCTTGTCCTCGTAGAAGGTGAACGAGGAGTCCTCGGCCTTGTCGGAGCCGGGGATGGACGAGTCGAAGTCGTCGCTCATGTCCGGTGTCTCGATGCTCTGGTTCTCCAGGGTGAAGCCGGAGATGTTGGCGATCGCCGCGGACAGGTTGGTGGCGCCGTCGAGCTCGGCGCGGGTCGGAACGAGGCCCACCTCGTCAGCGATGGTGGGCAGCCACAGGAAGACGGAGACGCCGCGCCGGGAGAACTTCTCGACCGGCTTGGCGATGGGCAGTGCCATGGGAAGGCCCCTCGGGTCTGAGCGTGTCAGAGCAGGTCGGCCACCAGGTGCTGGTGGCACGTCCGCGAAGGGGCCGCCGCGGTGCGGGAGCGGGCCGGGGTGGTGCTACCCGGCCGGGGTCCAGCAGAGCTGGAACCTGATCACATAAGAAACGATAACTGCGGCCGGGTCGTCCTCTGGGCCAGCGTCGAGCGCGAGCTCCCGGGCGTAGCAGGTCCAGCCCGGCACGGTCAGGGCGTGCCTCCATGCTCCGCGCTCGTCGCGGCCGAGGACGCCGGCGCGGACCCGGTCGGCGAGCCATTCGGCCTGCGCGTGGGTGCGGGCGACGCAGTCGACCTGGTAGTGGGTGATGCTGTCCTCGTGGAGGTCGGTGAAGGGGGCCCCGTCCAGGGTGAGGGTCAGGGAGCGTAGGACGCAGTACGGCGGCTCGGCCGGCTTGCCGTCGACCTGCGGCAGCGCGCCGGTGCCGCACGGTTTGCCGGTCGCGGTGGCAAGGAGTGCCTGAAGCGCCTGGGTGACGAGGCGGCGTTCGATCACGCGAGGGCTCCCATCGCCGCGGTGGCGATCCGCTCGGCGAAGCGGAGCTGGATGAGGGCGAGCGCCGGGGCAACGTGCGGGAAGGGTGGCTGGGCGTAGACCCGTCCGAGCGAGTCGGCGCCGTAGAAGCCCAGTTCCAGGCGGCGTGCCTGGGGTGCGAAGGTGCCCACCGTGGCGGTGGCGCCGTGACGGCGGGGGCGGACCTGGACCTGCCAACTGGCGCGGTAACGACCGGTGATGGCGTTCGGCCCGGGCCGGCCGCTGGCGGCGGCCTGGATCAGAGCCTGCAGCACCATGGCCTCGTGCCCGACGGCGCGGGCGGTTGCGGGGCCGACACGGGCGGCGGCCTGGGCCATGGCGGCGGCGAGCTGGTCGGGGTCGGTGAAGGTCCTGGTCGGGCTCACGGCGCGTCTCCTGCTCTCGGGTTGTTCTCGTCCAGCCAGGTCACGCGGACCGCGATGACGGTCGCGGCCAGGCCGGGCTGGGTGCAGCGCCAGGTACGGCCAAGCAGGGCCGGGTCCTGGGCGGCGCGCACCACCCGGACGGTGTCGTCGCGCTCGGCGACCGGGGCCTCGGTCGGGGTGAGGAGCCGGTAGGTGGTCTTGGGGTCGTCCGGGTACGGCTGGCCGGCGACCGGCACGGTGATGCCGGGCGCAGCCGTGCTGTCGAGGACGGCTCCGGGGCCCTCGTAGACGATGCGGGGCGGCAGGTCCTCGAGTTCACCGGTGTCCGGGTTGAGGACGGGCGGCCCGGCGGGGCGGCTGATCTGGATGGTGTCGCCCATCAGCAGGTCCTCGACGAGCGCGCCCAGGTAGCGCAGGTCGATCACGTGCGGCCTCCGACCCACTCGGTGAGCTGGCGGAGCATGGCGGTGGTCAGCTCGGTGGGGCTGCCGTCGAGGTCGTCGCGGGCCAGGGCGGCCTGCTGCAGGCGGGCCGGGTCGACGCTGGCGAGGAATGCGGCGATCGCCTCGCCGGGCGGGGTCTCGCTGGCGACGGCGACCTGGGCGTAGCCGTCGAAGACGACGCCGTCGACGGGCGGTCGGACGTACAGAACGAGCAGCGGGGGCTGGTTGGCGCGGTGCTCGAGCGTGTAGCCGGACAGGGACGCGGACACGTCGTGCCCGTCGAGGGTGACGCCGGCGCGGACGCCGTCGGTGGTGATGCGGACGGCGTGCGGGTCGTCGGCCAGGCTCGCGTCGTTCATGGTGGGGTTCCTCGGTGATCGGGGGGCGCCGGAGCGGGCTATTCCTCGTCGTCGTCTGCCTCGGGCGGTTCCGGGTCGGCGCGCTCGGTGTCCGCGGTGACGGCGAACCCGAAGGGGACGTCTTCCTCGGGCTGTTCGACGGGCAGGGCCTTCAGCAGCTGCAGCGCGGTGGCTTCGGCGGCCTTGAGCGCGGCGGTGCTGTTCTGGCCGAGTTCGATGTCGATCTCGCGCCCGGGGGCGCGGACGGTCAGCCGCATCAGTGGTCGCCTCCGCACGCCGTGGGCCAGTGCCAGGTCCCGCCGGTCAGCGGGTCCGCGTCCGCGTGCGGCAGCGGGTCGCTGAAGAACAGGCCCTCGGGGCTCAGGACGGCGAGGGCGGGCTGGCCGGTGTCGTCGACGGCGGTGACGATCCCGGCGCGGCAGGTGCTGAGGTAGCGGCCGTCGGCGCTGCCGCGGGCGACGTAGTGGACGATGCGGCCGATGACCAGGGGCTGGGCGCTCATACGGGCTGTCCCTCCTCGATGGCGGGGTCGTGGTTGAGGTCCGGGCGCGGGATGAATCGGCGCAGGCATCCCGGGTGGGCGATCGGGTAGATGGCGGCCTCCTCGGCCGAGCGAAGGGTGTTGTGGGCGCGGTCGAGTTCGGGGTGACTGGTCCAGCCGCACTCCGGGCCGTCGGTGACCTGCACCCACCGGGCCTCGAGGTCGGCGGTGGTGGCGGTCAGCGCCCCGGTGTTGGCGAGGGTGACCGACTGCGCGAAGAGGGCCGCCCGGGCCCAGGAGACGGCCGGGTGCTGGGCGCCGCGGCCGTAGGTGACGGTGTCCAGCGGGTGCTGGGTGGCCAGGTCGGCGGGGGTAGGCGGCTCGGTCACGCGGGCGGCGGCCGTTGCGGCCCGGGCGAAGGCTTGGGCACGGCGGACGGTGTCGGTGATCCGCCGGGTGAGCACCGGGTAGCAGGCGGCGGTCAGGATGGACAGCACGCCTTGGTGGGTGGAGGTCCAGTCGAACTCGGGCCGCCGGCTTCCCGGGGCCAGGACGGCGGAGCGGAGAGCATCCTCGGCGCCCAGCCGGTAGGCCCGGGGCAGGTCGACGGCGGTCCAGCGTTCGGCGAGCGCGCCCAGGTCGGTGTTGAAGCGGGCGGTCGCCGCGGTGAAGGCGGTCAGGGCCTCGCGGACGGCTGGCGGCACGGCGCGGGTCCGGCCGCGGCGGCGGGCTGCCCCCAGCGCGTGCAGTACGGCCTGCTGAGCGGCGGTCAGTGCCGCCCAGTCGCGTTCCAGTTGGAGGAGGGCGGCGGCGATGAGCTGGCCCAGGGCCTCGTCGCGGGTGGGTTCGCGTGAGGTGGTCATCTGCGGGGCCGCTCGCGCAGGTACATGATGCTGCCGCCGGGAGTGTCCGGGTCGCCGGGTGTCTCCTCGCCGGGCACGGGCGTGGTCGGGTCCTCCAGCTCGGCGATCTGCCGGTCGAGGGCGGCCACGTTGCCGCTGGTGTCGACGGAGACGACGCCGGACAGCGACACCTTCAGCGGCTGCGCGAGCAGGGCGGCGCGGCGCTCGCGCAGCACCTCGAGCGCCACGGCGCGCAGCGAGTGCAGGCGGGCGTAGCGCTGTTCGAGGTCGGTGGTGTCGGTGGCCGGGCCGAGCGTGGCCAGCAGCCAGCGGCGCGATGCGTCGTCCACGGGGCAGCCCCAGACGGGTTGGGAAGAGGAGTCCGGTACGGGCCGGGTGAGGACGGGCCCGGCCCGTACCGGACGGTGAGGGGGCCGGCTAGTCGTCGACCTTGGTGGCGGGCCGGCGGGTGCGCGGCTTGCTGTCCGGCTTTGCGTCGGCCGGCTCCTGCGAGTCCGGCTCGGCGGCGCCCGGGGCGGGCTCGGGCGGCTCCCCGCCCTCCCACGCGGACGGGGTGCGGATGAGCGCGGCCAGGTGCGGCTCGGGCTCGGTGCCGGCCTCGCAGACGACCCACTCGTGGGTGGCGGGGTCCTTGACGTAGACGGTGGAGGCGAGTCGGGCCATGGTCACCACACCCGCGCGGCGATGTGGATGTCCGGCACGTACAGCACCGGCATGGCGGACGCGGCGACCTTGGTCCACACGGTGACGGGGTCGTCGGTGTAGCCGTGGGTGACGACGATGCCGGGCGCGTCCTCGCGGGCGATCGCGGGGTTCGTGCCGCGCGACAGCACCAGCGACTCGGCGGTGACGCCGTACTGCGTCTCGCCCCACTGGCGGGGGTTGGGCGGCAGCATCAGCCACAGGTTCTCCGGCAGCGCCCGCGGGTTGGTGCCATCGTCGAGCGGGATCTGCACGTCGTACACGGTGATCGGCGGCAGGCCGTACCGCGCGCGCACCGCATCGACCTCGTTGGGGGCGAGGACGGCGGTGGGGATCTGGGAGCCGAGCAGCGAGCCGTAGTACGCGGCCCGGTAGCTCTGGTTCCCGGCGAGCAGACTCTTGGCCTTGAACGAGGTGATGATGCGGGTGGGCAGCGGGGCGCGGGCGTCGCGCAGCGCCTGGATCCAGCGCATCTCGTCGGCCAGGGCGTCGGCGGTCGGGTCGGTCCACGGCACCGGCGCGGTGGGCATGTGGGAGGCGGGGACCTGGGCGTCGTACTCGATGAAGAGGTTGTTCTCGCCCTGCAGCGTGAACTTTCCGTCGGCGAGCAGGTCGCCGGCGGCCAGCTCCAGGCGGGAGCGGATGGACAGCACGTGCGCGGCGACGTCGTCGTACACGGCCTGGACCAGTTCGTCGCTGCTGGCGCCGCGGTCGGCGTCGAGGAGCAGCTGCTCCATCTCGCCCACGAGGTACTTCTGGCCGAGCGGCGGGAGCTTGCCCTCGGTCTCGACCATGGAGATCTCGCGGGTGGCGACGGGCGTCGTCGCGTCCCAGGCGCGGTACTTGGCCGCCGGCACCCGGCGGTTGGTCCGCTTCACGCGCCACTTGACGGTGTTGAGCCGGACCTCCGGCAGCACGCTGCGGGTCAGCTCGTAGTCCTCTGGGCCGGGGATGGCGCGGACGAACGCGTTGATGTCGGTGGGGGTGAGCTCGCGGAGGAGGAGCTCGAGCATGTCGTTCATCTCGGTCGGCATGACGGGGCTCCCTCTCAGGCGGCGTAGGTGACGGAGGCGGTGGTCTTCTTCACGGCGGCCGGGTCGAAGGCGACCGGCAACTTCGCCGGGGCGATGAGACCGTGGATGCGCAGCGCGGCACCGATGCGGGTCGCGCCGACACCGAAGGCGGTCTCGGTGTCCAGGAATCCGGCCAGGACCTCGTGGCCGTCGGTCGCGGCCGGGTCGTACGGCTCGTACAGGCCGCTGGTGGTGTTGCGTGCCAGTGGCAGCCCGGACTTGAAGCGGGCCTCGACGGTCTTGACGCCGCGCACCCAGTGGGTGTTCTCGGTGAACTTCGCGACGTCGAGGGTGATGGTCTGGTTCGTCTCCGTTCCGTGGCTGGACAGCAGCCAGGGGCGGCCGACGCGGAGGCTCTGGGTGGTGGTGATCGGCTGGATGTCCATGCCGGGGCTTCCTCCCGTGGCGGGGGCACAGCGGAAATGCGGGGCACCGGGTGGTGCCGTCCACGGGAGGAAGGGGCGGGCGTGGTCCCAGGGGTGGTGCGGTGGTGCGTGCGGCGGTCAGGCCGCGTCGGCGGTCTTGCCGAACATGCGCTCGGCCATCCGGCGTCCGGCGTCGCCGGGCTTGCCGACGGGGGCCTGGCGCTGCGGCGGTCCGCCGGCCGGGGAGCCGGACGGGGCGGGCGGCGGGGCGGGCCGCGGGGCGGGCTCGGGCGTGCCGAAGAGGCCGGGGCGGCGCTTCTTCAGTTCCTTGGCGGCGTCGGCGATGGTGTCGGGGTCGGCGTCCGGGCTGTCCTTGAGGGCCTTGTCCAGCAGGACGAGCGCGTCCTCGAGGTCCTCGTCGCAGGCGCCCAGGCCGATGAGGGCGGCGGTGCGCTGCGCCTCCTGGAGCTTGGTGTTCGCCGCGGCCAGTGCCTTGGCGGCTTCCGCCTCCTTGGCGGCGACGGCCTGCTCGCGTCGGGTGAACTCGGCCTCGCGGCGCTGCTCTTCGCTCAGCTGGGCGTCCTTGAGGGCCTTGGCGTCGGCGAGGAGCTGCTTGAGCTGGGTGGCGTCGACGGTGTCCGGGTCGAGGCCGGCGTCTGCGGCCAGGGCGCGCAGCGCGGCCTGCCGGCCCTGGTCCTTCTCACGGGTGAGCAGCACGTTCAGCCGCCGCTGGGTGACGGTGACGTGCTCCTCGGCGTCCGCGGCGTCGGCCTCGGCGGCCTGAGCGGCGTGCTTGGCGGCGACGTCTGCGGGGGTGACCTTCGGCGCGGGCCGGGTGGCCGGGGCGGCGGGCGTCTGTTCGGTGGGCGCCGGTGCCGGGTCGTCCTCGCCGCTTCCGCCGGCGATGACGCGGACCGGGCGGCCGTTGACGTAGCCGACGATCGCGCCAGGTACGGGACGCGGTCGGGGGGTGCTGCGGTCCATGGTTGGTGTCCTCCACCGGTGCGCCCCCGCGCCGTTTACGAGTTTAGGGGTGATCTTCACTGCTGCTGTCCCGCGTCGGCCGGGGGCGTCTCGGGCGCTGGGTCCGGCCTGCCGGGCAGGACCGGGACGGGGACCTGCTCGGGGTCGGCGGGCTTCATGCCGAGGTAGTCCCGCACGGCCTCGGCGTCTCCGGTGGCGTCGGCGAGTGCGGCGGCCTGGTCGAAGGCCCGGGCCTGGATGCGTTCGATCTCGGCGGAGATGTCCTTGATGGGCCAGCCGCCGTCGGCGAGCATCCGCAGCGCGGTCTCCAGGCTGATCAGCCGGGCGGCGTAGGCGGTGGCGACCTCCTCCAGGACGCCCATGCGGTCGGTGGGGGTGTAGGCGCCGAAGACGATGTTCGCGGGGTGGACGGCGCGGCCGACCCAGTCGGGGTGCTGCCCGGCGATAAACAATCTCTGAACGAACCGCAGAAGCAGCTGGTACTTGTGCCGGCGGGCCAGGCGCATGGAGGCGATGAGCTTGTCGAGCGGGCCGAGGCTGATCTTCAGGGCGTACCCGGAGGGCATCTGCGCGGGGTCGTGGGTGCCCAGCGCCACGGCGGGCAGCCGCAGGTTGACCGCGGCGCGGTCGCGCAGCGTCTCGACCGTGGACAGGAGCTGGGCGAGCTGGGGGGCGGTGTTGACCACGTCCATCCGGCCGCCGTCGGCGAGCTTGAACACGGTGCCCGGCTCGACCTGGACGCTCGCGCGGCCGTCTTGGAGGCCGGAGACGGACAGGATGGGGATGCCGGTGGTGGCGGAGGCTCGGGCGGCGTCGGTGTCGGAGGCGGCCAGCTCGTCGAGGATCTGCAGGACGGTGGCCAGCGACGCCTTGCCCCAGTGCTCTTCGGCGGCCGGGACCGTGTTCGGCAGGTGGATGACCGGGATGAAGTCGATCATCAGGTCCAGGCCGTCGAGGACCTCGCCGTCCGCGCGCTGCGCGTAGGTCGCCTTGTCCATCGGCAGGTTGTCGACGTCGCTGGTGCGCTCGAGGTCCTCCAGCAGCCAGGTGGCGTCGGTGAGGTAGCAGGTGACGCGGGATGGCTCCGCGTTCCAGGCGTACTGGCGCCAGATCGTTCCGTTCTCGTCGGCGCTGTCGCCCGGGACGAGCTGGGGCGCGTCCTCGTCGCCGACGAAGGTGCGCAGGGACCGGCCGCGCCGGTCGGTGCTCGGGACCGTCGCCGGGCGGATCGGGGCCAGCTCGTAGGTGATACGGCGCAGCCGGGCCTTCAGGCCGCGGCGGGGGTCCTCGGGGATCTCCCAGGCGAAGTGGACGCGGGTGGGGAACTCGCCGTCGTCGCCGAGGACGGGGAAGTAGAAGCCGGGGTCCATGACCCTCACGACGGGCCGGCGCTTGTCCGGCTCCCAGGAGAGCCGGTAGACCGCGTCGCCGAGGCCGACGGCCTTGCGCTCGGCCTGCTGCATCCGCATGGCGAGCTGCTCGTCCTCGGCCCAGGTGAGCAGGTCCTCCTGGACAGCGCGGGCTTCCTCGTCCTCAGTGGTGGTGTCGTCGTCTTCGGTGCCGTCCACCACGATGCGCTGCTCGTCGCCGAGGACGTCGGAGGTGATGGCATCGATGAAGGCGGCCGGGTCGCCGTACTCGCGGCGCTGGCGGGCCTCGGGTCCGTCGCGGACTTCGGCGAGTTCGCCAGCCTGGCCGCCGTCGTAGGCGGCGAGCGTCGTGTACGCGGCCAGGCGGCGGACGTCTTCATCGGGGACCCAGGTGGCGTACGCCGTCGGGAAGGCCCGCCGGTTGGGGTCGCCGGTCGCCGGGTCGGCATACACGGGTTTGAAGTTCAGCCAGCCCCAGGCGTCGATGATGAACTGCCGCAGGCCCACGTCGTCCTCCGTCGGCCCCGCGCCGTGATCAAGGATATCGGCGCGGGCACGGGGGGCTTGCGGGCGTCGTGGCCGCCACCCCTCCTGACTTTACAATGATGTGTTGTACGACAGAAAGGGGGCCGAGGGACAACGGATCGTTGTATAGTCGGCCCCGCGCACGTTGGCGTGCACCGAACTACCGAGGGACCGGCATGGTCCGCCCCGGGGCAAGCAGGGCGGACCATGCCGCACCCATCGTTCCAGCCGGACGGAAGAGGACAGAGGCGATGACGAAGGACGCGAAGGAAGCAGCCGCGGCGAACGCGCCGCAGGAGTTGTGGGGTTATGCCGAGGTGGCCGCGGAGAGCGGGGTGGCGGTCGGCACCATCCGCTACTACTGGTCCCAGAAGCGGCACCTGCTGCCGGAGCCCTTCACGACGGTGGGCGGCAAGCCCGCCTGGCTCCCGGAAACCGTGAGGGACTGGAAGAAGAACCGCCCGGGGCAGGGCTTCCGCTCCGACCTCAAGGACACGGACAGCTGAGTCGGCCAGCCGGCCCGGCCCCCGCGACGCGCCCCACTCCCCCACCGGAGCCGGGGCGCGCGGCGCTTCCAGGGGTCGAAGAAGATCGGCAAAGCCCCTTCAACCTTACAACGATACATTGTATAGTTACGGGGAGAGGCCGGACCCGCCGGCCACGAGGGGAGGATCCCGATGTTCACCGTCAGCCTGGACCTGAACGCCCACGGCCTGCCCGCCAACGACCCGCTGACGGTGCACGGCATCGGCGCCTGGATCCCCGGATCGACCGGCATCCGGTACGACTTCCGCGACCCGGCGATCCACTTCCCCGGCGCGGACTGCCCGATCACCGGGGTCCTGATGGTCGACAAGTACATCGACCCGGTCTACCGGGACGACCCGGCCTCGTACGACTTCGACGCCGAGCCTGCCCTCTCGGTCAGCCTCGGCGACCCGGCGGCCGACGACGTGCACGACCAGATGATCGAGGTCGGCGACTGGGGCTTCAGCGGGTACGTGGTCTGCAGCGACCTGTACCTCAACCCGGGCCCGCACCCCGACCACCCCGACCGGTACCCCTTCGCGGCGGGCACACGGGTGGACGGGCCGACCTACCACCTGACCGCGAGCTTCCTGCGGGCCGCCGCCGCCGACTACGTGCACCGGTGGAAGACGACCAACGTCTGACCTGCGCCCCGGCCTCGCGCCGGGGCGCAGCCCGTCACAGGAGACCCCGGAAGCCGTAGCCGCGCCCCGCTCAGGTCGACCCGCTAAGAGGTGGCCTGACCTCCGCGTTTCCACCGGAAGATCGGCGCCACGACTTCCAACTATACAACGTGACGTTGTATAGTTGGGGTGCAAGGAACGGACCGGCAAGACCACGAAGGAGACGAGATGGACCTCGCGAACGACACCGCCGACCAGGTCTTCGAGGCGGCCCGCACGGCCACCTTCCGCAGGACCAACCTCGGGATGGCCGCCTCGGTGACCCTGGGCGGCTACAGCTACCGGGTGATCGTCGGAGACACCTACCGGGCGCACATCGACGGCCGCGAGGGCTACGGCGGCACCGAGTACACCTACGCGAACGCGACCCCCGAGCAGGACCGGGCGCTGCGCGCGGCGATCGCGGCCCAGGCCGCCGCCAACTAGCTGCGAACGGCGGGGGCTTGCCCTGGGGCAAGCACGGCAAGCCCCCGCCCCCCAACCAACCGCCAGGAGGAGTTCATGTCCGTCACCTTCACCGCCGCCCTCCGGGCACCTGCCGGCTACGTCATCACCTGCGGCTGCCCCGAGGCAACCGTGCGCGCCCTGCGCTTCGGCGACTACCGGGACGCGCAGGACGCGGCCGACCGGGCCAACGCCGCACCCGGCGTACGGCGCGCGCTGCCCGGCTGCGCGATGCCCGAGACGTGCCCGGAGTACCCGCTGCACGCCGAGGAGGTCGACCCGGACGGCGTGGTGCCCCTGGTGAACGTCTCGAACACCAACGCGGTCGGCATCCTCGAGGCGCTCGGCCTCCCGCTCCACCCGGAAGCGGCGGCCTGCGACGCCCTCGAGCCGGGCCTGCCGCTCGAGGTGCCGGACGGCGCGGTGGTGATCCCGGTCTGCGTGGTCGAGGCGCACGGGCAGCTGCCCGCCGAGGACTTCCGCGCCCGGGTGCTCACCGCCCTCGGCCTGGCCCCACAGGATCCGGGCGTGCCCGACCTCCGGCTCGGCCGCACCTTCGTCGGCGGCCGTCCGGCGGGATACCTGCAGCGGCGCCTGCGGGAGCTGTACGAGCTGGCCGCCTGGTGCGCCGCACACGGCCGCGACGTGGCCTGGCACTGACCGGTCCGCCCCGCTCGCCCCGGGGCGGACCGCATGGCCGCACAGCGGGACGTGGCCAGCCGGCCGAACGGCGCCCGCCTCCCCACCAGGGGTTTTCCGGAAGAGAAGGGGGCACACGACTTCAACCTTACAACGTTCCATTGTATAGTTGGGGTGCCGGAAGGGCGGGGAACCGCCCGGGAACGAAGGAGAGCCGTATGGACAGCACCCTCCGCAGGGCCCTGATCAGCGCCCGCTTCGCCCGCCAGGAGATCGACGAGATGCACGGGCCGGTCGACGCCCTGGACTCCGAGGGGCGCGTCTACCGCAAGAGGGACCTGGACTCGGCATTCCAGGACTACCGCGACCGCAAGGTGGTGGGGGTGGGCGCGGACTGGCGCGAGGCCCTGCAGGACGCGGCGGCCACGGACCGGATAAACCTCGCCGAGTACGGCGGGGACCTGGAAACCGCACGCGACAACATCCTGCACGGCGCGATCTGGGAGTTCGTCAACACGGACAACGGGGTGGCGATCGTGGACACCGCCGCCTGACGGCGCGACGCACCGGCCGCCCGGCTCGGCCGGGCGGCCTCGCGGCGTTCGGATGCACACGGCACACAGGCCCCGGCGATCCGCGAAACCGTCGAGGAAGATCACCGAAACCCCTTCCAACCTTACAACGTTTCATTGTATAGTTGACCTCGAAGGGGGCGCACAGAGGCCCCCGGACCCTGATAAGTACAGAAGGAGCGCAGCATGGCCGAGATGACGGTGGCCGACCTGATCGAGCGGCTCGAGCAGATGGACCCGGAGGCAAAGGTTCGCCTGGCCACCCAGCCCGCCTACCCCTTCGAGTACACGATCGGCGAGGTGGTCGAGACGAACGGCACCTGCTGGATCGCCGAAGGCGAGCAGCAGAACTACCTCGACGGCGAGGCCCGGGACGCCCTGGGCTGGACCAGCTAGCCGAGAACCATGCAGGCCCGCCCCGGGGCAAGCGGGGCGGGCCCTTGCGCTCGTCCGCCGCTGACGTGGCCGCGCCAGGCCGGCGCCGCAAAGATCCCGAACCCGCTTCCATCTTTACAACGCAGCGTTGTATAGTTAGACGCGTAGGCGGGGGCGGCCCCGACGGACCGGAAAGGAGCCACGATGCTGTACGTTCTCAAGGAGCTCGACTCGAAGGGCCGCGTCTTCCAGGACGACGACACCACCGAGTACTTCGACGACGCCGACTACAACGGTGACGCGCTGGCCGCCGCGACGGAGGCGTACGACTTTCGGGTCCGCCAGACCGACGAGGCTTGGGGAGCCGGGGTCGGAGAGACCCGGTGGACGCTCCTTCAGGTCGGCTTCTAGCCCGCCGCCCGGCCCCGGCCACCCGGCCGGGGCCGCGCCGCTCACCGGCGCCCGTTGAGGCGTCCGTCCCGGTAGTTGCCCGTTCCGCTGTCCACGGCTGCCGGGTTGGCCAGCTCGGTCAGCGCGTGCACGCAGGCATCCATGCGGTCCGGCGAGTCGAGGCCGGGCATCCAGGTCACCATCTGGACCTCGAGCGCCGGCCACTCCCCCACGTGCCGCACCCGGCCCTGCTCGTACAGCTGCGCGATCGGCTCCGCCCTCAACCTCTTGCCCTGCTTCGCAGTCACCGGGATGATCCGCGGGCGCAGCGCCCCGGCCGCCTCCGGCCCGCCGCTGCGCACCAGTTCGTCCCAGCCCTGGACGAGGACCTGGCGGGTCATGTCGCCGCCGAAGTTGGACTCCACGACGAGGGCGTCCGCGTCCACCTCCAAGGCGAGTTCGCACGCGGCGCGCCCCCAGTCGGCCGCGCCCATCTTCCCCGAGCGGTCGGCGAGCACGTACAGGTTCCCGGCGGCGTCCCGGCCGGCGGCCACGATGCCGACCTCGTCGCTGTCCTCGCCGCCTCCGGCCGGGTCGACGGCGACGACGACTCTGGTGAGCTTGATGCCGCGCAGCTGCTCGGTGGTGACGCGGTGGCCGCGGATCCACTCCCACCGCCAGATGCCGCCCTCGAGCGGGCGGGGCTGCTGCTGGTACAGCGCCCACCAGCCGCGCTCGCCGACTTCGTCGCGGAAGTCCTGCAGGTGCTCGAGGCCGAAGCGCTCGGGCCACAGCGGCTCGCCGATGGCCCGGCCGAGGGCGTCGTCGGGGCTGTCGGCGATCGCGGGCAGGTTGATGACGGTCCAGCGCGCGGTGTCGCGGGCGGCGTCCTGGGTGAGGATCCGGCCCGCCAGGTCGTTTTCCGACCAGCGGGTCTGGATGACCACGATCGACCCGTTGGGCTCCATACGGGTGTTGAGGACCTGCTGCCACCAGTCCCACAGGTCGCCGAGCACCGTGGGGCTGGCGGCGGCCTTCGCGTCCTTCAGCGGGTCGTCGACGATCGCCAGGTGCGCGCCCATGCCGGTCAGCGAGCCGCCGACACCGGCGGTGACGAGTCCGCCGGGGCCGCCGGTGAGGTCGAAGCGGCCGGCGGCCTTGGAGCCGTAGCGCAGTGAGATGCCGAGCTGCTCGCCGTGCTCGACGATCGTGTCGCGAAGCCAGCGGCCGTGGCCCTCGGCGAGCACCGCCGAGTACGAGGCGATCATCAGCCGGTGCGTCGGATTGCGTCGCAGGTACCAAAGGGGCGCCCAGCGTGCGGCGCGCTGCGACTTGCCGTGCCGGGGCGGCATGTTCAGCAGCAGCCGGACGCGCTCGCCTCGGGCGATCCGGATGAAGGCGTTGTCGATGAGGTTGAGGTGCCGCGCCTGGAGTTCGCGGCCGTCGGTCAGGAGCGCGGCGAGCGAGCCCGGGGAGCGGTCCATCGCCATCTGCCGCTCGACGTGGGCCAGACGGATGCGAAGGTCCGGCGAGGCGGTGCGCGCGATGGCAAGGCGCTGGTCGCGGGGAAGGGTCCGATAGCGCGCGAGGAGACGTTCTTCCTGGTCCGGCGCCTTCATCATCAGGGGCTCCGTGCACCCCCGCGCACCATTCCATGATCTCTCAGATCGGGGGTTCCTCGATCAGCGTGAGCAGCTCGTCCAGTACGGCGTCGGTGCCGGCGACCGGGTCCACGGCCTCGAGGCGGAGCGGGGCGTCCAGGCCGAGGCGCCGGGCGCGGCTGTCGTGGATGGCGAGCGCGGTGTCGATGGCGTCGAGGTCGCCTCCGGCCGCCAGGTCCCAGACGGCGTGCTGGAGTGTGTCCAGGGCGAGCTGGTCGGCATGGTGGCGGGCGGCTGGCTCGAGCGGCTCGCAGTCGGCGAGGGCCTCGGCGAAGGCGCCAGCGGCTTCAGCAGCGTCGGCGTAGTCCAGCTCGCGGGCGATGGTGGTGAAGTCCTCGCCGGACAGGCGGCGGCGAAGCAGTTCAGCGCGCCGCTGGTCGAGGTGCGGCATGGGTGTCCTCCATGAGACACACCGCCCGGAGGCGGTGTGGTGCCCCGCGGTGGGGGGCGGTCGCTCGGTGCGCCGTTACTGGGGCTGCTGGATCAGGCGGTCATCGACTTCGACGTCGTATCCGGCGGCGAGGAGCGTGTTGTTGGCGCGCAGGCAGGTGCGGGAGATCTCGGCCACGTCCAGGGTCTCGGGGAGCTGGTGCCAGACGTAGATGGCGAAGGTCTGCCGCTCGAAGCCGAGGCTGTCGAGCATGTCGAGCAGGGCGTCGGGGGCTCCGCTGCGGGACTCGGCGACCACGGTGGTGCTCAGGGCGCGCCGATGGATCAGGACGTCGAGGTTGTTGTCGTCGGCCTGGTTGCTCAAGGTGTCCTCCTTTTCGGTCGTGCGTGTCGGGCTCAGGGACAGGCGATGGAGGTGCGGGTGCCGTGCTGGGCCTTGAACGCGGCGGCCAGCGCCTCGTAGCGCGCGATCTCGGCGGCGTTGTCGGGGTGGTGCCGGACGATCTCGGTGCCGCTGGGGTTCGGCTCCTCGGCGAGGTAGGCGTCCATGGCCGCCTCGTCCGTGGGGTGGCCGGTGGAGCAGAACCAGAAGGCGTCTTCGAAGTACTCCACGTCCCATTCGTGGTCGAAGTCCTCGTCGCCGGGCTCGGTGGTGTATTCGAAGCGCCAGAACCCGATGCTCCAGGTCCCGTCGGGGGCCTGCCAGGTGACGTTGTCTCGGTTGCAGCTCACGGTGTCGGTGCCCTTTCGGTGGTCCCGTTTCACACCATCACTATACAACGTGACGTTGTAAAGATGGAAGCGGGGAGAGGTCGTTTCCCCTGGTCACGAGCTAGAGGACCTTCTCCCGTAGCGTCTGGGCGATCGCCCGCATCAGCAGCGGGGGCACGGAGTTGCCGATGCGCGCCCAGACCTTCTCGACCGAGCTGTCCCCCCAGTCGTACGCGTCGGGGAACGACTGCAGGCGGGCGAGCTCGTTGATGCCCATGAGCCGGTCCTCGTCGGGGTGGAGCAGGCCGTTGCGGGAGGCGGACACCTCCTTGATGAGGGTGTAGGACGGCTTGTCCCAGGCGAGGCGCTCCAGGGAGAAGAAAGCCTTCTTGCCGCCGAGGTCCAGCAGCGTGTCACCGCCGTTGCGGCCGGGCGGAATGAGGGGCGCGACCCGGGCGGCCTTGCCCGAGGGGCGCTGGAAGGGGCCGGGATCGTCCAGGCCGGCCAGGGCCTCGCGGACCGTCAGGGGACGGTCGACGGGCGCCGGGTGGACCGGGTCGATGCCGAGGTCGCGCCGGACACCGATGAAGATCATGCGCAGGCGCTTCTGCGGCACGCGGAAGTACGAGGCGTCCACCAGCCGGGCTGTGACCCGGTAGCCGGGGCCGGCGGCCTTCAATGCGCCGAGGATCTCGGCGAACAGGGACCGCATCTGCCCGCGGACCATCCCGGCGACGTTCTCCATCACGAATGCCTTCGGCTGCCAGTAGTCGATGAGCCGGACGTACTGGCGGAAGAGCTGGTTACGCGGGTCGTCGATCTGCCGGCGCCCGGCGGTGCTGAAGCCCTGGCATGGCGGCGAACCGTCGAACACGTCCAGCTCGCCCGGCTTCAGGTCCAGTACGGCCGGGTCGAGCGCGGCGATGTCGCCGTGGTGGAGCGGCACGTGCGGGAAGTTGCGGCGGAAGCAGTCGGCTGCGTGGTCGTCCCACTCCACGGCGAGCAGTTCGCGGAAGCCGGCCATGGAGTACCCCAGCGAGCTGCCCCCGGCGCCGGCGAAGGTGGACACGACGGTCGGTGCGCCCTCGACACGGGGGGCGAGGTGGGCGGCCCACGCGTCGGCCAGGAGCTGGCCGTAGTCGAGCCGCGTCCGTACGACGGCCGGGCTCACTTCGCGGCCTCGGCGTTGGTGAAGGTGTGCCCGCACTGGGGGCAGGTGTGCGTGGTGGGATTGAGGGCTTCGGCCACCGACTCGTCGAACGCCGGGAAGCCGTCGGGCAGTTCGGCGGTCAGCAGGCGGGTGACTTCCTGCTGGCTCCAGCCGGTTCCCTCGAGGTCGCCGTCGAGAGCGGCGAGCATCGCGGCCAGGTCCTCCTCGTCGTAGTAGCCGAGCTCGGCGAGCTTGTTGTCGGCGAGGTTGATGCGCCGGGCGGTGTCGTCGTCGCACGTGATGACCTCGCACCGGGCGGTGGCATAGCCCTCGGCGCGCAGCGCGTCGGAGGTGTGGTTGCCGGCGAGCACGACCAGGGCGTCGCCGGTGTCGCGGACGACCAGGGAGCGGTACTGGCCGTGGCGGCGGATGGAGGCCCGGATCGATTCGACGTCGCCGCGGCGGGGATTGCCGGGGTAGCGGGTCAGCTCGTCGAGGGGGATGTCGCGGGTGCCGGTGTAGGTGGTGCCGGGCAAGCCGGCCGTCTCGCTCATGCGGGGCGTCCTTCGTTGTGGTCGGCGATGATGCGCCGGGCCCAGGTGTCGGGGTCGAAGCCCCACTGGCGGGCGTCCCATTCGGTGGCGCGGTCGCGGATGTCGAGCCAGATGTCCAGGAGCTGATCGCGCCAGACGGGGTCGCGGGTGCGGCGCAGCCGGGCAGCGAGGTGGGCGAAGGCGGCCGGGTGCGCAGGCATCACGCCTCCTCCGTGCTCTCGCCGCCGGGCGCGGTGCCGTCGGTCAGCGTGATCAGGCGTTCCAGCTCGGCGAGGTCGACGGCCTCGACCTGGAGCGGGCCGCCGTCGGCGCCGGTGATCTCGGTGCGGGCGGGCCGGTCAAGCCCGAGGAGGCGGGCGCGGCGGTCGATCACCTTCAGCACGGTCTCGATCGCCTTGAGGTCGCCCTTGGCGGCCTTGGCCCAGGCGGCGGCCTGCATCCGGTCCAGGCGCTGCACTTCGAGTTCGCGCAGGGTCGCCGCCGCGGCGGACTCGGCCTCGAGGTTGGCCTCGAGCGCGCGGTGAACGTCCTTGGAGGCGGCGCCGCGGTCGGAGTAGTCGAGCCGTTCGGCGATCGTCTGGTAGTCCATGCCGGCCAGCCGCAGCGCGATCGCCTGGGCGCGGCGGTGGGCGGTGGCGGCCTGCTGGGCCTTGGACGCGGGCACGGGTCAGCCCCCTGTCAGTCGTCCTGGGACGGGATGGTGAAGTCGTGTGCCTCGCCGGTGGCCTTCAGGACCGGCTGTTCGCCGGTGTGCTCCTGGTAGCGGCGGCAGATGACGTCGGCGTACCGCGGGTCCAGCTCGACGACGCGGGCCGAGCGCCCGGTGACGTGGGCGGCGATGAGGGTGGAGCCGGAGCCGCCGAACGGCTCGAAGACGAGGCCGTCGGGCGGGCAGGAGTTGCGCAGCGCCGCGGTGATGAGGTCGACCGGCTTGGAGGTGGGGTGTTCGGCGTTGCGGGCCGGCTTGGGCACCTCGAAGACGGTGGTCTGGGCGTTGTCGCCGTACCAGCGGTCGCCGCCGCGGCCCAGGCGTCCGGACCCGGCCGGGGCGTCGGTGAAGCCGTACAGGATCGGCTCGTGCCGGTAGTGGTAGTCGGAGCGGCCGAGGACCATCGTGTCCTTCGCCCAGATGAGGTTCTGCCGGACCAGCCATCCGGCGTCCTTCATCGCGGTCTCGAAGACGATGCGGGCGGTGTCGGCGTGGGCGACGTAGACCGGCGCGCCCGGCTTGAGGGCGACGGTGGCCACGGCGAAGGCGCCGGCGAGGAGTTCGGGCAGGTCGGCGGCGCCGTCGTTGGAGATGGTGAGGGCGTCTTTGGTCTTGCCGACGTAGTCGACGCCGTACGGCGGGTCGGTCCACATCGCGTCGCACCGGTCGCCGTCGAGCATGTCCTCGACGGCCGCGACGTCGGTGGAGTCGCCGACCAGGAGCCGGTGGCGGCCGAGGATCCACACGTCGCCGACCTTGGAGTGCGGTTCGGCCGGCGCGTCGGGGATGTCGTCGGGGTCGGTGAGGGCCTCGGGCTCGACCTCAGTGCCGAGCAGTGCGGAGACGTCGTCGGCGGTGTAGCCGGTGCCCTCGAGGTCGCCGTCGAGGTAGGACAGCAGCTCGGCCAGGGCGTCGTTGTCGTACGTGCCGAGCTCGGCGAGCCGGTTGTCGGCCAGGTTGATGCGGCGGGCCTGGTCGTCGTCGCACTCGATGACCTCGCACCGGGCGGTTTCGTACCCCTCGGCCTTGAGGGCGTCGTGGGTGTGGTTGCCGGCGAGGATGACGAACCGGTCCTCGGCGACGGCGCGGACCACCAGGGAGCGGTACTGGCCGTGGCGGCGCAGCGAGCCGCGGATGGCGTCGATGTCACCGCGGCGGGGGTTGCCGGGGAAGCGTTCGAGCTGGGCGAAGGGGATCTCGCGGGTGCCGAGGTAGGTGACCGCGGCGGTGGGCGTCGGGGTGCCCATGGCAGCTCCGTCCACCCCCACAGTGCCGTGATCCATTTTCCCCGACCCCGGGGGTCACCCGGTCATGCGTCAGCGGCGGGGGACGCGCCCCCGAAGGACTTCCAACCTTACAACGTATCGTTGTATAGTGAGGGTGTGAGGACGACCCGCCCCAAGGAGGCAGAAATGCAGCGCACCACCACCGGCCACACCCACTGCCTCCGCTGCGGACGAGCCCTCCGCTCCGCCCACTCCACCGCCACCGGCTACGGCCCGACCTGCCTGCGCCGCATCAAGGACGCCGCCCGACGGATCGCCGACCACAAGCCCGCCCTGGTCGCCAAGGCGGTCGACCTGATCACCCTGGGCGGCCTGATCCCCCTGCGCGCCCGCCGGGTCTTCCAGGCGGTCGCCTCCAGCGGGACCGGCACTTACAAGACCGCCGCCCAGGCGTGCACCTGCCCGGCCGGACTGCGCGGACAGCACACCTGCTACCACCGGATCGCCGCCCAGATCGTCGCCGCCGCCTGACCGGCGGCCCGGCGCCCGGGCGCAAGAGATGAGGGAGTCCATGGACCACTACGAAGCCAACTGGACCGACGGCAACCAGGACATCGCCGAAGCCGTGATGTGGGCCGCCGGCGCAGGCAAGCCCCTGGTCGTCACCACGGCCAAGGGCCGCACCGTACGACTGGTCCCCGAACCGGGAGAAGCGGCGGCCACACAAGAGGCACTCGCTGGCTCGCGGGACGACGGCGACGGCTTCTACGAGATGGGCACCGACGAGCTGCACGCCGCGATGGCCGAGGCGATCGGCGACCTGCCGGTCACCCACCCCGTACGCGTCCTGTGGCAGCGCCTGGACCAGGTGCTCACGGACGGCGGCCCCGAGTGCCTGCCCGGCCCCTGGGAGTGAGCATCCCGCCCCCGCCTCCACCTCCGCAACGCCCCGCCGCCGGCGGGGCGTTCGGCGTTCTCACGCCGGCGTCCTCCGCCTCTCACATGCCGGCATCTGCCCAGCACAGGGCCGGTTTTCCGGGCTTGCAAGTGCTCCCCGAGCGGAGTGATGAATGGGTCCCCGCCCGGCCGGACGGACCCATCACCCCTACGAGGACTAGGAGAGTCTCATGCGCGACGTCACGAACGACGACCGCGCCGGGTACGGCCGGGAGACCCTGGAGCACTACGAGATGGCCCGCGCCGCTCTCGGCCGCGAGCCCAGCGAGCGGGAAGACATGGAGCTGGTCATGGGGGCCTGCGCATACGGCGGCAGCCTCGACCAGTGGCAGCCGGTGAGGACCACGGACCTGTACGAGGACGCCGAGTGGGCCACCGAGGTCTTCGGCGACCTGGTCGCCAACCTCTTCCACAGCGCCGACGGGCTCGTGACCCCCCAGCTGCTGCTGGATGCGGTCGCCGCAACCGAGGGACGGGACGAGGCCGCCCGCGCCGAGACGTGGCGCCGCCTGGGCGCGCACGGTCCGCGGTTCGCCGCCTTCCTGGCGGCGATGCACCGCACCCTGATCACGGCTCACGACATCGACGCCGACGGGCTTTTCGAAGATGCGAAGAGCGTCTTCGAAGATGAGGTGGAAGAGGAGCGGTATGTGGTGATAGCCGCACGGCGCGCGCAGGGCTAAGGGGAACGGTGCGTGGCCAGCGGGGGGCGGGGGCCGCAGGTTACTTGCGCATACGCCTGATGATCGCACTGATGTCGGGTGAGTTGTGCAGGATGCCTGCGGCCTCCGCCGCAGCGAGGGTGGGACTGAACGAAGGCGGCCTGCAGCAACCACCTGGCTCAGCAGGCGAGGTGGGCGCGGCCTTGGGCTGCCCGGAGCGCCGGGGCGAGCCGATGACCACAACGTTGCTGTGCGCCCCGGTCTCGAGCGAGAGGGTGGGCGCGGGTGATCTGACTGCAAGGGATCGGGCGCCGTCCACCGCCCAGGAGTCGCTCATGCCTGCTGGTCTCTCCTCAGTGCGCTATTCCAGGGGACTGCGCAACGAGCCAGTGCCCGGCAAGCCGCGGGAGGGCAGGTCTGAACCACCCCAGGGTCGATGACAGAAAGTGACTCGTGCGTACCCTGCATGCAAATCGTGATCCTGCCTTCCGCACCCGAGCGTGTCAACTAAAGTACACAGGGACAAGATCGAGAGAGCGAGACCGTTGTTGTGAGCAGTCATTGGCCAGCCGGGCCCCTGGCCCCACACGGAAGGTCCGGTGTGTGGTGAGCGCCGCCCGTCCGTCGCTGGCAGACAAGCTCAAGTCGCTCATGACCAGCCGACGGAATGCCGACGGCCGGGCCCACACGGTGCGGTCGCTGTCCGCAGCAGTCGACGCGCTCCCAGGTGATCATGCTTCTGTCTCGTACGCTGCCGTCTCCAAGCTGGCCAACGGTTCGCAGGACAACCCCACCATCGCGACGGTCATGGCCCTGTGCGAAGCACTGGGCAACGTGCCGCCCGCACACCTGCTTCCGCACGAGAGCTACGACGACCTCGCAGCACTGGAAGCGTTCGAGGACCCGGCTGTGCGCCGTGTCCTTCGTGACCTCGGCGACGACCCCGCACTACTGGAAGCATTCTCGGACCCGGCTGCGCGCCGTGTCCTTCGTCTCCTCAACGGGCTGCCCGCCAGTGAGCTGCGGAATGTCGTTGCAGACTTGGAGCGCCGACGAGACGATCTCGGCTTGCCACCGGTGCCGCGCGACGACGCCGGTGAGAGGCCGCGACGTCGCCGACGGCGCAGTAGGGACGAGGCCGCCCAGTATGCGGCCGATGCACTGGAAGGGCTCTAAGTGGACGGCATAGTCTTCGGGACGTGCACAGTGACTGGCTTGCTGGTCACCTTTCTCTGCACAAGGAGGGCCGTCGGCAACCCACGCGTGTCCACCTGGTCTATCGCCGTGGCCTTCGGGGTGTGCACGCTGGGCGTCCTCTTCGCCGTCCCCTCGGTCGCCGATGCCGCCGAGAGCATCACCGGTGTCGTGAACATCGGGAAGCTGGTGGCCCACATCTGCGCGATCCTGTGGTGCGCGGCCCTCCAGATCACGATGGTGGACTTGGCCTATCGCGCCGAGTACGTGCGAGCTGCGATGTACCAGCGGACCTTCGCGGCCATGGTGGAGCTGGCGATCATGGTGCCGCTCTTCCTGGCGACAAACGATCCGGACATCGAGTTCACCACCGCGTTCGTCGGGAATACCGCGGTGGCCGCGTACCTGCTGATCTACCTGTCGTACGTCCTGGTCACCTGCGGCGAGTTGGCCTTCATGTGCGGACGGACCGCGCGGCGCAACTGGGGCCTCCGGCCCTGGAGTGGCGCCGGCTTCGCGCTGTCCTCCATGGCCGCCACCCTGGGCATGGCGTACACGATGTCCAAGGGCTCCTACATCATTTTCTACGTCCTGGACCGGCCTTGGTCCTTGGACGTGGAGGAGAAGGTGAGCCCCACACTCAGTGGTCTGGCCGTGCTTTTCCTCTTCCTCGGGCTGACGCTGCCGATGATCGGCTCGCTGCGTGAACAGCGCCGTCAGCGCAAGGAGCTGGCCGGCAGCTGAGCCAGGGACGTGCCCAACGGGGGCCGCACGCAGATCGCGTGCGGCCCCCGTTCGTGTGCGAGGTGGTGGGGGGAAGTCAGCCGGCCGTACTGGCGCCCCTGTAGTGCACCGGCAGCTCAAGCAGGCCGCGGGCGCGGAGGGAGGGCCGCCAGCGGGGTTCGGTGTTGGCGAGCTCGAGTGTCTCGAACCGGTCCAGGAGGGCGGCCAGGGCGATCTCGGTCTCTGTTCGTGCCAGGGCTGCGCCCAGGCAGTAGTGGATCCCGTGGCCGAACGCCAGGTGGCCGGCGGCGTCGCGGCTGAGATCCAGGCGGTCGGGGTCGGCGAACCGGTCCGGGTCGCGGTTGGCGGCGGACAGGGACAGCAGGACGGTTTCGCCGGCGGGAATCGTGACGCCGCCGATCGTCACGTCCTGCGTCGGGAATCGGCGGATGGCAAGCAGGGCGGGGCCCTCGTGGCGGCTGAACTCCTCGACGGCGGAGGCGATCCGGGACGGGTCCTGTCGCACGGTGGCCATCTGGTCGGGGTTCTGCAGCAGGCCCAGTACCGCGTTGCCGATCAGCTGGACCGAGTTCTCGTAGCCGGCGAAGAGGATGAGGAAGGCCAGAGACATCAGCTCGTCCTCGGTGAGCCGGTCGTCGTCCGCGTCACGTACGGCGATCAGGTCGGAAAGCAGATCGTCGGCGGGGCTGCGCCGCTTGTGAGCGATGAGGTCGGTGAAAAAGCTCAGCATCGCCCCGATCGCCGTCTTGGCGTCCTGGGGGCGGCTCGGATCGGGAGCGATCAGCACGTTCGTCCAGGAACGGAAGTCTTGCCGGTGGCTTTCCGGGATGCCGAGCAGTTCACAGATGACGGTGATGGGCAACGGCGCTGCGTAGGCGGCGATCAGGTCCGTGGTGCCCTGGTCCCCCAAGGCGTCGAGAAGCCTGCCGGCGGTGTTCGTGATCGGCGCGCGTAGCTGTTCGACTCGCCCTGGGGTGAAGGCGCGGCTGACGAGTCGGCGCAGGCGGGTGTGGTCCGGGGGGTCCATGTTGAGGAGGTTGGCGTCGAGAGCCGGAGGCAGTGCCAGCCCGCGGTAGTTGCCTTCCCGGGCATGCGCCTTGTCCAGCGACAGCCGGGGATCGGCGAGGGCGGATCGCACGTCGTCGTACCGGGTGACGAGCCAGGCAGGTTGCCCATCCGTCCCGGCGATGCGGTGTACCGGGGAGGCGGTGCGCAGTCGCCGATAGGCGTCGTGGGGGTGGGTGAGCAGATCGTCCGCAAGCATGCGGCCACTCTAGGGGGGCTCTGCAGCTGGCAGTTTCTGAGGCCGTGGGCTGCATTTCCGCTGCGGCGGGCTTCGTTCGGGCCTGACGGGTCTTCTCGGCACGGGGGGTTTAGAGAAGGGATCGGGTTTTCCCCGCCAGGCCCGAACACGTCTGATAGTCGACCCGGCTGGAAACCGGCTCAAAGCTCACGGGCTCTGTATTGCGCATACAGGGACAACGACAGCGGCCCCGGTCCGCGCCCCCGAGGGGGACACGGACCGGGGCCCGCTGCGCTCCCAATCTCCCGTACTGCCCGACGAATCCAGCTGCTCCACGGCTGCATCCGTCCACCGGGACCGTCCATGCCCGTGGCGTTCCCGGTGCTGCCCACCATACATGAAACCCACTACGTAAGAAAGGTTTTGGAGGAGAGGGAAACGACGGTGGCGCAGCCCTTCCCGTGCGGGCTGCGCCACCAACGGCCGCTTTCGGCCGGCTACTGCCAGGGCGCCGGGCCGGTCCCGGCCGCCCACTCCAGCAACTGCTTCGAGCCGAACAGCCGCAGCGGCTGCTCCAGGTCGCTGTTCCAGTCGACCGCGCTCATGGTGAAGCTGCTCGTCGTGATGACGGCGGCGACGTCGCAGCCGTGGGTGTCCCAGTAGGTCCCGTTCACCTGGTAGAGCACCTCGGCGGAGACCTTCTTGGTCTCGGCGTACCGCTTGCACTGCACCAGCAGCCAGCGGCCGTCCGGGGTACGTGCCTTCACGTCACCTGCGCGGTCGCCTGCCCCTCCGAGGACCTGCACGTCGGTGCAGCCGTCCCGCCGGCACAGCCGGGCGACCGCGAGCTCGAACCCGCCGGGCGTGAGCGCCCTCCACTGCTCGATGTCGACGGGCAGCGCGCCGAGTCCGGCCTGGCTCATGCGGCGGTAGCAGCGGCGGCCCCACAGGATGGCGGTGCCGACGACGGCCAGCCCGAGGACGCCCAGCAGCGCGGCGAGGACGGCGGGGTGGCGGCTGAGGTAGTTGCCGATGAACAGCAGCACGACGATCGCGACGCTGACGACCGAGGTACGGTCCCGGGCGGGTAACCGGTGCTGCCAGCGCCGCCGGGCCGGTCCCCGGCGGGCGGCGGGGTGGCGGTCGGTGCGCGGGCGGCGGCTGGTGCTGGCCATGGGGCGGGTCTCCTTGTCCGGTGGGAGCAGCAGTCGGTCGGGCCGTACGGGGTGAAGGGGTGTCAGTCCTGGCGCCAGGTGCCCTTGATGGAGCCCTCGAAGGTGCCGGTGCGCGGGCGGCGGCCCCGGCCGCCGAACACGATGCGCAGGAACAGGGCGGCGCCGACGACGATGGCGCCGACCTTCAGCACCGTGAGGGTGGCGTGCCACAGGGCCGTGGCGCCGGCGGTGACGGCGGCGGCGATCTCGTTGCCGTACACCGCGCCCACGGTGGCGACGCCGCCAGCGCCTGCGAGGTAGGCGGCGGTCTTGAGCTTGCGGCTGTTCATGGTGAGCCACTCCGGCAGGGTGCGCCGCTCGGTGACGGCCGACGGCGCCGGGGCCGGGGCGGGGGTGGCCGACGCGGCCGGGCGCGGCGCCGGGTCGAGGGGCACGACCTCGCGGATGATGCGGGTGCCGTCGGCGGTGGTCTCGACGGTCTCGCGGACGGTGTAACCCTCGGGGACGACGAAGGGGGTGATGCCGGGGGCGACGGGCCCGGGCGCGGGGATGTGCCGGCCGGGGGTGGTGTCCTCGGGGGTCAGGTCGGCGAGCAGGGCGCGGGCGGTGTCGTACTCGGACTGGGTGAGGTCGCTCATGGTTCGGTGGTCCTCTCTGAAGTCGGCGTGCTGGCGGGGTGGGGGTGGGCCAGGGCCCGTCGCAGCGGGCTGGTGGCCGGGGTGCCGGCCGGGTCGAGGTCGGCGATCAGGAAGCGGCCGTCCGCGGTGACGACGACGACCCGGTTCTCTTCGGCGGGCTGGGGCATGGGGGGTGGGTTACCTGTCGGTGTCGCCGGTCCGGTCCGGGCCGTCGCTGTCGAGTTCGGGCAGGGGGTCGACGGGCCGGGCGACGAACGAGAGGCGGTTCGCGCGGCTCACGTCGACCTCGTCGCCGGGCAGGGGGTCGACGGGGCGGGCGACGAACGGCAGGCGGGCCGCGCGGCGGCTCGCGTCGGTGCTCTCGGCGCGGTTCTTCTTGCGCATGGACTGGTCGCTCCTTGGGGTCGGGGTGGACGGGGGTCAGTGGGTCTCGGGGGTGCGCCAGAGGTTGCCGCCGTACTCGGGGTGCCGCTTGCGCACGTCCTGGACGTAGCCGCGGCACAGGCGGGTGTCGTGGCCGCGGACCAGCCAGCCCGAGGCGGTGCTGCACCAGGTGCACGAGGGCTCGGGGCGCAGTCGCCGGTGCAGGCGCTGGCCGAGCAGGGTCAGGCCCGTGCCGAGCAGGACGGCGAGGACCAGGACGAGGGTGTGCATGGCGAGGTGTCCCTTCGGGTCAGAAGTTGATGGCGCTGACGGCGCCGGCGAGGGAGGTGAGGGCGTTGTTGATGGCGGGCGCGAGGCCGGTGGAGGCGAGGAAGAAGCCGAACAGCACGGCGACGACGGCGGGGCCGGTCTTCAGGGAGCCGCCCCGGACCATGACGACCAGGACGACGAGCAGCAGCAGGACGGCGGAGATGGACAGGGCCATGGGACTTAGTTCTCTTCCTTGATCTGGGTGAGCAGGGCGTCGAGGGCGTCGGGCTTGACCAGCACGTCGCGGGCCTTGCTGCCGTCGCGGGGGCCGACGATGTTCCGGGCGCTCATCTGGTCCATGAGCCAGATGGCCTTGGCGAAGCCGACGCGGAGCTTGCGCTGCAGCATCGACGTGGAGCCGAACTGGGTGGAGACGACGAGCTCGACCGCGTGCAGGAACAGTTCCAGGTCGTCGCCCTCGAGGGCCTCGGTGTCGTCCTCGTCGTCCTGCGACTCGTCAGGCGCGGCCGGGTGGTCGGGGTCGGCCCACACGTACGGCGTCTTGGGCCCGCCGGGCTGGATGATGTTCTTCTCGGCGGCGAACCAGTTGTTCACTGACTGGCGGCTCGGGGGCTTCTCGTTCGGGTACAGCTCGGCGAGCTTGTTGCGGCAGTCGTCGATGGTGATGCCCTCGGGGCCGGCGGCGCGGACCATGTCGAGGACCTCGTCCTTGCGGGGGTGCTCGCGGGTCTTCTTCTTCTCCGCCTCCTGGGCCTGCTGGGCCAGGTGCTCCTCGGCAGCCTCCTGGGTCATCTTCTCGACGGTCGCCCACACCTTCTCGAAGGCGGCCTTGACCACGGACTCGTCCGGGCCGGGCACGCCGCCGCCCGAGGCCGGGGTGGGCTGGCCGCCGGTGGGCGGCTGCTGGCCGCCGCCTCCGTACTTCTTGAGGTAGTCCTCGGCGGAGGGCAGGTCGCCGAGTTCGCTGGGCAGGAGGCCGTTCGTGCCGCCGGGCCGGTTGCTGCCGGGGCCGCCCGTGCCGGTGGTCGGCGGTACCGGCGGGGCGGCCTGCAGGGTGCTGGTGCCGCCGTGCGCGCTGGCGGTGCTGGTCCCGGTGGAAGCGGCGGGTGCCTCCAGGCCGAAGGCTTCCAGGAGCCAGCCGCAGCGCTCGGTGTCGGTCCAGCGGTCCGCGTAGCCCCACTTGTTGGCGATGGCGACGGCCTCGGGGTCGAGGTCGGGGCGGATGTGGGTGCGGGCGACCGCCATCTCCTCGATGTGGGTGGAGTCCTCGTCGTCGTTGACGTAGGCGAAGCGGCCCTTCTCCGGCGGCTCCATCGGGTCCATGGAGGGCGTCTTGATGTAGCAGGCGCCGTTGCCGGGCAGGCTGGCCAGGTTGACCTGGTGGTAGAAGTCGGGGAAGACGTACTGGCCCTCGCCCCGCTTGCGGAATTTCAGGCCGATGGTCGTGTCGTACTGGGAGTCGATCTCGCCGCCACCGGTGTTGGGGCCGGTGCCACGCTGGACGACGTCGACGAAGTCCAGAGCGGCCTTGCGGCCCTTCTTGATGCCCCTCGTCTTCGGCTTGACCGCGGCCGGCGACCAGGCCATCAGGTCCGAGCCTTCCTCGGTGATGATGATGATGGCGGGCTTCTCCGGCTTCGGGACGAGCTTGCCGCCCGAGGTCTTCGCACGCTGGTCGGCGATGTCGTGACCGGCGTTGTACATGCGCACGGCCTCGTCCTCGGTGGTGGCGACCCAGTCGATGAGTGGCCGGGTGATGACGTTGCCGTCCTTGTCCTTCCAGCCCTCCACCCAGGGGCGGATCCAGCGCTTGGCGGTGTGCCCGCTGGCCATGTCGACCATCCAGATCACCGCGTCGACGCAGCGGGTGAGCAGGGAGATCAGGACGTGCAGCGTGACGCTCTTGCCGGAGCCCTTCTGGCCGGCGATGAGCACGCTGTTCTGCCGCATCAGGATCTCGATGGGCTCGCCGCTCTCCAGCATGCCGAGCGTGAGCGGCTCGTTGATGGTGATGGGGTGGTCGCTGGGGTCCAGGTCGACGTGCTCGGCGAGGACGTTGCGGGTGGAGACCGACAGGAACGCTTCGGCGGCGTGCTCGCCCGGCTTCAGGGTCAGCGCGCCGGGCCGCAGGCGGGCCTTCATCTCCAGACGCTTGAGCAGCGGCAGCAGGCCGTCGTAGTCGGTCTCGGTGAGGGTGAGGGTCAGCCGGAAGCCGTTGTGGGTCTTCTCCTTGTTCTCGACGATGACGCCGCGGGCGCCGACGGAGGCGAACAGGTCCTGCCAGTCGGTGAGCGGCTTGGCGAGCGCGGCCTCCTCCTTCGCCCACTGCTCGGCGATCTCGTCGCCGCGCAGGAAGCGGTCGATGCCGTAGAACGGCGCGATCACGGCCGTGGCGGCGCCGATGACGGCGGCCGAGGTGAGCGTCCAGGGGGTGTCGTGCGCGACCCAGTTCATCCAGGCCGCCGCAGCGCCGGTCCAGATGCCGGTGAAGGCGGTGTGGAACCAGCGGGCGCGCTGGCTGCGCCCCGGGCCGCCGGTGCGCAGGTAGCGGGCGGTGGCGGCGGCGATGACGCCGCCGACGGAGCCGATGCCGAGCATGTCCAGCGGCACGGTGTGGCCCAGGTCCTCGATGGTGCCCAGGGCGAGGCCGCCGGCGTAGATGAACCCCGAGGTGAACAGCGGGGTGCTGACGACCCCGTGCGCCCAGGGGAGGACCTCGCGGTCCTTCGAGCGGGCCATGGTGTGGAACTCCTTACGTCAGGTCGTGGTCATGAGCTGGAGGGGCGGAGCAGGAGCGCGCGGTCGGGGTCAGGTGGCGTTGCGGTCCACGTCCCACTTGGCGGCCTGGGGCGTGGGGTTCTCGAGGTTGAGGAGCTGCTCCTGGTGGAGCGTCCGGTAGAGGAGGTGGACCGCCTGGATGGCGCCGCCCAGGTCGCGGAAGCGCTGGCCGGCGTCGCGGTGCATGGCCGGGATGGCGGGGTGGACGGCGAACTCGGCCTCGGTGGTGCTGGCGACCGTCTCCATCAGCTCGTAGAGCGCCTCTGCCAGCGGGGCGAGGTGCTGGATGGTCATCTCGTAGCCGAACATCGACCCCGAGGGGTGCAGCCTGATGTGGATGCCCGCGTCGCGGATGGCGCCGGAGGCGAGCAGCAGCGGCATGGCGTCCGTGCTGGGGTCGGTCCACGCGAAGCTGGGCATGATGTGCGGCCAGTTCGCGGAGATGTCCCACTTGCGGCCCTGCCAGGTCGGGTTCTCGATGTTCTCGAGCTGCTCGGCGTGGATGTCGCGGAACGCCTTGTGTGCGGAGTCGACGAAGGCGCCCAGCATCAGGAACTGGACTCCGACGGCTCGGAACTGGTCCGGGATCAGGGGGTTGACCTTGAAGTCTTCCTCGGTGACCTGCGCGATCGTGTGCATCAGGTGGCACATCGCGAACTCGAGGTGGCCCAGGTTCTCGATGACGTTCTCGTAGCCCTTCATGCTCTCCGACGGCGCCGTGGCGAAGGCAGCGGCGGCCATGCGGATCGCGTCCGCCGCGTAGATCAGCGGGTAGGCGTGGTGAACCGGGCTCGTGTCCACGGGGGTTCCCTTTCCTGCAGTTGCTGTGGCCGGCGACGGCACGGGGACGTGGCCGCCGGGGGTCGGAGCGGGGGCGGGCGTACCGGTGCCCGCGGTGGGGGGGTGCACGGTCGTCGTGGCGGTGGGCCTCGGCAACGGGCGGGCGGTGGCGGTCCTGTAGACCCAGGTGCTCAGCCACGACCAGCTGCGGGTGACGTTGACGAGCGCGGCGAGCGGGCTGGTGGTCCACTGCAGGACCCGGGACAGCGGGCGCAGCCAGTTCGGCCCCATGGTCGAGTAGCGGATGTTGCCGAGGAAGGAGTGGGCGGACAGGATCGCCCGGCCGCCGACCCGCATCACGTTGGCCAGCAGCTTCCCTCCGTGCCGGCGGGTGCCGCGGTACATGGCGCGGAACGGCGTCGCGGCCCGGTGCAGGCGGCGGCGAAACTTCCGGCTGGTGACCTTCTTGTAGGCGCTCCTCACGCCGCGCTTGGTCTTGGTGGCGCCGGTCTTGATGAGGGACCCAGTCTTGCGGAGCGGGTTCTTCTTCCAGGTGTAGCGGCGGTGCCGGGGCGCCTTGCCCTTGCCGACCTTCGCCTTGCCCGGGCCCTTCGGCGCGCCCTTGCCCTTGCCGGCGGGGGTCTTCTTCCCCGGCGTCTTCGTCCCGCCGGGACCGGTGGTGCCGGTCGGCGCCTTCGGGGACTTCGGCGTCTTGGGGGTCTTCGGGGTCTTCGGGGCGTGCTTCCCGGCCGCGCCGGTGCCTCCGGAGCCGATGCCGCCCGGCTTCCGGTTCGTCTTCGGCGACTTGGTCCCCTTGGACCCGCCGCCGATTCCGCTTCCGATCCGGTTCAGCAGGCCGCCGCGCGAGTTGGGCGTGCCGGGCGCCTGGGGGGTCTTGCCCTTGCCGCCGCCCAGGCCGCCCTTGTTCAGGCTGCCCTTGAGCGGCTTGGGCCCCGCGGTCGTCCGGGCGCCCAGGCTCCCCTTGTTCAGGGGGCGGTTGGTGTTCGTCGGGCCGGTGCGGCCGGAGGACGACTTCAGCGAGCTGAGGCCGGCGGGCTTGCGGGACAGCGCGCCGGGGGTGTTCGAGCCCTTCGAGCCGCCGCTGGAGCGGCGCGAGGGGCCAGTACCGCCGGAACGGTTCCCCGAGCTGAGGCGTCCGCCGCCGGACCGGCCGCCCCCCGCTGCTCCATGCCCACCCCGGCGTCCGGGGCCCGGCCCGGCGCCCCCGGTGCCGCGGCCGAGGCGGCTGCGGCTGGCGGCCTTGGC
>NZ_JBWKLJ010000015.1:0-64089 GCF_056430285.1 Streptomyces sp. NPDC045998
GTGGGGGCGGGGTAGTCGTTGTCGTCGAGGTTGGCGATGTGGGGGAAACGGCCGGGGGGCATAGACCTCTTTTTTCGGGGACGTGTCGGGGGGCCTGGGTGCCGCACCGGCACCCGGGCCCCGAGCTTTCAACACCATCTACCGGCACACCGTGCCGGCCTTCTTCGTCCGCAGGTTCCGTCTGAAAGAGCGGGACTGCGGGGATCGCGGATGCGTGACCGGGGACCACCTTCCAATCCGGGGCCTGCGGTACCCGGGCGGCTACGTCCTCGCCCGGGCGATCCTGATGGCGTTCTGCTCCTTACCTCGGTTACTCGCTTGCACTGCTGGATACCGCGGGTACTGCTCACGGCCCCTGAGGCCGTGTCCTTCTCGACCTTCTTGCACGGCAGTTCGTGTCTGCCGTGCCCACTTCGACTTCCTGGGTACGAGGAAAACAGTAGCCCTGCGACGGGGCAATGTCTACCGTCGCCATGACAGATTTTCTCCAGAGCCGACGCATGTAGTTCTCCCTTGAGTACATCCGTAAAAGTGCTGCTCCGGGTTGCGGTCCGTTCGGCCCAGCGGGCACGACCGGAGCCTGGCGAGCCGTCTCAGAGGGAATCGTCGGCCCACTGGTCGAGGAGGGCGTCGGCCGAGAGCCCCGCGGCTTCCGGGGCGCCGTGGAGGGACTGCTCGGCCCAGATGACCTTGCCGGCGGGGGTGTAGCGGGTGCCCCAGCGTTCGGTGTACTGGGCGACGAGGAACAGGCCTCGGCCGCCCTCGTCCGTGGTCTTGGCGCGGCGGAGGTGGGGCGAGGTGCTGCTGGCGTCGGCGACCTCGCAGATCAGGGTCCGGTCGCGGAGCAGCCGGACGGTGATGGGCTCGGCGCCGTAGCGGATGGCGTTGGTGAGGAGCTCGCTGAGGACCAGCTCGGTGGCGAAGCCGATGTCCTCCAGGCCCCACTCCGCCAGGCGGCGGGCGCAGGCGGCGCGGACCGGGGCCACCGCCGAGGGGTCGCGGTCCACCTCCCAGTGGGCGACGTTCGCGGGGTCGAGCCGGCGCGTACGGGCCACGAGGAGCGCGATGTCGTCCCTGGGTCGGGCGGGCACCAGGGCCTCGATGGCCGCGGCGCAGGTGTCCTCGGGCGTACGGCCGGTTCCGGTCAGGGCGTCGCGCAGGATGTCCAGGCCGGTCTCGAGGTCCCTGCCGCGGTCCTCGACGAGCCCGTCGGTGTAGAGCACCAGGTGGGAGCCCTCGGGCAGGACGAGCTCCCTGCTCTCGAACGGCAGGCTCGCGCTCAGGCCGAGGGGAGGCGAGACCGGCAGCTCGGGGAAGTCCACGGTTCCGTCGGGGTGGACCACGGCCGGTCCGAGGTGGCCGGCGGTGGCGGCGGCCACCCGCCCGGAGACCGGGTCGTAGACGGCGTACAGGCAGGTGGCCCCGGTGATCCCGTCCCCGTCGTGCACGTCCCCGTCGTGCACGTCTCCGGCGCGTACGTCACCCGCGGTCTCGTTGGCGTCGATGTGGGCGACGAGCTCGTCGAGGCGGGTCAGCAGTTCGTCCGGCGGCAGGTCGAGGGTGGAGAAGTTGTGCACGGCGGTACGCAGCCGGCCCATGGTGGCCGCGGCGTGCACACCGTGGCCGACGACGTCGCCGACCACGAGCGCCACGCGGGCGCCGGACAGGGGGATGACGTCGAACCAGTCGCCCCCCACTCCGGCCTGGGCCGGCAGGTAGCGGTACGCCACGTCCAGCGCGTTCTGCTCGGGCACGCCCCGGGGCAGGAGGCTGCGCTGGAGGGTGACGGTCATGGAGTGCTCGCGGGTGTAGCGGCGGGCGTTGTCGATCGCGACCGCAGCCCGGGTCGCCAGCTCCTCGGCGAACGCCTTGTCCTGCTCCTCGAACGGCGGGGAGGCGCCCGCCCGCCGGAAGGCCGCCACGCCCAGCAGGGCCCCGCGTGCCCGGATCGGCACCGCCAGCAGCGAGTGGAAGCCCGGGTCCGGGGCGTCCGCGGTGGCCGGAGCCGTATCCAGGACCGCTCGGCCGCTGGTCACGGCGGTCGCGACGGGACCCGTGGGAGAGAACCGGACCGGCTCGCCGACCGGGTGGAGGGAGTGGTTCCCCTCCAGGCCCGCGCAGGCGGTGCGGCGCATCTCGAGGCCCGCCTCCGAGGCCGCTCCCGGGCGCACCTCCGGTGGCTCCTCGCCCCGCAGGACGGGCTCGAGCAGTTCGACGGTGACGACGTCGGCGAAGTGCGGTACGGACACCTCCGCCAGTTCCTCGGCGGTACGCGTGACATCCAGCGTGGAGCCCATCCGCGCCCCCGCGTCGTACAGCAGCTTCAGCCGCTCCCGCGCCAGCTGCGCCCGGCCGGTGACCGCGGCCAGCTCCGTGGTGTCCCGCAGCGTCACCACGCTGCCGGCCTGTCCCCCGTAGGGGGCGGTGGGCCGCTTGTTCACCGCCAGCAGCCGGTCCCCGACCAGCCGCACCGCGTCCGTGACCGGGTCCCCCGACGCCAGCAGCCGCGCCGTCTCCGCGTCCAGTCCAAGGTCGGCCAGGCTGCGCCGGTCCGCGTCCGCCGGAAGGCCGAGCAGCCGGCGCGCCTCGTCGTTGGCCAGGAGCACCCGCCCCTCCGCGTCGGTGATCAGCACGCCCTCGCGCACCGCGTGCAGCACCGCGTCGTGGTGCTCGTACATGCGCGTCATCTCCGCCGGGCCGAGGCCGTGCGTCTGCCGCCGAAGCCGCCTGGACACCAGCGCGGTCCCGGCGGTGGACAGGACGAGCGCGGCGGCGCCGGTGCCGAGGATGAGGGGCACCTGGCGTTCGACCAGGTCCCCCACGTTCTCCTCGGTGATCCCGGCGGACACCAGGCCGACGACCGAGCCGTCGGCCCCTCGCACCGGGACCACCGCCTGCACGGCGGTTCCCGTGCCGGCGGGCACCGGAGGGCCGCCCGCGCGCTCGACGACGGTGCGGCCTTCCAGGGCCGGCTGGATGGTGCCGACGAACTTCCTCCCGATCTGCCGGGGGTCGGGGTAGGTGAGACGGATGCCCTCGGTGTTCATGACGAGCACGAAGTCCACGCCCGCCCTCCGCCAGGCCGCCTCGGCGCGCGGCTGGAGGACGGCCGTCGGATCCGGGCCCTGGAGCGCCTCCGCCGTGCCGGGGGCGTTCGCGAACATCTCGGCCGCCGCGAGCGACAGGCGCTCGGCCTCCCGCGCGCTGCCGCGGTTGGCCTGGACGACCAGGGCCGTCACCGCGGCCGCCGTCAGCAGCAGCACGATCACGACCTGGAGAGCGAACACCTGCCCCGCGGCGCTGTGCAGCGACGCCCGCCACCACGGACCCTTCGGGCGCAAAAGGCCCTTTTCCCTCATGGTCACTTTCTAGCACCGGTGGCCGACCCCGGGCGAAGGAACGGGTGAGCCGGGTGCTCACAGCTTGGTGTCGGGTCCGTCCAGCTCGGGCAGGTCGGCGGTCGCGAGCGGCGGCCGCACGGTGACGTCGGCGCCGATGTCGACGGTCATGCGGTCCAGCGCCATGTGGAGGGGCCCGTCGTATCCGGCCTTCCTGGTCCGGGCCATGATGACGTCGTCGCCCGCCTTGCCGTGCAGGCCCTTCTTGGCGATGTGCGAGAAGACGGCGACGCGCGGCCGGGCTTCGGAGAAGACCCGCGCGGCCTGCTCGGGGGTGGTGAGCTTCTCCTCGACGGCCTTCAGCTTCCCGCTCCTGGTGAGCTCCTCGTCGAAGGCGATGACGTTGTGGACGAGCAGGTCCACTCCCTTGCCGTGTTCCACGACGTTCCTGTGGTACGTGGTGTCGCCGGACAGGAGCACGGACTTGCCGGCGTGGTCGAAGCGGTAGCCGTAGGCCGGGTTGCCGTCCTTGTGCTCGACCGTGAAGGCGGTCACCTTGAGGCCGTCCTGGTCGTAGACGGTCCCGGGCCGTATCTCGTGGACGCGGATGTCCAGGTATTCCTTCTTGAACAGGTCGTTCGAGCGGTGCTCCAGGTCATGGGCGTACATCGCCCGCATACCGGCGACCATCCCCGCGGTCCCGGGCGGCCCCCAGACCTCCAGCCGTTCGGTCCGCCCGAGCATGAACCACGGGTTCAGCCAGAGGCTCGGCAGGTCCTCGTAGTGGTCGTTGTGGAGGTGGGTCAGGAAGACCTTGGTGACGCCCTTGGGGTTGATCCGCGACTCGTACATGTTCTGGGTGGCTCCGCGGCCCACATCGAACAGCAGCCGGTGACCGCCGGCCTCGATGAGGGTGGACATGCCCTTGCGGCTGGTCGACATCTCCGGCCCACCGGTGCCGAGCAGGTGGACCTTCACGACGGGCCGCTCGCCCTTCGCGTCGGTGGCGCGGGCGGCCGGTACGGGTTCCTCGCCGGAGCGGTTCGACGTACAGCCCAGGAGGCCCAGGGAGAGGGCTGCCGCTCCGCCGAGCAGGGAGCGCCGGGCGGTCGCGGGACGGGAGGGGACGCTCATATCGTTCCTTGGGGGGACGCAGGGGTGAGCAGCGGACGCGCGGGGGGCGGCTCACGTGGAGCGGCTCAAGTAGAGCAACGCGGGCCTCTGCGGTGACATCGACGGTTCACACGAGACCGACGGAGGAATCCGGGGCTCCGCTTGTCTGTTCCGACAGCGCGAGCAGGCCCACCCGCCGCCCTCAAGCGTCCTCAAGGGGCGTCGGGCGAGGCATCGAGCGGGCGTCAGGCGGCGACCGCCGGGAGGATGTTCGCGTTGCGGTGGAAGACGTTGTCCGGGTCGTAGGCGGCCTTGATGCGGGACAGCCGGTCGTACTTCTCCGGTCCGTAGGAGCTGCGGACGCGGTCCTCCTCGAACTCGACCATGAAGTTGACGTAGCCGCCGGTGTTCGCCGCGTGCGGTGTCAGCTCGGTCCACAGGGCGCGGGCCCAGGCCGTGTCGGCCGTCAGGATGTCGGGGTCCGGGCTCATGGCGGAGCAGCTCATGACGTACATGGGCTCGCGCAGGCCGCCGAAGGCGGTGGCGTCCTCGTCGGGGTCGGTGTACGCGCCGGCCACGTGGAAGGTCGGGCAGAAGGACATCGGCGAGGTCTTGCGCGGCATGTACGCGCTCAGCAGGCCGATCACGTCGTCGTTCAGGTCGGTGTAGGCCAGCCCCTTGTCGTACGAGAGGATGCCGGTCGGCGCCGAGTCGTCCAGCATGCACTGGAGCGCGGTGTACGGCATGGGGGTGCGCAGCTCGAAGAGCGGGGGGAGGCCGTCGGCGAGCGGGGCGAGGGCGTCGGCGTGCTCGTCGGGTGTGCCGAAGCCGGCGATGATCAGGGCGTGGCCCGGCTTGCCCTGGTGTTCGGGCGGGACGAAGGGCGCGGGTGGGGCGCTCAGGCCGACGCCGATCAGGGCTCCGGCGGTGCGCGGCAGGCCGGGGACCAGGCCGGCGATGAGGTGCAGCGCCTCGGGGCCGTCGGCGAGGTCCCAGAAGAACAGGCCCAGCTGGATCTCGGGGCCGACGGGGTGCGCGCGGAAGGTGAAGGTGGTGACGACGCCGAAGTTGCCGCCGCCGCCGCGCAGGGCCCAGAACAGGTCCGCGTTCTCGTCCTCGCTCGCGCGGACGAGGCCGCCGTTCGCGAGGACCACGTCGGCCGCGACCAGGTTGTCGACGGTCAGACCGTGCTTGCGGGTCAGCCAGCCGAGGCCGCCGCCGAGGGTGAGGCCGGCGACGCCGGTGTGGCTGACCGTTCCGGCCGGGACGGCGAGGCCGTACGGGGCGGTCCCGGCGTCGAGGTCGCCGAGTTTCGCGCCGCCGCCGCAGCGCACGGTGCGCGCGTCCGCGTCCACCTCGACGCGGTTCATGTCGCTCAGGTCGACGACCAGGCCGTCGGGGCAGACGGAGGCGCCGGAGAAGCTGTGGCCGCCGCCGCGGACGGAGATCTCCAGGTGTTCGTCGCGGGCGAAGCGCAGCGCCGTGGCGACGTCCTGCGGTGACGCGCAGCGGGCGACCAGGGCCGGCCGATGGTCGATGGCCCCGTTCCACAGGGAGCGGACCTGGTCGTAGTCCGGGTCCGCGGGGGTGACGAGCCGTCCTTCGAGGCGGTCGCGCAGGGAGCCGACGGTCTGGTCGGTGAGGGTGGTCATGGCAGCCTCCGCGGATGATGTGCCGCCGCTCTGTCAACTTATCGACACCCGAACGGGTGGACAAATCGAGGCAAACTGAACACGACCTAGGCCCCTTCGGTACGCGTCCGGGCCCATGTGGAGCGCACGTGCCCCAGGTGGCGGGCCATGCACGCCTCGGCCGCCGCCGCGTCGCCCGCCAGCATCAGGTCGAGGAGCTCGTGGTGCTCCTGCGCCGAGGCGACCAGCAGGCCGCGCTCGTCCAGGGCCGTCAGGCCGTAGAGGCGGGAGCGTTTGCGCAGGTCGCCGACTGTCTCCACGAGGCGGTCGTTGCCGAAGAGGCCCAGCAGCGAGAGGTGGAAGCGGCGGTCGGCGTCGAGGTAGCCGATCAGGTCGTGGTCGCGGGCGCGGGCGACGATCTCCTCGGCGACTGGGCGCAGCTCCTCCAGCTGCCGCCGGGTGGCCGCGCCCGTGACGGCGCCGACGGTCGGCACCTCGATGAGCGCCCGCAGCTGTGTGTACTGGTCCAGGTCCCGCTCGCTGACCTCGGTGATCCGGAAGCCCTTGTTGCGTACGGGCTCGACCAGGCCCTCGCGGGCCAGCTCCAGCATCGCCTCGCGCACGGGGGTCGCGGAGACGCCGAAGCGGGCGGCGAGGCCGGGCGCCGAGTGGACCTCGCCGGGGCGCAGCTCGCCGGCGATCAGGGCGGCGCGCAGGGCGTGCGCGACGCGGTCGCTCAGCCGCTCGTGGGCGGCCAGCGTGGTCAGGGCCGTGGAGGGGGTGGGGGGTCTGGTCGGGGGTGCTGCCGTGGGTCCGGTCGGGGGTGCGGCCGTGGGTCCGGTCGTCGTCATGGTGTCGGTGTTCCTTTCGGCGCTCACAGCAGGAAGCCCGCCGGGAACGGATCCTCCGGGTCGAGGAAGTACTGTGCCGTACCCGTGATCCAGGCGCGGCCGGTGACCGTCGGTACGACGGCGGGCAGGCCGCCGACCGTCGTCTCGGCGACGAGCCGCCCCGTGAACTCCGTACCGATGAACGACTCGTTGACGAAGTCGCGGCCGAGCGGCAGCACGCCGCGCGCGTGCAGCTGTGCCATGCGCGCCGAGGTCCCGGTGCCGCACGGGGAGCGGTCGAACCAGCCGGGGTGGATGGCCATGGCGTGCCGGGATCGTACGGCGTCGGAGCCGGGGGCGGCGAGGTACACGTGCTTGAGGCCGCCGATCTCCGGGTCCTCGGGGTGGGCGGGGCGGTCTTCGGCGTTGACGGCGTCCATGAGGGCGAGTCCGGCGGCGAGGAGGTCGTCCTTGCGGGCGCGGTCGAAGGGCAGGCCCAGCGCGTCGAGCGGGACGATGGCGTAGAAGTTGCCGCCGTAGGCGAGGTCGTAGGTGACGGTGCCGTACCCGGGGACGTCGACCGTGCGGTCGAGGGCGGCGCAGAAGGCGGGCACGTTGGTGAGGGTGACGGACTTCGCGGCGCCGTCCTCGACGCGGACGTCGGCGGAGACGAGTCCGGCCGGGGTGTCGAGGCGGACGGTGGTGACGGGCTCCGTGACAGGCACCATGCCGGTCTCGACGAGCACGGTCGCGACGCCGATGGTGCCGTGGCCGCACATCGGCAGCAGCCCGGACACCTCGACGTACAGCACGCCGTAGTCGGCGTCGGGGCGGGTCGGCGGCTGGAGGATCGCGCCGCTCATGGCGGCGTGGCCGCGCGGCTCGCACATCAGCAGCGTGCGGAGGTGGTCGAGGTGGGCGGCGAAGTGGCGGCGCCGCTCGGCCATGGTGGCGCCGGGAACGGTGCCGACGCCACCGGTGACGACGCGGGTCGGCATGCCCTCGGTGTGCGAGTCGACGGCGTGGTAGACGTGCCGGGTGCGCATGGCTAGGCGAGTCCCTCCGCGAGTGCCTTCTCGGTGGCGGCGCGGAGGGCGGCGTACCGCTCCGGGTCGAGGGCGGTGCGGGGCGGGCGGCACGGCCCGCCGTGGCGGCCGGCCAGGTCCATGGACGCCTTGATGGCCTGGACGAACTCCGGTCGGGAGTCCCAGCGCAGCAGCGGGTGCAGCGACCGGTACAGCGGCAGGGCGGTGTCCAGGTCGTGGGCGGTGGCGGCGCGGTAGAGGGCGGCGCACGCGGCGGGGAGGGCGTTGGGGTAGCCGGCGATCCAGCCGACGGCACCGGCCACCGCCAGCTCCAGCAGGACGTCGTCGGCGCCGATCAGCAGCTCCAGCCCGGGGGCGGCTTCGGCGATCTCGTACGCGCGGCGCACGTCGCCGCTGAACTCCTTGACGGCGACGACGCTGCCGTCGCCGTGGAGCTCCGCCAGCAGCCCGGGCGTCAGGTCGACGCGCGTGTCGTGGGGGTTGTTGTACGCGACGACCGGCAGCCCGGCGCGCGCGACCTCGGCGTAGTGGGCGCGTACGCCCCCCTCGTCGGCGCGGTACGCGCTGGGCGGCAGCAGCAGGACGGAGCCGGCGCCCGCATCGGCGGCCTGCTCGGCCCAGTGGCGGGCCTCGGCGCTGCCGTACGCGGAGACGCCGGGCATCACGCGGGACCCGTCGCCGGCGGCCTCGACGGCGACGCGCACGAGGCGGGCGCGCTCGTCGTCGGTGAGGGTCTGGTACTCGCCGAGGGAGCCGTTGGGGACGACGCCGTCGCAGCCCTGGGCGATCAGCCAGGCGACGTGTGCGGCGTAGGCGTCGTAGTCGATGGTGAGGTCGTCGCGCAGCGGCAGGGCGGTGGCGACCATGATCCCGTGCCAGGGGGAGGTGCGGTGGTCCATCATGCGGCTCCTGGTGGTTGTGCCAGATGGCTGAGCGGGACGGGGCAGGAGAGCGGGCGCCGGTCGGGCGCCGGGTCCTCGCCGGCGAGGCGGGCGACGGCCTGGCCGCACACGCGGCCCTGGCACCAGCCCATGCCGGCGCGGGTGAGCAGCTTCACGGTCCGGGTGTCGTGGGCGCCGAGGTCGGTGACGGCCTCGCGGATCCGGTCGGCGGTGACCTCCTCGCAGCGGCACACCTCGGTGGCGCCGTCCAGCCAGCCGGTCCAGCCGGGGCCGGGCCGGTGGGCGGCGGCCATCGCCTCGGCGAAGGCACGCAGGCGGGCGCGGCGGCGGACGAGGGCTCGCGGCGGGTGCCGGCCCGCGACGGAGAGGGCGGCGATCTCGCCCTCCGTACGGGCCAGTTCGGCGCCGCCGACACCGCAGGCCTCCCCGGCGGCCCACACGCCGGGCACGGAGGTGCGCTGCTCGGCGTCCACGTCGACGGCGGGGGTGGCGTCGGCGGTGCGGCGCGTGGCGCAGCCCAGGCCGGTGGCGAGCTCCAGCTGCGGTACGAGGCCGTGGCCGACGGCGAGCGCGTCGCAGGGGATGCGGCGCCCGGTGCCCGGGACGGGCCGCCAGTCGCGGTCGAGGCGCGCGACGGTAACGGCCTCGACGCGGGCGGTGCCGACGCGGGCGGTGCCCTGCGCCGTACCGTGCGCCGTGCCGTGGACCGCGGTGACGGCGTGGCGGGGCAGCAGCCGCGTGGAGCGGCGCAGCAGGGCGGCGCCGTGCCGCGCGCCCTCGACGAGCTTGCCCGGGTTGCGGGCCAGCGCGGCGGCCTCGCGAGCGTACGCCGTGTAGTCGGCGGCCTCGACGACGGCGGGTACGCGGGCGCCCGCGGCGGCGAGCGTGGTGGCGACGGCGAGCAGCAGGGGGCCGCTGCCCGCGACGACCACGCGGCGGCCGGGCAGGACGCCGCCGGACTTGAGCATCGCCTGGGCGCCGCCCGCGCCGACGACACCGGGCAGGGTCCAGCCGGGGAAGGGCAGCTGGCGCTCGTAGGCGCCGGTGGCGAGGAGGACGCCGCGGGCGCGGACGGTGGCCGCCCTGTCGTCGGGTCCGGCGACGCAGTGGAGGAGCCAGGTGTCGCCGTCCCGTACGACGGTCCACACCTGGTGCAGCGGCAGGTGGCGTACGCCGTCGGCGAGGCCGCGCACGAGATCGCGGGCAGCGCGCGGGACGGGCCCGTGCGCCGGGTGCCGGAAGATCTGGCCGCCCGCCCGCTCCCCCGCGTCCAACAGCGTGACGCGCAGCCCGAGTCGGGCGGCGGTGCCCGCGGCGGCGAGCCCGGCCGGCCCGGCCCCGACGACGGCGAGGTCAGCGGTCATGGCCCGTGCCCTCCTGGGTGGTGACGGTGTCGCCGGGGCGGGCCGGGGTCAGGCAGGCGCGTTGGTTGGGGCGGCCGTTGACGGTCGCCAGGCAGTCGAAGCAGGTGCCGATCCCGCAGAACGCGCCGCGCGGGGCGCCGCCGCCGCGGGTGGTGCGCCAGGCGAGGATGCCATGGGCCCAGAGGACGGCGGCGACGGTCTGCCCGGGCCGGGCGGTGAGGGGCCGCCCGTCGAAGGTGAGGGTGAACGGGGTCGCGGGCACTGCGGGGGGCTCGGGGGTCGGTGTCGCGGGGGGCGGGGTCGCGGGTCTCACGCGGTGGCTCCTTCCGGTGCGGCGAACCGGTCCGGGCGGAACGGCTCGGCGTCCAGCGGCGCCGGGCCGCCGCTCAGCGCCGCCGCGACGAGCAGCCCGGTCGCCGGGGCGAGGCCGATGCCCGCGCCCTCGTGGCCGCAGGCGTGGTGGAGGCCCGGCACGCGCAGGTCGGGCCCGATGGCGGGGAGGTGGTCCGGCAGGTAGGGGCGGAAGCCGTGGTACGCGCGGATGGCCCGTACGCCGCCGAGCACCGGGAAGAGGGCGGTCGCCTGCGCCGCGAGCCGCCGCAGCGCCTCGGTCGACAGGGTCCGGTCGAAGCCGACGCGCTCGCGCGTGGCGCCGATGAGGAGGGGGCCGGCCGGGGTGGACTCGATGACGGCGGAGGACTGGAGGGCGGCCGAGCCGCTGGCGACGTCGGCGACGTAGTCCGCCGCGTACACCTTGTGGCGTACGAGGCCGGGCGGCAGCGGTTCGGTGACGAGGACGAAGCCGCGGCGGGGCAGCACGGGCAGGTGGACGCCGGCCAGTGCGGCGAGCGCCCCGCCCCAGGTGCCGGCCGCGTTCACGACGGCGGGGGCCTGGAGGTCGCCCCGGGTGGTGCGTACGCCGCGGACGGCGCCGCGCCGGTCGGTGAGCACGGCCGTGACCTCCTCGCCGAGCCGGACGTCCACGCGGCCGGCACCGGAGGCGCGGGCGGCGCGCAGCAGCCGGGCGGCGGCCTGGGCGGGCTGGACCTGGGCGTCCTGCGGGTAGTGGAAACCGCCTGCGAGGCCGGGCGCGAGGTGGGGTTCGAGGTCGGGCAGCCGGTCGGCGGGGAGCTCGCGCGCGTCGACGCCGGAGGCGCGCTGCCCGGCCGCGAAGGCGCGCAGCGCCGTGAGGGCGGCCCCGTCGGATGCGACGACGAGACCGCCCTTGGGCTCGTACTCGACCTCCGGTGGGAGGGTTTCGGCGAGTTCGCGCCACAGTCGGGTGGACAGCAGCGCGAGGTCGAGCTCCGGGCCCGGCTCCTTGTCGGAGACGAGCAGGTTGCCCTCGCCGGCGCCGGTGATGCCGCCCGCGACGGGGCCGCGGTCGACGACGGCGACGGCGAGTCCCGCACGGCCCGCGTAGTAGGCGCAGGCCGCACCGACGACTCCGGCGCCGATGATCACGGCGTCCAGGGCGGCCGGCACATGACTCACATGTCGCGTGGGCACGGCAGTAATATTTCACGCACTACTGCCACGCGTACAGGGTCCGTACGAAGAATTCCCGTTCGCGGCCGGTGAGTTGGCGGTCAGGTGCGCAGCGGGCCCTCGCAGGTGTAGGGCGAGGTGCCGCCGGTGTGGTCGGGCCGGATCTCCACCTCACCGAAGGAGCAGTTCATGTCGGCGAGGTTGGTGGCCGCCGGGCGCGCCCGGTCGAGGAGGAAGTAGTCGACGGTCTCCGCCATGTCGTGGAAGACCAGGTCGGGGCTGGCGGCGTCCGTCAGCCGTGCGGTGATCCGGCCCGTGCAGAGGAAGCGGGGCCTGGCCGGGTCGGCGGTGGCCGTGCAGCGCGGATCGGCGCCGGTCGCCGCCGCGAAGGCGGCGCGGATGCCCTCGGCGGAGGCGTGGTCGAGCCGGTCGTGGGGGACGTAGCGGGTGTCGGGCACGAACAGCTCGTCGGCCTTGGCGATCCGCGCGTCGAGGAAGGCGTCGTACCCGCGCTGGAGCCCGGCGTCCCGGCCTACCCGGTCGCGCCAGGCGTCGAAGGCGGCGGGGTCGTCGGCGCGCAGGTGCCGGTACATCTCGCGCAGCAGGGCGGGCCGTTCGGTCCACAGGTACGAGAAGAAGGTGCCCGCGTAGGCGTAGAAGCGGAAGCCGTCGCCCGCGTAGGTGGCGTGCAGCAGCTGGTCCACGCTCATGCGGGGGCTGCCGTCGGCGGTGTCCGCGATGATGCCGCGCACGAGCGACCTGCGGACGGCGACGCCGTCGTCGCGGGTGGCTCCGGCGAAGGACTCGGCGGTTCCCTCGTCCATCGCGGTGGTGCGGTCGCCTTCGTACCAGGGTCCCTCACCGAAGTAACCCGGCACGGCGAAGCGGCCGTTGAGGTAGTGCGTGTACTCGTGGCGGAAGAGCTCCTCCAGGGTGAGCGAGGAGTCCTGCGGGACGCGGCGCTGGTAGGTGTAGAAGGTGGCGCCGCGCTCGATGTAGATGCCGCCGTTGTCGGTGTCCATGCCGGTGAGGAGCGGGTGGTAGTTCTCGTAGTCGGCGCGGGAGGCGTACAGCACGATGGTCAGGGCGGTGTTGGTGTCGCCGGCGAGCGGCTCCTCGGTGCCGAGGACGCGGTGGAACTGCGCCTTGACCTGCTTGCCCGCGTAGTACAGCTGGTCGACGGTGGCGGCGTCGAGACCGGTGCGGACCTTGATGGCGCCGGTGTCGTAGCGGTACGCGTGCGGGAAGATGCGCCGCTCGATGTCGTCCTTGCAGACGCGGTACGGGGCGCACGCCTCGTAGAAGACGAGCCAGCCGGCGAGGCGCGCCCAGGGCGCGCTGCCCTCGCCGAAGTTGCGGACGACGGGGTCGAGCAGGGCGCCCACGTCCGGGACGATCTCCGCCTTTACGGCCGCGATCTGGCCGAAGCGGCCGTACTCGGCGAGCGCGTCGCGCACCACCCACTCGTTGGGCGTGCCCTTGAGGTGCGTGTGGTCGGCGAAGGCGCGGAAGGCGGCGCGGTACGCGGTGTTCCGGGCGGCCAGGGTGTGGAAGGCGGTGTCCCGGTTGCCGGGGTACACGCCGAGGTAGTTGACCGAGAGCGCGGCGAGGGCGGCGCCACCCCAGGCGGGGTCGCGGTAGGTGGTGGTGTGGTACCGGTCCATGGTGGCCAGCACCTTCTGGATGAGCCCGAGTTGCGAGTGGCGCAGGCCGGCGGCGCTACCGGTGTAGAGGGCCTCGCGCAGGGTGTCGGCGTTGGTGCGGGTGGCGCGGAAGGAACGGGCGGCCGAGCCGAAGGCGTGGATGGCGCGGCGCATGGCCTCCGTGGTGGGCGGGTCGGTGACGTCGATCTCGCCGCGCGAGAAGTCGTGGTACACGACCGCGTGCAGGTAGGTGAGCATCTCCAGCAGGTGGGTGCCGTTCGCACCGTCGTGCGCCGGGGCGAGGGCGGAGACGCGGCGCGAGACGGCCTGGACGTGGGCGTCGGACATGACGGGGGCGAGGCGGGCGTCCCAGGTCCACAGCAGGGTGCGCAGGCAGCCGTCGGCGGTGACGGCCGGGTCGGCGAGGAAGTCGGCGAACTCCTCGGGGCGTAAGCCGGTGACGCCGTCCAGGGTGCAGGCGGGGACGGCGGCCGTGGCGGTGGTGGCCGGAACCTGCGGCGTCTGCGGCCCGGGGACACGGGCGTCGTCGGCGCGTTCCCCGGGCGCGGGGGCGGGGCGCGACGCCGGCCGCGGCGCGGTGGCCAGGCGTACGACCTGGTCGTGCGGCGCCTCGCGGGGGTCGGGTGCCGCGACCGCGGCACGGGCGGTGGGGGCGTGGGCGTGGGCGGTGGGGACATCGAGGCCGGTCACACCGCCGCCGAGCAGGGTCGCGGTGGCGACCGCGGCGGCGAGGAGGGTTCTGCGGAGGGGGCCTGGTGTCGTGGGCTGGGGCACGTGCGACTCCTGGATGAGGTCGGATTGTCGAGTGCATGCCACTGCTGTACGACGCGTAACATAGTAATGTGATATTGCACTGACAACCCGTCAGGAGCGGTCTTTGTACCGCGGGAGCGGTCCGCGTGCCGCCGCTGACGCGGAACCGTTCGTTCAGTCCAGCACCGCGAACCCGTCCAGCTCCACCAGCGCCTCCTCGTCCCAGAGGCGCACCGCGCCGATCACCGCCATCGCCGGATAGTCACGCCCCGCCAGCCGCCGCCAGATCCGGCCCAGTTCCGGGGCGCGCGCCCGGTAGTCGGCGACGTCGGTGGCGTACACGGTGACGCGCGCGAGGTCGGCGGGGGTGCCGCCGGCGGCCTGCAGGGCGGCGAGCAGATTGCCGAGCGCCGTCTCGAACTGCTCCGGCAGGCTCTCCCCCACCACCCGGCCGTCGCCGTCGAGCGCGGTCTGCCCGGCGAGGAACACCAGCCGGGAGCCGGTGGCGACGACGGCGTGCGAGAAGCCGGTCGGCGGCGAGAGGTCGTCGGGGTTGACGCGCTCCAGGCTCATGAGGCCGACTCCTCGACAGCGTGCGGCTCATGGGCGGCCCGCTCGCGCGCCTCCGGCTCCTTCACCTCGGGCCCCTTCGCGTACAGCTCCTTCGCGATGATCGTGCGCTGCACCTCGGTCGCGCCCTCGTAGATGCGCGGCGCCCGCACCTCGCGGTAGAGGTGCTCCAGCAGGTGGCCGCGTTGCAGGGCGCGGGCGCCGTGGAGCTGGACGGCGGCGTCGACGACGTACTGCGCGGTCTCGGTGGCGAGCAGCTTCGCCATGGCGGCCCGCCGGGGCACGTCGTCGCCCGCGCCGTCGCCGCCCTCCCCCGCGTCGTACGCCGCCGCCGCCGCGTACACCAGCAGGCGGGCCGCCTCCGTGCGGGTGGCCATCTCGGCGACCTGGTGGGCGACCGCCTGGAGGTCCTTCAGCACGCCGCCGAAGGCGCTCCGCCGCGCCGTGTGCGCGAGCGTCGCGTCCAGGGCGGCCTGGGCCATGCCGACGGCGAAGGCGCCGACGCTGGGCCGGAAGAGGTTGAGGGTGGTCATGGCGACGCGGAAGCCCCGGTCGACCTCGCCGAGCACGTCCGCGCGCGTGACGGGCACGCCGTCGAAGCGCAGGGTGCCGATGGGGTGCGGGGAGAGCATGTCGAGGTGAACGCCCGTCAGGCCCGGGCGGTCGGCCGGCACGAGGAAGGCGGTGACGCCCCGCGCCCCGGCGCCCGGGGTCGTCCGGGCGAAGACGGTGGCGAAGTCGGCCTCCGGCGCGTTGGAGATCCAGCACTTCTCGCCGGCCAGCCGCCAGCCCTCCCCCTCCGGTACGGCTTCCAGCGCGAGCGCCGCCGCGTCCGACCCGGCCTCCGGCTCGCTGAGCGCGAAGGCCGCCACCGCCCGCCCGGCGGTGACCTCCGGCAGCCAGCGCGCCCGCTGCTCCGGCGTGCCGAAGGCGGCGACCGGGTGGGCGCCGAGGCCCTGGAGCGCGAGGGCGGTCTCCGCCTCCGTACAGGCGCGGGCGAGGGACTCGCGCATCAGGCACAGGTCGAGGGCGCCGGAGCCGAAGAGCCGGGAGATCAGCCCGAGTTCGCCGAGCGCTGCGACGAGCGGGCGGTTGACGCGGCCCGGCTCGCCCTTCTCGGCGAGGGGGCGCAGGCGTTCGGCCGCGAGGACACGCAGCTCCTCGCACCATGCTTTCTGTCCCGGATCAAGTGAGAATGCGGGCATTCGCGCCCCCTCCGAAGAATCCGCCAGAGCTCGGTCTATCGCGCACCGTTGACTGTCGTCACCTTCACGATACGCTCGATGGGCGTTCCCATCACCCATAGGAGTCACCCGCAAGGGTCTTCCACAGGGGGCGAATCATGGAGCTGACCGGATCGGCCCACCTCGACACCTTCGCCCGCGACCATCTGCCGCCCCGCGCGCAGTGGCCCGAGCTCCTCTTCGACCTGCCCGAGCTGCGCTACCCGGAACGGCTCAACTGCGGTGCCGAGCTGCTGGACCGCACGATCGAGCGGTTCGGCCCGGACCGCCCGGCCTTCCGGGACGGCGCGGGCGGCGTGTGGACGTACGGTGACCTGCGCACGCGGGTCGACCGGATCGCCCACGCCCTCACCCGCGACCTGGGCGTGGTGCCGGGCAACCGCGTGATGCTGCGCGGCCCGACGACCCCGTGGCTGGCGGCCTGCTGGCTGGCGGTGATGAAGGCGGGCGGCGTGGCCGTCACCGTCCTGGCGCAGGCGCGCGCCGGGGAGCTCGCCGTGATGTGCGAGATGGCCCGGGTCAGCCACGCGCTGTGCGACGTCCGGTCGGTCGACGACCTGGTGAAGGCCGAGGTGGAGGGGTTGCGCGTCACGGCGTACGGCGGTGACGCGCCCGACGACCTGCTGCGGCTGGCGGCCCGTCACCCGGACGCGTACGACGCCGTCGACACCGCAGCCGACGACGTCGCGCTGATCGCCTTCACCTCCGGGACCACCGGACGGCCCAAGGGGTGCATGCACTTCCACCGCGACGTGCCGGCCGTCGCCGACACCTTCTCCGCGCGGGTGCTGCGGCCGGAGCCCGACGACGTCTTCGCGGGCAGCCCGCCGCTGGGCTTCACCTTCGGGCTCGGCGGCCTGGTGATCTTCCCGCTGCGGGCGGGCGCCTCGGCGCTCCTGCTGGAGCAGGCGGGGCCGAAGCAACTGCTGCCGGCGATCGCCGAGCACCGGGTGTCGGTGCTGTTCACGGCGCCGACGGCATACCGGGTGATGCTGGAGAACCTCGACGGGCACGACACCGGCTCGCTGCGCCGCTGCGTGTCGGCGGGCGAGAACCTGCCCGCCGCCACCTGGCGCGCCTGGTACGAGCGGACCGGGCTGCGGATCATCAACGGGATCGGCGCGACCGAGCTGCTGCACATCTTCATCTCGGCGGCCGACGACGCGATCAGACCCGGGGCGACCGGCGTGCCCGTGCCGGGCTGGCAGGCGCGCGTGGTGGACGGCTCCGGACGGCCGGTCCCAGACGGCGAGGAGGGCCTGCTGGCCGTGCGCGGCCCGGTGGGCTGCCGCTACCTGTCCGATCCGCGGCAGACGGAGTACGTCAGGGACGGCTGGAACCTCACCGGTGACACGTACGTCCGCGAACCGGACGGGTACCTGCGCTACGTCGCCCGCGCGGACGACATGATCATCTCGGCGGGCTACAACATCGCGGGCCCGGAGGTCGAGGACGCGCTCCTCGCCCATCCCGACGTGGTCGAGGCGGCGGTGGTGGGCCGGCCGGACGAGGTGCGCGGCCAGATCGCCGTGGCGTACGCGGTGGTCCGGGAGGGCGTCGCGCGCGACGACGCCACGGCCGAGGAGCTGCGCTCCTTCGTCCGCTCGCGCCTCGCCCCGTACAAGTGCCCGCGCGAGATCGTCTTCCTGGACGCCCTTCCCCGGACGGCCACGGGCAAGCTCCAGCGCTTCCGGCTGCGCGCGCGGCCCTGACCCCGTCCTAGAGTGATCACGTGGCCGAGCAGCACACTCCGCGTTCCCTGATCGTCTCCCTGTACGGCGCGTACGGGCGGACGCCCGACAACGCCCCGCTGCCGGTGGCCGAGCTGATCCGGCTGCTGGCGGTCCTCGGCGTGGACGCCCCGTCCGTCCGGTCCTCGGTGTCCCGGCTCAAGCGGCGCGGCCTGCTGGAGCCGCGCCGCACGGCGGACGGGGCGGCCGGGTACGCCCTGTCGGCGGACGCCCGCCAGCTCCTCGACGACGGCGACCGGCGCATCTACGCGGCCGGCGAGCCGCCCGAGGAGGAGGGCTGGGTGCTCGCCGTCTTCTCGGTCCCCGAGGCCGAGCGCCACAAGCGCCACCTGCTCCGCTCCCGGCTGGGCCGCCTCGGCTTCGGCACGGCGGCCCCGGGTGTCTGGATCGCCCCCGCGGCCCTCCACGAGGAGGCCCGCCACACCCTCACGCGGCTGCACCTCGACCCGTACGTGGACCTGTTCCGCGGCGAGCACCTCGGCTTCGCGCCGACGGCCGAGGCGGTGGGCCGCTGGTGGGACCTGGCCGCGATCGCCAAGCTGTACGAGGAGTTCCTCGACCTCCACGAGCCGGTCCTGCGCACCTGGTCGACGCGCGAGCCCTCCCCCGAGCAGGCGTACCGCGACTACCTGCTGGCCCTGGACACCTGGCGGCGCCTCCCGTACGCGGACCCGGGCCTGCCGGCCGCCCTGCTCCCGGCGGGCTGGCCGGGCGGCCGGGCGGCGGCCGTCTTCGGCGGGCTGCACGGGCTGCTGCGGGACCGGGGCGAGGACTTCGTCAGGGGCGCGGGGACAGGCTGAGGCGCGGCTTCGGCGCGTCCGTGCGGCCCGTCGGGGGCTTGCGGCTGCCCGCGCGGTACGGGGCCGGCCAGGGGGCGGCGGGGCCCTCGTAACCCTGGTCGGCCGCCGCGTGCAGCGTCCAGTGGGGGTCGTACAGGTGCGGGCGCGCCAGGGCGCACAGGTCGGCACGGCCGGCGAGCAGCAGGGAGTTGACGTCGTCCCAGGAGGAGATGGCGCCGACCGCGATGACCGGGACCTTCAGCGCGTTGCGGATCTTGTCGGCGTACGGGGCCTGGTACGAGCGGCCGTACTCGGGGCGTTCGTCGGGGACCACCTGGCCGGTGGAGACGTCGATGGCGTCGGCGCCGTGGGCGGCGAAGGCGCGGGCGATCTCGACGGCCTCCTCGGCGGTGGTGCCGCCGGGCGCCCAGTCGGTGGCCGAGAGCCGTACGGTCATGGGCCGCTCGCCGGGCCAGGCGGCGCGGACCGCGTCGAAGACCTCCAGCGGGAAGCGGAGCCTGCGCTCCAGGGAGCCGCCGTAGGCGTCGGTGCGGCGGTTGGTGAGCGGGGAGAGGAAGCCGGAGAGGAGGTAGCCGTGGGCGCAGTGCAGTTCGAGCAGGTCGAACCCGGCGCGGGCGGCGCGGCGCGCGGCGGCGGCGAACTGCTCCCTTATGTCGGTGAGCGCCGCCCGGTGCAGCTCGTGCGGGACCTGGTTGACGCCGGGGCGGTACGGCAGGGGTGAGGCGGCGACGAGCGGCCAGTTGCCGGAGTCGAGGGGCTGGTCGATGCCCTCCCACATGCGCTTGGTGGAGCCCTTGCGGCCGGAGTGCCCCAGCTGGACGCCGAGGGCGGTGCCGGGTGACTGGCGGTGCACGAAGTCGGTGATCCGGGACCAGGCGGCGGCCTGCGCGGGCGTGTACAGGCCGGCGCAGCCGGGGGTGATGCGCCCTTCGGGGCTGACGCACACCATCTCCGTCATGACCAGCCCGGCGCCGCCCAGGGCGCGGGCCCCCAGATGGACGAGGTGGAAGTCGCCGGGGACGCCGTCGACGGCCGAGTACATGTCCATCGGCGAGACGACGACGCGGTTGCGCAGGGTCAGCCCGCGCAGCCGGAACGGCGTGAACATCGGCGGGGTGCCGGGCGGGCAGCCGAAGTCGCGTTCGACGGCGCCGGTGAAGCGCGGGTCGCGCAGCCGCAGGTTGTCGTGGGTGACGCGGCGGCTGCGGGTGAGGAGGTTGAAGGCGAACTGGCGCGGCGGCTGGTCCAGATAGCCGGCGAGCTCCTCGAACCAGCGCAGGCTGGCGGCGGCCGCGCGCTGCGTGGAGGCGACGACGGGCCGGCGTTCCGCTTCGTACGCCGCCAGCGCCCGGTCCAGGTCCGGCTGCTCCTCGACGCAGGCGGCGAGCGCGAGGGCGTCCTCGACGGCGAGCTTGGTGCCGGAACCGATGGAGAAGTGCGCGGTGTGGGCGGCGTCGCCGAGCAGGACGGTGTTGCCGTGGGACCAGCGCTCGTTGACGACGGTCCGGAAAGCGGTCCAGGTGCTGTTGTTCGAGGTGAGGGGCCGGCCGCGCAGCGCCTCGGCGAAGATCTTGGCGCAGCGGTCGATGGACTCCTGGGTGTCGAGCTCGTCGAACCCGGCCGCCCGCCAGACCTCCTCGCGCATCTCGACGATGACGGTGGAGGCGTCCGCCGAAAAGGGGTAGCCGTGGAGCTGCATCACGCCGTGCTCGGTCTCCGCGATCTCGAAGCGGAACGCCTCGAAGGCGAAGTCGGCGGCGAGCCAGATGTAGCGGCAGCGGTGGGTGGTCAGGGTCGGGCGGAAGACGTCGGCGTGGGTCTCGCGGGTGCGGCTGTGGACGCCGTCGGCGGCGATGACCAGGTCGTACGCGGCGGCCAGCTCGGCGGCGGGCGGCGCCTCGGTGCGGAAGCGGAGCCGTACGCCCAGCTCGGCGCAGCGGGCGTGGAGGATCTCCAGCAGCCGGCGGCGGCCGAGCGCGGCGAAGCCGTGGCCGCCGGAGGTGAGGGTGCGGCCGCGGTGGACGATGTCGATGTCGTCCCAGCGGACGAACTCCGCCTGGAGCGCGGCGTACACGGCGGGGTCGGCGTGCTCGATGCCGCCGAGGGTCTCGTCGGAGAGCACGACGCCGAAGCCGAAGGTGTCGTCGGGGGCGTTCCGCTCCCAGACGGTGATGTCACGGGCGGGGTCGAGGCGCTTGAGCAGCGCGGCGGCGTACAGGCCGCCGGGCCCGCCGCCGATGACGGCCACGCGCAGGGCACGGCTCACGGCGGGTCACCGCCCCCGCCACTTGGGAGGACGCTTCTCGGTGAAGGCGGCGTGGAACTCGGCGTAGTCCTCGCCGTTCATCAGCAGGGCCTGCGTCGCCGCGTCTAGCTCGACGGCGGCGGCGAGCGGCATGTCGAGCTCGGCGGTGAGTAGCGCCTTGGTCTGGGCGTACGCGAGGGCCGGGCCCTCGGCGAGGCGGCGGGCGAGCGCGGCGGCGCGCTCGTCGGCGCGGCCCTCCTCGGTGAGCTCGCTGATCAGGCCGATGCGCTCGGCCTCGGGGGCGCGGACCGGTTCGCCGAGCATCAGCAGCCGGGTGGCGTGGCCGAGGCCGACGACCCGGGGCAGGAGGTACGCGGCGCCCATGTCGCCGCCGGAGAGGCCGACCTTGGTGAAGAGGAACGCGAAGCGGGCGGAGGGGTCGGCCACGCGGAAGTCCGCGGCGAGGGCCAGGACCGCTCCGGCGCCGGCGGCGACGCCGTGGACGGCGGCGATCACGGGGAAGGGCGCCTCGCGCAGGGCCCGCACCACCTGGCCGGTCATCCGGTTGAAGTCGAGGAGCTGAGCGGTGTCCATGGCGAGGGTGGCGCCGATGATGTCGTCCACGTCGCCGCCGGAGCAGAAGCCACGCCCCTCCCCCGCGAGGACCAGGGCCCGCACGGCGCGCTCGCGGGACAGCTCGGCGAGCAGGTCGCGCAGGTCGGCGTAGGCGCCGAAGGTGAGCGCGTTCAGCTTGGCGGGGCGGGCGAGGGTGACGGTGGCGACGCCGTCCTCGACGGTGAGCCTCAGATGGCGCCACTCGGGGGTCCGGGGCGCGGAGCTGGTGAAGGGGCTCATGGGGTGCGGCCTCCCTCGGCGAGCGGATTGCCTGGCGAGTACCTGCCCGTCGACGGTATCACTCAACCGTGACCACCGTCACGTACGCGCGATAGGGGTACGCGGACCGCGACGGCCGTGCGACAGGTGTGGCACAGGTCTCCTGAAGGGAGGCCCGAGGCTCTGGTGGCGTCGGTTGCGGACCGTAAGGTGGAGGGAGGAAAACCGAACGACCGAACGACCACCGGACAGACGTCGCGGACCCCGCCACGGAGCCGGCGGACACCACCGCGGAGCAGCGGACACCACCGCGGGGCCGGCGGACGCCCGCCGAGACCCAAGACACCGCAGAGACCGAAGAGACCGAAGAGACGCAACGGAGGACCGCCACCGTGCTCGAAGCCTCCGGCCCCGCCTACTGGCGCCTGGCCCTGCCGCACTCCGCGGCCGCCGTGCCACTCGCCCGGGCGCTGGTACGGAAGGCCCTCGCGGACCTCGACGCTCCGGCGTCGGCGGACACCGACACGGCGGAGCTGCTGACGGCGGAGCTGGTGGCGAACGCGGTGAAGCACACCGATCCCGGCGACCCGCCGATCGAGCTGGTGGTGGAGCTGCTGGAGACCGGGTGCCAGGTCGAGGTGCACGACCGCGACCCGGCGCCGCCCGGTGACCTGTCCCCCGCCCACACCACGCCACCGGACCCGTGGCAGGAGCACGGCCGCGGCCTGCTCCTGATCCGTACGCTCAGCGCGGCGTGCGGCCACCGCCGTACCCCGCAGGGCAAGGCGGTGTGGTTCACGCTCCCGGGGCTCGGGACGACGTGACCTCCCCCGCCTCCGGCACGGCGCCGGCGCCGGCGGCAAGGCGCGAGTTGCGGCGCCCGTAGCCCGCGTACACCAGCGCGCCGGCCAGCAGGAAGACGGCGAACTGCAGCCAGGTGGTCCAGCCGGTGCCCCACATCAGGTACAGGCAGAAGGCGACACCCAGGACCGGGCTGACCGGGTAGAGCGGCACCCGGAAGGTGCGCTCGAGGGCGGGGTGGCGGCGGCGCAGGGTGATCACCGCGATGTTGACCACGGCCATGACGGCCAGGGTGCCGATCGTCGTCAGGTTCATCACGACGTCGAGGGGCACGACGGCGGCCGGGACGGCGAAGACGGCGGCGACGATCCAGGTGTTCGCGACGGGGGTGGAGGTCTTCGGCGAGACCTTCTCGAAGACGCGCGGGATCAGCCCGTCCCGGGACATCGACATCAGGATGCGGGTCTGGCCGTACATCACGGCGAGGACGACCGAGGCGATGGCGACGACCGCGCCGAAGGCGATGATCCCGCCGCCGAGGGCGGAGCCGGTGACCTCGTCGACGATGAGCGACAGCGCGGCCGGCTGGTCGGCGACGTCGTCGGCGGACATCGCGCCGATCGCGGCGAGGGCGACCAGCCCGTACAGCAGCGTGACGGCACCGATGCAGATCATGATCGCGAGGGGGATGTTCCGGCGCGGGTTCTTGACCTCCTCGCCGGCGGTGGTGATCGCGTCGAAGCCGATGTACGAGAAGAAGGCGAGCGACGCACCCGAGGTGACCCCGGCGAGGCCGTGCGCCGCGAACGGCGAGAGGTTGCCCGAGCGGAAGGCGCTGAACGCGAGCGCGCAGAACAGGATCAGGATCGCGATCTTGACGACGGCCATGGCGGCGGTGGCGCGGGCGCTCTCGCGCACGCCGCGCACCAGCAGCACGGCGGCGAGGGCGATCACCACGACGGCGGGGACGTTCACGATGCCGCCGTCGCCGGGCGGGGCGGAGAGGGCGGCGGGCAGCTGTACGCCGATGAGGCTGTCGAGCAGTTCGTTGAGGTACTGGCCCCAGCCGACCGAGACGGCGGAGACGGACACGCCGTACTCCAGCAGCAGGCACCAGCCGGTGAGGAACGCGACGCGCTCGCCGAGGGCGGCGTACGCGAAGGAGTACGAGCTGCCGGAGACCGGGATGGCGCTGCCCAGCTCGGCGAAGGAGAAGGCGGTGAAGACGCAGGTGATCGCGGCGAGCACGAAGGAGACGACGACCGCGGGGCCCGCCTCGGCGACGCTGTCGGAGAGCCCGACGAAGATGCCGGTGCCGACGATGGCGCCGACGCCGAAGCACACGAGCTGGAAGAGGCCCATGGTGCGCTTGAGGCCATGCCCCTCCAGATCGGCGCCGGATTCGGCGACCAGTTGGGCGGGGGTCTTGAGGCGCTGCATGGGTGGTTCTCCCGGCGGTGGTGCGGGCTCGTGCAGGGGTGGCGCACAAGCGGAAGGGGTCCGGACATGTGAGCCCGGACCCCACCTTCTGTACCGAGACTAACCGGTACCGCGCATATTCACCCCATCGCCCGCATGGCCATCCCGCCCCCGGGCCGATGCGGAATCAGCCGAGGGTGGCGACCAGCACCGCCTTGATGGTGTGCATGCGGTTCTCGGCCTCGTCGAAGACGACGGAGTGCTCCGACTCGAAGACCTCGTCCGTGACCTCCAGCTCGGTCAGGCCGTGCCGCTCGTGGATGTCGCGGCCGACCGCCGTGCCCAGGTCGTGGAAGGCGGGCAGGCAGTGCAGGAACTTCACCCCGGGGTTGCCGGTGGCGCGCAGCACGTCCATGGTCACGGCGTACGGGGCGAGGGCCGCGATGCGTTCGTCCCAGACCTCCTTCGGCTCGCCCATCGAGACCCAGACGTCGGTGGCGACGAAGTCCGCGCCCCGGACCCCCTCGGTGACGTCCTCGGTGAGCGTGACGCGCGCCCCGCTGGCCTCGGCGAGCTCGCGCGCCTTCGCCACGATGTCGTCGGCCGGCCAGTACGCCTTGGGCGCCACGATCCGTACGTCCATGCCGAGCAGGGCGCCGGTGACGAGGTAGGAGTTGCCCATGTTGTAGCGGCCGTCGCCCAGGTAGGCGAAGGCCACGGCCTCCAGGGGCTTGTCGGTGTGCTCGGTCATGGTGAGCACGTCGGCGAGCATCTGGGTGGGGTGCCAGTCGTCGGTCAGGCCGTTGTAGACGGGCACGCCGGCGTACGCGGCCAGCTCCTCGACGGCCGCCTGCGCGTCGCCCCGGTACTCGATGGCGTCGAACATGCGGCCGAGGACGCGGGCGGTGTCCTTGACGGACTCCTTGTGGCCGATCTGCGAGCCGGAGGGGTCCAGGTAGGTGGTGGAGGCGCCCTGGTCGGCCGCCGCGACCTCGAACGCGCAGCGCGTGCGCGTGGAGGTCTTCTCGAAGATCAGCGCGATATTCCGACCCCGCAGCCGCTGGACCTCGGTCCCCGCCTTCTTCGCCGACTTGAGTTCGGCGGCCAGTTCGATCAGGCTGCGGAACTCGTCGGCGGTGAAGTCCAGCTCCTTGAGGAAGTGGCGGCCGGTGAGATCGGTGGCCATGGGGCGCTCCTGGGTTACGGCGGGTCGGGGACTATGGAAGTCTATACGAAGGTCAGCATTTCTATTCGCTCGCTTCCGTGAGGTGCCCCTCAGCGGCGCGGCGGCATGGGCGAGGCGCGGACGCCAGCCCGGCTCATGGGCGAGGCGCGGGCGCCCGGCCCGGCTCATGGGCGGGGCGCGGGCGCCCGGCCCGGCTCAGGCGCGCCTCATATGGCGTCACGCTCGACCGGGCAGCTCATGCAGCGCGGACCGCCCCGGCCGCGCCCCAGCTCACTGCCCGGGATCTCGATCACCTCGATGCCCTCCCGCCGCAGGTGCGTGTTGGTGGTGACGTTCCGCTCGTACGCGACCACGACCCCGGGCTCCACCGCCAGCACGTTGCAGCCGTCGTCCCACTGCTCCCGCTCGGCCGCGTGCACGTCCTGCGTCGCCGTCAGCACCCGGATGGAGGTCATGCCGAGCGCCGCCGCGATGGCGCTGTGCATGTGCTCGGGCGGGTGGTCGGAGACCTTGAGCGTGCCCATCCGGTCCCCGGGGTCGATGGTGTACGAGCGGAGCATGCCGAGCCCCGCGTACTGCGTGAACGTGTCCGGCGCCACCATCGTCATCACGGTGTCCAAGTGCATGAACGCGCGGCTCTTCGGCATGTCCAGCGCCACGATCGTGCGCGCCGAGCCGGCCGCGAACATGCCGCGGGCCAGCATCTCCACCGCCTGCGGGGTGGTCCGCTCGCTCATCCCGATCAGCACCGCGCCGTTGCCGAGGACCAGGACGTCGCCGCCCTCGATGGTGGACGGGTAGTCGTCCTGCCCCTCCGACCAGTGGTGGAAGGCGCCCGCCTCCGGGCCGGTGAAGAGGGGGTGGTGTTTGTAGATCGCCTCGAAGTGCACGGTCTCGCGCTGCCGGGCGGGGTAGCGCATGGCGTTGATGGCGACGCCGTTGTAGATCCAGGCCGAGGTGTCCCGGGTGAAGAGGTGGTTCGGCAGGGGCGGCAGCAGGAAGTCGTCCAGGTCCATCACGTGGAACCGGACGGAGGTCGGCTCGGGGTGGCCGGCGAGGTACTCGCGCTTCGTCATCCCGCCGACCAGCGCTTCGACGAGCCTGGCCGTCTCCATCTCGTCGAAGACGGCCCTAAGGTGGTCCGTGGCGAGCGGCCCGTACTCCTTCTCGTCGAAGACCCGGTCGAGGACGAGCTTCCTGGCGGCCGGCAACTCCAGTGCCTCGCGCAGCAGATCGCCGAAGAGGTGGACCGTCACGCCTCGGTCGCGCAGCACGTCGGCGAACCCGTCGTGTTCCTGGCGGGCTCGCCGCACCCAGAGCACGTCGTCGAAGAGGAGCCGCTCCTTGTTGCTGGGCGTGAGCCGCTTCAGCTCCAGGTCGGGCCGGTGCAGGATGACGCGGCGGAGCCGCCCGGTCTCGGAATCGACATGGAATCCCATGCACCCATCCTGGCCGAGCCGCGCGCTCGGCGCGCCCCCGCGTGCGGCACGAACGTCCCCGGGGTCGTGACCGCGAACGTACCGTCAGAACGCCGTCAGCAGCGTGATGAGCACCAGGAGGAGGACCACGAGGGCGGCGCTCAGCCCGTAGAGGACGAGGCGGCCGTCCTGCACGGAGAGCCCGGCGGGCGCGGGCTGGGGATCCGACGGGGGCTGCGCCCGGGGTACGGACTCGGGTTCCGCCGCCGATTCCGGTTCCGGCTTCGGGCCCTGCTTGGGCTCCTGCTCCGGCTTCGGCTTCGGCTTCGGTTCCTGCTCCGGCTTCGGCTTCGGCTTCGGCGGAGGCTCGGCGGTGTAGGAGGCCATGAGGAGGGCCTGCCACGCCGCCTCGGGCAGGCGCGGCTCGTCGCTCTCCACGATCCGCCGGACCGCCGCCCGGGCGGCCCGGTGCGGGCCGGTGCTGAGCCGGGGCAGCAGGACCGCCACCCGGTCGGCGACGCGCGGGTCGCCCAGCAGCGGGCGCACCGCCCAGCGGTAGACGGACGCGGCGTTGGCGGCGCGCACCTCGCAGTCGGGGTCGCCGAGGCCGACGGGCCGGTCGGTGAGGAAGAGCTCCTGGTCGAGCAGGACGACGCACAGCTGGGTGCGCGTCTCGCGGTTCCAGGACGGCCACCGCTCGACGGCCTCCTCCATGAGCCGCGTCAGCACCTCGTACGGGACGGGCCGGCGCAGCGCCCGCAGGAGTTCGGTGTCCGGGGCCACCGCCGCCGCCTCGCGCGGCAGCGGCACGCCCGCCTCGGCGACGGCGGCGAGCGCGGCGGGCAGCCGGCCGGGGCGCCGCGGGCCGGAGCGCCCTACGCGGTGCAGCGGCCCGCGCGGCCCGCGCCGGGGCACCGGCCAGTCGGGGGCGGCGGGGCTTCCTGGTACCGCCGCCTGCGTCCGGGTGCGCGTAGGCGTAGGCGTAGGCGTACGCGCACGGGTCGCCGGCTCGTTCTCGAGCAGTGCGAGGGCGCGTTCCGCGATGTCCAGCAGCGTGCCCGGCCCCTGCTCCGCGGCGGCCCGGAACGTGGCGCCGACGTCGGACCGCAGATGGCTCGCCACCAGTTGCCGCGCGATCCCGTCCGCCCGGTCCGCGCGCCGTTCCAGGGGGTCGGTCCGCCGCCGCGTGCCGCCGCCCGGCGGCGCACCAAAACCGGCCAGGCTCCCGGCGAAGACGAACCGCACGTCCTCCGTCTCGGCGGTGTCGCGCGTGGCGAAGGTCCAGCCGTCCCCGGTCTCGCCCTCGGCGGCGAACCCGGCCCCGGCGGCGTACGCGCCGAAGATCTCGTGCAGGCCCCACAGCACCCGGCAGGCCGTCTCGCCGCCCGACGGGTCCAGCAGGGTGAAGCGGGCGCCGGGGTCGCGCAGCAGCTCGGCGACCGCGCCCGTCAGCTCGTCCCGCGCGCGCCGCAGCGTCCGTGCCAGCAGCGTCCGGCCCTCGCGCGCCGTCGGTTCCAGCGCGGCCAGGGGCACGGGCGGGAGCGTCCCGCTCACCCGGGGCGGCAGCTTGCCGCCCTGCCAGCACCAGCCGTGCAGCCCCAGGCAGGTCACCGGAGTGAGGAGCTCCGCCGGTCCGACGAGCGCGTGGCAGAGGGGCCCCGTCCCGCCGCCCGTGTCGCGCCACGGCGACCGGTGCACGAGCAGGACGTCGTCCCCGTACCGCAGGCGCAGCAGCGCCGGCCCGGTGTCCTCGCCGCCGGGGCCCGGCAGCAGGGCGGCGGCCCGGTGGAAGACGGCGTCGGCCATGTCGCGGCTGTGGGACCAGGCGACCGGACCGAACCCTCCGTCGGCGTGGGGGCGGAAGACGATCTGGTGCACCGTCGCGGGCTCGGGGCGGTCAGGTGGTGGTGGCGCGGTGCGCGGGCTCATGTGCCGTCCCAGTCGTCGGTTCGTCGGGGTGGCGGTGGGCCGTCCCCTCCCTCGGTCCACCGCCACCGGTAAGGGGAGACATCGTCCCTCCCAACTGACCCTTTTTCAGGCCCAGTTGGGAGGCCGTCACTCCACGCGTCCACGAACGTACGGGCTCGTCCCGACCTGCGTCAACACGCTCCGGGGGCCACGAAACGGTGCACCTTTCCATGCCCCCCGTGCGCCTCCCCGCGCCTCGGCGCGCGCCTCCCCCGCCCGCGTCCCGTACCTCCGCGGCGATCCGCGACCGAAATTCCATGGTTGGAGAAGGCCGCCTCGGTCGATACTCGGACACGTGTTCCTGACGATCAGTACGACCGGTACCCCTGAACGCCCCGCCACCGACCTCGGATTCCTCCTCCACAAGCATCCGGACAAGGCGCAGGCGTTCTCCACCTCCTACGGCACGGCCCACGTCCTCTACCCGGAGGCGTCGCCCGAGCGCTGCACGGCGGCGCTGCTGCTGGAGGTGGATCCCGTCGCGCTCGTACGACGAGGCAAGGGCAAGGGGCGCGGCGGCGCACCCGACCAGGCGCTCGCGCAGTACGTCAACGACCGGCCGTACGCCGCCTCCTCGCTGCTCGCCGTCGCCCTCGGCAACGTCTTCTCCAGTGCGCTCAAGGGGCAGTGCCAGGCCCGGCCGGAGCTCGTCGGCCAGGCGCTGCCGCTGCGCGTGGAGGTGCCGGCGCTGCCCGCGCGCGGCGGCGCCGAGCTCGTACGGAAGCTGTTCGAGCCGCTGGGATGGGCGGTGACGGCGGAGCCGGTCGCGCTCGACGAGCGGTTCCCGGAGTGGGGCGAGTCCCGCTACGTCCGCCTCGTACTGGAGGGCGAGCAGCGGCTCGCCGACGCCCTGCGTCACCTGTACGTACTGCTGCCGGTGCTGGACGACGCCAAGCACTACTGGGTCTCGCCGGACGAGGTCGACAAGCTGCTGCGGGTCGGCGAGGGCTGGCTGCCCGGGCACCCGGAGCACAAGCTGATCACCAGCCGCTACCTGGCGCGCCGCTGGTCGCTGACGCGCGAGGCGATGGAGCGCATCGAGCTGGCGCGGCTGGCCGCGGCGGACGACAGCGACGTCGAGGAGATCGACAACGCCGTCGACGAGGACACCGACACGGAGGAGCGCCCGGTTCCGCTGGCGGTCCAGCGGCGGGAGGCGATCATCGAGGCGCTGCGCGGCGCGGGTGCGAGCCGGGTGCTCGACCTGGGCTGCGGGCAGGGCCAGCTGGTGCGCGAGCTGCTGAAGGACCCGCGCTTCACCGAGATCGTCGGTGTCGACGTGTCGATGCGGGCGTTGTCCCTGGCGGCGCGGCGGCTGCGGATCGAGCGCATGGGCGAGCGGCAGTCGGAGCGCGTACGGCTCTTCCAGGGCTCGCTCGCGTACACCGACAAGCGGCTCAAGGGGTACGACGCGGCCGTGCTCAGCGAGGTCATCGAGCACCTCGATCTGGAGCGGCTGCCCGCGCTGGAGTACGCCGTGTTCGGCGCGGCCCGCCCGGCGACCGTGCTCGTGACGACGCCGAACGTCGAGTACAACGTCCGCTGGGAGACCCTCCCGGCCGGACACGTACGCCACGGCGACCACCGGTTCGAGTGGACGCGTGCGGAGTTCCGCGACTGGGCCGCGGCGGTCGCCGAACGGCACGGCTACGGCGTGGAGTTCGTGCCCGTCGGGCCCGACGACCCCGAGGTCGGCCCGCCGACGCAGATGGCCGTGTTCACCCTGGCCGCCCCCGTATCCGAGGAGAAGGCCGCATGACCGAGACCGAAACCATCACGCGCAGGCTGCCGGTCACCGACCTGTCCCTCGTCGTCCTCATCGGCGCCACGGGCTCCGGCAAGTCGACCTTCGCGCGCAAGCACTTCAAGCCGACGGAGATCATCTCGTCGGACTTCTGCCGCGGCCTCGTCGCCGACGACGAGAACGACCAGAGCGCGAGCCGCGACGCCTTCGACGTCCTGCACTACATCGCCGGTAAGCGCCTCGCGGCAGGCCGGCTGACGGTGGTCGACGCGACCAGCGTGCAGCAGGAGAGCCGCCGGCAGCTGGTGCGCCTCGCGCGCGAGCACGACGTGCTGCCCATCGCCATCGTGCTCGACCTGCCGGAGGAGGTGTGCGCGGCGCGCAACGCCGCCCGGCCGGACCGGGCGGGCATGCCGCGCCACGTCATCCAGCGCCACCGGCGCGAGCTGCGCCGTTCGCTGCGCGGCCTGGAACGCGAGGGCTTCCGCAAGGTGCACGTGCTGCGCAGCGTCGAGGAGGTGGAGGCGGCCGAGGTCGTTCTGGAGAAGCGGTTCAACGACCTGCGGCACCTGACCGGGCCGTTCGACATCATCGGCGACATCCACGGCTGCTCCTCCGAGCTGGAGACCCTGCTCGCCAAGCTCGGGTACGTCGACGGCCACCACCCCGAGGGGCGTACCGCCGTCTTCGTCGGCGACCTCGTCGACCGGGGGCCGGACAGCCCGGGCGTGCTGCGGCGCGTCATGGGCATGGTCGCCGCGGGCGACGCGCTGTGCGTGCCCGGCAACCACGAGAACAAGCTGGGCCGCTGGCTGAACGGCAAGAACGTCCAGCACACGCACGGCCTCGCCGAGACCATCGAGCAGCTGGAGCGCGAGAGCGACGAGTTCCGCACGCAGGTGCGGGAGTTCATCGCGGGCCTGGTCAGCCACTACGTCCTGGACGAGGGCAGGCTCGTCGTCTGTCACGCGGGCCTGCCGGAGAAGTACCACGGCCGCACGTCCGGGCGGGTGCGCTCGCACGCGCTGTACGGCGACACGACCGGCGAGACCGACGAGTTCGGCCTGCCGGTGCGCTACCCGTGGGCGGAGGACTACCGGGGCCGGGCGGCCGTCGTCTACGGCCACACGCCGGTTCCGAACACCTCGTGGATCAACAACACCATCTGCCTCGACACCGGCGCGGTGTTCGGCGGCAAGATGACGGCGCTGCGCTGGCCGGAGCGCGAACTCGTCGACGTACCGGCCGAGAAGGTCTGGTACGAGCCGGTCAAGCCGCTCGCCACCGAGGCGCCCGGCGGCCACCAGGGGCGGCCGCTGGACCTGGCCGACGTGCACGGGCGCCGGGTCGTCGAGACGCGGTACGCGGGCAACGTCGGTGTGCGCGAGGAGAACGCCGCGGCGGCGCTGGAGGTGATGAGCCGCTTCGCCGTCGACCCGCGGCTCGTGCCGTACCTGCCGCCGACCATGGCGCCCACCGCCACGTCGAGCCGCGAGGGCTACCTGGAGCACCCGGCCGAGGCGTTCGCCGCCTACGCCGCCGACGGGGTGGCGCGGGTGGTCTGCGAGGAGAAGCACATGGGGTCGCGGGCCGTGGCCCTGGTGTGCCGGGACGCGGAGGCGGCGCGGGAGCACTTCGGCGTGGAGCCGGGGCCGACCGGGGCCACCGGGCCCACCGGGTCCCTGTACACCCGCACCGGGCGGCCCTTCTTCGACGACGCCTCGGTCACGGAGGAGATCCTCGGCCGTCTGCGCACGGCGCTGACGGCGGCCGGGCTGTGGGAGGAGCTCGACACGGACTGGCTGCTGCTCGACGCCGAGCTGATGCCCTGGTCCCTCAAGGCCTCCGGTCTGCTGCGCACGCAGTACGCGGCGGTGGGCGCCGCGTCGTCGGCCGTCTTCCCCGGTGCGCTCGCCGCGCTGGAGGCGGCCGCCGCGCGCGGGGTCGAGGTCGGCGGGCTGCTGGCGCGGCAGCGCGACCGGGCGGTCGACGCGGCCGCCTTCACGGAGGCGTACCGCCGCTACTGCTGGACCACGGACGGACTGGACGGTGTCGAGCTGGCGCCGTTCCAGCTGCTCGCCGCGCGGGGCCGCAGCCTCGCCGCGCTCCCGCACGACGAACAGCTGGCCCTGATCGACCGCATGGTGGAGCACGACACCACCGGTCTGCTCCGGACCACCCGGCGTCTCTACGTCGACACCGGCGACGAGGCGTCGGTCGCGGCCGGTGTCGACTGGTGGCTGGAGATGACCGGCCGCGGCGGCGAGGGCATGGTGGTCAAGCCGCTCCAGGCCCTCGCCCGCGACGGTAAGGGCCGCCTCATCCAGCCCGGCATCAAGTGCCGGGGCCGCGAGTACCTGCGGATCATCTACGGCCCCGAGTACACGCGCCCCGACAACCTCGACCGCCTGCGCTCCCGCTTCCTCGGGCACAAGCGCTCCCTCGCCCTGCGCGAGTACGCCCTGGGCCTGGAAGCCCTCTCCCGGCTCGCCGACGGCGAACCCCTGTGGCGCGTCCACGAAGCGGTCTTCGCGGTCCTCGCCCTGGAGTCGGAACCGGTGGACCCGCGGTTGTAGCGGGCGTCGAGGTCACCTCACGCGACGGTCACGCGACGGCGGTCCCCTCCAGCTCCACCAGCTGGCCGGGGACCGCCAGCCGTGTCACCCCGAGCATCGTGGTGGCCGGCGCCACCCTCAGTCCAGGCGGCCTCAGTCCAGCTGCGACTGCACCTGCGACGAGATCAGCTCCAGGTGGTCCAGGTCCGTCAGGTCCAGGAGCTGGAGGTAGATCCGCGACGAGCCCAGGCTCGCGTAGCGGCCGATCTTGTCCACGACTTCGGCGGGTGAGCCCGCGAGGCCGTTCGCCTTCAGTTCGTCCACGTCCCGGCCGATGGCGGCCGCGCGGCGGGCGACCTCGGCGTCGTCCTTGCCGACGCAGACGACCAGGGCGTTGGAGTACACGAGGTCGTCCGGGCGGCGGCCGAACTCCTCCGCGGCCGTCCGGACCCGGCCGAACTGCTCCCGTGTGGCCTCCAGCGAGGCGAACGGGATGTTGAACTCGTCGGCGTACCGCGCGGCCAGCCGCGGGGTGCGCGTGGCGCCGTGGCCGCCGATCAGCACCGGCACCTTGGCCTGGGCGGGCTTGGGCAGGGCGGGCGAGTCGGTCAGCTGGTAGTACCTCCCCTCGTACGAGAACGTCTTGCCGGCCTCCGTCTCCCACAGGCCGGTGACGATGGCCAGCTGCTCCTCCAGGCGCCCGAACTTCTCCTTCGGGAAGGGGATGCCGTACGCCTGGTGCTCCTCCTCGAACCAGCCGGCTCCCAGCCCGAGCTCGACGCGGCCGCCCGACATCTGGTCGACCTGCGCGACCTGGATCGCGAGCACGCCCGGCAGCCGGAAGGTCGCGGCGGTCATCAACGTGCCGAGGCGGATCCGCTTGGTCTCGCGGGCGAGGCCGGCCAGCGTGATCCAGGCGTCGGTCGGCCCGGGCAGGCCGTCCACGGACCCCATGCGGAGATAGTGGTCCGAGCGGAAAAAGGCGTTGAATCCGAGTTCCTCGGTCGCCTTGGCGACGGTCAACAGGGTGTCGTAGCTCGCCCCTTGCTGGGGCTCGGTGAAGATGCGGAGATCCATGCCCCCCATCCTGCCCGTTCGAACGGGCGTCATTTCACGGGCTCGCCCGGGTGAAGATCCATGAACCTGGTGACTCGCCGCCCGTACCCGTCGTTGGCTCGGCTGGAGCCGGACCGCCCGGCCCGCGTGCCGGCGGCAGCTGTCGGCACGTCGTTGCCGAGGAGGCCCTCATGTCCCAGGAAGCAATGCCCGAGCAGCAACAGGGCGCCGGCGCCCCCAAGGGCCTGCTGCAGCAGATGGAGGAGTTGATGGCGGCGCTCACCGCCGACCTCTCGCAGCTCGACGCCGACCTCCAGGGCTCGGCCGACCGCGGCCGCGCCGCCGGCGAGGCCGCCCCCGAGCGACCGGCCTGACACTCGGCCCGGCGCTCCCTCCGGCGTCCCGGCGGCGCACCCCCGGTCATGGCGGACCCGCCATCGAGTCCGCCGCGTCCGTCAGATCGGTCGACAGGCCGGTCAGCTCCCCCAAGTCCTTTAAGCCCTTCAGGTCCTTCAGGTCCTGCAGCTCCGACGGATCCACCGGGTCGCGCGCCGACCGTTCCTCGCCGGGCGGCCCGGGCGATCCGGGGGGTCTGCCCGACTGCCGCGCCGTGAGTCTGCGCAGCATGACGCGCACCCGGTCACTGGACTCGTCGGCGGCGTCGATCGCCTCGATGCACTGCCAGTACAGCCCCTCCTCGTCGGTGGCGCAGGCGACGCCGACGAGCGCCATGCCCACCTCGCCCAGCAGCGCGCCCAGCGCCCGTAACGTGCCTCGCACATCGGCGACACCCGTCAGGCGGGCGGCCCGCACGCCCCCGTCGCGCAGCCCGGGATGGTCGGGCACGGTGCCGCCGCGCCCGCCGATCTCGCTGAGCCCCCGCGCGTCGTTGCGCAGCTCCGGCGGCCCGGTCAGCGCCAGGTGACGGCCGATGGCCTGGGCGAGCGCCTGTGCCTGCCAGGCCTCCGCCACGATGTCGAGCGCCACCCGGCTCTCCGCCAGTCCACCCCGACCCGCCGTGATCAGTCGTTCCGCGTCCATGCGAGCCGCCCCCGTTCGTACGTCTGTCCGCCACTCTTTCACTACCCAGAGTGAGGCTGAACGGACCCAAAAGCCAGGGGAATTCGGAAATCTGTGGACAGGAAACTCAGTGTGAATAACTCGATCACTCCGGAGAGTGACGATCGTCCCGTGCGGTGCGCCCCGGTGGCCGCCCCACCGGGAACCGGAGCTCGTTGCGGTCGATCTTCGCGGAGAGTGCCGCCAGTGGGTCGACGCCCAGCACGCCGCAGAACTGCAGCAGGTAGGCGAGCACGTCCGCGACCTCGTCGGCGACCCGGTGCGCCGTCTCCGGCTCCTCCATGACCCGCGCCGCTTCCTCGGGTGTCAACCACTGGAAGATCTCCAGCAGTTCGGCGGCCTCGACGCTCAGCGCCGCGGCCAGGTTCTTCGGCGTGTGGTACGGCTGCCACGCGCGCGCCGCCGCGAACTCCGCCAGTCGGCGCTGCAGTTCTCGTACATCCGGTTCCGTCACGGCCCCAGGTCTACCACCGTCACCCCCTCCCGCCCGCGCACGGCCCCCGCCACCGCCTCACCGGCCGTCCCCACCAGCCGCATGTGGCCCTCCCCGCAGATGAGGGCGGCCAGCCCCACCAGTTCCCGCGCCTGGCGCCCGTCCAGGTCCCGGTCGAAGCCGTCCGCGAGGACGGTGAGGGTCTGCAGCGCTCCGGGCACCTCCACCGCCTGGTCGACGGCGAGCACCCGCGGCCCGGTCAGCAGCACCAGCGCGAGCGCCAGGTACCGCAGCTCGCCGTCGCCGAGCCGCTCCAGCGGCGTGCCGTGCCGCGACGCACCGGCGCCCCGGTCGAGTACCGCGCGCACCCTGCCGTCCGCGAGCCGTTCCACGCCCACGTCCCGCACCGGCCCCGCGCACCCCGCACGGGCCGCGGCCGCCAGCCGGGCGTGGCGCCGCGCGCAGTCGGCGCGCGTACGGTGCAGCACCTCCGCGAGGTTCTCGCAGCCGCGCCGCAGCCGGCCGTCCCCCGGCTCCACCGGTGCCCGCATCCGGTCGGGCCGCGGCTGGCACGGGAAGACGGACCGCAGCGCCAGGACGACCTGTTCGGCCGCGGCCAGCACCCGCCGCTGCCCGTCCGTCCGCCCCGCCACCCGCAGCGGCAGCAGCGCCGTGCCGAGCCGGTCGTCGGGCAGCTGCTCACGCGTCATGGACGCCGGGCCGGCCGTGAGCCACTCGGCCCGCACGGTGCCCCGCCTCGGGTCGTGCGGCGCGGTGGCCAGCAGCACCCGCCCGTCGGCGTCCGTCAGCCGCTCGCTCACGATGCGGGGTTCGGGTTCCGCCTGCACGGCGAGGTCGAGCCGTACGGGGCCGGCCGGGCCGTCCACGGTGCAGCCGATCCGGAACCCCCGCCGCCCCTGCGCGTCCGCCGCCGCGCCGTCCGGTACGCAGCCGGCCGGGTCCGGGAACGCCCGGCCGAGCGCCGCTCCCCCGCCGAGCAGCGCGAGTGCCTCGTACGCCTGGACCGCACTGGACTTGCCGCTTCCGCTCGGCCCCGCGAAGAGGGTGACGGGGCCGAGCGGGAGGGCCGCCCCGCGGTGCGCTCTGAAGGCGGAGAGCCGCAGCTGCGTGAGGGCGGGACGGGCCGGGTGCGTGGTGTGGGTGCGGTCCATGGCCGGACCGTACGGTCACGCGTGCGCGGCGAACCGATTCACCCGGACGGGCTCCTACGAATGGGGGACGGCCGTCTCGGCCGCCGCGCCCTCGACCTCGGTCCCGACCGGCGCCAGCAGGAAGACGTTCCGGTCCACCCGGTGCATGCCGCTGCCGAGCCCGAAGACGACGCCGCTGCTGAAGTCGAGGATCCGCTTGGCGACTTCGGTGTCCGCCCCGGTGAGGTCCAGCAGGACCGGGATCTGTGCGATGAGGTACTCGGCGACCTCCCGCGCGTCCGCGAAGACCTGCACCCGCAGTACGACCATGCGGCGCTGCTCGGCGGCCTCGTAATCCTGCGGGATCGTCCGGTGGTCGATCCTGGACGGCCACTCGTTGCGCCCCCGAAGCGGGACCACCTGGGCCAGGCCCTCCCACTGTTCGTCGGTGACGTCGTACCTCTCGTACCTACTCATGGACCTATCCTCGCCCGCCTCACCCGTTCGGCCCAACTACGACACTCAGCGTGTCCCGCGCGGCGGAGGCCGGAGGGCTCATATGAGAAAATGAGACATGGCCGGACCTTTCGGCCGCTTGCGTTCGCGCTTGAGCACGCGTGCCGTCGCCAGCCAGGTGTTCGCCCTGCAAGCGGCGGTGGTGCTGCTGCTCGTCGTCGCCGCCGTGGTGGCGCTCGTGCTGCAGTCGCGCACCGACAGCGAGCGCGAAGCGCGTCAGCGCTCGGCCGCCGTGGCCGAGACCTTCGCGAGGGCGCCCGGCGTCGCCGCCGCCCTGACCGGACCCGACCCGTCCGCCGTCCTCCAGCCGCACGCCGAACGGCTCCGCGAGGCGTCCGGCGTGGACTTCGTCGTCGTGATGTCCCCCGACGGCACGCGTCACACCCACCCGGACCCGGACCTGATCGGCGAGCGGTACATCGGCACCATCGCCCCCGCCGTGGCCGGCGGCACCGTGACGGAGACGGTCGACGGCTCCCTCGGCCCCGCCATCCAGCACGTCGTCCCGGTCACCGGTCCCGGCGCCCGGGTCGTGGGGCTCGTCTCGACCGGGATCACCGTCGACGAGGTGAGTGGTGTCGTCGAACACCAGCTGCCCGTCGTCTTCGGCTCCGCGGCCGCCGCCCTCGCCCTCGCGACGGCCGGCGCCGCCCTGGTCAGCAGGCGGCTGCGGCACCAGACCCATGGCCTCGGGCCGGCCGAGATGGCCCGGATGTACGAACACCACGACGCCGTCCTGCACTCCGTACGGGAGGGCGTGCTCATCCTCGACGGCGGCCACCGGCTCCTGCTCGCCAACGACGAGGCGCGCCGACTGCTCGGTCTGCCCCCGGACGCGGAGGGCCGCCACGTCGGCGACCTGGGCATCGAGCCGGGGATGGCCCGGCTGCTGGACTCCGGGCGGCCGGCCACCGACGAGGTCCGCCCGGCCCGCGACCGGCTTCTCGCCGTCAGCCTGCGGTTGACCGGCGACCGTACCGGAGGGCCGCCCGGCGCCGTCGCCACCTTGCGGGACACCACGGAACTCCGGCAGGTCACCAGCCGGGCGGACCGCACCCAGAGCCGCCTCGAGTTGCTGTACGACGCGGGCGTGGAGATCGGCACCAGCCTCGACGTCGTACGCACCTCCCAGGAGCTCGCCCGGTTCGCGGTACCCCGGTTCGCCGACTACGTCACCGTCGACGTCCCCGACGCCGTGCTGCGCGGCGGTGAGCCCACGGGCACCGGCTCCCCGCGCGAGATGCGCCGGGTCGCGTACTGCGGCATCCGGGACGACACGCCGCTCCACCCCGCCGGCACCCTCATCCGGTTCCTGCCGCACACTCCGCAGGCGCGCGGCTTCGACACCGGCAGCGCCGTGCTGGAGGCGGACATGACCGCGTTCCACGGCTGGCAGTCGCAGGAACCGGACCGGGCCCGCCGGCTCGTCGCGTACGGCATCCACTCGATGATCGCCGCCCCGCTGCGGGCGCGGGGCGTCATCATGGGCGTGGCCACCTTCTGGCGCGCCGACGAGCCCGAGCCCTTCGACGAGGGCGATGTGTCCCTCGCCGAGGAACTGGTCGCCCGCGCGGCCGTCAGCATCGACAACGCCCGCCGCTACACCCGCGAACACGCCATGGCGGTCACCCTCCAGCGCAGCCTGCTGCCCCGCTCCCTGCCCGGGCACACCGCCCTGGAGATCGCGCACCGCTACCTGCCCGCGCAGGCCGGGCAAGGCGGACAGGGGGGCGTCGGCGGCGACTGGTTCGACGTCATCCCGCTGCCCGGCACGCGGGTCGGTCTCGTCGTCGGAGACGTGGTGGGGCACGGCATCCGGGCCGCCGCCACCATGGGGCGGCTGCGCACCGCGGTCCACAACTTCGCCGCCCTCGACCTGGCCCCCGACGAACTGCTCTGGCACATGGACGAACTGGTCGCCCGGATCGACCAGGACGACAGCGGGGACGGCGACGCGCTGACGGTCACCGGGGCGACCTGCCTGTACGCCGTGTACGACCCGGTCGCGGGCGTGTGCACCATGGCCCGCGCCGGACACGTCGAACCCGCGATCGTGTACCCCGACGGGCGCGCGGAGTTCCCGGGCCTGCCCACCGGGCCGCCGCTCGGGCTCGGCGGCCTGCCCTTCGAGAGGGCCGAGGTGCGCCTGCCCGAGGGCAGCAGCCTGGTGCTCTACACCGATGGACTGCTGGAGGACCGCGACCGGGACCGCGACCTCGACGAGGGCCTCCGGCTGCTGCGCCGCACCCTCGCGCACCCGGACCGGACACCCGAGGAGACCTGCCGCGCGCTCCTGGACGCCCTGCTACCCGAGCGGCCCCGTGACGACGTCGCGCTCGTCGTCGCCCGGACGCGGACGCTGGCGCCGGACCGCACCGCCACCTGGGACGTGCCCGCGGAACCTGCCGCCGTGGGGCGCGTCCGGGCGGAGGCCCGGCGGACGCTGGAGGCGTGGGGGCTGGCCGACGAGGCGTTCTCCATCGAGCTCGTCCTCGGCGAGCTTCTCACCAACGCCGTCCGCCACGCCGCCGCCCCGATCCGCGTACGGCTGATCCGTGACCGGGCGCTGATCTGCGAGGTCTCCGACGGCAGCAGCACGGCACCGCACCTGCGGTGGGCGGCGGAGACGGACGAGGGCGGACGGGGGCTGTTCCTGGTGTCCCAGTTCGCGGAGCGCTGGGGCACCAGGTACACCGGGACGGGCAAGGTCGTCTGGGCGGAACACCCCCTGCGCGAGCGGACCTCGGGAGTCCCGCGGCCTTAGCCGAGCGCCTTACTCGCCGTCGCGGTCCTCGGCTGCGGCCCCCTCGATGCGGGCCTGGTCGAGGAGCTCCTCGTACGCGTCGTCGAGGTCCGTCCCGTGCAGCAGCATCACCGACCACGGGACCGGGCAGGGCGGCGCGTGGTCGGGGTCCGGGCACAGCAGCCTGGTGATGCGCTCCTTGACCTCTTCGGCCTGCTTCTCGGTGGCGTAGATACCCAGCCGTACTTCCCAGACACTCGGGTCCTCGGACATCGCGCACCTGTTCCTGTGCCAGTTCGTGCCGGTGAGAAGGGACGTTCGACGCTACCAGACGCGCTTGGTGTCGCAGTGGCGCTTGTAGTGGCCCTGCGGGACGGGCACGTTGCGCTGCGCGTCGTGGATGGCCGCTTCCTTGCTGTTGCCCGTGCCGTCGGCGCGCTCGTACCCGACGACGTTGTTGTCGCTGATGCGGACGATCTGGCACTGGACCGTGGCGTGCCAGGTCTTCATGACCTGGATCCCGCCGAGGGTGGCCGGTGCCGCGGGGGCCGCGGGGGCCGCTGAGGCGGCGGGCGCGAGGAGGCCGCCGAGGGTGAGGGCGAGGGCGGCCGCCGCAAGGGTGCGGTGGAGCGGGCGGAGTGTCTTCATGGGTCCTCCCCGAGGACTGGTGGGACGACGATGAGCCATGCCCCGGACCGGCCGACGGGGGATTCGACCGGTCCGGGCTCTACGACCCTGGCACTCCGGCACCGCCCCGTGCGCCCCCTGGCAGCGGGGTTGGCAGTCCCGTGTCAGCTGTCCGCCGACTGCCAGCCGACGCGGCGCACGGTGGCAGCATCCGGCGTTCCCGGCGGTGAACCGGGCCGCGCGGCCGCGCTACGTACAGGGCGTAACCGCAAGCGGCCAGGCCCACGGGGCCGGGTAGGAGAACCCATGGCGTACGACACGGCTGCCCCGCCCCTGGCGGGTCGGCGCGACAATCCCTCGCTGGTGACCGTGGTGGGCACCGAGCTCGCCCGCCACAAGCGGGGGTTCCTCCCCTGGTACCACCTCCTCGCGCCCGTGATCATCACGGTTCCGCTGTTCCTCGGCGCGCTCGGCTCGTCCGAGGCGAAGGCGGGCCAGACCTTCGAGGTCTTCCGGAACGTGACCCTGGAGTTCTGGGGCGTGCTCGTGCCGATGACGGCGGGCCTGGCCGCGGCGCTGTCGGTCCGGGCCGACCAGGACGCCTGGCGGCTGCTGCTGTCGTACGGCGTGCCCCGCGGGCGGTACTTCGTCGGCAAGGTCGCCGCACTCGGTGTCCTCGGGTTCGTCTCCTCGACCGTGCTGCTGGTCATGCTCTCGCTCGGCGCGGCGGTCAGCGGGCGGTTCCCGGGGGCCCTGGGGACGGTGGTCGCGGCGGTGTACCTGCCGTGGCTGGTGGGTCTGTCCATGACGGCCCTGGCCGTGCTCGTCGCCGTGGTGTGGGGCATGGGCCCCAGCATCGGCGTGGGCGTGGCCGGGCTGCTGAGCGGGGCCCTCGTCTCGGACAAGGACTTCTGGTACGCGGTGCCCTTCGCCTGGCCCATGCGGGTGGTGCTGCCGCTCGCCGGGATCGGGCCCAACGGTGTACCGCTGCCCAAGGACAGTCCGGTGACGGCGATGTCCGCCATTCCGGTCGCCGTGGTCCTCGCCTTCGCCCTGACCGCGATCCTGCTGGTCGTCGGCAGTCTGCACATGCGCCGTAAGGAGATCTGACCCATGACCACGCCGACCACCCCCGCCGCGCAGGGCTCCCCCGTCACGCCGATGCCCGCGCTGCGCATCCGCGAGCTCCACAAGCACTACGGCTCCCACCGCGCCCTCGACGGGGTCGACCTCACCGTCGGGACGGGCGAGGTCTACGGCCTGCTCGGGCCCAACGGCGCCGGCAAGACGACCCTGATGAAGGCGCTGCTGGGCCTTCAGCGGCCCACCTCGGGATCCATCGAGATCTTCGGCAAGCCCGTGGGGCGGGAGTCGCTGGCCGATGTCGGCGCCCTGATCGAAGTACCGGGGCTGTGGCCGACCTTGACCGGGGACGAAACCCTCAAGGTCCACGCCCGGCTGCGGTGCGTGCCCGAGGAGTGGATCGAACCGGCGCTCAGCCTCGTCAAGATGACCGACGCGCGTGATCGGAGGGTCGGCGCCTACTCCCTGGGCATGCGCTGGCGGCTGGGCATCGCCGTCGCCCTGCTGGCCCGGCCGCGGCTGATCGTCCTCGACGAGCCGACCAACGGCCTCGACCCCGTCGGCATCCGCGAGATGCGGGGCATCATCCGCTCACTGGCCGGCGAGGGTGTGGCCGTGCTCATCGCCAGCCACCAGCTCGCCGAAGTCGCCCAGGTCTGTGATCGGGTCCAGGTCCTGGCGTCGGGCCGCACCCAGTACGAAGGGCCGCTGGCGGGCCTCGCCGTCGACGGAGACGTGGAAGCCGGCTTCTTCCGGCTGCTCGAAAGCGCCGATGCAGGTATCCGCTGACCGCCCGGTGGACGGCACCGCTGATGGGCCCCGCCGACGCGAGCGTCACGGGGCCCATCAGCGGGGGCTTCAGCCCGCGCGGGCCGTCAACGCCTGGCGGCCCGGGCTCAGGCGCGCACCCAACACGGCGGCCATCGACATCAGTTCGGTACGGCCGGTGACACCCAGATCGTCATACAGCCTGCGGATGCGGCGGTACATGGACCGCTCGGAGCAGTAGTGGCGTCGGGCGATCTCCGACACGGTCATCGACGTACAGAGCATGCGCGCCAGCTCCAGGTCTCCCTCGCACAGGGCCGGCAGGTGCGACGCCTGTTGATACGTCCTGGGGCGGGCCGGCTCCTCGGGCTGGTGCTGGTGCTGGTGCTCGTCGTGGCTGCGGATGGCCTGGAGCCAGGGCGCGGCAGGTTCGGCCGCAGCCGGGTCGGCTTGTTCCGCCGGTTCGGTGGGCTCGCACCGGGTGGCGGTCATGCTGTGGGCCCGCAACTGCGCGTACAGCATGTCGATTTGGCTTGCGGCCGGTATCGCGAGGTTGAGGACGAAGTTCGCACCGGAACGGATGGCGTAGTAGGTGCGGTATCCCGAGACGTCGGTGGTGACGGCGATGAGCAGGGAGAGGGGGTGCCGTACGCGTACGGCACGGAGGCCTTCGGCCTGGAATTCGCTGGTGACCGGTATCAGTACGGGCAGTTCGATGGCGTCGCCCGGTGCGGTGAGGTCTTCGTCGTCGACGAAGTCGACGCGGTCGAGGATGGTGCGGACCGTGCTGAGTGGGGCGTTCGGGGAGTCGAGGTGGGTTTGCAGGCCAGCGTGGGCGAGGACGTGGATGTGGATGTGGCTGGTGTGTGTGGCGTGCGGGTGCAAGGGCGTGTCCCCCGTGGTCGTCCCGTGGTCATCGGTGGTCGGGCCGATGATCGGGTGCGTGGTGCTGCTGGTGGGGTGCGCGTGCCCGGCGGTGTCCCGTGCCGGGTGCTGTCACCGGGAGAATCGGCAGAGTTTCATGGTGGTGCTGAGAAGGGTGCCGAGGCTGACTTTGTCGCCGCCGTCGCCGGTGGCGCGTACGGCGTCGATATCGCGGTAGCCGGCGTCTTCGGCGCGGTCGTTGAGGGCGTAAGTGGTCCCGTCGGGGGCGGTGAAGACGGCTTGTTCGCCTTTTCGGCATTCGGCGGTGCCGTGGTCGACGGTCAGGGGCCACATGTAGCCGAGGTTCTTCTCGCTGAGCTGCTGGCTGGCGGCGGTGGGGCTGGGCAGGGGGACGGGTTCTTTGGTGGCGGGGTCGGTGCGGCCGCCGCCTCCGCACGCGGTGAGGCCGACGGTGACGGTGAGGGTGAGGCCGCTGAGGAGGAGGGCCAGGGTGGTGTGGGTGCGGTGGCGGGTGGTGGTGTGTGTGGTCTTCACGGGTGTGGCTGCCTCACTGTCGGAGTGTGCTGGTGGGCTGGTGGGTGGCGCCGTCGGCGGCCAGGAGGGCGGCGTAGCCGTCTTCGAGTGAGGGCTCGACGGGGCGTGCTCCGGCGGGCGGGGTGGTGGTGACGATGCGGTATTCGGTTCCTTCCGCGGTGGTGACGGCGCTGACGACTTCGGCGCCGGCGGGCGGGCCGCCGGGGCCGGTGGCACGGGTGGTGTAGGTGCAGCCGGCGGCCTGGCTGACGAGGGCGCTGGTGGTGTCGTGGAAGACGAGCCGGCCGGTGGAGAGGACGGCTACTTCGGGACAGGTCTGGGCGACGTCGTCGAGGATGTGGGTGGAGAGGAGGACAGTGCGGCCGTGGCCGAGTCCGGCGAGGAGGGTGCGGAAGCGCATGCGTTCGTGCGGGTCGAGGCCGGTGGTGGGTTCGTCGACGATGAGGACGGATGGGTTGCCCATGAGGGCTTGGGCGATGCCGACGCGGCGTTTCATGCCGCCGGAGAATCCGGCGAGGCGTTCGCGGGCGCGGTCTTGGAGGCCGACCTCGGCGATGTGCTCGTCGACTTGTCGGCGGCGTTCGCGTTTGTCGTGGATGCCTTTGAGGACGCCGATGTAGTCGAGGAACTCACGGGTGGTGAGGTCGGGGTAGAGGGCGAGTTCCTGCGGGAGGTAGCCGAGGGTGCGTTTGACGGCGGTGAGGCCGGCGCTGGTGGACAGGTCGTGTCCGGCGACGGTGACGCGTCCGGAGGTGGGGCGCAGGACTCCGGTGAGGATGCGGAGGAGGGTGGTTTTGCCTGCGCCGTTGGCTCCGAGGAGTCCGACGGTGCCGCTTTCGATGTGGAGGTCGACGGCGTCGAGGGCGCGGCGGCCGCCGGGGTGGATTTTGGTGAGCTGCTCGGTGGTGATGTTCATGATGCTCCGTGGTGTGTGGCGCGGGCGACGAGGTGTCCGAGTGCGTAGCAGACGGCGGCCATGGCGAGGACGAGGGCGACGTTCAGCAGGGCGGTGGTGTCGCTGACGGCGGGGCGCAGCGCGCCGGTGCCCTGCCGGGTCGCCCACACGTGCGGCGCGTGTGCCCACGCCACCAGGGCGTATCCGCCGAGTGGTGACAGGACGGTGCCGGTCGCGGTAGGGAGCGGTGAGAAGGCCGGCGGGAAGTGGCAGGCCCAGAGCCACAGTACGGCGGTGACGGCGCGGGCGGCGGCGACTGGCAGGAGTACGCCGAGGAGTCCGGCGAGCGCGGTGACGAGGAGCGCGGCGGGGAGCACGGCGGTGGTCAGGGCGACGGCGGCGGAGCCGAGGGGGGCGGGGGTGCCGCTGGTGGCCGAGACGACGGTGGCGTAGAGGAGGAAGAGGGCGGCGACGGGGCCGAGGGCGGTGAGGAGGGGTCCGGCGAGGGCTCCGGCGGTGCGTGGGAGAAGGCGCGCCGGGGTGGCGGCGAGCAGTTCGGGCATGCCGCGGGCTTCGATGTCGCGGCGGAGGCGGTCGGCGAGGGCGAGGCCGACGCCGAGGGTGCAGAGGGTGTTGACGAGGACGGCGGCGGCGCCGGTGCGGGCGGCGGGGTCGCCGTGTCCGGTGACGACGGGTGAGGTCGCGGCGAGCAGCAGGCTGAGCAGGGCCAGGGGCAGGACGGCGCCCCAGACGATTTTGCGGCGGGCGGCCATGAGGGCCTCGTACCGCAGGGTCCACAGCAGTGCGGTCATGCTTCCTCCCGGGTGCCGAGGTGCGGTCCTGCGGTGTGGCGCAGGCGGGTGCCGGCCGGTCCGCCGGGGCCGAGGGCGCGCAGGGCGAGGGCGGTGAGCCAGGCCCCGGCGAGGAGGGCGGGCACGGCTTGCGCGGCTCCGTCCGGTACGACGCGGTCGACGAGCAGGAGTTTGGCGAGGACGGCTGCGACGACGAGGCCGGTGGCGGGGGCGGCGGAGCCGGTCCGTACGGTCGCCCAGACGGCGGCGCCGCTCAGCAGGGCGGCGAGCCCGGCCAGTTCGAGCAGGGCGGGTGCGGGGTCGAGGTCGCGCCCGGTGGCCGCGAGGAGTGTCACGAGCGCGATGGCGGCGACGAGGGTGACGGTGGCGGGCCAGGCGAGGCGGCGGGCGACGGTGCGTGCGTACGGCGTGGGCAGGGAGAGGTGCAGTTCGAGCATCGGCTCGCGGGCGACGATCGCCGCGCAGGCCAGTGCGGTGGCGGCGGGCAGCGCGGTGGTCAGCAGGGCGCGGCCGAGGAGCGCGCCGCCGCCGGGGCCGGTGGCCATCGCCGCGTACGCGAGGAGGGCGGCGAGCAGGGGCAGTGCGTAGGCCTGCCTCCCGCAGCGGCGCACCTCGTGCGTCCACCAGGTGGCAGCGGTCATGGCGGCTCCTCCCGTTTCGGCTCCCTCCTCAGGGGGCCGGCCGTGCGTGGTGTACCGCCGCCCGGTGTCGGCTACCGGGATGCCGGCCGGAAGCGGCGGTACACCCTGTACGTAGCGGCGCGGCCTGTGGTGGTTCACGGTCGGCGCGTACGAATGCGCCGACGTGGGCGACGAGCACAGGCCGCGGGCGCGGGCCGCAGGCCGCGGGCGCGGGCGCGGGGGTGTCGGGCGGGCGGGGCCTACGACGACGGTGTGGTGGAGGCGCCGAAGGAGCGCATGGCGGTGGCGGCCCAGGCCAGCAGGGCGGCGGCCAGCAGGAGGGTCCACGGCGTGGTGGCCAGCAGGACGTCGAGCAGGCCGTCGAAGGGGGTGGCGAGGATGCCCTGGGGTCCGCCGAACACGCCCAGCATCCAGAGTGTGGCGCCGGATGCCGCGCCGACGGCCGGTGAGTGCCGGACGGCGAGGGCGAGGGCGAGGGAGGCGGCGAGCAGGGCTTCGCCGAGCCAGCTGGACACCACGGGCCACCACCCTGGCCCGTCGACGAGTGTCGAGCAGGCCATGGCGAGGGCCACGTCGACGGCGAGCACCACGGTGAGGCGGGCGAGGAACACGGCGGCCGGCGGCACGGGGAGGCTGAAGAGCAGTTCGCGCCGGGGGTCCCGGGCGGGCGAGGCGACCATGAGCGCGCCGAACATCACCAGGAGGACGGCCACGGCGCCGAAGAGCCGTACGGCGAACCGGTCCGGTACGTGTGCCGACGCGAGGAGGGCGGCTCCGACGAATCCGGCGGCGCTGAGGGGCGCCCAGAGGCTGGGCATCAGCGTGGCCTGTCTGACGGCGAGTTGCCATGCGGTGCGCCAGGGGCGGGCGACGCCGGGGGTGTGGCCCGGGGCCGGGGGCAGGGCCGGGACCGGGGCCAGGGACGGGGAAACGGCTCGACGAGGGCCGCCGCTGGTGGCGGTGGTGGCGCTGGGGCTGGTGAGGTCGGCGAGGGCGGGGCCGAGCAGGGCGTCGAAGGGTGGCGGGGTGATGACGGCCTCGGTCGGGGTGGCCGCTTCGGCCGGTGCCGGGGTTTCCGTGACGCGTACCGCCGCGCCGATGTCCTGCCAGAGGGCGAGGCGGGTTCGGCAGTCGGGGCAGTGCGTGAGGTGCGCGCGGTGGGGGGTGGTGTCGTCCGGGCGGGGGGTGCGGGTGGCGAGGCGCGCCAGGACGTCGTCGGTGAGGTGTTCGGTGAGGGAGTGGGGCTGATGGGGCTGGTGGGGGTGGTGGTGGTCGGTCATCGTCGTCCCGTTCCTTCCAGCCGCGTGGCGGCGAGCATGCTGCCCAGCCGCCTTCGCGCGTGGGACATCCGGCTTTTGACGGTACCCACCGGGATGGCGAGCACGGTGGCCACTTCGGGGTAGGCCAGTTCCTCGATGAGGACGAGCGCGAGCACTTCGCGGAGGTGTTCGGGGAGGGCGCGTACGGCTGCGGCGAGTTCGGTGCGTTCGGCTTCTTTCAGGATGTGGTCCTCCACGCTGGGTGCGGGGTCGGGGACGTCCTGGGCTTCGGCGAGGTCGGTGAGTTGTGGCCGGGATCTGCGGAGTTGGTTGTGGGCTTGGCGTCTGGCGACGCCGAGGAGCCAGCCGCGCACGCTGGAGTCGCCTCGGAAGCCGCCCGCCGAGCGCCATACGGCGAGCCATGCCTCTTGGAGGATCTCCTCGGCGACTCCCTGGTCGGAGGTGAGTCGGCGGATGAGGCGGAGCATGGCGGTGGCGTGCCGCTCGTAGAGGGCACGGAGGGCGGTTTGGTCGCCGCGGGCCACGGCGGTCAGCAGAGCTTCGTCCGAACACACATCACGTACGTATCCAGATCGGGCGCGTCGGTTCACGGTGCCGCGCCACCGAATTGATGTACGACCGGAAAGCGACGTGCGGGCGAGGGCGGTGCGGCCGTCCTGCCAGCGAACTGCCATGACTGCCAAGCCGGGCGGAAGCCATTGATCGGGCATCTCGCGGCGTGATTCCGTGGGGCACCGGATCGCGGTCCACGAACATCCATTCGGTTTCAACGGAGGAGTTCAGCATGGGAATCAACGCCCCTGCTCCGTCGCAGAACGACGGAAACCTGTTCGACCTGGACCTGGAGATCGGCGTGGAGCAGTCCGTCGCCGGCCCGGCCATCACGAGCATCTCCTACTGCACCCCGGGCTGCACCAGCGAGGGCGGCGGCTCCGGCTGCAGCCACTGCTGCTGAACCGCCTAGCGTGACGCGTCCGTGGGGCCGGGGCCGGCGGGTCGCCCGTCCCGGTCCCACGGGCGTTCAGGGCCGTACGGAGGAGGAGAGGGAGACCCGTGGGGGAAGCGGCACCGGAGACATCATCGGCACGGCCGGCACTGTTCGAGGCGAAGGACGTCTTCCTGCACCGGGCACCGCTGGCCCCGGAGACGGCCGGTACCAGCGGGTCCGGAGAATCCCGCGAGACGCGTGAGACCCATCAGACGCCGGAAGCCCCTTTCGGCGCATCGCAAGCCGGCGCACCGCAAGTCAGCGCACCGCAAGCCGGCGCACCGCAAGCCGACGGCCCCCTGGACCTCGGCGCGTGCGCCGCGGTGCTCGCCCGCGCCGCCGCCGACCCCCTGCTCGGCGAGGCGCTCGAACTCGCCTCCCCCAGCCTCAGCGCCCTCGTCCGCCGTGTCGCCGAGCAAGGCCCCGGGGGCCTCAAAGCGGCCCGGCTGCGCCGGGCCGCGCTCGCGGTGTCGCGCTACGACATCAGGATGCGTACCCGCCCCACACCCTTCGGGCTGTTCGCGGGTGTGGCGGCCGGGCACTTCGACTCGACCGCCAAGGTGGCGCGCGGCACGGCCCACCGCACCCGCACGCACGTCGACCTGCAGTGGCTCACGCGGGTCGTCCACCGCCTGGAGCGCGACCCGGCCGTCCTCGTCGCGCTGACGGTCCAGGCGCACCAGGCCCTCGTCGTACGCGGGGACCGGCTGGTCCTGACCGCGCCCTCGAATCAGGGCGTACGGCTCCCGGAGACCGGCGAGGGCCGCTCCACGGTGTCGGTGCGGCACACCCCTGTCGTCGCGCGGGCGGTGGCCGGGGCCGTGGCGCCGGTGCCGTACGAGGAGCTCGTGCGCCACACCGCGCAGGGGTTTCCCGGGGCGCCCGCCGAGCGGGTCCGGGGGCTGCTGGCGGAGCTGGTCCGTCAGGAGGTCCTCATCACCGCGCTGCGCCCGCCCCTGGACGGCGGCGACCCGCTGCACCACGTGCTCGGGCTGCTCGCGACCGTGCGGGGTGCGTCCGCCGAGACGCGCCGCGTGCACGAGGGCCTGCTGGCGGTGGAGCGCGAACGGCACGCGTACGACGCCCGCCCCGTCGGGGCCGGACACGCCGAGCTGGGCCGGCTGCTGGCGACGGCGCGGGCGGTGGAACCGGACGACACGCCGCTGCACATCGACACCCGGCTCGACACCGCGCTCCACCTCCCGTACTCCGTACGGGAGGTGGTCGAGCGAGCCACCGAGGTGATGTGGCGGCTGTCCCGGCCCAAGCTCGGGCTCTTCGCGCTGCGCGACTACCACCGCCGCTTCCTCGACGTGTACGGCGCCGACCGACTGGTACCGGTCCTGGATCTCGTCGACGAGTCGACGGGGCTCGGGGCACCGGCCGGTTACGGCTGGCCCAACAGCGAGGCCCCGCCCGGGGAACCGGACGATCCGCGCACCGCGCGCCGGGACCGTGCGATGGCGCGGCTGGTCGCGGGCGCACTGCGCGCCGGACGGCGCGAGGTCGTCCTGGCCGAGGAGGACCTCGCGGAGCTGCACCACGAGCGCCACGGCGACGCCGACCGGGCGTCCGACCCCACCGACCTGCCCCTGCCGAGCTCCTGCGAGGTGACCGTCCAGGTCGTGGCCCCGTCCGTGGAAGCGCTGGACGACGGGGTGTTCCGGGTCTTCCTGGCGCCGTCGCCCGGTTCGCACCGCGCCGGGTCGACCTTCGCCCGCTTCGCGGACCAGGACCCGGCCTGGCGCGCTGAGTTCGCGGCGCTGCACCGTGACAACCCGGTGCACGTCGAGGGGGCGGTCCCGGTGGACCTGGCGTTCCGGCCGCGCTCGGGCCGGGCGGCGAACCTGGCGCACACCGTCCCGGCCACCGGCCGCCGCATCGCCGTCGGCGTACCCGACGTGCCGGATGGCGGCGTCGAGGAGCTGCGGCTCGCCGACATCGGCATCGGCGCGACGCTGGAGCGGCTGACGGCCGTGCACCTGCCCACCGGCCGCGAGATCGTCCCGGTCCTCGGCAACATGGTGAGCGCGCCGGCCCAGGCGCCCAACGCCGTACGGCTGCTGTGGGAGATCGGCCTGGAGGGGCAGCGGCTGTGGGAGCCGTGGAACTGGGGCGGGCTCGCCGACGCGCCGTTCGTGCCGCGCGTGCGGTACGGGAGGTTCGTCCTGGCCCCGGCCGTGTGGCGGCTCGACGCGCTGCGGGACGCCGACGAGGAGAGCTGGTCGCGCGCGGTGGCCGACTGGCGCGCCGCCTGGGGCGTGCCGCGCCGAGTCCTGGCCGTCACGGCGGACCAGCGGCTGCTGCTGGACCTGGACGACGCGTTCCACCGGGAGCTGCTGCGGGACCAAGTCGCGCGCCACCCGGACCTGGTCGCGCAGGAGGTGCCGGGCGAGTACGAGGGCTGGCTGGACAGTCCGTTGGCCGGGCATCTGGCGGAGCTGGTGGTTCCGCTGAGACGCCGCGATTCCGGGGGGCCGCGTCGCCGCCCGTACGCCGGGAGCCACCTGCCCGCGCGGGCCGTGCACGGCCTGGGTGGCGAGTGGCTGTACCTGAAGCTGTACGGCGCGGCGCGGACCCAGGACGACCTGCTGCGCGACCACGTTCCGGAGCTGGTCGCGGTGGCGGCCAGGCACGGCGCCGACGGCTGGTTCTTCATCCGCTACACCGACGAGGGCGGCCACCACCTGCGGCTGCGGCTGCACGGCCCCGACCCGGGGCGGCTGTGGGGCGAGGCGGCACCCGCCGTGGGGGCGCTGCTGGCGCGGTGGCGGGAGCGGGGGCTGGTGCGCGGGCACGCCGTGGCCGCGTACGACCCGGAGGTGGAGCGGTACGGCGGCCCGGCCGCGCTGCGGCTCGCGGAGCGGGTCTTCCGGTACGACAGCGAGGCCGCGCTCGCGCTGCTGCGGCTGGCGAAGGACCCGGGCAACGCGTACGGCGTCGACGATCTGGCCGTCGTCTCGTGCGCCGCGCTGGCGCACGCCTTCGGCCCTCCGGACCCCGGTCATCGGCTCCTCGCCGAGGACTGCGGTGACGACGCGGCGGCGGCCTGGCTGTCGATGACCGGCGGGCGCCGCGACCTGCCGGCCGCGTACCGGGGCCGCGCCGCGCACTGGGGGCGCACGGTCGATCCGTACGGCGGCTGGCCCGCGTTCACCGGCGGCGGGGACCCGGCCGGTGCCGCCGCGCTGGAGGCGCTGCGCCCGCGCGACGAGGCGGTGCGCGAACTGGCCCGCGTCGTACGGGAGGCGGGCGGTACGCCCGAGGGCCGGGTCGTGGGCAGTCTGCTGCACATGGTGTGCAACCGCCTCTTCGGCGGGGAGAGCGCCCGCGAGCTGACCGTGCTCGGGATCGCCCGGGGCGCCGTACAGGACCACCTCAACCGGCGGAGGCACCGGTCATGACGACAGCGGTCGGTACGGCGGAGGCCGTGGAGCGGGTGGCGGGGCGGCTCGCCGACCCGGAGCGGGTCGCGGCGGTCGCCTCGCGCGACGACAACCGGGACCCGGTGTACGACGCCGTGATGTGGGGGCCGTTGACGCTCGCCAACGGGCTGCCCGGCACCGCGCTGCTGTACGGCGAGCTGGCGCGCGCCGACGAGGCGTGGCGGCCGGTGGCGCACCGGCATCTGGCGGCGGCCGGGCGGGTGATGCACACGGCGCCGAACCGGGGGCTGTTCTCCGGTCCGGCCGCGCTGTTCGCCGCCGCGCAGACCTGCGCCGGGCCGGAGGGGCACTATGCCGGGCTGCGCCGGAAGCTGGCCGACTGGCTGGCCGAGGACCAGCTGGACCGGCTGGCGGTGTTCCGTACCCGTACCGGCCCGGGCGTGGACTGGGCGGCGTACGACCTGATCAACGGCGTCTCCGGGACGACGCGGCTGCTGCTGGACGCGGCGGCCGACCCGGCGGAGGCCTCACCGGTCGTCGCGTCGGCGTTGACCGCGTCCCTGGGGCACCTGGTGCGCCTGACCGAGCCGGTACGGGTCGACGGGCAGGAGGTGCCGGGATGGTGGGTGCCGCCGGAGCTCCAGGTCAGCGAGCGGGACCGGCGCGACTATCCGCGCGGGGACCTCAACCTGGGGATGGCGCACGGGATCGCCGGCCCCCTGGCGGTGCTGTGCTCCGCGTACGAGGCGGGACGCGAGGTGAAGGGCATGCGTGCGGCCGTCGGGCGGATCGCCGACTGGCTGCTGGGCTGGACGCTGCGCGACGAGGCGGGCCCGTACTGGCCGGCCCGCGCGGGCCTGGAGCACGAGGTGGCGGAGCGGCGTCCGAGCGCGCTGTTCACGCGGACGGCGTGGTGTTACGGCACGCCGGGCGTGGCCGCGGCGCTGCTGCGGGCCGGGCGGGCGATGGGCCGGCCGGAGTGGTGCGCGGCGGCCGTCGAGGGGCTGCGGGCGGCGCTGCGGCGCGACGAGGCGCTGTGGGCGATCGAGGGCGCGACGGTGTGCCACGGCTACGCGGGCCTGTTGCGGATCGTGGCGCGGGCCGCGGCGGCGACGGGTGACGCGGAGCTGGTGGCGGGGCGGGAACGGCTCGTGGCGAAGGTGCTCGCGTGTGCCGATGAGGAGGCGCCGTTCGGCTTCCGGCATCTGATGCGCTTCCCGGCGGCGGCGCGTTCGCCGGTGCCGCACCGGGCCGTGGACACGGCGGGGATGCTGGAGGGCGCGGCGGGTGTGGCGCTGGCGCTGCTGCCCGTCGAGGACGGCGTACCGCTGCCGTGGGACCGGACGCTGGGGCTCGCATGAGGGAGGCGGCGGAGGTGGTGAACTGGAGGGCCGACGGAACACCGGCGTTCGAGCTGGCCGACGTGGTCGTGCGCCATGGCCGGGTGACCGCCGTCCACGGGGTGTCGATGGCCTCTCCCCCGGGCCGGATCACGGCGCTGCTCGGGCCCAACGGCGCGGGCAAGTCCAGTCTGCTGGGCGTGTTGTCGACGGCCGCGCGGCCCGACGCCGGGACGGTACGGATCTTCGGGCACGACGTGCGCGAGGCGCCGATGGCCGCGCGCCGCCGCCTGGGGCTGGTGTTCCAGGAGCGGACGCTGGACAAGGAGCTGTCGGTGGAGCGCAACCTCTGGTTCCACGCGCGGCTGTTCGGGATGCGGCGGGCGGACGCGCGGGAGCGGATCGCGCTGCTGCTGGACCTGTTCGAGCTGGCGGACCGGCGCCGCCAGCCGGTGGAGGAGCTGTCGGGCGGGCTGGCCCGGCGGGTGGAGATCGCCCGCGCCCTGCTGCACCGGCCCGGTCTGATCGTCCTGGACGAGCCGACCAACGGCCTGGACCCGGCCGCGCGCGCGACCGTCTGGGCGGACCTGCTGCGGCTGCGCACCGAGCTGGGCGTGACGGTGCTGTTCGCGACGCACTACATGGACGAGGCGGAGTACGCCGACGAGATCGTCATCCTGCGCGGCGGCCGGGTCGTGCGGCGCGGCGGGGTGGCGGAGCTGAAGGGCGCGCTGGAGGCGTCGCGGATCGTGGTGAGCTGCGCGGACGAGGAGGCGGCGGTGCGGCAGTTGCGGGCGGCGGGCTTCGAGGCGCTGGTCGAGCCGGGCGGGGTGGCGGTGCACTGCCCCGATCCGGAGGCGCGGATCGCGGCGGTGGTGCGGGCCCTGGACGTGCCCGGTCTGACCGTGTCCGTGCGCCATCCGTCCATGAACGACGTGTACGTGGCGGCGGCGGGGAGCGCGTCATGAGCGCCGCGACCACGGCCGCGCCTGCGCGGGTGACCTCCGTCAGGCCCTCGCTCGCCGCCATCGGGGTCATCGCCCACCGCGATCTGCTGCGGCAGGTGAAGCGGCCGGGGGTGCTGTTCAGCCAGGCCGTGCAGATCCTGTTCTTCGTGCTGGTGTACGCGGTCGGCTTTGACGGCATGATCGGCTCGGTCGACGCGGTGGGCGCCGCGCCCGTGCCGTTCAGCGCGTACGTCTTCCCGGGGATCGTCGCCATCCAGGTCGTCTCCATCGGGGTGGCGTCGGGGCAGTCGTACGCGTGGGACCGGGAGTTCGGGGTGTTGCGCGAGCTGCTGGTGGCGCCGGTGCCCCGCGTGTGCCTGCCGTTGGGGAAGGTGGTGGCGGGGGCCGGGACGGTGACCGCGCAGAGCGTGCTGATGCTGGCGTTCGCGCCGCTGATGGGCGTGGAGCTGACGGCCGGCCGGTTCGTGGCGGCGGTGGGGTGTTACGCGCTGGCGGCGACCGTGTTCAGCGTCATCGGGCTGTGCCTGGCGACCGTGATCACGCGGATGCAGACGCTCCAGGCGACGGTGCAGCTGGCCATGTTCCCGATGCTGTTCCTGTCGGGCTCGGTCTTCAGCGCCGAGGACGCGCCGCGGTGGCTGGCGTGGCTGATGTACGCCAACCCGATGACGTACGCCGTCGATCTGGCCCGGCAGACGCTGCTGGGCGGGGGCGGGCTGCTGCCGTGGTGGGCGGATCTGGGGGTGCTGGGCGGGATCCTGGTGGCGGTGCTGGCGCTGCTGCGGGTACGGAGCGGGCGGTGAGAACAGGAGTGGAGGTGCGGGTGGGACCGGCGGACCGGCGGGTGCTCGCGGGGGCGCTGCGCTGGGTGGAGGCGAACCTGGAGTGGTTCGCGCCGGGCCGGTGGGAGGAGTTCCTGCCGCGGCGGCCCTTCCGGCCGGGCCCGCTGCTGGAGTTGCTGGGCCTGGTGCGGGTGCTGGACCGGGCGGGGGTGGTGGCGAGGGACGCGCCGCTCGCGCGCCGGGCGCTGGACCTGGCGGAGGAGGCCGTCACGGAGGCGGAGTTCGGGCGGGGGCTGCGCCGCGGTGACGAGCTGTTCCCGTACCACCTCAACCTGGTGGCGCTGCTGGAGGTGCTGGGCCGGCCGCAGCCGGGGCCGCGCGCGGTGTGCGAGGAACTGCTGGCGGCGGACGCCGGGGGCCACTGCCGCGCGTACAAGCCGGTGCTGGGGCGGCTGGAGCTGCGGTACTTCGCCGACCGCGGCGGCTTCACGGCTCCGGCGCGGCTGCCGGACCTGGGGACGCTGTACCGGCGCAGCGTCGCGGCGCTCGACCCGGACGTGCTCCAGCTGACGGCGAGCGAGACGTACGCCCTGACGCACGCGCTGTTCTACGCCACGGACTTCGGCCACCGCCGGGACCTGCTGGGCGGGGCCGGGGAGGTGGCGCGGCTGCGCGGGACGGTGCGGGTGCTGCTGGGCGCGCAGCTGGTGCGCGGCGGGCTGGACCTGCTGGCGGAGCTGCTGCTGTGCGACACCGCGCTCACCGGGGCGTACGGGTGTGACGCGCTGGTGTACGACGCGTGGGCCGCGCTGGCGGGGGCGGCCCGGCCGGACGGCGCGGTGCCGAGCCCGGTGCACCGCCCGGAGGTGCTCGCCGGACTGGACGGCGACAAGGCGGCGGCGTACGTCTTCGGGACCTGCTACCACACGACGCTGGCCGCGGCGCTGGCCGCCGCCGTCCGTGCCGGGCCCGTCGCGGCCGAGCGGCCGCCGGGGTGCCCGCCGCTGCCGGGGGCGGACGCGGCGGGGATCGGCCGCTGGGCGCGCGGGGTGCCGGGGGCCGGCCCCGAGGTGTGGGCACCGCTGCTGGCGGCCGGTGTCCAGGCGCGGGACACGGAGGTCGTGGCCGCCGTGCTGGGCGCGGCCCGGCGCGCCGGACACGGTGACGATCCGCTGGTGGGTGCGGCGGCGGCGCTGTTGTCGGCGTGGGCCGGACCTTGAGGTGGCCGAAATCGGTCATTCCGCAGGCCGGTCGCGTGCGGGTGCGTGCCGGGGGTAGCACCTGCGCGACATCGCCTCAGCGCGTCTGGCTCCGCCGAAAGGATCAGCACCGTGACCTCACGCCGCCGTACCCACCGAAGACGCGTCGTCGCCTTCGCCGTCGCGCTGGCCGCGGCCGCCGGGACCTCGCTCGCGTTACCGCCGCAGAGCGCGGTCGCCGCTCCCCCGAACTACACCGGGGACCCGGTGCACTACTGGAACGACGTGCTGCTGCAGCTCATGCGCACGCGCGGCGGCGCCCCCGGTCCGCTGGCCCGCGCCGCCGCGATGCTGAACGCCGCGATGTACGACGCGGAGAGCTCGTACCGCCTGCGCTGGCACCGGATGACCTCGGAGCCGTACCTCGGCGCCTCGAACTACGCGGCCTGGAACGAGGGCCCGGGCGAGGAGGAGCGGGTGGTGGGGCGCACCGCCTACAACGTCCTGCTGGACCTCTTCCCGGAGCAGAAGGCGTACCTGAACAGCAGGTTCACGCAGCGGTTCGGGACGCAGCCGACCGACTTCGACCTGCTGGACACCACCGTGGTCAACCAGATGGTGACCCAGATGCGCAACGCCCGCGCCGGTGACAAGGCCGACGACCAGCGGGTGTACACGGCGGAAGGGGTGCCCGGCGCGTGGCGGCCGACGAGCTACCCCGATCTTCCCGACCCGGGCTGCGACCAGGCGAGCGAGGCGGCCACGCCGCGCTGGGGCGAGGTGAAGCCGTTCGCGCTCACCTCCGGCGCGCAGTTCCGGCCGCCGACGCCGGGCATGTACGGCACGTACGAGAAGATGCTGGCGAGCCCCGCCTACAAGAGCCAGGTCGATACGGTGCGGCGGCTGGGCGCGGCGAACTCGGCGGAGCGGACGGCCGATCAAACGGCGATCGCCTGGTTCTGGGCGAACGACCTTGACGGTACGTACAAGCCGCCGGGGCAGCTGCTCCAGCACACCAAGGAGGTCGCGCAGGCGCGCGGCCTGAACACGTACCAGAACGCGCGGCTGTTCGCGTTGGTGTCGATCGCCATGGCCGACGCGGCGATCGCCGAGTGGGACGTGAAGTACCTGACGCCGATCGACCTGTGGCGGCCGGTGTCCGCGATCCGGGACGGGGGCCTCGACCCGGCGTGGAAGCCGCTGTCGGCGAACCGGGCGGGGGTGAACACCACGCCGTGCTTCCCCGCGTGGGCGTCGGGGCACGCGGCGTTCGCGGGCGCGTGGGCCGGGATCATGCAGCGCTTCTTCGACGGTGACGGGGTGAGTTTCAGCCTGACGACCGAGGACCCGCACGCCCCCGTGCGGACGCGGTCGTACACCAGTTTCAGCCAGGCGGCGCGTGAGAACGCCGACAGTCGCGTGTACCTGGGCGTCCACTACCCGTGGGACGCGACGGACGGGCTGAAGCTCGGCGAGGACGTCGCCGCGCACGTCTTCACCACGAAGCTGCGGGCGATCCCGTCCTGACGGCGCGCCGGCGGGGGTGGTCGCCGATCATCCCTCGCCGGCGGTACGGCCGCGGCCCTGGCCCTGGCCGTGGCCCTGGCCGTGGAGGAAGCGGCGCAGCCTGCCCAGCGGCCAGGTGTTGATGACGTCGTCCTTGGTGAGCCAGCCGCGCTGTGCCGTGCCGATGCCGTAGCGCAGGTAGGGCAGGTGGGTGACGGCGTGGGCGTCGGAGTCGACGGCGAACTTCACGCCGTACCGCTTCGCCCGCAGGATGTCCTCGTCGCAGAGGTCGAGGCGATTGGGGTGGGCGTTGATCTCCAGGGCGGTGCCGGTGCGGGCGCAGGCCGCGAAGACCGCGTCGAAGTCGGCGTCGATGGGCGGGCGTCTGCCGAGCTGCCGGGTGGTGGGGTGGCCGATGACGGCGATGTGGGGGTTCTCGCAGGCGCGGACGAGACGGCGGGTCTGGGCCTGGCGGCCGAGGGTGAAGTGGGAGTGGACGGAGGCCACGCACAGGTCGAAGCCGGCGAGGAAGTCGTCGGGCCAGTCGACGGTGCCGTCGGGGCCGATGTTGAGTTCGGTGCCGTGCAGGAGGCGCATCCCGTGGTGGGCGCGGTCGAGTGCGCGTACGCGGTCGCGCTGGGCGAGGATCTTCTCCTTGGTCATGCGCTGCATGGCGAGGTCGGGGGCGTGGTCGGTGACCGCGTAGTAGGCGTAGCCGCGTTCGGCGGCCGCGGCGACCATGTCCTCCAGCGGGGCGAGACCGTCGGTGAGGTCGGTGTGGGTGTGCAGGTCGCCCTTGATGTCGCGTTCCTCGACGAGGTCGGGGAGGTCGCCGCGCAGTCCGGCGGCGATCTCGCCGCGGTCCTCGCGCAGGGTCGGCGGGATCCAGGGCAGGCCGAGGCGGGCGTAGACGTCCTCCTCCGTCTCGGAGGCGATCTTCTCGCCGCTCCCGGCGTCGAAGAGCCCGTACTCGGAGAGCTTGAGCTTGTGGCGCACGGCGATCTCGCGGGTGCGGATGTTGTGGGCCTTGCTCCCGGTGAAGTACTGCAGGCCCGCGCCCCAGGAGTCGGGCGGCAGGACGCGGACGTCGATCTGGAGGCCCTTGGTGGTGCGGAGGGAGGTCTTCTTCTCGCCGTGGGCGAGGATCTCGGCGGTGTACGGGAGGCTCGCGAGGGCCTCCATGAACGGCGCCGACCGCTCGGCCGCCACCAGGACGTCGATGTCGCCGATGGTCTCGCGCATGCGGCGCAGTGACCCGGCGTAGCAGCATCCGGCACAGCCGGTGACGCGGGACAGCTCGGAGACGAGCTGTTCGGCGGTGTCCATGGCGGAGTCGAGGAGGATGCGGTCGCCGGCCTTCTGCATCAGGGCGATGCCGTGGAGGATGTTCTCCTCGGTCTTCTCGCCGAAGCCCTTCAGGTCGCGCAGCCGCTCCTGGTGGAGGGCGTCGAGCAGCTGGTCGACGGAGGAGACGCCCAGCTCCTCGTAGAGGACCAGGGCTTTCCTGGGGCCGAGCCCGGGGATGGTGATCAGCTCGCGGACGCCGGCGGGGATGGCCTCGCGGCGCTCCTCGACGGCGGAGACGTGGCCGGAGGCGAGGTACTCGGTGATCTTGTCGGCGATGGACTTGCCGACGTTGGGGATCTCGCGGAGCTGCTGGGCGTCGAGCGTGGAGACGTCGCGGTGGTACCCGCCGACGGCGCGGGCGGCCTTCTCGTAGGCGCGTGCCTTGAAGGCGTCGCCTCCGGTGATCGCGATGAGGTCGGCGTACTCCTGGAGCAGCGCCTGGACCTCGTCGTTGGCTCGGACCATGACTCCAGGATGCGACGCCCGGCCCGGTCAGGCGAGGGGGGAGCCGGCAGGTGCCGCGGACCTGCCGCCGTGGACGACGGCCTGGTAGTAGATCCAGGCGACGCCCTGGCAACGGGTGCGGAGCGTGCCGGAGTACGTCGCGCAGACGCGGTTCATGTCGGCGTGGAAGGCGTTGTCGAGGCGGGGCTTGTTGGCCGGGAAGGCGCCGGCCGCCTTGTAGTTGCGGTAGCCGAAGTCATGGCGGGCGCAGGCGTCCTTGAACGGGAAGCCGAGCGGGTTCTCGGGCGCGCCGGAGCAGTAGTCGGTCGTCCAGTCGAAGGCGTACGCGCTCCAGGCGGCCTGGTTCCTGCGGGCGGCGTCCCAGGCCTGGTAGCTGCTCAGCGCGGGCTGGGTCCAGGCGGCGAGCACCCGCGGTTTGTCGGCGGGGACCGCCACCGCGTCGGTGGCGGGCAGGAGGGCGGCGGGGACGGCGAGGGCGACCGCGGCGAGCGGTCCGGCGAGCGGTCTGGCGGCGGGACTGTTGAGGCGACGGCGCATGGGGGCTCCGAGTGGGGGGAGCGGGCCCGGAGGTATCCGGCTGAGGTGAGCTTCACCGCCGCCTGCCAACGCTGAACCGGCCTGGCGAGTTGACGCCACGTCAGCGCCCGCGCGCCGTCGGGGTACGCGTCCGGCCCCCGCCGCCAGAGGGTCTGGGGCGGGGGCCGGGGGTGGAGGGGTCAGATGACGCCCTGGGCGAGCATGGCGTCGGCGACCTGCTCGAAGGCGGCGATGTTGGCGCCCGCCACGTAGTCGCCGGGGCGGCCGTGGCGCTCCGCCGTCTCGTACGCGGTGTCGTGGATGCGCCGCATCACCCGGGTCAGCTCGTCCTCGACGCGCGCCGCGGGCCACGCCTCGCGGGAGGCGTTCTGGCGCATCTCCAGGGCGCTGGTGGCGACGCCGCCCGCGTTGGCCGCCTTGGCGGGGCCGAAGGCGACGCCCGCGTCGCGCAGGACGCGCACGGCCTCGGGCGTGGTGGGCATGTTGGCGCCCTCGGAGACGGCCTTGACGCCGTTGCGGACCAGCGTCAGGGCGTCCCGTTCGGTGAGTTCGTTCTGGGTCGCGGAGGGCAGCGCCACGTCGGCGGGCACGTCCCAGACGCTGCCGCCGGCCACGTACCGGGCCGAGGCGCCGCGACGGGCCGCGTAGTCGCTGACGCGGCCGCGCTCGACCTCCTTGACCTGCTTGAGCAGGTCGAGGTCGATGCCCTTGTCGTCCACGACGTACCCGCCGGAGTCCGACACGGTGCGCACCACCGCGCCCAGGGCCTGTGCCTTCTCCACCGTGTAGAGGGCCACGTTGCCGGAGCCGGACACGGTGACCTGCTGGCCGGCCAGGTCCTCGCCGCGCTTGCGCAGCATCTCGGCGGTGAACAGCACGTTGCCGTAGCCGGTGGCCTCGGTGCGGATCAGCGAGCCGCCCCAGCCGGTGCCCTTGCCGGTGAGGACGCCGCCCTCCCACCGGTTGGTGATGCGCCGGTACTGGCCGAAGAGGTAGCCGATCTCGCGGCCTCCGACGCCGATGTCGCCGGCGGGCACGTCGGTGTGCTCCCCGAGGTGGCGGTGGAGCTCCGTCATGAACGCCTGGCAGAACCGCATGACCTCGGCGTCCGACCGGCCGCGCGGGTCGAAGTCGCTGCCGCCCTTGCCGCCGCCGATGCCCAGGCCGGTGAGGGCGTTCTTGAAGATCTGCTCGAAGCCGAGGAACTTGACGATGCCGAGGTTGACGGAGGGGTGGAAGCGCAGGCCGCCCTTGTAGGGGCCGAGGGCGCTGTTGAACTCCACCCGGAAGCCCCGGTTCACCTGGATGCCGCCCCGGTCGTCCTGCCAGGTCACGCGGAAGACGAGCTGCCGCTCCGGCTCCGCCAGCCGCTCGACCAGCCGGGCCTCCCGCAGCTCGGGGCGGGCGGCCACGACGGGCGCGAGCGTCTCCAGCACCTCCCGTACGGCCTGGTGGAACTCCGGCTCGCCGGGGTTGCGGCGGAGGATGTCCGCTTCGACGGACTCGAGCCAGGCGGTCGTGGCCTGGAGGGCGGTTGCGGTCGATGGCATGGGCGGGGCTCCTGTGGTGGGACGGGGACGGAGGGGTACGGCGGGTGCGGCGCGGGTCTCGGCAGGGGTACGGGGCGCCGGACGGAACGGTTCAGACGGCGAAGGACGCCATCCAGAGGGGTGACACGGCCGGGTCGGCGCCCGGAGCGCCGCCGGTGTGGAGCAGTTCGGCGTGCAGGCGCCGGAGTTCCGGGGACGGCTCCAGGCCGAGTTCGGTGTCGAGTATGCGGTAGAGGTCGAGGTACGCCTCCAGGGCCTCGGCGCGGCGGCCGGCCCGGTGCAGCGCGGAGATCAGCCGGCCGTGGAACCACTCGTTGAGGGGGTAGTCGTGGACCAGGGCGCGCAGTTCGGGGATGACCTCGCGGAGGCGGCCGAGCCGGTCCTCCGCCTCGATGCGCAGTTCGAGGGCGCGGATGCGCAGTTCGCTCAGGTAGACGATGCGCCCTTCGAGGACCTTGCCGGCGGGGACGTTGGACAGGACGGGGCCGCGCCACAGGGTGAGCGCCGCGCACAGGTCGTGGGCGGCCGCCTCGGGCCGGCCGTCCTCCAGGGCCGCGCGGGCACCGGTGACGAGCCGTTCGAAGACGGTGATGTCCACGTCGTCCGGGTCGACCTCCAGCGCGTAGCCCGGCGGGCGGGTGACGAGCGGCTGGTCCCCGCGCGAGCCGAGGCGGTGCTCGTTGAGCATGCGCCTGGCCTGGTGGACGTACGTCTGCACGGTGGCGGGCGCGCTGCGGGGCGGGCAGTCGCCCCACAGTTCCCGGATGAGGGAGTCGACCGGGACCAGTTCGCCGGGCCGGGTGAGGAGCAGGGCGAGGGTCTGGCACACCTTGGGGGTGGTGGGGAGGTGGACGCTGCCGTCGTCGGCGATGATCTCGAACGGACCGATGAGGTTGAACCGCACGTCTCATGCTCCTGTCCTGGCGCGCTGCCCCGTGGTGGTGGATCCGGACGCCCGTACGAACCGGGCGTCCGTTTCCGATTGTTCGCCGGGGTGCCCACTGCGGACCCATCAGAGGGGAACAGGGCCGCCCGTCGATGTGGCCTGCCGTACGAGGGCGTCGCGCACGATGCCGGCCACGTCGGCGGTGCGCTGGTCGAGGTAGAAGTGCCCGCCCGTCAGCACCTTCACCTGTGCGGGCGCCGTCGTGTGGGCGCACCAGCCGACGGCGGCGTCGACGGGCACCACCGGGTCGCGGTCGCCGACGAGGACGGTCAGCGGCGTGTCGAGCGGCGGGCCGGGGCGCCAGGTGTAGGTGCCGATGGCCCGGTAGTCGGCGCGGAGCGGGGGCATCACCATCTCCAGCACGTCGGGGTCGTCGAACACGGCGCCGACCGTGCCGCCGAGGCGGCGGATCATCGCGAGGATCTTCTCGTCGGTGTCGAGCCGGTCGGTGTCGTCGCCCTGCGGGGTGGGCGCGAACCGGCCGGACAGGAACAGGTGGCAGGGCCCGGGCACGCCGCGCCGTTCCAGTTCCCTGGCGAGTTCGTAGGCGAGGACGGCGCCCATGCTGTGGCCGAAGAACGCGTACGGGCGGGGCGCGTCCGCCGCGGCCGCGCCGGGGGCGAGTTCGCGCTCCACCTCGCCGGCGAGGGCCTGGACGAGGCGGCCGATGTCGTCGACGGGCGGCTCCGCGCGGCGGTCCTGCCGGCCGGGGTACTGGACGGCCAGGACGTCGAGGTCCGGGGTCAGTTCCCGCTGGAGGCCGAGGTACGCGCTGGCGGCACCACCGGCGTGCGGGAAGCAGACGAGGCGTACCCCGCCACCGGGCGCCTCCGCGCCGAATCGCCGGAACCAGTCGCTGGCCATATCGTGCTCCCCTCACCGCTCTGTCACTCGCCCGGATGAGGGCTCACCCGGGGAGACCTGGGCAAGCCTCCGGTACAGCGCTTGTGCGTCACATGAGATCGGCCGGCGGCAGACCGCGGAGTGACCACATGATGAGCGGGGCATGACCGGTACGACGGTTTCCGCTTAGCTGGGCGGCGATTTGTACGCATCGAACCACGGGGTTCCAGCCAGGTTACCGTCGAACTAACAAACCGCCTGCGCGGTTTCCTACACTGGCTTTTCGCGCCCCTTTCAGCCCGACCACTGTGACCACGGAGCACGACATGACGAAACAGGAGCGGGCGGCCCGTACGCGCCAAGCGCTGATTCGTTCCGCCGCCGAGGTGTTCGACCAGGAGGGATTCGCCCCGTCCTCCCTCACGTCGATCAGCCGCCGCGCAGGTGTGAGCAACGGTGCACTGCACTTCCACTTCGTCAACAAGGGCGCCTTGGCGGAGGAGGTCGAAGTCGAGGCGATGGCGGTCCTGCGCGGCATCGCCGCCCCCTGGAGCGAGCACGGGGACGTGGGCGGCGGCCTGCAGACCCTGGTGGACACCTCGCACGCCCTCGTGGCGCGGCTCCGGCTGGACGTGATCCTGCGGGCCGGCTTCGGGCTGAGCGCGGACGCCACCTGGAAGAGCCGCTCGGACCTGCGGCAGTACTGGGTGGACTGGGTGGACGAGGGCCTGTCCCTCGCGGCCCGCCGGGGCGCGCTCGCCGACGGCGTGCGGCCCGAGGACGCCACGACGGTCGTCGCCGCGGCCACCGTCGGCCTGGAGGCGCTGGGCCGGACGGACCCGCGCTGGTGGGACCGGCACACGTCCACCGGCCTGTGGCGGCTGCTCCTGCCGCGGCTGGCGTCGGAGCAACTGGCGGACCGGGTACGGGCGGACGGCGGCGAGGGGCCGCCGGTCCCGGAGCCCGTCTGAGGCCCGCCGGGCCCCTCACCACAGCAGCGGGGGGGGGGGGAGGGGGCGGGGGGGGAGGAGGGGTGTTTGGGTTTGGGGTTAGCCGTCGTTCGG
>NZ_JBWKLJ010000015.1:64099-111644 GCF_056430285.1 Streptomyces sp. NPDC045998
TCCCACATACAAGCCACCCTCCCCACCCCCCCCCCCCCCCCCCCCCCCCCCCCCCCCCCCCCCCCCCCCCCCCCCCCCCCCCCCCCCCGCTGCTGTGGTGACGCCGCCCCGTCGGCGGCGGCCCGTGTGCGTCAGGCCGCGTCGCGCCAGGTCGGGGCGTGGGCCGCGGCCCAGGAGGTGGCCGCCCTTCGGCGGGCCGCCGACGGGAGCCAGGGGGCTCCGTTGCGGCGGCGGGCCCCGTCGCGTTCCCGGGCCTCGCGGGCCGCCTCCTCCGCGCGGGCCGCCAGCACCGCCGACAGGACCGCCGCCACCGCGGCCACCTCCTCGGCGGTGGGCGACCCGCCCGTGATGCGCCACACCTGGCTCGTGGCCTCCTCCGGCAGATCGCTCACCGCGCTCACCGCTCGTACCGCCATGGTTCCTCCTCGGGCCGGCCGGTCGTCCGGCGTCACTGGGGCTGGTTGCCGTGCTTGCGCGTGGGCAGCGGCGCGTGCTTGTCGCGCAGCATGGCCAGCGCGCCGATGAGCGCGGAACGGGTGTCGGCGGGGTCGATGACGTCGTCGACCAGACCGCGCTCCGCGGCGTAGTAGGGGTGCATGAGCTCCCGGCGGTACTCCTCGATACGGGCCGCGCGGGTGGCGTCGGGGTCGTCGGACGCGGCGATCTCGCGGCGGAACACCACGTTCGCCGCGCCCTCGGCGCCCATCACGGCGATCTCGTTGGTGGGCCAGGCCAGCGCGATGTCCGTACCGATGGAGCGGGAGTCCATCACGATGTAGGCGCCGCCGTACGCCTTGCGCAGCACCAGGGAGATGCGCGGCACGGTGGCGTTGCAGTACGCGTACAGCAGCTTGGCTCCGTGCCGGATGACGCCGCCGTGCTCCTGGTCGACGCCGGGCAGGAAGCCGGGCACGTCGACGAGGCTCACCAGCGGGATGTTGAAGGCGTCGCACATCTGGACGAAGCGCGCGGCCTTCTCCGAGGACTCGATGTCGAGGACGCCGGCCAGCGTCTGCGGCTGGTTGGCGACGATGCCGACGACCTGGCCGCCGAGCCGCGCGAGCGCGCAGATGATGTTGGGCGCCCAGCGTCCGTGCACCTCGAAGTAGTCGCCGTGGTCGACGATCTCCTCGATGACGGCGTGCATGTCGTAGGCCCGGTTCGGGTCGGCGGGCACGAGGTCGAGCAGCGACTCGTTGCGCCGGTCCGCGGGGTCGTCGGCCAGCTCCGACGGGGGCAGCTCGCGGTTGTTGGACGGCAGGTACGACAGCAGGTGGCGCACGTCCTCCAGGCAGTGCTCCTCGTCGTCGTACGCGAAGTGGGCCACGCCGGAGGTGCCGGCGTGGACGTCGGCGCCGCCCAGGTCGTCCTGGGTGATCTGCTCGCCGGTCACCGCCTGCACCACGTCGGGGCCGGTGATGAACATCTGCGAGGTGCCGCGCACCATGAAGACGAAGTCGGTGAGCGCCGGGGAGTACGCGGCGCCGCCCGCGCAGGGGCCCATGATGACGCTGATCTGCGGGATGACACCGGAGTTGCGGACGTTGCGCTGGAAGATGCCGCCGTAGCCGGCGAGGGCGGTGACGCCCTCCTGGATACGGGCGCCCGCGCCGTCGCAGAGACCGACGATGGGGGCGCCGGCCTTCTCCGCGAGGTCCATCAGCTTGTGGATCTTCTGGGCGTGCGCCTCGCCGAGCGCGCCGCCGAAGATGCGGAAGTCGTGGGCGTACGCGAAGACGGTGCGGCCGTCGACGAGGCCCCAGCCGGTCACCACGCCGTCGCTGTAGGGCTTGCGCGCCTCCAGGCCGAAGCCCGTGGCGCGGTGCCGGCGGAACGGCTCGGTCTCGGTGAACGTGCCCTTGTCGAAGAGCAGTTCCAGCCGCTCGCGGACGGTGAGCTTGCCCTTCTTCTTCTGCGCCTCGGTGGCCTGCGCGCTGGGGCCGGCCAGCACCTGCTCGCGCAGGTCCGCCAGCTCCGCCACCCGCCCGGCCATCGACGCGGGCGAGGGGCTGGGCGGCCGTTCCTCAAGGATGCTCATGCCTGTCCTTTCCAGATGCGGGGGAAGGTGGTTCTCGTCGACGCGCCGGGCGGCGCGGAACACCGTGCACCGGGCGTGCGCCTCGGCATACCACTCATAGTGGGAAATTCCGCTACAGGTCTTCTTGAGGTTGCCTTGAACCGCCGTCGGGCCCCACGTGGCGGGGGCGACCGTGCGAGGCGGCCGCGCCCCGCCCGGTGAGCGCCGGGTGCCGGGCGGGGGCGGCCGCTCCCCCGGCGCGTCAGGCGCGCCAGGCTCCGGCCGCCGCGGCGTCGGCCGCGTAGGCGGCGAAGGCGCGCGGCTCGCGGCCGAGGGCCTCGCGGACGCCGTCCGACACCTTCCGCTCGAAGCCCTGGGCGATCGGGTACATGGCCGCGGCCCACAGCTCCGCGTCCGGCTTGGCGACGCCCTGCCCGACGAGCTCGGCGACGAACTCGTCGGCGGTGAGCGGCGTGTAGCGGACGGTACGGCCGGTGGCCTCCCGGATCAGTTCCAGGACCTCGGCGAGGGTCACGGGCGCGGGCCCGGACAGCTCGTACGTGCGGCCGGCGTGGCCCTTCTCGGTGAGGGCGGCGACGGCGACGGCGGCGATGTCCTCGACGTCGATCCAGCTGGCGGCGCCGTCACCGGCGGGGAGGCGCAACTCCCCGGCCAGGAGGCCGTCGTTGAAGAAGCCCTCGCTGAAGTTCTGGGCGAACCAGCCGGGCCGCAGCACCGTCCAGTCCAGGCCGCTGTTCCGGACGGCGGCCTCGCCGGCGAGGAAGTCCTCGCTGGTCTCGGCGGCGGAGCCGTAGTAGCCGGGGGTGTCCACGCCGCGCGCGGACAGCAGGACGAGGCGCTCCACCCCGGCGCGGGCCGCCGCCTCGACGAACGCGCCGGTCCTGTTGGCGCCGTCGAGCTGGACGATGTACACGCCGCGGACGCCGTCGAGGGCGGGGCCCCAGGTGGACTCGTCCAGCCAGTCGAAGCGGTGCTCGGCGTTGCGGGACGCGGAGCGCACCGGCACGCCGCGCTCGGTGAGCTGCCGTACGACGCGGCTCCCGGTCTTTCCGGTGCCGCCGATCACGAGAACGGGTTCGTAGGTCATGGCCGGAGACTAATTCCGCGATCGCGTGCGCAGACCGGGCGATGGGCCGGGAATGGGCGGGCGGTGAGGGCACCGGAGGACGATCGCATTCGCGGCCCTGGCATCAGAGGTCGCCACGGTCGAGAGAATTGGGAGTTCCCTGCATGACTGCCCTCACGAACAAGACGGCTTTGGTCACCGGCGGCAGCCGGGGCATCGGGCGTGCCATCGCCAAGCGGCTGGCGAAGGAGGGCGCGCTGGTCGCGCTGACCTACTCGAGCGACGAGGCCGCCGCCAAGGAGACGGTGACCGCGATCGAGGCCGACGGCGGCCGCGCCTTCGCCTTCCGCTCGGAGCTCGGTGTCCCGGGTGACGCCGCCGCCCTGTGGGCGGAGTTCGACGCCCGCATCGGCCAGTACGCGGACACCCCGGGCCTGGACATCCTGGTGAACAACGCGGGCGTCGCCGGCCCGGGCCTCATCCACGAGGTCTCCGAGGAGGACTACGACCGCGTGTTCGCGGTCAACGCCAAGGCCCCGTTCTTCATCATCCAGAAGGGCCTGGAGCGGCTGCGTGACGGCGGCCGCATCATCAACATCTCCTCCGGTGTCACCAAGGTGGCCTTCCCGGGCATGACCTCCTACGCGGCGACCAAGGGCGCCCTGGAGGTCCTGACGCTGACGCTGGCCCAGACCCTGGGCTCCCGCGGCATCACCGTCAACGCGGTGTCGCCGGGCACCATCGAGACGGACATCCACCCGTGGATGGCCGACCCGGCCGCCAAGGCCCACGCCGCCGGCTTCTCGGTGTTCAACCGGGTCGGCCAGCCCGAGGACGTCGCCGACGTGGTGACCTTCCTCGCCTCGGACGACGCCCGCTGGGTGACCGGCCAGAACATCGACGCGAGCGGGGGTTCCGGCCTGGGCATCTGACCGGTTCGGCACAGAGGGGCCTTCTTCCGTCCCGCACGCGGAAGCCAGCCGCCCCCTCCCCCTCGCAGAGAGGGGAGGGGGCGGCTCCTTCGTGTGCCCCTTCCCGTGTGCGAGGGGCCCGCGGGCGGCCGGTGAACGCCGGAGCGGGCCTCCGGTCGCCGAGGGTTCGCCTCGCCGTCCGAAGGCCCGCTCCGTCAGCCGGAGGCCGCGGGGTCAGGGCTTGATGCTGAGCGCGTGCCGGAAGAGGTTGTGGGGGTCCCAGGTCCGCTTGGCCGTCTGGAGGCGGCTGTAGCCGTCCTTGAAGTAGAGCGTGCCCCAGTGGACGCCGGAGGTGTTGAGCGCCGGGTCGGCCAGGTCGGAGTCGGCGTAGTTGATGAACGCGCCGTCGTTGACGCCGCCGGGCCGCGGGACGCCCCCGGTGGCGGCGTGGACGTCCCGGTAGAACTCCCGTACCCAGGCGATGTTCTGGGCGTCCTCGGCCTCGGTGGCCCACAGGTCGATGAAGAGCATCTTGATGATGGAGTCGCGCTGGGCGGTGGCCGTGGCGCTGGACGCGAGCTGGTTGGCCCTGGCGCCGTAACCGGCGATCTCCACGAGGGCGGCCGGGTTGTTGTAGTCGGTGCGGTTCAGGTGCTTCCAGAACGCCTTGAGCTGGGCCGCGGGGAACGGCTTGCGCAGGTAGGCGGACTTGGCCTTGAAGCGGCCCTTGCCCTCGAAGCCGCTGCCGCCGAGACCCGGCCAGTTGAGCACGTTGTACAGCCAGTCGACGCGCTTGCGGGTGTCGACGCGGTACGTCAGGCCGGTGCCGGCGACGATCGCGGCGAGGTAGTCGTCGAGGAGCTTGTCGGCGTCCGGCACGGCCGAGTCGATCTGGGTGGTCATCAGGAACTCGCCGGCCGAGCGGTGCCGCGGCTTGATGGCGCTGAAGAGCTTGGCGTACGGAGCGGTGGGCGACTGGTTCGCCGCGTGCCACGCCGAGAAGTTGTAGAGCAGCCTGCTGAACGCGGCCTCGGTCATGCCGGTCCAGGAGAAGGCGACCTCGGAGAGGATCAGCTCCCGGGGGGCCTTGGGCAGGAGCGCGGCCGGGTCGGCGCCGGTCGCGCCCGGGGTACGGAACCAGTAGCGGGTGACGATGCCGTAGTTGCCGCCGCCCGCGCCGGTGTGGGCCCACCACAGCTCGCGGTTGGGGTCGTCCTGGGCGCAGGTGGCGACGACCTTGCGGGCCTTGCGGTCGGCGCCGACGACGACGATCTCGATGGCGGCCAGGTGGTCGACGGTGACGCCGTGCGAGCGGGCCAGCGGGCCGTAACCGCCGCCGGGGACGTGGCCGCCCACGGCGACGGACGGGCAGGTGCCGCCCGGCAGGGTGACGCCCCAGTTGGTGTAGAGCGTCTCGTAGACGGAGCCGAGCCGGGCGCCGGGCTCGATGGCGAACGCGCGGCGCGTGGAGTCGTAGCCGATGGCCGTCATGGCGGAGACGTCGATGAGGACGCGTATCTCCGGGTTGGTGCTGAAGTCCTCGTAGCAGTGGCCGGCGCTGCGCACGGTGAAGCGCAGGCCCTGGTCGAGGGTCTCCTGCACGGCCTGGACGACCTGGTCGGCCGTCTTGGCCACGAGGACGTAGGCCGGCGTGCCGATCCAGCGGCCATTGGCACCGGTGACGAGCGAGGCGTAGCGCGGGTCGTCGGGCGTGACCTTGACGAGCGCCTCGCCGGCCACGGCCTCGGCCGGGGTGGGCGTGTCGGCGTACGCCTCGCCCGCCCAGCCGCCGATGGCCGGGAGGGCCAGGGCGGCGGCGCCGCCGGCTACCGCGCTGTTTCGCAGGAACACCCGGCGGGAAAGTCCGGTCATTGCGAGGTACCTCCGTGAGGATGTGATTCCGGGAATTGCGGATTTCGCTGTGGGGGTGTGGGTTCGAACCGCATGGGTACGGAACTCGACAACCACAGCCGTTCCTCACGCGGAGGTGGCATGGGTTTCATGACGTTCAGCCCCAATGGCGCCGAACGTTATAGGCCAGTTCCCACCGTCGGGTAACCCCTGACCAATTCCATTTGTGTGCCCCGTTTGAAATGCCGGAACGCCGGCTCGGCCGGCGCCCCGGCGGGCCGTTCACATCGCGCGGGCGCGGGCCGCGCGGCTGTGGGCGAGGACGTCGACGGCGCGCCAGGTGCGCGGCTGTCCTTCCACCGGGGTGTAGGCGACGGCCGACGCGGTGGCCGCGCGGGTGGTGTCGCAGACCTGGATGGTGCCGGCGGGGGCGGTGCTCAGCAGGCCCTGGCAGAGGTCCAGAAGGGCGCCGTTGACGGAGGGCGGCAGGGCCTCCCCCGGGTGGAAGCGGACGAGCGCCTGACCGGTGGCGACGGAGGCGTGCAGGACGACGCCGCGGCGCGACTGCGGACGGGCCGGGTACGCGCCGGTGCCGCCGGGTGCGGCCAGCGCCTCGCGCAGGGCCGCGGCGGCGCGGACGGCCCGCAGGGCGGCGCCGTCGTCGCTCTCGGTACGGAAGACCCCCAGGGTGACCGGACCTATCGTGGCGACGGGCTCGCCGCCGAACCGTTCGATCTGCCGCTGGGCGGTGGCGCTGGCGCACTCCAGCAGCTCGTCCATGAGCTCTTCGGGGTACGCCGTGAGGCCGCCGCCCGGCAGGGGCCCGGGGACCCGGGTGCGGGCGAGGAGGACGCTCAGGCGCTGACGCTCCGTCACCATGCCGGTGCCCTGCCCGGGGACCGGGCGGCGTGCCGCGACCGGCCGGGCGGCCGCGGCCGTACGGACCGGGGCGGCGCCGGGGCGCGGACCGTGCGGCGGGGGCACGGCGCGGGCCGGGGCGGGCCGGCCGGGGGCGGGCCGTTCGGTGAGCTGGGCGGGCGGACCGCCGTTGACACGGCCCTGCCGGGCGGCCGCACCCGGGGCGCCGGAAAGGCCCGGGGCGCCGGTCAGGGGGCGGGGCCTGGCGGCGGCCGCGACCGGGCCGGCCGGGGTGGCCGGGGTGGCGGGTTGCGTGCCGGGCCGGGTGGTGGGCGGCACGGTCCTGCCGTGGTCCCGGGCGGGCGCGGCGGGTGACACCCTGGTGAGCGGACGGTGCCTCTCCGCCCATGGCGCGGCGCCTCCGTCGGCGGCGGCCGGGCCGGTGCCGAGGGCGGTACCGCCGCCGAACACCGGGACGTCCAGGAGGTCGAGGGCGGGATCCTGGGCGAGGATCGCCTGCTGCAGGCGGCGCAGTTCGTGTCCCGGCTCCAGGCCGAGGTCCTCGATGAGGGTGGCCCGGATGCGGTTGTAGACGCCGAGGGCGTCGGCCTGCCTGCCGCACCGGTACAGGGCGAGCATCAGCTGGCCGGAGCTGCGCTCGCGCAGCGGCTCCGCCTCCACGGTGGCCTCGATCTCGCCGATGACGGCGTAGTGCTGGCCGCAGCTCAGCCGGGCCTCGAAGTAGTCCTCCAGGACGTCGAGGCGGGCATTCTGCACGGCCGTCAGCTCGGGCCACATGATGCCGATCTCGACGAGGTCGGCGAGGACCGGGCCGCGCCACAGCTCCAGCGCGCGGCACAGCAGGGCCAGGGCCTCGTCCGGGGAGCCGGCGGCCAGCTTGGCGCGGCCCTGCGCGACCCACATGCGGAAGAGGTGGAGGTCGACCCGGTCGGGTTCGACGCAGATCATGTAGCCCGGTACACGGGTGACGAGTTCCGCGGAGGACCCCCCGGCCGGGGCGTGCGTCCCCAGCAGGCCCCGCAGGCTCCAGACCGCGTTCTGCAGGATCTTGCGGGCGGTCGCGGGAGCGTTGTCGGCGCCCCAGAGGGCCGACAGGAGGCGGCTGGTGGGGACGACCTGATTGGCCTGGAGCAACAGATAGCCCAGGGTCGCGCGCTGCTTCGTCCCCCCGAGGGGGACCGGTACGTCGTCCGATGTGACTTCGAGCGGTCCCAGCATCCGAAAGCGCATGTCTCCCCCACGTCCGAGCCGATGGGCTCTGCCACTTGACCCGGAGATTACAAACCAGCAGTCCGGTTTGTCAAAGAGACATACGCCGATCGACTATGCGGACGACACGCCCGGACGCCGCCGACAGCTCCGCACCACCGGTGACGTCGCGTCAAAACAGCAGGCCAGAGGGCCCGGACTGGGAAGAAGTCCGGGCCCTCTGGGGGTTCCGCCAACCCCCGATAGCCGGGAGTCGAGAGGCGAGGTGATGCGGTGGCGAGGTGGCCGCGAGGTGATCTACGCCACCGAAAACCAGACCGGACGGTCTGTTAACGGATCACCACGCGGCGAGGATGGTGCCTCACTGGGGGGCGAGGGCGGCGCCGTCGGTGTCGCGGATGACGGCGCACACGTCCCGCAGCCCCGTCTCCAGCCGGCCGATCTCCTCGTCCGTGAGGTACACGGACGGCTCGAAGCGCAGGGTGTTGACGGCGCTGGACGTCGGGAAGACGCGGACGCGGTGCGCGCGCAGCAGGTGCCCGGCCACGAAGTAGCCGAAGAACCCGCTCAGCGCCACCTGCCGCAGCGGCTCGGCCGCCGCACCCGACTGGTCGTGGAACTCCAGCCCGAGCATCAGCCCGCGCCCGCGGACGTCCTTGACGACCTCGGGGAAGTCGTCCCGGACGGACCGCAGCATGGCGAGCAGCCGCTCCCCGCGCTCGGCGGCCGTGCGGTACACGGCTCCGCCGTCCGCCTCCATGAGCTCCAGCACCTTCAGCGCGACGAGGCAGGAGAAGCTGTCCTTGGCGAAGGTCGAGCTGTGGGCCAGCTCGAACTGACCCCGGTACAGCGGCCTGCGGACCAGCATCACCGCGGCCTTGGCGATGCCGCCGCCGAGGCTCTTGGCGAGGGTGTAGTAGTCGCCCTTCAGGCCGAGCCGCGTGGCGGCCAGGAAGGTTCCGGTGCGGCCCATGCCGGTCTGGATCTCGTCGATGACGAGCGGGATGCCGGTCTCGGCGCACACCTGCTGGATCTCCTCCGCGAACGCGGGGGTCAGCTCGTGGATGCCGCCCTCGCCGAGGACCGGCTCCAGCACGAACGCCGTGAACAGCGGGAAGTCCCGCTCGACGAGCTGGACCTCGCCGCCCTCGACCGCCAGGTCGAGGACCGTGGCCCGCTCCTCCTGGACGATCTTGCGCAGCGCCCCCGGCTGGTCGCGGGGCACGAATCGCGCCTGCGCGGCCAGCGCCCGGAACGGCAGCCGGTAGACCTCGTTGTGGGTCAGCTGGACGCTGCCCGCGAGCTTGCCGTGGAAGCCGCCCTCGGGCACCAGGAACAGCGGCTGCCGGGTGAACTGCGCCTCGTTGCGGCGGCGCACCTCGGCGGCCAGCTCCTCCGCGGAGTCGGCGAGCCCGGCGGGCAGGACGGCGGTGCCGGCGGCGACCCGCGCGGTCACCTCCGTGAGGTGCCCGTCGATCTCCTCGGCCAGCGCCGCCACGCGCAGGCCGCGGTCGAGCTCGGCGTGCTTCATGGCCGCCTCGTTCGCCTCGGCGCCGCTGTTGGCGAAGATGGCGTAGTACGACTCGTCGTCGCCGCGCTCCCGCTGGATGATGCGGTTGAGCGCGGCCGCCACGTCGTTGGCGTACGGGTGGCGGGAGAACTGCGCGTGGACGGGGGTCCCGCCGTCGAGCAGCTCCTTGGCATACGCGTTGATCTCGGGGTGGTTGTGCCCGAGCATCAGCGAGCCGTAGCCGCCGACGAAGTCGGTGACGGGGATCTCGTCGCCGTTCTCGCCGCGCAGGTAGAGGGTGTTGCGCTCGCCGCGTACGTACTCGGCGTCGAGGCCGCCGGAGGCGAGTACCTCGAGCAGGAAGGGCTCGGCGTACTCCGATCCCGCGGCGTGCGGGGTGGTGTTCTCGGTCATCTGACGCCCCTTCAGGCCGTGGTGACGGTCTCTTCGCGGGCGCCCGCGGGGGCCCCCGCGCCGGCCTGCGCGGCGGCCTCGCCCGGGACCTCGGCGGAGTCCGGAGCGCCCTCGTCGGCCTCCGGGGCGGCCTCGCTGCCGATCGCCGGGATCTGCCGGAGCAGGGCGAGGACGATGACGGCCGTCAGCACCGCGAGCCCGGCGCTGACCCAGGCCGTCATGTGGAAGCCGGCGGTGAAGGCGTCCCGCGCGGCGGCGACGAGCTGGCCCGCCTGCTCCGCCGGGAGCGACTCCGCGGCGGCGGTGGCACCGCCCACCGAGTCGCGCGCGGCCTCGGCGGCCGAGGCCGGGATGCCGGCCGGGGCGGACTCGGCGACGTCGCCGCGGTAGACGGCGACGGCGACGCTGCCGGTGACCGCGATGCCCAGGGCGAGACCCAGGTCGTAGGCGGTCTGCCCGGTCGCGGCGGCGGCACCGGCCTTCTCCGGCGGCGCCGAGCCGACGGCGAGGGCCGTGCCGAGGACGCTGATCGGGGCGACACCGAACATGACGACCGCCAGGCCGATCGAGGCCGGTACGACACCGTCCTTGTCCCCGTCGGCGGCGACGGTCAGGGCGAAGCCGACCAGGGTGACCAGCAGGCCGGCGGTGATGACGTACGCCGGGCGCATCCGCTTGGCGAGCACGGGGGTCAGCTGGGAGCCGACGATGAGGCCCACCGCGCCGGGCAGCAGCCACAGACCGGCCGCCAGCGGGCTCAGCCCGCCCGCCACCAGCAGGTACTGGGGCACCAGGTACTCGACGCCGTTGAGCGCCATCATGCCGAACAGCAGGGTCAGCAGTGCGCCGGTGAAGGCGCGGCCGCGGAACAGGCGCATGTCGAGCAGGGGCGTCTCGAGGCCGTTCTGCCGGCGGACGAACACCACCGCGAGGACGACTCCGGCGACGATGGCCACCAAGTTGACGGTGGACCAGCCGTCCTCGGCGAACTTCTTCACGGCGTAGACGATCGGCAGCATCGCGGCGAGGAACAGCACGACGCTGGCGAGGTCCATGCGGCCCGGGTTCGGGTCGCGGTACTCGGGCAGCAGCACGGGCGCCAGGAGCAGCGGCACCAGCATGACCGGCACGCCCATGAGGAACACCGAGCCCCACCACCAGACGTCCAGCAGGACGCCGCCGATGACGGGGCCGATCGCGATGCCGACCGAGAGGGAGGTCACCCACATGGCGATCGCCGTGGCGCGCTGCTTGGCGTCGGCGAACATGTGGCTGATCAGGGAGAGGGTGGAGGGCAGGACGGCGGCGCCGGCCACGCCGAGGAGGCCGCGGGCGACGATGAGCACCTCGGGGCTGGTCGCGTAGGCGGCGAGCAGCGAGGAGGCGATCACGCCGAGGGAGCCGAGGATCAGCAGCCGGCGCCGGCCGAGCCGGTCTCCGAGCGTGCCCATGACCACCAGGAAGGCGACGGTCATGAAGCCGTAGATGTCGGTGGTCCACAGCAGCTGGGAGCTGCTGGGCTGGAGGTCGGCCGCGAGGTACGGGGTGGCCAGCCACAGCACGCCCAGGTCGGCTGTCATCAGCGTGACCGGGAGCAGCAGCACCAGCAGTCCGAGCCACTCGCGTGGTCCGGCCCGCAGCTCCGCCGCGGGTGCGGTGTTGGAGGACATGAGTGAGGGGGTCCCTTCTTCTGCCTGATGGTTCAGTACGTCGCGGGGGGCGCCGCGGGCGCGGGTTCGGCCGTGCCGTGGGTCCGCACGCGGGCGGTGATCTCGGCGGCGATGGTGGTGGGGTCCTGCTGCGGCTGCCAGTGCGAGGTCTCGTCCAGGGTCACCAGCCGGTAGGGGCCGGTGACGTGCCGGGCGGTGTGCTCGACGGCCAGTTCGCTGACGGCCGTGTCGGTGCGGCTGTAGACGAACGTGGTGGGCACGGTGACCGGGCCGAAGTCGAGCGGGTCACCGAGCAGGTCGTTGGCGCGGTACCAGTTGAGGGCCGCGTCGAGGGTGCCGGGGCGCGTGTGGGTCGTCACGTACCGCGCGATCTGCGCGTCCGTCAGGACGCCCTCGCCGGCCTGGGTGAACCAGGCGTGGAGCTGCGCGGCGCCGTCCGCGAGGAAGTGCTCGGCGGCGCCGTCCGACACGAGGAACTTCACGTACTGGGAGCTGCGCTGCTGCTCCTCGTCGACGCGGTACGCGTGCTGGTAGGCGTCCAGGTGGGGGATGGCGAGGGCCGTCAGGGTGCGCACCCGGTCGGGCCGCTTCGCGGCCAGGTACCAGGCGACGGCGGCGCCCCAGTCGTGTCCGACGACGTGGGCGGTCTCGACGCCGAGGCGGTCGAGGACGCCGAGCGCGTCGGCGGCCAGGTGCGGCAGCCGGTAGGCGTCGACGTCCGCGGGGCGGGCGCCGGGCGAGTAGCCGCGCTGGTCGGGGGCGATGGTGCGCAGCCCGGCCGCGTGGAGGAGGGGGGCGGTCTCGGTCCAGGACTCCTTGTTGTGCGGGAAGCCGTGGAGCAGCAGGACCGGTTCGCCGTCGAGCGGTCCGTCGACGGCGACGTCGAAGACGAGGTCGTCCAGGGTGATCTGCATGGTGGTCGCCGCCCGTCAGTTCCGCGGTCCGGCGAGGGCGGCCTCGATCTCGGGGTCGTGGAGGACCGACGGCGGGTCGACCAGGCCGATGACGCGGGAGTACGCGCGGGCGACGGCCGCGTCGCGGGCGGCGCCGTCCTGGACCTGGGCGATGAAGGCGTGGGCGGCCTGGACCTCGGGGGTCCGCTCGCCCTCGACCTCGGGGAAGCTCAGGTCGGCGCCGACGGCCATCTCCCAGCAGCCGTCGACCGCGTCCGTCGCCAGGTCGCGGAAGTACGCGAGGGCGTCCGGGCGTCGGTTCTCGGCGACGTGCTTGCGCAGCACGAGGGAGCCCATCGCGGCGACGGTCATGCCCTGCGCGTAGCTGGGGTTGAAGCTGCACACGGCGTCGCCGATGACGAGCAGGCCGGACGGGAAGTCCGTCATGCGCTGGTAGTGGCGGCGCAGGTTGGTGGGGAACTTGTAGGCGACCGGGTCGTCGAGCGGCTCGGAGACCTGCAGCACCTCGTGGATGTCGGGCGCGGCGAGGGACTTGATGAAGCTGATGAAGCCCTCGGGGTCGGTGGGCGGGTGGTCGCCGAGGATGCCGTACGCGGTGACGATGGCGCGGTCGCCGTCGATCTTCTGGCAGATGGCGCCGCGCGGGATGCCGGCGGAGGCGACGGTGTTGATGGAGATGTTGCCCTCGAACGCCTCGTCGGGCACGCGGTAGTAGCGGGTGGTGTAGCCGAGGCCGATCTTGTGCTTCTCCTCGGGCACGGCCTCGTAGCCCAGCTCCTCCAGCCAGACGGAGGTGCGTGAGCCGCGGCCGGTGGCGTCGACGACGAGGTCGGCGTCGAGGGTCTCCTCGGCGCCGTCGCGGGTGACGACGACCCCGGTGACCTCGCGGCCGTCCGCCTCGGTGCGCAGGCGCAGGATGGTGGCGTTCTCCAGGACGCCGACGCCGTCGAGGGCCAGCACCCGGTCGCGGACGTGCCGCTCCAGGAAGGGGCGGCTGGAGGTGAGGGCGACGAGGCCGGACTCGACCTGCACCAGGCGCTTGCCGTTGATGATCCAGCGGACGTCGCCGGCGACGTCGCCGGTCTGGGCGCCGTCGGCCCTCATCTCGTCGGTGATCCCCGGGAAGTACTCCTCGGTGATCTGCTGGCCGCGGGCCAGCAGGCCGTGCAGGTGGTGGCCCTGCGGCAGGCCGCGGCGCAGGTCGCCGGGGCCGGTGAGCTCGTCGCGGTCCACGATGACCACTTCGGCAAAGGTCTCGGACAGCGCACGTGCCGCGAACAGTCCCGCCATGCTGCCGCCGAGCACTATCGCGCGGCCTTCCCGATCGTTGATCATGGCGATTCGATCTCCTTGAATTCGCTGGGGATTCCCGGGGCGGGGCCACGACGAACTCGCCGAAGAACTGCCGTGACTTCATATCGCGTGAGCCCGCGTAAGAAGGTATCCAGTCCCGTCCCACCGGCCGCCCACCGTGCGGCAACGCGTGGGTCATCGGCCTTCCCCCACGCGGGAGTTACCGTCGCGTGACTGTTCGAAAACCCTGCGTCATTAGCCTTTCGAGCATCAGCTTTCAAGGTTTCGTACAGAACTCGCGCGAAGAACTCCGGGCGCTTTCCGCAGGAGGCGCGGGCGCCCGCGGAATTCATCCGCCGGGGAGTTCACCGAGTGGTCCATGGAGCGACACAGCCATGAAAGGGCAGCCGAGCGTGGTGACGAGTGAGAACAATCCTGTAGCAGCCGGGGCACCGAAGGGGAAGGCCGCGAACGCCGGCCCCGGGGAGCCGATCGCTGTCGTGGGGCTGTCCTGCCGGTTCCCCGGTGCGGCGGGGCCGGCCGAGTTCTGGAACCTTCTGCGCGAGGGCGCGAGCGCCGTCACGGAGGTGCCGCCGGGCCGCTGGGACGTGCCCGAGGACGCGGCCCCGGGCACGCGTGAGGGTGCCCGGCGCGGCGGATTCCTGCCCGACGTCGACCACTTCGACGCGGGCTTCTTCGGCATCTCACCGCGCGAGGCCGCCGCGATGGACCCGCAGCAGCGGCTGGTGCTGGAGCTGACCTGGGAGGCGCTGGAGGACGCCGGGATCGTGCCGGCGGCGCTGCGCGGCACGTCCACCGCGGTGTTCGTCGGCACGCTGCGCGACGACTACACGAACCTGCTGTACCAGTACGGCGCCGAGGCGGTCACGCAGCACACGATGACGGGCGTGAACCGCGGCGTCATCGCCAACCGGGTCTCGTACCAGCTGGGCCTGCACGGGCCGAGCATGACGGTGGACTCGGCGCAGTCGTCGTCGCTCGTCGCGGTGCACCTGGCGTGCGAGAGCCTGCGCGCCGGGGAGTCGACGACCGCGATCGCGGCCGGGGTGAACCTCAACCTGCTGGCGGAGAACGCCCTCACGGAGGAACGTTTCGGCGCGCTCTCCCCCGACGGCGTGTCGTACACCTTCGACGCCCGCGCGAACGGCTTCGTGCCCGGCGAGGGCGGCGGCGTCGTCGTGCTGAAGCCGCTGTCGGCGGCCCTCGCGGACGGCGACCGGATCCACGGCGTGATCCGCGGCACCGCCGTCAACAACGACGGCGCCACCGAGGGCCTGACGGTGCCGGGCCGCGACGCCCAGGAGCAGGTGCTGCGCCTGGCCCACGAGCGTGCCGCGCTCAGCCCCGACGAGACCGTCCAGTACGTGGAGCTGCACGGTACGGGCACGCCGGTCGGCGACCCGATCGAGGCGGCCGCGCTCGGCGCCGCGCTCGGCGCGGACCGCGCGCCCGGGGACCCGCTGCTGGTGGGCTCCGTCAAGACGAACATCGGCCACCTGGAGGGCGCCGCCGGTATCGCGGGGCTCATCAAGACCCTGCTGAGCATCACGCACCGCGAGCTGCCGGCGAGCCTCAACTTCGAGACGCCCAACCCCGCCATCCCGCTGGACGAGCTGGGTCTGGCCGTGCAGCGCGAGCGCACGGCCTGGCCGCGTCCGGACCGGCCCCTGGTGGCCGGCGTCAGCTCCTTCGGCATGGGCGGCACCAACGCCCACGTCGTGGTGGCGGAGGCGCCTTCGACGGCGGCGGCCGAGCCGGTCGTCGCCCCGGAGGGCGCTCCCGACGCCCTGGCCTGGGTGGTCTCGGCGCGGTCGGAGGCCGCCCTGCGCGCCCAGGCCGGGCGCCTGGCCGCGTTCGCCGCGGCGGAGGACGCGCCGCGGCCGCTGGACGTGGGCCTGTCGCTGGCGACGGACCGTACGGCCTTCGCCGAGCGCGCGGTCGTCGTCGGCGCGGACCGGGACGAGCTGGTGGCGGGGTTGCGGGCGCTCGCCGAGGACCGTCCGTCGGGCGCGGTCGTCCGCGCGGACGGTGACGGGACGGCGGGGCCGGCCGGCACCGCGTTCCTGTTCACCGGCCAGGGCGCGCAGCGCACCGGCATGGGCCTGGAGCTGTACGAGGCCTATCCCGCGTACGCGAAGGCGTTCGACGCGGTGTGCGCGGAGCTGGACCCGCTGCTGGACAAGCCCCTGCGCGAGGTCATCGCAGACGGGCGGGAGCTGGACCAGACCGGTTACACCCAGCCCGCCCTGTTCGCCACCGAGGTCGCCCTCTACCGACTGCTCGAGTCCTGGGGCGTGACCCCCGACTACGTCGCCGGGCACTCCATCGGCGAACTGGCCGCCGCCCACATCGCGGGTGTCCTCAGCCTGGCCGACGCCGCCCGACTGGTCGCGGCCCGGGCCCGGTTGATGCAGGAGCTGCCCACGGGCGGGGCGATGATCGCCCTCCAGGCCACCGAAGACGAAGTCCTGCCGCTTCTCACCGACTTGGCCGACCGCCTCTCCATCGCCGCCATCAACGGCCCCGAGTCGGTCGTCATCTCCGGCGACGAGACGGCGGCCTCCCGTGTGGCGGCGCACTTCCGCGACCTGGGCCGCAAGACGAAGCAGCTCACCGTCTCGCACGCCTTCCACTCCCCCCGCATGGACGCCATGCTGAAGGAGTTCCACAAGGTCGCCAAGGAGCTCACCTACCACGAGCCGACGATCCCCGTCGTCTCCACCCTCACCGGCACCCTCGCCACCGGCGACGACCTGCGCACCCCGTGCTACTGGTCCGAGCAGGTCCGCCAGGCCGTCCGGTTCGCCGACGCCGTCGCGACCCTCCGCGAGCTCGGCGCCACCACCCTCATCGAGGTCGGCCCCGACGCCGTCCTCAGCCCCCTCGCGGGCGCCGTCCCCGCCCTGCGCGCCGGCCGGTCCGAGGCGCGCACGGTCCTGACGGCCGTGGCGACGGCCTTCACGCAGGGCGCGGACGTCGACTGGGCCGCGGTGTACGGGCCGTGGGGCGGCCGGCGCGTCACCCTGCCCACGTACGCCTTCCAGCGGAGGCGCCACTGGTTCGACGCGGCCACCCGCAAGGAGGCGGTCCTGCCGGCCTCCGGCGACGGCGGTGTCCGGGCCGAGGCGGCCGCGGCCGCTCCGCGCGGGGCGCTCGGCGAGCGGCTGGCCGGGCTGTCCGGCGACGAGCGGCGGCGCGCCGTGGCCGAGCTGGTCACCGGGCACGTCACGGCCGTCCTGGAGTACGGCGACGACGAGCGCCTGGAGCTGCGCACGCCGTTCCAGGAGCTCGGGTTCAGCTCGATGATGACGACCGAGCTGCGCGCGGCGCTCGCCCGCGCGACCGGTCTGGACCTGCCGACGAGCCTGCTGTTCGACCACCCGACGCCGCAGGCGCTGATCGAGTTCGTGGAGGCGGAGCTGCTGGGTGCGGCCGGCGACGCCGACACGTTCGTGCGGCCCGTCGACGCGGACGAGCCGATCGCCATCGTCGGCATGGCCTGCCGCTACCCCGGCGGCGTGGCGTCCCCCGAGGACCTGTGGCGGGTGGTCGCCGAGGGCGTCGACGCGATCTCGGAGTTCCCCACGGACCGCGGCTGGGACGAGGACCTGTACGACCCCGACCCGGACCGGCCCGGCAAGAGCGCGGTGCGCCACGGCGGGTTCCTGCACGACGCGGGCCGCTTCGACGCGGGCTTCTTCGGCATCTCGCCGCGTGAGGCGCTGGCGATGGACCCGCAGCAGCGGCTGCTGCTGGAGACGGCGTGGGAGGCGATCGAGCGGTCCGGGATCGACCCGGAGGCGCTGCGCGGTTCGCGCACGGGCGTCTTCGTGGGCGCCACGGCCCTGGAGTACGGGCCGCGCATGTACGAGGCGCCGGAGAACGTCCGGGGCAGCGTCCTCACCGGCAGCACCGCCAGTGTGATGTCGGGCCGCATCGCCTACCAGCTGGGGCTGCTGGGCCCGGCCGTCACCGCCGACACGGCCTGCTCGTCGTCGCTCGTGGCGCTGCACCTGGCGATCCGCTCGCTGCGTTCGGGCGAGACGAACATGGCGCTGGCGGGCGGCGCGACCGTGATGTCCTCGCCGGGCATGTTCGTGGAGTTCTCGCGGCAGCGCGGCCTCGCCCCCGACGGCCGCTGCAAGTCGTTCGCGGCGGCCGCCGACGGCACCGGCTGGTCCGAGGGCGTGGGCCTGCTCCTGGTGGAGCGGCTGTCGGACGCGCGCCGCAACGGCCACCGCGTCCTCGCCGTCATCCGGGGCTCGGCGATCAACCAGGACGGCGCGTCCAACGGACTGACGGCCCCCAACGGCCTGTCGCAGCAGCGGGTCATCCGCCAGGCGCTCGCCGACGCGGGCCTGACCACGGCCGACGTGGACGCCGTCGAGGCGCACGGCACCGGCACCCGGCTCGGCGACCCGATCGAGGCCGAGGCGCTGATGGCGACGTACGGCAGCGACCGGGAGGACCGCGCGCCGCTGTTCCTGGGCTCCCTGAAGTCCAACATCGGCCACGCCCAGGCGGCGGCCGGTGTCGGCGGCGTCATCAAGATGGTCGAGGCCATGCGCCACGGCGTCCTGCCGAGGACGCTGCACGTCGACGAGGCGTCGCCGCACGTCGACTGGAACCGCGGCGCGGTGGAGCTGCTGACCGAGGCGCGCCCGTGGGAGGCGCCCGGCCGGCCGCGGCGGGCCGCGGTGTCGTCGTTCGGCATCAGCGGCACCAACGCCCATGTCGTCCTGGAAGAAGCCCCCGAGGAGGCGGCCCTCCCGGCCGGGGAGCCGGCGGGCCTCGCCGCGCCGGCGCTGCCCGCGCCGTGGCTGCTGTCCGCGCGGGACTCCGCCGCGCTGCGCGACCAGGCCGAGCGCCTGCGGGCGTACGCGGCGGGCGACGGCGCGCCGGACGACGCGGCCGTGGGCCGTGCGCTGGCCACCACGCGTACGGCGTTCGAGCAGCGGGCGGCCGTGGTCGCCGCGGACCGTGCCGGGTTCCTGGCCGGTCTGGACGCACTCGCCCGTGGGGAGCAGGCGCCCGGCGTGGTGACGGACAGCGCGGCGCACGCGGGCCGTACCGCGTTCCTGTTCACCGGTCAGGGCGCCCAGCGGGTCGGCATGGGCCGTGAGCTGGCGGCGCGCCACCCGGTGTTCGCGGCGGCGCTGGACGAGGTGTTCGCGGCGTTCGCGCCGCACCTGGAGCGGCCGTTGCGCGAGGTGGTGTTCGCGGACCCGGACGGTCCGGACGCCGCGCTCGTCGACGAGACGACGTACACGCAACCGGCGCTGTTCGCCGTCGAGGTGGCGCTGTTCCGGCTGCTGGAGCACCACGGGGTGACCCCGGACCTGCTGGCCGGGCACTCGATCGGCGAGCTGGCCGCCGCGCACGTGGCGGGCGTGCTGTCGCTGGAGGACGCGGCGAAGCTGGTCGCCGCCCGGGGCCGGCTGATGCAGGCGGCCCGTGCGGGCGGCGCCATGATCGCCGTGCAGGGGCAGGAGGCGGAGATCGCCGCCTCGCTCGCCGGGCACGAGGACGCGGTGGCGATCGCCGCCGTCAACGGGCCCGACTCGGTGGTGATCTCCGGGGACGCGGAGACCGCCGAGCGGATCGCCGCCGAGTGGCGGGAGCGCGGCCGCAGGACGAAGCGCCTGACGGTGTCGCACGCCTTCCACTCGCCGCACATGGACGGCATCCTCGACGCGTTCCGCGAGGTCGCCTCCCAGGTCGACTTCAAGGCGCCGCGCATCCCGATCGTGTCCACGGTGACCGGAACGAGGGCCACGGACGCCGAACTGACCTCGCCGGACTACTGGGCCGGGCAGATCCGGGCCACCGTGCGGTTCCTGGACGCGGTGCGCGAACTGGCCGCCCAGGGCGCCACGGTGTTCGTGGAGGCCGGCCCGGACGCGGTGCTGACCGCGCTCACGCGCGGCGCCCTGGACGACGTCACGGCCGTGCCGCTGCTGCGGGCCGGGCAGCCGGAGGGCGACACGCTCGTCGAGGGCCTGGCGCGGGTGTACGCGGCGGGCGCGCCGCTGGACGGGGCGTCGTTCTTCACGGGCGCCGGCACCCCGGCCGCGTCGGCCGACCTGCCGACGTACCCCTTCCAGCGGCAGCACTACTGGCTGGCGCCGTCGGTGCCGGCGGACGCGCGGAGCCTCGGGCTCGACCCTGCCGGGCATCCGCTGCTGTCGACGACGCTGGACCTGGCGGAGCGCGAGGACGCGGTGTTCACCAGCCGGCTGTCGCTGCGCGGCCACCCGTGGCTGGCGGACCACACCGTCGGCGGGACCGTGCTGGTGCCGGCGACCGCGTTCCTGGAGCTGGCCGCGGCGGCCGGCGACCACCTCGGCGCGCCGCGCGTGGAGGAGCTGACGCTGGAGGCGCCGCTGCCGCTGACGGAGCGTGCGGCGGTCCGCGTCCAGGTGGCGGTCGGCGCGGCGGACGCCTCGGGTGTCCGGCCGTTCTCGGTGTACGCCCGCCCGGACACGGGTGACGCGGGCGCGGGCGTCGGCGACGACGCGGCCCGCGCCTGGACACGGCACGCGGCCGGTGCGCTGGCCCCGGCCGCGGAGACGGCGGACGAGGCCGACCGCTGGACGGCGTGGCCGCCCGAGGGGGCGGTCCCGGCGGACCTGACCGGTGTGTACGAGCGCCTCGCCGCGCTGGGGTACGGGTACGGCCCCGCGTTCCAGGGGCTGCGGGCGATGTGGCGGGCCGGTGACGAACTGTTCGCCGAGATCCGGCTGCCGGAGGAGCACGCCGAGGCCGCCGCGCGGTTCGCCGTGCACCCGGCGCTGTTCGACGCGGCGCTGCACCCGCTGGTGCTGGACGCGGCCGTGGAGGGCGAGACGGACCGGATCCGGCTGCCGTTCGCCTGGTCCGGGATCGACGTACGGGCCACGGGCGCGGCCGAGGTGCGGCTGCGGATCTCGCCGCTCGGCGCGGACACCTACCGGCTGAGCCTGGCGGACGCCACCGGCGCCCCGGTCGCCGAGGTGGAGTCGCTGGTGCTGCGGCCGATCGCCCGCGCGGACCTGGAGTCCGCGGCGGCCGGCCCGGTCGACGACGCGCTGTTCACGGTGGAGTGGGCCGCGGTGGCGGCGCCCGAGGGCGAGGCCGACCCGTCGTGGGGCCTCGTCGGCGACGACCTGGACGCGGCCGTCGGCGTGGACGTGGCGGTGGTACGGGTGTCCGGCACCACCGGCGCGGACGGCACCGCGGGTACGGACGGCACCACCGGTGCGGACGGCATCCCGGCGGCGGCGCACGAGGCGACCGTACGGACCCTGGAGCTGGTGCGGCGCTGGCTGGCCGACGACCGGTTCGCCGACGCGCGGCTCGCGGTGGTCACCGGGGGCGCCGTCGCGGCGCTGCCCGGCGAGGGCGTCGCGGACCTGGGCGCGGCCCCGGTGTGGGGCCTGCTGCGGTCGGTGCAGTCGGAGCACCCGGACCGGGTCGTGCTGATCGACCTGGACGCGCCGGACGCGGCCGTGCCGGTCGCGGCGCTCGCCGCCGGTGCGGCGGGCGAGCCGCAGCTGGCGGTGCGCGGCGGCGCCCTGTACGCGCCGCGCCTGGCCCGCGCCGGGCGCGGCTCCGCAGCGGCGGAGCGCCGCGTGCTCGACCCCGGGGGCACCGTGCTCGTCACGGGCGGCACCGGCGGGCTGGGCGCGCTGTTCGCCCGGCACCTGGTCGCCGCGTACGGGGTGCGGCATCTGCTGCTGAGCAGCCGGCGCGGTCCGGACACGCCGGGCGCGGCGGAGCTGGTGGCCGAACTGTCCGCGCTGGGCGCGGAGGTGACGGCCGTCGCCGCGGACGCCGCGGACCGTGCGGCGGTCGAGCGGCTGCTCGCCGCGGTCGACCCGGCGCACCCGCTGACCGCCGTGGTGCACACGGCGGGGGTGCTGGCGGACGGGACCGTGGAGTCGCTGACGGAGGAGCGCGTGGCGGCGGTGCTGCGGCCGAAGGTGGACGCGGCCTGGCATCTCCACGAGCTGACGAAAAATCAGAATCTGTCGGCGTTCGTGCTGTTCTCGTCCGTGTCCGGGCTGACCGGCACCGCCGGGCAGGGCAACTACGCCGCGGCCAACACCTTCCTGGACGCCCTGGCCGCGCACCGGCGCGCCGCCGGCCTGCCGGCCACCGCGCTGGCGTGGGGCCTGTGGGACGGCAGCCACGGCATGGGCGCGTCCCTCACGGACGCGGACCTGGCCCGCTGGAGCCGGGCCGGGATGACGCCGCTCACGCCCGAGCAGGGCCTGGCCCTGTTCGACGCGGCGCTGGCGGGCGACGAGCCCCTGTGGGCCCCGGTGGCCCTGAACCCGGCCCGGTTCGCGGGCGGTGCGGAGCCCGTACCGGCCCTGTACCGGGGCCTGGTACGGACCCGTACCCGGCGGTCCGCGGCGCGCGGAGCCGAACCGACCGCGGGCGGCGGTACCGACTGGGGCCGGCAGATCGCCGGACTCCCCGAGGAGAAGCGCCGCGAGGCGGTCCTCGACCTGGTGCGCGCCACGGTCGCCGGGGTGCTGGGCCACGCGGGCGCGTCGGCCGTCGAGCCGGACCGGGCGTTCAACGACATCGGCTTCGACTCGATGGCCGGAGTGGACCTGCGCAACCGGCTCGCGGCCACCACGGGGCTGCGGCTGCCCGCGACGGCCGTGTTCGACCACCCGACGCCGGCGGCGCTGGCCACGTACCTGCTGACCCGGGTGTCCGCCGCGAAGGCCCCGGCCGCCGTGGCGAAGACGCGGTCGCGGGGTGCGACGGACGAGCCGATCGCCATCGTCGGCATGGCGTGCCGCTACCCGGGCGGGGTGTCGTCGCCGGAGGAGCTGTGGCGGCTGGTCGCCGAGGGCACCGACGCGGTCAGCGGGTTCCCGGTGAACCGCGGCTGGGACCTGGACGCCCTCTACGACCCGGACCCGGAGCGCACGGGCACCTCGTACGTCCGCGAGGGCGGGTTCCTGCACGACGCGGACCTGTTCGACCGGGAGTTCTTCGGCATCTCGCCGCGTGAGGCGACCGCGACGGACCCGCAGCAGCGGCTGCTGCTGGAGACCGCGTGGGAGACGTTCGAGAGCGCGGGCATCGACCCGGCCGTGCTGCGCGGCAGCAACACCGGGGTGTTCACGGGCGCCATGTACGACGACTACGCGTCGCGGCTGGCGACCGCCCCGGAGGAGTTCGAGGGGTTCTTGCTGGCCGGGAACCTGTCCAGCGTGATCTCGGGCCGGCTGTCGTACACGTACGGCCTGGAGGGCCCGGCGGTCACCGTCGACACGGCGTGCTCGTCGTCGCTGGTGGCCCTGCACCTTGCGGCGAACGCGCTGCGCTCCGGCGAGTGCGACCTGGCCCTGGCCGGCGGTGTGACCGTGATGAACGGCCCGAACACGTTCGTGGAGTTCTCGCGGCAGCGCGGCCTGTCGCCCGACGGGCGCTGCAAGTCGTTCGCGGCGGCCGCCGACGGCACCGGCTGGTCCGAGGGCGTGGGCCTGCTGCTGGTCGAGCGGCTGTCGGACGCGCGCCGCAACGGCCACCGCGTGCTCGCGGTGGTCCGCGGTACGGCCGTCAACCAGGACGGCGCGTCCAACGGGCTCACCGCCCCCAACGGGCCGTCCCAGGAGCGGGTCATCCAGCAGGCGCTGGCGAGCGCCGGGCTCCGGCCGGGCGACGTGGACGCCGTCGAGGCGCACGGCACCGGCACGCGGCTCGGCGACCCGATCGAGGCGCAGGCCCTGCTCGCCACGTACGGCCAGGACCGGCCCGACGGGCGGCCCCTGTACCTGGGTTCGCTGAAGTCGAACATCGGCCACAGCCAGGCGGCGGCCGGCGTCGGCGGCGTCATCAAGATGATCGAGGCGATGCGGCACGGCGTCCTGCCGAGGACGCTGCACGTGGACGAGCCGTCCCCGCACGTGGACTGGGACTCCGGCGCGCTGGCCCTGCTGACGGAGGAGACCTCCTGGCCCGAGACGGGACGGCCGCGACGCGCGGGGGTGTCCTCGTTCGGCATCAGCGGCACCAACGCCCACGTGATCATCGAGCAGGCCCCGCCCGCGCCGTCCACCGCACCGCGCACCGCCCCGCAGGAGGCGGCGCCCGCGGTGGTGCCGTGGATCCTGTCCGCCAAGGACGAGGCGGCCCTGCGGGCCCAGGCGGCGAAGCTGCACCGGTACGCCGTGGAGGCACCCGAGGTGTCCGTGGCCGACATCGGCCTGTCCCTCGCCACCGAGCGCGCCGTCCTGGAACAGGGCGCGGCGGTCGTCGGCCGGGACCGGGAGGAGCTGCTGCGCGGCCTGGCCGCCCTCGCCGACGGTGAGGGCACGCCGGCGGGCGTGGTGCGCGGGCACGCGGCGCGCCCCGGCAAGCGGGCCTTCCTGTTCACCGGGCAGGGCAGCCAGCGGCTCGGCATGGGCCGCGAACTGTACGAGGGCGACCCGGTGTTCGCGCGGGCCCTGGACGAGGTGTGCGCGCACCTCGACCCGGAGCTGGCCCGCCCGCTGAAGGACGTGCTGTTCGCCCGTCCCGACACGGCGGACGCGGCGCTGATCGACCAGACCGCGTTCACGCAGGCCGCGCTGTTCGCGGTGGAGGTGGCGCTGTTCCGGCTGTTCGAGCACCACGGCATCACCCCCGACTACCTCCTGGGCCACTCCATCGGCGAGGTGACGGCCGCGCACCTGGCGGGCGTCCTGGACCTGCCGGACGCCTGCTGCCTGGTCGCCGAGCGCGGCCGGCTGATGCAGGCGGCCCGCGAGGGCGGCGCCATGGCGGCCGTGCAGGCCACGGAGGAGGAGGTGCGCGCGTCGCTCGCGCCGTACGGCGGTGCCGTGGCGGTCGCGGGTGTCAACGGGCCCGACTCGATGGTGATCTCTGGTGACGCGGACGCGGTCGACGAGCTGACGGCGGCGTGGCGGGCCAAGGGTGCCCGTACGAAGCGGCTGCCGGTGTCGCACGCCTTCCACTCGCCGCACATGGAGGAGGTCCTGGACGAGTTCCGGGAGGTGGCGTCGGGGCTGACGTTCCGTCCGCCGCGCATCCCGGTGGTGTCCAACGTGACCGGCGCGCTCGCCACCGCGGAGCAGCTGACTTCGCCGGACTACTGGGCCACCCACATCCGGGAGGCGGTGCGCTTCCTCGACGGCGTGCGCTGCCTGGAGGCCGAGGGCGTCACGGACTTCGTGGAGCTGGGCCCGGACGGGGTCCTCACCGCGCTGGCCCAGTCCTGCCTGGAGCAGGAGGCCGGGCTGCTGGTGCCGGCGCTGCGCCGGGACCGCTCCGAGCAGGAGACCGTCATGGGCGCGCTGGCGCGGCTGCGCCTGCGGGGCGCGTCGCCCGACTGGGCGACGGTCTTCCCGGGCGCCCGCACGGTGCCGCTGCCCACGTACGCCTTCCAGCGCGAGCGCTACTGGCTGGAGGGCACCGAGGCCCCGGCCGACGCGGCCGGTCTCGGGCTCGCCGCGACGGAACACCCGCTGATCGGTGCGGCGGTCGGCGTGGCCCACCGCGACGAGCACCTGTTCACCGGGCGGTTGTCCCGGCGCAGCCACCCCTGGCTGGTGGAGCACGCCGTGCACGGCACGGTGCTGCTGCCCGGCACGGGCCTGGTCGAGCTGGCCGCCCGGGCCGGTGAGCGGCTGGGCGCCGAGCGGGTCGAGGAGCTGATGCTGTCGGCGCCGCTGGTCCTGCCCGAGGACGGGGCCGTACAGGTACAGGTGGTCGTCGGCGAGGCCGACGGGGCGGGCCGCCGCTCCGTGGAGGTGTTCTCCCGGCCCGACGACGGCGACGAGTCCGGGGAGCGCCCCTGGACGGCGCACGCCTCCGGCACGCTCGCCCCGGCAACAGGGGCCACGGGCACCGCGCTGACGGCGTGGCCGCCGGCGGGCGCGGTCGAGACGGACCTGAGCGGCGTCTACGAGCGCCTGGAGACCCTGGGGTATCAGTACGGGGAGGCGTTCCGCGGGCTGCGCCGGGTGTGGCGCGGCGACGGGGAGGTCTTCGCCGAGGTCGCGCTGCCGGAGCCGGTGCGCGGCGATGCCGGGCGGTTCCTGCTGCACCCGGCGCTGCTCGACGCGGCCCTGCACACCCTGCTGCCGGGCGTCGTCGACGAGAAGGGCCAGGCGCGGCTGCCGTTCGCCTGGTCCGGGGTCACGGTCCACGCCGTGGGCGCCTCGGTGCTGCGGGTGCGGCTGGCAGTGTCCGGCCAGGACACCGACACGCTGGAGGCCGCGCTGACGGTGGCGGACGGCACGGGCGCCCCGGTGGCGACCGTGGAGTCGCTGCTGCTGCGGCCGCTGTCGGCACAGGCCCTGCGCGAGGCGGCCGCGACGACCCGGGACGGGCTGTTCGGCGTCGTCTGGACGCCGCTCGCCCGCCCGGCCGGTACGGCTCCGGTGGACGCCTCCGGCTGGGCCGTCCTCGGTGACGTCACCGTGCCGGGCGCGTCCCGGCACACCGGCCTCGACACCGTCGAGCGGGCCGACACCCTGGTGTACGCGCCGCCCGCCGGTACGGGCACGGGCACGGGCAGCGCCGAGGAGGCCCACGCCGCGCTCCGGGACACCCTCGCCACGCTGCGGTCGTGGCTGGCGGACGAGCGCTTCGCGGACGGCAGGCTCGTCGTGACGACGCGCGGCGCGGTCGCGACCGGACCCGGCGAGGACGTCACCGACCTGGTCCGGGCGGGTGTCTGGGGTCTGGTCCGGGTGGCCCAGACCGAGAACCCGGGCCGTATCGTCCTCGTCGACCGCGACACGGACACTCTCGACCCGCGGCACGTCTCCCCCGACGTTCCGCAGGCCGCCGTACGCGGCACCGCGCTCCTCACGCCGCAACTGGCCCGCACGACGGCCGGGGCGGCGGAGCCCGCGCCGCGCTGGGACGGCGGCACGGTCCTCGTGACCGGTGCCACCGGCGCCCTCGGCGGCGTCCTGACCCGGCACCTCGTCACCCGGCACGGGGCACGGCACCTGCTGCTGCTCAGCCGCCGCGGCATCGACGCCCCCGGCGCCGCCGACCTGCGGGACGAGCTCACCGGGCTCGGCGCCGAGGTCACGGTGGCCGCGTGCGACACCGCCGACCGCGAGGCGCTGGCCGGAGTGCTGGCCGCCATCCCGGCCAACCGGCCGCTCACCGCGGTCGTCCACACCGCCGGCGTCCTCGACGACACGGTCCTCACGGACCTGACGCCGGAGCGGCTGGCGAAGGTCCTCCAGCCGAAGGTCGACGCGGCCTGGAACCTGCACGAGCTGACGAAGGACCAAGACCTGACGGCCTTCGTCCTGTACTCGTCGATCGCGGGCCTGATCGGCAACGCCGGGCAGGCCAACTACGCGGCGGGCAATACGTTCCTCGACGCGCTCGCCCAGCACCGCCGGGCCCACGGCCTGCCCGCCACCAGCCTCGCCTGGGGCCTGTGGGCCGAGGCCTCCACCATCAGCGGCGGCCTCGACGAGACCGACCTGCGCCGGCTCGCCCGGCTGGGCCTGCTGCCGCTGTCGTCGGACGACGCGATGGAGCTGTTCGACGCCGCGCCCACCACGGGCGAGGCCGTCCTGGCCGTCACCCGGCTCGACACGGCCGCGCTGCGCAGGCAGCCCGACCGGCTCCCGGCGATCCTGCGGGCCCTGGCGCCGAGCGCACCGCGCCGTACCGCCGCGGCGGCCGGCACGGCCGGCGGCTCGGACGGCGAGGGCGGTCCCTCCCTGGCGGAGCGCCTCGGCGCACTGCCGGAGGAGCAGCGCATGGAGGTCCTGACGGACCTGGTGCGCGCCCAGGTCGCCGGGGTGCTGGGGCACTCCGACCACGGCGCCGTCGACGCCGGGCGCGCCTTCCAGGAGCTGGGCTTCGACTCGCTCACCGCCGTGGAGCTGCGCAACCAGCTCAACGCGGCGACCGGGCTGCGGCTGCCGTCCACGCTGGTCTTCGACTACCCGAACCCGACCGCGCTCGCCGCGTACCTGCGGCAGCAGATCACGGTCGAGGAGGTGTCGGCGGCGACCCCGGTCCTGTCGGACCTGGACCGGCTGAAGCACTCCATCCAGTCGGCCGCCGCGGCCGACCGGGAGGCGTTCGAGCAGATCACCGGCCGGCTCAAGGAACTGCTGGACCTGGCCGGAGCGGCGGCGGGCGAGGGCGACGGCGACGAGGCCGTCGGCCGGGACCTGGACACGGCGACCGACGAGGAGCTGTTCGCGCTCCTCGACGACCTGAACTGAGGCCGCGCGATGGCGGCGGACACCGAGGCGCGACGACGCGCCCACAACGACCTTTCACCACCGAGCCACATCACGTCGGGGAGCTGAGAACACGTGGCGAACGAGCAAGAACTGAGGGAGTACCTCAAGCGGGCCATCGCGGACGCGCGGGACGCGCGCAAGCGCCTGCGCGAGGTCGAGGACAAGGCCCAGGAGCCGATCGCGATCGTCGGCATGGCCTGCCGCTACCCCGGTGGCGTCACCAGCCCCGAGGACCTGTGGCGCCTGGTGTCGGACGGTGTGGACGCCGTCGGCGGCTTCCCGACGAACCGCGGCTGGGACCTGGAGCGGCTGTACGCCCCCGACCCGGACGAGCCCGGCACGTCGTACGCGACCGAGGGCGGGTTCCTGCACGACGCGGACCGCTTCGACCCGGAGTTCTTCGGGATGTCGCCGCGCGAGGCGCTGGCGGTCGACCCGCAGCAGCGGCTGCTGCTGGAGACGACCTGGGAGACCTTCGAGCGGGCCGGCATCGACCCGGCGTCGCTGCGCGGCAGCCGTACCGGCGTGTTCACCGGCCTCATGTACAACGACTACGGCTCCCGCCCCCACCTGCCCGCCGAGGGCAACGAGGGCTATCTGTTCAGCGGCAGCGCCGGCAGCATCGCCTGCGGGCGGCTCGCCTACACCTTCGGCCTGGAGGGCCCCACCGTCACGGTCGACACGGCGTGCTCGTCGTCGCTGGTGGCGATGCACCTCGCGGTGAACGCGCTGCGGGCCGGGGAGTGCGACCTCGCCCTGGCCGGCGGTGCCGCGGTGATGTCGACGCCGACCGCGTTCGTCGAGTTCTCGCGGCTGCGCGGCCTGGCTCCCGACGGGCGCTGCAAGTCCTTCGCGGAGGGCGCGGACGGCACCGGCTGGGCCGAGGGCGTGGGCCTGCTCCTCGTCGAACGGCTGTCGGACGCGCGCCGCAACGGCCACCAGGTGCTGGCCGTCATCCGCGGCACGGCCGTCAACCAGGACGGCGCCTCCAACGGCCTCACCGCCCCCAACGGCCCCTCCCAGGAGCGGGTCATCCGCCAGGCCCTCGCCAACGCCGGCCTCCAGCCGCACGACGTGGACGCCGTGGAGGCCCACGGCACCGGTACGGCCCTGGGCGACCCGATCGAGGCGCAGGCCCTGCTCGCCACGTACGGCCAGGACCGGCCCGAGGGGCGGCCCCTGTGGCTGGGCTCTCTCAAGTCGAACATCGGCCACGCCCAGGCGGCGGCCGGTGTCGGTGGCGTCATCAAGATGATCGAGGCCATGCGGCACGGCGTCCTGCCGAGGACGCTGCACGCCGAGGAGCGCTCGTCCCGCATCGACTGGGACGCGGGCGCGGTCGAGCTGCTGACGGAGGCCCGTCCGTGGCCGAAGTCCGATACGCCGCGCCGCGCGGGCGTGTCGTCGTTCGGCTTCGGCGGCACCAACGCGCACGTCGTGATCGAGGAGCCCGAGGAGGTCGCTCCCGCCGAGGACGCGTCCGACGAGCCGGTCGCGGCCGCCCCGCCGGTGAACGCGTGGGTGCTGTCCGCCCGTACGCCCGATGCCCTGGCGGGCCAGGCGCAGCGGCTGCTCGCGTACGCCGAGGAGCGGGACGGGCTCGACCCGGCCGCGGTGGGGCACTCGCTGCTGACCACGCGCGCCCTGTTCGACCACCGTGCGGTGGTGGCCGGTGCCGACCGCGACGAACTGCTGGCGGGACTGCGGGCCCTGGCCGCCGGGGAAACCGCCCCGTACGTGGCCCAGGGGACGAAGACCGCCGGGAAGACCGGCTTCCTCTTCACCGGCCAGGGCGCCCAGCGCACCGGCATGGGCCTGGAGCTGTACACCACCTACCCCGCGTACGCGGAAGCCTTCGACGCCGTGTGCGCCGAACTCGACCCGCTGCTGGACAAGCCCCTGCGCGACGTCATCGCGACCGGCGAGGAGCTGGACCAGACCGGCTACACCCAGCCCGCCCTGTTCGCCACCGAGGTCGCCCTCTACCGGCTCCTGGAGTCCTGGGGCATCACCCCCGATTACGTCACCGGGCACTCCATCGGTGAGCTGGCCGCCGCCCACATCGCGGGCGTCCTCAGCCTGGCCGACGCCGCCCGACTCGTCGCCGCACGCGCCCGGCTGATGCAGAACCTGCCCACCGGCGGGGCCATGATCGCCCTCCAGGCCACCGAAGACGAAGTCCTCCCCCTCCTCACCGACCGGCTCTCGATCGCCGCCATCAACGGCCCGGAATCCGTGGTCATCTCCGGCGACGAAGCGGCGGCCTCCGATGTGGCGGCACACTTCCGCGACCTGGGCCGCAAGACCAAGCAGCTCACCGTCTCGCACGCCTTCCACTCCCCCCGCATGGACGCCATGCTCGACGAGTTCCGCCGCACCGCCGCCGAACTCACCTACAACGAACCGACGATCCCCGTCGTCTCCACCCTCACCGGCACCCTCGCCACCGGCGACGACCTGCGCACCCCCACCTACTGGGCTGACCAAGTCCGCCAGGCGGTGCGGTTCGCAGACGCCGTCACCACCCTCCGCGACCTCGGCGCCACCACCCTCCTCGAAATAGGCCCCGACGCCGTCCTCAGCCCCCTCGCCGACGCCACCCCCACCCTCCGCAAAAACCGCCCCGAAGCACACCAACTCGTCACGGCCGTCGGCGAGTTTTTCTCCCGGGGCGGCCGCGTCGACTGGGAGCGGTTCCTCGGCGGGCGTCCGGGCGAGCCGGTCGACCTGCCGACGTACGCCTTCCAGCGTGACCGATACTGGCTGGACGCCTCCGACGCCCCGGCCGACGCCTCCGGGTTCGGCCTGCTCGCGACGGAACACCCGCTGCTGGGTGCCACCGTGGAGCTGGCGGACGGTGACCACACGCTCTTCACGAGCAGGCTGTCGCTCGCCACGCACCCGTGGCTCGCGGACCACGCCGTGGCCGGGACGGCACTGCTGCCGGGCACCGGTTTCGTGGAGCTGGCGGTTCGCGCGGGCGAGCAGCTGGGCTGCCCGAGCCTGGAGGAGCTGACCCTGTCGGCGCCGCTGGTGCTGCCCGAACAGGGCGGCGTACAGGTGCAGGTCGTCGTGCGCGACGCGGACGGCGCCGCCGGCGGGCACCGGGCGATCGAGGTGTACGCGCGGCGCGAGGGCGACGCGGGCGGCGACGCCGGCCCGTGGACGCTGCACGCCAGGGGCACGCTGGCGCCCGCCGCACCGGCCGAGCAGGGCACCGCCCTGGTGGCGTGGCCGCCGGCCGGTGCCGTCGAGGTCGAGCTGACGGACGTGTACGAGCGCCTGCTGGACGAGGAGTACGCGTACGGCGGCGCGTTCCGCGGCCTGCGCCGCGTGTGGCGCGGCGCGGACGGCGAGCTGTTCGCGGAGGTCGTGCTGGAGGAGGGCGCGCGGGGTGACGCGGGTCGGTTCCTGCTGCACCCGGCGCTGCTCGACGCGGCCCTGCACCCGCTGCTGCCGGGCGTGGCCGACGAGGACCGCGTGGCGATGCTGCCGTTCTCCTGGTCCGGGGTGCGGGTGTACGCGTCGGGCGCGACGGCGCTGCGCGTACGGCTGACCCCGTCGGGCGCCGACACGGTGTCCCTCGCCGTGGCGGACGCGGTGGGCGCCCCGGTGGCGTCCGTCGAGTCGCTGCTGCTGCGGCCGCTGTCGAAGGAGGCGCTGCGGGAGGCCGCGTCGACGGCACGCGACGGGCTGTTCCGGGTCGTGTGGTCGGCGGGCGCGCCGGCGGCGGCGCCGGTGGACGCGTCCGACTGGGCGGTCGTCGGCGGGGTCGCCGTCGAGGGCGCCGCGCGGTACCCGTCGCTGGACGAGGTCCCGGCCGGGACGGGCACGGTCGTGTACGCGCCGGCCCCGACGGTCGGCTCCGACGACGTGGCCGGGACGGCGCACGCCCTGCTGCGCGACACCCTGGCGGCGCTCCAGGCGTGGCTGGCGGACGAGCGGCGGGCCGACGCGACCCTGGTCGTGACGACGCGCGGCGCGGTCGCGACCGGACCCGGCGAGGACGTCACGGATCTGGCGCACGCCGGTGTGTGGGGTCTGGTGCGGGTGGCCCAGAGCGAGAACCCGGGCCGTATCGTCCTCGTCGACCGCGACACGGACACCCTCGACCCGCGGCACGTCTCCCCCGACGTTCCCCAGGTCGCGGTCCGGGGCGCGGAGGCCCTGACGCCTCAGCTGGCCCGTACGACCACCACCGCCGAGGAGGCGCAGGCGCCGCGCTGGGACGGCGGCACGGTCCTGGTGACCGGTGCCACCGGCGCCCTCGGCGGCGTCCTGGCCCGCCACCTGGTCACCCGGCACGGGGCACGGCACCTGCTGCTGCTCAGCCGCCGCGGCATCGACGCCCCCGGCGCCGCCGACCTGCGGGACGAACTGACCGGGCTGGGCGCGCAGGTGTCGTTCGCGGCCTGCGACGCCGCCGACCGGGAAGCGCTGGCCGGAGTGCTGGCCGCCATCCCGGCCGACCGGCCGCTCACCGCGGTCGTCCACACCGCCGGCGTCCTCGACGACGGGCTCCTGTCGTCGCTCACCGCCGAGCGGCTGGCGAAGGTCCTCCAGCCGAAGGTCGACGCGGCATGGAACCTGCACGAGCTGACGAAGGACCACGAGCTCACGGCGTTCGTCCTGTACTCGTCCATCGCGGGTCTCATCGGCAACGCCGGGCAGGCCAACTACGCGGCGGGCAACACGTTCCTCGACGCGCTCGCCCAGCACCGCCGCGCCCACGGCCTGCCCGCCACCAGCCTCGCCTGGGGCCTGTGGGCCGAGGCCAGCACGATCAGCGGCGGCCTCGACGAGACCGACCTCAAGCGCATCGAGCGCACCGGGCTGCTCCCGCTGTCCTCGGACGACGCGATGGAGCTGTTCGACGCCGCCCCCGCCACCGGCGAGGCGGTCCTGGCCGTCACGCGGCTCAACACGGCCGCGCTGCGGCGCCAGGACGACCCGCAGCCGCTGCTGCGCGGGCTCGTACCCGCGGCTCCCCGCGCCACGGCCGCGTCGGCCGCGACGGGCGGCGGGGACGCCGGCTCGCCGCTGGCGCAGCGGTTCGCGGGCCTGTCGCCGGACGAGCGCCGGCAGGCGCTCACGGACCTGGTACGTGCCCAGGTGGCCGGGGTGCTCGGCCACGCCGACCCGTCCGCCATCGGGGCCGAGCGGGCGTTCCAGGAGATCGGCTTCGACTCCCTGACCGCCGTCGAGCTGCGCAACCAGCTCAACAAGGTGAGCGGACTGCGCCTGCCGACCACGCTCGTCTTCGACCACCCCAATCCGGCGGCGCTCGCCGCGCACCTGGAAGCGGAGCTGTTCGGCTCGGCGCCCGAGGCGGCCCCGGCCGTGGTGACGGCAGACTCCTCGTCGCTGGAGCCGATCGCGATCGTCGGCATGGCCTGCCGCTACCCGGGCGACGTCAACGGGCCCGAGGACCTGTGGCGGCTCGTCGCCGGCGGCGTCGACGCCATCACCGCGTTCCCGTCCAACCGCGGCTGGGACCTGGAGAACCTCTACCACCCCGACCCGGAGCACACCGGCACCACGTACGCCAAGGGCGGCGGGTTCCTGCACGACGCCGACCGGTTCGACCCCGAGTTCTTCGGGATGTCGCCGCGCGAGGCGCTCGCCACCGACCCGCAGCAGCGGCTGCTGCTGGAGACCGCGTGGGAGACCCTGGAGAACGCGGGCATCGTCCCGGCGTCGCTGCGCGGCAGCCGCACCGGCGTGTTCGCCGGCGTGATGTACCACGACTACGGCTCCCAGCTGGACAGCGTCCCCGAGGACCTGGAGGGCTACCTCGCCAGCGGCAACGCGGGCAGCGTAGCCTCCGGCCGGGTGTCGTACACGCTGGGGCTCGAAGGCCCCGCGGTCACCGTCGACACGGCCTGCTCGTCGTCCCTCGTGGCCCTGCACATGGCGGCCGGCGCCCTGCGCTCGGGCGAGTGCGACCTCGCGCTGGCGGGCGGCGTGACCGTGATGGCGAGCCCGACCTCGTACGTGGAGTTCTCGCGGCAGCGCGGCCTGGCTCCCGACGGGCGGTGCAAGCCGTTCGCCGACGGCGCGGACGGCACCGGCTGGTCGGAGGGCGTCGGTCTGCTCCTCGTGGAGCGGCTGTCGGACGCGCGCCGCAACGGTCACCAGGTGCTGGCCGTGATCCGCGGCACGGCCGTCAACCAGGACGGCGCCTCCAACGGCCTCACCGCCCCCAACGGCCCCTCCCAGGAGCGGGTCATCCGCCAGGCCCTCGCCAACGCCGGCCTCCAGCCGCACGACGTGGACGCCGTGGAGGCCCACGGCACGGGCACCCGGCTCGGTGACCCGATCGAGGCGCAGGCGCTGCTGGCCACGTACGGCCAGGACCGGCCGGCCGACGGGCGGCCGCTCTATCTGGGCTCGCTCAAGTCGAACATCGGCCACAGCCAGGCGGCGGCGGGTGTCGGCAGCGTCATCAAGATGATCGAGGCCATGCGGCACGGCATCCTGCCGAAGACCCTGCACGTCGACCGGCCGACCAGCCACGTCGACTGGGAGGCGGGTGCGGTCGAGCTGCTGACCGAGGCCCGCCCGTGGGAGGCGCCCGGACGTCCGCGGCGCGCGGCGGTGTCGTCGTTCGGCATCAGCGGCACCAACGCCCACCTCGTACTGGAGGAGCCTCCGGGCGCCGACGCACCGCAGGACGGCCCGGCCGTCTCCCTGCCGGTCACACCGTGGGCCCTGTCCGGCCGCACGCCCGAGGCGGTGTCCGACCAGGCCGCCCGGCTGCTGGCGTACGCCGAGCGGCACGCGTCCCTGGACCCGGCCGCCATCGGCTGGTCGCTCGCCACGAGCCGGACGGCCTTCGACCACCGTGCGGTGGTGGCCGGTGCCGACCGCGACGAACTGCTGGCGGGCCTGCGGGCCCTGGCGGCCGGAGAGTCGGCGCCGTACGTGGCCCAGGGGACGAAGACCGCCGGGAAGACCGGCTTCCTCTTCACCGGCCAGGGCGCCCAGCGCACCGGCATGGGCCTGGAGCTGTACACCACCTACCCCGCGTACGCGGAAGCCTTCGACGCGGTGTGCGCGGAACTGGACCCGCTGCTGGACAAGCCGCTGCGCGAAGTCATCGCAGACGGGCGGGAGCTGGATCAGACCGGTTACACCCAGCCCGCCCTGTTCGCCACCGAAGTCGCCCTCTACCGCCTCCTGGAATCCTGGGGCATCACTCCGGATTACGTCACCGGGCACTCCATCGGCGAACTGGCCGCCGCCCACATCGCGGGCGTCCTCAGCCTGGCCGACGCCGCCCGACTCGTCGCCGCACGCGCCCGGCTGATGCAGAACCTGCCCACCGGCGGGGCCATGATCGCCCTCCAGGCCACCGAAGACGAAGTCCTCCCGCTCCTCACCGACTTGGCCGACCGGCTCTCGATCGCCGCCATCAACGGACCCGAGTCGGTCGTCATCTCCGGCGACGAGGACGCGGCACAGACGGTCGCGGAACACTTCCAGAAGCTGGGCCGCAAGACCAAGCAGCTCACCGTCTCGCACGCCTTCCACTCCCCCCGCATGGACGCCATGCTCGACGAGTTCCGCCGCACCGCCGCCGAACTCACCTACAACGAACCGACGATTCCCGTCGTCTCCACCCTCACCGGCACCCTCGCCACCGGCGACGACCTGCGCACCCCCGCCTACTGGGCCGACCAAGTCCGCCAAGCGGTGCGGTTCGCAGACGCCGTCACCACCCTCCGCGACCTCGGCGCCACCACCCTCCTCGAAATAGGCCCCGACGCCGTCCTCAGCGCCCTCGCCGACGCCACCCCCACCCTCCGCAAAAACCGCCCCGAAGCACACCAGCTCGTGACGGCCGTCGGAGTGCTGCACAGCCGGGGTGTGCGGGTCGACTGGCGGGCGCTGTTCGCGGGTTCCGGTGCCGAGGCAGAGCCGCGGCCCGTGACGCTGCCGACGTACGCGTTCCAGCGCCGGGCGTTCTGGCTCACCGGTACCGCCGGAGGCGGGGACTCCGGGTACGGCCTGGCGGGCACCGGGCATCCGCTGCTGGGTGCGGCGGTGACCGTGGCGGGAGCCGAGCAGACGCTGTTCACCAGCCGGTTGTCGGCGCGTACGCACCCGTGGCTGGCCGAGCAGGCGGTGTTCGACGCGCCGGTGGTGCCGGCGTCCGCGCTGGTCGAGATGGCCGTGCGGGCGGGTGACGAGCTGGGCCTGCCGGGCTCGGTGGAGCTGGACCTGGTGGCGCCCGTGGTGCTGCCCGCGGACGGTGCGGTGCAGCTGCAGCTGGGCGTGGGCCCGGCGGACGCGGCCGGCCGCAGGCCGTTCACCGTGCACAGCCGCGGCGAGGACGCCGGGGCGGACGCGGTGTGGACGGTCCACGCCCGGGGCTTCCTGGTGCCGGCCGGTACGGGTACGCCGGAGGCCGCGTCGGCTCCGGTGCCGTCGGACGGCCCGTCGGTGGAGGTGCGGCTGCCGGAGGACCTGCTGCCGGACGCCGCCCGCTACGAGCTGCACCCGGCGCTGCTGGAGGCCGCGGTGACCGCGTCCGCCGGCGACGGCGAGCCGGGGACGACCCGGGTGCCGGCGCGCTGGGAGCAGGTGCGGCTGCACGCGAGCGGCGCGACCGCCGTCCGCGTACGGATCGCGCCGGCCGAACTGCCTCTGCCGGAGTCCGCGGCGGACGCGGGTGCCGGGGCCGATGGCGGCGGTGCGGTGGACGCGCACGCGGTCGCGGTGGTGCTGGCCGACGCGGAGGACCGGCCCGTCGTGACGATCGGGCGGCTCGTCTTCCGGGACGTGCCGGACGCGGCGTTCAGCGGGGCCGCCGTGGACGCGGCGAGGCCGCTGTTCGAGCTGGACTGGGAGCGCGCCGCGCTGCCGGCTCCGGACGGTTCGCTCCGTTGGGGCGTCCTCGACGGGGACGGCCTGGACGCGGCGGGCGCCGTCGCGGGCGCGGGTGCCGAGGTGCCCGTGTTCGACGAGGTGGCGGCGGTCGGCAAGGCCGTGGAGGCCGGGGCCGGGGTGGACGCCGTGCTGGCCCGGTTCGCGGCCGGTGCCGCGGACGACGTGGTGGGCGCCGCCCACGCGGCGGCGCGGCGGGCGCTCGGTCTGGTGCAGGAGTGGCTGGCCGAGCCGCGGCTCGGCGGTACGCGGCTGGTGGTCCTCACGCGGGGCGCCGTCGACACGGGCGCCGAGGGCGTGCCGGAACCGGCCGCGGCGACCGTATGGGGCCTGCTGCGGTCGGCCCAGGCGGAGGCGCCGGACCGGTTGACGCTGATCGACCTGGACGGGGCGCCGGGCGCCACGGCTGAGGCGCCGGACGCCGCCGGTGCGACGGCGGAGGTGCTGTCCGCGGTGGTCGCCTCGGGCGAGCCGCAGGCGGCGGTACGCGGCGGTGCGGTGCTGCTGCCGAGGCTGCGTCGTATGCCGGTGGGCTCCGCGCAGGGTGGTACGGAGGGCCGGGCCGCGGCCTGGGACCCGGACGGCACCGTGCTCATCACGGGCGGTACGGGCGCCCTGGGCGGCCTCTTCGCCCGGCACCTGGTCGCCGAACACGGCGTGCGGCACCTGCTGCTGCTGAGCCGCCGCGGGGCCGGGGCCCCGGGTGCGGCCGAGTTGGAGGCGGAGCTGTCGGCGCTGGGCGCGCGGGTCACGTTCGCGTCCTGCGACGTGGCCGACCGCGAGGCGCTGGCGGCCGCGCTGGCCGCCGTACCGGACGCGCATCCGCTGCGGGGTGTCGTGCACACGGCCGGTGTCCTGGACAACGGGTTGGTGCCGGCGCTGACCGAGGGCGGTCTGGACGCGGTGCTCCGCCCGAAGGCGGACGCGGCCTGGTACCTGCACGAGCTGACGGAGCACCTGGATCTGTCCGCGTTCGTCCTGTTCTCGTCCAGCGTGGGCGTGATCGGCGGGCCCGGGCAGTCCAACTACGCGGCGGCCAACGCGTTCCTGGACGGGCTGGCCGGTCACCGGGCGGCCCGGGGGCTCGCGGCGACGTCGATCGCCTGGGGCCTGTGGGGTCTCAGCTACGGCATCAACGGGGCGCTGACGGACAACGACCTGCAGCGGTTCGGCCGCGAGGGCTTCCGGCCCGTGTCGCCGGAGGAGGGCGCGGCGCTGTTCGACTCGGCGCTCACCGACAGCACGGCCGCCGTCGTGGCGCTGCCCGTGGACCTGTCCGCGATGCGGGCGCACGGTCAGGTGCCGCCGGTGTTCCGGTCGCTGGTGCGGGTGCCGGGCCGGCGGGTGGCCCGGTCGGGCGGCGGCGAGGTGGAGTCGCTGGCGCGACGGCTGGCCGGGCTGTCGGCCGTGGAGCGCCGGCAGACGGTCCTCGACCTGGTGCGTACCGAGGTCGCGGCGGTGCTGGGGCACTCCGGGGTCGACGCGGTCCACGCGGGGCGCGCGTTCCAGGAGATGGGCTTCGACTCCATGACGGCGGTGGAGCTGCGGAACCGGCTGAACGCCAGGACCGGGGTGCGGCTGGCCGCGACCGTGGTGTTCGACCACCCGAACCCGGAGGCGCTGACCGAGCACATCGTGGCCGAGATGGCCCCGGAGGGCGACGGCCCCGGCGCGTCCCAGCCTCTGCTCGCCGAGCTGGACCGGCTGGACGCGGCACTGGCGGAACTGGGCGACGACGCCGCTCGGACGGCCGTCTCCGTACGGCTCCAGACCCTGCTGTCCCGGCTCAACGAGACCGCGGCGCAGAGCGGCCGGGACGAGGAGGTGGCCGAGGCCCTGGAGGCCGCCTCCGCGGAGGACCTCTTCGACTTCATCGACAACCAGCTCGGCCGCAGCGCGAACTGATCACCCCCACGACCAGCCCGAGGAGAAGTTGATCCCGCATGTCCCTTGAATCACCTCAGACGTCAGGTCAGGACGCCGGCAAGGACGGGGCGTCCGCACGCGAACAGAAGATGGTGGAGTACCTGAAATGGGTGACCACCGACCTGCAGAAGGCCCGGCAGCGGCTCGCCGAACTGGAGGCCGGCACCGAGGAGCCGGTGGCGATCGTCGGCATGGCGTGCCGCTTCCCCGGCGGGGTGACGTCCCCGGACGAGCTGTGGCAGCTCGTCATGGACGAGGCCGACGGCATCACCGAATGGCCCACCGACCGCGGCTGGGACATCGACTCCCTCTACGACCCGGAGCGCGGCAAGCCGGGCAAGTCGTACACGAAGAAGGGCGGTTTCCTCGACGGGGCGGCCCTCTTCGACCCGGGCTTCTTCGGCATATCGCCGCGTGAGGCGCTGGCGATGGACCCGCAGCAGCGGGTGCTGCTGGAGACCGCCTGGGAGACGTTCGAGCAGGCCGGCATCGACCCGGCGACGCTGCGCGGCACCCCGGTGGGCGTGTTCGCGGGTGTCGTGGAGCAGAGCTACCTGGGGCTGGAGGGCCCCGAGGAGCTCGAGGGCTACCTGATGACCAGCAAGCTCAGCAGTGTCGCCTCGGGCCGCATCGCGTACACCTTCGGTTTCGAGGGGCCCGCGGTGTCGGTGGACACGGCCTGCTCCTCATCGCTGGTGGCGCTGCACCTGGCGGTGCAGTCGGTCCGCAAGGGCGAGTCGACGCTGGCGCTGGCCGGCGGTGCCACGGTGTCCGGCAACCCGAGCGGGTTCGTGGACTTCTCGCGGCAGAACGGGCTCGCCGAGGACGGCCGCATCAAGTCCTTCGCGGCGGCCGCCGACGGCACCGCCTGGTCCGAGGGCGTGGGCCTGCTGCTGGTGGAGAAGCTGTCGGACGCGCGCCGCAACGGCCACCGCGTGCTGGCCGTGATCCGCGGTACGGCCGTCAACCAGGACGGCGCGTCCAACGGCCTCACCGCGCCCAACGGTCCCTCCCAGGAGCGGGTCATCCAGCAGGCGCTGGCCAGCGCCCGGCTGTCCGCGTCCGACGTGGACGTGGTGGAGGCGCACGGTACGGGCACCCGGCTGGGCGACCCGATCGAGGCGCAGGCGCTGCTGGCCACGTACGGGCGGGGCCGGCCGGAGGGCAAGCCGCTGTACCTGGGCTCGCTGAAGTCGAACATCGGGCACACGGTGGCGGCGGCCGGCGCGGGCGGCGTCATCAAGATGATCCAGGCGATGCGGCACGGCATCCTGCCGCGGACCCTGAACGTCGACACGCCGACCCCGATGGTCGACTGGGAGGCGGGCGCGGTCGAGTTGCTGACCGATGCCCGGCCGTGGCCGGACACGGGCGCGCCGCGCCGGGCGGGCGTCTCGGCGTTCGGTGTGAGCGGCACCAACGCGCACGTGATCCTGGAGGAGCCGGCGGCGGAGGACCTGGCCGGTACGGCGGAGGCGTCCGGTGACGGCGAGGCCGCGTTCACGCACCCGCTGCTGCCGTGGGTGGTGTCGGCGAAGACGGCGCAGGCCCTCGCGGCGCAGGCCGGGCGGATGCTGGCGCACCTGGAGCGGGACGCGGACCTGGTGTGCCCGCTGAACGTGGCGTATTCACTCGGTACGGGCCGCTCCGCGCTGGAGCGGCGCGCGGTGGTCGTCGGCGCGCACCGGGACGAACTGCTGGCGGGGCTGCGGGCCCTGGCGGCCGGGGAGCCGGCGCCGCACGTCGTCCAGGGGACACGGACCACCGGCAAGACGGCGTTCTTGTTCACGGGCCAGGGCGCGCAGCGCACCGGCATGGGCCTGGAGCTGTACGAGGCTTATCCGGCGTACGCGAAGGCGTTCGACGCGGTGTGCGCGGAGCTGGACCCGCTGCTGGACAAGCCGCTGCGCGACGTCATCGCCGCCGGGGGCGAACTGGACCAGACCGGGTACACGCAGCCGGCGCTGTTCGCCACCGAGGTGGCCCTGTACCGCCTGGTGGAGTCCTGGGGCGTCACGCCGGACTACGTCGCCGGGCACTCCATCGGCGAACTGGCCGCCGCCCACATCGCGGGCGTCCTGAGCCTGCCCGACGCGGCCCGGCTGGTGGCCGCCCGGGCCCGGCTGATGCAGAACCTGCCGGCCGGCGGCACGATGATCGCCCTGCAGGCCACCGAGGAGGAGGTCCTCCCCCTCCTGAAGGATGTCGGGGACCGGCTGTCGGTCGCCGCCGTCAACGGGCCCACGTCCGTGGTCGTCTCGGGCGACGAGGCGGCGGCCTCGGACGTGGCGGCGCACTTCCGGCGGCTGGACCGCAAGACGAAGCGGCTGACCGTCTCGCACGCCTTCCACTCGCCGTGCATGGACGGCATGCTCGACGAGTTCCGCCGTATCGCCGGCGAACTGACGTACAACGAGCCGACGATCCCGGTCGTGTCGACGCTCACCGGCCGGCTCGCCACCGGTGACGACCTGCGCACCCCCGCCTACTGGGCCGACCAGGTCCGCCGGGCCGTCCGCTTCGCCGACGCGGTGACCACCCTGCACGGCCTGGGCGCGACCGCGTTCGCCGAGGTGGGGCCCGACGCGGTGCTGACCACGCTGGTGCGGGACACGGTCGACGTGGGCCCGGAGGCCGCGGTGCCGCTGCTGCGGCGCGGCCGGCCGGAGCCGGAGGGCCTGGTCACCGGGGTGGCCCGGCTGCACACCGCGGGCGTGCCGGTGGACTGGCAGGGCTTCTACGCCGGTACCGGGGCGCACCACACCGACCTGCCGACGTACGCGTTCCAGCACGAGCGGTTCTGGGTGGAGACCTCGGGCGTGGTCGCCGAGGCCTCGGACCTGGGCCTGGAGTCGGCGGAGCACCCGCTGCTGGGCGCCGCGGTGACCGTAGCGGGCGTCGAACAGACGCTGTTCACCAGCCGGTTGTCGGTGCGGACCCATCCGTGGCTGGCCGACCACGTGGTGCTGGGGCAGACGCTGGTGCCGGCGACGGCGCTGGTGGAGATGGCCGTGCGGGCCGGCGACCAGCTGGGCTGCACCGTGCTGGAGGACCTGTCGATCCTCGGCCCGCTGGCGCTGCCCGCGAAGGGCGGGGTGCACGTGCAGGTCAGCGTGGGCGCCGCGGACGCGGGCGGCCACCGGGAGGTGTCGATCTACTCGCGGCCCGACAGCGCCGACGTGCCGTGGACGCTCAACGCCCGCGGGCACCTCGGCTTCCGCGGCCCGGACGCCCCGTTCACGCTCGCGCAGTGGCCGCCGGCCGGCGCGGAGGAGGTGCCGCTGGACGGCGCCTACGAGAAGCTGGCCACGCAGGGCTACGCGTACGGGCCGGTGTACCGGGGTCTGGACGCGGTGTGGCGGGTCGGCGAGAACGAGGTGTACGCCGAAGTGAGCCTGCCCGAGCAGAGCCGCACCGGCGTCGAGGGCTTCGGGCTGCACCCGGCGCTGCTGGAGATCGCGCTGGCCGCCTCCTGCCTGGCCACGTACGGCAGCAGCCCGGCCGGCGCGGTGTGGATCTCGACGGACTGGCACGGCGTACGGCTCCACGCGACCGGGGCGCGGAGGCTGCGCGTGCGCCTGGCCGTGGGCGAGGACGGGGCGCTGGAGGTGCGGCTCGCGGACATGGCGGGGCAGCCGGTGGCGACCGCGTCGGCGGTCGCGTGCCGGGCCATCGCCGTCGGCGAGCTGTCCAACGCCCTGGCCAGGAACCGGGACGCGCTGTTCCACGTGGACTGGGCCCACTACCCGCTGGTGCCGGCGGACGAGCCGGAGCACTGGGCGGCGCTGGGCGAGGGCCCGTTCGCCGCGGGCCGCGCCTTCGCGGACGTGGCGGCGGTCTCGGGAGCGGTCGCCGCCGGTGAGCGCGTCGACGTCGTCCTGGCCCCGCTGGGTGCGATGTCCGACGGTGCCGCCGGGACATCCGGTGACGTGGCGGCCGCAACCCACACGGTCGCGCGGGACGCGCTGGACCTGGTCCAGCGGTGGCTGGCGGACGAGCGACTGGCCGACACCCGGCTGGTGGTGCTCACCCGCGGCGGCGTCGCCGTCACCGACGCGGAGGACGTCACCGACCTGGGCGCCTCCGCGGTGTGGGGCCTGCTGCGGTCGGCGCAGTCGGAGAACCCGGGCCGGATCGTCCTCGTCGACATGGACGGCCAGTCCTCGTCGGCGGCGGCGCTGCCCGCGGTGCTGGCCGCCGGGGAGCCGCAGGCGGCGGTACGCGGCGGGCGGGTGCACATCCCGCGGCTCGGCCGGGTCGCCGAGTCGGCGTCCGGCACCACCGGCTCCTGGAACCCCGACGGCACGGTGCTCGTCACCGGCGGTACGGGCAGCCTGGGCGCCCTGTTCGCCCGGCACCTGGTCACCGAGCACGGTGTGCGGAGCCTGCTGCTCACCAGCCGGCGCGGCCCGGCCGCCGAGGGCGCGGCCGCGCTCGAGGCGGAACTGCGGGCGCTGGGCGCCGAGGTGACGATCGCCGCGTGCGACGTCGCGGACCGGGAGGCGCTGGCCGCGCTGCTGGCGTCCGTACCGGAGGACCGCCCGCTGACCGGTGTGCTGCACACGGCCGGTGTGCTGGACGACGGGCTGGTCGGCTCGCAGACCCCGGAGCGGCTGGCGGCGGTGCTGCGGCCCAAGGTGGACGCGGCGTGGCACCTGCACGAGCTGACGAAGGACCTGGACCTGTCGGCGTTCGTGCTGTTCTCGTCGATCGCCGCGGTCGTCGGCGGCCCCGGCCAGTCGACGTACTCGGCGGCCAACCACTTCCTGGACGGGCTCGCCCAGCACCGCAGGGCGCGCGGTCTGGCGGCGACCTCGCTCGCCTGGGGCCTGTGGTCGCAAACCAGCGGCATGACCGGGCACCTCGACGAGGCCGACCTCAAGCGCATCGCCCGCGGCGGGTTCCGGCCCGTCGAGTCGGAGCAGGGCCCGGCGCTGCTGGACCTGGCGATGACGACGGGTCACGCGACGCTCGCGGCGACGCCCATGGACCTGGCGACGCTGCGGGAGCAGGTGCAGGTGCCGGTCCTCCTGCAGAAGCTGGCCCGCTCGTCGGGGCGGCGGACCGCGCAGAACACCGAGGTCTCCACGGAGTCGCTGGCCGACCGGCTGGCGGGGCTCTCCGAGGAGGAGCAGCGGACGGCGGTGCTGGAGCTGGTGCTGGGCCGCGTGTCGGAGGTGCTGGGCCACGCGGACGCGTCCGGGGTGTCGACGGACCAGCCGTTCTCGGCGCTCGGCTTCGACTCGCTGACCTCCGTCGAGCTGCGCAACCAGCTCGGTACGGCGACGGGCCTGAAGCTGCCGCCGACGCTGGTGTTCGACCACCCGACGCCCGCCGCGCTCGCCGCGTTCCTGCACGGCGAGGTGGTGACGGCACTGGCCCCGGCGGACGGGTCCGGCGGCGGCCGCGGCGGCGTGGACTTCGCCGCCGAGGTGCGGCTGGCCGACGACGTCCAGCCGGCCGCCGAGGTGATCGTGGCGGCCGACGCGCCGCGTGACATCCTCCTCACCGGCGCGACCGGCTTCCTCGGCGCGTTCCTCCTCCGCGACCTGATGCGCACCACCACGGCGCGCGTGCACTGCCTGGTGCGCGGCGAGGACGACGCGGCGGCGCTGGAGCGGCTGCGGGACAACGCCCGCTGGTACCGGGTGTGGGACGACGTCGACCCGGAGCGGATCGTCGTCGTCCGCGGCGACCTGGCCGAACCGCGGCTCGGCCTCACCGAGGAGGCGTTCGACGCGCTGGCCCGTACCGTCGACGTGGTCTACCACAACGGTGCGCGGGTGCACTGGCTGCTGCCGTACGAGGCGCTGAAGGCGTCCAACGTCGGCGGCACCGAGGAGGTCCTGCGGCTGGCGGCCCGCCACCGCACGGTGCCGGTGCACTACGTCTCGACGGTCGGCGTGTTCAACGGCGTGCGGGAACCGGGCGTGCCGCTGAAGGTGACGGACCCGACCGGCCCCGCCGAGCGGCTGGCGAGCGGCTACCTGCGCTCCAAGTGGGTCGCCGAGCAGGTCATCGAACTGGCCAGGGAGCGTGGCCTGCCGGTGTCGGTGTACCGGGTGGACGTCATCTCCGGCGACCAGGTCAACGGCGCCTGCCAGACGCGGGACTTCGTGTGGCTGACGCTCAAGGGCCTGGTCCAGGCGCGGTCGGTGCCCAAGGGCGTCGAGGGCCGCTTCCACCTGCTGCCCGTCGACTACGTCAGCGCGGCCATCACCGGCATCGCGGCCCGCCCGGAGGCGGCCGGCGGCACGTACCACCTGTTCAACCAGGGCTCCCTGGCGCTCACCCAGTGCGCCCAGTACCTGCGCGCCCTCGGTTACGAGCTGGACGAGGTCGACTGGGAGACCTGGACGTCGACGGTGACCTCGGGCGACAACGCGCTGCTGCCGCTGCTGGACGCCTTCGAGATGATGACGTCCGACACGGACGGCTTCTACCCGCCGATCGACACGACGGAGACGGAACGGGCCCTGGAGGGCACGGGGATCGGGATCCCGGCCCTGACCCAGGACCTCTTCGAGAAGTACGTCCGGTTCTTCGTCGAGGAGAACCACTTCCCGGCCCCGTAACACCCGGGCGCCCACGCAAGGGCGCGAAAGGGCCCCGCCGGCTTCGGCCGGCGGGGCCTCTTCGTACGTCGGGAGGGGAAGGGGGCGGCGGTTACGGAAGGCGGACGGAGAGGCGGTGGCTGAAGACGTTCTTCGGGTCCCACTTCGCCTTCACCCGCTGCAGGCGCGGGTAGTTGTCCTTGAAGTACAGCTGGTGCCAGGGCACGCCCGAGGTGTTGAGCGTCGGGTCGGCGAGGTCCGCGTCGGCGTAGTTGATGTAGGCGCCGTCGTTGACGCCGCCGGTGCGGGGGACTCCGCCGGTCGTGGCGTAGACGTCCGCGTACGCCTCGCGCACCCAGCGCGTCTGCACGGCGTCGTCCGCCGGGTCGCTCCACAGGCTGCAGTAGAGGATCTTGGCGAAGGAGTCGCGCTGGGCGGTGGCGGTGTCGGCGCTCGCCACCGCGTTGATCCTGCCGCCGAAGCCGACGACGGCGATCATCCCGTACGGGCCGGGGTAGTCGTCGCGGGTCAGCTGCCGGTAGACCGCCTTCAGCTGCTCGTCCGGCATGGCCTTGCGGACGTACGCCGACTTGGCCTTCCAGCGCGGTACGGCGGCCTCCACGAAGCCGGACCATTCGGAGACCGCGTACAGCCAGGGCGCCCGGTAGCGGTCGCCCACGTGGTAGGCGACGCCGGTGCCCTCGGTGACCGCGGCGAGGAACTCGTCGAGCAGCTGCTCGGCGCCCGGCACCGACGCCTCGACCTGGGTGCTCATCCGGAAGTAGCCGGCCGCCTTGTGCATCATCTTCAGCTGGCTGAACAGGTGGCGGCCGGGCGAGGTGGGCGCCGAGTTGGCCTCGTGCCAGGCGTTGAAGTTGCGCAGCAGCCGGGTGAGGCTCGCCTCGTCGAGGTCGCTCCAGGACCAGCTGACGTCGGACAGCAGCACCTCGGTCGGCGCCTGCGGGAGCAGCTTCGACGGGTCGGTGCCGGTGGCGCCGGGCGAGCGGAGCCAGTAGCGGGTGATGACGCCGAAGTTGCCGCCGCCCGCGCCGGTGTGGGCCCACCACAGCTCACGGTTCGGGTCGCCGGGCTCACGGGTGGCGACCACCTTGCGGGCCCGCCCGTCGGCCCCGACGTGGACGACCTCCACCGCGTACAGGTGGTCGACGGTCAGGCCGCGGGAGCGGGACAGCGCCCCGTACCCGCCGCCGGTGATGTGCCCGCCGGCGCCGACGGTGGGGCAGGTGCCGCCCGGCAGGACGACGCCCCACCGCTTGTACAGCGTGCGGTACACGGAGCCGAGGAGCGCGCCGGGGCCCACGGCGATGGCGTTCATGGCCGGGTCGTAGTCGATGGCGTTCATGCCGGCCATGTCGATGACGACGCGGACGTCCCGGTGGGCGGTGAAGTCCTCGTCGCAGTGCCCGCCGCTGCGTACGGCCACCTTCAGGTTGCGGTCGACGGCCTCCTGGACGGCCGTGACGACCTGGTCGGCGCTGTGGACGACGCGTACGTAGTCGGGCGAGCCGACCCAGCGCTGGTTGGAGCCCGATATGAGGCCCTTGTACCGCGGGTCGGCCGGGGTGACGTGGATGGCCGGGGTCGCGCGCACGGTGTGCTCCGCGCCGTCGATCCCGTCGACGGCGGCGGCCACGGCCGGTGTCGTGGCGAGGGCCGGCAGCGCGAGCGCGCCACCGGTCGCGGCGGCGCCTCTCATCAGCCCGCGCCGGGAGAATTCGGTCATGATCGCATGCCTCCATGAGATCTGAGCGTCGGAAATCCGCACGAGTGTCGTGCCGTGCGCGAACGTTTCCAGCCGTTCGTCATGGCCGGGTAACCCGGCGGGAACCCGGGCGCGGACGCCGGCGCGCGACGGCGGGGCGGCACCCGGTGTCCAGCGGAAGGTCATCCGCCGGTCCGGTGAGGGCGCGCCGGTGATTACCGGCGGGTGGCCGATGCACGGAACGGACGCCTATACGTTCGAGCGGTGCTGTTTCGAGCGGTGCTGTTCCGTGCCCGATGTTCGTGACGTTTTCGAGGAGCCTTCGTGCGCAAGGTGCTCATTGCCAATCGCGGCGAAATCGCTGTCCGTGTCGCCCGTGCCTGCCGGGATGCCGGGATCGCGAGCGTAGCCGTCTACGCCGATCCGGACCGGGACGCTCTGCACGT
>NZ_JBWKLJ010000016.1:0-58950 GCF_056430285.1 Streptomyces sp. NPDC045998
ATCCACGACGGTGAGGTCGACCTGATCGTCAACACCCCCTACGGCACCGGTGGCCGTCTCGACGGCTACGAGATCCGCACCGCGGCCGTCGCCCGGGGCGTCCCGTGCCTGACCACGGTCCAGGCGCTCGCCGCCGCCGTCCAGGGCATCGACGCGCTCAACCACGGCGGTGTGGGCGTGCGTTCCCTCCAGGAACACGCCCAGCACCTCACCGCGGCCCGCGAGGACTGACAGCCCACGGGGGAGGGGGACACCGGCCACAACCGGTGTCCCCCTTCTCATGAAGTCGTTCATGAGGACACACACCATGTACAAGCTCTTCTTCCACCTGGTCTTCAAGCGGATGGACCCCGAGAAGGCCCACTACCTCGCCTTCCGCTGGATCCGCCTCGCCGTCCGCGTCCCCGTGCTGCGCACCTTCCTCGCCGCCGCCCTCGCGCCCCGCTACAAGGAGCTGCGCACCGAGGCGCTCGGCCTGCGCATGCACGGCCCCTTCGGGCTCGCGGCCGGCTTCGACAAGAACGCCGTGGCCATCGACGGCATGGCGATGCTCGGCTTCGACCACGTCGAGATCGGCACCGTCACCGGCGAGCCGCAGCCCGGCAACCCCAAGAAGCGCCTCTTCCGCCTCGTCGCGGACCGCGCCCTGATCAACCGCATGGGCTTCAACAACGACGGCTCCGCCGCCGTCGCCGACCGCCTCCAGGCGCGCGTGCCGGTCTTCAAGACCGTCGTCGGCGTCAACATCGGCAAGACGAAGGTCGTCCCGGAGGCCGAAGCCGTCGGCGACTACGTGACGTCCACGGAGCGGCTCGCCCGCCACGCCGACTACCTGGTCGTCAACGTCTCCTCGCCCAACACGCCCGGCCTGCGCAACCTCCAGGCCGTCGAGCACCTGCGGCCGCTGCTGAGCGCCGTCCGCGAGGCCGCCGACCGCACGGTCACCGGCCGCCGCGTCCCGCTGCTCGTCAAGATCGCGCCCGACCTCGCCGACGAGGACGTCGACGCCGTCGCCGACCTCGCCGTCGAACTCGGCCTGGACGGCATCATCGCCACCAACACCACCATCGGCCGCGAGGGCCTGAAGTCCCCGGCGTACCTGACGAGCGAGACCGGCGGCCTGTCCGGCGCGCCGCTGAAGGAGCGCTCCCTGGAGGTCCTGCGCCGCCTGTACGCGCGCGTGGGCGACCGCATCACCCTCGTGGGCGTCGGCGGCATCGAGACCGCCGAGGACGCCTGGCAGCGCATCCTCGCGGGCGCCACCCTGGTCCAGGGCTACAGCGCCTTCATCTACGAGGGCCCCTTCTACGCCCGCGCGATCCACAAGGGCCTCGCGGCCCGGCTGAACGCCTCGCCGTACGCCACCCTCGCCGAGGCCGTCGGCGCCGACACCCGAAAGGCCACCGTATGAGCCCGCTCGAACCCTTCGGCGCCCGCCTCCGCCGCGCCATGGACACCCGCGGCCCGCTGTGCGTCGGCATCGACCCGCACAGCTCCCTCCTGGCCGCCTGGGGCCTGAACGACGACGTGGCGGGCCTGGAGACCTTCACCCGCACCGTCGTCGACGCCCTCGCCGGCACCGTCGCCGTCTTCAAGCCGCAGAGCGCCTTCTTCGAGCGGTTCGGCTCGCGCGGCATCGCCGTCCTGGAGCGGGCCGTGGCGGACCTGCGGGACGCGGGCGCGCTGGTCGTCATGGACGCCAAGCGCGGTGACATCGGCTCCACGATGGCCGCGTACGCCGAGACGTACCTGCGCAAGGACTCCCCGCTCTTCTCGGACGCCCTGACCGTCTCGCCCTACCTCGGGTACGGCTCCCTGAAGCCGGCCGTCGACCTGGCGCGCGAGAGCGGCGCCGGGCTGTTCGTGCTCGCCCTGACCTCCAACCCGGAGGGCGCCGAGGTGCAGCGCGCGGTACGCGAGGACGGCCGCACCATCGGCGCCACCATGCTGGCCCACCTCGCCGAGGAGAACGCGGGGGAGACCCCGCTCGGCTCCTTCGGCGCGGTCGTCGGCGCGACGCTCGGCGACCTCTCCTCGTACGACCTCGACATCAACGGCCCGCTGCTCGCCCCCGGCATCGGCGCGCAGGGCGCCACCCCGGCCGACCTCCCGGGCGTCTTCGGCGCGGCCGTGCGCAACGTCGTCCCCAACGTCAGCCGCGGCGTGCTGCGCCACGGCCCCGACGCGGCGGCGCTGCGCGAGGCGGCGGTGCGGTACGCGGACGAGGTGCGTGCGGCGACCGGCGGGTGAGACCGCCGTGTGAGCTGCGTCACGGCATCGGGTGGGGCTCCTCGCGGCCTTGTTGACGTCAAGAGGGCGGGAACAGGCCGAAAAACCCGGTCGATATGCCCGTATTGTCGTGGTAGAGCGATGCTGACCAGGACTTTTCGTCTGTTCTCGCTGACTCCGGCGGCCATGGCCGCTAGTCTCCGTCGCAGAGCCAACGTGCACTGCGTTGCTCGTTGCTCCCCTGGTGTGGGCCGACTAGGTTCCTCACCGGTCCGTATCCGACAGTTCGACATCCGAGGTGACGTAGGCGTGGCTCTTCCGCCCCTTACCCCTGAACAGCGCGCAGCCGCGCTCGAAAAGGCCGCCGCGGCTCGCCGGGAGCGGGCCGAGGTCAAGAATCGACTCAAGCACTCCGGTGCCTCCCTCCACGACGTCATCCAGCAGGGTCAGAAGAACGACGTCATCGGCAAGATGAAGGTGTCCGCCCTCCTCGAGTCGCTGCCGGGCGTGGGCAAGGTCCGCGCCAAGCAGATCATGGAGCGGCTGGGCATCTCCGAAAGCCGCCGCGTGCGGGGGCTCGGCTCCAACCAGATCGCGTCCCTGGAGCGCGAGTTCGGTGGCTCCGGCGCCTGACGGCCGGGGCCGGTCCGGGGCATCGAGGTAAACCTGGAATAATCGCCCCATGGCTGCAACATCGGACGTACGTCCGCGGCTGACCGTGCTCTCCGGCCCCTCCGGGGTCGGCAAGAGCACGGTCGTCGCTCATATGCGCAAGGTGCACCCCGAGGTCTGGCTGTCGGTGTCCGCCACGACCCGTAAGCCGCGACCCGGCGAGCGGGACGGCGTCCAGTACCACTTCGTCAGCGATGACGAGTTCGACAAGCTGATCGCCAACGGCGAGCTGCTGGAGTGGGCCGAGTTCGCGGGCAACCGCTACGGCACCCCCCGCCGCGCCGTCATGGAGCGGCTGGAGGCGGGCGAGCCCGTCCTGCTGGAGATCGACCTCCAGGGCGCCCGGCTCGTCCGTGAGTCGATGCCCGAGGCCCAGTTGGTCTTCCTCGCCCCGCCGAGCTGGGACGAACTGGTCCGCCGCCTGACCGGGCGCGGTACCGAGCCGCCGGAGGTCATCGAGCGGCGGCTCTCGGTCGCCAAGATCGAACTCGCCGCCGAGTCGGAGTTCGACACCACCCTGGTCAACACCTCGGTCGAGGACGTAGCGCGTGAGCTGCTAGCCTTGATGCAAGTTGTTTGATCTTTGTCCCATTTTCCAGAAGTTTTCGGAAGGTAGAGCGTGTCCTCTTCCATCACCGCGCCCGAGGGCATCATCAACCCGCCGATCGACGAGCTGCTCGAGGCCACGGACTCGAAGTACAGCCTCGTGATCTACGCGGCCAAGCGCGCGCGTCAGATCAACGCGTACTACTCGCAGCTCGGTGAGGGCCTGCTGGAGTACGTCGGTCCGCTGGTGGACACTCACGTCCACGAGAAGCCGCTGTCGATCGCGCTGCGCGAGATCAACGCGGGTCTGCTGACGTCCGAGGCCGTTGAGGGCCCGGCGCACTGAAGCAGCGCTTTTCAGCATCAGCACGTCGTTCGCAGGCCCGGCGGTACCCACCGCCGGGCCTGTGGTGTGTCATGAGATGTGTCCGGTGGTGCGCCGTGGGGCGTGCCACCGCGGTGGGAAATGCCTTGAGGAGGCACGAGTGCACAAGCCGAAGGTCGTCCTGGGCGTCAGCGGCGGCATCGCCGCCTACAAGGCGTGCGAGCTGCTGCGGCGGCTGACCGAGTCGGGCCACGACGTCCGCGTCGTCCCGACCGACTCCGCGCTGCACTTCGTGGGCGCCGCCACCTGGTCCGCCCTCTCCGGGAACCCCGTCTCGACCGAGGTCTGGTCGGACGTCCACGAGGTCCCGCACGTCCGGATCGGGCAGCAGGCCGACCTCGTGGTCGTGGCCCCCGCCACCGCCGACATGCTGGCGAAGGCCGCGCACGGCCTCGCCGACGACCTGCTCACCAACACCCTCCTCACCGCCCGGTGCCCGGTGGTCTTCGCGCCCGCCATGCACACCGAGATGTGGGAGCACCCCGCCACCCAGGAGAACGTCGCCACGCTGCGCCGCCGCGGTGCCGTCGTCATCGAGCCCGCCGTCGGCCGCCTCACCGGCGCCGACACGGGCAAGGGCCGGCTGCCCGACCCCGACGAGATCTTCGAGGTCTGCCGCCGCGTGCTCGCCCGGGGCGCCGCCGCGCCCGACCTCGTGGGCCGGCACGTCGTCATCAGCGCGGGGGGCACCCGCGAGCCGCTGGACCCCGTCCGCTACCTGGGGAATCGTTCCTCCGGCAAGCAGGGGTACGCCCTCGCGCGCACCGCGGCGGCCCGCGGTGCCCGGGTGACGCTCATCGAGGCCAACACCGGCATGCCGGACCCCGCGGGCGTCGACGTGGTCCACGTGGGCACCGCCGTCCAGCTGCGCGAGGCCGTGCTCAAGGCCGCGGCGGACGCGGACGCCGTGGTGATGGCCGCTGCCGTCGCGGACTTCCGCCCCGCCACGTACGCCGAAGGCAAGATCAAGAAGCGCGAGGGCCAGGAGCCCGCGCCCGTCGAGCTGGTCCGCAACCCGGACGTCCTCGCCGAGATCTCCGCCGACCGGGCCCGCCCCGACCAGGTGATCGTCGGATTCGCCGCCGAGACCGACGACGTCCTCGCCAACGGCCGGGACAAGCTCCGCCGCAAGGGCTGTGACCTGCTCGTCGTCAACGAGGTGGGGGAGCGCAAGACCTTCGGCGCCGCGGAGAGCGAGGCCGTGGTGCTGGCGGCGGACGGCGCCGAGACGCCCGTCCCGTACGGCCCGAAGGAGGCCCTGGCGGACACCGTCTGGGACCTCGTCGTACCCCGTCTGGGGCGACTCGGGTAGAAGCCCGGCGAATGTCACATGTTCCCCTCCGGCGGGATGAAACCGTAAGAAGACCGGCGTTCTGGACAAGAACGGGAGCGTTTTCGAGCCACGAACGGCTGTACGTGGCCAATCCGACTCCCACGGTGCGAGACACCTGGTCCGACGATCGAGAGCGCCCGATAAACTGTCCTCGGAACGACGCGGGGCGCAGCCCCCTGCCGGTCCGCAAACGATCAGCCAGCAGCCGCTGCAAACCCAGGGAGCGTTGTGTCCCGTCGTCTCTTCACCTCGGAGTCCGTGACCGAGGGTCACCCCGACAAGATCGCTGACCAGATCAGCGACACGATTCTCGACGCGCTGCTGCGGGAGGACCCCACCTCCCGCGTCGCCGTGGAGACGTTGATCACCACCGGCCTGGTGCACGTGGCCGGCGAGGTGACGACCAAGGCGTACGCCGACATCCCCACGCTCGTCCGCAACAAGATCCTCGAGATCGGTTACGACTCCTCGAAGAAGGGCTTCGACGGCGCGTCCTGCGGCGTCTCGGTCTCCATCGGCGCGCAGTCCCCGGACATCGCGCAGGGTGTCGACACCGCCTACGAGCAGCGGGTCGAGGGCGACGAGGACGAGCTCGACAAGCAGGGCGCCGGCGACCAGGGCCTGATGTTCGGGTACGCGTCGGACGAGACGCCGGAGCTCATGCCGCTCCCGATCCACCTCGCCCACCGGCTCTCCCGCCGTCTGACCGAGGTCCGCAAGAACGGGACCATCCCCTACCTGCGCCCCGACGGCAAGACCCAGGTCACCATCGAGTACGACGGCGACAAGGCCGTCCGCCTCGACACGGTCGTCGTCTCCTCGCAGCACGCCTCCGACATCGACCTCGAGTCGCTGCTCGCGCCCGACATCCGCGAGTTCGTCGTCGAGCACGTGCTCAAGCAGCTCCTGGACGACGGCATCAAGCTGGAGACCGAGGGCTACCGCCTGCTGGTCAACCCGACCGGCCGCTTCGAGATCGGCGGCCCGATGGGCGACGCCGGCCTGACCGGCCGCAAGATCATCATCGACACGTACGGCGGCATGGCCCGCCACGGCGGCGGCGCCTTCTCCGGCAAGGACCCGTCCAAGGTCGACCGCTCGGCCGCCTACGCCATGCGCTGGGTCGCCAAGAACGTCGTGGCGGCCGGCCTGGCCTCCCGCTGCGAGGTCCAGGTCGCCTACGCCATCGGCAAGGCCGAGCCCGTCGGCCTCTTCGTCGAGACCTTCGGCACCGCCAAGGTCGACGTCGAGAAGATCGAGACCGCCATCGCCGAGGTCTTCGACCTGCGCCCGGCCGCGATCATCCGCGACCTCGACCTGCTGCGCCCGATCTACTCCCAGACGGCGGCGTACGGCCACTTCGGCCGCGAGCTCCCCGACTTCACCTGGGAGCGCACGGACCGCGTGGACGCGCTGCGCGCGGCCGCCGGCCTCTAAGCCCCTTCAAGAAGCACCCCGGAGTCCGGCCCCTCGTCGCGAGGGTGCCGGACTCCGGCGTTTTCAGGAGCCGGGCCGTGGATCGGCGGGGTAGCCGATGGTCGCGAGGTCGTCGGCCAGAGCGCTCAGGGTGAGCCGGGGATTCAGGACGGCGACCAGTTCGTCGGTGAGAGGGCGCAGCGCCAGGATGTGGCGTACCGCGTCGAGATCGACCGGGACCTCGTGCATGTCCACGGCGAACTCCTGGTACGCCTCGGCGGAGCGGTCCGTCAGATGCTCGAAGAGGTACGCAGAGCCGTCCGGGTCGCAGGCGTCGGGGAAGTCGATGGCGCCCGCGCGCCAGGTGTCGTCGTCGGCCGTCCGCCACAGGCAGGCGGTGACGCACGGAAACCCCGGGCCGTGGGAGAAGGCCGGCTCGTCGACGTACCGCCGGAAGACGTCCGGGACCTCGTCCACCACGCCGGGCCACGGCACATCGTCGACGTACGGGCTCATCGGCGACTCATGGTCGAAGCCCCGGATGTACGCGCCCGCCGGGGCGAAGACGATGGAGTACTCGTCGCCCGAGCCGTTGCTCATCGAGGCCAGCTCGTCGGTCGGGCTCCAGTGCGCGTCGAAGGTGTAGTGGCGGAAGTCCGCGTCGGGACTGATCACCGCCTCCAGCATGGCGAGCGCGCGGCAGTGGTCGCGGAGCACGGGTATCGAGGGCAGCAGCCTCGCGGTGTCGTAGACGGTCACGCGCGTCATCCAAGCCCATGCCACTGACAGCGGCGGGCGTTGTCAGTGGGCTCTGGTAGGAATGGGGCTGTGAGCAGCGACAACGGGAAGCCGGAGGGCGGCGGTCGGGGGGCGGCCGAGCCGCCCGAGCAGCTCGCGCTCATACGCGAGACCGTGCGCAGGGCCAAGGTGCCGCGGGCCAAGCCGCGGACCTGGCGGGGGGCCGCGCTGGCCAAGGAGCTGCCCGTCGCACGGGTGGTGGTCAACAAGGGCGTGCTCCACCTGGACCAGTTCTTCGACTACGCCGTCCCCGAGGAGCTCGACGCCGTCGCGCGGCCGGGGGTGCGGGTGCGGGTGCGGTTCGGGGCCGGGTCCCATCAGGTGCGCGACGGGCGGCGCGAGGGCGGTCGGCTCATTGACGGGTTCCTCATCGAGCGCCGCGCCGAGTCGGACTACTCCGGGCCGCTCGCGGCGCTCGCCGACGTGGTCTCGCCCGAGCCGGTGCTGAGCGACGAGCTGCTGCGGCTCGCACGGGCGGTGGCCGACCGGTACGCCGGGAGCCTCGCCGACGTGCTCCAGCTCGCGATCCCGCCGCGCAACGCCCGCGCCGAGGCCCGGCCGTCGCCCGCGCCGCTGCCGCCCCCGGCCCCGCCGGAGGCCGGGACCTGGGAGCGGTACGCGCAGGGCCCGGCGTTCCTGCGGGCGCTGGCCCAGGGGGACGCCCCCCGGGCCGTGTGGAACGCGCTGCCCGGGCCCCACTGGGCGGAGGAGCTCGCCCGCGCGGTGGCCGCCACCCTCGCCTCCGGGCGCGGCGCGCTCGTCGTGGTGCCCGACGGGCGGGCCGCCGCGCGGGTCGACGCGGCCCTGACGGTCGTGCTGGGGGAGGGGCGCCACGCGCTGCTCACCGCCGAGGCGGGCCCCGAGAAGCGGTACGCGCAGTGGCTCGCCGTGCGGCGCGGCGCCGTACGCGCGGTCGTCGGGACACGCGCGGCGATGTTCGCGCCGGTCGCCGACCTCGGCCTCGTCGCCCTGTGGGACGACGGCGACGGAAGCCACAGCGAACCGCACGCGCCACTGCCGCACGCCCGCGAGGTGCTGCTGCTGCGCGCCGCCCACGACAAGTGCGCCTTCCTGCTGGGCTCCACCAGCTGCACGGTGGAGGCCGCGCAGCTCGTCGAGACAGGCTGGGCCCGCCCCCTCCTCGCGCCCCGCGAGCAGGTGCGGGCCGCCGCACCGCTCGTACGGACCGTGGGGGACGGGGAGCTGGCGCGCGACGAGGCCGCCCGCGCCGCGCGACTGCCGTCGCTGGCCTGGCAGACCGTACGGGAGGGCCTGAAGACCGGCCCCGTGCTGGTGCAGGTGCCGCGCCGGGGCTACGTACCGAGGCTGGCGTGCGAGCGGTGCCGTACGCCCGCGCGCTGCCGGCACTGCGCGGGCCCGCTGGAGGCGCCCGAGCAGCGGGACCTGCGGTGCGGGTGGTGCGGGCGGGGAGCCCCGGACTGGAGTTGCCTCGAGTGCGGGGCGGTGCGGCTGCGCGCGCAGGTGGTGGGCGCGCGTCGCACGGCGGAGGAGCTGGGCCGGGCGTTTCCGGCGGTTCCGGTGCGGACCTCGGGGCGTGACCACGTCCTGGACGCCGTGCCCGCGCGGCCCGCGCTGGTGGTGAGCACCCCGGGCGCCGAACCGGTCGCCGAGGGCGGTTACGCCGCGGCGCTGCTGCTCGACGGCTGGGCCATGCTCGGGCGGCCCGACCTGCGGGCGGGCGAGGAGGCGCTGCGGCGCTGGATCGACGCGGCCTCGCTGGTGCGCGGGCAGGCCGAGGGCGGCACCGTGGTGGTCGTGGCCGAGCCGACGCTGCGGCCGGTGCAGGCGCTGGTGCGCTGGGACCCGGTGGGACACGCCCAGCGGGAGCTCGCCGAGCGCGCGGAGCTGGGCTTCCCGCCGGTCTCGCGGATGGCGGCGGTGTCGGGGCGCGCGGAGGCGGTGGCGGCGTTCCTGGCGGCGGCCGAGCTGCCGCGCGAGACCGAGGTGCTGGGGCCGGTGCCACTGCCGCCCCCGCCCCCCGGGGCCCCGCGGCGCCCCGGCGACCCCCCGCCCGGCGAGGTGTGGGAGCGGGCGCTGCTGCGGGTGCCGCCGGGCAGCGGGGCGGCGCTGGCCGCCGCGCTGAAGGCGGCGCAGGCGGCCCGGCTGGCACGCGGTGGGGGCGATCCGGTGCGGGTCCGGGTGGACCCACCGGACATCGGGTGAGGGCCGCGGACACCGGCTGCGGTACGAGCGGTGTCGCCCCTTGCCCCCCGAAGCGTTGCCCCCAGAGCCGCGGCGGCCCCCGCCTCGCGAAGTCCGCGAGGCGGGGGCCGAATGACCGGAGCGGCTGCTGCTCGGCGGTGGGGCGGATCTGCCGTGGCGCGGTTGAGCCGTGGCGCGGGTGAGCCGTTACGCGGGTCAGCCGTTGCGCGGGGAGGGGAACGCGCTCGGGCGGGGCTCCTCGCGCAGCGAGCCGGCCGTCGGCTGGGGCGGCATCGAGCGGGCCGCGGGAACCGAGGGCACGACCGGCATCGTGCGGGTGGCGCCGGGCTCCGGGGCGCGGTCCTGCTCCGGCGTGGCCGGCTGGCGGCTGCGGGAGCCGTACCGGCGGTGCACCGCCTGCTTCGTGACCCCGAGCGCCGAGCCCACCGCGTCCCACGAGAACCCGAGCGAGCGGTCGAAGTCGACCGCCGCGGTGACCAGCGTCTCGACGCTGTCCCGCAGCTCCTGGGCGAGCCGGACGGTCGGGGCCGGGGCCCTGCCGTAGACGACGAAGCCCGTGGACGGGCCGGATCGCCGCGGGCGGTACACATTGCCCAGCTGGGCCGTGAGCGTGCGCAGTGCGTCCACCTGCCGGCGGACCCGCTCGATGTCCCGCACCAACAGGTGCAGGCTTGCCCGGGCTTGGGCGTCGTGGGTTGCGTGGTCGGCCATTTACAAGCCTCTCGAACCGGCGTTGAAAAGGGTCGGGCCGCACCTGGGGCACCGGGGCGGCCCGTTTCGGTCAATCTCTGCTTGACCAACGCTCCACCTGCGGTCGGGGTCACGCTGAAGAGGCGTATCCGCATATGCGCGGGGCGCACACGGCTGCGTACGCCCCCCGCGGACACGACCTAGACTGGTGCGTTGCCCACCACCGCCTCCAACAGACAGGCAGTCAGCCACCGATGAAGCTCGTCTTCGCAGGCACCCCCGAGGTCGCCGTACCCGCCCTGGACGCCCTGATCGCCTCGGACCGGCACGAGGTGGCCGCCGTCGTCACCCGGCCCGACGCGCCCGCCGGGCGCGGGCGCCGCCTGGTCGCCAGCCCCGTCGCCCAGCGCGCCGAGGAGGAGGGCATCGAGGTCCTCAAGCCGGCCAGGCCCCGCGACGAGGCGTTCCAGGCGCGGCTGCGGGAGATCGCGCCGGACTGCTGCCCGGTCGTCGCCTACGGCGCGCTGCTGCCCAAGGCGGCGCTCGACATCCCCGCCCACGGCTGGGTCAACCTCCACTTCTCGCTGCTGCCCGCCTGGCGCGGCGCCGCGCCCGTACAGCACGCGATCATGGCCGGGGACGAGGTGACCGGCGCGTCGACGTTCCGGATCGAGGAGGGCCTGGACTCCGGACCGGTGTACGGGGTTATCACCGAGGAGGTGCGGCCCACCGACACCAGCGGCGACCTGCTGACCCGCCTCGCCTTCGCCGGTGCCGGGCTGCTCGTGGCGACCATGGACGGCATCGAGGACGGCACCCTCGAGGCGGTGCCGCAGCCGGCCGAGGGCATCACCCTCGCCCCGAAGCTGACCGTCGAGGACGCGCACATCGACTGGGCGGCGCCCGCGCTCCGCGTCGACCGCGTCGTACGCGGCTGCACGCCCGCGCCCGGTGCCTGGACCGTCTTCCGCGACGAGCGGCTCAAGGTCGTCCAAGCGGCGCTCGTCCCGGACCGCACGGACCTCGCCCCCGGCGAGCTCGCGGCCGCCAAGAACAACGTGTACGTCGGCACCGGCTCCCACGCCGTCGAGCTGCTGTGGGTGCAGCCGCAGGGCAAGAAGCCGATGCGCGGCGCCGACTGGGCGCGGGGCGTGCGGATCGCCCCGGGCGAGAAGGTGGGCCCCGCGGCGGCGTAGGCTGAAAGGGGTCCGATTCGAGGGACCCAGCCTCACCGGAAAGCCTGAAAAGCCCGAAAAGCGGAGCACCTTTTGAGCGAGCAGTCCCGTCGCCGTCCGTCCAAGCCGTACCGCCGCCCCAAGAAGGACCCGGTGCGCATGCTGGCCTTCGAAGCGCTGCGCGCGGTCGACGAGCGGGACGCGTACGCGAACCTCGTCCTCCCGCCGCTGCTGAGGAAGGCGCGCGAGAAGGAGGGGTTCGACGGGCGCGACGCGGCGCTCGCCACGGAGCTGGTGTACGGGACGCTGCGCCGGCAGGGCACGTACGACGCGATCATCGCGGCCTGCGTGGACCGGCCGCTGCGCGAGGTCGACCCGCCGGTCCTCGACGTGCTCTCGCTCGGGGCGCACCAGCTGCTGGGCACGCGCATCCCCACGCACGCGGCGGTCTCGGCGAGCGTGGAACTGGCGCGGGTGGTGCTGGGCGACGGGCGCGCCAAGTTCGTCAACGCCGTCCTGCGGAAGATCGCGCAGCACGATCTCGACGCCTGGCTGGAGCAGGTGGCCCCGCCGTACGACAAGGACGCCGAGGACCACCTGGCGGTCGTGCACTCGCACCCGCGGTGGGTCGTCTCGGCGCTCTGGGACGCGCTGGGCGGCGGCCGCGCCGGGATCGAGGACCTGCTGGAGGCCGACAACGAGCGGCCCGAGGTCACGCTGGTGGCCCGCCCGGGCCGCTCCACCACGGCCGAGCTGCTGGACGTGCTGGGCGACGAGGCGGGGCTGCCGGGGCGCTGGTCCCCGTATGCCGTGCGGCTCCCCGAGGGCGGCGAGCCGGGCGCGATCGACGCCGTGCGCGAGGGCCGCGCCGGGGTCCAGGACGAGGGCAGCCAGCTCGTCGCGATCGCCCTCGCCAACGCCCCGCTCGACGGCCCCGACGCGCGCTGGCTCGACGGCTGCGCCGGCCCCGGCGGCAAGGCGGCCCTGCTGGGCGCACTGGCCGCGGAGCGCGGCGCCGCGCTGCTCGCCTCCGAGAAGCAGCCGCACCGCGCCCGCCTGGTGGACCGGGCGCTGACCGGGAACCCCGGCCCGTACCAGGTGATCACCGCCGACGGCACGCGTCCGCCGTGGCGCCCCGGTTCCTTCGACCGCGTCCTCGTCGACGTGCCGTGCTCGGGCCTGGGCGCGCTGCGCCGCCGCCCCGAGGCGCGCTGGCGCCGGCGCCCGGAGGACCTCGACAGCTTCGCGCCGCTCCAACGCACCCTGCTCACCGAGGCGTTGAAGGCGGCGCGGGTCGGCGGTGTGGTCGGCTACGCCACCTGCTCGCCGCACCTGGCCGAGACCCGGATCGTCGTCGACGACGTCCTGAAGAGGCACGGCGGCGCCGAGCTCATCGACGCCAGGCCCCTGATGCCGGGCGTCCCGGCGCTCGGCGACGGCCCCGACGTACAGCTGTGGCCGCATCTGCACGGCACGGACGCGATGTACCTGGCGCTGCTGCGGCGCACGGCGTGACGGCGGGCGGGACGATTGCGCCGGGAATGCGGCTTGTGTGCCCGGTCCGCCGAGACCCGGACCGGCATCGGGTAAAGGAAACCCCATGAGACATGGCAGGCTTGGCTCATGGCACAGATCAACCCCAGCATCCTGTCCGCCGACTTCGCCCGTCTCGCCGAGGAGGCGAGGGCCGTGGAGGGCGCCGACTGGCTCCACGTCGACGTCATGGACAACCACTTCGTGCCCAACCTGACCCTGGGCGTTCCGGTCGTCGAGTCGCTGAGCCGGGCGACGGACACCCCGCTGGACTGCCATCTGATGATCGAGGACCCGGACCGCTGGGCCCCGCAGTACGTGGAGGCGGGCGCCGGGTCGGTCACCTTCCACGTGGAGGCGGCCGCCGCCCCGGTGCGGCTGGCGCGGGAGATCCGGGCCAAGGGGGCGCGGGCGTCGATGGCGCTGAAGCCCGCGACGCCCATCGAGCCGTACGAGGACCTGCTGCCCGAGCTCGACATGCTGCTGATCATGACGGTGGAGCCGGGCTTCGGCGGCCAGGCCTTCCTGGACATCATGCTGCCGAAGATCCGCCGCACCCGGGAGCTGATCTCCAAGCACGGCCTCCAGCTGTGGCTCCAGGTCGACGGCGGCGTCTCGGAGTCGACCATCGAGCGCTGCGCCGAGGCCGGCGCCGACGTCTTCGTCGCCGGTTCCGCGGTGTACGGCGCCGAGGACCCGGCCGCGGCCGTACGGGCGCTGCGCGACAAGGCGGAGCGGACCACCGCGTCCGCCGCCTGGGCCTGCGCCCACTGAGCTCGGTCCGCTGAGCAACGGCCCGGTGAACGCAAACCAACAGGACTGATCAAGGAACGCCGGATCTGCAAGGATGGCAATCCGGAGTGCGAACAGCAGTGAGGAGATCGCGGTGTCTGCAATGTCGGCGGGACGGCCAGCCCTGCGGATGGGACCCGCGGAGCTGGTGCAGGCGGCGGCCATGGCCCGCCGCTTCTACCTCGAGGGCAAATCCAAGATCCAGATCGCGGAGGAGTTCGGCGTAAGCCGCTTCAAGGTCGCCCGGGTCCTGGAGACCGCCCTGGAGCGTGATCTCGTACGGATCGAGATCCGCGTGCCCGCCGAGCTCGACGCGGAGCGCTCCGACGCGCTGCGCGCCCGCTACGGGCTGCGCCACGCGGTCGTCGTGGAGTCGCCGCCGGAGGGCGAGGACGAGTCGCCCGACCCGGAGAACCTCGGCGAGGTCGCCGCCGACCTGCTCGGCGAGCTGGTCAACGAGGGCGACGTCCTGGGCCTGGCCTGGGGCCGCTCCACCATCCACATGGCGGCCGCCCTCGACCGGCTGCCGCCCTGCACGGTCGTCCAGCTCACCGGGGTGTACGACGCCGGCACCGCCGAGCGCGGCTCCGTCGAGGCGGTACGCCGCGCCGCCCAGGTCTCCGGCGGCGAAGCGCACCCGATCTACGCGCCGATGCTGCTGCCCGACCCGGCGACCGCCGCCGCGCTGCGCAGCCAGACCGGTATCGCCCGTGCCTTCGAGTACTTCGACAAGGTGACGGTCGCCGCGGTCTCCATCGGCTCCTGGGAGCCGGGCATCTCCACCGTCCACGACATGCTCAGCGACGAGGAGCGCGCCCACTACGCCTCCCTCGGTGTCGCCGCCGAGATGTCCGCCCACCTCTTCGACACCCACGGCCGGCGCGTCGGCCGCGACCTCGGCGAGCGGTGCATCACGGTCGAGGCCGACCGGCTCCGCCGCATCCCCGAGGTGGTGGCCATCGCGGGCGGCCAGCGCAAGGCCGCGGCGATCGGCGCCGTCCTGCGCTCCGGGCTGGTCACCAGCCTGGTCACGGACACCTCGGCGGCCGACTACCTGCTCACGGAGTTCACCCCGGGCCCGCGGCCGGCCCTGGACCGCGCCGACCCGGACGCCTAGCGCGCGCACGGCGACGCTTTCGTAGGAAGCTACCAGTCCACCCCGGCGTGGCCTGGAGCTTTCGCCTGGGGTCGATACCGGTGGCGCCATGGGACAATGAAGTACGTGCGTTTTCCCCCCGGCTGAAATGCCCGGGGGCCAACTCCGAACGACTGGGATGTTCAGCACGTGCGTTTCCTCAATGACCTGAAGCCGCCGTACGACCTCACGTACGACGACGTATTCATGGTGCCTAGCCGCTCGGCCGTGGGCTCCCGCCAGGGTGTCGACCTGTCCTCCCCCGACGGGACCGGGACCACCATCCCGCTGGTCGTCGCCAACATGACCGCGATCGCCGGCCGCCGGATGGCCGAGACCGTCGCCCGCCGCGGTGGCCTGGTCGTCATCCCGCAGGACATTCCGATCGAGGTCGTCACCGACGTCATCTCCTGGGTCAAGAGCCGCCACCACGTGCTCGACACCCCGATCGTCCTCGACCCGCACCAGACCGTCGCCGACGCCCTGTCGCTGCTGCCGAAGCGCGCGCACAACGCCGGTGTGGTCGTCGACGCCGACCAGCGCCCGATCGGTGTCGTCACCGACCAGGACCTGACCGGTGTGGACCGCTTCACGCAGCTCTCCGAGGTCATGTCCAAGGACCTGCTGCTCCTCGACGCGGACATCGACCCGCGCGAGGCGTTCAACACGCTGGACCACCACAACCGCCGCTACGCCCCCGCCGTGGACGAGGACGGCCGCCTCGCCGGCATCCTGACCCGCAAGGGCGCCCTGCGCGCGACCCTCTACAGCCCGGCCGTCGACGCCAACGGCAAGCTGCGCATCGCCGCCGCCGTCGGCATCAACGGCGACGTGGCGGGCAAGGCCAAGCAGCTGCTCGACGCGGGCGTGGACACGCTCGTCATCGACACCGCGCACGGCCACCAGGAGTCCATGATCAGCGCGATCCGGACCGTGCGCGGCCTGGACCCGCACGTCCCGATCGTCGCGGGCAACATCGTCGCCGCCGAGGGCGTGCGCGACCTGATCGAGGCCGGCGCGGACATCATCAAGGTCGGTGTGGGCCCCGGCGCCATGTGCACCACCCGCATGATGACCGGCGTGGGCCGCCCGCAGTTCTCCGCCGTGCTGGAGTGCGCCGCCGAGGCGAAGAAGTACGGCAAGCACGTCTGGGCCGACGGCGGTGTCCGCCACCCGCGTGACGTCGCCATGGCGCTCGCCGCCGGTGCGTCCAACGTCATGATCGGCTCCTGGTTCGCGGGCACGTACGAGTCCCCGGGCGACCTCCAGCAGGACGCCAACGGGCGCCTCTACAAGGAGTCGTTCGGCATGGCCTCCGCGCGCGCCGTCCGCAACCGCACGAGCGAGGAGTCCGCGTACGACCGGGCTCGCAAGGCGCTCTTCGAGGAGGGCATCTCCCACTCGCGCATGTTCCTCGACCCGACCCGTCCGGGCGTCGAGGACCTGATCGACTCGATCATCGCGGGCGTCCGCTCCTCCTGCACCTACGCCGGTGCCGGCTCCCTGGAGGAGTTCGCCGAGAAGGCCATCGTCGGCATCCAGAGCGCCGCCGGTTACGCCGAGGGCAAGCCGCTGCACGCCAGCTGGAGCTGACGCTCCGTCAATCGGCCGACCGTAACGGCCGGTGTGGCCCCCTGCGTCAAGAGGAAGGGGTCGTTTGCGCCGTCGGCGTAAGCGGCCCCTTTCATTTTTCCAGGGCTTGACCGGATTTGAAGGCGTGCACTCGGGTAACCCGGGTACCCGGGCCTTGCGACCGTAGGAGACGAATAGGGAGGGTGCAGTGTCCATGGCGACCACGATCTCGACGGGGACCGACGCTCCGACGACCCAGCTGCCGGACGTGCCGAACCCCGGCGAGGTGGCTCCGAGGGACGCGAAGGAACTTTCGAAGCGGTTCTTCGAACGGCTGGCCGTGCTGGAGGAAGGCACGGAGGAGTACCAGTACGTTCGCAACACGCTCATCGAGCTCAACCTGTCCCTGGTCAAGTACGCGGCCACGCGCTTCCGCAGCCGCTCCGACCAGATGGAGGACATCATCCAGGTCGGCACCATCGGCCTGATCAAGGCCATCGACCGCTTCGAGCTGAGCCGTGAGGTCGAGTTCACGACCTTCGCCATGCCGTGCGTGGTCGGTGAGATCAAGCGCTTCTTCCGGGACACCAGCTGGTCGGTCCACGTGCCGCGCCGGCTCCAGGAGCTCCGCATCGACCTGGCCCGCGCCACCGACGTGCTGTTCCAGCAGCTCGACCGCTCGCCGACGCCCGCCGAGCTCGCCGCCCACCTGGGCCTCGAGGAGGACGAGGTCATCGAGGGCCTCGTCGCCGCCAACGGCTACTCGGCCGGCTCACTCGACCTGCCCCTGGACGACGCGGGGGACGCCAACGCCTCGGAGACCCTCGGCGACCGGCTGGGCGAGCCCGACAAGGAACTGGATCTCGTCGAGAACGTGCAGGCGCTCAAGCCGCTCATCGAGGAGTTCGACGAGCGCGACCGCGAGATCCTGCGGATGCGGTTCGTGGACGAGATGACGCAGTCCCAGATCGGCGCCGAGCTGGGTGTGTCGCAGATGCATGTGTCGCGGTTGCTGGCGCGGATCACCGCACGGCTCCGGGAAGGCCTGCTGGCAGTGGAGTGAGGTGGAGTCGCGCGTAGGCTCCGGGCCCGTGCGGCCCGGAGCCTACGCGTGTGGGGCCTGCGCGTGTGTGGCCTACCCGGTGTGTCTCAGAGCCGCGGCCCTTGCGGCACCACCGCGGCCCTTGCGGCAGGACCGCGGCGCGTCCGGCAGGGCACAGGGCGGCCGGGCCGCGGTGTTCGTCAAGGGCCGTGGCGCTGGTCAGGACCGTGCCCACACCGCCCGGACCGTCTTGCCGCCCGCGTGGCGCCGGACCTCCACCCGGCCGGCCAGGCTCAGCACCATGGGCCAGCCGAAGCCCCCGCCTCCGGCGAAGTCCGGCGTACGCACCTCCGGGGCGCGGGTGCTTCCGTCGTCGATCTCCACGCACAGTTCGTCGGCCTCGGCGCGCAGCCGGAGGCGCCACCACCCCTGGGTGTGGCGCATGGCGTTCGCCGTGAGCTCCGTCACGACGAGCTGTACGGCGTCCCAGTCGGCCCATGGGCAGTGCTCGGCCAGGAAACCGGCGGTCACGCTGCGGACCGAGGTGCTGTCGCCGGGCGGTGACTCCATGACATACATGGGCGGCTCCTCCTCGCGTCACCTTCTCGCCTACCCGGCCCCCGGGGGTTAACCACCGGTGTCAACCCCCGAGGTCGCCGCCCGCGCGCCGGACGGTGAGGGCCACCGTGTCGTCCGGATGCATGATCACCGTGTGCATCTCCTCGGCGATGGCGGCCGGGATCTCCTCTATCGGCCGGTGCCGGTGGTTCCGCGCCGCCTTCGCCAGCCGCCGCTCGCCTTCGCGCGGGTCGCGGCGGCTCTCGGTGAGCCCGTCCGTGTAGAGCACCAGCAGATCGCCGGGGTCCAGCCGGTCCCGCAGCAGCCGCTCGCTGCCCGGCAGCGGGAAGCCGATGCCCCGGCCGCGTACCTCCAGCAGGCGGGTCTCGCCGTCCGCCCGTACGAGGAGGGCGGGCGGATGGCTGCCGTTGGCCATCACCAGCTCGCCGCTCGCCGGATCGAGCCGGACGAGCTGCACCGTGGCCATCAGCTCGTGGTCGAAGGTGGCCAGCACCTCGTCCGTGCGGGCCACGATCGACTCCAGGGGATGCCCCTCCAGCGCCAGCGTCCGTACGGCATGGGTGACGTTGAGCGCGCTGCGCGTACTGGTCAGCCCGTGCCCCAGGGCGTCCACCACCGTGATGTGCACCGTGCCGTCCGGCAGGACGAACCAGTCGTACAGGTCGCCGCCCGTCGGGGCGTGCTTCTCCGCCGGCTCGTAGTGCACGGCCAGCTCCAGGCCGGGCACCCGCACCGGCGGCGGGCGCAGCGCGTCCTCCAGCTGGCGCAGTATCCGCCCGTGCGCCTGCCGCAGCTGCTCGTCGCGCTCCTCCAGCTGTACGTAGAGGGCCAGCACGCCGCTGTTCGTCTCGGCCAGCTCGTGCTTGAGCCGCTGGTGGTCCGCGGCGAGCGCGTCCATGCGGTCGACCGCCGCGCTCAGCTCCTCCTCCAGGAGCTCCACCAGCCCCGGCGGACCGTCACGGGAGGGCTCCGCGGCCGAGGAACCGGACGCACCGGGGGAGGCCGCGGGCACCCGCCACACGGCCGCCGGCCCCGGCAGCCGCTCGGCCGGCAGCGGCAGCCCGTCCAGGGCCGGCCGGTGCGGTGCGTGCGGCATGTGGAGCCGTACGGTCAGCCGGCCCTCGCCGTCGGACGCGGCCGGGCCCGGGGGCACCGTCTCCAGGAACACCGGCCGCCCGGCCTGCAGCTCGGCGGCCGCCACCCGGGTCACCGACAGTGCCAGCCGGTAGCGCGTCTCGACGGACAGACCGGCCCGGTGGGCGAGGCGGCGCAGCGTGGCGCGCAGCCCGGCGAGCGAGTGGTGCGTGGTGGTCTGCGGATTCATCGGTCTCTCGCTCATGTGTCCCTCCGTGCCGGGCCGAGGGTCAGGACGGTCGCGTCGTCCCTGCTGCGCCGGTGCGCGTGCACGAGGGCGGCGGCGAGCAGCGGGGCGGGCAGCGCGGTGAGGAAGGGCGAGGGGGAGTCCGCCCAGCGGGCGTCGACGCCGTCGCTGTGCAGGATCGATACGGTGCCGGGCTCGGCGGGGATCCGCTGCACCCGGGGGTCCGGCATGTTCCAGCCGACGACGCCCGGCTGGCCGCCGAAGCGCCGCCGTACGCCGCCCGGCGTCAGCAGCAGCCCGCGCACATTGCCCACGGAGGACACCTCCAGCACGTCCGCCGTCCGGCGCAGCAGCGCCACCGCGGCGCCCCGGCTGTGCCGCAGCGCCCGGTTCATCGCCCGCAGCAGGTCCGGCAGCGGTTGCCCGGGGTCGCGGTGGAAGGTGCGCACGGCGAGCTCCGCGGCCTCGGAGGCGGGCGCGCCGTGGCCCAGGCCGTCGACGACCAGGGCCGTCTGGGCGCCGTCGGTCACCGCCACGCCCCACGCGTCGCCGCAGGCGCTCTCGCCGTCGGCGGGGACGCGTACCGCCCCGACGGCCGGGGTCCCGTCCGCCGCCGGGCCGTCGTCGGCGCCCGGCTCGCCGAGCCGGGCGCACACCAGCGTCCCGGTGCCCTCCTTCGTACGGAGGGTGAACTCGTCGGCGATCCTGCGTACGGCTCCGAGGCCCGAGCCGAGTGAGCCCCCGGTGCTGTAGCCGTCGGTCATGCAGCGCTCGGGGTCGGCCATGCCCGGGCCCCGGTCCACGGCGAGGATCTCCACCCCCCGGCGCAGCGGCAGCGGCTGCAGGTACAGCGACCCGTTGCGGCCGTGCCGGGCCACGTTGCTGGCGAGCTCGCTCGCCAGGACGGCCGCCCGGTCCGGCAGGGCGCCGGCCAGCCCCTGGTCGAGCGCCGTCCGGCGGGCCGTGGAGGCCGCGAGCTGGACGGCGCTGTAGTGGTCGACCCGGATGTGGGTGGTGACGGACATCAGCGGTCGTTCCAGCGGGTGACGACGACGGTGGTGCCCCGGCCCGGGGCGCTGTGCACCTGGAACTCGTGCATCAGCCGCCGCGCTCCGCCCAGGCCGTGGCCGAGCCCGGAACCCGTGGTGAAGCCGTCGGCGAGGGCCTTCTCCACGTCCGGGATGCCGGGGCCCTGGTCGCGGACGGTGAGCCGCAGACCGCGCCGGCCCGGCGTGGCGACGAGCTGGATCTCCAGGCTGCCCCCGCCGCCGTGTACGTAGGCGTTGCGGGCGAGTTCGCTGGCCGCCGTGACGATCCTGGTCTGGTCGACGAGCCCGAAACCGGCCGCGATCGTCGCGGCGCGCACGGCGTGGCGCGCGGCGAGGAGGTCCTCCTCCGAGGCGACGGGGTAGCGGGCCGCGCCGGGCGGAGGATCGGCGGCGGCCTGCGGGTCGGCGGCGCCGGCGCCGGCGGCGCGGGCCTCACCGGTCCGGGTGTCACCGGTCCGGATGTCATCGGCGCGGCCGTCAGCGGTCCGGGCCTCGTCGGTGCGGGGCGTGGGTCGGCCTCTGCCGGCGGACTCGGTCACCGGGCCCCGCTGGGGTACCAGCTCGACACCCGGCGCCAGCCGTTCACCGTGGAACGTCACTCAGGACCTCCCGCCGGGGGATGGGGCATGGGGCATGCGGTGCCAGCCGAGGGCCGTCAGGCCCTGCTCCGCGTTGAGCGCGGTCTCGACACCGGTCAGCTGGAGCCCGAGTTCCACCAGGGTGATGGCGACCGCCGGCCGCATCCCCGCCACGATGACCCGCGCTCCCAGCAGACGGGCCATGGTGGCCAGCTCCATCAGGGTGCGCGCCACGAACGAGTCGATGATCTCCAGGCGGGAGATGTCGATCAGCACCCCCCGGGCGCCGTCGGCGGCGATCCGCTCGGTGAGTTCGTCGGTGAAGGCCACCGCCGACTGATCGTCCAGCTCGTTGAGCAGCCCGGTGATCAGCACGTCACCGAGCCGCAGGATGGGGACGCCCGTGGCGCGGCGCGTGGTCACGCGCTCACCGACCGGGCCGGGGCCGAAGCCGGGTCGACGTCAGGCTGGTCGGTGAGCCGGATCGCCGCCGCCAGGGCGTCTGCCAGGGTCCCGCGCGTCAGAATCGTCGACAGGTCGATACCCAGCTGCGCGATCGTCTGCGCGATGGGCGGTCGGATCCCGCTGATGACGCAGTCGGCGCCCATCAGCCGTACGGCGTTGACCGTGTGCATCAGGTGCTGGGCGACGGCGGTGTCCACGGCCGGTACGCCGGTGATGTCGATGATGGCGACCTGCGCCTCGTTGTCCTCGATCGCCTGCAGCAGGCTCTCCATCACCACCTGCGTCCGCGCGGTGTCGAGCGTGCCGATCAGCGGCACGGCCAGCACGTGCCGCCACAGCCGTACGACGGGCGTCGAGACTTCGAGCAGCTGCCGGCTCTGCCGCTGGATGATCTCCTCGCGCCCCTCCACGTACGTCTCGAAGGAGAGCACACCGGCCGCGTCCAGCAGCCGGTTGATCAGGATCGCGGCGGAGAACAGGTCGGCCGAGTCGCGCGTGGTGTGCTGGACCGCGGAGAGCAGCGCCTCCTTGAGCGACAGCACGGCCATGGAAGTGGCGGTCGGCGAGACGCCCGCCCGCGCCCGGCGCAGGGACAGCTCTATCACCGTCTGCCGCAGTTCGTTGCGGGACGTGACCAGCCGCTCCACGGGCGTATCGCTCGCCAGGCCGGCGGCCAGGGCGGAGATGAGCAGGTCCGCCTCCTCCCGCACCTCCTGCTCGCTCATGTCCGAGCCGAGCACCGACGCCTGCTCCAACTGCAGCCGGACCCACCGGTCCGCGATCTCCTCCTCGCGCTCCCGCAGAGCCTCGCAAAGGCGGTCACGCGCACTGGTTTCGCTGATGTTCACAAGCACCTCTCCCAATCGGAAACGGGCGGACGGGTTTCCGGATTCGGGTGCCGGAAGATCGGATGTACGCGGCCCGTTTCTCATGTTCAACGGCCGTTGGATCGTAATGGCGTGGCGGAATCGGAGAAAAACCCCCTCGTCGAACCAGGCCGGAAGGGCGGTGACCGGAGCGCCGGTCACCGCCCTTCCCGCCCTTCTCCGCCCGCCTCAGCGCGCGGCCGCCGTCAGCGAGGGGGCGGCCGTGGTCCGGCCGCCTCCCGCTTCCAGCACTCGTCTCGCCACCCGCAGCGCGTCCCGTACGTCCCGCGTGCCCGTCGACACGCACAAGGTGTAGGCGGTGTCCTCGCGTTGACGCGTGAGCGCCGGATCCGGAGCGGACGCCGAAGCGGCCGCGGACAGCTCCTCGTACCGCGCCACGAGCTTGCGCAGGACCGTGGGGTGGGCCATGAGCACGACAGAACCTCCTCGGATGGACGTCACCGACCGAAGGCGCCCCTACCCCGAGTTCGCGCGCTCATTCCGGTGGTGCGGCGAGTCGCCCCGACCCGCCCCGGCCCGTGTACGGGCGCAGCGCCCGCGCGACCGCCGCCGCGATCCGGGCGTGCCCGGTGTCGTCGGGATGGAGCCCGTCCACCAGGTGCTCCGGCCGCAGTACGCCGCGGCCCGGGAGCAGCGAAAGCCGGGTGTCCCCGGCGGCCACCAGGTCCCGTACGGCCTCCTCCATGGCCGTGCGCAGCTGGGCCAGCGTCGCGCCCAGCGCGTTGGGCGCGCTCTCGGCGTCCGGGCGCAGCACCGGCGAGACCAGCAGCAGCGGCGTGTCCGGGTGGCCGCGCCGTACCAGGGCGACGAAGGCCCGCACCGTCTCGTACAGCAGCGGCGCGGAGAACGGGGTGCCGGACCAGCAGTTCGTGCCGAAGGCGAGGGTCAGCAGCTCGGCGGGGAGGGTCGCGAGCTGCTCGGCGACCGGCAGCTCACCGCGCGCGGAGCCCGCGTAGCCGAGGTTCACCGTGTCGACGCCGAGCATGCGCCCGGCGACGGCGGGCCACGCGTGCGCGGGGCGGGTCGACCACCAGCCCTCGGTGATGGAGTCGCCGTGCACCACCCAGCGCGGCCGCGGCGCGGCGGGCGCGATGCCGCCGCCGACCGCCCGCACCCCGAGGACCACGGGCCCGACGGCCTCGGGCGGATGGACGGTGAAGGGCCCGAGACGGCTCGGAGCCGGGGCGGAGGTATCGGGGAGCTCCAGGGTGACCGTGGCCTCCTCGGCGCCATCCTCCGGTTGCGCGCACGTCTCGCCGACGCACCGCTCGCCCTCCCAGAGCGCGAAGCAGTGCCCGAGCGCGCGCAGCGCGTCCGCGCCGTCCGTATTCTCCGCGCCGTCCGCGTTCTCCGCGCCGTCCGCGCGGTCGCCGTCGTCCGCGTGGCCGTGTCCCGCCGGTACGGACGTCCGGTAGCGGATCTCGACGGCGCGGGTGCCCGGCGAGGCCGTGAACTCCAGGCGCACCCCGATGGGCAGCGCGGCCCGCTGGGCGGTGTCCCACGGCAGCCGGGCCAGCACACCCGGCGCGGCGCGCACCGCGCGGCCCCGGCACCGTGGGTCCAGCCAGGCCGTACCACGCAGGAAAGGCACCGGATCCAGCCAGCTCATCAGGGGGTCTCCCTCCGGTCCGCCACGCTCGGCGAAAGTGCCTGCTCCCGGCCCCAATGTGTCGATTCGTGCGGCAGGGCGCAATGTTTCCCCGTCCGTGCCCCAAGTGCGCAATGATCATGCGCCGATGCGCAACAACGCTTCATTACAAGCGCGAAGCTCGGCGCTTAGGCTCGTGCCCCGTACCAGGAGTGGCGGCGACCGCCCGCTCGGCGGTCCCCTTCCCCCTCGGGTGGCGTTCGACGCGCCCGTGAGCCGCCGCGGAGTCGCCGTCGCCGACCCCCGCAGCGATGAAGGAGCCTCCGCAGTGCTGGACCAAGGCGCAGCCCCTCCCGCCACCGAGCCATCCGCGCCCAAGGCGTCCGGGCTCTCCGCTCTCACTCGGCGCAAGCCGGTGGATGTGCTGGTCGCAGAGGGTGGGCAGGGTGAGGGCGGCAGCCTCCGCCGCTCGCTCTCCATGTGGCAGCTGACCATGATCAGCATCGGTGCCACGCTCGGCACCGGCATCTTCGTCGTCCTCGGCGAAGCCGTCCCGCTGGCCGGCCCGGCCGTCACCCTGGCCTTCGTCTTCGCCGGTCTCACGGCGCTCTTCTCGGCCCTCTCCTACGCCGAACTGGCGGGCACCATCCCCGTCGCCGGCTCGTCGTACTCGTACGCGTACGCAACGATGGGTGAACTCGTCGCCTGGGTCTGCGGCTGGTGCCTGCTCCTGGAGTACGGCGTGTCCGTCGCCGCCGTGGCGGTCGGCTGGGGCGACTACCTCAACCAGCTCCTCGACGGCACGATCGGCGTCACCCTGCCCGCGGCGGTCACCGCGCCCCCCGGCGAGGGCGGCATATTCAACCTGCCCGCCCTGATCGTCGTCATGCTGGCGATGGTGTTCCTGCTCGGCGGCGCCAAGGAGTCCGCCCGCGCCAACACCATCATGGTGGGCGTCAAGATCGCGGCGCTCGTCCTCTTCTGCGCCATCGGCTTCATGGGCTTCAAGTCCGGCAACTACTCCGACTTCATGCCGCTCGGCGTGAGCAGCGTCGGTGCCGCGGGCGCCATCCTCTTCTTCTCGTACATCGGCTTCGACGCCGCCTCCACCGCCGGTGAGGAGGCCAAGAACCCCAAGCGCGACCTGCCGCGGGCGATCATGCTCTCGCTGGTCATCGTCACCGCGCTGTACGTGCTCGTCGCGGCCGTCGCCGTGGGCGCCTGGGACTGGAAGAAGTTCGAGGGCTCCGAGGCCTCGCTCGCCGCGATCATGAACGACGTCACCGGTCAGAGCTTCTGGGGCACGCTGCTCGCCGCCGGCGCGGTGATCTCCATCGCCAGCGTCGTGCTGACCGTGCTCTACGGCCAGACCCGCATCCTCTTCGCCATGTCCCGCGACGGCCTGGTGCCGAAGGTCTTCGGCAAGGTCAGCCCCAAGACCGGCACCCCGCGCGTCAACACCGTGATCGTCTCGCTGTTCTGCGGCATCCTCGCCGCGGCGATCCCGCTCGGCGAGCTCGTCAACGCCACCAGCATCGGCACGCTGTTCGCCTTCGCGCTGGTCAACATCGCGGTCGTCGTGCTCCGCTTCACCAGGCCCGAGCTGTCGCGCACCTTCAAGGTGCCGTTCGGCCCGCTCTTCCCCGTGCTGGGCTTCATCTTCTGCGGCTACAGCATGTACAGCCTCGACATGATCACCTGGGCCTACTTCGGTATCTGGATGGCCGTGGGTCTCGTGGTCTACTTCGTGTACGGCATGAGCCGCTCCAGACTGGCGACCGCAGAGAAGTGACCCACCCGTAGTGCGACTGAACGATCTCGACGAACGCATCGTCCACGCCCTGGCGGAGGACGCCCGCCGCTCCTACGCCGACATCGGCTCGCTCGTGGGCCTGTCCGCGCCCGCCGTCAAGCGGCGCGTGGACCGGCTGCGGGCGGAGGGCGCCATCACCGGCTTCACGGTGCGGGTCGACCCGGCCGCGCTCGGCTGGGAGACCGAGGGCTTCATCGAGATCTACGCACGCGGCAACACCTCGCCCGAGACCATCCAGCGCGGTCTCGAGCGCTACCCCGAGATCGCGTCCGCGTCCACCGTCACCGGTGACGCGGACGCGATCGTCCAGGTCTTCGCCTCCGACATGCGCCACTTCGAGCGGGTGCTGGAGCGGATCGCGGGCGAGCCCTTCGTGGAGCGCACCAAGTCGGTCCTGGTCCTCTCCCCGCTGCTGCGGCGCTTCTCGTCCGGCTCGCCCGCCTGACGGCGGGCCGTCAGCGCCGCGGCTCCCAGGGCAGCACCCGGAAGGTCCCGGAGCCCGGCTCCGTCTTCTCGAAGGGGGCCGAGCTGATGCACTTCGGCAGGTTGTCCGGAGTCTCCTGGGGCAGCCCCAGGGCCGCCCAGCTGTAGCCGAGCCGGTCCTGCCCGCCCAGGTCGTGCACGGAGACCCCGACCCTCTTGCCGACCGCGGCCTTCAGATCGCGGTCGGCCTTCGTGATGACGCCGGAGACGACGGCGACCTTGCCGCCGGTGATCAGGCAGTCCACCCTGGCCTCCGCCTTGCCGCCCCAATCGCCCACGTAGTGGCTGAAGCGGAAGGTGCCGTGGGCGTTCAAGGGGTTGTCGTTGTCCTCGGCGTCCAGGTGGGCGTCGAAGGAGACGGTGACCTTGTCGCCCGCCGGACGCGCGAGCATCGCCGTACCGGTCAGCGCCGCCGCCTCACGGACGCCGCCCGTCCGGGCCGGTCCGTCGTCGGTGGCCAGGGCGGGGCCCGCGGCCCCGGCGGCGAGCAGCACTGCCAGCCCGACAGCGACGATCTTGATACGACGGTTCATCGTGGAAGCCCTTCCGGCCGGTGATCGGACGCCCCTCACTGTTCCGTCCGGCCTTCTTCCGCCACATCGCGCGCAGGTTGGATCCGCCCTCCGCCGCCCGGCGGGGCCACCCTCCGCCCGGTGGGGGAGCCACTCGCAATGAATCTCCGCCGACCGCCACATCCGCGCAACGGATCAACGGTCGGTCCGCAACGGTCACGCCTTGTCCCGGAAGAGCGCCGGACCGTACCGTTTTGAACGTCTTCTCGACACCCTCCCCGTCCTCCCGCACCCCGACCGAGGTCTGCCGATGCCGCCGCTGCGCACCGCCCTGCTCCAGAGCTCCGGACAGCCCGGTGACGTCGCCGCCAACCTCAAGGTCCTCGACGAGGCCGCCGCCCGCGCCGCCGCCACCGGCGCCGGCCTGCTGGTCGCGCCCGAGATGTTCCTGACCGGGTACGCGATCGGCGACGGCGTCGCCCGGCTCGCCGAGCCCGCCGACGGCGACTCGGCCGACGCGATCGCCGAGATCGCCGGACGCCACGGACTCGCCATCGCGTACGGCTACCCGGAGCGCGACGGGGACACGGTGTACAACTCCGCGCAGCTGATCGGCCCCGACGGCACCCGGCTGCTGAGCTACCGCAAGACCCACCTCTACGGCGGCTTCGAGAGCGACTCGTTCACCCCCGGCGAGCAGCCCGTCGTCCAGACCGAGCTCGGCGGCCTGCGCGTGGGCCTGATGATCTGCTACGACGTGGAGTTCCCGGAGAACGTCCGTGCCCACGCGCTCGCCGGCACCGACCTCCTCCTGGTGCCGACCGCACTGATGCACCCGGCCGAGGTCGTCGCCGAGTCCGTCGTACCGGTGCGCGCCTTCGAGAACCAGCTGTACATCGCGTACGCCAACCGGACCGGCCAGGAGGGCGACTTCGAGTTCGTCGGCCTGTCCGCCCTCGCCGGCCCCGACGGAACCGCCCGCGCCCGCGCCGGCCGTGCCGAGGAGCTGGTCACCGGCGACGCCGACCCCGAGCTGCTGCGCACCTCGCGCGAGGCCAACCCGTACCTGCGGGACCGCCGCCCCGGCCTCTACACCTCCCTGACCTGAGCTCCCCCCCCGCTCACCCCTCTTTCTTCACCCGTGCAAGGAGTCCGTACCCCATGACGTCCACGGTGCCCACCGCCGTCCAGCACACCGACGCGCAGCCGCCGATCACCATGTTCGGTCCGGACTTCCCGTACGCGTACGACGACTTCCTGGCCCACCCGGCCGGGCTCGGCCAGATACCCGCGACCGAGCACGGGACCGAGGTCGCCGTCATCGGCGGCGGGCTCTCCGGCATCGTCGCCGCGTACGAGCTGATGAAGATGGGCCTCAAGCCGGTCGTGTACGAGGCCGACCAGATCGGCGGCCGCCTGCGCACCGTCGGCTTCGAGGGCACCGGCACCGAGGGCCTGACCGCCGAGATGGGCGCCATGCGCTTCCCGCCCTCCTCGACCGCGCTCCAGCACTACATCGACCTGGTGGACCTGGAGACCCGGCCGTTCCCGAACCCGCTGGCCGAGGCCACCCCGTCGACCGTCGTCGACCTCAAGGGCGAGAGCCACTACGCGCAGACCATCGACGACCTGCCGCAGGTCTACCGCGACGTCGCCAAGGCGTGGAACGACTGCCTGGAGGAGGGCGCGGACTTCTCCGACATGAACCGCGCCATGCGCGAGCGCGACGTCCCGCGCATCCGCGAGATCTGGGCCAAGCTCGTCGAGAAGCTCGACAACCAGACCTTCTACGGCTTCCTGTGCGAGTCCGAGGCCTTCAAGTCCTTCCGGCACCGCGAGATCTTCGGCCAGGTCGGCTTCGGCACCGGCGGCTGGGACACCGACTTCCCCAACTCCATCCTGGAGATCCTCCGCGTCGTCTACACCGAGGCCGACGACCACCACCGCGGCATCGTCGGCGGCTCGCAGCAGCTGCCGCTGCGCCTGTGGGAGCGCGAGCCGGAGAAGATCGTCCACTGGGAGCAGGGCACCTCGCTGGCGAAGCTGCACGGCGGCGCCCCCAAGCCCGCCGTGACCCGCCTGAACCGCACCGCCGGCAACCGCATCACCGTCACCGACGCGAACGGCGACATCCGCACCTACCAGGCGGCGATCTTCACCGCCCAGTCCTGGATGCTGCTGTCCAAGATCGCCTGCGACGACTCGCTCTTCCCCATCGACCACTGGACGGCGATGGAGCGCACCCACTACATGGAGTCGTCCAAGCTCTTCGTCCCGGTCGACCGGCCCTTCTGGCTGGACAAGGACGAGGAGACCGGCCGGGACGTCATGTCGATGACGCTCACCGACCGCATGACCCGCGGCACGTACCTGCTGGACGACGGCCCGGACAAGCCGGCCGTCATCTGCCTCTCGTACACCTGGTGCGACGACAGCCTCAAGTGGCTGCCGCTGTCCGCGCAGGAGCGCATGGAGGTCATGCTCAAGTCGCTCGGCGAGATCTACCCGAAGGTCGACATCCGCAAGCACATCATCGGCAACCCGGTGACCGTGTCCTGGGAGAACGAGCCCTACTTCATGGGCGCGTTCAAGGCCAACCTGCCGGGTCACTACCGCTACCAGCGCCGCCTGTTCACGCACTTCATGCAGGACCGGCTGCCCGAGGACAAGCGCGGCATCTTCCTCGCCGGTGACGACATCTCGTGGACGGCCGGCTGGGCCGAGGGCGCCGTGCAGACCGCGCTGAACGCCGTGTGGGGCGTCATGCACCACTTCGGCGGCGAGACCGACCCGTCCAACCCGGGCCCGGGCGACGTCTACGACGAGATCGCGCCGGTCGAGCTGCCGGAGGACTGAGCACCGCACCGGTCCACGGGTGTCAGCAGCATCCGGCTCACCAGGCCCACGGAGCGGTCGAGGCGTTCGGTGAACTCCTCGGCCAGCTCCGGCAGGCCGGGGAACCGGTGCAGTTGCCACAGGGAGCGGGCCGCGAGCCACGCCGCGTCGCGGGCCCGCTCCAGGCTCCAGCAGCCGAGCAGATGCGTCAGCGGGTCCGCGACCTCCAGCAGGTCCGGGCCCGGCATCACCTCTTCGCGGATGCGCTCCTCCAGCAAGGTGAGGATGTCGCCCACGCGGTCGAACTCCCTCTCCAGAGCCTCCGGTTCGCAGCGGAGCGTACGGCAGGTGTCCACCACCGCCAGCGCCAGGTCGTGCCCGATGTGCGCGTTGATACCGGCGAGCGCGAACTGCAGCGGCCGTACGCCGGGATGGCGGCGGTACTGGAACAGCGGCCGCCAGCACGCCGGCGGGCGCCCGCCCGCGGCGACCGCGTCCACCGCCGCGAGGTACCGCTCCGCGAAGCGGACGTCCAGGGTGACGGCGGCCCGCCGGTCCACGAAGCCGCCCGCGTCGATGTGCCGGTCGATCTCCTCGGTGACCGTCAGATAGACCCGGTTGAAGACCGCCACCCCGTCGTTCTCCGGCCACAGCGAACGCAGCGCCCGCATCCGGGCCACCACGGGGTCGACGGAGCCGGCCGTCGACGTGAACTGCTGGGTCTGTGCCATGGGTGCAGGGTGGCAGTCGGTACGCTCCCAGGGGTGCCACCGAGCCGTGCTTCCCCGAAACGGGGGAACCGCCGGCCGGGGGAAGCGCCTTGGGGAAGGCGCCTTCGGGGGAGGGGGATCTCACGGTGTCAGGCGTACGCGCACAGCGGCGGGAGCGGCGGCGGGAGCGGCTCGAGCGGCGGCGTACCGCTCGGCGTCACGCCATGGCGGCCGCCGCTTCGGTGATCGTCGCCGTCGGAGCGGCCGGCGGCGTGCTCGCCGCGACCGGCGGCGGCGAGCGGAACGACACGGCCCGCGTGGCCGAGGCCTCCGGCAGGGGGCTGCCGGAGCCGCTGCCGCTGCCCGCGCGGCCGAGCCTCATCCTGCCCTCCCTCGCGCCGCCCTCGCCGCCGCCCAGCCCGTCCGCCGCGCCTTCGCCGAAGCCCAAGCCGACGTCCTCGCCGACCCCGACGTCCTCGCCGAAGGCCGAGCCCGGCGCCGAGGGCCCGGCCCCGGCCACCCAGCCCGTGTCGGGTGCGCTCTACCGGCACCCGCGGTCGCGGGTGCTCGACTGGGTGCGCGCCCACCCCGACGACCCGCGCCGGCCGCTCATCGAGTCGCGCATCGCCGCCCACCCGGCCGCCGTCTGGTTCACCCAGTACGACCCCGGCGCCGTCACCGGCCGGGTCCGCGCCGTGACCTCCGGAGCGGCCGCCGTCGGCCAAGTCCCCGTCCTCGTCCCGTACGCGATACCCGACCGCGACTGCGGCGGCGCCTCACGGGGCGGCGCGCCCGACCTCGCCGCGTACGACGGCTGGATACGGGACTTCGCCGCCGGCCTCGGCGACGAGCCCGTCATCGTCATCCTGGAGCCGGACGCGATCGCGCTCGCCGACTGCCTGTCCGCGCCCCGGCGGGCCGACCGCTACGCCGCGCTGGCGCGCGCGGGCAAGGCGCTGAAGGCCGCGAACCCGCGGGCCCGGGTGTACTTCGACGCCGGGCACTCGGGCTGGCACCCCGCGGACAAGATGGCCCGCGCGCTGCGCGAGGCGGGCGCCGCCACCAGCGGCGACGGTGTCTTCACGAACGTGTCCAACTTCCACCGCACCGCAGACGAGGCCGCCTACGCCCGCCGCGTGCTCGCGGCGCTCGGCGGTCCCGCCCACCTCGGCGCCGTCATCGACACCAGCCGCAACGGCAACGGCGCGCCGGCGCCCGGCAAGTGGTGCGACCCGCCCGGCCGCGCCCTGGGCCGTACGCCCACGACCACGACCGGCGAGGCCCGGATCGACGCCTACCTGTGGGTCAAGCTGCCGGGCGAGTCGGACGGCTGCTCGGGCGCGGCGGGGGAGTTCTCCCCGGGCTACGCCTACGACCTGGCGACCGGCTGACCACCCTCCGGGGTACCGCTGTCGGTGCCGTCGGTGTCGTACGCGGACGTGCCCGAGTCCAGCAGGGGCTCCTGCGGGTCCGCCTTCATGTGGGCGGGGGCGAAGGCGCGCAGCACGTGGTAGCCGGTGATGACGACGATCGTGCCGAGCGCGATGCCGCCCAGCTCGAAGTTGTCGGTGATCTTCAGGTTGACGCCGCCGACGCCGATGATGATGCCCGCGGCGGCCGGGACCAGGTTGAGCGGGCTGCGCAGGTCGACCTTGGCGTTGAGCCAGATCTGCGCGCCCAGCAGACCGATCATCCCGTAGAGGATGACGGTGATCCCGCCCAGGACACCGCCGGGGATGGCGGCGACGACCGCGCCGAACTTGGGGCACAGGCCGAAGAGGAGCGCGAAGCCGGCGGCGGCCCAGTAGGCGGCGGTCGAGTAGACGCGGGTGGCGGCCATGACGCCGATGTTCTCGGAGTACGTGGTGTTCGGCGGGCCGCCCACGGCGGTGGACAGCACGGACGCGGCGCCGTCCGCGGCGATCGCGGTGCCCAGCTTGTCGTCGAGCGGGTCGCCGGTCATCTCGCCGACGGCCTTGACGTGTCCGGCGTTCTCCGCGACGAGCGCGATCACGACCGGGAGGGCGACGAGGATCGCGGACCACTCGAAGGCGGGCGCGTGGAAGGAGGGCAGCCCGATCCAGTCGGCCTTGGCCACGCCGGACAGGTCCAGGCGCCAGTGGTCGACGGCCTCGGCGCCGCCCAGCGGCGAGTGGATCTTTCCGAAGGCCAGGTCGAACACCCAGGAGAGGACGTAGCCGAAGACCAGCCCCAGGAAGATCGCCACACGCGACCAGAAGCCGCGCAGACAGACGACGGCGAGCCCGGTGAAGAGCATCACCAGCAGCGCGGTCCACTGGTCCTGCGGCCAGTACGTCGACGCCGTGACCGGCGCCAGGTTGAACCCGATCAGCATGACCACGGCGCCGGTCACGACCGGCGGCATCGCCGCGTGGATGATCCGCGCCCCGAACCGCCGTACCGCGAGCCCCACCAGGAACAGCACGGCGCCGACCACCAGCACCGCGCCGGTGACCGTGGCGCTGTCGCCGCCGGTGGCCCGGATGGTGGCGGCCACGCCGACGAAGGAGAGCGAGCAGCCCAGGTAGCTGGGGACCCTGCCGCGGGTGGCGAGGAGGAAGACCACCGTCGCCACGCCGGACATCATGATCGCGAGGTTGGGGTCGAGCCCCATCAGGACGGGCGCCACGAACGACGCGCCGAACATGGCCACTACGTGCTGTGCGCCGAGGCCGACCGTACGCGGCCACGAGAGCCGCTCGTCGGGCCGGACGACGGCTCCGGGCGCGGGGGTCCGGCCGTCGCCGTGCAGGCTCCAGCGCACGCCGAGGTTCATGGGGGTGGCTCCACTTCTCCGGTTCGTTCTCCGGTACGGGGGCCGCGGCCTCGCGGCCGGGTCCCGGCCGGGGAGCGGCCGAAAAAGACCGGTCGCCATGGTAGTGCGACTTCCCCGTGAACCCGGACGGACGTGCGAGTGCGGACCGCCTCGCTACCGCCGGACTTCCGCGCCCGCCCCCGCCCGCGCCGCCGTCCGGTCGCCCGTGCGCAGCACGCCCGCGCCCACCACGAGGCCGAACGCGAGCAGCGTGACCAGGCCGAACGACACCGTCAGCGACGTCACGTCGGCCACGCCGCCGATCGCCGAGGGGGCGATGAGGCCCGAGGTGTACGTGATGGTGGCCACGCCCGCGATCGCCTGGCTCGGGTTCGGGCCGCTGCGCCCCGCCGCGGCGAAGGCCAGCGGTACGACGGCGGCGACGCCGAGCCCGATGAGCCCGAACCCCGCCAGCGCCACCGCCGGGTGCGGGGCCAGGACCACCAGGCCGCCGCCGAGGGTCGCCGCGAGGCCCCCGACCCGTACCGTGCGCACCGCGCCGAAGCGGTCCACGACCTTGTCGCCGACCAGCCGCGCCACCGCCATGGTCAGCGCGAACGCGGTCGTGGAGGCGGCCGCCAGGCCCGCCGACGTACCGAGCTGCTCCTCCAGGTAGACCGCCGACCAGTCCAGGCTGGCGCCCTCCGCGAACACCCCGCAGAAGCCGATCAGACCGATCACCAGCGCCGAGCGGGGCGGCAGCGCGAACCGCGGCGGCGCCTCCTCGTCGGGCGCGCTGCGCAGGTCCAGTACGCCCTGGCAGAACACCATCCCGAGGACGGTGAGGACGACGGCCGCGGCGAGGTGGTGCAGCCGGGCGTCGCCGCCGAGGTGCGCGGCGAGCGTCCCGATGGCCGAGCCGATCAGCGCGCCCGCGCTCCACATGCCGTGCAGACTCGACATGATCGACTTGTCCAGGCGGTTCTCGACCTCGACGCCCAGCGCGTTCATGGCCACGTCGGACATGCCGGCGGTGGCGCCGTAGACGAAGAGCGCGGCGCACAGGGCGTAGACGTTCGGCGCGAGGGAGGGCAGGGCCAGCGAGAGGGTCCACAGGGCGAGCAGGCCGCGCAGCGCGCCGCGGGCGCCGAAGCGGTGGGTGACCGCGCTCGCCAGCGGCATCGCCAGCGAGGCGCCGATCGCCGGGAAGGCGAGCGCGAGGCCGAGCTGGCCCGCGCCGACCCCGGCGTGGTCCTGGATCCAGGGGATGCGGGTGGCGAAGCTGCCCGTCACGGCACCGTGCACACAGAAGACGGCGGCCACGGCGAACCGCGCCCGCTTCAGCCGCTCCCTGCCGAACGCCACGTCCTGTGCCATCGGCCCCTCCGTCCGTCCCGTCGTTTCCCGGACCCGTAAATTATCAGGAAGCCTGCCTGATAGTAAGCTCGTATGACGAGCCCTGAGAGTGTCCTGAGAGGATGACGGCATGCCCGCATCACCCAGCACCGCCCGGGCCATCAACGACCGGCTCGCGCTGCGGCTCCTCCAGGAGGAGGGCCCGCTGACGGCGAGTCGGCTGAAGGAGCTGACCGGGCTCTCCCGGCCCACCGTCGCCGACCTGGTCGAACGGCTCCAGGACTCCGGGCTGATCCGGGTCGTGGGGGAGACGGGCGCCGACCGGCGCGGTCCGAACGCCCGGGTGTACGGAATCGTCGCCGACCGCACCCACCTCGCCGCCCTCGACGTCCGCACCCGCAGCGTCTCCGTCGTCGTCACCGACCTGCTGGGCGCTCCGCTGGCCGAGGCGTCGCTGCCCATGGAGGGTCTCAGCGACGAGCGGGCCGTCGAGCGCGCCGCCGCCCTCCTTGAGCGCACCACGCGGAAGGCGGGCGCCGCGCGGCTGCACAGCATCGGCATCGGGGCGCCCGGACTCGTCGACCCGGCCACCGGCGAACTGCGCGACTCCGCCCAGCTGCCCGCCTGGCACCGGCGGCTCGTCCCCGTCCTCCAGAAGCGCCTGCCGGGCGTGGCGGTCCACGTCGAGAACGAGACCAACGTCGCCGCCGTCGCCGAACAGCGCGAAGGCGCCGCGCGGGACCGCGACACCTTCGTACTGCTGTGGCTCGGGCACGGCGTCGGCGCGGCCGTCGTCCTGGACGGCAGGCTGAGGCGCGGCGCTTCCGGCGGCGCCGGCGAGATCGGCTTCCTGCCGGTGCCGGGCACGGGCGGACTGCCGTCGGCGACCGGCTGCGAGGGCGGCTTCCACGCGCTGGCGGGATCCGCGGCCATCCAGGAGCTCGCGAGCCGGTACGGCGTCGAAGCCGGCGCAACCGCAGGGGACCGGGAGCCGCCGGGCGCGGTGGCGGTCCGCACGGCACTCGCGCAGACCGGTTCGGCGGCCGCGGACGCCTTCCTGGACGCGCTCGCCGAGCGCATCGCCCTCGGCGCGGCCGCCGTCAGCGCCGTACTGGACCCGGGCTGCGTGGTCCTGGGCGGCGAGGTCGGCCTCGCGGGCGGGCCCGGCCTCGCCTCCCGCGTCGAGGAGCGGCTGGCCGCGCTCTCGCCGCTGCGCACCGAGGTCCGCGCGAGCGCCCTGGGCGGCGCGGCGGTCCTGCGCGGGGCGCTGCTGACGGTCCGCGACCGGGCGCAGGACGAGCTGTTCGGCGCCACACGCTGAGGCCCTTTTGGGGCTCGGTTCGGCTCCGGGGCGCCTCAGTCGGTGTCGACGGTCGATCGTGCTCGGTTCCTCGTTCCTCGGAACCTCCGCGCTCCCCCTACCTTCGGCGGGGGGACCCCCATCCCTTTCGACACCGCCGCGCCCCTTCACCTCACTCGCCCGGGCCACGCGCTGGAGTCCCCGCCCACGCGCTGAGGACCCGGGCCGCGCGCGGGGCCCGCGGCAACGCCGAGACGCCCGGCGGCGGCAAGGGCCGTTCATCCGCCGCCGGGCGTCCGTGTCCCGCTACCGGGTCAGCAGGCGCCGAGGTCCTGCCAGACACCCCACTCGCCGGTGGTGCCGGGCTCCTCGCCCTTCGTCCACCACTTCGCCTTCCAGGTGCGGGACGCATGGGACACCGTGCTGCCGGAGCCGTACGCGGTCGCCGCGCTCCACGCGGGCGCGGTGCACGCACCAGGCGTCGGCGTGGGCGTCGGCGTGGGCGTCGGGTTCGTCGGGTCGGGCGACGGACCGGTGCCCGAGCCGGGCTCGACCACCGTCGTCCCCCGCGCCAGGTCCCCGGCCAGCGCGTACGTCGTGGAGCCGATGGTCACGGTCCAGTTCCACGGCGTCGACACCGGCAGGTAGTAGTTGAAGGACAGGTCCACCGACGCGCCCGGCGCCAGCGTCTGCCACGCCGGCAGCTTCAGCGAGACGCGGTGGAAGTCACCCTTCAGCCCGCCCACGTTCGACCCGGTGTGATCGCTGCTGATCACCTTCGTGCCGAAGCCGGACTGGTCCGAGGCGTTGCCCGGAGCCGAGGTGGAGTAGTCGAACTGGAACTCCGTGCCGCCCGGCAGCGTCGTCTTCGTGTTGTTGGTGATCTTCACCTTCGGCGTGATCGGGTAGTTGGAGTCACCGAGCTTGAACTCGCCGAACTCCACACCGATGTTCACGGCCTTGGTGGGCAGCGCCTTGTTCGCGACCTTCGCGCCGTACGGCGCGGCCGCCTTGAACTTGTCGTACATCAGCGACGTCAGCGTGGAGCCGGGCTCGTACTGCCCCTTGGCCGCGTTCCAGCCGTAGTCACCGGCCAGCTCCCACACCATCGTGCCGCCGATGCCCTTGTCCACGACGTAGTCCGCCTTGCGCGCGACCGACTGCTCGTCCTCGGTCGACAGGAAGACCTTCTTCTCGGCGTTCCACAGCCACGGCGCGACCAGCGTCGAGTCGTACTTGCGCGCGTAGGTACCGGTCAGGCGGGTGTCGGCGGGGAAGCCGTAGCTCTTCAGGTAGTCGCCGAGGACGCCCTTCTCCAGGTTCTTGGCGTGCCACATGGGGTTGGAGCCGGCCGGCGACTCCTTGCCGGCGTCGTCCTTGTCGTGCCACAGGTTGTCGATGCCGACCGCGCCGTCACCACACTTGGTCAGGCCGGAGCCGACCGGGCAGCTGGTCGCGGTGGCCTTGCCCCACAGGCCGTCCGTGCCGCCCTGCACGTTCTTGTGGCCGCGGGTGTAATACGGCAGGCCGATGTTGATCCGGCCGGCCGGCATCGAGCCGCGGAAGTAGTGGTACGCCCAGTCGGTGTTGAGGTAGCCGATGCCGCCGTACTGCTGGCTGCCGTAGACGTTCGCCGCCGCCAGCTCCGCGTCCTTGCCGTCATCGAACAGCGAGGCGTTCGGCCCGACGTACTCGTTCCAGGCGCCGTGCAGGTCGTAGGACATGATGTTGACGTAGTCCAGGTACTTCTGGACCTGGAAGGTCTCCATGCCGCGCAGCAGGTAGCCGGAGGAGGGGGCCGCGACCGTGAGCAGGTAGTGCTTGCCGTCCGCCGCGCCCGCCTTGTCCAGCTTCTCGCGGAGGGTCTTCATCAGGGCCGCGTAGCCCTTGACGAGCCCCGCCCGGCGGGCGTTGGAGACCGGGTAGTCCAGCGGGTTGCCCGCGTCCTTCATCGACGTCGGGTACTCGTAGTCGATGTCGACGCCGTTGAAGCCGTACTTCTTGATGAACGAGACCGCCGAGTCGGCGAAGGTGTCGATGCCCGCCTGGTTCACCGAGCCGTCGGCGTTCGTGGCCATCGTGTAGAAGCCGCCGGAGTTGACGCGCTTGCCGCTGTCGTCGAAGTACCCGCCGGTCTCGGCCCAGCCGCCCACCGAGATCAGCGTTTTGACGTCCGGGTGCTGCTTCTTGAATTTGTTCAGCAGGTTGAAGTGCCCCTTGTACGCGTACGAGGAGTCCATCTCGGCGCCCGCGACACCCGGCCAGGTCATGCCGGTGGCGGCGTTGTTCGGGCCGTCCGTGCCGACCGACAGCTTGTTGGCGGAGTCGATGTGCCCGAAGGCGTAATTGATGTGGGTGACCTTGTCCCACGGGATGTTCGAGGCGAGGTAGGCGGGCGTGCCGTCCTTGCCGGTGCGCCAGCCGGTGAAGTAGCCGATGACGCGGCGCTGGTGGTCGGCGCCCATCTTCTCGCGGCCCTCGGTGTCGTAGACCGAGCAGTAGGGGACGTCGACGCCGGAGGTCTTGTACAGGCCGTCGGGGCGACAGCTCTCGTGGTCGGTGGCGGCGTGGGAGACGCCTCCGGTGAGCGAGCCGAGCAGCAGCCCGGCGGCGGCGACGCCGGACGCGAGCGTCGTGGCTCGTCTGGATGTGGGGGACAGCACGGTCGGTTCCTCCTGTGGAGGCTCAGGGCACACAACTGGCAAAGGGGTGGGTCGTGTTCTGCCCTGGTGTGCGCACACCGGCGGGTGACGCAGAGATTAAAAGGACTAGACCAACCGGTCAATAGGTCTGGACCACCTATCGGCGGACGGGCGAACCGCCGACGCCCCTGTGAGTCAGGCCACACCATCCGGCCGCGTGGCCGACGATCGTCCATGGCACACTGGCCCTGTATCAGCAGCAGCGCACTCCGGGGTCGGTGTAATTCCGAACCGGCGGTTACAGTCCGCGACCCGGCCGCATCCAGTGGCCGGTTGACCAGGTGAAATTCCTGGACCGACGGTGAAAGTCCGGATGGGAGGCAGTGCGCGGCGGGTGACCCTTCACCGGGGTGCGCCGGCCGTAGGTGTGCTGGTCGCCGTTTCCCGGCGCCCGGTCCCGTCGGCCTCGGCGTCCCCGTGCGATGGTGTCGTCCCGCTCTTCTGTCGTCATCGACAGGCCCCGGAGTCCGCGCCCGAAGAGGCAGGAGGACCCGGTGGCCCCCGCAGCGGACGCCCACGAGCCCGGCACGGCAGACGTCGACAGCGCCGACCGCGTCGACAGCGCCGATGGCGTCGACCGTGCCGCCATGCGCCGCGCCATCGCGCTCGCCGCCCGCGGCCTCGGCTCCACCAGCCCCAACCCCGTCGTCGGCTGCGTCATCCTCGACGCCTCCGGACACGAGGTCGGCGCCGGCTGGCACGAGCGCGCCGGAGGCCCGCACGCCGAGGTCCACGCCCTGCGCCAGGCCGGGGTCCTCGCCCGCGGCGGCACCGCCTACGTCACCCTCGAACCCTGCAACCACACCGGCCGCACCGGCCCCTGCGCCCAGGCCCTCGTCGAGGCCGGGATCGCCCGGGTCGTGTACGCGGTCGGCGACCCGAACCCCCAGGCCACCGGCGGCTCCGACACCCTGCGCGCCGCCGGGGTCGAGGTCGTCCCCGGACTCCTGGCAGCCGAGGCCGAGGCCGGCAACGCCGCCTGGCTCACCTCCGTACGCCTCGGCCGCCCCTACGTCCTGTGGAAGTACGCCGCCACCCTCGACGGCCGCATCGCCGCGCAGGACCGCACCAGCCGCTGGATCTCCTCCCCGGAGTCCCGCGCCGACGTCCACCGGCTGCGCGCCGAGGCCGACGCCGTGATCGTCGGCGCCGGCACCGCCCGCGCGGACGACCCGCACCTCGCGGTACGCGGCATCGAGGGTGCCGTCCAGCCGCTGCGCGTCGTGGTCGACACCGAGGCCACCGCCGTCAAGCCCGGCGCCCGCGTCCTGGACGACGCCGCGCCGACCCTGATCGCGGTCGCCGAGGACGCCGCGACCGACCTCCCCGAGGCCGTGCGGCTGCCGCGCGCCGCGGACGGCCGGGGCCTGTCCGTCCCGGCGCTGCTGGCCGCCCTGCACGAGCGCGGCGTCCGCTCCGTCCTGCTGGAGGGCGGCCCGACCCTCGCCGGGGCCTTCGTCGCCGCCGGCGCCGTCGACAAGGTCGTCGCCTACCTGGCCCCGGTCCTCCTCGGCGCGGGCCCCGCCGCCCTCGCCGACGCCGGGATCACCACCCTCACCGACGCGCTGCGGCTCGACGTCACCGAGACCGTCCGCATCGGCCCCGATCTTCGTATCACCGCCACCGTCGCCACTGTCGCATCGAAGGAGCGCTGAGCGTGTTCACCGGAATCGTCGAAGAACTGGGTGAGGTCACCGCCGTCGAACGCCTCGGCGACGCCTCCCGCTTCCGTCTGCGCGGGCCGCTCGTCACCGAGGACGCCAAGCACGGCGACTCGATCGCCGTCAACGGCGTCTGCCTCACCGTCGTGGACACCGCCGACGGCGAGTTCACCGCCGACGTGATGGCCGAGACCCTGAACCGCTCCAGCCTCGGCGCGCTGGGCCCCGGCTCCCGCGTCAACCTGGAACGCCCCATGGCGGTCGGCGACCGCCTCGGCGGCCACATCGTCCAGGGCCACGTCGACGGCACCGGCACCATCCTGGCGCGCACCCCCTCCGAGAACTGGGAGATCATCAAGATCTCCCTCCCGGCGGAACTGAGCCGTTACGTCGTCGAGAAGGGCTCCATCACGGTCGACGGCGTCAGCCTCACCGTCGTCGACGCGGGCCTCGACCACTTCACCGTCAGCCTCATCCCGACCACCCTCGCCCTCACCACGCTCGGCATCAAGGAGCCCGGCGACCCGGTGAACCTGGAGGTCGACGTGATCGCCAAGTACGTCGAGCGCATGCTCGGCGACCGCACCCAGGGGGTGGCCCGGTGAACTGGCTCAACTCCGAGGCCTTCACCGCCTTCGGCCAGCACATCCTCTGGTCGGACATGATCGGCAACACCATCGGCCTGGTCGCCCTGGCGCTCGGCTGGCGCCGCTCCATCCTGACCTGGCCGGCGCAGTTCCTCTCCGGCGTCATCCTCTTCACCGCCTTCGCCGGACACCTCACCGGCAGCGCCGGCAAGCAGGTCGTCGTCATGGCGGTCGCCGCCTGGGGCTGGTGGCAGTGGAACCGCGGCCGGCAGCAGGCCCAGGACGGTTCGATCGTCGTGCGCTTCGCCACCTGGCGCGAGCGCGGCCTCATGGCGGGCGGGGCCGTCCTCGGCACCCTCGCCGTCGGCGGGCTGTTCACCGCCTACCCGACGCTGTCCTGGGACCCGTGGCCGGACGCGTACATCTTCGTCGGCACGCTGGTCGCCATGTACGCCCAGGCCCGCGGCATGGTCGAGTTCTGGTTCGCCTGGCTGCTCGTCGACCTGGTGGGCGTGCCGCTGAACTTCGCCAACGGCTACGCGTTCTCCGGCTTCGTCTACGTCATCTACGGTGCGCTCGTCCTGTGGGGCCTGCGCGACTGGTGGCTGCGCTCCCGCGCGAACGCCGCCCTGGAAGGAGCACCCGCATGACCTCCCTCAGCGTCTGGGACGCCACCGACCTCGCGCTCGACCCCGTCGAGCAGGCCATCCGCGACATCGCCGCCGGCCGCCCCGTCGTGGTCGTCGACGACGAGGACCGGGAGAACGAGGGCGACCTCGTCATCGCCGCCGAGAAGGCCACCCCCGAGATCATCGCCTTCATGATGAGCGAGTGCCGCGGCCTGATCTGCGCCCCCATGGAGGCCGACGAGCTCGACCGCCTCCAGCTGCCGCAGATGGTCACCGACAACACCGAGTCGATGAAGACGGCCTTCACCGTCTCCGTCGACGCGGCCCCCGTCCACGGCGTCACCACCGGCATCTCCGCCGCCGACCGCGCCACCACCCTCCAGCTGCTGGCGGCCGGCACCAGTGAGCCGTCCGACTTCGTCCGCCCGGGCCACATCTTCCCGCTGCGCGCCCAGCCCGGCGGCGTCCTCGTCCGCAACGGCCACACCGAGGCCGCCGTCGACCTCGCCCGCCTCGCCGGGCTGCGCCCGGCCGGCGCGATCGTCGAGATCGCCGGCGAGGACGGCGTGATGCTGCGCCTGCCCGAGCTGGTTCCCTTCGCCCGCAAGCACGGCCTGACGATCATCTCCATCGAGGACCTGATCGCCTACCGCCGCAGCAACGAGCCCACCGTCCGCCGCGAGGCCGAGGTCCGCCTCCCGACGGCGTACGGCGACTTCACGGCGTACGGCTACCGCTCCACCGTCGACGGCGTGGAGCACGTCGCGCTCGTCCACGGCGAGGTCGGCGACGGCGACGACGTCCTCGTGCGGCTCCACTCCGAGTGCCTGACCGGCGACATCTTCCACTCGCAACGCTGCGACTGCGGCCCCCAGCTGGAGGAGTCCATGCGCCGCGTCACCGAGGCCGGCCGCGGTGTCGTCGTCTACCTGCGCGGCCACGAGGGCCGCGGCATCGGCCTGCTGTCCAAGCTGCGCGCGTACGAACTCCAGGAGCGCGGCCGCGACACCCTCGACGCCAACCTGGAGCTCGGCCTGCCCGCCGACGCCCGCGACTACGCCGCCGGCGCGCAGATGCTCGCCGACCTCGGCGTACGCAGCCTGCGGCTGATGACCAACAACCCCGAGAAGATCACCGCGCTCGTCCGGCACGGCCTCACGGTCAACGGCCGCGAGCCCATGCCCGTCCAGGCCGGCGAGCACAACGTGCGCTACCTGCGGACCAAGCGCGACCGGATGGGCCACGACCTGCCCTGGCTCGACGCCGCCGCCGGCGCGTCCCCCTGCAACAACCAGTAACCCGACAGAACGAACGAAGCACGAGGAGAGTACGCACGTGAGCGGCAAGGGTGCACCCGAACTGAGCGTGAAGAACTGCGGCGACCTCCGCGTCGCCGTCGTCGCGGCCCAGTGGCACGAGAAGATCATGGACGGCCTCGTCAACGGCGCCCTGCGCGCCCTGCACGAGCTCGGCATCGACGAGCCGACCCTGCTCCGGGTCCCCGGCAGCTTCGAGCTCCCGGTCGTCGCCAAGGTCCTCGCCGGCCGCGGCTACGACGCGGTCGTCGCGCTCGGCGTCGTCATCCGCGGCGGCACCCCCCACTTCGAGTACGTGTGCCAGGGCGTCACCCAGGGGCTCGTCCAGGTCTCCGTCGACACCGGCGTCCCGGTCGGCTTCGGCGTCCTGACCTGCGACACCGAGGAGCAGGCCCTCGACCGCGCCGGCCTGGAGGGGTCGAACGAGGACAAGGGCCACGAGGCGGTCACCGCCGCCGTCGCCACCGCCGCCACGCTGCGCACGGTCAGTGAGCCCTGGCGCTGAGTGGACAGGGCCCACCCCGTACTCTTAGGACCATCATGGCGAACAAAACCTTCGAAGAGCTCTTCGCCGAGCTGGAGCTCAAGGCCAAGACCGGCGACCCCGCCACCTCCCGTACCGCCGAGCTGGTGGACAAGGGCGTCCATGCCATCGGCAAGAAGGTCGTCGAGGAGGCCGCCGAGGTCTGGATGGCCGCCGAGTACGAGAGCAAGGACGCCGCCGCCGAGGAGATCTCGCAGCTGCTGTACCACGTCCAGGTGATGATGGTCGCGCGCGGGATCTCACTCGACGACGTCTACGCGCACCTCTGATCCACCCCACCCTCCCCGCACGAGCCTCACCGAGCACCACCGAGCACCACCGAGAACCTCCTTTTCACAGTTAGGAAGCCCACCCCATGCTGCGCATCGCCGTCCCCAACAAGGGTTCACTGTCCGGACCTGCGTCGGCGATGCTCCATGAGGCCGGCTACCAGCAGCGCAAGGAGTCCAAAGAGCTGGTGATGGTGGATCCGGAGAACGAGGTCGAGTTCTTCTACCTCCGCCCCCGCGACATCGCCATCTACGTCAGCTCCGGCAAGCTCGACATCGGCATCACCGGCCGCGACCTGCTGCTCGACTCCGGCGCCAACGCCGAGGAGATCCTCCAGCTCGGCTTCGCCCGCTCCACCTTCCGGTACGCCACCAAGCCCGGCACCGCGAGCGGCCCCGCCGACTTCGGCGGCATGACGATCGCCACCTCCTACGAGGGCATCGTCGCCAAGCACCTCGCCGACCAGGGCATCGACGCCTCCGTCGTCCACCTCGACGGCGCGGTCGAGACCGCCATCGAGCTCGGCGTCGCCCAGGTCATCGCGGACGTCGTCGAGACCGGCACCTCGCTGCGCAACGCGGGCCTGGAGGTCATCGGCGAGCCGATCCTCAAGTCCGAGGCGGTCGTCATCCGGCGCACCGGCGCCCCCACCGACGACCCGAAGGTCCAGCAGTTCCTGCGCCGCCTCCAGGGCGTCCTGGTGGCCCGCAGCTACGTGATGATGGACTACGACTGCCGCGTCGAGCACCTGGAGCAGGCAGTCGCCCTCACCCCGGGCCTGGAGTCGCCGACCGTCTCCCCCCTGCACCACGAGGGCTGGGTCGCCGTGCGCGCCATGGTCCCCGCCCGGGAGGCGCAGCGCATCATGGACGACCTGTACGCCCTCGGCGCGCGTGCGATCCTGACCACCGAGATCCACGCCTGCCGCCTGTGAGCCCTTCGAGAACGGCCCCCATGTCCGACACGCAGATCCCCGTGCTCCCGGTCACCTTCCGGCCCCTCCGTACGCGAGTGGTGCTGCTGACCGTGGGCACGGCGATGTTCGCCGTCATCACGGCGGTCGCCCTCATGCTGGAGCGGCTCAACCCCGGTGAGCGCGTGAGCTTCATCTTCGTCGCGGCCCTGTTCTTCGGCGTCCTCGCGCTGCTGAGCCGCCCGAAGGTGGTCGCCGACGAGGCCGGCGTCACCGTCGTCAACCTCACCCGCACCCGCCGCCTGGAGTGGGCGGAGATCCTGCGCGTGAACCTCCGCGAGGGCGACCCGTGGGTCTTCCTCGACCTCAGCGACGGCACGAGCATGCCCGCGCTCGGCATCCAGCCGGGCATCGGCAAGCAGCAGGCCATCCGCGACGCGCGTGCCCTGCGGGCCCTGGTCGAGAGCCGGGGCACGTCAGCGGAGCGCTGACCTGGACGAATCGGGCGCCGACGGGGCGTATGTCCCCCGTACGGGCGCCAACCCCCTGCCCCACCCGGCCCTGGCGTGATTACTCTTGTGGCGGTGGCGCCGAGTGCGCCACCGCCTCGCGCATACGGCGACAGCAGCACGTTTCCGCCGGCGGGGCACCTGCGACCCGAGGAGTGACTCCCTCCAGCAATGGACGGATCGTCCGGTAGTACCTGCGCCGCCCCCTTCGCTCACGAAGAGGCGGCGGCATGATCATCCCCCTTCTGCTGCTCGCCGCGGCATTCCTCCTGATCCTCGCCAACGGCTTCTTCGTGGCCGCCGAGTTCGGCCTGGTCACGGTGGAGCGGGCGGACGCCGAGCGCGCCGCCGCCGAGGGCGACCGGCGGGCCCGTACCGTCGTCCGAGCCCTGCGGGAGCTGTCGTTCCAGCTCTCCGGCACCCAGCTCGGCATCACCATCACCTCACTCGTCGTCGGCATGCTCGCCGAGCCCGCGCTCGCGCAGCTCCTCGACGGGCCGCTCACCGCGACCGGGCTGCCCGAGGGGGCCGTCTCCGGTGTCGCGGTGGTGATCGGCATGCTGGGCGCGTCCGCCGTCCAGATGGTGATCGGCGAACTCGTACCCAAGAACTGGGCGGTCTCCCGCCCGCTGCAGGTCGCGCGGTTCGTCGCCGGCCCGCAGCACGCCTTCTCGACCCTGTTCCGGCCGGTCATCGCGCTGCTCAACGCCGTCGCCAACCGGCTCGTACGGCTCCTGGGCGTCGAACCCACCGAGGAGCTCGCCTCCGCCCGCACCCCCGGCGAGCTGGTCTCGCTCGCCCGGCACTCGGCGCGGGCCGGCGCCCTCGAGCAGGACACCGCCGACCTCTTCGTCCGGACGCTCGCCCTGGGCGGGCTGACCGCGCAGCACCTGATGACGCCGCGCGTGAAGGTCAGCGCCCTGCGCTCCGACGCCACCGCCGCGGACGTCCTCAACCTCACCCGGGCCACCGGCCTGTCGCGCTTCCCGGTCTACCGGGACCGCATCGACGAGATCATCGGCATGGTGCACCTCAAGGACGCGCTCGCCGTGCCCGCCGCCCAGCGGCTGCGCACCCCGGTGGCCGACGTGGCCCTCCCGCCGCTGCTCGTCCCCGAGACGCTGCCCGTCCAGGCGCTCCTGGAGCGGCTGCGCAGCGAGCAGCCGATAGCCGTCGTCGTGGACGAGTACGGCGGTACGGCCGGGGTCGTCACCCTGGAGGACATCGTCGAGGAGCTCGTCGGCGAGGTCCGCGACGAGCACGACGCCGAGGGCGACGACCTGCCCGAGCTCGTCCCCGTCCCCGCCGAGGACGGCCACCCCGCCTGGGAGGCCGACGGCAGCTGCCGCGTCCACACCCTCAAGCGGATAGGCCTCGACGTCCCCGACGGGCCGTACGAGACCGTCGCCGGGCTCGTCGCCGACCTGCTCGGCCGCATCCCGGCGCCCGGCGACCGCGCCGAACTGCCCGGCTGGCGCCTGGCCGTGCGCCAGGTCGACCGCTACCGCGCCGAGCGGGTCCGCCTGGTCCGCACCGCCGACCTGGCACACGCCGTGGAGGCGGCCCGATGAGCGTGCTCCAACTCCTGTTCGCGGGCCTGCTGGTCCTCGCGAACGGCTTCTTCGTCGGCGCCGAGTTCGCCCTCGTCTCCGTGCGCCGCAGCCAGATCGAACCGCTCGCCGCCGCGTCCAAGCGGGCCCGCCAGGTCCTGTACGGCCTGGAGAACCTGCCGCAGATGATGGCCGCCGCGCAGTTCGGCATCACCATCTGCTCGCTCACCCTGGGCGCCGTCGCCGAGCCGACCGTGGCCCACCTGCTGGAGCCGGTGTTCCACGCCGTGCACCTGCCCGAGGGCCTGATCCATCCCCTCGGTTACGTCATCGCGCTCGCCGTCGTCGTCTTCCTCCACCTCGTCATCGGCGAGATGCTCCCGAAGAACCTGGCGATGGCCGCGCCCGAGCGCACCGCGCTGTGGCTCAGCCCGGCCCTGGTCGGCTTCGCCCGGCTGTGCCGGCCGGTGACGGCGGCGCTGGGCGCGTGCTCGAGGCTCGTCCTGAAGGCCTTCGGCGTCGAGCCGAAGGACGAGGTCGAGGCGGTCTTCACCAGCACCGAGCTCGGGCGGCTCGTCGAGGACTCCGGCCAGGCCGGGCTGCTCGACCCGGCCGAGCAGGAGCGCCTGGAGGACGCGCTGGAGCTGGGTAGCCGCCCTGTCTCCGACGTCCTCATCCCGCGTACGTCCCTGGTGACGGTCACCCCGTCGGTCACCCCGGCGCAGGTCGAGGCGCTGACCGTACGGACCGGCTACTCCCGCTTCCCGGTGCGCGCGGAGGGCGGCGGCGGGGTGTTCATGGGGTTCGTGCACGTCAAGGACGTGCTGGACCTGGAGGACGCCGACAAGGCCGTACCGCAGCGCGTCTGGCGGCCGATGGCCACGCTGCGGGCCGAGCTGCCGCTCGACGACGCGCTCACCGTGATGCGCCGCGCGGCCACGCACCTCGCGCAGGTCGCGGACGCGTCCGGGCGGGTCCTCGGGCTGGTGGCGATGGAGGACGTGCTGGAGATGCTGGTCGGTGAGGTACGCGACCCGGCGCACCGCACGCCCGCTCCTGCTCCCGCCCCGGCCCCCGCGCCCGCGGCTGTGGCGCCGGAGGCCCCCGGGTCCGACACCGTCGGGTCCGATGCCGTCGGGCCGCGTCCGGCCGCTCCGGAAGGCGTGCTCGCCGCCCAGTAGCCGGGCCCGGGCTCGGTAGCCGGGCCCGGGCTCAGCAGCCGAGTCCGGCGGCCGGGTCCGGTGGCCCGGCTGCCCGGCTCAGTAACCCGGCGGCTCCTGCGGGCCGCGGTCCACCGGACCGCGGCCCGACAACACCTCGCCGTACGCCTGCATCAGGTCGGGCAGTCGCAGCGTGGACAGGTCCTCACGGCTCGGCATCCGGCTGTAACCCGACAACCGCAGATCGCGGTACGCGCACGACTTCTCGTACAGCGTGCGCAGGAACCGGCCGTTGCCCAGCTCGTCGATCCAGCCCTGCTCCACCACGTGCGCGCTGATCGAGCGCAGCTCCTCCAGAGCCTCCTCGTCCCACACGTCGTCGTTCGCCGCGGCCAGCACCTCGCCGATCGCGGTCAGTTCGAGCGGCCGGTACGACGGGAAGTCCACCCGCGTCGTGAACCGGGACGACAGGCCCGGGTTGGCGGCGAGGAGCCGGTCCATGCCCTCGGGGTAGCCGGCCAGGATCACCACCAGGTGGTCGCGGTTGTCCTCGGCGCGCTTGAGCAGCACCTGGAGGGCTTCGTCGCCGTACGCGTCGCCCTTGCTGTAGCCGGAGTTGGAGAGCGCGTACGCCTCGTCGACGAAGAGCACCCCGCCGAGCGCGGAGTCGATCAGCTCGTTGGCCTTCACCGCCGTCTGGCCCAGGAACTCACCCACCAGGTCCGCGCGTTGCGCCTCCACCAGGTGGTCGCCGCCGAGCAGCCCCAGCGCGTAGAAGACGCGGCCGAGGATCCGGGCCACGGTGGTCTTTCCGGTGCCCGAGGGGCCCGAGAAGACAAAGTGACGTTTCGGCGGCTGGACCGGAAGCCCCTGCGCCGCGCGCAGCCTGGCCATCTCCAACTGTGCCGAGAGCGCCTTCACCTGCCGCTTCACCGGCTCCAGGCCCACCATCCGCTCCAGCTCGGCGAGCGCCTCGGCGAGCAGCGCCGGATCGGTCGGACTCGCGGGGAACGGCGGCGACTTGGGCCGGCCGGGTCCCGCCGCCTTCTCCCGTACGCCGTGGACGGGCGGTACGGATACCGATCCGCTCCGCGGCGGCGGGGGCTGCGGGGGAGGGGCCGCGGGCGCTTGAGGTGACTGCGGTGCCTGAGGCGGCGGCGCTTCCACGCCACCGCCCTCGGACGGGTCCCCGGAGTCCCGGCCGTCGAAGACACCGTCCTGCCCGGCCCCGGCGCCCGCGCCGGCCAGCGACACCGCCGCGAGACCGGCCGCCGCGGCCGCCGCTTCGTCCGAACCGTCGAACCCGTCGTATTCGGCGATGGCGGCCAGCCGGGCGGCGGTGTCCATGAACGCGGGGTCCACCCGGTGCACGGCCCGGTAGAGGGGGAGCGCGGCGGCGGTGCGCCCCGTGCCCTCGTGGGCCCGCGCCAGCCAGTAGCGCAGCTCCTTGCGCTGCGGCTGCTCGCTGCGGCAGCGCATCAGCGCGGCGGACAGCATCGGCTCGGCCTGCCCGTACATCTCCAGCCTGACCCTGGCCATGCCGCCGAACAGTCCGGCCTCGATGCCGAGCAGCGGGTCGTCGACGAGCGGCTCGGTGTGGCGCACGAGCTGGTCCCAGTCCTTGACCAGGTACGCCCGGCAGGCGTGCAGGAACCGCACCTGCGGGTCGGTGTCGACGGGCGGGAGCCCCGCCAGCGCCCGGTCCAGCTCCGGCACGTGGCGGCCGTCCAGCCAGTGCGAGGCGTGCGCGAGCAGCAGGTCGCGGGGGCTCTCCAGCACCGGCTGTACCCACCAGCCCAGCCAGTACCAGGAGTTGAGCTTGCGGCGGTGGCGGGCGCGCTGCTCGCCGAAGCGGTCCCGGTTCCGGTACATGCGCAGCAGCGCCGTGGTCGTGTCGACCCGCAGCGCGTGCAGCCCGAGCCAGCCGTCGGCCATGCCGGGATCGATCCGCACCGCGGTGCGGAACTCCTCCTCCGCCTGCGGATACGCGCCCATGGTGTAGGCGTCCACGCCGCGCAGCCAGGCGAGGTCGGCCGGGGCGTGAGCGCCGCCCTGCGTGCCGAAGTCCATCGGGTCCCCCACAAACCGTGCCCTCGTACCTCCTCCCGCCGGGCGTCGCCGCCCGCCGGAAGCCTGCCCAATCGCCCTCTTGTGAACGGGATCTGCCGAACGGGATCTGCCGCACCGAGGTGCACCGAGGTGTACCGAGAGGCATCGTACCTGCGCACTGCGTGTGCGACGAAGGGCGCGAAGAGGGCCCGGGGACGGATGCGAACGGCTTCGGACGCCCGCGGAACACGGTGACCGAGGGTGAGCGTCGGCGGGACGCGCGGCGCTGGGGGAGAGGGGTGGAGGGCAGAACGAAGCCCCCGATCACGGGGGAACAACCGGGGGCTTCGCGTCTGCGGCGGCTCCGGAAAGCCGCACATTGAGAACGTAAGACCTGTACGCCCCGTCGGTCAAGCGAAGTTGAGGCACTCTCGGAGGCTGAATTCCGACTGTTCGGTACGGTGGCGAAAGTCAGTCACGTTGCGTGACTATCTGGTTCTGACCGGCTGTCTCGGCAGCCCCTGACAGCCACTCGTATCCCTCTGGACACTCCCGTACCAGGGTGTCGGCATAGGGACGGGACGGGTCCGCTTCGAAATGGCGTGTCTCCGCCACTGTCCATCCGTCCCAGAACGCGGACTGCGCCGGTCCGTCCCGGTGGCGGCCCCTCGCCCAGGACGCGGCGGCCCCACGGTCCATCCAGAGCAGCCGCGCCAGATGGGGACGCAGCGCGCGGCGGCCGGCGCCGACGCCCTCGATCACGACGACGGGGGCGGGCGGCAGCTCCCGGACCGGACCGGCGAAGCGGCGCGAAATCCAGTCGTACGAGTGAAAGCGCGCCACCTCGCCGCGGTTCAGCGGATCGAGTACCCGGGCCCGGAAGCGGTCCGTCCACGCGAACAGTTCGTCGTGGCTGGCGATGTCGTCGAGATGGAGCACCGGGGCGCCGCCGAGGGCCGCCGCGAGCCGGTCCGCGAACGTGGACTTGCCCGAGCCGGCGTGGCCGTCGACCGCCACGAGACGCACCGGCCCGCAGGAGGGCGGCAGCCCGCGCAGCTCGCCGGCCAGGCGGCGGAGGTCGAGGGGGCGCGGCTGGTCCATGCGGCCACCCTACAAAGCCCCGCACGAAGCCGAGCGCGACGCCCGCCTGCAGCGCCCGCGGCACCCGTGCCGAGCGCGGCGCACACCCCCGCACGGGGCCCGTCGGCCGCTTCGTCGGCGCTGTTGCTGGTGGATCCGGCCCCGCAGCCGGGATAGTGGGCGCACTGTCGTGCACTTGTCGCCCCATCCGTACAGCTGTCCGTACATCCCGACTGGGGGTCACCGCCATGACCAGCTCCACGCCACCCTCCACACCGCCCGCCACGCCGTCATCCGGTCCGGCTGGCACGGCGCGCAGAACCGTGCTGGCCGCCGCCCTCGCCGCCGCGGGCTCCGCGGCGGCGTCCGTCGCCCCGGCGTCCGCCTCAGCCGCCTCAGACTCCCCGGCCGCCCCGACCGCCCCGGCTCCGACAGCCGCCGACCTCGTCGACAACCGCTTCTGGACCTCGTACACCGACTGGCGCTCCGGCGACCACGCCGGCACCCGGCCCGTCGCGACGCGCCGCCCCGGCCTGGTGATCGGCGCCCCGGCCGGACGCACCGACTACACCGACCCCCACACCGGCCGCACGGCCGCGTGGGAGTACGCCACCTGGACCTCCCCCCGCCACACCCCCACCGTCCCGGCCACCGAGCTCATCGCCTCCTGGAACGCCGACACCCCGCCCGGCACCTGGATCGCCGTGGAACTGCGTGGCCGGTACGCGGACGGCACCGAGACGCCCTGGTACGTGCTCGGCCGCTGGGCCGCGGGTGACACCGACATCCGCCGCACCTCGGTCGACGGGCAGGGCGACGGCCGGAGCGCCGTGTGGACCGACACCGTCGCCGTCGAGGACGCGTCGAGCGGCGTGCGCCTGGTCTCGTACCGGCTGCGGCTCACCCTCCACCGCCGGCCGGGCAGCGGACTGACGCCCACGGTGTGGCGGCTCGGCGCGATGGCCTCGGACGTCCCGGACCGCTTCACCGTCCCGGCCTCGGCGCCTGGCCCCGCCCGCGAGCTCGTGGTGCCGCGCTATTCCCAGCACACGCACATCGGGCAGTACCCGGAGTACGGGGGCGGCGGCGAGGCCTGGTGCAGCCCCACCTCCTCGCAGATGGTCATCGAGTACTGGGGCCGCCGGCCCACGGCGGCGGAGCTCGCCTGGGTGAACCCCGCCTTCGCGGACCCGCAGGTCTGCCACGCCGCCCGCCAGACCTACGACCACCAGTACGACGGCTGCGGCAACTGGCCCTTCAACGCCGCCTACGCCGCCACGTACGCCGACATGAACGCGGTCGTCACGCGGCTGCGGTCGCTGACCGAGCTGGAGACCCTGATCCGCGCCGGCATCCCGGCCATCACCTCGCAGTCCTTCCTCAAGGAGGAGCTGACCGGCGCGGGTTACGGCACGGCCGGGCACCTGATGACGGTCATCGGCTTCACGGACGGCGGCGACGTGATCGCCAACGACCCCGCGTCCCCCTCGAACGAAGCCGTACGCCGCGTCTACCGGCGCCGGGAGTGGGAGAACATCTGGCTGCGGACCAAGCGCCACAACGCCGCCGGGAAAGTGGTGTCCGGCACAGGGGGCGTCTGCTACCTGTACTGGCCCGCCCACCCCACGGCCGCGCAGCGCAGGGCGTTGGCGGCGGTCGGCCTCCGCTGAGCGGCACCCGGCGGCACCGGACGGCCCCGGGGCGTGATGAACGTCTCTACCCCGGGGGCCGTCCGCGCTGGCACTGTGGATGGGCGCCGTGGGCGACGTCCACGGCCCCTCCACCCCGCACACCGCCCGGAGACCTACATGACCGCTGCCGCCGCTGCCGCCCCCCGCGTCCGTACCGGAGGTCCGAAGGACGACGGCCCCGAGCTGCTGGAGCAGATCCTGGGCTGGGTCCTCGTCGTCGTGTTCGCCATGCTCGTCACCCGCGTCGGCCTCTTCTGAGCCCCGCCCGCGGGCCCCGCCGGTGACCCCGTGACGGGACGCCGCTGATCGGGCATACTCAACGCGCCACAGCCGCTGGCCAGCTCATTTCCGTGATCCGGGAGGGCAGCATCGGCGAGGCAGTGAGATCGGCGGCGCCGCCCACCCTAGTCGCGTGCGCCCGCCGTAGCGCCCGACAGGGAGGAGAGCGCCGCAATGTCCGACCGCGCCCCGCAGCCGGTGGAACGTCAGCTGCCCACCGAGGAGTCCAGGGATCTGATCGCCCTGGTACGCGACATCGCGCAGCGGGAGATCGCTCCCCGCGCGGCCGAGGAGGAGGACGCCGGCCGCTTCCCCCGGGAGATCTTCACCCTGCTCTCCGAAGCCGGCCTGCTGGGCCTGCCGTACGGCTCCGACTTCGGCGGCGGTGACCAGCCGTACGAGGTCTACCTCCAGGTCCTCGAGGAGCTCGCCGCCGCCCGCCTCACCGTCGGCCTCGGCGTCAGCGTCCACTCGCTCTCCTGCCACGGCCTGGCGGCGTACGGCACCAAGGAGCAGCGGGCCGAGCACCTGCCCGCCATGCTCGGCGGCGGCCTGCTGGGCGCGTACTGCCTCTCGGAGCCCTCCTCCGGCTCCGACGCGGCCTCCCTGCGCACCCGGGCCGTCCGGGACGGCGACGACTGGGTCATCGACGGCACCAAGGCCTGGATCACCCACGGCGGCATCGCCGACTTCTACACGGTCATGGCCCGCACGGGCGGCGAGGGCGCGCGCGGCATCACCGCGTTCCTGGTGCCCGGCGACGCCGAGGGCCTCACCGCCGCGGCCCCCGAGAAGAAGATGGGCATGAAGGGCTCGCCCACCGCCCAGCTCCACTTCGACGGCGTGCGCGTCGCGGACGCGCGCCGCATCGGCGACGAGGGCCAGGGTTTCGCCATCGCCCTGTCCGCCCTGGACTCCGGCCGCCTCGGCATCGCGGCCTGCGCCGTCGGCGTCGCCCAGGCGGCGCTGGACGAGGCCGCCGCGTACGCCACGCAGCGGCAGCAGTTCGGCCACCCCATCGCGGACTTCCAGGGGCTGCGGTTCCTGCTCGCGGACATGGCCACCCAGATCGCGGCGGGCCGCGCCCTGTACCTCGCCGCGGCCCGGCTGCGCGACGCGGGCCGTCCCTTCTCGCGCGAGGCCGCGATGGCGAAGCTGTTCTGCACGGACGCGGCGATGCGCGTCACCACGGACGCGGTCCAGGTGCTCGGCGGCTACGGCTACACCGCGGACTTCCCGGTGGAGCGCTACATGCGCGAGGCGAAGGTGCTCCAGATCGTGGAGGGCACCAACCAGGTCCAGCGCATGGTCGTCGCCCGCCACCTCCTGGGCCCCGAGTCCCGCTGAGGGCACCCGCCCCCGGACCCCGGCTCAGCAGTTCGCCCGGTCCCGCACCACGCCGGTGCGGGGCCGGGCGACGCCGCTCGCCACGGTCCGGGAGTGCCTCAGGCCGCCCGCCGCATCCGCGGCACCCGGGACGCCTCGGGCGCCTCCGTCCGGCGCGGCACCTTGATCGGACGCGAGCCGGGGCCGCCCACGTGCGAGAAGGGCTGCGTCCGCCAGTCGAGCCCCTGAGGGAGCGTCAACAGCAGAGCGGTGTCCTGCTCCTGGAGGTCCAGCGACTCGTCGGCGGGACGCGCCTCCGAGGCCGGCCGTCCCGTGCCGGAGCACACCGACAGGACGAACGGGTTCCACGGTGTGGGGCACAGCGCGTGCTCGGGCAGCACGTCCTCGTCCGCCAGCAGCGCGATGGGCTGGGTGCAGTCCGGGCAAATGACCCGGACCATCTCATAAGTGTCGTAGAGGTCGAGCTCGTCCGTCTCGACCGAATCAACAGGCTCCTGCATGGAGAATCTCCCCCTCGGGTGGGCCGACCAGGCTCATGCGGCCTCGACCACAGCAAGCAATTCCCTTCCGGTCCACCGAATAACCATCCGGTTACGGACGACAGGGGCCCCAAACTTGTGGTGTTGGTCACATGCCGCTCGCAGGTGCCCCTCCGACGTGCCTCCGACTGTGCCGTAGGGCACCCGGGGCAATAGGTTGACCGCATGGAGGAGCTGGATCGTCAGATCGTCGAGTTGCTCGTCAAAGACGGGCGCATGAGCTACACCGACCTGGGCAAGGCCACGGGCCTGTCCACTTCGGCGGTGCATCAGCGCGTCCGCCGTCTCGAGCAGCGCGGAGTCATCCGCGGCTACGCCGCGGTCGTCGACCCCGAAGCGGTCGGCCTGCCGCTGACGGCGTTCATCTCGGTGAAACCGTTCGACCCCAGCGCCCCCGACGACATCGCGGACCGGCTCGCCGACATCCCCGAGATCGAGGCCTGCCACAGCGTCGCCGGCGACGAGAACTACATCCTGAAGGTGCGCGTGGCGACCCCGCTGGAGCTGGAGCACCTCCTCACCCGGATCCGCTCGCAGTCGGGCGTCTCCACCCGTACGACGGTGGTCCTGTCCACTCCGTACGAGGCCCGGCCACCGCGCGTCTGACCCGCCCTCTTGGGGTCCTTAGGCTGGTCACCATGACCGAGAGCGAACACCGCACCGTGCTCCTGCGCGGTGGAGACGTCCACAGCCCCGCCGACCCCTTCGCCACCGCGATGGTCGTGGAACGCGGCCACGTCGCGTGGGTGGGCTCGGAAGGGGCGGCGGACGCCTTCGCCTCCGGTGTGGACGAGGTGATCGACCTCGAGGGCGCCCTGGTGACCCCCGCCTTCACCGACGCCCACGTGCACACCACGGGCACCGGGCTGGCCCTCACCGGCCTCGACCTGTCCGGCGCCCGCACCCTGGCCGAGGCCCTGGACCTCGTACGGGCGTACAGCGCCGCGCGCCCCGGCGACCGGGTCCTGCTCGGGCACGGCTGGGACGCCTCGCGCTGGCCCGAGCAGCGCCCCCCGTCCCGTACGGAGCTCGACGCGGCCACCGGAGGGCGCCCGCTCTACCTGCCGCGGGTCGACATCCACTCGGCGGTCGTCACCACCGCCCTGCTTGACCTGGTGCCCGGCGTCACCGGCCTGACCGGCTACCACCCCGAGCGGCCGCTCACCGCCGCCGCCCACCACGCGGTACGCGCGGCCGCGTACGCCGCCGTCACGCCCGGCCAGCGCGCCGAGGCCCAGCGCGCCGCGCTGCGCCGGGCCGCCTCGCTCGGCATCGGCACCCTCCACGAGTGCGGCGGCCCGGAGATCTCCAGCGAGGACGACTTCACCGGCCTGCTGGCCCTCGCCGCCGACGAGCCCGGGCCCCGCGTCGTGGGCTACTGGGCCGACACCGACGTGAAGCGGGCGCAGGCCCTCGGCGCCCTCGGCGCGGCCGGGGACCTCTTCGTGGACGGCTCCCTGGGCTCCCACACCGCCTGGCTCCACGAGCGATACGTCGACACCGACGGGGACCACACCGGTACGGCGCACCTGGACGCGGCCGCCGTCGCCGCCCATGTCACCGCCTGCACCGAGGCGGGCCTCCAGGCGGGCTTCCACGCCATCGGGGACGCCGCCGTCGGCGCGGTCGTCGAGGGCGTCCGGGCGGCCGCCGAGACCCTCGGCCTGGCCCGCGTGCGCGCCGCCCGCCACCGCGTCGAACACGCCGAGATGCTCACCCCCGAGACCATCGCCGCCCTCGCCGAGCTCGGCCTCACCGCCTCCGTGCAACCCGCGTTCGACGCGGCCTGGGGCGGCGAGGACGGCATGTACGCCCAGCGCCTCGGCGTCGAGCGGGCCCGCACCCTCAACCCGTACGCCGCCCTCCTGCGCGCCGGAGTGCCCCTCGCCTTCGGGTCCGACAGCCCGGTGACCCCGCTCGACCCGTGGGGCACCGTCCGCGCCGCCGCCTTCCACCGCACGCCCGAGCACCGGATCTCGGTGCGGGCCGCCTTCACCGCCCACACGCGCGGCGGGTGGCGGGCGATCGGCCGGGACGACGCCGGCGTGCTCGTCCCCGGCGCCCCCGCCGACTACGCGGTCTGGCGCACCGGCGACCTGGTCGTCCAGGCGCCCGACGACCGGGTCGCCCGCTGGTCCACCGACCCGCGCTCCGGGACGCCGGGCCTGCCCGACCTCACGCCGGGGGTCGAGCTCCCGGTCTGCCTGCGCACGGTCGTCGCGGGGCGGACCGTCTACGTGCGACCGAACGAGTGAGATAGGGACATTTCGTACACCGGCCGCACTCGGCCAGGGTCCTCCGCGACCTGCGGATCTTCGTCGCTGACCTGGCCTTACGGTCAAGAGGCGCAGGTCCCGGGGGTGTTGACAGCCGACGGTCGACGGCCGGTAGGTTCGGCCGGGTCCACCACAGGGCGTCCGACCGACGCCCGACCGGCCGGCCTCCCCGCCGTCGTCGAACGCCGCTGGGTCACGGATGGTGCGCCGCACCGGCGCACCATCGTCGGCAGCCAGGTCCAGCGTCCGCGCCTCGGGGGACGAGGGAAGGTTCCTCCGGTCGTGGTCCCCCGCTCCGCAGGGAGCGCGGGGGAGGGTGCGACCCGGGTGGGGCCCGGACGTTCAGTAGACAACGGCTCTCGGTCGACCCGCAGCCAGCGGGCCCCAGGTCGGCCCGAAGGACGCCGGGCCCCGGTCCGCGGACCCCTGCGCCGCCGCCGGTCGCTATGGTGGAGCCCAGCGTACGGACGTAAGGGGCAGCAGTGAACGACGGTGGTCAGAGTCGCCAGAGTGGCCGGACCGGTCAGAGGCGATACGGTCCGCTCGGCAAGGCCCTGGTGATCATCCCCACCTACAACGAGGCCGAGAACATCAAGCCGATCGTGACCAGGGTCCGGTCCGCCGTACCCGACGCCCATGTCCTGGTCGCCGACGACAACAGCCCGGACGGCACCGGCAAGCTCGCCGACGAACTGGCCGCCGAGGACGACCACGTCCACGTCCTGCACCGCAAGGGCAAGGAAGGGCTCGGCGCGGCCTATCTGGCGGGGTTCCGGTGGGGCATCGAGCAGGGTTACGGCGTGCTCGTCGAGATGGACGCCGACGGCTCCCACCAGCCCGAGGAGCTGCCGCGCCTGCTGACCGCCCTCAAGGGCGCCGACCTGGTGCTGGGCTCCCGCTGGGTCCCCGGCGGCCGGGTGGTCAACTGGCCCAAGTCACGCGAGTTCCTCTCCCGCGGCGGCAGCACCTACTCGCGGCTCCTGCTGGACGTCCCCATCCGCGACGTCACCGGCGGCTTCCGGGCCTTCCGCAAGGAGACCCTGGAGGGCCTCGGCCTCGACGACGTGGCCTCCCAGGGCTACTGCTTCCAGGTCGACCTCGCGCGCCGCGCCGTCGCCGCCGGGTACCACGTCGTCGAGGTCCCGATCACCTTCGTGGAGCGCGAGCACGGCGACTCCAAGATGAGCCGGGACATCGTCGTCGAGGCGCTGTGGCGCGTCACCGCGTGGGGCATCGGCTCCCGCGCCGACCGCATCATGGGCCGCAAGCGCCCCTGAGTCCCGCCCTGCCCTTCCTGATCACCCCTTTACGCCACGCTGGCGCGGTCTTGGGCACACTGGGGGCATGATGACCGGCTCACCGCCTCCTGCCGCCCGTAAGCGCTCCCGCGCCCGCACGCTCGCTCCGCTCGCCCTCGCCGCCTGGCTGGTGGTGGAGATCTGGCTGCTGACCCTCGTGGGCGGCGCTGCGGGCGGGCTCACCGTCTTCGCCCTGCTGGCCGGCGCCGGGCTCCTCGGCGCCGCGGTGATCAAGCGGGCCGGGCGGCGGGCCTTCCGGACGCTTACCGAGACGCTCCAGCAGCAGCAGGCGGGCGTCGCGCCCGACCCGGACCGGGGGAGTACCGGAAACGGCTTCCTGATGCTCGGCGGGCTACTGCTGATGCTGCCGGGGCTCCTGTCGGACGTGGTCGGCCTGCTCCTGCTGCTGCCGCCGGTCCGCGCGATGGCGGGGCGCTACGCCGACCGGGCGCTGGACCGGCGGATGCGCGCCATGGTGCCCGGCTCCCTCGGGGACGCCTTCCAGCAGGCCCGTATGCACCGCCCGGACGGCAAGGTCGTACAGGGTGAGGTCATCCGCCCCGACGCCGCGGGGCGGCGGCCCGGCCCGCAGGGCGACGAGGGCCCCCGCCCGCCGCTGACGCCCTGACCGTCCGCGTACGTACGGGGCCCGTACAGGGCTCCATGACGCCAAGAGCCGCGGGGGGGGGGGGGGGGGGGGGGGGGGGGGGGGGGGGGGGGGGGGTGGGGGTGGGGGGGGGGGGGGGGGGGGGGGGGGGGGGGATGGGGGAGGAAGATGAGAGCTATTTATCGAGGG
>NZ_JBWKLJ010000016.1:58957-99400 GCF_056430285.1 Streptomyces sp. NPDC045998
CCTCCCCCCCCCCCCCCCCCCCCCCCCCCCCCCCCCCCCCCCCCCCCCCCCCCCCCCTCCCCCCCCCCCCCCCCCCCCCCCCCCCCCCCCCCCGCGGCTCTTGCTTGCTTCCGTGCCGGCGCGGTGCCGGCCCGGTCACGCGATCAGGCGGACTTCCGGCTGTCGCGCGGGTGCACGGCGATGTTCATGGCGCCGGACCGCAGGACCGCCAGCCTCTCGGCCAGCACTTCCTCCAGCTCCTCGCGAGTGCGCCGCTCCATGAGCATGTCCCAGTGCGTACGCGCCGGCTTGCCCTTCTTCTCCTCGGGGCCGTCCCCGTCCACCAGAAGTGCCTGGCTTCCGCAGACCTTGCACTCCCACTCCGGCGGAATCTCCGCCTCGACCGAGAACGGCATCTCGAAACGATGCCCCTTCTCGCATGCGTACTCCACCGCCTGGCGCGGGGCCAGATCGATGCCGCGGTCGGTCTCGTAGCTGGTCACCACGAGGCGCGTGCCGCGAAGAGCTCGCTCACTCATGAATCGTGCCTCCCGGGCTTGTCGCCCACAGGACAGGTGTCGCTGTCGTCGTCATCCGGTCAACGTCCGGTCGGCGGTAAAGATTCCCGTTGCGGGTCATGCGTCGCCCAACGTGCCGCCCCTTTTTGTACCCACCAGTGCCCGGTTTGTCACATCTGGCAGAAGATGTCACCCAGCGTCTTCACTTCTTCGGCGCGCAGTAACGGTCCGCCTGGCAGGCCAAAGGCGTACACTACCGGACTTCTGTTCTGTGGCTAAATCCGATCCGGTACGGGGTTTCCCACGGCCGCCACCGCACGCCGCACGGGTACCCGCGCGAGCAGGGCGAAACCCAGCCCGAAGAAGACCACGAGCGAGATGATCGCATCCCGATAACTGCCGGTGACCTGGTACGCGAGGCCGAAGACGAGCGGCCCCAGCCAGCTCAGCCCCCGGTCGCTCATCTCGTACGCCGAGAAGTACTCGGCCTCCTTGCCGCGCGGCACCAGGTGCGAGAAGAGCGAGCGCGACAGCGCCTGGCTGCCGCCCAGCACCAGACCGATCGCCGCCGCAAGGGCGTAGAACCAGACAGGCGCGCCGGCCGGCAGGAAGTACGCGGCCGCCAGGATCAGCGTCCACACGGCGAGTGACCCGAGGATCGTCCGCTTGGCCCCGTACACGCGTGCCAGGCGGCCCATGCCGAGGGCGCCGGCCACCGCCAGGACCTGCACCAGCAGCACCGCCGTGATCAGCGTCGTCTGGTCCAGGCCCAGCTCCTCGGAGCCGTAGATGGAGGCCTGTGATATCACCGTCTGCACGCCGTCGTTGTAGACGAGGTATGCCAGCAGGAAGGACAGCGTGAGCGGATGGCGCCGCATGTCGCGCAGGGTCGCCATCAGCTGCCGCCACCCCGACCCGACGGCGCCCTCCCCGCCGGCCGCCGCCACCTGCCGGTCGCGCAGCCGGCGCAGCGGTATCAGCGTGAACGCTCCCCACCACAGACCGGCCGACGCCAGGCAGATGCGTACCGCCTCGGACTCCGACACCCCGAAGGAGTCGTGGCCCGTGTACAGCACGAGATCGATCACGAGGACGAGCGCGCCCGACGTGTACCCGAACGCCCATCCGCGCGAGGAGACCGCGTCCCGCTCCTCCGGCTCCGCGATCTGCGGCAGGTAGGCGTTGTACAGCACCATCGAGACGGCGAGCGAGGCGTTCGCCACGATCAGCAGGAACGCGCCGAGCAGATAGCGCTCCCCGTCCAGGAAGAACAGCCCCGTCGTCGCCGTCGCCCCCAGGTACGCGGACGCCGCCAGCAGCGGCTTCTTGCGGCCCGTCCGGTCGGCCACCGCCCCGGCCAGCGGCATCACCAGCACCGCCAGGACGACCGAGACGGAGACCGCGTACGCGAAGACCGAACCCGCGCGGACCGGGATTCCCAGGGGGTGGACGAAACCGTCCGCGTCCGCGGCCGCCTTGGCGACCGACGTCAGATACGGGCCGACGAACACCGTCAGCACGCTCGTCGAATAGACGGAGCACGCGAAGTCGTAGAAGTACCAACCCCGTTGCTCGCGTATCCGGTCAGCTCGGTCGGCGGTTCCGACGGTCACGGCCGCCCCCCTCGTTCGTCCCCGTGGTGAGACGGCCCGGGCCTCAGACCCACACTCCCCGGTCGGTCAGCACCGTGCGCAGCGTCTCCAGATGATCGGTCATGATGCCATCCACGCCCAGATCGAGCAGGGCGGCCATCCGTTCCGGATCGTTCACCGTCCAGACGTGCACCTGGAGACCCCGTTCGTGCGCCGCCTTGACGAACCGCCGGTCCACCACCCGCACTCCGCCCTGGCTCTCCGGCACCTGCGCCGCCACCGCGCCCCCGCGCAGCGCCGCCGGGATCCCGTACGAGCGCAGCCGCAGCCCCAGCACCCCCCGCACCCCGTACGAGGTCGCCAGGCGTGGTCCCGCGAGGCGCACGGCCCTGGCCACCCGGCCCTCGTCGAAGGAGCCGACGCACACCCGGTCCCAGGCGTCCGTCCTCCGGATCAGCTCCAGCAGGGGCAAGAGGGCGGCCTCCGCCTTGACGTCCACGTTCCAGCGGGCGTCCGGGAACTCCTCCAGCAGCTCCTCGAAGAGCGGCAGCGGTTCCCTGCCCGCCACTCGGGCCCGGCCGACCACGCTCCAGGGCAGTCGGTCTATCCGGCCCCGGGCGTCCGTCACGCGGTCCAGCGTCGCGTCGTGGAAGGCGACGAGCCGGCCGTCGGCGGTGGTGTGCACGTCGGTCTCGAAGTAGCGGTAACCGGCCACGGCGGCTCGCCGGAAGGCGGCCACCGTGTTCTCCAGCCCGTCCGCGGCCCCGCCGCGATGGGCGAACGGTATGGGCGACGGGTGGTCGAGGTAAGGATGGCGAGTCACCGCCGCAGTATGGCCCGCCGCGGTGTCCGCCGGGCGACCACCGTGCTGACGCCCGTGTCCGGGACGGCGAAGACCCGCAGGAACAGCTGGGCGAGCGGCCCGATCGCCAGGGCGTACGCCACCGTGCCCACCCCCACCGAGCCACCCAGCAGGAACCCGGCGAGCACCACCCCGGCCTCGATGGCCGTACGCACCAGCCGGATCGACCGGCCCGTACGGCGGTGCAGCCCCGTCATCAGCCCGTCGCGCGGGCCGGGCCCGAGGCGGGCCGCGATGTAGAGCCCGGTCGCCACACCGTTGAGGACGATGCCGGCCACCATCATCGGGACCTGCGCCACCAGGTCGTGGGCGGCTGGCAGCACCGCCAGCGAGGCGTCGATGGCGACGCCGAAGACCAGGACGTTCGAGACGGTGCCGAGCCCCGGCTTCTGCCGGAGCGGGACCCACAGCAGGAGCACGACGACGCCGACGAGCATCGAGACCACGCCGATCGACAGCCCGGAGCGTTCCGCCAGGCCCTCGTGCAGCACGTTCCAGGGCTCCAGGCCCAGCCCGGCGCGCACGAGCAGGGCGGAGCTCACGCCGTACAGGACCAGACCGACGTACAGCTGGACCAGGCGCCGCGGCAGACGCCGCCCGCGCAGGCCTCCCAGCGAGGTGATGGACAAAGTGTGCCCCCGGAGTGGTGGTGGTGGACTGACTCATGTCACTCTGGGTGCGGGAATTGGACTCCAACCATGGCCAATTCCAGGAAGGTGGACTGAATTCCATGACGGAGTGGACCTCCGCGGTGGGCGCCGCCCAGCTCGCCCGGCAGCTGACCGCCCAGCAGCCCCGCCCCGCCGGCCCCGGCACGCGCAAGCCGCCCGCCTACCGCGCGCTCGCCGACGGCATCCGGCTGCTGGTCCTGGAAGGCCGTGTCCCGGTCGCCGCCCGCCTGCCCGCCGAGCGCGAACTGGCCCTCGCCCTCTCGGTGAGCCGCACCACCGTCGCCGCCGCGTACGAGGCGCTGCGCGCGGAGGGCTTCCTGGAGTCCCGGCGCGGTGCCGGCAGCTGGACCGCCGTACCGGCCGGCAACCCGCTGCCCGCGCGCGGCCTGGAACCACTGCCACCGGAGTCCCTCGGCTCCATGATCGACCTGGGCTGCGCGTCGCTCCCGGCGCCCGAGCCCTGGCTGACCCGCGCCGTGCAGGGGGCGCTGGTGGAGCTGCCGCCGTACGCCCACACGCACGGCGACTACCCTGCCGGGCTGCCCGCGCTCCGGCAGATGCTCGCCGACCGGTACACCGCACGCGGCATCCCGACCATGCCCGAGCAGATCATGGTGACGACGGGCGCGATGGGCGCCATCGACGCGATTTGCCACCTCTTCGCCGGCCGCGGTGAGCGCATCGCCGTCGAGTCACCGTCGTACGCCAACATCCTCCAGCTGATGCGCGAGGCCGGCGTCCGGCTGGTGCCGGTCGCGATGGCGGAGGGCCTGACCGGCTGGGACATGCCCCGCTGGCGCCAGGTCTTCCGCGACGCCGGGCCCCGTCTCGCGTACGTCGTCGCCGACTTCCACAACCCCACCGGCGCCCTCGCCGACGAGGAGCAGCGCCGCCAGCTGGTGGACGCCGCCCGCTCCGCCGGGACGGTGCTCGTGGTCGACGAGACCATGACGGAGCTGTACCTGGAGGAGGGGCTGGAGATGCCCCGCCCGGTCTGTTCCTTCGACCCGGGCGGCAGCACGGTGATCACCGTGGGCTCGGCCAGCAAGGCCTTCTGGGCCGGCATGCGCATCGGCTGGGTCCGCGCGGCTCCGGACGTGATCCGCTCCCTGGTCGCGGCCCGCGCCTACGCGGACCTCGGCACCCCGGTGCTGGAGCAGCTGGCCGTCACCTGGCTGATGAGCACCGGCGGCTGGGAGGAGGCGGTCGCCCTGCGCCGCGCCCAGGCGCGCGAGAACCGCGACGCGCTGGTCGCGGCGGTCCGCAGGGAGCTGCCCGGCTGGGAGTTCGACGTGCCTCTCGGCGGCCTCACCCTCTGGGTCCGCACCGGCGGCCTCTCCGGCTCCCGCCTCGCCGAGGTGGGCGAACGCGTCGGCGTCCGCGTCCCCTCGGGCCCCCGCTTCGGCGTGGACGGCGCCTTCGAGGGGTACGTACGGCTGCCCTTCACGGTCGGCGGCCCGGTCGCCGACGAGGCGGCGGCCCGCCTCGCGGCGGCCGCACGGCTCGTCGAGTCCGGCGCCCCGGGCAGCCCCTCCGCCGAAGCGCCGCGCACCTTCGTGGCCTGACGGCCTGCGGGCCCGGCGGTGGTCCAGCACGAGTCCGGCCCCGGTCGGGGTTCTCGGGTCTGACAGGCCGCGGGGCCTACCCGGCCGGGCCCCTCAGCCCGTCGTGGTCTCCCGAGGCCTGCCCGCGAGGTGCTGCAGCCGCACCGTGTCGGTGATGTGCTGCGGCTCCGGGAGCAGCTCCAGCACCGCCTGCCGGTGCGCCTCGCTCGTCGCGTCGTCGTACGGGTCCGGCGTCGCCGGCACCTGGAGGCGCAGGACCGGTCCCGTACCCAGCCGTGCGTACCCACGCCCCGGCGGCACACTCGGCGGGGGCGTGGTGTGCGGCGCCGCGCCGAGGACGGACTCCACCTGCTCGCGTGAGGCCGGGCCGAGCACGACCCGGGCGCGCGTGTGCGTGCGTACGGCCTCGCTCAGCGCGTCCAGGCCGTCGAACTGCTCCGCCACGGCGACGGTGACCTGCACCGCCCTGCCGTGCCGCAGCGGCACCCCGAGCAGCTCCTGCGGGTCGGTGCGCCCGTCGGCGGCCGCCAGGTGCCCGAGGGCGGCGGGCCGGTCGACCAGGATCCACAGCGGCCGCTTGGTGTCCTCGGGGGCCGGGCGGCCCGCCTGGCGGGCCCGGTTCGCCGCGATCAGCCGCCGCTCGGTCTCGTGCGCCGCCCATTCGAGGCTGGTCAGCGCCCCGGCGAGCCCGCACTCGACGCCCAGCACCCCGGTGCGTCCGGCGAGGCACGCGTACTCCCCGGTGCCGCTGCCGTCGACGATGACCACGTCGCCGTGGTCCAGCGCCTGCAGCGCGAGGCACCGCAGCAGCGACGTGGTGCCGCTGCCGGGGGCGCCGACGGCGAGCAGGTGCGGCTCCGTCGAGCGGGGGCCGGTCCGCCACACCACGGGCGGCGCGTCGTGCCGCTCGTCGCCCGCGCGGACGGGCATGGTCCGCTGTACCGCGTCGTCGTCGGTGAACCCCAGCACCGTCTCGCCGGGCGCGGTCACGAAGGGCTGCGCCGCGATGGTGGTCGGCAGCGCGGGCAGCACCCTCATGAGGAGCTGGTTCTCCTCCTCGTACCACTGGAAGAAGTACTCGCGGCCGCGCCCGGACTTGGCGTGCAGCAGGTGCTCGATCCGGGCCCTCGCGGCGGGGTCCCCGTCGGGGAAGTACGCCGGGTAGGCGATCCGCAGCCGCGTCGGCCGCCCGTCCGCGTCGAAGTCGAAGTCACTGAGGGCCTTGCTCCACTCCCCGCCGTGGGCGAAGAGCGGAGCGGGGTCCTCGGGGACGGAGAAGTGGGGCACCAGGGCCTCGTAGAGCGCCTTCAGCCGCTCCTTCTCCGCCTCGTCGGGCCCGGTCTTCACGACCGGGCGCTCGCGTCCGTGCCACGCCGCCGCGCCCATCACCGACACGAGCGCGAGCAGCGGCCCGTACGGCGCGAGGGCGACGACCAGCACGCAGGCCGCGGCGAGGAACAGCGCGGGACCGCGCCGGTCCTTGGGGGTCGCCGCCCACTTGGCGCGGCCCGCCGCGGCCAGCCTCCGCAGACCACGGGTGATCGTGATCAGCGGATGGAGGACGTCCGTGGCGCTGTCGGCGGCCGTTCGCGCGATCTCTCGGCTCCGCGCGATCCGGTGGCTGCCGCTGCTCAGCACGCGGCTGTTCAGCACGCGGCTGCTCAGGGCGCGGCTGCTCGGAATGCGGGGGAGTGGTCGCCGGGCCACGTCGTACTCCTGAGGGCCTGAAGGGATGGGAGGGGTCGTGGGCGTCGGCGTCAGAACTTGATCCCGCCCAGCAGGCTGGCGAGGCTCGCGCCGCCCGCCGTGATGCTCGGGGCGATGGCGGTACCCGCCAGGTAGAAGCCGAAGAGGGCGCAGACGAGGGCGTGGGAGGCCTTGAGCCCGTCCTTCTTGAAGAAGAGGAAGACGATGATGCCGAGCAGGACCACGCCGGAGATGGACAGGATCATGAGTTTCTCCTGGGTGAGGGGACAGTCACCTTGAGTACTTCCAAGCTCACCGCAAGTATCAATGCGACAAAAGATGCAAATGGGTGAAATGTCGGAGTTTTCGCTGGATCGGCGTACGCCGACCCTTGTCGCCCCGCTCGTGACCGCCTTGAGGTGATCTTTCCCACTGCCTGGCGCAGTCGCCCCGCGGCCCGGGCAGTACCCTGTCGGTTCACTTGCACGGCGACCCGCCGTGCGTACTGGTTCCACCCACGTCCGCGCAGGTCAGCACGGCCGGCGCGGATACGGGTCAACGACGTGAAAGGCGGTCCGTCCGATGAGTGAGACTCCGGACCCCGAGGTGATCGAGCTGGCGTCCAGGATCTTCGACATGGCGCGCCAGGGGGACGCCAAGACACTCGCCGAGTACGTCGACCACGGCGTGTCCCCGAACCTCACCAACGACAAGGGCGACTCCCTGGTGATGCTCGCCGCCTACCACGGCCACGCCGAGGCCGTGGAGGCCCTCCTCAGCCGCGGCGCCGACCCTAACCGCGTCAACGACCGCGGCCAGACGCCCATCGCCGGCGCCGTCTTCAAGGGCGAGGACGACGTGGTGCGCGCCCTCCTCGCGGCGGGCGCGGATCCGGAAGCCGGGACTCCGTCCGCCGTGGACACCGCCCGCATGTTTGGGAAGGCACACCTGCTGGAGCTGTTCGAGTCCCGGTGAACGGGGACTGAACCCCAGGCGAGAAGGGTGCCGTAAATGTGGTCGCGGTGGCGAAATGGCTGGGTCATCATGACGTCGGGCCCACAGGGGGCCACCGACGAGAGGCAGAGGAAGATGGTCGACACCAAGCGGAAGACGACGAGCGGCTCCACATGTTGCTGCGCGGCCTAGGCACCCCACCGTTCACCGGGGACCCCCGGTTGCGTCGACAGCTTGATGTGAGGCATTTTCCATGTTCGATCCGGTCATAGCGCCGAGCGGTACGCTGCTCGGCCTGTTGCAGAGGGGCCGCGGCGACGGCACGCTGCACGCGCTCGCCGCGCCACGCGCGGAGGCCCTCGCCGCCCTCAACCACTGCGTCCTGAACGACCCGCGCCAGGACTGGCAGGTCGAGAACCGCTCCCTCTACTACGCGCGCCTCTACCTGGACCTGCACGGTGGGCTCGACGCCGTCGAGGCCCATCTCTTCGGCCCCGAGGACCACCTCGACACGGACGAGTCCCGCACCGGGCTCGCCCTCGCCGTACTCGGCCACCTCGCCTCGTACGGCCGTGAGGACGCCCTCGTGCTGCTGCGCGGGTACGCCGCGACCGGCGCCAACTGGACCTGGGCCCTCGACGAGCTCGCGCTGCGCGACGACGACTCCGCGCTGCGCGCCCTCGCCGAGCCCGTGCTCGCCCGCTTCCCGGCCACCCCGGAGGGCGACGCCGAGCTCGCCGCCGCCGTACGCGACGCCTTCGAGCCCCGCCCGTGGCGGCTGTGGGCCGAGGACCGGCGGGACGCCGTCGGCGCCCGGGTGCGCGCCGCCCAGGAACGCGGCTCCTTCGACCGCTGGCAGCGCCAGATGCGCCCCACGGGGCCACGCCCCGGCTGGAGCGTCCAGGCGGTCTTCGACTGGGCCCAGGAGGGCCTGGAGCGCGGCTCCGCGCTCCACGTGCCCGCCGCCCGCTGCCTGACGGCCGTCGCGGGGCCCGAGGACCGGGCCCTGATCCTCGAAGCCGCCCGCAGCGGCTCGGACGGCGCCCGCTGCGCCGCCCTGCACTACCTGGCCGAGGCGCGGGACCCCGCCGTCCTGGACCTGATCGAGGCCGCCGCGGGCGACGGCTCCCGAACCGTCGCCGACGCCGCCGTCGCCGCCTTCGAGCGGATGTGCGGAGAGGCGGCCGTCGACCGGGCACGCGGCTGGGTGCACCGGCCCGACGCGCTCGGCAGCTCGGCGGCCGGTGTACTCGCCTCCCGGGGCGGCCCCCAGGACGCCGCCCTGGTGCTCGGCGCCCTGCGCGAGGCCGTACGGACCCACGGCCCGGACGCGCTCGCGCTCTACCCGCTCGTCGACGGGGCCGGCCGGCTCGGCATCGCCTGCGCCGCACCCGTCCTGCGCCACATCTACCGGGAGACCGCGGCCTCCCAGCTGCGCGGCCGCACGGCCCGCGCCCTCGCCGCGACCGACCCCTCCTTCGCCACCGGCTTCGCCGTCGAGTGCCTGTGGGACTGCGAGGAGACCACCAGGGAGATCGCCGCCCTGCACGCCGAGACCGGGGACGTACGCGTCGCCGAACGGCTGCGCCACCTCGCCGCCGACCCGGCGGAGGAGGACGAGGTGCAACTGGCCGTACGCAGCAGGATCGGTCCGGACACACCGACCGGCTGAGGCCACCGCGCCGACCGGCCGCACGGCCCCACCGCGCTTGGCCCCGGCGGCTGCTTCCGGCGGTTGGTTCCGGCGGTTGATCCCGCCATGGGGAGAAGCCCGCGTGGCGCCGTCCTTACCGAGAACGGGGAGATGCCCGGGCGCTGGGAGTTCCGGACCGACCGGGGCGGCACCTTCACCGACATCGTGGCCCGGCGCCCCGACGGGTGCCTGCTCACGCGCGGGCTGCTCTCGCACGGCCCCACATGACCAACTCCCGGCTCACCGACCCCGAGGTCCTGGAGTGGCGCCACCCGGTCTCGACACGCGGGGGCGGCGGCTAGGGGACACCCCCGGACTGAACCACGAACCGCACCGGCGTCCCCGGCACCGCCTGCGCCGCGGCCGCCAGGTCCCGCTCCCGGACCACCGCGACCACCGGATAGCCGCCGGTCGTGGGGTGGTCGGCGAGGAACACCACGGGCCGCCCGTCCGGCGGTACCTGGACCGCGCCCAGGACCATGCCCTCGCTGGGCAGTTCACCGGCGACGGCCCGCTCCAGGGGCGGCCCCTCGGTGCGCAGCCCGATCCGGTTGCTCGCGGGGGACACGCGGTACGTGCGCGTGGCGAGGGTGCGGAGCGCCGCGTCCGTGAACCAGTCGTGGCGCGGGCCCAGGCGCACCCGCAGGACCAGCTCCCGTGGCGGGCCGGGCCAGGGCGCGGTGTCGTACAGGGCCGCGGCCCCGGACGGCGCCCGGCCCAGCGGCAGCACGGCCCCGTCCCGCAGCGGCGCGGGGCCCAGCCCCGAGAGCAGGTCCGTGGAGCGGCTGCCCAGCACCGGCTCGGCGGCCACACCTCCGGCGAACGCCACATAGGAGCGCAGACCGCGCACCGCCGCGCCCACCTCCAGCACGGCGCCCTCGGGCACGCGTACCGCCGCGCCCCAGGCCACCGGCCGCCCGTCCACGGTCACCGGGCACGGAGCGCCGCCCACCGCGACGGTCACCGCGCACCGCGGCCGCACCGCACAGCCGTTGACGGTCGTCTCCAGCACCGCCGCGCCCACCGGATTGCCGACCAGCCGGTTGACGAGCCCGCTCGCATACGGATCGAGGGCACCCGAGCGCGGCACGCCCAGGTGGGCGTGGCCGAACCGTCCCCGGTCCTGCACGGTGGTCAGCGCCCCCGCCCGTACGACCGCGAAGGCACGGTCGGTCATCTGCCCTCCAGACGGTCGCGGGTGCCGGGCTCGGGAACGAACCGCACCCGGGTGCCCGGCGCCAGCAGTGCCGCCGGCTCGCGCGCCGGGTCCCACAGCACCAGGTCCGTCGACCCGATCAGCTGCCACCCGCCGGGCGAGGAGCGCGGGTAGACACCGGTGTACGCGCCCGCCAGCGCCACCGAACCGGGCGGGACGGAGGTGCGGGGGGTGGAGCGGCGCGGCACCTCGTACCGCGTGGGGAGGCCGGTCAGATAGCCGAAGCCCGGTGCGAAGCCGCAGAACGCCACCCGGTACTCCACCCCGGAATGGATCCTCGCCACCTCCCCCGCCTCCACGCCCCACAGCGCCGCCACCACAGCCAGGTCCGGACCGTCGTACCGGACGGGGATCTCCAGAACCGGTTCCACGCGCGCGTGCAGCGGCTCCATCTCCCACCGGGTGACCTGCTCCGCGAGGCGTCCGGGGTCTTCCACCCCGTCGAGCAGCACGGTCCGCGCCGCGGGCACGATCTCCCGTACGGCGGGGAGCGCGCCGGACGCACGGCGGCGCAGCACCTCGGCGTGGAAGGCCTGCGCCTCCTCACCGCTGCCGAGCTCGACCAGCAGGGCCCGTTCACCCACGGCCAGCGCCCTGATCGTCGACCTCGTGCCCGGCCCCATGCCCGGCGTCCTCATACGAACGCCTCCACCCGCACACCCGAGTCCTCCAGGCGGGAACGGACCGCGCGGGCCAGCTCCACCGCGCCCGGCGTGTCCCCGTGCAGGCACAGGGAGCGGGCGCGGACGGCGACCGTCCGGCCGCACCGGGAGGTGACCTCTCCGAGCGTGGCCATGGACACCGACCGCTCCACCACGGCCGCCGGATCGGTGATCACGGCCCCCTCCTCGCGCCGCGGCACGAGCGTCCCCGCGGCGGTGTACGCCCGGTCCGCGAACGCCTCCGCGACGACGGGCAACCCCGCTTTGCCCGCCGTCTCGTGCAGCCGCGAGCCCGGCAGACCGAGCACGGGCAGCCGCTCGCCGGTCAGCAGCACCCCGTCGACCACCGCCTGGGCCTGTTCCTCGTCGTGGACCACGCGGTTGTAGAGCGCGCCGTGCGGTTTGACGTACGACACGCGAGTCCCGGCCGCTCTGGCGAACACCTCCAGGGCGCCGATCTGATAGGCGACTTCGGCGGCCAGCTCGTCGGCGGGCACGTCCATGGAGCGCCGCCCGAAGCCGGCCAGGTCGCGGTAGGAGACCTGGGCACCGATCCGGACCCCCCGCTCGGCCGCCAGCGCGCAGACGCGCCGCATGGTGACCGGGTCGCCGGCGTGGAAGCCGCAGGCGACGTTGGCGCTGGTGACGACGGACAGGAGCTGTTCGTCGTCCGTGAGGCGCCAGCGGCCGAAACCCTCGCCCAGGTCGGCGTTGAGGTCGATCGAGGACCAGGTCATGGTGATGTCTCCTTGGGAGTGCGTCAGGCGAGCTCGCGGCCCCGGGTCTCCGGCAGCCCGAGCAGGGCCAGCACGGCGATGCCGTACCCGATCGCGCCGAAGACCAGCGCCCCGCCCACGCCCCAACTGTCGGCGAGGAAGCCGACCAGCGTCGGGAAGAACGCGCCGACCGCGCGGCCGGTGTTGTACGTGAACCCCTGCCCGGTGCCGCGCACCGCCGTCGGGTACAGCTCCGCCAGGAACGAGCCGAACCCGCTGAAGATGGCCGACATGCAGAAGCCGAGCGGGAAACCGAGCACGAGCAGCAGTCCGTCGGCGCCGGAGGGGATATTGGTGTAGGCGAGGATGGACAGCGCGGACAGGCAGGCGAAGATCACGATGTTGCGCTTCCGGCCGAGCCGGTCGGTGAGGTAACCACCCGTCAGGTAGCCGATGAAGGCACCGGATATCAGGAAGGTCAGATAGCCGCCGGTGCCGATGACCGTCAGACCCCGGTCGTCCTTGAGGTACGTCGGGATCCAGGTGGCGAGGGTGTAGTAGCCGCCCTGGACACCGGTGGACAGCAGCATCGCGAACAGAGTCGTCCGCAGCAGCCCCGGGCGGAAGATCGCGGTGAAGGAACCGCGCTCGCGGCTCGCCGCGCGCACCTGGGCGACGTGGGGCGCGTCCTCGACGTTCCTGCGGACCCAGATGACCAGGAGGGCAGGCAGCGCGCCCGTCCAGAACATCACGCGCCACGCGGTGTCCGCGTCGAGGAAGTGGAAGACCAGCGTGTAGACGACGACCGCGAGCGCCCAGCCGGCCGCCCACGCGCTCTGGATGCCGCCCAGCGTGCGGCCGCGGTGCTTCGCGGAGGCGTATTCGGCGACCAGGATGGCGCCCACCGCCCACTCGCCGCCGAAGCCGAGGCCCTGGAGGGCGCGGAAGACGAGCAGCGTCTCGTAGTTCGGCGCGAAGCCGCACAGGACGGTGAAGAGCGCGTACGTGATGACCGTGATCATCAGCGCCTTCACCCGGCCGATCCGGTCGGCGAGGATCCCGGCGAGCACGCCGCCGACCGCCGAGACGACGAGGGTGACGGTGGTGAGCAGTCCGGTCTGACCGCTGGTGAGGCTGAAGTAGGCCGATATGGCCACCATGCTCAGCGGCAGCGTGAAGAAGTCGTAGGAGTCCAGGGCGTATCCGCCGAACGCGCCACCGAAGGCGCGCCGGCCGCGCGGCCCGAGGGCGCGCAGCCAGGCGAACGCGCCCTTGTCCTCGGGCTGTTCGCCCTGGGTGGCCTGAGGGGTCTGGGTCGTACTCATCGGCACCTCGCGTAAGAGGGGAGGAGCGGAGCCGTGCGGTAGCCCCAAGGTAGGGGATTGTTGAACGATCCGACAAGGGGGTTGTCCCCCGTTCCGACCTGAGGTTTTCCTTCTACGATGAGCGGGCCGAGGCGGCGACGGGTGCGGGACGGCGGGAAGAGGTGCGTGGTGAGTGCGACGGGCTCCGAGGCGGCCGGCGGACTGGCGGACGACCGTGCGCTGCTGGGGCGTACGAGCACGGCCGAGCGGGTCGCCGACATCCTGCGCACCCGCATCGCCGAGGGCTTCTTCAAACCCGGCGCCCGGCTCTCCGAGGACAGCATCGCCGGGGCGCTTGGGGTCTCGCGCAACACCCTGCGCGAGGCCTTCCGGCTCCTCACCCATGAACGCCTGCTCGTCCACGAGCTCAACCGCGGCGTCTTCGTGCGGGTCCTCACGGTCGACGACGTCGTGGACATCTACCGCACGCGGCGGCTCGTCGAATGCGCCGTCGTCCACGGCCTGGGCGAGCCGCCGTTCGAGCTCCACGGTCTGATCCTGGCGGTCACCGGCGGGGAGCGGGACGCCCGCGAAGGCGACTGGGAGGGCGTGTCCACGGCCAACATCCACTTCCACCGCGAGCTCGTCGCCCTCGCGGGCAGCGCGCGCACCGACGAGCTGATGCGCTCGGTCCTCGCCGAACTCCGCCTCGCCTTCCACGGGGTGGACGACCCCCGTGCCCTGCACGAGCCCTATCTCATGCGAAACCGGGAGATTCTGGACGCCTTGCGTGCCGGTGAGCGGGTGAAGGCGGAACGGCTCCTCGCGGACTACCTCGACGACTCCCGCGACCGGCTGGTCGACGTCTACGCACACCTGGTCGAGCCGGACGCCGGCCCCGGCGCCTGACGAACACCGGCCCCGGCGCCTGACGAACACCGGCCCCGGGCTGGCTCCGGTGAGGCGCCCCCGGGCGGCCGGGAGGGGGGCCGTCTGCGCCGTTTCGACCGTTGTCAGTCCGAGGACCTAATCTGTGCAGCGTGACTTCGCCTGTCTCGACGGATCTCGCTCCGCCCCAGCTCAGCGCGGGGCCGCGGCCTGCTCAGGGCCCGGCCGCCGACGAAGGGCTGGCGCGGCGGCTGCGTGCGCTCGCGTGCACCGCGCCGCTGCACGACCTGGACGCCCGCAAGGCGAACCTGGCGGGGGAGTACTCGGTCTACGGCATGGCGGAGATCGCGCTCTCCGCGATCGACCTCGTCACGCTCAACATGGACTTCGACACCGGCGCCGACCACGAGCAAATCGTCGCCCGGCTGCTGCCGAGGGTCGCCGCCCAGGCCCCGCAGCGCCCCGCCGCCGAGCACGAACGGGTCGCCCGCTGGGTCCTCGAGAACCTGATCAACGTCGGCAGCGTCGACCGCGGCTTCCGCGCCGTGTACGGCACCTTCGGGCCCGACGGCGTCTACGTGCGCCGGGACTACGACTTCAAGCTCCTCGAGGAAGTCCCCGGCTACGGCGGCACCGTCTACCTCCGCACCACCGACGAAGCGGTCAACGTCCTCGTCGGAGCGCTCGACACCGATGTCACCAGCGCCCAGATCGCCGCCGAGGTGAAGCTGGAGGTGCTCATCAGCCGCGGCCGCCTCGCCGACGCCCAGCTCGCCGCCGAGCAGGCGCGCTACCGCACCGTGCAGTACGCCGAGACCCTCCGCAAGACCCTGGAGGCCACCCGGCGCAACGTCCGCGCCGTCGACTGGCTCCAGACCGTGCCGGACATGATCGAGGAGGCGCTCGCCCACGTCGCCGACCGGTACCGCCACGAGAACGCCATCCTCACCAACATCCGCAAAGCGCGCGACGAAGCCGAGGACCAGGAGCACAAGCGGCGTGCCGCCGAGCTCGTCGACATCGTCAAGGACTGCATCCGCCGCCACACCCAGCTCCAGTCCCGGCTGCTGGAGGCCGGCCCGCTGTTCCGCGCCGAACAGGACCGGCAGGCCTTCGCCACCCCCACCGCCCGCGCGGGCCTCGACCTGTACGGCCAGCTCGTCGCCCCGCTGCTGCCGCTCCCCCTCGAGCAGTCCCTCCGCGTCACCGACGCCTACTTCGCGCACGGCACCGGCCTGCGCACCCCCGCCTCCGTACGCCTCGGCGACCTGGTCGACCTGCTGCTCACACCGCCGCTGGAGCGCGAGCACCTCGGTGCCGAGATGCCCGAGCCGGACCTGATCGCCACCCCGGACGACAGCCGGTTCAGCGAGGAGCAGCTCGCCGCCGCCATGGAACTGCTCGACCTGGAGCACGACGCCCCGCGCCGGCTCTCCGGCCTCCTCGCCGAAGCGCGCCGCCGCGACCCCGAACTGCCGTACCTCGTCGCCCTCCTGGCGATCCACGCGGCCAGCCCCCCGGTCGGTACGGCCTACCGGCAGGGCGAGGAGCGGCTCCTCTTCGCCGTCGACGACGGAACCGAACTGGACGATCCCGAGTTCGGCGGCGCCGACCTGATCGTCGGGACGGCCCTGCTGGACGCGGCGGGCATGGCCGCGGACCGCACGGACACGGCATGACGCGCCACCCCGCGCCGCAGCGGCGGTGGCCTCACGCCCGGACCGACCGCCCGGCAGCGTCCCGGGCCCTGCGCCCGGCTCTGCCCCATACCGACCGCCCGGCCCTGCGCCGGAGCGCTCGCGCGGCAGCTCCCCGAGCCCTACGCCCGGCCTTGCCCCGGAGCGCGCGCCCGGCACGGTGCTGGACCGCGACGCGCCCGGCAGGGCGTTGGACCGCGACGCGCCCGACCCGGCGTTGGACCGCGACGCGCCCGACCCGGCGTTGGACCGCGACGCGCCCGGCAGCGCACCGGACAGCACGCGTGACCGGGCCCGCGGCCGCACCTCTGCCGGCACCCGGACCGGCGCCCGCCGCCGCTGCCGTAGCCCGCGCCGGGCGGCGGTTCCGTACCGTGGGCCGCCTCCGCGCCGAGCGCCGACCGCGTACCGAGGGCCGTCTCCGTACCGCGCCCCGCCCCCGCACCCCGTACCGACCCGCCCCCAGCAAGGAGCCCCAGCCGTGAGCGACCACCACGCAGAGCACGCCGACGCGTGGAGCGAGCTCGACGCCCCGCAGGCGTCCGAGCCCGCCGCCTCCGGCACCGTCACGCCCGCCGACGCGGCCGACGCCGCCCGGCTCGTCTCCTTCGGGCTCCAGCCCAAGCTGCTCCCCGCCCGCGACGCCGAGTACGCCGACCTGCTGCGCCGCTACCGCGAGGAGCCCGCCTTCGCCCGCCTCGCCGACGCCGTCGCCACCGGCCTGGGGCTCATCGTCCTGGAGGTCTCCCCGCGCGCCGGCATGGCCGTCACCGCCGGCGAGGACTCCGTCTTCGCCGTCCGCATGGGTGACTACGCCCGCCGCGCCTCCACCGACTCCGCCGACCGGTTCCTCCACGGCCTCGCCCACCTCGCCGTCGCCGCCCTGGCCTTCCCCCGCCCCGAGGACCTCGCCGACGACACCTACATCGGCCGCATCACCGTCAACGGCGTGGACGCCTTCGTCCGCCAGGCGTGCCGCCGCCTGGAGGAGCGCGCCGAGCAGCAGGGCGAGAACACCGACCCGGCCACCGACGCCCCCGGACTGGAGGCCGCCTGGCGCATCTACGCCCGGCGCAGCGCCACCGGCGCCACCAAGGACGCCCGCCGCCTCGCCGGCTCCACCACCGGCATCATCGGCAAGGCGGTCGCCTTCCTCACCGAATCCGGCTTCCTCCAGCGCACCGGCGACGAGGGCGGCGGCTCCTACCGCACCACCGCGCGCTACCAGCTCCAGGTCCGGGACATGGCGGGCAACGCCGCCATGGCCGAGCTGCTGGAGCTGGGCGTCGTGCCGGTGAGCGACGGCTCCGCCACCCTCCTGCCGCCGCCCGACGGAGACGACCTCGACCTCGTCGCCGACGCCGGCCTGCCCTTCCACGCGTAACCCAGACCAGAAGCGAAAGTCCGCCGCCATGTACGAGCTGTCCCGGGTCCGCCTCTACTCCATCGGGCCCGCCGGTGCGCGCTACGCCGACACCGTGCTGGACCTGCGCGGAGTCGGCGCGCCCGTGCCCCACCCCGCCCCCGCCCAGGCGGAGTTCTTCGAGGAGGAGCCGGTCGGCCCGCCGCGCCGCCCCGCCCCAGCGGGCGTGCTCTTCCTCGAGAACGGCGGCGGCAAGTCCGTCCTCCTCAAGCTGATCTTCTCCGTGATGCTGCCGGGCCACCGCAACACCCTCGGCGGCGCCAGCTCCGGCGTGCTGCGCAAGTTCCTGCTCGCCGACGACTGCGGCCACGTCGCCCTGGAGTGGCAGCACACCCTCACCGGTGAGCTCGTGGTCGTCGGCAAGGTCAGCGAGTGGCGCGGGCGGCAGGTCTCCAACGACCCGCGCAAGTTCGCCGAGGCCTGGTACTCCTTCCGCCCCGGGCCCGGCCTCAGCCTCGACTCGCTCCCGGTCGCCGAGTCCACCGCCGTCCGCGCGCCCGCCGAAGGCGTCTCCGGCGCCCAGGGCCGCCGCCGCACCATGAAGGGCTTCCGCGACGCCCTCACCGAGGCCGGCAAGGCGTACCCGCACCTGGAGGTCTACTGGGAGGAGATCCACGACCGCTGGAACGAACACCTCGGCGACCTGGGCCTCGACCCCGAACTCTTCCGCTACCAGCGGGAGATGAACGCCGACGAGGGCGAGGCCGCCGGCCTCTTCGCGGTCAAGAAGGACTCCGACTTCACCGACCTGCTGCTGCGCGCGGTCACCGACACCCGCGACACCGACGGCCTCGCCGACCTCGTCAGCGGCTTCGGCAACAAGCTCGGCCGCCGCGCCGAACTCACCGCCGAACGCGACTTCACCGCCGGTTCCGTGGACCTCCTGGGCCGGATCGTCGAAGCCGCGGACACCCGCGCCCGCGCGCGCGACGTCCACGCCGGAGCCGAGCGCCGCACCCGTACGCTCGCCCGCCGCCTCTCCGCCCGCGCCGCCGAGGAGCGCGGGCGCGCCGCCACCCTCGCCGAGCAGGTCACGGCGGCCGCCGACACCGTCACCGAGGCCGAGCAGGTCCGCGCCCGCGCCTCCCTCATCGCCGCCGAACTGGCCTACCGCCACGCCTCCCTGGCGCTCACCGCCGCCGAGAAGGGCGCCGCCGCGCAGCGCCGCGAGCTGATCGACGCCCGCACCCTGCACTCCGCCTGGCAGGCCACCGAGGTGGTCCTGCGCCACCGCGCCGCCGCCGACCGCTCGACGCGTGTGTCCGCCGCCATCCGCGAGGCCGAGCGGGACGCCGCACCCGCGCTCGCCGCCCGCGCGAAGGCCGCCGCCGACCTCGTACGGGCGCTGCACGCCGCCGCCGCGGACGGGGAGCGGCAGGCCGACGAGGAGGAGGAGCGCTCCGCCGCCCTCCAGGAGGCGGCCGAGACCGCCCACCGCGACGCCACCGCCGCCGCCACCGAGGCCCAGCGCGCCCGCAGCGAGGCCGGTCACCTGCGCCAGCGCCTCGCCGAGGTCGAGCAGGAGACCGCCGAAGCCGTACGCGCGGGATGGCTCGACGACACCGCCCCCGACGCCGACCCGGCGCGCGCCGCGCTCGCCGCCAGCGACGCGGAGAAGACCACCGCCGCCGCCTGGGACGAGGCCCGCGAAACCGCCCGCGCCGCGGCCGAACGCGCCCGCGAGGCCGCCGCCGCCGAGTCCCGCGCCGAACTGGCCGCCGCCCGCGCCGCCGACGCCGCCCAGGCCGCCGAGAACGCCTACCAGGCCGAGCGCCGCGCCGCCGACTCCCTCGCCGCCGAGGAACGCCTCGCCGAACTGCTGAGCCTGCCCGGGGCGACCCCGCCCGGCACCTCGGTCGTCCCGGCACCCCGCCGCGGCGACGGCGACCCGTCCGACCCGGACGCGGCATCCGACGGCACCGACCGCACCGACGGCACCGACGGCACCGCGACCGGAACCCGCCCCGCCGCCCAGGGCCCCCTCACCGCCGACGAGCTCGACCGGTACGCCGACGAGCTGCGCGACCTCCTCGACCAGGGCATCGCCACCGCCGAGCGCAAGCTCTTCGAGCTGCGCACCGCCGCCGCCGACGACTCCCGCATCCTCGGCGCCCTCGGCGACGGCGGCCTGCTGCCACCCGGCCCGGACGTCCTCGCCACCGTCGAGTTCCTCGGCGAACAGGGCATCCCCGCGCTCCCCGGCTGGCGCTACCTCGCCCAGGCCGTGGACCCGGCCGACCACGCCGCCGTCCTCGCCGCCCGGCCCGAGCTGGTCGACGGTGTCGTGATCACCGACCCCGTCTCGTACGCCAGGGCACGCGAGGCCCTTGCCGGTGCCGCCCTGCTGCCCCGCTCCGCCGTCGCCGTGGGCACCGCGGCCGCGCTCCTCGCGCCCGTCCCGGCGCCCACGGACACGGACACGGACGTGTTCCTCGTGCCGCCGAACCCGGCCATGCACGACGAGCACGCCGCCGACGAGGAGCGCCAGGCCCTGCGCGCCCGCGCCGCCGCCCGCGACGAGGAGATCCGCGCCCTCGCCGCCCGCCTCACCCGCGACCGCTCGCTCGCCGCCCGCATCGGCTCCTGGCGCGCCGACTGCCCGCCCGGCATGCTCACCGAGCTCGCGGAAGCCGCCGCCACCGCGCGCGTGGCCGCCGAAGCGGCCGAGGCCGCGCTCGCCGAAGCCCGTACCGTACGGGCCGAAGCGGAGGAGGCGGCCGCCGACGCCGCCCGCGTACGCGACGAGCGGCAGGACGCCGCGCAGCGCGCCCGCCGCGTCGCCGACGCCCTCGCGGGCCTGGCCTTCCGGCTGCGCGAACGGGCCGGCTGGCAGGCCCGGCTGCGCGAACTGGCCGACGAGGCCGCCGAGTACGAAGCCCGCGCCCAGACCTGCCTGGAGCGGGCGCGCGCCGCCGACGAGGACCGCCGCGCCGCCCAGCGCGCCGCCGACGACGCCCACCGCACCGCCCGCGCCCTGCGCGCCGAGCGCTCCGAGATCGCCGGCGCCCCGGAGAACCTGCCGGAGGAGGACGGCGACGCCCCGCGCGTACCGTTGGCCGCCCTGCGCGAGGCGTACCGCGCCGCCTCGCAGCTGTACGAGAAGGTCGGCGTCGGCGCCGACCTGCGCGCCGAGCAGGCCCGCGCCGAGAGCGACGAGTCCGCCGCCCTCGCCGAGCTCGACCGCCTCACCAACAAGGTCCGCACCCGCGCCGAACAGCTCCTCCAGAGCCCGGACGGCGCCGACGGCCCCTCCCGCCAGGCCGCCGCCGCCCGCGCCGAGTCCCTGGTCCAGATGCTGGAGACCCGCGCCTCGGAGGCCAGCGAGAAGCTCGGCCGCCTGCGCGGCGAGGCCGAACGCCTCGCGCCCGAGGACGGCGAGTCGCACACCGAACTCCCCGAGGAGCTCATCCCCACCGACGCCGACCACGCCCAGTCCCTCCTGCGCTCCGCCACCGCCGATCTGGCCGCCCGCACGGACGAGCTCGAAGCCGCCCGCGCCTCGCACGCCCGGCTCGTCCAGGCGCACCGCGCCGCCGAGGACGCCGCCGGCGGCTTCGACGAGACGGCGGCGCTCCTGCGCGACCACGCCACCGAGGAGGAGCCGGAGGCCCCCGAGCCGTACCCCGGCAGCCTGGAGGAGGCGCGGCAGTCCGCCGCCGAGGCCCGCCGCTCCCTGCGCGGCTGCTCCCAGGACCTGTCGGCCGCCGAGGCCGCCGTACGCGAGGCCTGTGACGTCCTCATCCGGCACGCCAACTCCACGCGGTACGAACAGGTCCGCACCCCGGCCCGCCAGCAGATCCGCGAACTGCCCGCCTCCGCGCTGCCCGAGCACGCCGCCAAGTGGGCCGAGGCGTTCGCGCCCCGGCTGCGCGTGCTCACCGACGAGCTGGCGCAGCTGGAGCGCAACCGCGACTCCATCGTCGACCGGCTGCGCGGACTGGTGGAGTCCGCGCTCACCACGCTCCGCTCGGCCCAGCGCCTTTCCCGGCTGCCCGAGGGGCTCGGCGAGTGGTCCGGTCAGGAGTTCCTGCGCATCCGGTTCGAGGAGCCCGACCAGGCGACGCTGACCGAGCGGCTCGGCGAGGTCATCGACGAGGCGACCCGCGCCGCCGTCAAGAAGAACTCCGACCTGCGCCGCGACGGCATGTCGCTGCTGCTGCGGGGCGTCCAGGCCGCCCTGCAGCCCAAGGGCGTGGCCGTGGAGATCCTCAAGCCCGACGCGGTGCTGCGCGCCGAGCGCGTACCGGTCGGGCAGATGGGCGACGTCTTCTCCGGCGGGCAGCTGCTCACCGCCGCCATCGCGCTCTACTGCACGATGGCCGCCCTGCGCAGCAACGACCGGGGCCGCGACAAGCACCGCCACGCCGGCACGCTCTTCCTGGACAACCCGATCGGCCGCGCCAACGCCACGTACCTGCTGGAGCTGCAGCGGGCCGTGTCGGACGCGCTCGGGGTCCAGCTGCTGTACACGACGGGCCTGTTCGACACGACCGCGCTCGCGGAGTTCCCGCTGGTCATCCGGTTGCGCAACGACGCGGACCTGCGTGCGGGGCTGAAGTACATCAGCGTCGAGGAGCACCTGCGGCCTGGGCTGCCGCAGCAGAGCCCGGCGGGGGAGACGGCCGTGCACGGCGAGATCACGGCGACGCGCATGTTCAAGCGCACGCAGACGCCCGAGCCGGCGCCCCCCGCGGAGTAGCCGCGGAACCGCCGCCGGTCTCCGGCCCGCCGGGGTGCGGGCCGGTGGGCGGACTGCTGGGGTGCGGGCCGGTGGGCGGACTGCTGGGGTGCGGGCCGGTGGGCGGACTGCTGGGCGTTGCGGCGCAGCAGCCCGGTGATCGTCAGGGGCCCGCCCCGCGCCGCCCCGGGCCGGTGCCCGGCACCTGCGGGCACCGCCGCCCGGCCAGGCACCAGCGCCAGCCAGGCACCAGCGCCCAGCCAGGACCGGCTCCGGTGTACCTCAGGCCCGGGAGAGCGTTCCCGCGCCCTGCCGCCCGCGGCCGGAACCCGAACGGGAACCCGCGCCGGTACCGGCACCCGCGGCGGCCTCCTCGCCGCCTAGCCGTATGCGTGCCGCCTCCCGCGCCGCCCGCGTCTGCACGCGCGCCGCCCGGCGGGCCATACGCCGCTCACGCCGCAGCTGACGCGCCGTGCTACTCGGCACGGAGACGACACCATGGCGCTGGTTCCACACCTGCCGGGTGACCCACACGTCCGCCGCCGCCCACGTCGCCACCACCGTGCTGGCGATGCTGCTCAGCACCATCGGAAACGCCAGCCACGAGCCCGCCAGCGTGCACAGGAACGCCACCGTCGCCTGTATCAGGGTCAGTGAGGCGACGAGCACGGCACGCACCGCCGCCGTACGGACCGGATCGGGCAGCCTGCGCCGCGTCGCCGGTTCCTCCACCCACAGTTCCCGCCGCTCCGTCGTCATCGCAACCGCCACTCCCCACAGCCGACCGTTTTCAGGGTGGCTGCCCGTCATGAGCCGCTTTACGCCGACAGTTCCGCGCCTCCCCTGTTCGTAGACGTACGGCCGGCGGCGAAGATTCCCCGCGGAACGCACAGTTCCAGCCAACCGTTACCGCCGGGCACATGTCGCCCCGCCAGGGACCATCCACCGCAGACGGAAGTGCCAGAGCGGCGAATACCCGGAAAACCCGTGATCGACGCCCCGCCCCACGGCTGAAAATCGCCCGGACGCACCTTCGAGATGCCTGCGATGCAGTAGTAGGCTCGCGCCGTTTGTTGATGTGTTGATGTGTACACCCGCGCCGGACGGCACCCTCACCGGTCGGGTCCGAGCTGGGGGAGGCCATGCGCTTTCGCGGGAAGTCGATCCGCAGGAAGATCGTGGCGTTGCTGCTCGTGCCGCTCGTCTCCCTCACCGGGCTGTGGGGGTTCGCGACACTCCTCACCGGCCGGGAGGCCGACCAACTCCTCGACGTCGGCTACATCGTCGAAAAGGTCGGCTACCCCCTTGAGGACACCGTCCGCGTCATCCAGCGGGAACGCCGCCAGACCCTCGTCTACCTCGCCGATCCACGCGCGTCCGACGCCCTCCCCACCCTGCGCCGCGAACAGGCCGCCACCGACCGGACCATCGCCCGCATCCGGGCCAACGCCGCCGACTCCGGCGTCACCGACGCCATGCAACCCCAGGCGGCCCGTCGGCTGAGCTCGCTCCTCCAAGCCTTCGACGGCCTCTCCGGACTGCGCCGTTCCGTCGAGAACCGTGCCGTCGGCCGCATGCAGGCGCTCGAGTTCTACAACCGCCTCGTCGACCCCTGCTACACCTTCCTCCTCAACCTCCACGCCCTGGAGAACGTCGAGATGGACAAGCAGGGCCGCGCCCTCGTCGGCGTCGTGCGCGCCCGCGAGATGCTCTCCCGCGAGGACGCCCTCGTCTCCTCCGCCCTCATCAACAGGCGTATCACCCCCGAGGAGATCCGCGCCCTCACCGACCTCGTCGCCCAGCGCCGGCTCTTCTACGAGGTCAACCTGGAGCTCCTGCCCGGTTCCGAACGCGAGCTCTTCGAGCAGTACTGGCGCAGCCCCGCGACCGAACCGCTGCGCGACGCCGAAGAGGCGCTCATAGCCGCCGGCGCCACCGAGACGCCCCGCACCGTCCAGGCATCCCACTGGAGGGACGCCGCCACCCCGGTCCTGGACCACCTCGCCTCGGCCAACACCGAGGCGGGCGACCGCTACCAGGACCGCGTGCAGCCGACCGCGTACAACGTCCTGCTCAAGGCGGGGATCGCCGGTGTCCTCGGCTTTCTCGCGCTGCTCGTCTCGATCATCGTCTCCGTCCGCATAGGCCGCGACCTCGTCCGTGACCTCCGGCGGCTGCGCAAGGAGGCCCAGGAGGTCTCCGGCGTACGGCTGCCGAGCGTGATGCGCCGCCTGGCCGCCGGCGAACAGGTCGACGTCGAGACCGAGGTGCCGCAGCTCGAGTACGACAAGGACGAGGTCGGCCAGGTCGGCCAGGCCCTCAACACCCTGCAGCGCGCCGCCGTCGAAGCCGCCGTCAAGCAGGCCGACATGCGCCGCGGCGTCTCCGAGGTCTTCGTCAACCTCGCCCGCCGCAACCAGGTGTTGCTGCACCGCCAGCTCACCCTCCTCGACACCATGGAGCGTCGTACGGAGGATACGGACGAGCTGGCCGACCTGTTCAAACTGGACCACCTGACCACGCGCATGCGCCGTCACGCCGAGGGCCTGGTGATCCTCTCCGGTGCCGCCCCCTCCCGCCAGTGGCGCAAGCCCGTCCAGTTGATGGACGTGGTACGGGCGGCGGTCGCCGAAGTCGAGGACTACGAACGCATCGAGGTGCGCAGGCTGCCGCGCATCGGGGTCAGCGGGCCGGCCGTCGCGGACCTCACCCACCTGGTCGCCGAACTCCTGGAGAACGCCACGGTGTTCTCCCCGCCGCACACCGCCGTCCAGGTGCACGGCGAGCCGGTGGCCAACGGCTTCACCCTCGAGATCCACGACCGCGGGCTCGGCATGGCCCCGGAGGCGCTGCTCGACGCCAACCTGCGTCTCGCCGAGACACCGGAGTTCGAACTCTCCGACACCGACCGGCTCGGCCTCTTCGTGGTGAGCCGGCTCGCCCAGCGCCAGAACGTACGGGTGTCGCTCCAGCCCTCCCCGTACGGCGGCACCACCGCAGTCGTCTTCATCCCGGCCGCGCTGCTCACCGAGGCGCCCGAAACCCAGGGCTCGGGCTTCCGGCTCGACCGCAAGGGCGGCGACCGCAGGGCCGGCGACCGGAGGACCGGCGACCGCAAGGCGCTGGACCGCAAGACGCTGGACCGCGGGGCGGTCGACGGCCGCACCGACGAGGTGCCGCCCCGGCGCGCGGCCCTTTCCCAGGTGCCCTCCGGGCTCGACCCCTCCCTGCTGGACGGCCCCGTCGAGCTGGAGCCTCCGGTCGGCGCCCTGCCCTTCGACGACGCTCTCACCGGCCCTCTCACCGGCCCTCTTACGGGTCCCCTCGGCCGCCTGGGCGACATCGACGACCTCGCCGACCTCACCGACCTCGCGGACATCGACGAGACGGAGAGCGAACGGGGCGGACTCTTCCGCCCCAGGAGCCCGTTGCGTCCGGTCACCGGCCGCTCCTCCGCGGCCTCCGACGAGACACAGCACCACCAGGCGGCCGACCAGGCCCGCGAGCGCCAGGCCGACGGCCCCGTCCCGCTGCCCCGCCGCAAGCCCTCGGTCCCGACCCTGATCGCGCACCGCGGCCGGCGCCTCGACGAACGCGGCCGCGCCCACCCCGCCACCGAGGGCACCGCGGAGCAGAGCCGCGGGGTGCACGGCTCCGACCCGGAGGCCACCCTGCTGCTCGGCGGCCTGCCCCGCCGCGTACGGCAGGCCAGCCTGGCCCCGCAGCTGAGGGACACCCCCGACCGCTCCGCCGACCGAACTACGGACCGGTCCGGCGCAGGGCACTCCGAACGCGACGCCGAGCGCGACCCTGGACGCGACGCCGGGCGCACCGGTGAGCGCGTCGCCGCCCGTCACGACGCCGAGCGTGACGCCGAAGCAGTACGCACCCGCATGGCCGCCATGCAGCGCGGCTGGCAGCGCGGGCGCCGGGAGAACGCCGAGGGCGACGCCCCGCCGGCGCCCCGCGCGCTCCGCGGTGAGACAGCACCACGAACGACACCGGAGGGGGACGGTCCATGACCGCACCGAACGCCGCAGCAACCACGTCGACCGGCTCACCGGGCGCGCCGGGTTCAGCAGGCCAGCTGAACTGGCTCCTCGACGAACTCGTCGACCGCGTCGGCTCCATCCGCAAGGCGCTGGTCCTCTCCAGCGACGGCCTGCCCACCGGCGCCTCCCAGGACCTCAGCCGTGAGGACAGCGAGCACATGGCGGCCGTCGCCTCCGGATTCCACAGCCTCGCCAAGGGCGTGGGCCGCCACTTCGACGCCGGGCGGGTCCGGCAGACCGTCGTCGAGCTCGACGACGCCTTCCTCTTCGTCACGGCGGCGGGCGACGGCAGCTGTCTCGCCGTCCTGGCGGACGCCGACTCCGACGTCGGCCTCGTCGCGTACGAGATGACGCTGATGGTCAAGCGGGTGGGGGCCCACCTGGGGACGGCGCCGCGGACCGGACTGACCGCAGGAGGATAACGGGGGATGCGATGAGTGACGCAGCAGGGCAGCACAGCCGGCACAGAGGCCGGACCCGCCGGGAGCCACACCACTGGTTCGACGACGAAGCGGGCCCCGTGGTCCGTCCGTACGCGATGACCCGCGGCCGTACCAGCAGCGCCACCCGCCACCGCCTCGACCTGATCGCGGTGGTCGTCCCCGAACCCGCGGCCGAGGACCCCGGCCGCGACCAGATGCTCTCCCCGGAGCATGTGGAGATCGTCGAGCGGTGCAGCGACTTCCCCCAGTCCATCGCCGAGCTCGCCGCCGGACTCGACCTCCCCGTCGGGGTGGTCCGCGTCCTGGTGGGCGACCTCGTCGAGGACGAACTCGTCCACGTAACCCGTCCCGTCCCGCCGGCAGAACTGCCGGACGTGAACATTCTGCGTGAGGTGATCAATGGCCTTCGGGCGCTCTAGCTCCCACCGCGCCGATCGGCCGGTGGTCGAGCCGGTGACACTCAAGATCCTCGTCGCGGGCGGGTTCGGAGTGGGCAAGACGACCCTCGTCGGCGCGGTCAGCGAGATCCGGCCGCTGCGCACCGAGGAGACCCTCACGGAGGCGGGCCGGCCCGTCGACGATCTGCACGGCGTCGAGTCGAAGTCCACCACCACCGTCGCCATGGACTTCGGGCGGATCACCCTCCGCGAGGACCTGGTGCTGTACCTGTTCGGTACGCCGGGACAGGACCGCTTCTGGTTCCTGTGGGACGAGCTCGCGCAGGGTGCGCTCGGCGCGGTGGTCCTCGTGGACACCCGCCGTCTGGAGGACTGCTTCGCCGCCATCGACTACTTCGAGCGGCGGGGCATCCCCTTCGCGGTGGCCGTGAACCGCTTCGAGGGCGCGCCCGGGTTCCCCGCCCAGACGGTGCGGGCGGCGCTCGACCTCGACCCCGAGGTGCCGCTGCTGATGTGCGACGCGCGCGAGCGCGCGTCGGTCAAGGAGGTGCTGGTGGCGGTCGTCGAGCACGCGCTGACCCTCGCCGACCGGCAGCGCGAACCGGCGGCTCCCTGAGGACTCCGCGCCCCCGGACGGCGGGGGGCACGTCTTCCCGCGTCGGCTCAGCGCCCGGCCACCGAACGCCGTGCCACAGGGAAGTCGAAGTACGTCTCCGGGAAGGGCTCCGGCTTGTACGTGAAGTGCCACCACTCCTCGGGCAGGTTCACGAAACCCTGGGCGGCGAGCGTGCTCTTCAGCAGCTGCCGGTTCGCGCGCTGCACCCCCTGGACGCGGGGATCGTCCGTGTGGGACAGCGTGTCGAAGCAGTCGAAACCCGTGCCCATGTCGAGGGAGTTGTCGGGGAACCGCTCCTCGCGGGGCGCGGAGCAGGGCACCAGCTTCTCGCCCGGCACGTACGGCCGTGTCGGCGGGGCGGGCAGCTTCACGATCGTGAGGTCGACCGTCGAGCCGCGGCTGTGCCCGGACTTCTCGGCGATGTAACCGTCCGCGAAGAGCCGCGACTTGTCCACGAGCGGATAGAACTCCGCTTTCATCCGCTCGTCCCGGAGGTCCTTGGCCCACCGTACGAAGTGGTCCACCGCGCGCTGCGGCCGGTAGCAGTCGTACACCTTCAGGGAGTACCCCTGCCGCAAGAGCCGCACCTGGGCCCGGTGCAGCGCCTGTGCGGCGGGCCTGGTGAGGATGCACAGCGGCTGCCGGTACCCGTCCACCGGCTCACCGACGAAGTTGTGCGCCGTGGTGTAGCGCATCTCCTGGATGATGGTCGGATCCACGGAGCGCAGCGCCACGAACTCCTGCGGCGCCTTGGGCTCGGGCGTGGCCTGCGCGGCGGGTGCCGCCGCCACGGAGAGGAGCGCGGTGGCGGCCGCCACGAGCGTGCGGAGAGCGGTACCGAGTCGTGTCATGCCCACGGATCTACCAGCTCGGCCCGGACGGGTACAGCCCGCCTCGCCCTGAGCCCGCTTTGCCGCAAGCCCCGGCCCCCAAGCCCAAGCCCCCGGCCCAGCCCCCGAGCCCCCCGCCCCCAAGCCTCAAGGCCCCGGGTCCAAGGCCCCCCGCTACAGTCCGCCCTGTGAAGGACTCCCACTGCGGCGCCTGCGGCGCGCCCTACCCGTCCGCGGCCGACTGGCCCCGCACGTGCGCCTCCTGCGGCGACACCGCCTACCGCAACCCGCTGCCGGTCGCAGTCGCCCTGCTCCCCGTCACCGGCACACGCGGGACCGGCCTCGTCGTCATCACCCGCACCATCGAGCCCCACCGCGGGGGCGTCGCCCTGCCCGGCGGCTTCATCGACCACGCGGAGGACTGGCGGCACGCGGTGGTACGGGAGTTGCGGGAGGAGACCGGCATCCCCGCGGCCGCCGCCGACGTCCGCCTCGCCGACGCCATGAGCTCACCCGCCGGCCACCTGCTGCTCTTCGGCCTCCTCCCGGAGCGCCCCGCCGCCGGGCTGCCGCCCTCCGCCGCCACCGCCGAGACGTCGGGCCACCACGTCCTGTACGCGCCGGCGGAGCTCGCGTTCCCGCTGCACACCGCGGCCGTACGGAACTGGTTCGCCGGCCGCTACGGGACGGGGACACCCTCCGGGTGATCCCGCGCGGGGCCCTGCTGAGACCTACAGGCGATCCAGCGACCGCAGCGCCGCCTCGTCCGCGCTGCGGTCGGCCGTCAGCGCCGGGTCGCTGCCCGTGTTGCCGTACTCCTGCACGGAGTAGTTGCCGTTCTGGGTGTTCACCCCGCGGTCGCCGACCGCCGAGGCGGCCGAGGCGGAAGCGCCGAGCACGGCCGCGGCGACACCGGCGGTCGCCAGCACCTGCTTGATCATGGTCCATCCCTTCGTCGAGCGGTCCGGCACCGAGCGGCCGGGCCCGCCCTGCGTAACGCCGCACCCGGCGCGCGTGTGCGTGTCGTTCACCCGTTTGCCGTCATCCCGCCACCGCGCCCAGCCCCCGCACCCTCACCCGTCGTTCCTCCACCGGCCGCGCGCCGTCGTCCGTCACCCGCTCCACCCGGACCCCGCCGTCCACCAGTCGGCTCGTGTACCGCTCCACCTCCGCCCGTTCCCAGCCGTCACCCGCGTCGCGCACCACCAGCCCACCGCCCGTGCGCCCCGCCGCCGGAGCCCACACCTCCAGCTCCTCCTCGCCGTCCTCGCCCCGTACGGGGATCACCGCCCCGCCCCGCGCGAGCACCGGGATACGCGACAGCGGAGCGTCCAACAGCACCTGACCCGGCCCGTCGTACGCCCGGCCGGTCGCGGTGTCGTACCAGCGCCCGCGCGGAAGCCGTACGGCCCGGCGGTCCACGCCGCGCGCCATCACCGGCGCCACGAGCAGCGCGTCGCCCAGCAGGAAGGCGTCCTCACAGTCGCGCAGCGCACGGTCCTCCGGAGCACCCCACCACAGCGGCCGCGCGTACGGCGCCCCCGTGAGCCGCGCCAGATGGGCCAGCGTCACGAAGTACGGCCGCAGCCGTTCGCGTTCGGCCAGCGCCACGCGCGCGTGCCGCAGCACCCGCGGCCCGAACTCCCACGGCTCGCGCAGCCCCGCGTCGATCGCCGAGTGCGTACGGAACAGCGGCAGCCACGCGCCCAGCTGGAACCAGCGCAGGAAAAGCTCCGGCGAAGGGATCCCGTCGAACCCGCCCACATCGGGCCCCGAGTACGGCACCCCGCACAGGCCCAGTCCCAGCACCAGGGAGAGCGACGCCCGCAGCCCCGGCCACCCGGTCGACACATCGCCCGACCACGTCCCCCCGTACCGCTGCATCCCCGCCCAGCCGGACCGCGAGAAGAGGAACGGCCGCTCGTCGGGCCGCAGCCGCCGCAGCCCTTCGTAGCCCGCCCTGGCCATCGTCAGGCCGTACACGTTGTGCGCCTCGCGGTGGTCGCCGCCCCGCCCTTCCAGGGCGTGCCGCGCCGAACGGGGCAGCGTCCTGTCACCGAACGCCGCGAACGACACCGGTTCGTTCATGTCGTGCCACACCCCGGAGAAGCCCTGCGCGAGCCGCTCCTCGTACAGGCCGCCCCACCACGTCCGTACGGCGGGATCGGTGAAGTCCGGGAACACGCACTCACCCGGCCACACCAGCCCCCGCACCTCACCGCCCCGCCCGTCCCGTACGTACGCCCCCGAGGCCCCGACCGACCGCCCGCTCTCGTACACCGCGTTGCCGCGCTCCGCCCTGACCCCCGGGTCGACGATCGACACCAGCCGTACCCCCGCCTCGCGTGCCTCCCGGGCGAGCCCGGGCAGGTCGGGGAACCGCTCCCGGTCCACCGTGAACACCTGGTGCTCCCGGTAGTGGTCGATGTCCAGGTGCAGCGCCGACAGCGGCAGCTCGTGCTGCCGGTAGCCGGCCACCACGCGCCGCACCTCCCGCTCCGTGCCGAAGCCCCACCGCGCGTGCTGCGGTCCCAGCGCCCAGGACGGCGGCAGCGCGGGCGCGCCGGTCAGGGTGGTCCAGCCGTGCAGCACGCGCGCGGGGGTCCCCACCACGACCCAGCAGCGCAGCGGGCCACCGCTCATCCGCACCTCGCTCGCCCCCGGCCGGTCGTGCCCCGACCCGGCGCCCTCCTCGCCCTCCCGCAGGGTCACCAGCCCGTCCCAGGAGTTGTCGTGGAAGGCCAGATGGGTCCCCGCGTCGGACACCACCAGCTGCACCGGCATGGTGATGTAGAGCGGGTCGTCACCGGGACCGAAGCCACCACCCGGATCGGTGTTCCACAGCCGGTACGTGCCGTCCCGCAGCCGTGGCCCCGACGCCCGCCCGCCGAGCCCGAAGAACCGCGCGTCGGCCGGTACCTCCGAGCGCTGCACCCACCGCACGGGACCCGCCGCGGCACCGCCCGCCGGGCCCCTCCCGCCCACCGCCTCCCCGCCCGTCGTCCCCCCGCCCGCGGGCTCCCGGCCCACCGGCTCCCACCAGCGGGGCGGCAGCTCCCGGCGCAGCATGACGCCCCCCGGCGTGCGGATCTCCACGGCGCCGTCGCGCGACACCGCCACCGTCACCCGCTCCGCCACCACCCGCCAGCCGCCGCCCGTGTCCGGCTCCAGCACGGCCCGCTGGTCCGGCTCCGGAGGGGCACCGGCCAGCGCGTACGACGGGAGCGGCTCGGCCCCGTCCCAGCCCCAGAAGACCGTGCCGCCGGCCGTCACCCACACCCGCAGCACGGACCGGGCGAACGTCACCACGCCGCCGCCCGGCAGCGGCTCCGCCCCCTGGGCGGGCCCCGGTGTCCGCGCCCGTTCGGCTCCGCGAGGCGGCAGCCCCCAGGCGTCCGTACGGCGCTGCCGCCACGCCGAGCGCACGGCCCGCAGGCCCCGTACCGTCGAGAAGACCTTCACCGAACGCACCAGATCACGACCGTCCATGCGGCTCACCCTGCCACCCGTCCACGCGCGGGGGAGGGCCGTTCAACTGCCGTTCACCCGTGGTGGGACCACATATTCAGCCTCGCGACCATGGGCGGGGAACCCTGGTGCGAACAACGATCACATGGCATCGTCCCTGTCAGCCGCGTCACGCGCACACCCCGCACGTGCGCGCGACCCACGCAGACCCGCGTACAGGGACGTACAGCCAGGGAGCAGCCCCATGACCTCAGAGCACGCGCAGCCCGAGCCGCTCTGGCAGCCCGACCAGGACCGTATCGCCACCGCCGCGGTCACCCGCTTCCAGGCCTGGGCGGCCGAGCGGCACGGAGCCCCGGCCGACGGCGGCTACCCCGCGCTGCACCGTTGGTCCATCGAGCACCTCGACACCTTCTGGCAAGCGGTGGCGGAGTGGTTCGACATCCGCTTCTCGACGCCGTACGAGCGGGTCCTGGGCGACCGCTCGATGCCCGGTGCCCAGTGGTTCCCCGGCGCCACCCTCAACTACGCCGAGCACGCCCTGCGCGCCGCCGCCGACCGCCCGGACGCGGCCGCCCTGCTCCACGTCGACGAGGCCCAGGAGGCGACGCCCATCAGCTGGGCGGAGCTGCGCCGGCAGGTGGGCGCCCTCGCCGCCGAGCTGCGCGCCCTCGGCGTACGCCCCGGCGACCGGGTCAGCGGCTACCTGCCCAACATCCCGCAGGCCGTCACCGCCCTCCTCGCCACAGCCGCCGTCGGCGCCGTGTGGACCTCCTGCGCCCCCGACTTCGGCGCGCGCAGCGTGCTGGACCGCTTCCAGCAGGTGGAACCGGTCGTCCTGTTCACCGTCGACGGCTACCGCTACGGCGGCAAGGAGCACGACCGCCGCGACACCGTCGCCGAGCTGCGCCGCGAACTGCCCACCCTGCGCGCCGTCGTCCACATCCCGCTCCTCGGCACGGACGCCCCCGAGGGCGCCCTCGACTGGTCCGCCCTGACGGACGGCGACGCGGAACCCGTCTTCGAGCAGGTGCCCTTCGACCACCCCCTGTGGGTGCTGTACTCCTCCGGCACCACCGGCCTGCCCAAGGCGATCGTCCAGTCCCAGGGCGGCATCCTCCTCGAGCACATCAAGCAGCTCGGCCTGCACTGCGACCTCGGCCCGGAGGACCGCTTCTTCTGGTACACCTCCACCGGCTGGATGATGTGGAACTTCCTCGTCTCCGGCCTGCTCACCGGCACCACGGTCGTCCTGTACGACGGCAGCCCCGGCTACCCGGACACCGGCGCGCAGTGGCGCGTCGCCGAACTGACCGGGACCACCCTCTACGGCACGTCCGCGGCGTACGTCATGGCCTGCCGCAAGGCGGGCGTCCACCCGTCCCGCGACCACGACCTGTCCCGCATCACGTGCGTCGCCACCACCGGCTCCCCACTCCCTCCGGACGGCTTCCGCTGGCTCCACGACGAGGTCCGCGACGACCTGTGGATCGCCTCCGTCAGCGGCGGCACGGACGTGTGCAGCTGCTTCGCCGGCGCCGTGCCCACCCTTCCCGTCCACGTGGGGGAGCTCCAGGCCGCCTGCCTGGGCACCGACCTCCAGGCCTGGGACCCGCAGGGCAAGCCCGTGACCGGCGAGGTGGGCGAGCTGGTCGTCACCCAGCCCATGCCGTCCATGCCCATCCGGTTCTGGAACGACCCGGACGGCAGCCGCTACCGCGACAGCTACTTCGAGATGTACCCCGGCGTCTGGCGCCACGGTGACTGGATCACGATCACGGACCGCGGCTCGGTCGTCATCCACGGCCGTTCCGACTCCACCCTCAACCGCCAGGGCGTCCGTATGGGGAGCGCCGATATCTATGAGGCGGTGGAACGCCTCCCCGAGATCCGCGAATCGCTCGTCATCGGCCTGGAGGAGCCCGACGGCGGCTACTGGATGCCGCTCTTCGTCCACCTCGCCGAAGGGGCCGCCCTCGACGACGAGCTGATCGACCGCATCAAGCGGACCATCCGTACGGAGCTGTCCCCGCGCCACGTGCCCGACGAGATCATCGAGGTCCCCGGCGTCCCGCACACCCTCACCGGCAAGCGCATCGAGGTGCCGGTCAAACGCCTCCTTCAGGGCACCGAGCTCTCCAAGGCCGTCAACCCCGGTTCCGTGGACAACCTCGACCTGCTGCGCTTCTACGAGGGGCTCGCGCGCACCCGCGCCGCCAAGGGCGGGAAGATGAGCTGACTCAACCTCCGTACATGGCCTCGGACTCGCCCAGTACGCCGGCGAAGTCCGAGGCCAGCCGCGCCGCGCCGGGCGGCTCCAGCGTCGCCGTCGTGATCCGTACGGCGGTGGGCGCCGCGATCCGGAAGCGGGCCCCCGCGGCCACCCACCAGCCGTACGACCGCAGCCCGTTGACGACCGCCGACTCGTCGCGCACCGGCACCCACACGTTCAGGCCGCTCGCCCCGTGCGCCGCGATCCCGCGCCGCGCCAGCTCACCGAGCAGCGCCTCCCGCCGCTCGGTGTAGGCCGTCTCGGCCCGCCCCACCAGCCGTGCGGCCTCCTCGTCGGCCATCAGCCGCGCCACCGTCTCCTGCAGCACGTGGCTGACCCACCCCGAGGTCAGCAGCATCCGCCCGTCGTGCCGGGCCAGCGTCGTCGCGTCACACGCGAGCCCCGCCCACCGCAGGTCGATGCCCAGATGCTTGGAGACCGTGCGCACCTGCGCCCAGCGCGTCAGCCCGGCGGCCGCCAGCGTCACGGCCGACGGCGCCCCGGAGATCTCCGCGTTGTGGTCGTCCTCTATGACCAGCACCTCGGGGGAGCCTGCCAGCACCTCCACCAGCGCGTCCCGCCGCTCCCGAGTGAAGTACGCGCCCCTGGGGCTCTGCCCGCGCGGACTGCACACCAGCGCCCGTACGCCCGCGCGAAGGGCCGCCCGCAGCGCCTCGGGCAGCATCCCCGCGTCGTCCACCGCGACCGGAACCATCCGCAGGCCCAGCGCCGGAACCAGGTCCAGCAGGTGATGGAACCCCGGATCCTCCACCGCCACCGAATCGCCCGGCTTCAACTCCGTGGAGAGCAGCCGCGCCACGCAGTCGAGAGCGCCGTGCGCGAAGGTGACGTGCTCCGCCGGAACCCCGTCCCGCGCGAACCACGCGCGCGTGAGCTCCTCCAGCGCCGCCAGCCGCGGTGACGCCCGGTGCGACCCGGGCACCGGCGTCACTGGTGACGGGGGCCGGAGCTCCGGCAGGAACGCCGGGTCCGGATGGCCGCCCGCCAGATCGCGCACCCCCTCCGGCACCCTCGGCGGCCGCCGCGACCCGACCGACGGCGCCTGCGCCACCACGGTCCCGCCCCTGCCCCTGGTCACCACGATCCCGCGCTGCCGCAGCTCCTTGTACGCCGTCGCCACGGTCCCGGGGCTGACTCCCAGGTCGTCCGCGAGCCGCCGCACCGGAGGCAGCGCGGCACCCGGCCCCAGGCCTCCGTCGGCCACGGCCCGCTCGATGGACGCGGCAATCCCCCTGGCCGACGTCCCACTGATCGCATATTGTGCTGCCACGTACTCAACTATGTATCAATACATAATACGGAGTCAAGGGGGAAACGGTGAACCAGCACCGTCACCGCACCGCGCCCACCCCGCGCACGCGGAGCCGCATCCACATCCCGGGGGGCCGTGACGGCCGCCGCATGCTCGTCATCACCCTCATCGACAAAATCGGCACCGGACTCTGGGCCACGGCCGTCGCCCTCTACTTCACCCAGGTCAGCGGCGTGTCCGTCGCTCAAGTCGGCATCCTCATCGGCGTCTCCGGAGCCATAGGCATCGCCGGCGCCCCACTCGCCGGCCGCCTCGCCGACCGCTTCCCCGTCACCCGCGTCCTCATCGGCGCCCAACTCCTCCGCGCCGCCGCGCTCCTGGCCCTCCTCACCACCGACAGCTACGCCCTCCTGCTGCTCTACTCCGCCATCGGCGCCCTCCCCGACCGGGGCTCCAACGTCCTCACCAAGCTCTACGCCGCGCGCGTCGCGGGCCCCGAGCGCACTCGCTACCAGGCCGTCAACCGCACCGCGGCCAACATCGGCTGGGCCCTCGGCGGCCTCGCCGCGGCAGCCGCCCTCACCGTCGGCACCACCACCGCCTACCAGGCCCTGCTCGTCGGCAACGCCCTCTCGTACGTCGTGATCGCCGCGCTCACCCTCCGCTGCGCCGAACCCCCGTCACCCTCGCGCGTCGCCGCCGCCTCCACCACCTCCGCGGCCACGCCCACCCCCACCCCGCCCTCCAACCCCTGGCGCGACCGCACCTTCCTCCTCTACACCGCCACCGAAGCCGCCCTCTACCTCGACGACGCGATCCTCCAGGTCGGCCTGCCCCTGTGGATCATCCACGCCACCGACGCCCCCGTCGGCCTCGCCCCGATGCTGCTGGTCCTCAACTCGGCCCTCGTGATCGTCTTCCAGGTGCCGCTCGCCCGCTTCGGTACCACCCCCGCCGCCGCCCGACGCCTGCTCACCCCGCTCGCCTGCCTCTTCATCGCGGGCTGCCTCGCCCTGGCGGCCTCCGCGACCGGCGGCACCTGGACCGCCATCGCCACCCTCACCGCGGGAGCGATCGCCCTCACCTTCGTGGAGATGCTCCACGCCGTCGTCTCCTGGGAACTCTCCGTCGCCCTCGCCCCCACCGACGCCCAGGGCGCCTACCTCGGCGTCCACGGCCTCGCCGCATCCACCCAGCGCAGCGCGGGACCGCTCCTCGTCACCGCCGTCATCGCCGCGGGCCCCCTCGCCTGGCCCCTCCTCGGCGCCGGCTATGCCGCCCTCTGCCTCGCCCAGCGCCGCCTGGTCCACGACCGAGTCCGCGAAGCCACGTTGTCAGACCCCTCGGTTACGGTGAGTGAGCACCGATGAACCAGGGGGATTCATGGCACACACCCGGAGCACCACCGCGATGCGGCGCGCCCTGCGCCGCGAAGTCCCGAGCACCGTCGGCCTCCTGGCGGACGAAGAGGACTTCACGGCCATGCGCCGCTACCGCACCTTCACCTTCGACGACCACGCGACCTACCTCCACCAGGTCGAAGCCCTCCTGAGAAGCCTCGCCTCCCAGGGCGGCCACACCACGGTCACCCTCTTCGACCCCGAGGACTACGCCGTGTACTGCGCGCAAGCGGGCCTCGACCCCGACAGCCCCGCCAGCCGCAGCCGCTTCACCGCCGAAGTCGCCACCACCGGCGCCGGCCTCGCCTACACCGGACAACCCATCGACCGGCTCGTCCCCGCCCTCATCAACAAAGCCGTACGCCACGCCACCTGGGAGTACGCCACCATGCTCCTCGCCGACGCCGGAGAGTGCGCCCGCTGCGGCCAGGACATCGGCCGCGACGCCTTCGACCGGGCCTCCTACCTCCTGCACCGCCTCCTCCAAGAGGCCGGCCCCGGCACCCACCACGTCGTCTGCAGCATCCCCGCGCGCGACGAGCAACTACTGGCCGTGCTCCACGCCGAGCGCCCGGACACCGGCCCCACCGTGCTCGACTCCGCCGAAGGCGCCGAGTTCACCACCGTCCTCGCGGTCGGCATCGCCCTCCAAAGCGCCGGTGGACTGGTCCTGCGCACCACCACACCGGCCGCCCCCGACCGCGTCCACGGCTGGCGCCTCGACCGCGGCCGCCTCATCCCGCTGAGCGCCGCCGAGGTCTTCAACGCCTACTGCACCGACGCCGACACCGGCGAACCGCTCTCCCCGGAGCCCAACGTCGACTACCTCGCCGGATTCGACATCACCGGAGATGACGACCTGCCGCCCCCGCACCACTGAGCGCGCAAGCGAAAGGGGCTTCCCCGCCACCGCGGGAAAGCCCCTCCAGCCTCCGTGCGCCTACTCGCCGGACAGGACCGCCTGCGCGGCCAGCCGCGCCTCCTCGGCGGTGTCCGCCGCCCGCGCCGCCGCGGCCGCCCGCTCGCACTGCGCCAGCGTGTGCTTCGCCAGCGTCGCGCGTACGTACGGAATCGAAGCGGCGCCCATCGACAGGGAGGTGACCCCGAGACCCGTCAGCACACAGGCCAGCAGCGGATCGGACGCGGCCTCGCCGCACACACCACAGCTCTTGCCCTCGGCCCGGGCGGCCTCCGCCGACAGCGCGACCAAGTCCAGCAGGGCCGGCTGCCACGGGTCCTGCAGCCGCGACACCGCACCCACCTGCCGGTCGGCGGCGAACGTGTACTGCGCCAGGTCGTTCGTGCCCAGCGACAGGAACTCGACCTCCTGCAGGATCGAGCGCGCCCGCAGCGCGGCGGACGGAATCTCCACCATCGCACCGAACTTCGCCCGCAGCCCCGCCTCACGGCACGCGTCCGCGAACGCCTTCGCGTCCGTACGGTCCGCCACCATCGGCGCCATGACCTCCAGGTACACCGGAAGCCCCTCGGCCGCCTTCGACAGCGCCGACAGCTGCGTCCGCAGCACCTCCGGGTGATCCAACAGCGCCCGCAGCCCCCGCACGCCGAGCGCCGGGTTCGGCTCGTCCGCCGGCGTCAGGAAGTCCAGCGGCTTGTCCGCGCCCGCGTCCAGCACCCGCACGACGACCCGGCCCTCGGGAAACGCCTCAAGCACCTTCCGGTACGCCTCGACCTGCTTGTCCTCCGACGGCGCCTGCTTGCTGTCGTCCAGGAACAGGAACTCGGTACGGAACAGACCGACACCCTCGGCACCGGCCTCCACGGCCGCCGCCACATCGGCCGGCCCGCCCACGTTCGCCAGCAACGGCACCTTGTGCCCGTCGGACGTCGCCCCCGGACCGGTCGCCGCCGACAGTGCCGCCTTGCGCTCGGCGGCCGCCCGCTCCAGCTCGGCACGCCGCTCGGCGGTCGGCTCGACGAAGATCTCCCCCGTGCTGCCGTCCACCGCGATCACGGTGCCCTCCGCCAGCTCCCCGGCACCCGGCAGCGCCACCACGGCCGGCACACCGAGAGCCCGCGCCAGGATCGCGCTGTGGCTGGTCGGCCCGCCCTCCTCGGTCACGAACCCCAGGACCAGCGACGGGTCCAGCAGCGCCGTGTCCGCCGGAGCCAGATCCCGCGCGATCAGCACGTACGGCTCGTCACTGTCCGGAACACCCGGCATCGGCACACCCAGCAGCCGCGCCACGATCCGGTTCCGTACGTCGTCGAGGTCCGCGACCCGCCCCGCCAGGTACTCCCCGGCCCCGGCGAGCAGCGCCCGGTACGCGGCGAACGCGTCGTACACCGCCCGCTCGGCCGTGCTGCCCACGGCGATACGACGGTCGACGTCGGCCATCAGCTCCGGGTCCTGGGCCATCATGGCCTGCGCCTCGAGCACGTGCTGGGCCTCACCGCCGGCCAGATTGCCGCGCGCGATCAGATCCGCCGCGACCGCTTCCACGGCCTGGCGAGCACGCCCCTGCTCGCGCTCCGCCTCATCGGCCGGAATCTGCTTGGCCGGCGGCTCCAGGACTGCCGTGCCCATGTGCCGAACCTCGCCGATCGCCACACCGTGGCTGACGCCGACGCCTCGCAGCGTTGTCTCCATTACACCTGTCTCCGATTGAGTGGCGGCCCGCCGCCACCACGTTTGAATGTCCGACCCGTCGCCGTCCCGGGGACAGCGGCACGCTCACTGCCAGGTGAAGAGAGACTCTCCGGCTTCCACGTCGCCCTCCTCACGGAGCCCACCGAGGGAGTCGGCGGTGGCTTCCAGGGCCACGATCGGACAGATCGCGGACTTGCCGGCCTCCTCGACGGCCGCAGGGTTCCACCGCACGACGGCCTGTCCGCGCGTCACGGTGTCGCCCTTGCTCACAAGGAGCTCGAAGCCCTCGCCGTTCATCTGCACGGTGTCGATGCCCAGGTGCGTCAGCACCCCGTGCCCCTCCGCGTCCACGACGACGAACGCGTGCGGGTGGAGGGAGACGACCACGCCGTCGACGGGAGAGAGCGCCTCGGAAGGCTCACGCACGGGATCGATGGCGGTACCGGGCCCGACCATCGCCCCGGAGAAAACGGGGTCCGGCACAGCGGCGAGTCCGATGGCCCGGCCGGCGAGCGGCGACGTCACGATGGTCATGGGGAGCCTCCCAGGGGGCGGAGATTCTGTGTCGCCGTCACTGCCTGTCCCGGACGGCGTACTGTCAGAAGCGTATGTCATGAGATGTCCCGGTTCCGCCCGAGAAGCCCATGTTCATGGCCCTCGGGAGCACCGGAGCGATTTGCCTCAACTACCGGCTGCAGGTAGGGTCATACACCTGCCTGACCCCGACACAACAGTGAGTCGCAGGTCGTCGGCAGCACCTATCAAGCCGAGATCCTAACTGGTCTACACCAGTGGTCTACACCTCTGTGCCGATCGCCTCCGGGTGGTGGTCAGAGAGGCGGAGAAAGCCTGATAGTGTTTGAACCCGCCGGAAAGGGAAGCGCGAAAGCGAAGAACAGCCCGGCAGCCCGCTCCAGCGGGTGGCGGAAACGGAAAACGGATCTGCTAAGCTGGAAACACGAAAGACCGAAGGGAA
>NZ_JBWKLJ010000017.1:0-96499 GCF_056430285.1 Streptomyces sp. NPDC045998
GCCTTCGCGCTCTCCCGCCTCGCCGACCCCGACACCCTCCACCACACCCCCATCGGCGTCTTCCGCAGCGTCGACCGCCCCGTCTACGACACACAGATGGCCGACCAACTCGACGCCGCCATCGAACACAAAGGCAAAGGCGACCTCGCCGCACTGCTGACCGGCGGCGACACCTGGACGGTCGTCGGATAGAGACAGCCGGGCACGGCCGTCGCCGTGCGCGCAGGAAGGGGCGTCCTCCCGAGGGCGCCCCTTTTCCGTGCCCGCATACGGGTCGGCCGCGCTGCGGCACCCGCCCGTGCGTCATGACCGTATCGCGGTACGGACATGACAGGGTGGCCCGCCCGGCGCTACCTTTCTTCAGCAGGCCAGGGCGTGGCAGGGCAGGGGCGGTCGGGACAGGAGGCGATCAGTGGCGGCGAAAAGCGGTGGCGGCGATCAGCGGGCGGGGCTCTTCTACGGGATCGCGGCCTACGGCATGTGGGGCCTGGTCCCCCTCTTCTGGCCCCTGCTGAAGCCCTCGGGCGCCATCGAGATCCTGGCCCACCGGATGGTGTGGTCGCTCGCCGTCGTCGGCATCGCCCTGCTCGCGCTGCGCCGCTGGGGCTGGATGCGCGAGCTGCTGCGGCAGCCGCGGAAGCTCGGCCTGATCGCGGTCGCCGCGGCCGTGATCACCGTCAACTGGGGCCTGTACATCTGGTCCGTGAACACGGGCCATGTGGTGGAGGCGTCCCTCGGTTACTTCATCAACCCGCTCGTCACGATCGCCATGGGCGTCCTGCTGCTCAAGGAGCGGCTGCGGCCGGCCCAGTGGGCGGCGGTCGGCACCGGCTTCGCGGCGGTGGTGGTCCTGACGTTCGGGTACGGGCGACCGCCGTGGATCTCGCTGACGCTCGCCTTCTCGTTCGCCGTGTACGGCCTGGTGAAGAAGAAGGTCAACATCGGCGGCCTGGAGTCGCTGGCCGCGGAGACGGCGATCCAGTTCCTGCCGGCGATGGCGTATCTGGTCTGGCTCGGCTCCCAGGGCACGCTCACCTTCGGGGCGGAGGGCGCGGGGCACGCGGCGCTGCTCGCCGCGACGGGCGTGGTGACCGCCGCGCCGCTGGTCTGCTTCGGTGCGGCGGCGATACGGGTACCGCTGTCGACGCTGGGGCTGCTGCAGTACTTGGCGCCGGTGTTCCAGTTCCTGCTGGGGGTCGTGTACTTCCACGAGGCGATGCCGCCCGAGCGGTGGGCGGGCTTCTCGCTGGTGTGGCTGGCGCTGACGGTCCTGACGTGGGACGCGCTGCGGACATCGCGGCGTACACGGGCGGAGGCACTGCGCCTGGCGAAGGCCAAGGCGGCGGACGAGGCAGCGGCGGCCGCAGCCCGGCCGGAGGATGCAGCGGCGGCGCGGGTGCCGGAGGACAGGGCGCCGCGGCTCTGAGTCCCCTCACCCCGCCCCTTCCCCAACCCAACCAAGGGGCTCCGCCCCCAGCCCCCCCCGTCGGGGCGGGGCCAAAAGCCCACCCCCTAGCGGGATTCGGCCGGTGTCCGGCATCCGGACGAGGCGTGCGGCATAGCGGGCGGTGCTGGGCCGCGTCGAGGTGTCTCGGGGCGAGGGGCTAGCGGCACGTGGGGCGGCCGGCGGAACCGCCTCGTAACCGACAGCGACGTGGAGCGTCCGGTCATCGAACACCTGTGTCCGGAACACGCTCTTGACGTCGAGTCAACGTCTCGCTGAACATTCAGCACGCACGCCGCACCAGAAGCTCCTGCGCCCCGCGCCACCACGGCCGCGGGGCGTCTCGCACGTTCCGTTCCATCCCCGTACGGAATCCCGGAGCCCCCACATGAAGCTCTCCAGAGGAACCGCCGCGTCCGCCGCGGCACTCGCCGTCGCCGGGCTGATAGCCACGGCGGCCCCCGCCACCTCCGCCCCGCCGACGGCCGCTGCGGCTGCCGCTGCCGCCGCCGCGCCCGACATACCCGTCGCCAACGTCAAGGCGCACCTCGCCCAGTTCCAGTCGATAGCCACCGCCAACGGCGGCAACCGCGCCCACGGCCGCCCCGGCTACAAGGCGTCGATCGACTACGTCAAGGGCAAGCTGGACGCCGCCGGGTTCACCACCACCGTCCAGCAGTTCACGTACAACGGCACCACCGGCTACAACCTCATCGCCGACTGGCCCGGCGGCGACGCCAACCAGGTCCTGATGGCCGGCGCCCACCTCGACTCCGTCTCCTCCGGCGCCGGCATCAACGACAACGCCTCCGGTTCCGCGGCCGTCCTGGAGGCCGCGCTCGCCGTCTCCCGCGCCCAGTACAAGCCCGCGAAGCACCTGCGCTTCGCCTGGTGGGGCGCGGAGGAACTGGGCCTCGTCGGTTCGAAGTACCACGTCAACAACATGCCGAGCGCCGAGCGCGCCAAGATCGCGGGCTACCTCAACTTCGACATGATCGGGTCGCCGAACCCCGGCTACTTCGTCTACGACGACGACCCGACGATCGAGAAGACCTTCAAGGACTACTTCGCCGGGCTCGGCGTGCCCACCGAGATCGAGACCGAGGGCGACGGCCGCTCCGACCACGCCGCCTTCAAAAACGTCGGCATCCCGGTCGGCGGGCTGTTCACCGGCGCGAGCCGTACGAAGACGAGCGCGCAGGCGCAGAAGTGGGGCGGCACCGCCGGTCAGGCCTTCGACCGCTGCTACCACTCGTCCTGCGACACCACGGCGAACATCAACGACACGGCGCTCGACCGGAACAGCGACGCGCTGGCGCACGCCGTGTGGACGCTGTCCGCCGGGACGACGCCGCCGCCGACCGGTGACACGTACGAGAACACCGCCGACGTCGCCATCCCGGACAACGGCCCGGCCGTGACCTCGACGGTCACCGTCTCCGGTCGCACCGGCAACGCCCCGGCCGCGCTGCGCGTCGGCGTCGACGTCGTCCACACCTGGCGCGGGGACGTGGTGCTCGACCTCGTCGCCCCGGACGGCACGGCGTACCGCCTGAAGAACTCCAGCTCCTCGGACTCGGCGGACAACATCCAGACGACGTACACCATCGACGCGTCGAGCGAGGCCGCGAACGGCGCCTGGAAGCTGCGGGCGCAGGACGTGGCGGCCCAGGACACCGGTTACATCAACGCCTTCCGGCTCACGTTCTGAAGCCGAAGGGGCCGTACGTGGGCGGCGGACCCGCCACCCACGTACGGCCCCGACGCGCGCGCGGCTACTTCTCGGCGTTGGCCACGGAGAGCAGCTTCTCCGGGGTGACGGCGCCCGCGTACAGCCGGCCGTCGTCCGTCAGCAGGGCGTTCACCAGCCGGGTCTTGAAGACCGTGCCGGTGCCGAACTTGCCCGAGACCTTGTCGCCCAGGGCGTCCAGGAAGGCACCCGCCTCCGCCGGCGCCTCCTCGCGGCCCGCGGCCGCCTTGCCGTCCGCGGCCGCCTCGCCGCCCGGGGCGTTCAGTGAGGCGACGGTCGTCCAGCCCTCACCGATGACCTTGAGACCGCCCTCGAGGTCCGCGAGGCCCTCGAATTCCTTCGCGAGCTCCTCGGGCAGCTTCTCCCCCGCCGGATCCTGCGCCTCCTGCGGCGCCTCCGTCACCTTCGCGCCCTGCGGGAGCGCGAACGTCGAGCCCGCCGGCGTACCGAAGTCGACCTTCGTGAAGCCGACGTCGATGGCCGCCTTGCCGCCGTCGCTCGGCGTGAGCGTGAACTTCAGCGGCACGCCCTTCTCCGCGTCCACCGCCACCCTGATCGAGCCGATCGTCGACCCCGAGTCGCTCTGCTTCGGCTTGATGAGCAGCTGGTACGCGTCGCGCCCGGCGATCCGGGAGGTGCCGTCGACCGTCACCGAGGTCGTGTCGTCGACGGCCTTCAGCGCCTGGTCGGCGAGGTCCTTGGGGGTGGCCGGCACCTCGTGGTCGGGAGCCGTGCCGGAGCCCTGCCCGGCCTCCGAGGAGTGGACCGCCTCCTTCGACGCGCCGTCGTAGGCCCAGACGTCCTTCCCGTTGCGTATCAGGCTGTACTCGGCGGCGTCGTCCACGAAGGTCAGCCGCTGCTTGTCCGGGCCGTCGGCCGCCACCCTCAGGGTGTGCGTGCCCGAGGCGAGCTCCATGAGCTTCCCGCTCTCGTCACCGCCGGCGCCTCCCAGGGCGCCGAGCGACGGAAGCCCCAGGTCGGCGGTGACCTTCACCGTGCCGGACAGGCGCTGTACGTCCGAGGCGGCGATCTTCTCCACCAGCTGCTGTGCCGTGATCTCCGGCAGCTCGGGGTCCCCGGCCGCCGCGAGCGCCGGGACGAGCCCGATCGTCGCCGCCGCCACCCCCGCCACCGCGACCGGAACGGCGTACCGCGCCATGGTCCGGCGCCCCGCGCTCTCGTTCGGTGCGCTGTCGTTCGGTGCCATGTGTGCCTACCTCCGTGGTCAGCGATCCATCTGGATCCATCTGACCAAGGCGGCGCCCCGGAGGCGTCAGCCCCCGGGCTCAACTTCCGTACTGCTGAAGGATGACCCGGACCCTGAGAGCCCCGCGCACGGCCCCTAACCCGCCCGGTGCACCACCAGGTCGCACAGCTCCTCGAGCGCCGCCTTCGCGGTGCAGTCGGGCAGCGGGGCCAGCAGGGCCCGCGCCTCCTGCGCGTACCGGATGGTGTCCCGGCGCGCGAGTTCCAGCGCCGGGTGGACGCGCAGCCGGCGCAGGGCCTCCGCGTGCCGCTCGTCGTCCGTGAGGTCGCTGTCCAGCAGCGCCACCAGCTCGTGGTCCGCCGCCTCGCCGGAGGCCGCCGCCATCGCGCGCAGGTGCAGCACCGGCAGCGTGGCGATGCCCTCGCGCAGGTCGGTGCCGGGCGTCTTGCCGGACTCGTGGGAGTCGGAGGCGATGTCCAGCAGGTCGTCGGCGAGCTGGAAGGCGACGCCGAGGCGCTCGCCGTACTGCGTGAGGATGTCGACGACCCGCTCGTCGGCGCCCGACATCATCGCGCCGAAGCGGCCCGAGACGGCGATCAGCGAGCCGGTCTTGCCGGCGATGACGTCGAGGTAGTGCTCGACGGGGTCGCACCCGTCGCCCGGGCCGGCCGTTTCCAGGATCTGTCCGGTGACCAGGCGTTCGAAGGCCTCCGCCTGGATGCGTACGGCCTCCGGCCCGAGGTCCGCCAGGATGTGTGAGGCGCGTGCGAAGAGGAAGTCACCCGTGAGGACGGCCACCGAGTTGCCCCAGCGGGCGTTGGCGCTGGGCACCCCGCGCCGCACGTCGGCCTCGTCCATGACGTCGTCGTGGTACAGCGTCGCCAGGTGCGTGAGCTCGACCACGACGGCCGAGGGGACGACCCCGGGGGCGTACGGGTCGCCGAACTGCGCGGCGAGCATCACGAGCAGCGGACGGAAGCGCTTGCCCCCGGCCCGTACCAGGTGCTGGGCGGCCTCCGCGATGAACGGCACGTCGCTCTTGCAGGCATCGAGGAGCCCGGCCTCGACCGCCGCCAATCCGGTCTGGACATCGGCTTCAAGAGCCTGGTCCCGCACGCTCAGCCCGAACGGCCCGACTGCGGTCACGAGGAGATCTCCTGTCTGCTGACGATCACACGGATTGTCGATGTGTCGCTGGATTCACTCAAGTCAGCGTATCCGGTCGCCTTTCGATCACCATGGGCGCCTTCCCGCCACCCCCGGTATGTTCGGGATGGGTAGATTTGCCAGCCAATATGCGGTTTTTTCGGAACTCCGTGAGGCCTCTCCATGCGCTTCCGCACCTCCTTCCCGTACGAGACGACCCACGAGGACGTCCGGATCGCGCTGCCGGACAGCACCCGCCTGTACGGCCGGATCTGGCGCCCGCTGACGGACGAACCGGTGCCCGCGCTGCTGGAGTACGCGCCGGACCGGCTGACCGACGCGACCGCCGCCCGCGACGCGCAGCGCCACCCTTGGTACGCGGGCCACGGCTACGCCTCGGTACGGGTGGACGCGCGCGGGTACGGCAACAGCGAGGGCGTGCCGAAGCTCACGCAGGACCTCGCGGACGCGGCCGAGGTCCTCAACTGGCTCGCGGACCGGCCGTGGTGCAGCGGCCGCGTCGGCATGATCGGCATCGGCCCCGGCGCGACCATCGCCCTCCGCCTCGCCGCGCTCCCCGCACCCGCCGCGCTCCCCGCCGCCGCGCTCCCCGCACCCGCCGCCTCCCCGGCCTCCGGCCCGCTCGGCGCGGTGGTCGCCGTCTGCGCCGAGGACGACGCCCCGCAGACCACCGGGTACGACCACGGCCACGACCACGGTCACGGCCACAGTCACGGCCACGGCCACGGCCACGGCCACGGCGCCTGGCTCGCCCGCGTCGCCTGCCCGCCGGACCCGCACTACGTCGGCGATCTGTGGCGCGAGATGTGGCTGGCCCGCCTGGAGGCGCTGGACCCGGCCGGCGAGCCCGCGCTCCCGCCGTACGAGCCGGAGGCCATCGCCGTGCCCGTCCTCGCCGTCGGCGGCCGGCACGCCCCGCACCGCGCCACCGTGCTGCGGCTCGTGGAGCGCCTGCCGCGCGACCGGGTACGCGGCATCCTGGGGCCCTGGCCGCTCCAGTACCCGGACCAGGGCCTGCCGCCCGGGCCGGCGATCGGCTTCCTCCAGGAGACCCTGCGCTGGTGGGAACACCACCTCAAGGGCGTCGCCAACGACGTCATGGCCGCGCCGCTCCTGCGCTCCTGGATCAGCTCCTCCCACCCGCCCGCGACCGCGCCGCCCGAGCTGCCGGGCCGCTGGGCGGGCGACGACGCCTGGCCGTCGCCGCGGGTCACACCGGTCGCGTACGCACTGCAGGGCCCGCCCGTCGTCGTCCGCTCGCCGCTCCACACCGGCCTGGACGCCGGACGGCCGGTTCCCCGCGGCGGTGACGCCGACCTGCCGCCCGACCAGCGCGCCGACGACGCCTGCTCGGCCTGCTTCGACTTCCCCGTACCGGAGGACGGCCCACCGGTCGAGGTCCTCGGCAGCCCCCGGGTCACCCTGGCCGTGCGCCCCCACGCCCCCGCCGAGCGCGCGCAGGTGACCGCCCGGCTCTGCGACGTGGCGCCCGGCGGCGCTTCCACCCTCGTCGCGCGCGGCGCCTCCGCCACCGGGCCGGGTGGTGAGTACGTCTTCGACCTGGGTTCCATCGCCCACGCCTTCGCGCCCGGGCACCGCGTACGGCTCGCGGTCTCGTCCGCGTACTGGCCCTGGGTCCGGCCGCACCCGGAGGCCGGGGGCTTCACGCTCGACCCGGCCGGCAGCGCTCTCGAACTCCCCCTGCGCACGCCCGCGAGCGACGACGGCGTGGCCTTCGAACCGCCGGAACAGGCCGAGCAGCTCGGCGTCCGCCACCCCGCCACCCTCGACGACGCGCAGCGCCCCGCGCTCCTGCTCGTCCGGGACGTCGCCCGGGGCGAGTGGCGCCTGGAGGCCAACGCCCCCTGCGGTGACGGCGCCGGCTCCGGCGGTGGCGGTACGCGCGTCCACCCCGACGGCCTCGAATTCGGCGAGTACGCCGTGGAGACGTACACCGTCACCGACGGCGACCCGCTCTCCGCCCGCAGCCGCGCCGAGCGGACGTTCCGCTTCCACCGCCCGGACCCGGACCAGCTGTGGAACGTCACCGTCGACACCCGCTCGGAGACCGCCTACGAGGCCGGCCACCTCGTCACCACCGACGAGGTCGTCTGCGCCCAGGGCCCGGAAGTCCTCTTCCACCGCACCTGGGTCGGACGCAAGGGCCCTACGGCCGGATGATCACCGCGGCACCGTCGTAACGTGTCCCCCACACACGTGGAAAGCGAGGCAAGCACCGATGCCCGAGCAGTCCGAGCAGCACAGCCCGCTCGACCTGGCCGAAGGCGACCCCTTCGGCCCGCACAACCTCCCGTACGGCGTCTTCAGCACCGCCGACGAGCCCGCCCGCCGCCGGCTCGGCGTCCGCATCGGCGACCACGTCCTGGACGCGGGCGCGGCGGCCCTGGCGCTGGGCTCGCCGTACGCGGCGCTGCTCGCGCAGCCCAGCCTGAACCCGCTGCTGGCCGCGGGCCGCACCGCCTGGCGCGATGTCCGCCGGGCCCTGACCGCCTGGGTCACCGTGCCGGCCCACCGCGCGGACATCGAGCCCCTGCTGCACCCCCTGGCCGATGTCACGCTCCACCTGCCGTACGAGGTCGCGGACTACGTCGACTTCTACGCCTCCGAGCACCACGCCACCAACGTGGGCCGGATGTTCCGCCCGGACGGCGAGCCACTCACGCCCAACTGGAAGCACCTGCCGATCGGTTACCACGGCCGCTCGGGCACGGTCGTGGTCTCCGGCACCGAGATCACGCGGCCCTCCGGCCAGCGCAAGGCGCCCGCCGATCCGGCGCCGGTCTTCGGGCCGTCCGTGAAGCTGGACATCGAGGCCGAGGTCGGCTTCCTCGTCGGTACGCCGTCGGGGCTGGGCGAGCCGGTCGCGCTCGGCGACTTCCGCGACCACGTCTTCGGGCTGACGCTCCTCAACGACTGGTCGGCGCGCGACATCCAGGCGTGGGAGTACGTGCCGCTGGGCCCCTTCCTCGGCAAGTCCTTCGCCACCTCCGTGTCCGCCTGGGTCACGCCGCTGGAGGCGCTGGACGCCGCCCGCGTCGCGCCGCCCGCGCGGGACTTCCCGGTCCTGCCGTACCTGGACGACAGCGCGGAGGAGGAGCCGGGCGGCTTCGAGCTGCACATCACGGTGCGGATCAACGGGGAGGTCGTCGCCGAGCCGCCGTTCGCCACGATGTACTGGACGGCCGCCCAGCAGCTGGCCCACATGACCGTCAACGGCGCCTCGCTCCGTACGGGCGACCTGTACGGCTCCGGTACGGTCAGCGGCCCCGAGGTCCACCAGCGCGGCTCGCTGCTGGAGCTCACCTGGAACGGGCAGGAGCCGATCGAACTGTCCACCGGCAAGCGCACGTTCCTGGAGGACGGCGACGAGGTGACGCTCACCGCGTGGGCGCCCGGCCCGGACGGGGTGAAGGTCGCGCTGGGCGAGGTGACGGGCCGGATCGCCCCCGCCCGCTAGGGGGTGTCTTGTCGATCAGGCCGGATCAGGGAGCGGCGTCTGGTGCCGTGGCTCGCAAGGCGGAGGAGGGAGCCACTGCGGTGGGGGCACCCCCGTGCCCGCAGGGCTACGGGGGCCATTGGCGACCGACGACAACGCGGCGTGGGGGCACCCCCAGGCGAAGCTCTGGGGGAGCGGTGCCAGGCGTCGCGAGCCCGGCAAGATCGGCAAGACACCCCCTAGGCAACCGTGCCCGGTCCTGCCTGTGGCAGGCAGGCAGGACCGGGCAACGGGCCGGGTGCACCTCCTCACGCACCCGCGTACGCACCTACGTACCGCTAGGGCACGTTCAGTACGAAGTCGAACGCCGCCTCCCGCGCGCCCCCGGTGCCGCGCACCGTCATGAGCAGGCGCGGGTCGAAGAGCGGGTCGGTGTTGTTGCGCGGCTCACCCGGGAAGTACAGCTGCGTGGTGAGCACGGGCCGCCCGGGCGCCTGCACCTTGACGTGGAGGTGCCGGGTCCGGCCCGGGTAGAGGCCCGGCACGATGGTGGTGAGCGTGAACGCGCCCTGCGCGTTGGTGAACTGGTGGCCCCGGAAGCGGAAACCGGCGTTGTCGTACGCGCCGTTGGCGTCGGCCTGCCAGAAGTCCAGCAGGACGCCGCCGAGGGGCCGGCAGGAGAGGGCGAAGACGTACCCGGTGAGGCTGAGGCGTACGCCGGGGGTGGTCGGTCCGACCAGGGACGTGCGGCGCGGTGAGTTGGGCTTGAAGTACGGGCCCTCCATTTGCGGCGGGGTCGGGTCGTCGCCGTCGTCGCAGGAGGGGGTCGGTTCGAGGGTGGCCGCCGGGTCGGCGGAGGCCGTCAGGGTGCGGGCCAGGGCCGGTACGCCCATCAGCGCCGCGGGTGCGGCGATTCCGGCGGTGACCGCGGCGCGCAGCACCGCTTTGCGGCTGGGGCGCCCGGGGATCTCTGCCATGCCTGCTCCTCCTCGTGGGGGGCGGTCGTGGGATCGGCACCGAACTTATGCGGGCCGCCCGGGCGGGGCGATGGACTCGATCCGGTGGTCGTGGTGAATATCGCCGCCGCGCCGGAAGTCGCCCGGACTCACGCCCGTCTCGCGCCGGAAGAAGCGGCAGAAGTACGCCGGGTCCGCCATGCCGACGCGCAGCGCCACCTGACGTACCGTCAGATCGGTCCGGGCCAGCAGCCGCTTGGCCTCGTGCGTACGGGCCTCGCGGAGGAGTTGCCCGGGGGTGCGGCCCGTGGCGGCCTTGACGGCCTCCGCGAGGTAGCCGGAGGTCACCCCGATGCGGCGGGCGCAGGCGTGCACCGACCACAGGTCCGGGTCGGTGGCGCCCGCGATGAGCCGCGTGAACTCCCCGGCCACCGCTCGGGCGCGGTCCGAGACGGGCGCCCGGGACGCTTCGCCGACGCCGCGCATCAGCGCCTCGGGCGCGGCTCCGGCCGACGGGCCGTCCAGCCGGGCGGCCCGTACGACGAGGACGTGGAGCAGCGCCCGCAGGACGGTCTCGAAGCCGTCTGCGCCCCGGCGGTACTCGTCGTCGAGGTCGGCCACCAGGCGGGACGTCCAGGCGTGGGCGTGGTCGCCCAGCGTCAGCCAGGGGCGCTCGCTCAGGCGTCGCAGGAGGTCCCGGTCGCCGGGGTGGTCGAGCAGGAAGTGCTCGGTGAACAGGATGACGGAGCCGGCCAGGCCGGTCACGTCCTGCCAGTGGTGCACCTGGCCCGGCGTGATGACGCACAGGTGCGGCGGGCGCAGCTCCCAGCGGGCGAGGTCGACGACGTGGGCGCCGGTCCCGGCGGTGACGTGGACGATCTCGTAGAAGGTGTGCCGGTGCGGGAAGGACGCCCGGGACATCGGTCCGATCGTGTCGAAGGTGCCGATGGCGAACGGCATCACATTGGGCATCGGCACGTCCAGGCGGTGCAGGGGCAGCGCCCCCGCCGCGGCCCCCGCACCGGCCCCCGCCTCGGCCCCCGCACCGGCCCCCGCCGCAGTCCCCGCACCGGTCTCCGCAGCAGTGCCCGCACCGGCGCCCGCCCCGGTCCCCGCCGCGGGTGACGCCGGTAAGGCGGGCAGCACCGTGGTCCCGCGCATCGTCCACTCCCTCCGCTCGCGCTTCATCAGGTCCAGACCAATCGCGGTCTCCACGATGGCACGCTCCCCGCCGCGGCGGAATGGGCCCTCAACCGGCCTCAGCCCAACGGGCCACCCGGGATGCGGCCTGGCGCGACTCCACCAAGGCTGGTCACGGCAGTCGCCCCGTCCCCTCACACTCCTGGAGCAGTCATGCGTCCCCGCCCCCTGATATCCGCCCTCGGTCTCGCCGCCGTCGCCGCGCTCTCGCTGGGCGCCGCCCCCGCCCCCGCCGCCCCCGCGGCCGGCGGCGGGGACGACCGGCTCCACCCCGACGTCGTACGGGCGTACCAGGCGACGAAGAAGTACCGCGACGAGTCCCTCGCCCTCAGGGACGGCTACGTACCGGATCCCGTGTGTGTCTCCTCCGAAGAGGGCGGCATGGGCTACCACTACGTCAAGGAAGACCACATCGGCTCGACCGACCCCACCCGGCCCGCCGCGCTGCTGTACGAGGAGAAGGACGGCAAGCGGAAGCTGGTCGCGGTGGAGTACCTGGTGGTCGACGAGGATCAGGACCTCAACACCGACGAGGACCGTCCGGAGATGTTCGGCGGCGTGCCCTTCCAGGGCCCGATGCTCGGCCACACGCCCGGCATGCCGATCCACTACGACCTGCACGCCTGGCTGCACAAGCCGAACCCGAACGGGGTGTTCGCCGAGTGGAACCCCCTGGTGAAGTGCCCCGAGCGGCAGTCCTGATCACGCCGCGCCCCCGCGACGCGCGTCGGCGGGGTGCCCGTGACCGGGCACCCCGCCGACGTACGCGTCGTCTCCGCGCTCAGCGGACGAAGACCCCCGCCTGTCCGGCCAGGTCGAGGAAGTACTGCGGCGCGACGCCCAGCACCAGGGTGACGGCGACGCCCACGGCGATCGTCGTCATCGTCAGCGGCGACGGCACGGCCACCGTCGGCCCCTCCGGCTTGGGTTCGCTGAAGAACATCAGCACGATGACCCGGATGTAGAAGAACGCGGCGATGGCCGACGAGATCACGCCGACGACCACCAGTGCCCCGGCGCCGCCTTCCGCCGCCGCCTTGAAGACGGCGAACTTGCCGGTGAAGCCCGACGTCAGCGGGATGCCCGCGAAGGCCAGCAGGAACACCGCGAAGACCGCCGCCACGAGCGGCGAACGCCGCCCGAGCCCCGCCCACTTCGACAGGTGCGTCGCCTCGCCGCCCGCGTCCCGCACCAGCGTGACGACGGCGAAGGCGCCGATCGTCACGAAGGAGTACGCCCCCAGGTAGAACAGCACCGAGGAGACGCCGTCGGGGGTGGCCGCGATGACACCCGCCAGGATGAACCCGGCGTGCGCGATGGACGAGTAGGCCAGCAGCCGCTTGATGTCGGTCTGGGTGATGGCGATGACCGCGCCGGCCAGCATGGTGACGATGGCGACGCCCCACATGACCGGCCGCCAGTCCCAGGTGAGCCCCGGCAGCACCACGTACAGCACGCGCAGCAGGGCGCCGAACGCGGCCACCTTCGTCGCGGCGGCCATGAAGCCGGTGACCGGCGTCGGCGCGCCCTGGTAGACGTCCGGCGTCCACATGTGGAACGGCACCGCGCCGACCTTGAACAGCAGCCCCATCAGCAGCATCGCGGTGCCGATGAGCAGCAGGACGTCGTTGCCCATGGTGTCGGCGAGCGCCGGGGTGACGGCCGTGACCGAGCCGTCGACGACGTCGGCGATGCGGGCGTACGAGACCGAGCCCGCGTACCCGTACAGCAGCGCGACGCCGAACAGCAGGAAGGCCGACGAGAAGGCGCCGAGCAGGAAGTACTTCACCGCCGCCTCCTGCGACATCAGCCGCTTGCGGCGGGCGACGGCGCAGAGCAGGTACAGCGGGAGGGAGAAGACCTCCAGCGCGATGAAGAGCGTCAGCAGGTCGTTGGCCGCCGGGAAGACGAGCATGCCGCCGACCGCGAAGAGCATCAGCGGGAAGACCTCGGTGGTCGTGTGCCCGGCCTTGACGGCGGCCTTCTCGTGCTCGCCGCCGGGTACGGCGGCGGCCTCGGCCGCGAACGAGTCGACCCGGTGCCCGTGGTGGGCGGGGTCGAGCCGGCGCTCGGCGAAGGTGAACACCGCGACGAGCGAGGCCAGCAGGATGGTGCCCTGCAGGAAGAGCGCGGGCCCGTCGACCGCGATGGCGCCCATCGCGGCGATGCCCGCCTTGGTGGAGCCGTAGCCGCCGGCGGCGAGGCCGACCACCGCCGCGAAGGCGGCGGCCAGCGCGACGACGGTCAGGAAGACCTGCGCGTAGTAGCGGGCCCGGCGCGGGACGAACGCCTCCAGGAGGATGCCCAGCACGGCGGCGCCCACCACGATCAGCGTGGGTGCCAGCTGGGTGTACTCGATGGTCGGCGCCCCGATCTTGTCGACGGCTGCCGGGTCGGCCGCCGTCGTCCACAGGCTGTGGACAGCCTCTGCGGCTGCTGCGTTCACTTGGCCGCCTCCACTTCGGGTGCCGGGTCCTTCTGCTGTACGTCCGACATGGTGTGCCGCACCGCCGGATCGACGATCTCGGTCACCGGCTTCGGATAGACCCCGAGGAGCAGCAGCAGCGCGATCAGCGGCGCGACCACCACCAGCTCACGGGCCTTGAGGTCGGGCATGGCCCGCACCTCCTCCTTCACCGGGCCGGTCATCGTCCGCTGGTAGAGCACCAGCGTGTAGAGCGCGGCGAGCACGATGCCGAAGGTCGCGATGACGCCCGCGACCGGATAGCGGGCGAACGTGCCCACCAGAACGAGGAATTCGGAGACGAACGGGGCGAGGCCGGGCAGCGACAACGTCGCCAGACCGCCGATCAGGAACGTCCCGGCGAGCACCGGCGCGACCTTCTGCACCCCGCCGTAGTCGGCGATGAGCCGCGAGCCGCGCCGCGAGATCAGGAACCCGGCCACCAGCATCAGCGCGGCCGTCGAGATCCCGTGGTTGACCATGTAGAGCGTCGCGCCGGACTGGCCCTGGCTCGTCATGGCGAAGATGCCCATGATGATGAAGCCGAAGTGGGAGATCGACGCGTACGCCACCAGGCGCTTGATGTCCCGCTGGCCGACGGCCAGCAGCGCCCCGTACACGATGCTGACCAGCGCCAGCACGATGATCGCGGGCGTGGCCCACTTCGACGCCTCCGGGAAGAGCTGGAGGCAGAAGCGGAGCATCGCGAAGGTGCCGACCTTGTCCACTACCGCCGTGATGAGCACGGCGACCGGGGCGGTGGCCTCCCCCATGGCGTTGGGCAGCCAGGTGTGCAGCGGCCACAGCGGCGCCTTCACCGCGAAGGCGAAGAAGAAGCCCAGGAACAGCAGCCGCTCGGTGGTGGCCGCCATCTCCAGCTCGCCGCTCGCCCTGGCCTCGGCGATCTCCGTGAGGGAGAAGTTCCCGGCGACGACGTACAGCCCGATGACGGCGGCGAGCATGATGAGCCCGCCGACCAGGTTGTAGAGCAGGAACTTCACCGCGGCGTACGACCGCTGGGCGGCGGCGTTCTCGTCGCTGCCCGCGTGGGCCCGGTCCCCGAAGCCGCCGATGAGGAAGTACATCGGGATGAGCATGGCTTCGAAGAGGATGTAGAAGAGGAAGACGTCGGTGGCCTCGAAGGAGAGGATCACCATCGCCTCGACGGCCAGGATCAGGGCGAAGAAGCCCTGCGTCGGCCGCCACCTCTTCGACTGGGTCTCCAGGGGGTCGGCGTCGTGCCAGCCGGCGAGGATGATGAACGGGATCAGCAGCGCGGTGAGCGCGATGAGCGCCACCCCGATGCCGTCCACGCCCAGTTCGTACCGCACCCCGAAGTCCTTGATCCAGGTGTGCGACTCGGTGAGCTGGTAGCGGTCGCCGCCGGGCTCGAAGCGGACCGCGACGTACGCGGCGAGCACGAGCGTGGCGAGCGAGACGAGCAGCGCCAGCCACTTGGCGGCCGTGCGACGCGCGGCGGGGACGGCGGCGGTGAGGATCGCGCCGACGGCCGGCACGGCCGCCGTCACCGTCAGGAGGGGGAACGACATCAGGGTCACACTCCCCTCATCAGCAGGGTCGCGGCGATCAGCACCGCCGTACCTCCGAACATCGAGACCGCGTAGGAGCGGGCGAAGCCGTTCTGCAGCAGGCGCAGCCGGCCGGACAGGCCGCCGAACGAGGCGGCGGTGCCGTTGACCACCCCGTCGACCAGGGTGTGGTCGACGTAGACCAGGGAGCGGGTGAGGTGCTCGCCGCCGCGCACCAGGACGACGTGGTTGAAGTCGTCCTGCAGCAGGTCGCGACGGGCGGCGCGGGTGAGCAGCGAGCCGCGCGGGGCGACGACCGGCACGGGCCGGCGGCCGTACTGCGCGTACGCGATGCCGACACCGATCAGCAGCACGACGACCGTGGAGGCGGTCACCGCGCCCGCGCTGATCGGGGGGTGGCCGTGTTCGAACTCGGTCACCGGCTTCAGCCAGTTGACGAACGCGTTGTTGAGCGAGAAGAGCGCGCCCGCGAAGACCGACCCGAAGGCCAGCAGGATCATCGGGATCGTCATGGACTTCGGCGACTCGTGCGGGTGCGGCATCTCGCCGGGGCGGACGTCGACGCCCGGCTCCACACTGGGCGCCTTGTCCGGGTCGGGGGCGGGCTGCCAGCGCTTCTCGCCGAAGAACGTCATGAGCATCACGCGGGTCATGTAGTACGCGGTGATGCCCGCGCCCAGCAGCGCGACGCCGCCGAGGATCCAGCCCTCCGTGCCGCCCTTGGCGAAGGCCGCCTCGATGATCTTGTCCTTGGACCAGAAGCCGGAGAGCCCCGGGAAGCCGATGATCGCGAGGTAGCCGAGGCCGAAGGTGACGAAGGTGACCGGCATGTACTTTCGCAGGCCGCCGTACTTCCGCATGTCGACCTCGTCGTTCATGCCGTGCATGACCGAACCGGCGCCGAGGAACAGCCCGGCCTTGAAGAAGCCGTGCGTCACCAGGTGCATGATCGCGAAGGCGTATCCGATGGGGCCGAGACCGGCCGCCAGGATCATGTAGCCGATCTGCGACATCGTGGAGCCGGCCAGCGCCTTCTTGATGTCGTCCTTGGCGCAACCGACGATCGCACCGAAGAGGAGCGTGACCGCGCCGACGACGGTGACCGCCAGCTGCGCGTCCGGGGCGGCGTTGAAGATCGCGCCCGAGCGGGTGATGAGGTAGACGCCTGCGGTCACCATGGTGGCCGCGTGGATCAGGGCCGAGACCGGGGTCGGACCCTCCATCGCGTCACCGAGCCAGGACTGTAGCGGCACCTGCGCCGACTTGCCGCACGCGGCGAGCAGCAGCATCAGCCCGATGGCCGTCAGCATGCCCTCGGACGTCTCACCGGTCGCGGAGAGCACCGGCCCGAAGGTGAAGGTCCCGAAGGTGGTGAACATCAGCATGATGGCGATGGACAGGCCCATGTCGCCGACCCGGTTGACCAGGAAGGCCTTCTTCGCCGCCGTCGCCGCGCTCGGCTTGTGCTGCCAGAAGCCGATGAGCAGGTACGAGGCGAGGCCGACGCCCTCCCAGCCGAAGTACAGCAGCAGGTAGTTGTCGGCGAGGACCAGCAGCAGCATCGCCGCGAGGAACAGGTTCAGATAGCCGAAGAAGCGGCGCCTGCGCTCGTCGTGGGCCATGTACCCGATCGAGTACACGTGGATGAGCGTGCCCACGCCGGTGATGAGGAGGACGAACGTCATCGACAGCTGGTCCAGCTGGAAGGCGATGTCCGCCCGGAAGCTCTCCACCGGCACCCAGCTGAACAGGTGCTGGTGCAGGGCGCGTTCCTCCGCGCCCCTGCCGAGCATGTCGAAGAAGAGCACCGCGCCGATGGCGAAGGAGGCGGCCGCGAGCAGGGTGCCGAGCCAGTGGCCGGCCTTGTCCAGCCGGCGGCCGCCGCACAACAGGACGGCCGCTCCGAGCAGGGGCGCCGCGACGAGCAGCGCGATCAGGTTCTCCACGATTCAGCCCCTCACAGCTTCATCAGGCTGGCGTCGTCGACCGAGGCCGAGTGGCGGGAACGGAACAGCGACACGATGATCGCGAGGCCGACCACGACCTCCGCGGCGGCGACGACCATCGTGAAGAAGGCGATGATCTGGCCGTCGAGGTTGCCGTGCATCCGGGAGAAGGCGACGAGCGCGAGGTTGCAGGCGTTGAGCATCAGCTCCACGCACATGAAGACGACGATCGCGTTCCGCCGGATCAGCACCCCGGCCGCGCCGATGGTGAACAACAGGGCGGCCAGGTACAGGTAGTTGACCGGATTCACTGCGCCTTCTCCTCCTCACGGTCAGGCTCGCGGTCCTGGGGCCGGGACGCCTGCGGCTCCGACGGCCCCCGCCCCAGACGCTCCTCGGCGCGCTGCTCCAGCGCCTTGAGGTCCTCCAGGGCCTCGCGCGAGACGTCGCGGATCTGGCCGCGGGCCCGCAGGGTCGGGCTGACGGTGAGCTCCGACGGCGTGCCGTCGGGCAGCAGACCGGGGATGTCCACGGCGTTGTGCCGGGCGTAGACACCGGGCGCCGGCAGCGGCGGCAGCTGCTTGCCCTCGCGTACGCGCTGCTCGGCCAGCTCCCGCTGGGTACGGGCGGGCTCGGTGCGCTCCCGGTGCGTCAGCACCATCGCGCCGACCGTGGCCGTGATGAGCAGCGCGCCGGTGATCTCGAAGGCGAAGACGTACTTGCTGAAGATCAGCGCGGCGAGGCCCTCCACATTGCCGCCGGCGTTCGCCGTGGCGAGGCCGTCGAAGGTCTTCAGCGAGGCGCTGCCGATACCGGCGATGAGCAGGATGCCGAAGCCCAGCCCGCAGCCGGCGGCCAACCAGCGCTGGCCCTTGATCGTCTCCTTGAGCGAGTCGGCGGCGGTGACGCCGACCAGCATGACGACGAAGAGGAACAGCATCATGATCGCGCCGGTGTAGACGATGATCTGGACGACGCCCAGGAAGTACGCGCCGTTGGCGAGATAGAAGACCGCCAGGATGATCATGGTTCCGGCGAGGCAGAGCGCGCTGTGCACGGCCCTCTTCATCAGGACGGTGCACAACGCGCCGATGACGGCGACGATGCCGAGCACCCAGAACTGGACGGCCTCGCCCGTGGACGTCGTAGACGCGGCAAGGGTGTTCATGCCCCGATCACCTTCTTCGAGGCGGGCTCTTCCTCGCCGAAGTCGGACTCCGCGTCCTGCGGCTTCTCGCCCTTGCTGACGGCGGCCTGCTGGACCGTGCCCGGCGCGGCCTCCGTCACCAGGCCCCGGTAGTAGTCCTGCTCCGTCATGCCGGGGTGGATGGCGTGGGGGCTGTCCACCATGCCCTCCTCCAGGCCCGCGAGCAGCTGCTCCTTGGTGAAGATGAGGTCCGCCCGGGTGGAGTCGGCCAGCTCGAACTCGTTCGTCATCGTCAGCGCCCGGGTCGGGCACGCCTCGATGCATAGGCCGCACAGGATGCAGCGGGCGTAGTTGATCTGGTAGACGCGGCCGTAGCGCTCGCCCGGGGAGTAGCGCTCCTCGTCGGTGTTGTCCGCGCCCTCGACGTAGATGGCGTCCGCCGGGCAGGCCCAGGCGCACAGCTCGCAGCCGACGCACTTCTCCAGGCCGTCCGGGTGGCGGTTGAGCTGGTGCCGGCCGTGGAAGCGCGGCGCTGTCGTCTTCTTCTGCTCCGGGTACTGCTCGGTCAGCCGCTTCTTGAACATGGCCTTGAAGGTCACGCCGAAGCCGGCGACCGGATTCTGGAAGTTACTGTCAGACACCGTCGGCCTCCTTTCCGTCACTTGTAGTGTCGGGCCCACCACTGACAATCAGCGCCCGGTCACCCCGGGGCCGTCGGCGCGGCACCGGCGGCAGGGTCTGCCCGGGCAGCGGCGGTACGGGGAAACCGCCGGCCATCGGGTCGAACTCGGCGGGCGGCTCGGCGGTCCGCTCCGCCCCCTTCGCCTTCTTGTCGCGGAAGACGTCGGCCACGAAGGAGATCAGCAGCACCGCGATCACCGCGCCCGCCACGTACAGCACGATCTGCTGGAACTCGTAGTTCTCGTTGCGCAGCGCGCGCACGGTCGCGACGAGCATCAGCCAGACGACCGAGACGGGGATGAGGACCTTCCAGCCGAGCTTCATCAGCTGGTCGTAGCGGACGCGCGGCAGCGTGCCGCGCAGCCAGATGAAGAAGAACAGCAGCAGCTGCACCTTGACGACGAACCAGAGCATCGGCCACCAGCCGTGGTTCGCGCCCTCCCAGAAGGTGGAGATCGGCCACGGGGCCCGCCAGCCGCCCAGGAAGAGCGTCACGGACACCGCCGAGACCGTCACCATGTTCACGTACTCGGCGAGCATGAACATCGCGAACTTGATGGAGCTGTACTCGGTGTTGAAGCCGCCGACCAGGTCGCCCTCGGACTCCGGCATGTCGAACGGGGCGCGGTTGGTCTCCCCGACCATCGTCACGATGTAGATGAGGAAGGAGACCGGCAGCAGGACGATGTACCAGCGGTCCGCCTGCGCCTCGACGATCGCCGAGGTCGACATCGACCCCGAGTAGAGGAAGACGGACGCGAAGGCGGCGCCCATCGCGATCTCGTAGCTGATCATCTGCGCGCAGGAGCGCAGCCCGCCGAGGAGCGGGTACGTCGAGCCCGAGGACCATCCGGCGAGCACGATGCCGTAAATGCCGACGGAGGCGACGGCGAGGATGTAGAGCATCGCGATCGGCAGGTCGGTCAGCTGCATCGTGGTGCGCTGACCGAAGATCGAGATCTCGTTGCCGGAGGGGCCGAAGGGGATCACGGCGATCGCCATGAACGCCGGGATGGCGGCGACGATCGGCGCGAGCACGTACACGACCTTGTCGGCCCGCTTGACGATCACGTCCTCCTTCAGCATCAGCTTGACGCCGTCCGCGAGGGACTGGAGGAGGCCCCAGGGGCCGTGGCGGTTCGGCCCGATGCGCAGCTGCATCCAGGCGACGACCTTGCGCTCCCACACGATGGAGAAGAGCACGGTGATCATCAGGAAGGCGAAGCAGAAGACCGCCTTGATGACGACCAGCCACCAGGGGTCGCGGCCGAACATGGACAGGTCTTCCGCCGCCAGCGTGTACGGGATCATGCCTCCACCTCCGTGCGCTCCGCGGAGATCGGGGTCGCGGCGCCGATGCGGACCAGGTCACCCGGGCCGGCGCCCAGGGCCGACAGGGCGCCGCCGGGGGTCGAGTTGAGCGGGAGCCAGACCACGCGGTCGGGCATCGACGTCACCCGCAGGGGCAGTTCGAGCGAGCCGGAGGGGCCCGTCACCGCCAGCAGGTCGCCGTCCTTGACGCCGGTCTCCGCCGCCGTGGCCGCCGAGAGGCGGGCGAGGGAGGCGTGGCGCGTACCCGCCAGGGCCTCGTCGCCCTGCTGGAGGACGCCGAGGTCCAGCAGCATCCGGTGACCCGCCACCACGGCCTCGCCCGCGCCCGCGAGGGGCAGCGGGCGGCCGGACGCCACCGGGTCGGAGGCGCGCGTGCCGTCCCAGGCGCCGAGCCGGTCCAGTTCGCGGCGTACCGCCTTCACGTCCGGCAGCGCGAAGTGCACGTCCATGGTGTCGGCCAGCATGTGCAGCACGCGGGCGTCGGCCGGGGCCAGCGCGCGCGTCATGTGCTCCGGCTTCAGCGCGGCCTCGAACATCCGCACCCGGCCCTCCCAGTTGAGGAAGGTGCCGGACTTCTCGGCGACCGCGGCCACCGGGAGGACGACGTCCGCCCGCTCCGTGACCTCGCTCGGCCGCAGCTCCAGCGACACGACGAACGCCGCGTCGAGCGCCTCCCGCGCGCGTGCCGGGTCCGGCAGGTCCGCGACCTCGACACCCCCGACGAGCAGGGCACCCAGCTCGCCGGTGGCGGCGGCCTCCACGATCTGGCCGGTGTCGCGCCCGTAGCGGTGCGGCAGTTCCCGTACGCCCCAGGCGGTGGCGACCTCCTCCCGCGCGCGCGGGTCGGTGGCGGGGCGCCCGCCCGGCAGCAGCGAGGGAAGCGCACCCGCCCACAGGGCGCCGCGCTCCCCCGCCCGGCGCGGGATCCACACCAGCTCCGCCCCGGTCGCCGTCGCGGCCCGTACGGCGGCGGTCAGCGCGCCCGGCACCGCGGCCAGCCGCTCGCCGACGACGAGCACCGCGCCGGGCTGCCGCAGCGCCTCGGCGGCGGCGGTCCCGTCCGCGTCCAGCCCCGTGCCCAGGGCCAGCGCGTCGAGCCACTCGGTCTCGGTCCCGGGCGCGGCCGGCAGCAGCGTGCCGCCCGCCTTCTCCAGGCCCCGGGTCGCGTGCGAAGCGAGGGCGAAGGTCCGCTGGCCGCGCTTGCGCCAGGCCTTGCGCAGCCGCAGGAAGACGCCCGGAGCCTCCTCCTCCGCCTCCAGCCCGGCCAGCAGCACCGCCGGGGCCTTCTCCAGCGAGGTGTACGTGATCCCGTGCCCGTCCAGGTCCTTGCCGCGTCCGGCGACGCGTGCGGCAAGGAAGTCGGCCTCCTCACTGCTGTGGACCCGCGCCCGGAAGTCGACGTCGTTGGTGTCGAGGGCGACGCGCGCGAACTTGGCGTACGCGTACGCGTCCTCGACCGTCAGCCGGCCGCCCGCCAGGACACCGGTGCGCCCCCGGACGAGCCCGCGCGCGGCCGCCTCCAGGGCCTCCGGCCAGGAAGCGGGCTCCAGCCGACCCGTCTCGGAGCTGCGTACCAGCGGCGTCGTCAGCCGGTCGCGCTGCTGCGCGTACCGGAAGGCGAACCGCCCCTTGTCGCACAGCCACTCCTCGTTGACCTCCGGGTCGTTCGCGGCGAGCCGCCGCATGACCTTGCCGCGCCGGTGGTCGGTGCGCGTGGCGCAGCCGCCCGCGCAGTGCTCGCAGACCGACGGGCTGGAGACCAGGTCGAAGGGGCGGGAGCGGAACCGGTACGCCGCCGAGGTCAGCGCGCCGACCGGGCAGATCTGGATGGTGTTGCCGGAGAAGTACGACTCGAACGGGTCGCCCTCCCCGGTGCCGACCTGCTGGAGCGCGCCGCGCTCGATCAGCTCGATCATCGGGTCGCCCGCGACCTGGTTGGAGAAGCGGGTGCAGCGCGCGCACAGCACGCACCGCTCGCGGTCGAGCAGCACCTGCGTGGAGATCGGCACCGGCTTGGCGTACGTCCGCTTCTGCCCCTCGAAGCGGGAGTCGGCCTGGCCGTGCGACATGGCCTGGTTCTGCAGCGGGCACTCGCCGCCCTTGTCGCAGACCGGGCAGTCCAGCGGGTGGTTGATGAGCAGCAGCTCCATCACACCCACCTGCGCCTTCTCGGCGACCGACGAGGTCAGCTGCGTCTTGACGACCATGCCGTCCGTGCAGGTGATGGTGCAGGACGCCATCGGCTTGCGCTGGCCCTCGACCTCGACGATGCACTGCCGGCAGGCGCCGGCCGGGTCGAGGAGGGGGTGGTCGCAGAACCGGGGGATCTCGATGCCGAGCTGCTCGGCGGCCCGGATCACCAGCGTCCCCTTGGGGACGGAGATCTCGACCCCGTCGATCGTCAGCGAGACGAGGTCCTCCGGCGGGACGGCAGCCGCGCCGCCCCCGGCGGGGTTGGACGCCATGACGGTCATGCCGTCACCTCCACGTGGTTGTCCGCCCAGGCGGTCGACTTGGCCGGGTCGAAGGGGCAGCCCCTGCCCGTGATGTGCTGCTCGTACTCGTCGCGGAAGTACTTCAGCGAGGAGAAGATCGGCGAGGCGGCGCCGTCGCCGAGGGCGCAGAACGACTTGCCGTTGATGTTGTCGGCGATGTCGGCGAGCTTGTCGAGGTCGCTCAGGGCGCCCTTGCCCGCCTCGATGTCGCGGAGCAACTGCACCAGCCAGTACGTTCCCTCGCGGCACGGGGTGCACTTGCCGCACGACTCGTGGGCGTAGAACTCGGTCCACCGGGTCACGGCCCGCACCACGCACGTCGTCTCGTCGAAGCACTGCAGCGCCTTGGTACCGAGCATCGAGCCGGCGGCGCCCACGCCCTCGTAGTCGAGCGGCACGTCGAGGTGCTCGTCGGTGAACATCGGCGTGGACGAGCCGCCGGGCGTCCAGAACTTCAGCCGGTGGCCGGGGCGCATGCCGCCGCCCATGTCGAGCAGCTGGCGCAGCGTGATGCCGAGCGGCGCCTCGTACTGGCCCGGCGAGGCGACGTGGCCGCTGAGCGAGTACAGCGTGAAGCCCGGGGACTTGTCGCTGCCCATCGACTTGAACCAGTCCTTGCCCCGGTTCAGGATCGCGGGAACCGACGCGATGGACTCGACGTTGTTCACCACAGTGGGGCACGCGTAGAGACCGGCGACCGCGGGGAAGGGGGGACGCAGCCGGGGCTGGCCACGACGGCCTTCGAGCGAGTCGAGCAGCGCGGTCTCCTCACCGCAGATGTACGCGCCCGCGCCCGCGTGCACGGTGAGTTCGAGGTCGAGTCCGCTGCCGAGGATGTTCGTGCCGAGGTAGCCCGCCGCGTACGCCTCCCGCACGGCCTCGTGCAGCCGGCGCAGGACGGGGACGACCTCGCCGCGCAGGTAGACGAAGGCGTGGTTCGACCGGATCGCGTAGCAGGCGATCACGATCCCCTCGATGAGGGAATGCGGGTTCGCGAAGAGGAGCGGGATGTCCTTGCAGGTCCCGGGCTCCGATTCGTCGGCGTTGACAACAAGATAGTGCGGCTTGCCGTCGCCCTGCGGGATGAACTGCCACTTCATGCCGGTGGGGAAGCCCGCGCCGCCCCGGCCGCGCAGGCCGGAGTCCTTGACGTACGCGATGACGTCGTCGGGCGACATGGCGAGGGCCTTGCGCAGCCCCTCGTAGCCGTCGTGCCGCTTGTACGTCTCCAGCATCCAGGAGTGCGGATCGTCCCAGAACGCCGACAGGACCGGCGACAGCAGCTTCTCGGGGCTGGTCATCTCGGTGGCCAACGTCATCACTCCCCCTCCTCGGTGACCGGGCCGGACGGGTGCTGCGGGTCGGAGGCCGAGGTCGGCTGCGGCGCGTCATGCGAGCTGAGGTGCCCGGAGCCGGGCGCCGGCTCGTCCTGCGGGGCCTCGCCGCGCGGGTGGACCACGCGCGCGCCGGGTGCGGCCTCGCCCTTGGCGAGCCGGAGCCCGACGAGCGAGGCGGGGCCCGCGCCGCCCGTCGCCTCGACCGCGCCGGGGCGCTCGTCCGGGAAGCCGGCCAGGATGCGGGCGGTCTCCTTGTACGTGCACAGCGGCGCGCCGCGGGTCGGGGTGACCGGGCGGCCGGCGCGCAGGTCGTCGACGAGCCGCTTGGCGGTCTCGGGCGTCTGGTTGTCGAAGAACTCCCAGTTGACCATCACCACGGGGGCGAAGTCGCAGGCGGCGTTGCACTCGATGTGTTCGAGGGTGACCTTGCCGTCCGGGGTCGTCTCGTTGTTGCCGACGCCGAGGTGCTGCTTCAGCTCGTCGAAGATGGCGTCGCCGCCCATGACGGCGCACAGGGTGTTGGTGCACACCCCGACCTGGTAGTCCCCGGAGGGCTTGCGCCGGTACATGGTGTAGAAGGTGGCGACGGCGGTGACCTCGGCGGTGGTCAGGCCGAGGGTCTCCGCGCAGAACCGCATGCCGGTGCGCGAGACGTAGCCCTCCTCCGCCTGCACCAGGTGCAGCAGCGGCAGCAACGCGGAGCGGCTGTCGGGGTAGCGGGCGACGATCTCCTTGGCGTCCGCGTCCAGCCGGGCCCGCACCTCGGCGGGGTAGTCCGGGGCGGGGAGCTGCGGCATCCCCAAACCGACCTGTTGATTAGCGGTCACCGGTCGACGCCTCCCATCACGGGGTCGATGGACGCGACGGCGACGATGACGTCGGCGACCATGCCGCCCTCGCACATCGCCGCCATGGCCTGCAGGTTGGTGAACGACGGGTCGCGGAAGTGGACCCGGTAGGGGCGGGTGCCGCCGTCGGAGACGACGTGCGCGCCGAGCTCGCCCTTGGGTGACTCGACCGCGGTGTACGCCTGTCCGGGCGGGACCCGGAAGCCCTCGGTCACCAGCTTGAAGTGGTGGATCAGGGCCTCCATGGAGGTGCCCATGATCTTCTTGATGTGGTCCAGCGAGTTGCCGAGGCCGTCGGGCCCGAGGGCGAGCTGCGCGGGCCAGGCGATCTTCTTGTCGGCGACCATGACCGGGCCGGGCTCCAGCCGGTCGAGGCACTGCTCGACGATCCGCAGCGACTGGCGCATCTCCTCCAGCCGGATGAGGAAGCGGCCGTACGCGTCGCAGGTGTCGGCGGTCGGGACGTCGAACTCGTACGTCTCGTAACCGCAGTACGGGTCGGTCTTCCGCAGGTCGTGCGGGAGGCCGGCGGAGCGCAGGATCGGGCCGGTGACGCCGAGGGCCATGCAGCCGGCCAGGTCGAGGTAGCCGATGTCCTGCATGCGGGCCTTGAAGACGGGGTTGCCGGTGGCGAGCTTGTCGTACTCCGGCAGGTTCCGCTTCATCGTCTTCACGAACTCGCGGAGCTGGTCGACGGCGCCGGGCGGCAGGTCCTGGGCGAGGCCGCCGGGCCGGATGAACGCGTGGTTCATGCGCAGGCCGGTGATCAGCTCGTACAGGTCCAGGATCAGCTCGCGGTCCCGGAAGCCGTAGATCATGATCGTGGTGGCGCCGAGCTCCATGCCGCCGGTGGCGATGCACACCAGGTGGGAGGAGAGGCGGTTGAGCTCCATCAGCAGCACGCGGATGACGGAGGCGCGGTCGGGGATCTGGTCCTCGATGCCGAGCAGCTTCTCCACGCTCAGGCAGTACGCCGCCTCGTTGAAGAACGGCGTCAGGTAGTCCATGCGCGTGACGAAGGTGGTGCCCTGCGTCCAGGTCCGGAATTCGAGGTTCTTCTCGATGCCGGTGTGGAGGTAGCCGATGCCGCAGCGGGCTTCGGTGACGGTCTCGCCGTCGAGCTCCAGGATGAGCCGGAGCACGCCGTGCGTGGACGGGTGCTGGGGGCCCATGTTGACGACGATCCGCTCGTCGTCGGCCTTGACCGCGGACTCGGCGACCTCGTCCCAGTCGCCGCCGGTGACCGTGTAGACGGTGCCCTCGGTGGTCTCGCGGCTTTCCGCGTGGGGAGCGTGTGGGGTGGTCACGAGTACGACCTCCGCTGGTCCGGAGCCGGGATCTGGGCGCCCTTGTACTCGACGGGAATGCCGCCGAGGGGGTAGTCCTTGCGCTGCGGGAAGCCCTGCCAGTCGTCCGGCATCATGATCCGGGTCAGGGCGGGGTGGCCGTCGAAGATCAGGCCGAAGAAGTCGTACGCCTCGCGCTCGTGCCAGTCGTTGGTCGGGTAGACCTCGACGAGCGAGGGGATGTGCGGGTCCGCGTCCGGCGCCGACACCTCCAGCCGGATGAGCCGGCCGTGGGTGAGCGAGCGCAGGTGGTAGACGGCGTGCAGCTCGCGGCCCTTGTCGCCGGGGTAGTGGACGCCGCTGACGCCCGTACAGAGCTCGAAGCGCAGGGCGGGGTCGTCGCGCAGGGTGCGGGCGACGCGGACCAGGTGCTCGCGGGCGATGTGGAAGGTGAGCTCGCCGCGGTCGACGACCGTCTTCTCGATGGCGTTCTCGGGGACGAGCCCCTGTTCCTCCAGGGCACCTTCGAGCTCGTCGGCGACCTCGTCGAAGTACCCGCCGTAGGGGCGGGTGGCCTCGCCGGGGAGGCGGATGGAGCGGACGAGGCCGCCGTAGCCGGAGGTGTCGCCGCCGTTGTTCGCGCCGAACATGCCGCGCTGGACGCGGATCTCCTCACCGCCCTGGCCCCGCTGCCCGGGGAGGTTCTGCGCGCTGAGTTCCTGGTCCGGATTGGGCTGTGACTCGCTCACCTCAGCAGGCCCTTCATCTCGATCGTCGGCAGCGCCTTCAGCGCCGCCTCCTCCGCCTCGCGGGCCGCTTCCCGCGCGTTGACGCCGAGCTTGGAGCCCTGGATCTTCTGGTGGAGCTTGAGGATCGCGTCCATCAGCATCTCCGGACGCGGCGGGCAGCCCGGCAAATAGATGTCAACGGGAACAATGTGGTCAACGCCCTGCACAATCGCGTAGTTGTTGAACATTCCGCCCGACGATGCGCACACCCCCATGGAGATCACCCACTTCGGGTTGGGCATCTGGTCGTAGACCTGGCGCAGGACGGGCGCCATCTTCTGGCTCACCCGGCCGGCCACGATCATCAGGTCGGCCTGGCGCGGTGAGCCGCGGAAGACCTCCATGCCGAAACGCGCCAGGTCGTACCGCCCGGCGCCGGTCGTCATCATCTCGATGGCGCAGCAGGCGAGACCGAAGGTCGCGGGGAAGACGGACGCCTTGCGCACCCAGCCCGCGGCCTGTTCGACCGTCGTCAGCAGAAAACCGCTCGGCAGCTTCTCTTCGAGTCCCATGTCGGTGCCCCTCAGCCCCTTAAGTCCTCTTGCCTCTTGGTCCTCAGTCCCAGTCCAGGCCGCCGCGCCGCCATACGTACGCGTAGGCGACGAAGACGGTGAGCACGAAGAGCAGCATCTCCACGAGCCCGAACAGCCCGAGTGCGTCGAAGCTGACGGCCCAGGGGTAGAGGAAGACGATCTCGATGTCGAAGACGATGAAGAGCATCGCCGTCAGGTAGTACTTGATGGGGAAGCGGCCGCCACCGGCTGGTGTCGGCGTCGGCTCGATGCCGCACTCGTACGCCTCAAGCTTCGCCCTGTTGTACCGCTTTGGGCCGATAAGCGTGGCCATGACCACGGAGAAGATCGCAAACCCTGCCCCGAGGGCGCCGAGCACGAGGATGGGCGCGTAGGCATTCACGCTCCTCGCTCCTTCCAGTCGTCCTTGACCGTTGGACCGCACCGGGCATTCGTCTCGCCGCCTCGCGAAGATCGCGTACATGTGAGGCAGTTCACAAGCCCGACTGCTTCGCATCCTATGCCCGTCGATCTGTGATCTGCGACACGGGGTACGACAACGTCTTTGTGATCTCCACCACCTGGCGAAGGATCATGAATTCGGATGAACGGTGATCTTGGTACGCGGCGTGGCCGAATGACCTCATACCGTGACATGCAGGGGGGTTACCGCTGGTCGCGAGGGGTGTGCCCTATCAAGAGATGGCATCTACAGGCAAATTCGCCATGGGCTCTCCCGGGTGATAAAGGAGCTTCACCTCACCCGCCCGAGGGGCTCGCCTGGACCGAAGTGGACGCGTGCGCGTTTTCACGATCTTTCGGGCCGCTCCCCGCGCCCCGAGCCGTGATCACTCCGTGACCTGCGTCACAGGATTCACCGCTCGCCAATAGCGGGCTTGGCCACCGGAGCGCCGGAGTGGTAGGCGCGCGGCAATTCGGGCGTTTCGCGGAAAGCCCATGATCACGGCCTTGATCACGACAGTCCGCATTGTCCGTTACGGCGTCAATAAGGGCCCCGATGAAGCGGATTCGGGCATTCCACGCGCAACTGTGGCGCAACCCACGTTTCTTGAAGGGAACCGCACCGCCCTGATAGCGGTTGTACTCATGTCCCACACCGCTCACATACCCAGCCACCGGAAGCCCCGCCGCAGCGCCTCGAAGCTCTCGCTGCGCGCCGGAGTTGCCGGTGGCGTCCTCAGCACCGTCGCGGTGGCCGGTGCCGCCGGCCCGGCCCAGGCCGAGCCGGTGACCGAGACCATCGAGATGCCCGCGCTCAACGGAGACCTCTCCGCGGGTCTGTCGAGCGCTGTCGCCGCCTCCGCCGAGGCGACCCAGCAGATCGCCCTCGACACCGAGCTCCAGGCCGCTGAGGACGCCGCGGCGGCCAAGGCCGCCAAGGACGCCAAGAAGGCCAAGCAGGAGGCCGAGCGCAAGGCGGAGGCCGAGCGCAAGGCCGAGGAGCGGGCCCGCGCCGAGGCCCAGGAGCGCGCCAACCGCTCCTCCGAGCGCACCACGCTCTCCGCCTCGGGTTCCGGCTCCGCCATCGGTTCGGACGAGGGCGGTTCCGTCTCCGCGCCCGCCACCGGCTCCGCCGCGGCGATCATCGCCTTCGCCCGCGCCCAGGTCGGCGACGCGTACGTCATGGGCGGCACCGGTCCCAACTCCTGGGACTGCTCCGGCCTCGTGCAGGCCGCGTACCGCCAGGCCGGCATCGACCTGCCGCGCGTCTCCGGCGCGCAGTCGAGCATGGGCACCTCGGTCTCGCTCGACAACCTCCAGCCCGGCGACATCCTCTACTGGGGCAGCCGGAGCGGCTCGTACCACGTGGCGATCTACTCCGGCGGTGGCATGTTCATCGGCGCGCAGAACCCCGGCACCGGTGTCGTCGAGCGCCCGCTCGACTACGACCCGCCGTCCGGCGCGGTCCGCCTGCTCTGATCCAGGGGCCCACACGCCGAAGGGCCGTCGCTCCCCCGCTCGGGGTGGGAGCGACGGCCCTTCGGCGTGCCCTTCGTCGTCTTCGTACGCGGCGGGGGCGCGCGGCGACGCCGATGAGCAGGCCCTGGTGGACCGCGTGCACCAGGCAGGCGTGGCCGCGCACCACAGCCCGTCACCGCGATGGCCGTATCAATTCGCCGAGCGGGCCGCGTGGTTAAAGTGGCGTACTCAGTAGGTCACGACGGGACGGGGGCATGAGTCATGCACGGTTTCCACCTCGCGGTGGAGAGTTCCAGGGCACTGCCGAGTTGGGCGCCACCCGCACTCATCGGTGCAGCACTCACCGCGTGCGTCACCCTGCTGGTCTGGTATCTGAATGCTCGCCGCGAACCAGTCAAGCGCATCACCTGGGAAGCCCGTACCCAGTCCAGCATCGTGTCCATCGACCGTGAGTTCCAGCAGAAGGTGGGGATCTCGTACGCCGGTCAGCCTGTGAGCGATCTTTGTGTGGTCAGGTTCAAACTGAAGAACACCGGAAACAAGGTGATCAAGAACCACAAGATCCGGCTCCACTTTCCAGGCGACTCGCACATCCTCGAACAACACTTCTCACCTACCCCCGAAGAGGAGCTCGGCGCCTCGCTGCACATGCGCGCCGGTAATCAGTTCGAGCCCTCGTCGGAGACGGTCTGTTCCATCACCCATCTCGAAGCGGACCAAGAGGTGTCCTTCGAGATCATCGCCGCCGGGACCGATGCCAAGAACTGGAAACCGCACTCCTTCAACGAGGAAGGCGACGTCCAGTTCCGTGAGAAGTCGGCCGACCGCACGACCAGTGACTTCCAACTTCTCACGGGTTTCCTCGCACTGGCCCTCATGCTCGCGACGACGCCCTCGATGGTCGAGTTCGTCGGCGGTGTCGGCCCTCTCCTGGGAGCGCTTCTGCGCCTGGCCCTCCTGATCCCCATGCTCCTGCTCCTCCCTGCGGTCACTGGCGCGCTGTTGCGGGAGTTGGCGAAGCTGGGGAATGAGTCGCCGACGCTCCACGTGCACGACAGCGCGCTCATCTACAACGCCCGCTCCGCTTCGGTCGGAACAGCCCGCGTGACGCACAAAGCGCGGGTGGACGAAGAGTCGGCCGCAGCCTGACACACACGGGAGAACCACCCACCGGCCCTCACGCTTATGAACGCGGGGCCACCTTCGACAGGCCGTTGATGATGCGGTCCATCGCGTCGCCGCCCGTCGGGTCGGTGAGGTTGGCGAGCATCTTCAGCGTGAACTTCATCAGCAGCGGGTGCGTCAGACCGCGCTGCGTGGCGATCTTCATGACCTTCGGGTTGCCGATCAGCTTCACGAAGGCGCGGCCCAGCGTGTAGTAGCCGCCGTACGTGTCCTTGAGGATCTTCGGGTAGTTGTGCAGGGCCAGCTCCCGCTGGGCCGGGGTCGCGCGGGCGTGGGCCTGGACGATGACGTCGGCGGCGATCTGGCCGGACTCCATCGCGTACGCGATGCCCTCGCCGTTGAACGGGTTGACCAGGCCGCCCGCGTCGCCGACGAGCAGCAGACCGCGCGTGTAGTGCGGCTGGCGGTTGAAGGCCATCGGCAGGGCGGCGCCGCGGATCGGGCCCGTCATGTTCTCGGGGACGTACCCCCAGTCCTCCGGCATGGAGGCGCACCACGCCTTCAGCACCTCGCGCCAGTCCAGCTCCTTGAAGGAGTCGGAGGTGTTGAGGACGCCGAGGCCGACGTTGGAGGTGCCGTCGCCCATGCCGAAGATCCAGCCGTAGCCGGGCAGCAGCCGGTCCTCGCCCGGGCCGCGCCGGTCCCACAGCTCCAGCCAGGACTCCAGGTAGTCGTCCTCGTGGCGCGGGGAGGTGAAGTACGTGCGGACGGCGACGCCCATCGGGCGGTCCTCCCGCCGGTGCAGGCCCATGGCGAGCGACAGGCGGGTGGAGTTGCCGTCGGCGGCGACGACGAGCGGCGCGTGGAAGGTGACGGGCGCCTTCTCCTCGCCGAGCTTGGCGTGGACGCCCGTGATGCGGCCGGTGCGCTCGTCGACGATCGGCGCGCCGACGTTGCAGCGCTCGTAGAGACGGGCGCCGGCCTTCTGTGCCTGGCGGGCGAGCTGCTCGTCGAAGTCGTCGCGCTTGCGCACCAGTCCGTAGTCCGGGTAGCTGGCGAGGTCCGGCCAGTCGAGCTGGAGGCGCACGCCGCCGCCGATGATGCGCAGGCCCTTGTTCCGCAGCCAGCCGGCCTCTTCGGAGATGTCGATGCCCATCGCGACCAGCTGCTTGGTGGCGCGGGGCGTGAGGCCGTCGCCGCAGACCTTCTCGCGCGGGAAGGCGGTCTTCTCCAGGAGGAGGACGTCGAGGCCCGCCTTGGCGAGGTAGTAGGCGGTGGTCGAACCGGCCGGGCCCGCCCCGACGACGATCACATCCGCTGTGTGTTCGGACAGGGACTGCTGCTCGGCCACGGCGGGTTCTCCCGAATACTCGAAATTGCGTACCGGACGGCACAGGTCATGTGCAGTCTAGGGGGACGTACCGATCAGCGACCCGAAGGGCCACCCCGATGACCGAGCTGCTCCCCGCCGCCGCCCCGCCCGTAGTCCGGCTGCGCGTGCCGACGGACGAGGACGCGTACGCCTGGCACCGGGTCTTCGACGACCCGGAGGTCATGGAGTTCTTCCAGGGCGGCCCGGCCGAGCTGTCCGTCTACCACGAGTTCACCGCCCGCCAGCGCCGGCACGACGCCGAGCGCGGCTTCTGCCTGTGGACGCTGCTGGACGAGGACGACGAGGTCATCGGCTTCACGGGCGCGCAGCCGTGGCCGCACTCCTGGGGCCCGGTCGGCGAGATAGAGATCGGCTGGCGGCTGGCCCGGTCCGCCTGGGGCAAGGGGTACGCGACGGCCGCCGCCCACGCGACGCTGGAGCGGCTGCGCGCGGCGGGCGTGGAGCGGGTGGTCGCCATGGTGAACACCCGCAACGCGCGCTCGGTGGCCGTGACGCGGCGGCTCGGCATGACGCGGGGCGAGACGTACGCCATTCCCGACAGCGGCGGCCAGGAGGGCTACTGCTTCCGCCTGGAGCTCTGACGTGCTGGAACTCTGACGCGTCAGGCCTTGGTGCCCCGGTGCAGGGCCACGATGCCGCCCGTCAGGTTGCGCCACGCCACCTTCGACCAGCCGGCCTTCTGCAGCAGCCGGGCCAGCTCGGCCTGCTCGGGCCAGCTCTGGATGGACTCGGCGAGGTAGACGTACGCGTCCGGGTTGGACGAGACGGCGCGGGCGACCGGCGGCAGCGCGCGCATCAGGTACTCCTCGTACACCGTCCGGAAGGGCGCCCACGTCGGGTGGGAGAACTCACAGATGACGACCCGTCCGCCCGGCTTGGTCACCCGGTACAGCTCGCGCAGCGCGGCGTCCGTGTCCTGGACGTTGCGCAGCCCGAAGGAGATGGTCACCGCGTCGAAGACCTCGTCCCGGAAGGGCAGCTTCGTCGCGTCGCCCGCCGTGAGCGGCAGCCACGGGTGGCGCCGCTTGCCCTCGCGGAGCATGCCCAGCGAGAAGTCGCACGGCACGACGTACGCGCCGGCCCGGGCGAACGGCAGCGAGGAGGTGCCGGTGCCCACCGCGAGGTCGAGGACCTTCTGGCCGGGCCGGGCGTCGACCGCCTTGGCGACCTCCTTGCGCCACCGCCGGTCCTGGCCCAGCGAGAGCACGTCGTTCGTCAGGTCGTAGTTGGCCGCGACGTCGTCGAACATCGAGGCGACTTCGTGCGGCTGCTTGTCCAGGGATGCGCGGGTCACGCCCCCATTCAAGCAGGGGTCCTCCGGCGCTACGCGCGCCGGTGCACCAGCCGTCCGCCGATCACCGTGGCCACGCAGGTGGAGGCCCCGCGCCGGACGAGCTCCGCCCGGTCGGGCACGTCGAAGACCGCGAACCGGGCGGGCCCGCCGACGCGGAGCCCCGGCAGCAGCACGAGCGGCACCGGGGAGAACGACACGGGCCCGGGCAGCGTCGCCGGGCGGCCCGCCAGGGCGAGCCCGGCCCGCCGGACCGCGTCCTGGGCGGCCCGGCCGCGCAGTTCACCGGCGACGGCGACCGTGCCGTGCGCCAGCAGCCGCTGCACCCCGCGCCGGGCGCTGGCGCCCAGCCGGGAGGGGTCGGCGCGGAAGAGGGCCCGCGCCCGCTCGCCGGTGATCGGCGCGGTGCCGAATTCGTCGGCCTCGCGCGGGTCCGGGTGGTAGGTCAGCTCCAGGATCTCGGGACCGTACGGGTTGAGCAGCCCGGGCGTGAGGATGCCGGGCCACCGCCGCACCCGTGCGGTGGGACGGACGGCGGCCAGGTCCTCGTACGGGCCGAGGGCGGCGATGGACGCCCCGTCGACCAGGACGGCCGTCTCGGGCGTGGCCTCGGCGACGTGGAGGGTCAGCACGGCGGGCTCAGTTGGCGTTCAGCAGCTTGAGCTCGGGGTGGGCCGTGCCCCCCGCGATCGCCGTGGAGGAGATGTGCGAGGCGACGCGGTCGTCGACCGGGTCGTTCGCCGGATCGTCGTGGACGACGATGTGCTCGTACGTCGTCGTGCGCTGCGCCGGTACGCGGTCGGCGGTGCGGATCATGTCGATCATCTCGCGCAGGTTGGAGCGGTGCTTCGCGCCCGCCGACGAGACGACGTTCTCCTCCAGCATGATCGAACCGAGGTCGTCCGCGCCGTAGTGCAGGGTCAGCTGGCCGATCTCCTTGCCGGTGGTCAGCCAGGAGCCCTGGATGTGGGCGATGTTGTCCATGAACAGCCGCGCGACGGCGATCATGCGCAGGTACTCGAAGAGCGTGGCCTGCGTGCGGCCCTTCAGGTGGTTGTTCTCGGGCTGGTACGTGTACGGGATGAAGGCGCGGAAGCCGCCCGTCCGGTCCTGCACGTCACGGATCATGCGCAGGTGCTCGATGCGCTCGGCGTTGGTCTCGCCGGTGCCCATGAGCATCGTGGAGGTGGACTCCACGCCCAGGTTGTGCGCGATCTCCATGATCTCCAGCCACCGCTCGCCGGACTCCTTCAGCGGGGCGATGGCCTTGCGCGGCCGCTCGGGCAGCAGCTCGGCGCCCGCGCCCGCGAAGGAGTCGAGGCCTGCGGCGTGGATGCGCTGGATGGCCTCCTCCACCGTCACCTTGGAGATCCGCGCCATGTGCTCGACCTCGGAGGCCCCGAGGGAGTGGATGACGAGCTGCGGGAACTCCTTCTTGATGGCCGCGAAGTGCTTCTCGTAGTACTCCACGCCGTAGTCCGGGTGGTGACCGCCCTGGAACATGATCTGGGTGCCGCCGAGCTCCACCGTCTCCGCGCAGCGCCGCAGGATGTCGTCGAGGTCGCGGGTCCAGCCCTTGGCCGTGTCCTTCGGCGGCGCGTAGAAGGCGCAGAACTTGCACGCCGTGACGCACACGTTCGTGTAGTTGATGTTGCGCTCGATGATGTACGTCGCGATGTGCTCCGTACCGGCGTAGCGCCGCCGCCGCACCGCGTCCGCCGCCGCGCCGAGGGCATGCAGCGGGGCCGACCGGTAGAGGTCGAGCGCCTCCTCGGGGGTGATCCGCCCACCCTCGGCGGCGCGGTCCAGGACGGACTGGAGGTCGGCCTTCTCGGTCACCGGATGTCACCTTTCGGCGGTTTTACAGGGCTTCAGGGGTGCTTCAGCGGCTTCAGTACGGACCGAACCAGCCTACGCCCGGGTCACCCGCCCGCCTTGGTCAGGGTGCCGGTCGGCCGGCCCGCCGCCGCCTCGTCGGACCGGTAGGCGAGGGTGCCGTCGGCGGTGAGGGTGAAGGTCAGGGTGGCGGAGCTGCCGGTGCACAGGCCCGGCGACCCCGGCTTGGCCGGGTCCGTGCGGTCCACCACGGTGAGTTCGCCCGGCTTGACGGCGGTGAGCCTGCCGACGCTGTGGCACTCGACGGTCGTGGTGAGGACGGAGAGGGTGGTCGTCATCCGGACCACGTCCTGCCCGGTGCCTCCCCGGCTGAAGACGGCCGTCAGCTCGCCGTGCGGCAGGCCGTTGGCCTCCTGGGTGGGGCCCTTCCAGGTGCCGAGGAACTCCTTCGGAACGGCCGACGCGGAGGCGGGGGGCGCGGAGCCCTGCGCCGGGGGCTTGGCGGCGTTGCCGTTGTCGCCGCCCTGTCCGGGCAGCAGGTCCAGCAGGAACGCGCCGCCGACCGTCACCGCCGCGAGCGCCCCCGCGAGCGTGAGGGCGACCGTGCAGCTGAGGCGGCGACCGCGGGCCGCGGTCGGCGGCGCCGGGTCGAGCGGCGGCCCGAAGACGCCCAGCGGACCGCCCGTGGAGCCGGATGCCGCACCGCCCGTGGAACCGGACGACGAGCCGGACGCCGCGTCCGGTACGGCCCCGGCGCCCGCCCCGGCGCCGGACGGCGAGCTGGACGCCTCGACCGCTACGGCCCCGGCCGCCGTCCCCGGCGACGGCGGCTCGACCGCCGGGCCGCTGAACGGCACCGGACCCGACCGCACCCCGGCCGGGTCCGCCGCCGCCGGCTCGAGGTCCAGCAGCCGGACCGCCTCCCGGCTGAGCCGCGCCACCAGCGGGCCCGGCAGCCAGCCGCCCTCGACCAGCGCGGCCGCCCCGTCCGGGGCGAGCCGCCGGGCGACCTCGGCGGGCGCCGGGCGGGCCGCCGGGTCCTTGGCCAGGCACGCGGCGACCAGGTCCCGCAGCTCGCCGGTGAGGGCGCCGCCCAGCTCGGGCTGCTCGTGGACGACCTTGTAGAGGAGCGCCGCCGAGGAGTCGCCGGAGAACGGCGGCTCGCCGGTCGCCGCGTACGCGAGCACCGAGCCCAGCGAGAACACGTCCGCCGCGCCGCCCACGCCCTTGCCGAGGATCTGCTCGGGCGCCATGTAGCCCGGGGACCCGACGGACACGCCGGTGGAGGTGAGCGACGCGGTGCCGTCCGTCGCCCGCGCTATGCCGAAGTCGATCAGCCGCGGCCCCTCGACGGTCAGCAGGACGTTCGACGGCTTCACGTCGCGGTGGACGAGCCCGAGCCCGTGCACGGCCTCCAGCGCCTCGGCGAGTCCGGATCCCAGCGCCCGTACCGTGTGCGGCGGCAGCGGGCCGTGCTCGGTGACCGCGCGGGCGAGCGAGGGCCCGGCCACGTACGCCGTCGCGACCCAGGGCACGGGCGCCTCCGGGTCCGCGTCGAGGACGGGCGCGGTCCACCGCGCCCCCACGCGCCGGGCCGCTTCCACCTCGCGGCGGAACCGCGCCCGGAACTCCTCGTCCAGCGCGAAGTGCGGGTGCACGACCTTCACGGCGACGGTACGGCCGCCCTCGCTCCGCGCGAGGTACACCCGTCCCATACCGCCCGCCCCGAGCCTGCCGAGCAGCCGGTACGGGCCGATGGCCCCCGGTTCGCCGGCTTCCAACGGCTGCATGCGAGCCCCCCGTTCCCGTACGCCTCGGTCCCCTACGTCGTCGACAGCAGGGTAGAGGGCGGTGATTCGGCGGGGACGGTGGATTCCGGGGCCGCGAATTCCCGCGGCCCCCTTCCCTGACTTCCCGGAAATGTCACTCCGTACGCAGCAACTCGACCCGCACATCCGCGGGAAAGCCGGTCGTCGGCCCGGTCCTGCGGGCGAACTCGCGTACACCCGCCAGCTGTTCCGCCCCCAAACGGAAGTCGAGCGTCGTGAAATACCGCTCCAGCAGCGCCGCGTCGAAGGTCTCCCAGCGCGCCGCCTGTTCGGCCACCTTCACGACCTCCTGCAACGACAGGTCGCGCGAGGCGAGAAACGCCTCGTGGACCCGACGCGTCACTTCCGGCTCACGTGCCAGATATTCCTTGCGCACGGCCCACACCGCGAAGACGAACGGCAGCCCCGTCCATTCCTTCCACAGCTGCCCCAGGTCGTGAACATGAAGGCCGAGTCGCGGCGCGTCCTGCAGCGAGGCGCGCAGCGCCGCGTCCCCGATCAGGACGGCCGCGTCCGCCTCGCGCATCATCAGGCCGAGGTCCGGCGGGCAGGTGTAGTAGTCGGGCGCCACGCCGTACCGCTCGGCGAGCAGCAGCTGCGCCAGGCGCACGGACGTACGGGAGGTCGAGCCGAGCGCGACGCGCGCCCCGTCCAGCTCCTCCAGCGGCCGCTGCGAGACGATCACGCAGGACATGACGGGGCCGTCGCAGCCGACCGCGAGGTCGGGGAAGGCGACCAGGTCGTCGGCGTTGCGCAGGAACTCGACGAGGGTGATCGGGGCGATGTCGAGAGCGCCGTCCACCAGCTGCTCGCTGAGCTTCTCCGGGGTGTCCTTCGTGAGCTCGAGATCCAGAAGCGTTCCGGTGCGGGCGAGTCCCCAGTACAGGGGCACGCAGTTCAGGAACTGAATGTGACCGACGCGCGGCCGGTTCGGCTGCTGTCGCTGCTGCTGCCCGGGGTGACAGTCGGTTGAATTGTCCACATCGCGAGGCTAGACCCGCGCGGCGCGGCAGGCGTCAGGGGGTGCCGTGCGTCAGCGTCCGTGAAAGGTTCAAACCTCCGAGTGAAGTGATCTTTACCTCTACCGCTTCCCGGTGGCCGCGTGCTAGGCTCGGCGCAAGTTGCAGTTTGGTTTCCCTTGCAGTACAGAGCCTGCGGAGCATGTGACCCGCAGGCTTTTGTAGTTTTCAGACTTCTTTGCAGGTTCTGGAGCAGGGCAACCCTTTGGCCCATAGGAGGGCTTATGGCTACCGGAACCGTCAAGTGGTTCAACGCTGAAAAGGGCTTCGGCTTCATCGCCCAGGACGGCGGCGGCCCGGATGTCTTCGTACACTACTCCGCGATCAACGCCTCTGGTTTCCGCTCCCTCGAGGAGAACCAGGTCGTGAACTTCGACGTCACCCAGGGCCCCAAGGGCCCGCAGGCGGAGAACGTCACCCCGGCCTAGTTGCCCGGGTCGGCGATCGCGCACGACTTAGCAGTACCCAAGGAGCTCCTTCCCGTGACCAGGCGGTCGCGGGAAGGGGCTCCTGCCTTTTTCGCCCCCGAAGCAGGACGCGTCCGTACGATCGAAGACATGACGGATCGGAAACCGCCCGGCGTCAGCTTCGAGTCATGGGTCGACCGGCAGATCCGCGAGGCGCAGGAGCGGGGCGACTTCGAGCACCTCGACGGCTTCGGCAAGCCGCTGCCGGACGACACCGCGCCGTACGACGAGACGTGGTGGGTCAAGGGCAAGATGCACCGCGAGGGCATCGCCCCCGTCCTGCCGCCCGCGCTCGCGCTCCGCAAGGAGGCCGAGGACGCGCGGGAGGCCGCGGGGCGGGCGGCGAGCGAGGCGCAGGTGCGGCGGATCGTCGCGGAGATCAACGAGAAGATCGAGGCGGCGCTGCGCCGCCCGCCCGCGGGCCCACCGCTGCGGCTGGCGCCGCTTGACGCGGAGGAACTGGTACGGGAGTGGCGCGCGGGCCGCGACGGCTAGGACGTGTGCCCGTGCGCGGCTCGCCCCCGTACCCGCTCAGCGCTCAGGCCCAGCGCTCAGGCTCAGCGCTCGGCGCGCTCCGCGGGGAGGGCCCGCAGGCCGCCGCCTTGTGGGTCCGCCGCGACGCGCAGCCCGTACGCGCGGCTGATCCGGTCGAGGGTCTCCCGCAGCCACGCGCGGTCCGCGCCCGTCGCGGGCCGCAGACGCATCCGCCGGGGGCGCAGGACCGCCATCCGCAGGCCGGCGAGGCGGCCGGTGTCCGGCTCCAGCGAGGCGAAGCAGGCCAGGCGCAGGTCGTCGCGGTACTGCTCGTAGCCGGTGATGCCCTCGTAGTCGTCGATGAAGTCCCCGCAGCCGTACAGGACCAGGTGGCCCCGGTACAGCTCCAGCGGGCGCGGGTGGTGCGAGGAGTGCCCGTGTACGAGGTCGACGCCGGCGTCGATCAGCGCGTGGGCGAACCGGGTCTGGGCGCGCGGGACGCCGTAGCCCCAGTTGGAGCCCCAGTGGACGGAGACGACGGCCACGTCGCCCGGTCGCTTCGCCTCCCGGACGCGGTGGGCCAGCGCCGCGGCGGCGGCGTCGGAGGGCTCGGCGACGTAGTGGACCCCCGGCGTGTCCTCGCCGGCCGCCCATGCGGAGGGGACGCCGCTGGAGGACATGGAGAGGGCGAAGACCAGCACCCGGCCGCCGCCGGGCAGGGGGACGACGGCGGGGCGGCGCGCCTCGGCCGCGTTCCGCCCGGCGCCCGCCGTCCGCAGGCCGGCACCGGCCAGCGAGTCGAGCGTCTCCTCCAGGCCGCGCCGCCCGAAGTCGAGCACGTGGTTGTTGGCGAGCACGCACACGTCGGGTCGGGCGGCGGCGAGGCACGGCAGGTTGTCGGGGTTCATGCGGTAGAGGACCGCCTTGCCGTGCTCGCGGTCGTCGCTGCGCGTGACGCTGGTCTCCAGGTTCACGATGCGGGCGTGCGGTGCGGCGTCGCCGAGCACCGCCAGGGCGTCGCCCCACGGCCAGGCCGGGTCGACCGGCCGCGGGATCGGGCCGCTGACCGCCTCGGCGAGCTCGACGTAGGCGCGGGCGTCGCGGATGTACTCCTCCCACAGGGTGGGGTCCGAGGGGTGGGGGAGGATCTGGTCGACGCCGCGCCCGAGCATCACATCGCCGCAGAGGAACAGCGTCAGCGTGTCCCCGCGCATGCCTCCACGCTACCGCCGCGCCCCGTCGCCGCCCCTCTGCCGCGGGGCCGCGGGGGCCGCGGGGGCCGCGGGACCGGGGGGCCGGGGGGCCGGGGGCCCCTCCTACGCGTTCCGTGCGCGCACGCGGTAGCGCAGGTGCGTGACGCCCCTGCCCTCGGCGATGGACAGCGGACCCTCCAGTTCGTACGGGGCGCCCTCGAGGCCCGTGAAGAACGGCGTTCCGCCGCCGAGCAGGACCGGGACCAGGTCCACTCCCACCTCGTCGAGCAGCCCCGCGTCGAGGCACTGCTGGGCGATGGTGCCGCCGTTGACCCCTACATGCCGGCCGTCCCCGGCGAGTTCGCGGGCGAGTGCGACCGCGCGCTCCACCCCTTCGGTGACGAAGTGGAAGGGGGCGCCCTCGCGGGGCCAGCCGTCCGGCACCGCGTGCGTGACGACCACGACGGGCACGCCCATGGGGTGGTTGCCGCCCCAGCCGCCGGTCAGGTCGAACAGCTTCCGGCCGACGACGAGCGCCCCCGTCTCTTTGACGAGCCGCCGCCAGTGGGTGGCGCTCACCTCGGTCATGCGCAGGGTCATCCCGGGGTCCGCGGTCTCGACGGTGACCTCGCCGTTCCCGTACCAGGCGAACAGCTTGTCGAAGCCGGTCTCCTCGGGCCCGGAGATAAAGCCGTCGAGGGACATGCTGGCGCCGGTGTACACCTTGGTCGTCATCGGTCTGCGCGCTCCTTGTCTGTGTGGCGGGGATCGCCGTCGCAGGAGAGACCGGTGCGCCGCGCGGAAATCATCGGTACGGGGACGGGGACGGGGACATGACACCGGGATCCACTCTGCTCGACTACGACGGGGAAGCCGGGCAGTACGACGCCTCCCGGGGCGGTGAGCCGCGGGCGCGGGCGGCCGCAGAGGCGCTCGAGCGGCTGCTGCCCCAGGGGCCGGGCACGGTACTGGACGTCGCGTGCGGCACCGGCATCGTCACCCGCAGGCTGGTCCGCCCGGGCCGCACGGTGCTCGGCGTGGACCGCTCCCCCGGCATGCTGCGGCTCGCCGCCCACCGGCACCCGGGCCGTGTCGCCCTCGGCGACGCCACCCGCCTGCCCGTGGGCACGGGCGCCGTCGACGCCGTGACGCTCGTCTGGCTGCTGCACCTGCTGCCCGACGCGACGCCCGTGCTCGCCGAGGCGCGGCGGGTGCTGCGGCCCGGCGGCGTCCTCATCACGACGGTGGACAAGGACGACGCGTACTTCACGGAGGACAGCGACATCGCCGAGGTGACGGCCCCGCTGCGGCGGGCGTACGCGCCGCGCGTGCCGGACCACTCCGGCCGCGTCCTGGGCTGGGCCGCCCGGCACGGGCTGCGCCTCGTGGGCGAGACCACGCTCCCCGGTACGGGCCAGGGCCGCAGCCCCCGCACCTGGCGGGAGCGGATCACCGGGGGCCACATCCCGTGGAGCGCCGCGGCGGAGCCGGCCGACGCGGCCGGGGTGTGCCGCGGGCTGGCCGCGCTCCCGGAGCAGGAGACCCCGCGGCCGGACCCGCGCTACCGGCTCATCGCACTCGCCCGGGAGCGGTGAAACGTACGCCCGGCTCAGGACGGCGGGATCGCCATCACCATGACCGCCTCGAACTCCTCGACCGACCGCACCCTAGCCCCCGTCTTGCTCGCCGCCTGGCCGCGCAGCACGGCGACGGGCCCCCGGGAGGACGCGAGGCTGTCCTGGTCGGCGTAGATGGCGCCCACCTGCGCCTCGCCCGCGGCGCGGTCGAGGAGCAGCGCCCCGCCCTGGAAGCCGGGCATCTGCTGGAGCTTGGGCAGCGCGCCGTTCTCGAAGGCGTCGACCAGCAGGTCCGCGCGCGACGGGTCGAACTGCATCCGGATCATCCGGAAGCGGGCTCCCTCACCGACCGACTCGGGGCGCGTCGCGACCGCGGCCTCCCAGGTGTCGACGGTCATGGTCGTCGCGAAGGGCGCCAGCATCTCGGTCCGCAGCTCGCCCATCCGTTCCGCGCTCGCCCGCAGGGCCTCCTCGTCGTCCCACCACGTACCGGTCAGCAGCTTCCCGATCTCCCGGTCCACGAACAGGCCCGCCCCCCGGAAGCCGGGCTCGCGCTGCAGCGCCTGCCTGCCTTCCGTGGTCATCCTCCGTACGGCCTCGTCGAGCTTGGCCGGATCTCCCGTCGCATACGTCGTACGAACGAACATGGCGCCCTTTCTCGGCTGGGATCGGGGGGCCGGAGTCGAAGGGATCGAGGCTCCCCCGTCCATGCGAAAGCCGGTGCGGGCGGGCGGCAAGGGGGCGCGGGCGTTCGGGTGAGCCGTGCCGTCGGCGGCGGCGCCGGGCGGTGCGTCGGCCGAAGAAGCAGCCCGTCCGTGGCGGGTGCCGTTACCAGGTGTGCGCGACGTCGATGATCAGCTTGTCGTCCCACTGCGTCACGCGGAACGGCAGGCGCGCCCGGACGCCGAGGCCGATCTGCGTCTGCCCCTCGAAACTCACCGCGAACCGGGTGTCCCGGAAGGTCTGGTAGCCGGTGATGTCCACACCCGGAAGCGGCTGGCTGGCCCGGCCGCCGTAGGTCGGCTTCATCGTGGCCGGGTCGTAGCTGGGCGAGGACACGTAGATCTGCAGGATGGCGCCGCCCTTGACCGGTATGGGATCGCCGGACGCGTCCTGGTGGAGGGTGTCGACGTAGCCGACGTGATAGCGGAGCTTGCCGGTCACGCCGCCGGTGTCCACCACCATGCGGTCGAAGCACGGGGACTGGCCGGTCCTGATCGACGTCAGGGGCCGGGCCGTCTCCGTCCCGGCCGTCTTGGCGAGGCTTCCCCAGCCGGTCGGGCAGGTCGTCGTGGTGCTGGTCGCGGCACGCGCGCTCGCGCTCTCACTGGCCTCGGCCGTCCCCGTCACGCCCGCCACCGTCGCGGCCGTGAGGAGGAACATCGCAGCGGTCTTCAACGCTCCCATGAGCTTTCCTCCCAGACATGTTCGATGTACACCATCCGACCAGGTGGCGAATCGTCCCGGCAAACCCGGTGACGTCAACCGGCCAGCCCCCTGACCTGGAACGGCCGGATGGTGCGGAGCGGGAAGCCCTCCGGAGGAGGAAGGACAGCTTCGTCCTGATGCGGGTGAGGCTGTGGTTTCGAGGAAGTGTGAAAAGTCCTGCCAACGGATGGGTGCTCCTCCGGAGGGAGGCCCACCCGCGACTGACCGAAAACGTGCTGCGGTACACGGCGTACAGGAACGGCGTCCTCAGCCGCGACGCGTCAGCGGGACGGCGACCAGCGTTCCCCGTCCATGAGGCTCCCGAGCCCGGTCCAGGCGAAGTTCATCAGCGTCGCCGCCGCCTCCTTCGCGCAGACGCCCGGTGTCTCGTTGGCCCACCCGGCGAGCGACTCGGCCGCGCCGACCAGCGCCTGGGCGAGACCCGCCGCGTCCCGCTCGCCGAACGACGGTTCCCGGCGCGCCTCGCGCGCCGCCGCCCCGATCAGGCCCGTCACGAAGGCCGTGATGTCGTCGCGCAGCGCGGCCACCTCCCCCGCGAACGGCTCCCCGTGCGTACGCGCCTGCCGGTGCAGGATCGCCCAGCCGTCCGGGTTCTCGGCGGTGTGGGTGAAGAACGCCGTGAGTCCCGCCCACAGTTGGCGGTCCGCCGGCAGCCCGGGCCGTACGGCGGCGCGGACGGCCGCGGTCAGCGCGGCGGCCTCGCGGCGGATGCACGCCGTGAAGAGCTCCTCCTTGGAGTTCAGGTAGAGGTACACCAAGGGCTTGGACACGCCGGCCAGTTCGGCTATCTCGTCCATGGAGGCCGCCCGGTAGCCGCGCTGCCCGAAGGTCCGTACCGCCGCGTCCATCATCTGCCGTTCGCGCACGGCCCGCGGCATCCGCGTCGGCTTCGCACCTGTGCCTCTCACGGCCCCCACCTCCTGTTTTCCGGTGGCGCACAGCCTAAGTGCCCCCGGTCCAGAGGTGGACCGGGGGCACTGTCGGCGGGCGGGGAGGATGACGCGGGGGCCGCGCGGGGAGGGTTACGCGGCGACCGGCACGGCCACCTTCTGCTCGGCCTCGCGCACCTCGCGCTCCTCCACGGGCGAACCCGAGGCGGAGTTGTACGCGTCGAGGTCGAGGATCTTCTCGCGGGCGGCGACGATGACCGGCACGAGCGCCTGGCCGGCGACGTTCGTGGCCGTACGCATCATGTCGAGGACCGGGTCGATGGCCATCAGCAGACCCACGCCCTCCAGGGGCAGGCCCAGCGTGGAGAGGGTCAGCGTCAGCATGACCGTCGCGCCGGTGAGGCCGGCGGTGGCGGCGGAGCCGACGACCGAGACGAACGCGATCATCAGGTAGTCCTGGATGCCCAGCTGCACGTCGAAGATCTGCGCGATGAAGATCGCCGCGAGCGCGGGGTAGATCGCGGCGCAGCCGTCCATCTTGGTCGTGGCGCCGAACGGCACGGCGAAGGAGGTGTACTCCTTCGGCACGCCCAGGCGCTCGGTGACCTTGACGGTGACCGGCATGGTGCCGACGGACGAGCGGGAGACGAAGGCCAGCTGGATGGCGGGCCAGGCGCCCTTGAAGAACTGGAGCGGGTTCACCTTGGCGACGGTCGCCAGCAGCAGCGGGTACACACCGAAGAGCACCAGCGCGCAGCCGACGTAGATGTCGGCGGTGAAGGTGGCGTACTTGCCGATGAGGTCCCAGCCGTACTCGGCGATGGCGTATCCGATGAGGCCGACCGTGCCGACCGGCGCGAGGCGGATGACCCACCACAGCGCCTTCTGGAGCAGCTCCAGGACGGACTCGCTGAGGGTGAGGATCGGCTGGGCCTTCTCACCGAGCTTGAGCGCGGCGACACCGGCGACGGCGGCCATGAAGACGATCTGCAGGACGTTCAGCTCGGTGAAGGGCGTGATGACGTCCGTCGGGATGATGCCGGTGAGGAAGTCCAGCCAGGAGCCGGCCTTCTCGGGCAGCTTGCCGTCCTTCGGGGTCAGGCCGGTGCCCGCGCCCGGGTTGGTGAGCAGGCCGATCACCAGGCCGATGGCCACGGCGATCAGCGACGTGATCATGAACCAGAGCAGGGTGCGGGTGGCCAGGCGCGCGGCGTTGTTGACCTTCCGCAGGTTGGTGATGGACACCAGGATCGCGAAGAAGACCAGCGGCGCTACGGCCAGCTTCAGCAGCTGGACGAAGATGTGGCCGACCTTGTCGAGGGTGGTGTGCAGCCACTGCACGTCGTAGCTGCGGGTGAGCCAGCCGAGGACGACGCCGAGGACCAGACCGGCGACGATCTGGACCCAGAAGGGGACCTTGGGTATGCGGGAGGCGCGCTGGGCGGGGGATTCGGTGCTCGCGGAGGCGGACACGGACACACTCCAGTGGGGCGTATCGGGAAATACGGGCAGAGGTGAGGGGTGCGACGCACGCGCGCTACGGGCGGCGCCGCTGCATGATGCCGGGGTCAGATTTCGCGGCAACAGACCGCGGACATACAGCGGCACAGGTCGACATGCAGGCGCGCCACGAGCGGGGGGCTCATGGCTTCACGGGGGCGCACAGCTGTCTTCACGCCGAACACGTTAACACTTGAACTTTGAGGTCCTCAAAGCACTTCTTTGGGGGAGGAGTCCCCGGAAACGCCAACGCCCCCGTCCGAAGCGCGGCTTCGGCACGGGGGCGGGTACGGGCGCGTGCGGAGTATGAGCTACCTCACGGCGTGTGCGTCACTGGGCGGTGGCGTCCTCCTGGGACCGGCTGGACTCCAGCCGCGCCTTCATGGTGTCGACCTTCGGGGCGATCTGCTCGGACATCGCGTCCCGCTGCTTGCGCAGCAGCACGAAGCTGAGCGGCGCGGAGATCACGATCGAGAGCATGAGCACCCACAGCAGGTTCGAGTCGCCGAGCCCACGCGGCAGCACACCGACGTACACCAGGCCCCACAGGGCGAGGAAGCAACCGACGAAGATGCCGAAGCGCATCAGGGTGTAGCGGATGGTGGCGCTCGTCCAGGCGGCAGCGGACACGGCGGGCCTTCCTTCTTCCTGCTCTGCTCTCTTCGCTTACGTGCGCATCAAGTGAAGCATGCGCCCTTTGGATCATTTCAGGGGGTGAGGGAAGCGGGCGCTCCGGCGGCCCGCTGCAACGGCAGGTACATGATGACGTCGTCGCGGTCGTCGCCGTCCGCGACCCGGATCGCCCCCGGCACGCGCCCGACCTCCTTGTACCCGCAGCCGGCGTAGAACCGATCGGCCCCGGTGCCGCCGCGGCACGTCAGCCGTATCGCGTCGATGCCGTCGAAGCCGTGCACCGCCTCCTCGACCGCCGCCATCAGCGCGCGTCCGTACCCCTTGCCCTGGTGCTCGGGGTGCACCATCACCGTGTAGAGCCACACCCAGTGCCGCATCAGCCGGTGCGTGTTGTACGCGATGAAGGCGGTGGCGGCGACGGCCCCGTCCTCGTCGTACCCCGCCAGCAGCCGCATGCGGCCGTCCTCGATCGCGGCGAGGTGGCTCACCCACTGGGGCAGGATGTCGCCGGGCGTCACGGGCGGTACGAAGCCGACGGCGCCGCCGGCGTTGGTGACGTCCGCCCACAGGGCGAGGACGCCGTCGCGCAGGGCGGGGTCGATGCGCGGGTCGAGGGCGAAGGTCAGCGGCATGCCCTCGACGATAAACGCCTCAGCCCAGCGCCCGGGCGGCGATCCGCAGGTCGGACACCAGGCCCTCGTAGACCGCCTCCCGGTCGTCGGCGCGCAGCACGGCGGACGGGTGGATGGTGGCGAGCAGGCTCTCGCCCCGGTCCTCGTACGGCAGGAGCATGCCGCGCTGCCTGGTCACCCGGAAACCGGAGCCCAGCAGCGCCTTCCCGGCGGTGGCACCGAGGACCACGATCACCTCGGGGTCGACGAGCCGCATCTCGGCGTCGAGCCACGGCTTGCAGGCGGTCATCTCGCGCAGGCCAGGCGACTTGTGGATGCGGCGCTTGCCGCGCTCGGGGACGATCTCGAACTTGAAGTGCTTGACGGCGTTGGTGGTGTACGTGTCGTCGGGGTCGATCCCCGCCTCGTCCAGCGCCCGGTCCAGGAGCTTCCCGGCGGGGCCCACGAAGGGCGCGCCCTGCCGGTCCTCCTGGTCGCCCGGCTGCTCGCCGACGAGCATCACGCGCGCGTGCGGGTTCCCGGCGCCGAACACGGTCTGCGTGGCGTCGCGGTGCAGCGGACAGCCGCGGCACCCGGCGGCCGCCGCGCGCACCTCGTCGAGGTCCGCGCCGGCGGGCACGAACGGCCGGGCGTCGTACGCGTCCTCGGGGGCCTTGGTGTGCGCCATGGCCCCCGGGTACCCGTGGGGCGGTGCGTCAGACGCGCATGGGCTGCGGCGACTCACGGCGGTCCGCGTCCGGGCCCGGGTACTCGCGGATGATCTCGTACCGCGTGTTGCGCTCCACCGGGCGGAAGCCCGCGTCCCGGATCAGCTCCAGCAGGTCCTCACGGCTCAGCTTGTTCGGCGTGCCGTAGTTGTCCGCGTCGTGCGTGATCTTGTACTCGACGACCGAGCCGTCCATGTCGTCCGCGCCGTGCTGGAGCGCCAGCTGCGCCGTCTGCACGCCGTGCATGACCCAGAAGACCTTGACGTGCGGGACGTTGTCGAACAGCAGCCGCGAGACCGCGAAGGTCTTCAGCGCCTCGGCGCCCGTCGCCATGGTGGTCCGCGCCTGGAGGCGGTTGCGGATCTTGCCGTCCTTCATGTCCACGAAGTCGTGCTGGTAGCGCAGCGGGATGAAGACCTGGAAGCCGCCGGTCTCGTCCTGGAGCTCCCGCAGCCGCAGCACGTGGTCCACGCGGTGGCGCGGCTCCTCGATGTGGCCGTACAGCATCGTGCACGGGGTCTTGAGCCCCTTCTCGTGCGCGAGGCGGTGGATGCGGGACCAGTCCTCCCAGTGGGTGCGGTGGTCCACGATGTGCTGGCGGACCTCCCAGTCGAAGATCTCCGCGCCGCCGCCGGTCAGGGACTCCAGCCCGGCGTCGATCAGCTCGTCGAGGATCTCGGAGGCGGACAGCCCGGAGATGGTCTCGAAGTGGTGGATCTCGGTCGCGGTGAAGGCCTTGAGGGAGACGTTCGGCAGGGCCTTCTTCAGCTCGCTGAGCGACCGCGGGTAGTAGCGCCACGGCAGGTTGGGGTGGAGCCCGTTGACGATGTGCAGCTCGGTGAGGTTGTCGTTCTCCATCGCCTTGGCGAGGCGGACGGCCTCCTCGATGCGCATGGTGTACGCGTCCTTCTCGCCCGGCTTGCGCTGGAACGAGCAGTACGCGCACGACGCCGTGCACACGTTCGTCATGTTGAGGTGCCGGTTGACGTTGAAGTGGACCACGTCACCGTTCTTGCGCGTGCGCACCTCGTGGGCGAGGCCGCCGAGCCAGGCCAGATCGTCCGACTCGTAGAGGGCGATGCCGTCCTCGCGGGTCAACCGCTCCCCGGACCGGACCTTCTCCTCCAGCTCGCGCTTGAGCCCCGCGTCCATGCGGATGCCTCCCATACGTGTGTCAATCGGGCTCCACCACCGTACTCCCCCGTACTTTTCAGCCGGGGGGACCCCCACCGGGGCTCCGCGTCACTCCCCCTCCGGCAGGTCGCCGACCCGGTTCTCCCACTTCGTCGACAGCACGATCGTCGTCCGCGTACGGGAGACGCCCTTCGTGCCGGACAGGCGGCGGATGGTCTTCTCCAGGCCGTCGACGTCCGTCGCCCGCACCTTGAGCATGTACGAGTCGTCGCCCGCGATGAACCAGCAGTCCTCGATCTCGGCCAGGTCCTTCAGCCGGCGGGCCACGTCCTCGTGGTCGGCGGCGTCGGAGAGCGAGATGCCGATCAGCGCCGTGACGCCGAGGCCGAGCGAGGCGGAGTCGACGGTGGCGCGGTAGCCGGTGATGACGCCCGCCGCCTCCAGGCGGTTGATGCGGTCGGTGACGGAGGGCCCGGAGAGCCCGACGAGCCGGCCGAGCTCGGCGTACGAGGCCCTGCCGTTCTCCCGCAGGGCCTGGATGAGCTGCCTATCCACGGCGTCCATATGCCTGAAGCCTTCCATTGGTCAGCGAAACCGCGCGTTTGAGTGTCAATCTAAGGCATGCGGGGTCGGCGCCCCGTACGGATCTTCCCCTGGCTCTCGAGAGCCCTAATCACCATCACGCGAGCCACCACCGAGCTCGCCCTTCCAGCGGCGGTACAGCGCGTGCGGTACCCCCGCCGCGTCCAGCACCCGCCCCGCGACGAAGTCCACCAGGTCCTGGATGTGCGTCGCCCCCGCGTAGAACGCCGGCGAGGCCGGCAGCACCACCGCGCCCGCCTCGTCCAGCGCCACCAGGTGCTTCAGCGTCTGGCCGTTCAGCGGGGTCTCGCGCACCGCGACCACGAGCCGGCGCCGCTCCTTCAGCGTCACGCTGGCCGCCCGCTGCAGCAGGTCCTTCGACAGGCCCAGCGCCACCCCGGCCACGCAGGCGGTCGACGCGGGCACGATCAGCATCCCCTTGACGGGGTACGAGCCCGACGACGGCCCCGCGGCCAGGTCACCGGCCGCCCAGTGGCGTACGTCCGCCACGTCGACGTCCCGGAAGGTACCCGGCTTCCCGTCCGCGCCCCGCGCCAGCCACTCCGCCAGGTCCTCGCGCCAGTGCGCGTCGCGGAACGCGATCCCCGTCTCGTCCAGCAGCGTCAGCCGGGACGCCCGGGACACCACCAGGTCCACGCTCTCCCCGGCCGCCAGCAGCCCACGCAGCACGGCGGCGGCGTACGGGGTCCCCGAGGCCCCGGACACCCCGACGACCCAGGGAACGCGCTTGCCGACAGTCATGCGCCTGAGCCTATCCGGCCCGGCGGGCGGGGAACCGGGTAAGGTCCCCGGACGTTTGCCGAGGTGGAAGCGTGCGAGACCGCAGGGGGCCGCCATGGCGGGTACGACGAGTGGGACGGCGAGCCGGACCGGCCGCGACGGCACCGGCTGGAGCCGCGCCGGCCGGGCCGGGGCGGCCGCGAAGCTGATGGTCGCCTGGGTGGCGCTGCTGTGGCTCCTCGAAGCCGTGGACATGGCGACCGGTCACGCCCTCGACGCCTACGGCATCACGCCCCGCGAGACCGCCGAGCTGCGCGACCTCGTCCCCGCGGCGTTCCTCCACTTCGGCTTCGCCCACGTCGCGGCGAACACCGTGCCGCTGCTGGTCTTCGGCTTCCTCGCCGCGCTCGGCGGCATCCGCCGCTTCCTGGCCGTCGCCGCGCTCATCGTGGTCGTCGACGGGCTCGGCGTGTGGCTCGTCTCCCCGTCGTACAGCGTCACGGCGGGCGCCTCCGGCCTGATCTTCGGCCTCTTCGGCTACCTGCTGGTGCGCGGCTTCGTGGACCGCAAGCCGCTGGACATCGGCGTCGGCCTGCTGATCGGCGCCGTCTGGGGCAGCTCGATCCTGCTGGGCATATCCCCCACCCAGTCCGGCGTCAGCTGGCAGGGCCACCTCTTCGGCCTCCTGGCGGGCGTGGCGGCGGCCTTCGTCTTCCGCCGCCGCCCGCGCCGGACGGCGGCGCTCACCCCCTGAGGCCGCGCACCACCAGGTCCACCACCGCGCACACGAACAGCGCGATCCCGATGAAGCCGTTCGTCGTGAAGAACGCCCGGTTCAGCCGCGACAGGTCGTGCGGGCGCACGATCGTGTGCTCGTACACGAAGGCGACGGCCACCACGACCAGGCCCAGCCAGAAGAAGAGGCCCGCGTCGGTGGCCAGGGCGTACCAGACGAGCAGGGCCGTCGTCACGGCGTGGCAGGCACGGGCGCCGTGGAGGGCCGCCGGGACGCCGAACCGGGCCGGGACCGACATGACGCCGTGGGCGCGGTCGGCCTGGACGTCCTGGCAGGCGAAGATCAGGTCGAAGCCGCCGATCCAGACGCCGACGGCGAGGCCGAGGATCATGGCGTCCCACGACCACGCCCCGGTGACCGCGAGCCACGCGCCGACCGGGCCGATGGCCTGCGCCAGACCCAGGATGGCGTGCGGGAAGTTCGTGAAGCGCTTGCCGTACGGATAGACGACCATCGGCACGACGGCGAGGGGCGCCAGCGCCAGGCACAGCGGGTTGAGCAGCGCCGCCGCGCCCAGGAAGACCACCAGGGCCACCAGCGCGCCGGTCCAGGCGGAGCGGACGGACACCGCGCCGGTGACCAGCTCGCGGCCCGCCGTGCGCGGATTGCGGGCGTCGATCTCGCGGTCGATGATCCGGTTGCAGGCCATGGCGAAGGTGCGCAGGCCCACCATCGCGACCGTGACGAGCAGCAGCTCGACCCAGTGGACGCTCCGGTCGTCCTCGTACATCGCGGTGAGGGAGGCGATGTACGCGAAGGGCAGCGCGAAGACCGAGTGCTCGATCATCACCAGCCGCAGGAAGGCCTTGATGCCGCCGGCCGGCTTCGGCGCGGTGGTCGTCATCACGCGAGGCTCCCGAGGAACGCGTCGAGGTCGGCCAGCAGCGCGGCCACGGGCAGCGGCCCGGTCTCCACGGTCAGCGTGGTCTCGGGGTCGTCGGGCGGTGTGACGTGCGCCGTGAAGGCGTAGGCGTCCGCGCCGGCCGGACGGGCGTCCAGACGCAGGACCGCGCCGCCGTCGACGCTGAACGGCCCGGATGCGGCGGCAAGCTCGGCGCGCAGCCGCTCCGCGAAGTCGGCGGGCTCGGCGTCGCGCACGCCGGGCAGCTCGAAGCCGTCGCCCTCGCCGCCGCTCTCGACCAGGACGGCCCACAGGTCGCCCGCGCCCGCGAACTCCTCGGGGGCGACACCCGCCTCGGCGGCGGCCCGCTGGACCCCGGCGTCCGCCGGGTCCAGCTCCGGGCGCACCAGCGCCACGTAGTCGGTGTCGGTGCCGATGAAGAGGGCGGGACCGCCCATCGCGATCGGGCTCACAGCCCGTACTCCTTCCAGCGGCGGTCCACCAGCGCCGCCGTCGCCGGGTCGGACTCCACCATGTCCGGCCAGCCGCCGTCGCGCGTGTAGCCCTCCTCGGGCCACTTCTTCGTGGCGTCGATGCCCGCCTTTCCGCCCCAGAACTGCTGGTACGAGGCGTGGTCCAGGTGGTCGACCGGGCCCTCGACGACCGTGAGGTCGCGGGCGTAGTCGGTGTTGCCGAGCGCCCGCCACGACACCTCGTGCATGTTGCGGACGTCGCAGTCGGCGTCGACGATCACGATGAGCTTGGTCAGCGACATCATGTGCGCGCCCCAGATGGCGTGCATGACCTTCTGCGCGTGCTTGGGGTACTTCTTCTCGATCGAGACGATGGCGCAGTTGTGGAAGCCGCCCGACTCCGGCAGGTGGTAGTCCACGATGTCCGGCACGATGATCTTGAGCAGGGGCAGGAAGAAGCGCTCCGTCGCCCGCCCCAGCGGCCCGTCCTCCGTCGGCGGCCGGCCCACCACGATGGACTGCAGCAGCGGCCGCTTCCGCATCGTCACGCAGTCGATCTTCAGGGCCGGGAACGGCTCCTGCGGGGTGTAGAAGCCGGTGTGGTCGCCGAACGGCCCCTCGGGGAGCATCTCGCCCGGCTCCAGCCAGCCCTCCAGGACCACCTCCGCCTGCGCCGGGACCTGCAGCGGCACCGTCTTGCAGTCCACCATCTCGATCCGCTTGCCCTGGAGGAAGCCCGCGAACAGGTACTCGTCGATGTCCTCCGGCAGCGGCGCCGTCGAGGCGTACGTCACCGCCGGGGGCGCCCCGAACGCGATCGCGACCGGCAGCCGCTCCCCGCGCCGCGCGGCGACCTGGTAGTGGTTGCGGCTGTCCTTGTGGATCTGCCAGTGCATGCCGATGGTGCGCTTGTCGTGGCGCTGGAGCCGGTACAGGCCGAGGTTGCGGATGCCGTTCTCGGGGTGCTTGGTGTGCGTGAGCCCCAGGTTGAAGAAGGACCCGCCGTCCTTGGGCCAGGTGAAGAGCGCCGGGAGCATGTCCAGGTCCACGTCGTCCCCGCGCAGCACGACCTCCTGCACGGGCGCGTCCTTGACCTTCTTCGGCGGCACGTGCGCCATCGCGCCGAGCTTGCCGAACGCCTCGCGCACGCCCACGAAGCCGTGCGGCAGCTCGGGCCGCAGCAGGCCGCCGATCTTCGCGCTGATCTCGTCGTACGACGTCAGGCCCAGCGCCTTCAGCAGCCGGCGGTCGGTCCCGAAGACGTTCATCGCGAGCGGCATCGCGGAGCCGCGCACGTTCTCGAAGAGCAGCGCCGGGCCACCGGACTTCTGGACCCGGTCCACGATCTCCCCGACCTCCAGGTGGGGGTCGACTTCGGCCTTGATGCGCTTGAGGTCGCCTTCGCGCTCCAGAGCCCTGAGCAGCGAGCGGAGATCGTCGTAAGCCATGGGGTCAAGTATCGGTCACCGGCTACTCTGGGCCTGTCACCGGGGCTGTGGAAACCGGCCCGCCAATGCTTCCAGGGAGCTGTCCCCCATGCTCAGGGCACTGCTGTACATCCTGCCGCTGGCGTTGACGATCTACGCGTTCATCGACTGCCTGAACACGCCGGAGGACGAGGCGAAGCACCTCCCCAAGGTGGCCTGGATCTTCATCATCCTGCTCTTCTGGATCGTCGGCCCCATCGTCTGGTTCGCCGCCGGAAAGATGCGCCACGCCCCGGCCGGCGGACGCACCCCCTCCGAGTGGCACCGGAACCACCGCACCCAGTGGGTCGCCCCCGACGACAACCCCGAGTTCCTGAAGTCCCTGCGCGACGAGAGCAAGAAGGACGAGGCCCTCCTGAAGGACTGGGAGGCCGACCTGCGCCGCCGCGAGGAGGAGCTCAAGAAGGGCGAGCAGGACGAGGACGACGACCCGAAGAAGCCCTGATCTAGGTCGCGCCGAAGTCGCGGGCCTCGTACCGGCTGCGCAGGTCCTGCCAGCGCTCGCGCGACCAGGAGGGCCAGTCGGCCGGCTTGCCGTCCAGCGCGTCGACGAGGTACTCGAAGCGGTCGTGCCAGCCGGCCAGGCGGTCGAGACGCCGGTCGTCCGTGCCTCGGAACTCGTTCAGGAACCGCAGCACGGTCGTGTCGGGCGCGCCGCCCCGCTCCAGGTGCAGGCGGACGCGGCCGTACACGTCGAGCGTGTACTCCACGATGCGCTCGACGTCCCACGCGGTGACCGTGCCGGTGGCGACGGTGTCGCTGGTGGGCCAGCGCAGGATGGCCGTGCCGCCGAGGTGCGGCTCCAGCGCTTTGGGCTCGGCCAGCCAGCCGCGCAGGCCGCCCGGGGTGGAGATGGCCGGCCAGACGCGCTCCACGGGGTGCGGCAGCGGAACCGTGAACCGCACGGTGTGGGTGTCGCCATGGGTCTCGCTCGTACCGGGAGGTATGGGATCAGCCATACCTCCAGCCTCGCGCGGGCGCCGGGCCCGCGCTACCTCACACGCCTGCGTAGGAGTGCTTGCTGCTCACGAAGATGTTGACGCCGTAGTAGTTGAAGAGGAAGCACGCGAAGGCGATCAGCGCGATGTACGCGGCCTTGCGGCCCTTCCAGCCGGCCGTCGCGCGGGCGTGCAGGTACGCGGCGTACCCGACCCACGTGATGAACGACCAGACCTCCTTGGCGTCCCAGCCCCAGTAGCGGCCCCACGCGTCGCCGGCCCAGATCGCGCCCGCGATGATCGTGAAGGTCCACAGCGGGAAGATCGCCGCGTTGACGCGGTACGCGAACTTGTCCAGGCTCGCGGCCGCCGGCAGCCGCTCCAGCACCGAGCGGGCGAAGGCGCTCGGCGTGCGGCCCGCCGCCAGCTTGGCCTCGTACCCGTCGCGGAAGAGGTAGAGCAGCGTTGCGACGGCTCCCAGGTACAGGACGGCGCCGCAGAAGATGGCGGTGGAGACGTGGATCCACAGCCAGTACGAGTGCAGGGCCGGGACCAGCTGGTCGCTCTCGGTGTAGAGCCAGGTGGTGGCGATGCCGAGGTCGATCAGGACGGTGGTGACCAGCGGCAGGCCCATCCAGCGGACGTTCTTCTTCGCGAGGAGGAAGCCGAGGTACGCGCCGACCGCCACCGTCGAGAAGGTGGTGGAGAACTCGTACATGTTGCCCCAGGGGGCCCGCTGCACCGACAGCGCGCGGGTGACGACACCGGCGGCCTCGATGAGGAAGGCGAGCGTGGTGAGGGAGACGGCGATCCGCCCGTAGAGGTCGCCCTTCTCGTCGCCGCCGGCCGCGCCCGGGCCGTCGGGGACCTCGCGGGCGCCGGCTGCGGCGCGGGTGACGACCTGCGGCTTGTCCAAGACGGCGGTGCCGCCGCCCTGCCGCGTGACCTGGACCGGCGCCTGCGCGCCCGCCGAGGACTCCGTCAGGGCCGCCGCCGTACGGCCGACCTTGCTGCGGCTGCCGAGGACCCACTCGGCGATGTGCGCGAGGAAGGCCAGGGTGTAGACGGCCATGGAGGAGTAGATGAGCAGATTGCTCAGCTCCGCCAGGCTCTCGTTGGTCGCGGCGGCGAGATTCACTTCTCAGCCCTTTCGTCGGCGTGGTCGGCCTCGGCCTCGGGTGCGGGCGCAGGGGTGGGCGCGGGCGCGGTCGGTGCCTGGGAGTGGAGGGTGGCGGCCAGGTCGGCCAGCTCCTCGGGAAGCTTCGCGGACTCGCTGCGGCCGAGCCCCGCCAGCTCGACGACGGTCACGCCGTCGTCACCGCGGACCGCCCGGACCCACACGCGGCGGCGCTGGATGAAGAGGGAGCCGACCAGTCCGGCGATGGCGGCGATGGCACCGGCGAGGGCGAGACCGTTGCCGGGCTGCTGGGAGATCTGGAAGCTGGCCCACTCCTTGATCCCCTTCTCGAAGGTGACCGAGCCGGCCCCGCCCGGCAGCTCCATGCGCTCGCCGGGCCGCAGGGTCTTCTTGTAGATCTCGCCGTTCGCGTCCTTGAACGGGGTCATCTTGCTGGTGTCCAGCTGGTACACGTTCTGCGGCAGGCCGCTGTCGACGCGCAGGTCGCCGTGGTAGGCGCTGATGTTGAGCGCCGGGAAGACCAGGCCGGGGAACTGGCTGAACATCTGGCCGCTGCCCTTGCCCGCGTACGTCGGGACGAAGAAGAGCGGGAAGCCGAGCTGGTCCTTCTTGCCGTTCTTGTCCTTGTAGCCGTCCATCACCTTGAGGACGCCGGTGGAGGTGACGTTGTTGTCGATGGGGAGCAGCGGAACGGCGGCCCGGTAGACGACCTCGCCCTTGCCGTCGCGGACGGTGAGGACGGGCGCGTACCCGTGCGAGATCAGATAGACCTTCGAGCCGTCGACCTCCAGCGGCTCGTTGACCCGGATGACGCCCTTCTTCTTCTCCTCGCCCGCCCTGCCGTACGTGACGTCCGCCTCGAAGGTGCGGGGGGTGCCGCGCTGCGGGCCGCTCGTCTCGTACGTGCCGGTGAACCGGTCCAGCTTGAAGCTGAACCGCGCCAGCTCGTCGGTGTCGAAGAGCGAGCCCGACTTGAAGTCGTCGTACTGCGGGAGGATGTTCGAGAAGCCGTCGCCCTCGACGATCAGCTTGCCGCCCTCGGACTTGAAGAGCTGTCCGGCGGCGAAGGCCACCAGCATGACGATGAGCGCCACGTGGAAGAGGAGGTTGCCGGCCTCGCGCAGGTAGCCCTTCTCGGCGGCGACCGCGTCCCCGGCGGTGTGCGCGCGGAAGCGCCGCCCCTTCAGCAGCGCGAGCGCCGCCTCGCGTACGTCCTCGGGCGCGGCCTCGGTGCGCCAGGTGGCGTACGCGGGCATGCGGGTGAGGCGGCGGGGGGCGGCCGGCGGGCGGCTGCGCAGCTGGCCGACGAACTGCCAGCTGCGGGGGACGATGCAGCCGATGAGCGAGACGAACAGCAGGATGTAGATCGCCGAGAACCACACCGAGCTGTAGACGTCGAAGAGCTGGAGCCGGTCGTAGATCGGCGCGAGCGTCTCGTGGGCTTCCTTGAAGGTGCGGACCTTCAGCTCGTCGGCGCTGTTCTGCGGGATGAGCGAGCCCGGGATGGCGCCGAGCGACAGCAGGAAGAGCAGGATCAGCGCGACCCGCATGGAGGTCAGCTGGCGCCAGAACCAGCGGACCCAGCCGAACACGCCGAGGGTGGGGCCGCCGGTGAGCCCGTCGGCCGGCCCGCCGGACTCCGCGGAGTCCTCGGCGGGCGCCGTCGACAGGTGCGCCCCGGCCGCGGCGTCCGCGTCGGCCTCCGCCACCGCCCCGGCCGTCCGTGCCGACTCGGCCGCGTCCGTCGTCTCTGCTGCCTTGCTCATGGAACTAGATCCCCACCTGGAAACCGCTGGACCAGACCTGCATGTGCTGCACGAGGATGTCCCACGCGCCTGTGAGGAGCAGCAGGCCGGTCAGGATCATCATCCCGCCGCCGATGCGCATCACCCACGCATAGTGCCGCTTCACCCAGGCGAACGCGCCGAGCGCCTTGCGGAACGCGATCGCGGCGAGCACGAACGGCACACCGAGACCGAGGCAGTACGCGAACGTCAGCAGCGCCCCGCGCCCCGCGCTGGCCTGGTCGGCGGCGAGGGCGGTGACGGACGCGAGCGTCGGGCCGATGCACGGCGTCCAGCCGATGCCGAACAGCGCGCCGAGCACCGGCGCCCCGACGAGACCGGTCACCGGCCGCTTGTGGAAGCGGAACTCGCGCTGCGTGAACCACGGCAGGAGCCCCATGAAGAAGACGCCCATGAGGATCATCAGCACGCCGAGGATGACGGTCAGCGTCTGGCGGTGCTGCTGCAGGGTCCAGCCGAAGTAGCCGAAGAGGGCGCCGCCGGAGACGAAGACGGCGGTGAAGCCGAGGACGAAGAGGGCGGCGCCGGCGGCCATCCGGCCCCGGCGGGCCTCGGCGAGGTCGGTGCCGGTGACACCGGTCACGTACGAGAGGTAGCCGGGTACGAGCGGCAGGACACAGGGCGAGAAGAAGGAGACCAGCCCGCCGAGCACCGCGATGGGCAGGGCGAGCAGGAGGGCCCCGCTGAATACCGTCTCGTTCATGGGTTACTTCTCCGCGAGGACCGGGTCGATCATCGAGCGGAGCTGTTCCTCGCCCACGGCCTTGAGCACGCGTGCGGCGATCTTGCCCTCGCGGTCGAGCACGACGGTGGAGGGGATGGCCTGGGGCGGAAGCGTGCCCTTGGGGAAGCCGTTGAGGATGATCTCGCCGGCCGGGTCGTGCAGGCTCGGGTACGTGATGCCGTTGTCCTGCTCGAACTTGACGGCCGGCTGCGGGCTGATGTCCCGCGTGTTGAGCCCGACGAACTCCACGCCCCGCGCCTTGAGGTCTTCGGAGACCTTGTTGAGGTGCGGGGCCTCGGTGCGGCAGGGCCCGCACCAGGAGCCCCAGACGTTGAGGACGACGACCTTGCCCTTGAGGTCGGCGACGTCGAGCGGCGCACCCTGCAGGGTCTTGCCGGCCATCGTGCCCACGGCCTTGCGCTCACCCTTGGGGACCATCAGGATGCCGCCGTTTCCGGCGACGAAGTTGGTGTCGCCGCCCCCGCCGGAGACGCCCTTGGTGCCACTGGTGCACGCGGTCAGCGCGAGCGCGGCCGCCAGGGCGCCGGCGGCGAGCATGATGCTTCGAGGAGCGCGGCTAAAGGTCATGTGAAAAGTTTCGCATGGGCCTTCCGGGGATCTTCCGCGCCCCCCTCCGTACTCCCTCCGCAGTTCTCCGGTGACCGTAAAGCCCGATGTCAGGACGGTCTAAGCGGCCTTGAGGAAGGTGTTCCAGCCACCGGTCGGCGATTGCCCGACCTCCAGCGTGCGGAGCTTGTCGAGGATCTTCGGGTCCTGGACGTCGAGCCAGTCGGTGAACTGCTTGAAGGAGACCAGCCGGACGTCCTTCTTTCCGGCCATGCCCTTGAGCGCTTCTTCGACGGCGTCCATGTAGATGCCGCCGTTCCACTGCTCGAAGTGGTTGCCGATGAAGAAGGGCGCGCGATTCGATTCGTAGGCGCGCCGGAATCCGGCGAGGTACGCCTCCGTGGCCTGCTTCTTCCAGTCGGGATAGCGGGCCGGGTTGCCCTTGGTCGTGTTCTGCGACTGGTTGGCGAGCATGTTGTAGTCCATGGACAGGACCTCGAAGGCGCGGCCGGGGAACGGCACCTGCTGCAGCGGCAGGTCCCAGATGCCCTGGCGCTTGACGGGCCACTTCTGGCGGCCGCCGGGCGAGCTGGCGTCGTAGCGCCAGCCGAGCTTCTTCGCCGTGGGCAGCAGGTTGTCCTGGCCGAGGAGGCAGGGGGTGCGGGCGCCGACGAGTTCCTTGCGGTAGTCGAAGGGCAGCGGGTCGAGGGTCGTCCAGCCGCTGTTCGTCTTCCATTCGGTGACGAATTTCACGGCCTGGTCGATCTCGCTCTGCCACTGCGCCGGGGTCCATTTGCCGACCGAACCGGAGCCCGCGCAGAAATGCCCGTTGAAGTGGGTGCCTATCTCGTGTCCGTCGAGCCAGGCCTGGCGGACGTATTTCAGCGTCTCCTTGATGTGGTCATCGGTGAGGTAACCGATGTCGGAGGCGCCGACGGGGTTGTTCGGCGGGCGGTAGAGGGTCTTCTTCGATTCCGGGAGGAGATAGAGCCCGGAGAGGAAGAAGGTCATGGCCGCGCCGTGGTCCTTGGCCAGTTCGAGGAAGCGGGGGAAGAGGCCGTTGCCGACCTCTCCGGCGCCGTCCCAGGAGAAGACCACGAACTGGGGCGGGGTCTGACCGGGCTCCAGGGGGACGGGCTTGTCGGGCTGGTTCGGCTGCTTACCGGTGTCGGAGGTGGAGCCGTCGCCTATCAGCCGTCCCTTCGGCGCGCCGCCGGCTTCGGGCTTACCGGTGTTCGCGCCGGCGCCGCCGGGCTGTGCGCCGCCTTTGCCCGTACCGTCGTTACCGCCACCGGGGCCGCAGCCCGCGATTCCGATCGCGGCCGCGGCCCCAACTCCGGCTCCCAGCAAACCCCTTCGGCTGATCCCGCGCATCTCGTCCCCATCCGCATTCGCGCCTGCTTTTCGACCGGAAAGTCACGACCGGTCCGACAAGGGGAGAGATGCGGTGGGGAACGCACGGGTTCCCGAATTAATCACATAATCTGCTCTGTGACAGGGTAGTTACGCGCCGAAGGCCTTGGACGCGCCCTTGTCCCTGCCCTTCACCGGCTTCGCACCGGCCAGCAGGTGCGCCGGGACGAGATCGCGGGCCGGCTCGCTGTAGCCCACCGACACGATCTTGTCGCCCTGGTACGTGAACGTGGTCAGGGACGCGAGCGTGCACTGCCGGCGCCGCGGGTCGTGCCACAGCCGGCGCCGCTCGACGAAGCTGCGCACGATCCAGATCGGCAGCTGGTGGCTCACGCACACCGCCTCGTGCCCGCGGGCCGCGTCACGCGCCGCGTTCAGCGCGCCCATCATCCGTACGACCTGGTCGACGTACGGCTCGCCCCAGGACGGCCGGAACGGGTTGGTCAGGTGCCTCCAGTTGGCCGGCCTGCGCAGCGCGCCGTCGCCCACACCGAAGGTCTTGCCCTCGAAGACGTTCCCCGCCTCGATGAGCCGCTCGTCGGTGGCCAGCTCCAGGCCGTGCGAGGCGGCGATGGGCTGGGCCGTCTCCTGGGCGCGCTCCAGCGGCGAGGCCACGACATGGGTGATGTCGCGCTCCGCCAGGTGCTCGGCGACCCGGTCGGCCATCTTCCGGCCGAGCTCGGAGAGGTGGTAGCCGGCGCGGCGCCCGTACAGGATCCCGTCCGGGTTGTGCACCTCGCCGTGGCGCATCAGGTGGACGACGGTGATGTCGTCGTTCCCCCCGTTCATGCCGTCGCCTCCGCTGCGGCGCGGGCGGCGGCCGGCAGCGCGGCGGCGATCCGCTCGACGGCGCGCTCGTCGTGCGCCGTGGAGACGAACCACGACTCGAAGGCGGACGGCGGCAGGTAGACGCCCTGCGCCAGCATCGAGTGGAAGAACGCGGTGAAGCGGAACGCCTCCTGCTTCTTCGCGTCGTCGTAGTTCACGACCTCGGCGTCGGTGAAGAAGACGGAGAACATGTTGCTCGCGGTCTGGAGCCGGTGGGCCACGCCCTCCTTGCTCAGCGCGTCCGTCACCAGCGCCTGGATCTCGCGCGAGACCGCGTTGACCTTCTCGTACGCCGCGTCGTCGAGCAGCCGCAGCTGCGCGAGGCCGGCGGCCGTGGCGATCGGGTTCCCGGAGAGGGTGCCGGCCTGGTAGACGGGCCCGGCGGGCGCCAGGTGCGCCATTACGTCGGCGCGGCCGCCGAACGCCGCGGCCGGGAAGCCGCCGCCCATGACCTTGCCGAACGTCATCAGGTCGGGGACCACGCCGTCGACGCCGTACCAGCCGGCCTTCGAGGTGCGGAAACCGGTCATGACCTCGTCGGAGATGTACAGCGCGCCGTTGGCGGCGCACAGCTCCTTCAGTCCGGCGTTGAAGCCGTCGCGGGGCGGGACCACGCCCATGTTGCCCGGCGACGCCTCGGTGATCACACAGGCGATCTCGCCGGGGTGCGCGGCGAAGGCCTGGCGTACGGCGTCGAGGTCGTTGTACGGCAGGACGATGGTGTCGCCGGCCTGCGCACCGGTGACGCCGGGCGTGTCGGGCAGCCCGAAGGTCGCGACGCCGGAGCCGGCCGCGGCCAGCAGCGCGTCCACGTGCCCGTGGTAGCACCCGGCGAACTTGACGACCTTGGCGCGGCCGGTGAAACCGCGGGCGAGCCGGATCGCGGACATCGTGGCCTCGGTGCCCGACGACACGAGCCGCACCTGCTCGACCGGCTCGACCCGGGCCACGATCTCCTCGGCGAGCGCGACCTCGCCCTCACCCGGCGTACCGAAGGAGGTTCCGCGCGCGACGGCCTCCTGCACGGCGGCGATCACCTCGGGGTGGGCGTGACCGAGGATCATCGGCCCCCACGAGCAGACGAGGTCGACGTACTCGCGCCCGTCCGCGTCAGTGAGGTACGGACCCGTACCGGACACCATGAACCGGGGCGTTCCGCCCACCGCGCGGAAGGCGCGCACGGGAGAGTTCACGCCGCCGGGCGTCACGAGGGACGCGCGGTCGAAAAGCGTCTGTGAGACTGGGGCTTCGTATGAATACGGCACTTTGGTCCTGACCTGCGAGAACGAGTGGAGGGGCGGCAATGCGCGGGCACGGCCGCCGGACGGCGACGATCTGTTGACAATCTGTTGATGATCTTGTTGCGGATCTTGCCGACGACCTTGTTTTACGACCGGGCGGCAGGGCTCCGCGTCTGCGAAACTGGGGCGTCATTGGGAAAGCTCACGGAAACCATGGTGTCAGAGGCCCGGACGTTCTTGCGGACAGGTGTTTCACCGCACGCGCGTGGGGGAGGTCACTGTCACGATGATCGGGTTGCGCGGTTGGGGCCGTGTTACCTAAAAGCAGTCGGGTGGAGATATGCATCGCGGTGGCGGACTGGGTGAAGGGACCGACGACCTGGGTCCTGAGCCCGCCCGGCGGGGGAAGCACCGGCGGCGAGAACGGGACATTCCCCCGGGGAACCAGCCCTCCCGGTCCTCCGGGAACCAGCCTTCCCGGTCTTCCGGGTCTTCCGGATCCTCCGGGTCCTCCGGGGAACAGACCTCCGGGAACCCCCTGGGGCACGAGCACATGGGGAGCGTTCCTCTGGGAGGCGGGAGTGGCCGGGGCATGGGGGTGACGTACAAGTACTTCGGCGCGCCCAACGGCGCCACCGCCGCGCGCGTCCCGATCTCGATGCGGCCCGAGGAGCTCGGCGGCGACGAGCTCGGCATGGGCGGCATGTTCACCAAGATCAAGCCCGAGACGATAGCCGCGATGGTCCTCACCGGCATCCAGGGCATGCCGCTGCACAAGGTCCCGCCCCTGGAGCTCGTGGTCCTGCACCCGGACTACGCCGTGGTGAAGCTCCCGACGACGGTGGTCGACCCCTTGCGCGGCATCGGCGAGGAGACCGTGGGCGCGGCGGCCTTCATATGGTCGACGGTCCCCGACCGCGGCGGACCGCGGGACGCGTTCGACGTGTACCAGCTGCTCCACGAATGGCAGGACTTCTCGGTACGCCTCCACGAGGCGGGGCACCAGCCGTACTGCCTGGTGTGGCCGTAGGCGGGGCCCGGGGCTCGGCCCGATGAGCGCGCTGACCGTACGCGTCCGCCTCGAGCCGTGGTCCGAGGACGGCTTCGCGCTGCTGCGGGCCGCCAACACGCCGGAGATGATGGCCCACCTGGGAGGTCCGGAGTCCGAGGACCTGCTGCTCAGGCGCCACCAGCGGTACGTCGACCTCAGCGCGGACCGCTCGGGGACGGGGCGGATGTTCCGGATCGTGCTGCTGCCGGACGAGGTGCCCGTGGGCGTGATCGGCTACTGGGAGCGGGCCTGGAACGGCGCCCGGGTGTACGAGACGGGGTGGGTGGTGCTGGCGCCCTTCCAGGGGCGCGGGATCGCCACGGCCGCGACGGCCGCCGTCATCCGGGAGGCGCGGGCGGCGCGCAAGCACCGGTATCTGCACGCCTTTCCCGCCGTGGACAACGCCGCCTCGAACGCGGTGTGCCGGAAGGCGGGCTTCGAGCTGCTCGGGGCGTACGACGACGAGTACCCGCCGGGCCGCCCGCTGCGGAGCAACGACTGGCGCCTGGACCTCGGGCCGGACCTCGAACCGGACCTCGGACCGGACCTCGGCCCGGACCTCCCGCGGCGGGGGGCTTGACGGGGCGGCGGCTTCCGGTGGGGTGCCTTCCGGTGGGGCGGGCGAAATGGCCTGGCTGGCGCGGAGCCCCCGGTGGCATGCTGGCCGCGTGAACGGACCGGAGATCCACATCAGCTTCGCCCCGGAACTGGGGCTGTTCGTCTCGGCGCCCCGCCGCGCGGGCCGCACCTCCGTGGTCACGGACGGCGCCTCGACGCTCGGGCACGTCGTCGAGTCGCTCGGCGTACCGCTGACCGAGGCGGGCAGGCTGCTGGTGGACGGGCGCGCGGTCTCCACCGCGCACGTCCCGGCCCATGGCGAACACGTCGAGGTGCTGGGGCGCGAGCGCCCGCAGCCGGTGCCGGGCGCCCCGCTGCGGTTCCTGCTCGACGTGCATCTCGGCACGCTGGCGCGCCGGCTGCGGCTGCTCGGCGTGGACACGGCGTACGAGAGCGAGGACATCGGCGACGCGGCGCTGGCCACCTGGTCGGCGCGGGAGCGGCGCGTGATGCTCTCGCGTGACCGGGGGCTGCTGCGACGCCGCGAGCTCTGGGCCGGGGCGTACGTCTACAGCGACCAGCCCGACGACCAGCTCCGCGACGTCCTGGAGCGCTTCGCGCCGCGGCTCGCGCCGTGGACGCGGTGCACCGCCTGCAACGGCACGCTGACGGACGCGGACAAGGACGCGGTGCGCGAGCGGCTGGAGCAGGGCACGCAGCGCTCGTACGACGTGTTCGCGCAGTGCACGGCGTGCCGGCGGGTGTACTGGCGCGGCGCCCACCACGCCCGCCTGGAGGCGATCGTCGAGAACGCCCTGCGCGAGTTCGGCGGCGCGGCCGCGTAGGCGCGGTGAGCCTGCGCCCCGGCCGGCCGCGTCAGGGGGACTCGGCCGTCAGGTACCGCTGCACCGTCGGCGCCAGCCAGGCGATCACCTCGTCCCGCGACATCTCGACGGCGGGCGGCAGGTGCAGTACGTAGCGGGCCAGCGCCATGCCGAGGAACTGCGAGGCCACCAGGGCCGCGCGGCGCGGGGCGTCGGCCGGGTCGGGGCAGACGCCGGCCACGATGGGGCCTAGTTGCGCCGGGAACATCGCGCGTATCCGCTCGGCGCCCGCGGCGTTGGTGACGGCGACCCGGAGCACGGCCGTGAGCACCTCGTCCTGCTCCCACCGGTCGAAGAAGTGGGCGGCGAGGACCGCGCCGACGTGCTTGACGGGCAGCGCCCCGACCTCCGGAATGCGCAGGTCGACCGCGCAGGCGGCCGCGAACAGCCCCTCCTTGTTGCCGTAGTAGCGCATCACCATCGACGGGTCGATGCCCGCGTCGCGGGCGATGGCGCGGATGGTGGCGCGCTCGTACCCGTCGGTCGCGAACCGCTCGCGGGCGGCGCGGAGGATCGCGGCGCGGGTGGCGTCCGAGCGGCGGGGGGCGCTCGGGGCGTCGGCGGGGGCTTCGAACTTCATGCCAACAACTGTAGGCCAACGGGTGTTGACGCGCCATCAGCGCGGGCATACATTTGCCAACGAGCGTTGACCAACAACCGTTGACCAACATCCGTTGGCATTCCACGGGCAGGAGGCAGCCATGACTGGCACGCCGGGCACGGAGTTCGACGTCATCGTCGTGGGCGCGGGACCCACGGGACTACTGCTCGCCGGCGACCTCGCCGCCGCGGGCCTGGAGGTGGCACTCGTCGAGCGCCGCCCCCACGAGACCAGCAACCTCGCACGCGCCTTCGCCGTGCACGCCCGGACGCTGGAGCTGCTCGACGCCCGCGACCTCGCGGACGAACTGGTGAAGCGGGGCACCCCCCTCACCCGGCTGAACCTCTTCAGCAAGCTGTCGCTCGACCTCTCCCGGCTGCGCTCCCGCTTCCCCTTCGTGCTGATCACGCCCCAGTACGAGGTCGAGCAGCTGCTGGAGCGCCGCGCCGTCTCCGCCGGCGTGCACTTCCGGTACGAAACGGAGCTGCGGGGTCTGCGCCAGGACGCCGACTCCGTCACCGCCGAGGTCACCGGCCCCGACGGCGCGCCCGGCGAGCTCCGCGCCCGCTATCTCGTGGGCGCGGACGGCGTGCGCAGCGCCGTCCGCGACGGACTCGGCGTGCCGTTCCCCGGCGAGTCGGTGATCCGCTCCGTCGTGCTCGCCGACGTCCGGCTCACCGAGGAGCCCGGCAGCGCGCTCACGGCGAGCGGCACCCCCGACGCCTTCGCCTTCGTCGTGCCCTTCGGTGACGGCTGGTACCGGGTGGGCGGCTGGAGCCGCCACCGCCAGTCGCCCGACAGCGAGCCCGTCGACTTCGACGAGATCCGCGCCCTCACCCGCACCGCCCTCGGCACCGACTTCGGGATGCACGACCCCCGCTGGCTCTCCCGCTTCCACAGCGACGAACGCCAGGTCCCGGAGTACCGCAAGGGGCGGGTCTTCCTCGCCGGTGACGCCGCGCACGTCCACTCCCCCGCCGGCGGCCAGGGCATGAACACCGGCCTCCAGGACGCCGCCAACCTCTCCTGGAAGCTCGCCGCCGTGCTGCGCGGCGAGGCCCCGGAGCCCGAGGCCCTGCTCGACAGCTACCACGACGAGCGCCATCCCGTCGGCACGACGGTGCTGCGCAGCAGCGGCGCGCTCATCCGCCTGGCCATGGTCCACACCCCGCCCACGCTGGCGGCCCGCGCCCTCGGCACCGGGCTGCTCAACCGGTTCCCTCCCGCGGCCGCCAAGGCGATGCGCATGATCAGCGGCATCGGCATCGCGTACGGCGCCGGGCGCGGCGCCCACCGTCTCACCGGTCGGCGCGCCCCCGACCTCGCCCTGACGGAGGGCCGGCTCTACGAGCTGCTGCGGGAGGGGGCCTTCGTCCTCGTCGCCCCGCGGGGCGGTGCCGCCGCACCGGACGTGCCCGCCGCGCCGGGCCGGGTCATACGGGCGAGCTGGACCAACGCCGCCCGCCGGGACACACTCCTCATCCGCCCCGACGGCTACATCGCCTGGGCCGGAAGCGGGAGCTGACTCAGAAGACGTACCAGTCGCCCGTCGCGGGGACCAGCACCTGATGGTCGTTGTTCCCGGGGTTCCGGTCGGTCGCGCCGCCGTTCCACTCGGTGGCCACCCGTACCGCCACCTCGTGCGGGGTGCCGGCCGTACGCAGGTCCAGCACGGTGTCGCGGGCCGGGCCGTCCGCGCGCAGCGGACCGGTGGAGCACAGCACCTCCCGGTCGCCGCCCCACAGGCAGTTGGGCGGCAGCGGCGGCCCGCCGGCGAGCGGCACCGAGAAGGCCAGGCGCACGGTCGTGGTCGGCACGCCGGACGGGCCGTGGTTCTGACTCGCCATCAGCACCTCCAGCCGGTCACCGCCGAGGGAGACATGCCCGTGGTGGGCGACATCCGCCTCGGGGGCGATCACCCCGGTGGCGCCGGCGGCGGGGGCACCGGCGGCCGCCCCCGCGCCCGCGTCCGAGGCGGCCACCGCCGCCAGCACCGTCACGGCCGACACCACCAGTCCAGCCCTGCCCCTCGCAACCATGTCCAGAAGGTACCGATTGTTCCGCCCCCTACGCTGGACGCCATGCTCATCGCCCGCTCCGCCGCCCTCTTCGTCCTGGCCGCCCTCTGCGAGATCGGCGGCGCCTGGCTCGTCTGGCAGGGCGTCCGCGAGCACCGGGGCTGGCTCTGGATCGGCGCCGGCGTGCTGGCGCTCGGGGCGTACGGCTTCGTCGCCACGTTCCAGCCGCAGGGCGACTTCGGCCGGATCCTCGCCGCGTACGGCGGCGTGTTCGTGGCCGGCTCGATCGCGTGGGGCATGGTGGCCGACGGCTACCGGCCCGACCGCTGGGACGTGACCGGCGCGCTGATCTGTCTCGCCGGTATGGCCGTGATCATGTACACACCGCGCGGCCACTGACCGGCACCACACCCGCACCTATCCTGACCGCGTATCGACCACCCTTTCGATCAGCCGCGCGAGGAGAAGCCCATGACCGCCGCCACCCCCACCGCGCCCGTCGCCGTCGTCACCGGAGCCAGCAGCGGTATCGGCGCCGCCACCGCACGGCAGCTCGCCGCGGCCGGCCACCACGTGGTGCTCACCGCGCGCCGCAAGGACCGCATCGAGACCCTGGCCGCCGAGCTCACCGCCGCCGGCCACCAGGCCACGGCATACGCCCTGGACGTCACCGACCGCCCGGCCGTCGACGCCTTCGCCGCCGGCCTCGAGCGCTGCGACGTCCTCGTCAACAACGCGGGCGGCGCACTCGGCGCGGACCCCGTCGCCACCGGCGACCCCGCCGACTGGCGCCAGATGTTCGAGGTCAACGTCATCGGCGCCCTCAACATGACCCAGGCCCTGCTCCCCGCCCTCACCGCCGGCGGCGCCGGCACGGTGGTGATCGTCTCCTCCACCGCCGGCCACGCCACCTACGAGGGCGGCGGCGGCTACGTCGCCGCCAAGAACGGCGCCCGCGTCCTCGCCGAGACCCTCCGCCTCGAAATCGTCGGCACCCCGGTCCGCGTGATCGAGATCGCCCCCGGCATGGTGAAGACCGACGAGTTCGCCACGACCCGCTTCCGCGGCGACACCGAGAAGGCGGCCAAGGTCTACGCGGGCGTCCCCGACCCGCTCTCCGCCGACGACGTCGCCGACACCATCACCTGGGCCGTCACCCGCCCCGCCCACGTCAACATCGACCTCCTGGTGGTCCGCCCCCGCGCCCAGGCCTCCAACACCAAGGTCCACCGCGAGCAGTAGACCCGGCGGGACATGCGAAGGCCCCGGCGCCAACCCGCCGGGGCCCTCACCCAAAGCCGAGGTGTCTCCTCCGCCTCAGCCCTTCACACACACCACCTGCTTCAGCTTCGCGACCACCTCGACGAGGTCGCGCTGCTGGTCGATGACCTTCTCGATCGGCTTGTAGGCGCCCGGGATCTCGTCGACCACACCGGCGTCCTTGCGGCACTCCACCCCGCGCGTCTGCTCCTCCAGGTCCCGCGTGGAGAAGCGCCTCTTCGCGGCGTTGCGGCTCATCTTGCGGCCGGCGCCGTGCGAGGCGGAGTTGAAGGACGCGGCGTTCCCGAGCCCCTTCACGATGTAGGAGCCGGTGCCCATCGAGCCGGGGATGATCCCGTACTCGCCGGAGCCCGCCCGGATCGCGCCCTTCCGCGTGACGAGCAGGTCCATTCCGTCATACCGCTCCTCCGCCACGTAGTTGTGGTGGCAGGAGATGACTGGCTCGAAGGTGACCTTGGCCTTCTTGAACTCGCGCCGCACGACGTCCTGCGAGATGGCCATCATGATGGCGCGGTTGTACTTCGCGTACTCCTGCGCCCAGAAAAGATCGTTCCGGTAGGCCGCCATCTGCGGCGTCTCCGAGATGAACACTGCCAGATCCCGGTCGACCAGGCCCTGGTTGTGCGGCAGATCCCGCGCCACTCCGATGTGGAAGTCGGCGAGCTCCTTGCCGATGTTCCGGGACCCGGAGTGCAGCATGATCCAGACGGAACCGTCGGTGTCGAGACACAGTTCCCAGAAGTGGTTGCCCCCTCCGAGCGTTCCCATCTGCTTCACCGCCCGGTCCTGACGGAACTTGACCGCTTCCGCCACCCCACCGAACCGGGCCCAGAAGTCGTCCCACCCCGCCGCCGGGAAGCCGTGCAGCCCGGCCGGGTCGACCGCCTCGTCGTGCATCGCGCGGCCCACCGGGATGGCCTGCTCGATCTTCGAGCGCAGCCGCGACAGGTCGCCCGGGAGGTCGTTCGCCGTCAGCGACGTCTTCACCGCCGACATGCCGCAGCCGATGTCCACACCCACCGCGGCCGGGCAGACCGCCCCCTGCATCGCGATGACCGAGCCGACCGTCGCGCCCTTGCCGTAGTGCACGTCCGGCATCACGGCGAGGCCCTTGATCCACGGGAGCGTGGCGACGTTCCGCAGCTGCTGCATCGCGACGTCCTCGACCGCCGCCGGGTCCGTCCACATCCGGATCGGGACCTTCGCCCCGGGCACCTCTACAAAAGACATACTTCCTCGATCCCCCGAAAAGTCTGAAAACGCAAAAACCGGCGCCAACATCCGCGTATGCGACAGCGGACCAGCATCGACGGCAGCGCGTGCGATAGACATTGTGTCCACCCGTCGGCGTCGGGCGGCAACAAGTTTTCGGATGGCAGGCACCCGAGCGAAAGGACCCCGGACCGTGCAGCGAAGGGCGTACGCACCCGGCCTGGCCGCACTTCTCGCGGCGGTCACCGCCGGCGTCACCGGCCTGACCGGCTGCACCGCCGGCTCCGGCGGCTCCGGTTCCGCCACCGACTCCAAGGCCGGGGGCCCCGCCGCGGCGGCCGCCGAACCCGGCAAGTACCGCACGCTCCTCGAACCCTGCGGTTCCATCGAGCGGTCCACGCTCAGGGACCTGCTCCCCGGCGTCGACTTCCTCCCCCAGGAGCAGCGCGAGCGCGTCTACCGCGGTTCCTCGGCCGTCACGTACGACACCGACCGCCGCGCCGGGTGCAGTTGGAAGGCCGACGGGCCGGACGCCTCGCACCAGCTCACCCTGGACTTCGAGCGCGTCGTCTCGTACGACCCGACCGTCAGCGACGACGACCGCGCCCAGCAGGTCTACGAGGGCAAGCAGACCGCCGCGGGCCTGGCGGTCGCCCCCACCCCCGGCACCCCCAGCCCGCCCGCCTCCCCGGCCTCTCCCGCCGGCCGGCCGCCGGCCACCGGAGGCCCCGCCCCGAGCGCCGCCGCGCCCGCCCCGAGTGTCGCCGCCGTCCCGGCCGCCAGCCCCGGCACCACTCCCGAGGGCCTGGAGCCGCGCGTCCTGACCGACCTCGGCGACGCGGCGTTCCTCGACGACGTCCTCACCCGCGCCGGTTCGACCGCCCAGCACCGCACCGTCAGCGTGGTGTTCCGCACATCGAACGTGATCGTCACCATCCGGTACGGCGAACAGCCCGGCCGCATCACCGAGGTGCCCGACAGCAAGGAACTGCAGGAAAAGGCACAGGGACTGGCCCGCAAGCTCGCCGAGAAGTTCGACGAGTAGCCTCCCGCGCGCCGACCCCGCCCCGGCTCCACGCGGCGCCCGCGCCTCTCCCGTGCCTCGCCCGTACACGTACGACTCGGGCTACCGTGTCGGAACTGCCGGACGACCGTACGACAAGCGACTGAAGGAACCATGCACCGATCAGCCCCGCGACTCACCCGCATACTCGCCTGCGCAGCCGTACCGGTGATGCTCGTCGTCGCCGGCTGCTCCTCGGACTCCGACGGCAAGGGCGAGCCCGAGAAGCAGACGCCCCCGTCCGCCGCCTCGTCCAGCGCCGCGTCCGGCGCCGCGAAGGAGCCCACGCCGAAGGTCGAGCCCGCCGTCTTCACCAAGCTGCCCGACGCCTGCAAGGCCATCGCGGCGAAGACGGTCGCGGAGATGGTCCCGGAGGCGAAGGTCAAGACCGGTACGCCCGGAAAGTCCAACGACATCGCCAGCCGCGGCAGCTGCTCGTGGAACGGCCTGGAGGACAAGGGCATCAAGGGCTCCAACTACCGCTGGCTCGACATCTCCCTCCTGCGCTACGACTCCGACCCCACGCTCGGCAGCGGTGAGAAGCGCGCCCAGGAGAGCTTCGCCAAGGAGGTCGCCAAGGTCCAGGCGACCGAGGGCGCCACCGGTCTGCACGCCTCGACCGCCACGGGCGTCGGCGACGAGTCGAAGGCGTTCAGCTACGGCCTGAAGAAGACCGACGAGGACTTCAAGAACGCGGTCATCGTGACCCGTACGGAGAACGCCGTCGTCATCCTCTCCTACAACGGCGCCGGGTACGCGGGCGCCGAGACCCCCGATGTGGGGGCCCTGATGGAGGACGCGGTCAAGGCGTCCAAGGAGGCCGTGGCCGCCATCGCCACCGCCAACAAGTAGCCGCCCGCACGGGCGCTATGCGGAGTCCGGCCCTCCCCCGGGGGCCGGGCCCCGTACACGTGTGCCAGGCTGTGCCCGCCAGATCTCGACTGCGGGGAGGGGATCGCGGGTGGCCGCGATGGAGCTGACACGGACGCACCGGATGCTGATAGGTGTCGTCATCGCCGGTGCGGTGGTCATCGCCGGCATCGGTTTCGCGGGCTCGTACGCGGCGGTGCGCGAGCTCGCGTTCCAGAAGGGCTTCGGCGACTTCTCGTACTTCTTCCCCATCGGCATCGACGCGGGCATCTGCGTACTGCTCGCCCTGGACCTGCTCCTCACGTGGATCCGCATCCCGTTCCCGCTGCTGCGGCAGACGGCGTGGCTGCTCACCGCCGCGACGATCGCCTTCAACGGCGCGGCCGCCTGGCCCGACCCGCTCGGCGTGGGCATGCACGCGGTGATCCCGGTCCTCTTCGTGGTCGCCGTCGAGGCGGCGCGGCACGCGGTCGGCCGGATCGCCGACATCACGGCCGACAAGCACATGGAGGGCGTACGGCTCACCCGCTGGCTGCTCTCGCCGGTGCCCACCTTCCGGCTCTGGCGCCGGATGAAGCTGTGGGAGCTGCGCTCGTACGAGCAGGTCATCAAGTTGGAGCAGGACCGGCTGATCTACCAGGCGCGCCTCCAGGCCCGGTACGGCCGGGCCTGGCGCCGCAAGGCGCCGGTCGAGGCGCTGATGCCGCTGCGGCTGGCGAAGTACGGCGTGCCGCTCGCCGAGACCGCGCCGGCGGGCCTGGCGGCGGCGGGCATCGAGCCGGTCCTGCTGCCGCCGAACCCGACGCCGCAGCCGCTCCCGGCGCCGCCCGCCGCCGAGCTCACGCAGGCGCAGCCCCTGGCTCATGAGCAGGCCGCGCAGGACGACACCCCGGCCCCGGGCGCCCCGGCCCAGGAGCTCCCGGCCCAGCACCCCGACGAGACCGAGCCGCAGCGGCAGCCCCAGCCGCAGCCGCCGTTGCAGCTCCAGCCCCAGCCGCCGCTCCAGCCGGAGCCGGAGGAGGTGCCGGAACCGCAGCCCCAGCTCCCCGCCAACCACCACAGCCCGTGGTTCGCCGCGCCGCAGCTGCCGCCGACCGCGTACGAGGGGGCGTACGACCCGGCGTACACGGAGGAGCCGTCGCCGCAGGGCGAGGTCCCCGAGCCGGACGAGCCGGACTCCGAGGAGTTCCGGGAGGGCGCGTACCCGGTCTTCAAGCAGTACGTCGACGAGAACAACGTCTGGCCGAGCGCCGAGGTCCTCGACATACACCTCGCCGACGGCCACGGCATCCGGCACCCGCTCAGCGCCGTCCTGCTGCGCCGCATGCTGCCGGAGTTCAAGGAGCGCTACCAGGCGGACCTGGCGTCCGAGCACATCGCGTGAACGACATCGCGTAGGCCCCTGACACGGGCGAGGCCCCCCACCGGACGGTGGGGGGCCTCGCCGTTACGGCTTCAGCGTGCTCACGCGCCCAGCAGCTTGCGCACCCGGTCCGCGCCGACGGCCAGCAGCAGCGTGGGCAGTCGCGGTCCGGTGTCGCGGCTGACGAGCAGCCGGTACAGCAGCGCGAAGAAGTTCCGCTGGGCGACCTTCAGCTCCGGCGTCGGCTTGGCCTCCGGGTCCAGCCCCGCCATCACCTTCGGCACGCCGTACACCAGCGTGGTCAGCCCGTCCAGCGACCAGTGGCTGTCCAGGCCCTCCAGCAGCAGCCGCAGCGACTCGCGCCCCTCGTCGTCCAGCGAGCCGAGCAGCTCGGTGTCGGGCTCCGAGCGGACGATGGTGCGCTGGTCGGCCGGGACGTGCGTGGAGATCCAGTTCTCCGCGCGGTCCAGCCGGGGGCGCACCTCGTCCAGGGAGGCCAGCGGCCGGGACGGGTCGAGCTCGCTCAGGATGCGCAGCGTCTGCTCGTCGTGCCCGGCGGTGATGTCGACGACCGAGGCGAGCGTGCGGTACGGCAGCGGGCGAGGGGTGCGCGGCAGCTCGCCGACGGCCGTGCGCACGGCGCGCGAGTGGGCGGCGGCGTCGGCGGGCAGGACGCTGCCGTCGGCGACCTTGGCCTCCAGCTTGTCCCACTCGTCGTACAGCCGCTGGATCTCCTGGTCGAAGGCGATCTTGAAGGCCTGGTTGGGCTTGCGGCGCGCGTACAGCCAGCGCAGCAGCGGTGCCTCCATGATCTTCAGGGCGTCGGCCGGGGTCGGCACGCCGCCCTTCGAGGACGACATCTTCGCCATGCCGGAGATGCCGACGAACGCGTACATCGGGCCGATCGGCTGGACGCCGTCGAAGACCTCGCGCACGATCTGCCCGCCGACCACGAAGGACGAGCCGGGCGAGGAGTGGTCGACGCCGCTGGGCTCGAAGATCACGCCCTCGTACGCCCAGCGCATCGGCCAGTCGACCTTCCAGACCAGCTTGCCGCGGTTGAACTCGCTCAGCTTCACCGTCTCGGAGAAGCCGCAGACGCAGCTGTAGGTCATCTCGGTCGACTCGTCGTCGTACGCGGTGACGGTGGTGAGGTCCTTGCCGCACTGCCCGCAGTACGGCTTGTACGGGAAGTACCCGCCGGCGCCGCCGGAGCCGTCGTCCTCGCTCGCCGCGCCGGAGCCCTCGGCGGCCTCCAGCTCGGCCTCGTCGACCGGCTTCTGCTGCTTCTGGGGCTGCGGCTTCTGGCCCTGGCCCTGGCCCTGCTTCTTCGGCTGGCCGGTGGCCTTGTCCTTGGTCCGGTAGCGGTCCAGGATCGCGTCGATCGCGGCGCGGTGCTTCATCGCGTGCAGGATCTGCTCGCGGTACACGCCCGCCGTGTACTGCTCGGTCTGGCTGATGCCGTCGAACTCGACGCCCAGCTCGGCGAGCGACTCGACCATGGCGGCCTTGAAGTGCTCGGCCCAGTTCGCGTACGGGGAGCCGGCGGGGGCGGGGACCGAGGTCAGCGGCTTGCCGATGTGCTCGGCCCACGACTCGTCGACGCCGGGGACACCGGCCGGCACCTTGCGGTAGCGGTCGTAGTCGTCCCAGGAGATCAGGTGGCGCACCTCGTACCCCCGGCGCCGGATCTCGTCCGCGACCAGGTGCGGGGTCATGACCTCGCGGAGGTTGCCCAGGTGAATGGGGCCGGACGGCGACAGGCCCGAGGCGACCACGACCGGTTTGCCAGGCGCACGTCGCTCCGACTCGGCGATGACCTCGTCCGCGAAACGGGAGACCCAGTCGGTCTCGGTGCTGCTCTGAGCCACGATCGGCACGTCCTTGAATGCTTGGGGTTTCGAAGGCTGGCGTAAGCCATTCTCCCAGACGCCGACGGCACGGTCCGAGGTTGTCCACAGCCCGCACCCGCCGGTATGACAGCGCTGGGACGGCTGTGGACAGCGGTGGATAAGAGCTTGCGCACCCGTGGGACACTTGACAACCGGAATACACCCCGGACGACAGCACAGCGATCAAGACAGAAACGGAAGCTCATGGCCTCGGTCCCTTCCCTCGCTTCGACCGTGCAGCAGCGCCTCGCGGACGCCCTTTCGGCAGCCCTGCCGGAGGCCGGCTCCCGCAACCCCCTGCTGCGACGAAGCGACCGGGCGGACTTCCAGGCCAACGGCATCCTGGCCCTGGCCAAGCAGGTCAAGGGCAATCCGCGTGAGCTGGCGGCCAAGGTCGTCGAGGCGATCCCGGCCGACGACGTGATCCAGGACATCGAGGTCTCGGGCCCCGGCTTCCTCAACATCACGATCACGGACCGGGCGATCGCCGAGACGCTGGCGGCCCGCGCCGCCGACGACCGCCTCGGCGTCCCGTACCGCGACGAGCCGGGCACGACGGTCATCGACTACGCCCAGCCGAACGTGGCCAAGGAGATGCACGTCGGCCACCTGCGCTCGGCGGTCATCGGTGACGCCGTGGTCAAGATCCTGGAGTTCGCGGGCGAGAAGGTGATCCGCCGCCACCACATCGGCGACTGGGGCACCCAGTTCGGCATGCTCATCCAGTACCTGATCGAGCACCCGCACGAGCTGGACCACAAGGACGCGGCGGTCTCCGGCGAGGAGGCCATGTCCAACCTCAACCGCCTCTACAAGGCGGCCCGGGCGCTGTTCGACTCCGACGAGGAGTTCAAGGCCCGCTCCCGCGACCGGGTCGTGGCCCTCCAGTCCGGGGACGAGGAGACCCTCGCCCTGTGGCAGCGGTTCGTCGACGAGTCGAAGATCTACTTCTACTCCGTCTTCAACAAGCTGGACATGGACATCAAGGACCCGGACGTGGTCGGCGAGTCCGGGTACAACGACATGCTCGAGGAGACCTGCCGCCTGCTGGAGGAGTCCGGCGTCGCGGTCCGCTCCGAGGGCGCGCTGTGCGTGTTCTTCGACGACGTCAAGGGCCCCGACGGCAACCCCGTCCCGCTGATCGTGAAGAAGTCCAACGGCGGGTACGGCTACGCCGCCACCGACCTCTCCGCGATCCGCGACCGCGTCCAGAAGCTGGGCGCGGACACCCTGGTGTACGTCGTGGACGCCCGCCAGTCGCTGCACTTCAAGATGGTCTTCGAGACCGCGCGCCGCGCCGGCTGGCTGAACGACCGGGTGCACGCCGTGCAGCTCGCCTTCGGCACGGTCCTGGGCAAGGACGGCAAGCCGTTCAAGACCCGTGAGGGCGAGACGGTCCGGCTGGTCGACCTGCTCGACGAGGCGATCGACCGCGCCACCGCCGTGGTCCGCGAGAAGGCCGGGAAGGTGGGCCTGAGCGAGCAGGAGATCGTCGAGAACGGCCGGTACGTGGGCATCGGCGCCGTGAAGTACGCCGACCTGTCGACCTCCGCGTCCCGCGACTACAAGTTCGACCTGGACCAGATGGTGTCGCTCAACGGCGACACGTCCGTCTACCTCCAGTACGCGTACGCCCGTATCAAGTCGATCATCCGCAAGGCGGGCGACACCAAGCCGGCCGCCCACCCCGAGCTGCCGCTCGTCCCGGCGGAGCGTGCGCTGGGCCTGCACCTGGACCAGTTCGGGGAGGTCCTGACGGAGGTCGCCGCGTCGTACGAGCCGCACAAGCTGGCGGCGTACCTCTACCAGCTGGCCTCGCACCTGACCACGTTCTACGACCAGTGCCAGGTGATCAGCGACGAGAACGCGCCGGAGGTCGTGGAGAACCGGCTCTTCCTCGTCGACCTGACCGCCCGCACCCTGCACCAGGGCATGGCGCTGCTCGGCATCCGCACGCCCGAGCGGCTCTGACCCCCGCGGCCTCGCGGCCCCGCGGCCTCGCGGCCCGCTCAGCCCAAGGCCGAAGCCCCCGCCGGACACCGGCGGGGGCTTCGGCGCGCTTCACACCCCTCAGACGATCTTGTTGTAACGCAGGGCCACGTAGTTGCTGTACGCGTGGCTGTCGATCGTGCCGCTGTTGATGTCGGCCGTCGAGTAGTTCATGTCCGTGCTCGGGCTGCCCTCGGAGTAGTAGTAGAAGGTGCCGGCGGCCTTGTCCTTCCAGCCCGCGAAGAGGACGACGTGGTGCGTCTTGTAGTTGAGGATGTCGCCCGGCTGGAGGTCGCTCTTGGAGATCTGCGTGGCGACGGTCGGCAGGCTGTAGGTCGTCAGCGAGTCCTGCAGGTGCCAGGCCATGGAGACGAAGCCGGAGCAGTCCGTGCGGTACTTCACGTCCGTCGTCGGGCCGTACTCCCAGTCCGCCATGTTGGTGCTCTGGCTGTACTGGATGTTCCGGTCGTACCAGTTCTTGGCCCGCGACATGACCTCGCTGCGCGTGATCTGGCCGTTGGCGGTGGAGCTCGGCGTCACGTACGAGCAGTCGCCGCCGAAGGCGGAGAGCAGGCTCTGGGTCCAGCCGGACGCGTCCACCGGGTCGTCGGTGTGGTACGCGATGTCGCTGCCGTCGCCGTCGTACGGGGTCGCGTCGTGGTACCAGTACATGCCGCCGTTGGTACGGCCGTAGAAGAGGCCGCCGCCGGGCGAGACGAGCGAGTCGACCGCGGACCAGCCGCTCGCCTTCAGCTGGGACGAGGCCCAGTCGCCCACCCCGTTCACCTTGTAGCCGAGCAGACGGCCGTCGGCGGTCGAGGCGATGAGCCGGTCCTTGCCGGAGGCGGCGAGCGTCTTCAGCACGAAGCCCGAGCCGATGACCTCGTGCTGGCCGATGTGGGCCGGGCCGGACGGCTTGGCCTCGGTGACGATGTAGCGGTGCAGGTCGCCGTTGACCGTGCCGTAGAGGCGCCCGGCGCCGTCGTACGTCAGCTTGTCGAAGGTCCAGCCGCCGTCCCAGATCTTGGTGATGCCTGCGATGCCGAGCGAGGTGTTGTTGGTCTGGATGTCGACGCGGTACAGCTCACCGGCGGTCGAGGTGACCAGGACGGTGTTGAAGTTCAGCGTGGCCATCGCCTTCGGCGTGAAGCCCAGCTCGGCGCCGACGAGGGTCTTCACCCGGTCGCCGGTGTTCGGGGCTATCGCCGTGTAGGTGAGCCGGCCGTCCGGGAGGATGCCGTAGACCGACACGTCCCCACCGCAGCTGGCGGCGGCCGCTGCCGTACCGGAGCCGACCGTGGTGACCAGGCCGAGGGACATCGCGCTGATGGCGAGCGCGGCTCCCGAGCGGCGGAAGGCATGGCTGAGCTTCATGGTCTCTCTCCTGCGGAGTCGTGAGGACGGGGCGCGGGATACACACCTCGGCCGGCAACAGCTGCCCTGCAGGTGCAGCTGGTGTGGCTTGTTCGGGTGTGGCGCCCGGTGACATCACGTACTCTCGCCGCCCGGGAAGCGGCCCGGAAGAGAGATCGGCTGGACGGAACGGGCCCTGTCCGCTTGGGGCCTCGAAGTCCCCGCCCCGCGCACACGAAGAGGCCGCCAACCCCCCTTCAATCAAGGGGGATTGGCGGCATCACTCCAGGTGGTGCGGGCGGCCTACCGGAGCCGCTGAGCGACCTCCGTCGCCCAGTAGGTGAGGATCATCTGCGCACCCGCCCGGCGAATGCCGGTGAGGGTCTCCAGGATCGCCTTGTCGCGGTCGATCCAGCCCTTCTCCGCGGCGGCCTCGACCATCGCGTACTCACCGCTGATCTGGTACGCCGCGACCGGCACGTCCACCGCGTCCGCCACCTTCGCGAGGACGTCGAGGTACGGCCCGGCCGGCTTGACCATCACCATGTCGGCGCCCTCTTCGAGGTCGAGCGCCAACTCCCGCAGGGACTCGCGGACGTTCGCCGGGTCCTGCTGGTACGTCTTGCGGTCGCCGCGCAGCGAAGAGCCGACGGCCTCCCGGAAGGGCCCGTAGAAGGCCGACGAGTACTTCGCGGTGTACGCGAGGATCGCCACGTCCTCCTTGCCGATGGTGTCCAGCGCGTCGCGGATCACCCCGACCTGACCGTCCATCATCCCGCTGGGGCCCACCACGTGGACACCCGCGTCCGCCTGGACCTGCGCCATCTCGGCGTACCGCTCCAGCGTCGCGTCGTTGTCGACGCGCCCGTCCGCGTCCAGGGCGCCGCAGTGGCCGTGGTCGGTGTACTCGTCCAGGCAGAGGTCCGACATGATCACCAGGTCGTCCCCGACCTCGGCGCGCACGTCCCGGATGGCGACCTGGAGGATGCCGTCCGGGTCGGTCCCGGCGGTGCCGAGCCCGTCCTTCTTGGACTCCTCCGGCACGCCGAACAGCATGATCCCGGAGACCCCGGCCGCGGCCGCCTCCACGGCGGCCTTCCGCAGCGTGTCCCGCGTGTGCTGGACGACGCCGGGCATGGCCCCGATCGGCACCGGCTCGGTGACGCCCTCGCGTACGAACGCGGGCAGGATCAGATCGGCCGGATGCAGCCGCGTCTCCGCGACCATCCGCCGCATGACGGGAGTCGTCCGCAGCCGCCGCGGCCGCGCACCGGGAAAGGATCCGTACGAAGTCATGCGTCCACGCTACGCCCGCCCCGGGGGCGCTTTTGCCGACAGCCCGCCGGTCGCACGCGCCCCCACCCGGGCAGCCCCCGCCCCGATGCCCCACGCCGGACGGCCGGCCCCGCCCCACCGGGCCTCCCGCCCGTACCGCCGCCGCAGGCCCAGGCGTCGCGTACGGACCACGCGTACGCCCGCCAACGCCGACGGCCGGGCCCGCCCCCCTCGGGGACGCACCCGGCCGTGGCCGTACACACAGGGGCCGCTAGTACGCGCAGGGACCGCTGGTACGCGCAGGGACCGTCAGGTCGTACGGCGCCGCCGTGCGCCCGGCCGCCGCTCGCTCGGGCGCGTGACCGGGTCGCCGGCCTCCAGCGCCGCCTGACGGCGCCGTATGCCGAACTCCGCCAGCGCCTCCGCCAGCTTGTGCACCGACGGCTCCGGCGCCAGGACGTCCACGCGCAGCCCGTGCTCCTCCGCGGTCTTCGCGGTCGCCGGGCCGATGCAGGCGATCACCGTCACGTTGTGCGGCTTGCCCGCGATGCCGACCAGGTTCCGCACGGTCGACGACGACGTGAACAGCACCGCGTCGAAGCCACCGCCCTTGATCGCCTCGCGCGTCTCGGCCGGCGGCGGCGACGCGCGCACCGTCCGGTACGCGGTCACGTCGTCGACCTCCCACCCGAGCTCGATCAGCCCGGCCACCAGCGTCTCGGTGGCGATGTCGGCGCGCGGCAGGAAGACGCGGTCGATCGGGTCGAAGACCGGGTCGTACGGCGGCCAGTCCTCCAGCAGCCCGGCCGCGGACTGCTCGCCGCTCGGCACGAGGTCCGGCTTCACACCGAACTCGACCAGCGCCTTCGCGGTCTGCTCGCCCACCGCCGCGACCTTGATCCCGGCGAAGGCGCGGGCGTCGAGCCCGTACTCCTCGAACTTCTCGCGCACCGCCTTGACGGCGTTGACCGAGGTGAAGGCGATCCACTCGTAGCGGCCGGTGACCAGGCCCTTGACCGCGCGCTCCATCTGCTGCGGCGTGCGCGGCGGCTCGACGGCGATGGTCGGCACCTCGCTCGGCACCGCGCCGTAGGACCGCAGCTGGTCGGAGAGCGACGCCGCCTGCTCCTTCGTACGCGGTACGAGGACCTTCCAGCCGAACAGCGGCTTCGACTCGAACCACGCGAGCTGGTCGCGCTGGGCGGCGGCGCTGCGCTCACCGACCACGGCTATGACCGGCTGGCCCCCGTCCGGCGACGGCAGCACCTTCGCCTGCTTGAGCACCTGCGCGATCGAGCCCAGCGTCGCCGTCCACGTCCGCTGCCGCGTCGTCGTACCGGCGATGGTGACGGTCAGCGGGGTGTCGGGCTTACGGCCCGCCGACACCAGCTCACCGGCGGCGGCCGCCACGGAGTCGAGCGTCGTCGACACGACCACCGTCCCGTCGCTGGCGCCCACCTCCGTCCAGCACCGGTCGCCCGCGGTCCGGGCGTCGACGAAGCGCACGTCGGCGCCCTCGGCGTCGCGCAGCGGCACACCGGCGTACGCCGGCACACCCACCGCCGTGGCGACGCCCGGCACCACCTCGAAGGGGATGCCCTCGGCGGCGCACGCGAGCATCTCCGCGCCCGCGTTGCCGTCGAGCCCGGGGTCGCCGCTCACCGCACGGACGACCCGCTTGCCGCCCCGCGCGGCCTCCATGACAAGATTGGTCGCATCCCTCAACACGGGGACCCCGGCGGGCATTGACGCATCGTCAACAACCGCCAGCTCCGGCGTGCTCACGCCCGCCCGGGCATGGCCGCGTACGACATCGAGCACATCCGGCTCCGCGATGAGTACGTCAGCACCCGCCAGCGCCTCGACGGCGCGCAGTGTCAGCAGCCCCGGATCCCCGGGTCCGGCGCCCAGGAAGGTGACGTGCCCGCACGCGGAGAACGCCGAAGAAACCTTGGATGCAGTGGTGGGGCTCAAAGTGCTCGCTCCCCCATAAGACCAGCCGCACCCTTGGCGAGCATCTCGGACGCGAGTTCGCGACCGAGCGCGACGGCGTCGCCGTGCGACGTGGGTACGGGACCGGTGGTGGACAACTGCACCAGCGTGGAGCCGTCGGTCGTGCCGACGACGCCCCGCAGGCGCATCTCATGAACAACCTGCCCATCGGCCAGCAGGTCGGCCAGCGCACCCACGGGTGCGGAGCAGCCGGCCTCCAGGGCGGCGAGCAGGGACCGCTCGGCGGTCACGGCGGCCCGCGTGTGCGGGTCGTCGAGCCCGGCGAGCGCGGCGGCGAGGTCGGTGTTTGCCGCCGTGCACTCGATCGCCAGCGCCCCCTGACCGGGAGCGGGCAGAACGGTGTCGACCGACAGGAAGTCGGTCACCTCGTCGATACGCCCGATGCGGTTCAGCCCGGCCGCGGCGAGAACCACCGCGTCCAGCTCACCGCTCCGCACGTAGCCGACGCGCGTGTCGATGTTCCCCCGAATGGCGACACACTCGATCTCCATGCCGTGGGCGCGCGCGTACGCGTTGAGCTGCGCCATGCGCCGCGGCGAACCGGTGCCCACGCGGGCCCCGGCCGGCAGCTGCTCGAACCGCAGCCCGTCCCGGGCGACCAGCACGTCGCGCGGGTCCTCGCGGAGCGGGATCGCGGCGAGCACCAGGTCGTCCGGCTGCGCGGTCGGCAGGTCCTTCAGCGAGTGCACGGCGAAGTCCACGTCCCCGGCGAGCAGCGCCTCGCGCAGCGCCGTGACGAAGACGCCCGTCCCGCCGATCTGCGCCAGGTTCTCGCGGGAGACGTCGCCGTACGTGGTGATCTCCACGAGCTCCACGGGACGCCCGGTCAGCTGCCGCACCGCCTCCGCGACCTGCCCGGACTGGGCCATGGCGAGCTTGCTGCGCCTGGTCCCCAGCCTCAGTGCCCTCTGGGCCCTCTCGGTCATACTCGCCCTCGGTTCTTGAGATCGGCGTCGTTCACGTCGGCCCGGCTGACGGAGGCGACCGCCTCCGGGTCGAGGTCGAAGAGTGTGCGCAGCGCGTCCGCGTAGCCGGCGCCGCCGGGCTCGCTGGCGAGCTGCTTGACCCGCACGGTCGGCGCGTGGAGCAGCTTGTCCACCACGCGGCGCACGGTCTGGGTGATCTCGGCGCGCTGCTTCTCGTCGAGACCGGGCAGCCGCCCCTCCAGCCGGGCCATCTCCCCGGCCACCACGTCGGCGGCCATGGTGCGCAGGGCGACGACGGTCGGGGTGATGTGCGCGGCCCGCTGAGCGGCGCCGAAGGCGGCGACCTCGTCGGCGACGATGCCCCGCACCTGGTCCACGTCGGCGGCCATCGGCGCGTCCGCCGACGCCTCGGCGAGCGACTCGATGTCGACGAGCCGGACACCCATGAGCCGGTGCACGGCGGCGTCGATGTCACGCGGCATGGCGAGGTCGAGCAGCGCGAGCGGCGCACCCGTACGCCCGGCCACGGCGGCCTCGACGGCCGCCCCGGTCAGCACGAGGCCGGTGGCGCCGGTGCAGGACACGACGACGTCGGCACGTGTCAGTTCGTCGCTCACGGAGGCCATGGCCACGGCGCGCGCGGCCACGCCCGTGCCCCCGGGCTCGGTGAGGATCTGTACGAGGCGCTCGGCGCGCTCCGTCGTCCGGTTGGCGACGACCACCTCGTCGACGCCGGAGCGCGCGAGCGTGGCGGCGGCGAGCGAGGACATCGAACCGGCGCCGATGACCAGCGCCCGCTTGCCCTTGGCCCAGGTGTCCACCGGGGTGCCGGCCGCCAGCTGCTCGAGGCCGAAGGTGACGAGCGACTGCCCCGCCCGGTCGATACCGGTCTCGCTGTGCGCCCGCTTGCCGACCCGCAGCGCCTGCTGGAACAGGTCGTTCAGCAGCCGCCCGGCGGTGTGCAGCTCCTGGCCGCGCGCGAGGGCGTCCTTGATCTGGCCGAGGATCTGCCCCTCGCCGACGACCATGGAGTCCAGCCCGCACGCCACCGAGAAGAGGTGGTGGACGGCCCGGTCCTCGTAGTGCACGTACAGGTACGGGGTGAGCTCCTCCAGCCCCACCCCGCTGTGCTGGGCGAGCAGTGTGGACAGCTCGGCGACGCCCGCGTGGAACTTGTCCACGTCGGCGTAGAGCTCGATGCGGTTGCAGGTGGCCAGGATGGCGGCCTCGACGGCCGGCTCGGCGGCGAGGGCGTCCTGGAGCAGCTTGCTCTGCGTGTCGGGGGCCAGGGCGGCCCGCTCCAGCACGCTGACGGGCGCGCTGCGGTGGCTGAGTCCGACGACGAGGAGGCTCATGCCGGCATCACGGCGGGCATGTCCCCGTCAGGTCCCTTGCGTCCGTCGACCGGGGCGGTGGCGGCGGCGCCGCGCACCACGGGGGGCACCGGCGCGCCCGGCTCCTCGCCGGCCTTGCGCTGCTCGTGGAAGGCGAGGATCTGCAGCTCGATGGAGAGGTCCACCTTGCGCACGTCCACGCCGTCGGGCACCGACAGCACGGTCGGCGCGAAGTTCAGGATGGAGGTCACCCCGGCCGCGACGAGCCGGTCGCAGACCTGCTGGGCCGCGCCCGCGGGCGTGGCGATGACACCGATCGACACGCCGTTCTCGTCGACGATCTTCTCCAGGTCGTCGATGTGCTGCACCGCGATGCCCGCGACCGGCTTGCCGACCATGGCCGGGTCGGCGTCGATCAGCGCGGCGACGCGGAAGCCACGGGAGGCGAAGCCGCCGTAGTTGGCGAGGGCGGCGCCGAGGTTACCGATGCCGACCATGACGATCGGCCAGTCCTGGGTGAGCCCGAGCTCGCGGGAGATCTGGTAGACGAGGTACTCGACGTCGTACCCGACACCGCGCGTCCCGTACGAACCGAGGTAGGAGAAGTCCTTGCGCAGCTTCGCGGAATTGACCCCCGCCGCCGCCGCGAGCTCCTCGGAGGAGACCGTCGGTACGGAGCGCTCCGACAGTGCGGTGAGCGCCCGCAGATACAGCGGAAGCCTGGCGACGGTGGCCTCGGGGATTCCTCGGCTACGGGTCGCCGGTCGGTGTGTTCGGCCAGTTGCCACGGTGCTCCTGCGGGATGAGCGGGGCTGCAGGCGGCCATGCGTACCGAGGCCGCCCCGTCGACAGCAGGCTATGTCTTTGTGAACGCGTGCACAAAGATGGTGTCCCTTTTGTCCGGCCAAAGTGACCGGGGTCACGCGATCCGATCGCGCCGCCCCGGAACCGAGGGCGCGCTCAGCCCGTTGGGAACACGAAGGGGGCAAGACGGTTCACACTCCTCACGGCTCCGCCCCCGAAACCCAACAAAACGCACACGATGGTAACCGCCCTTTCCGGTCACCCGCCGTGCCTCAGCCTCCGAGCTCGCGCCGCAGCCGCGCCGCGTCCACCTTCCAGAAGGTGTGCTGCTCACCGTCCACCAGCACCACCGGGATCTGCTCCCAGTAGGCGCGGTGGAGCTCCTCGTCCTGGAGGATGTCCTTCTCCTCCCACACGGCGCCCGTCTCGGCGCAGACCCGCTCGATCACCGCCCGCGCGTCATCGCACAGATGACACCCGGGCTTCCCGATCAGCGTCACCGTCCGCGGACCGCCGGCCTTCTTCGTACGTCGCCCGAACATGCCCCCCATTCTCCTTCCGTTCACGCTGTGGCGGCCCCCACGAGGCGGGAAGGACCGAACACAGTGGCTATGCTCACGGCATGGCCGCACTGGGATGGCTCACCCCTCGCAGGCGCTCCGCCACCGCGCGCAGTGTGCTGGCAGGCGAAGCGTCGGCCGAGGCCGCCCGTAAGACCTCACAGGAGTTCCCCGTCCACGGGGACGAGCGCGCGGCGGCCTTCTTCGACCTCGACAACACCGTGATGCAGGGCGCCGCCCTCTTCCACTTCGGCCGGGGCCTGTACAAGCGGAAGTTCTTCCAGCGCCGCGAGCTGGCCCGGTTCGCCTGGCAGCAGGCCTGGTTCCGGCTCGCCGGGGTCGAGGACCCCGAGCACATGCAGGACGCCCGGGAGAGCGCCCTGTCCATCGTCAAGGGCCACCGCGTCTCCGAGCTGATGACCATCGGCGAGGAGATCTACGACGAGTACATGGCCGACCGCATCTGGCCCGGCACCCGCGCCCTCGCCCAGGCGCACCTCGACGCCGGCCAGAAGGTCTGGCTGGTCACGGCCGCCCCCGTCGAAACCGCGACGATCATCGCCCGGCGCCTCGGCCTGACCGGCGCGCTCGGCACGGTCGCCGAGTCCGTCGACGGCGTGTACACCGGCAAGCTCGTCGGCGAGCCCCTCCACGGCCCCGCCAAGGCCGAGGCGGTCCGCGCCCTGGCCGCCGCGGAGGGCCTGGACCTTTCGCGCTGCGCCGCGTACAGCGACAGCCACAACGACATCCCGATGCTCTCGCTGGTCGGGCACCCGTACGCGATCAACCCCGACACCAAGCTGCGCAGGTACGCGCGCGAGCGCGAGTGGCGCCTGCGCGACTACCGCACGGGCCGCAAGGCCGCGAAGGTCGGCATCCCCGCGGCCGCGGGCGTCGGCGCCCTCGCCGGCGGCACCGCCGCCGCGGTGGCCCTAAGCCGCCGCCGCCGCTGACCCACGGCACCCACGGAGGCGGCGCGGAGGCACTTGGGCGTTTAGGGACGCAGCCCGGCGGCGCCAAGCTGCCGCGTGCCGAGCGCCCGAGCGCACCCCTCCGGCGGCCAGGAGCACCTGGTCGTCCAGGGACGCAGCCGGGCGGCGCGAGGCTGCCCCGTGCCGAGCGTCTGGGGCGCACCCCTCCGGCGGCGCGAAGCTGCCGCCTACCGGCGGCGCGGAACAGCTGGGCGCCCGGGGGCGCACCCCGGCGGCGCGGAGCCGCCGCGTGCCGAGCGCGTCCGAGGCACGACTCCCCGGGGGGCGAGGGGCCTACGGGCTTGCAGGGACTGGATGTCCCGGGGGGCACCCCGGCGGCGCGGAGCCGCCGCCTACCGACGGCTCGCAGCAGCTGAGCGTCCGGAGCACGGCCGACCCGACTGTGCGGCATACCGAACGCCCAAGGCGCCCCCCTCCGCCGGAGCCGCCGCCTGCCGAGCGTCCGGGGCGCGACCCTCCGGCGCCGGCAGCTGCCGCCCAGCGGGCGTCCCAGGTGCAGGCCCCGGCGGCGCGAAGCTGCCGCTCGCCGGGCGGGGCGTGGGGGCATCGGCCCCCATAAGCCCTCCCCGCCAGGGGCCCGGGGCGCAGCCACGGTTTCGGGAAGGGGCGGGGTGGGGGAACGCCCCCGGGGCGGCACCGGGGCGCCGACCCCCGTGGCCGCGCGAGTCGCGGCCAAACCGGGGTCTTACCCGCGCCGCCCCCACCCCAGTCCCCCACCCCCGCACTCGACCACAACACACCCCCACCCCACCCACATCCGAAACCGATCCGATCAATTAACGGTCACCAAGTGCGACTTGATCAGCCCCCTAGACGTCACAGAAGCGACTGAATCGATGATTTGAGCAACTCGGTGTAGCGCTCCCTGCACGAAGCGTTATTCTCCTCAGACGCATACGGAACCCTCATACGTCGCTACGACGGGTGAACGGTTCCGCACTGCACGTGATGGAAGCTCTGCCTCTGGGAGTCCCGTGTACCCACACGTCGGGGTTGACGCCTCGGGCCTGGCTACGCTCCGCGCAACGGTCCTCGACCACCTGCGCGGCTTCGTCCCCACCGCGTACGCCGTCCCCGCCTTCGCCGTACCGGCACCCGCCGGCCCCTGCTATGCCCTCGCCGACGGCGGTCCCGCCGTCGGAAGAAGGGGTGGCCGGGGCGGAGCGGGCACCTCGACCACCGCGCGCCGGCCCACCGCCGACAGCGACAGCGCCCGCATGATGGACCTGGTCGAGCGCGCCCAGGCGGGCGAGGCCGAGGCCTTCGGCCGCCTGTACGACCAGTACAGCGACACCGTCTACCGCTACATCTACTACCGCGTCGGCGGAAAGGCGACGGCCGAAGACCTGACCAGCGAGACGTTCCTCCGCGCCCTGCGCCGCATCTCGACCTTCACCTGGCAGGGACGCGACTTCGGAGCCTGGCTGGTCACCATCGCTCGCAATCTGGTCGCCGACCACTTCAAGTCGAGCCGATTCAGGCTCGAAGTGACCACAGGCGAAATGCTCGACGCCAACGAGGTCGAACGCAGCCCGGAGGACTCCGTCCTGGAGTCCCTCTCCAACGCCGCGCTCCTGGAGGCCGTCCGCAAGCTGAACCCCCAGCAGCAGGAGTGCGTCACCCTGCGCTTCCTCCAGGGCCTCTCGGTCGCCGAGACCGCGCGCGCGATGGGCAAGAACGAAGGCGCGATCAAGACCCTCCAGTACCGCGCGGTGCGCACCCTCGCGCGCCTGCTCCCCGACGACGCCCGCTGACCGCACGACACCTTCCGTGAGGGCGCGAGCACGCACTGGTCGGATCATCTTTCGTCCGTAACCCAGGTGCCGCGACGCTCGTTGTGCGGGATGCAGGCTCCCTATGGTCACACCCTGACCGCACCCACTCACTCGTTCGTGTGGATGCGCTCAAGGTGTGCAACCTTCCCGCCCTTCCGGGGAGTCGACCGTGATGACGAGAGGAGGTGCCGCCAGTGATCGCGAACGTATCGGCGCACCGGCGGGCGAACGCCTTCGCCCAGGCCCTGGAAGATCAGGCGGCCGAGCAGCCCGACGCGTCGGCCGAACCGACCGAGCGTGGGCGACTGTTGGCCCTGGCGAGCGGTCTCGGCAAGCTGCCGAAGCCGGAGTTGGACCCCGAAGTCAAAACCGTGCAGCGAGCCCAGCTGGTCGCCGCCATGGAGGCGATGGTCGCCGAGGGGGGTGCGTCCGCGGGCCCTACCGTGCCGGAGCAGCGGACGTCGTCGGGGCGGGGGGCCCACCGGGCCACCGCGCTCCGGAAGTTGCGCCCACGCTCCCGCTGGTCGAAGGGGCTCGCCGCCGGCGGCCTCACGGTCGGAGTGGCCGCGGGGGCCTTCAGCGGGGTCGCCGCTGCCAGTTCCGACGCCCTCCCGGGTGATTCGCTGTACGGGCTGAAGCGTGGCATGGAGGACCTCAAGCTCGGCCTCGCCGACGACGAGGCCGACCGCGGCGAGCTCTACCTGGACCAGGCGTCCACCCGCCTCAGCGAGGCCCGCCGCCTCATGGAGCGGGGCCGCTCCGGCGTCCTGGACCACGAGTCGCTGAACGAGATCCGCCGCGCCCTCAACGGCATGCAGCACGACGCCGCCGAGGGCCACCGCCTGCTGCGCATCGCGTACGAACGGGACGGCACCATCGCGCCGATGGCCACGCTCGACTCGTTCGCCCGCAACCACCGCGAGGCGTGGCACGGCCTGCGCGACCGGCTCCCTCCCCAGCTCACCGACGTACGCGACCAGGTGAGTTCCGTCTTCGCCGCCATAGACGAAGAGGTCGGCCCGCTGCAGTCCAAGCTGCCGCGCGTCCCGGAGGAGAAGGACGGCCGCGCTCCCTCCGGCACCCACAGCGGCCCCCAGGACTCGAGCCGCCCCGGCAGCCCGTCGCACGAGTCCCCGTCCGCGCCGGAATCCCGCCCCTCGGGCGGCCCCGGCAAGCCGGGCCCGTCCGGCTCCGGCTCGGGCTCCGCGCAGGACGACGGCCTGCTCGGCGGCAACACGGGCGGGCTCCTGGAGCCCGACCCGACGACACCGCCGCCCGACGCGAGCCAGGAGCCATCCGCACCGGCTCCCGACGTCACCATCCCCCCGCTGCTCCCCGGCATCCTCCCGGGCCTCGGCATCGACGAGCAGGACGCGCGGTAGGACATGCGATAGGACGAAGGTGGGGCGCCTCTCGGACACGAGGGCGCCCCACTCTCGTACGTACGCGCGTACGCGCTAGAAGAACACCGACCGCCGCTGCACCAGCAGCTTGTACAGCGTGTGCTGGATCTGCTCCCGGACCTGGTCCGTCAGGTTGAACATCAGCATCGGGTCCTCCGCCGCCTCCGGCGGATAGCCGTCGGTCGGGATCGGCTCGCCGAACTGGATCGTCCACTTCGTCGGCAGGGGCAGCGCGCCCAGGGGCCCCAGCCAGGGGAACGTCGGCGTGAGCGGGAAGTACGGGAAGCCGAGCAGCCGCGCGAGCGTCTTCGCGTTGCCGATCATCGGGTAGATCTCCTCCGCGCCCACGATCGAGCACGGCACGATCGGCACCCCGGCCCGCAGTGCCGTCGACACGAAGCCGCCCCGCCCGAACCGCTGCAGCTTGTACCGCTCACCGAAGGGCTTCCCGATGCCCTTGAAGCCCTCCGGCATCACCCCGACGACCTCGCCGCGCCGCAGCAAGCGCTCGGCGTCCTCCGCGCACGCCAGCGTGTGCCCGGCCTTCCGGGCCAGCTCGTTCACGACCGGCAGCACGAACACCAGATCGGCGGCGAGCAGCCGCAGATGGCGCCCGGCCGGGTGGTGGTCGTGGACGGCGACCTGCATCATCAGGCCGTCCAGCGGAAGTACTCCCGAGTGGTTCGCCACCACCAGGGCTCCGCCCTCGGCCGGGATGTTCTCCACGCCCTTCACCTCGACGCGGAAGTACTTCTCGTACAGCGGCCGGAGAAGCGACATCAGGACCTGGTCCGTCAGCTCCTCGTCGAAACCGAACTCGTCGACCTCGTACTCACCGGTGATGCGCCGCCGCAGGAAGGCCAGCCCGCCCGCGAGCCGCCGCTCCCAGTCGCCACCGGCCGCCGAGCCCCCCGGAGCCGGAGCGTCGTCCCCGGCCTCCTCGGCCTCCTCGGCCTCCTCGGGCCCGTACGACCCCGGCAGCGGGCTCACCGGGGCCGGCTCGCCCCTCCGTCGGGCACCACCGCCCAGCAGCGGACGCCGACGCGCCGGCCGGGGGGCCGCACCCGCGCGCGAACGGTCGTCGTCGAAGGGAATGACCTTGGCGTCCGCCATCGTTGCTCGCGCTCCTTAATCGGCTTCGGCGCTTGTCGTCGTCTTCGTCTTCGTATCCGGCCTCGTATCCGGCTTCGTATCCGGCTTCGTATCCGGCTTCTGCTTCGCACCGCTCAGGAGCGGCGACGCGGCGATCCGGTCGACCGCACCGGCCACGGCCTCCGGCGGCAGCAGCCCGGGGCCCCGGCTGCGCGCGAAGTCCGCGAAGGCCTGGGCGGTGGTGTACGCGGGCTCGAACCCGAGCGTCTCGCGCATCTGCACCGTACTGACCACCCTGCCGTGTGTCAGCAGCCTGATCTGCTCCGGTGAGAAGTCCGTCACACCCACCGTGCGCAGCGCCGTACCGACCCACCTGACGGCCGGCAGCAGTACCGGCACGGTGGGCCGCCCCAGCCGCCGCGAGCACTGAGAGAGCGTCAGTACGCCGTCGCCGGCGATGTTGAACGTCCCGCTGTTCAGCGTGGCCCGCCGCGGCTCGTGCGAGGCGATCCGCAGGACGTCGACGACATCCTCCTCGTGGACGAACTGGAGCCTCGGGTCGTACCCGAAGACCGTGGGCAGGACGGGCAGCGAGAAGTACTCGGCGAGCGGCGAGTCCGCGCCGGGCCCCAGGATGTTCGCGAAGCGCAGCACGCACACCGCCACGTCCGGGCGCCGCCGCGCGAAGCCGCGCACGTACCCCTCGACCTCGACGACGTCCTTGGCGAAGCCTCCGCTCGGGAGCGACTTCGGCGGCGTCGTCTCGGTGAAGACCGCCGGGTCGCGGGGCGCCGAGCCGTACACGCTCGTGCTGGACTTCACCACCAGCCGGCGGATCGTCGGCGACTTCTGGCACGCGCCGAGCAGCTGCATCGTGCCGATGACGTTGGTCTCCTTGACCGCCGTCCGGCCCCCGCTGCCCAGCGGCTGGCCCGTGACGTCCAGATGGACGACGGTGTCGACCGCGTGCTCGGCCAGTACGCGCCCGATGCCGGGCTGCCGGATGTCGGCGCGGACGAACTCCGCCGCGCCCAGCCGGTGCGGAGGATCGACGGCGTCGACACCGATCACCCGGTCCACGCCGGGGTCCTGCTGGATGCGCCGTACGAAGCGGCCGCCGAGCTTCCGGGCCACCCCGGTGACGAGCACGACCTTCCCCAAGATCAGCGCCTTCCGTTCGGTCCTGTTCGCCTACGCGCCACCGTAGCGTTTCACCCTCGCGGTGTGACGACCGCCGCACTCTCCCGCCCACGGCCGAAAACACCGCGGCCCTCCCACCGGAACCGGTGGGAGGGCCGCGAATGCCGCACGTACAGCCGTCGCTTACTTCTTGTTGCGACGCTGAACGCGGGTGCGCTTGAGCAGCTTGCGGTGCTTCTTCTTGGCCATCCGCTTACGCCGCTTCTTGATAACAGAGCCCACGACTACCCTCGCTCACTTCTCGGAACACCCCCGCGCCAGCGGGGATCTCGGTGCGGGGCGTCTGGGCCCACACGACCTACGTCGGCCTAGCCTACCCGGCCGAGCGACGAGCTTGTAATCCGAGGGCTCGTGGAGTGCCCTTCGCGCCCCGCTACGCGGTTTCCACCCCCACGAAAGACTCTCGCAGGTACTCGTGAACCGCTTGCTCCGGCACCCGGAAAGACCTGCCCACCCGGATGGCCGGCAGATGACCGCTGTGCACCAAGCGGTACACGGTCATCTTCGACACTCGCATCACCGCGGCGACTTCCGCCACGGTCAGGAACTTGACCTCGTTGAGAGGCCTTTCGCCAGCAGCAGCCATGACCCACCTGTACCTTCCGCACACGACGCCCACCGGCTTCCCCTCCGGTGACTCTTCGTCGTTGTGCGCTCACTCCCCAGAGTAGGGGCGGGTGATGCGAGTGGGGAAGAGGAGCTGCCATCGGCCCCCTACTGTGACAGACACGCCCGATTGAGTACATAGCGAGTAAGCGGCCGGTAGTAAGCGGACCGCACACCGTCATCGAGCGGAACGGCCACGGACACCCGTCCCTCCGCTTCTCCGACGAACAGCGCGGGGTCGTCCGCATCGGCCAGACCGATGGCCTCGAACCCCAGCTGACCTGCTCCGCAGACCCATCCGTGGTCCCCGACGACCAGGTCCGGCAGCCCCCTTCCGCCCTCCGCCGCGGCCTCCAGAGCGGCCCTGACCGGGAGGGGGGAGTGCGTGTGTGCGCCGGTCTCACAACCGGCGCCTTCGGCCCCGGGTTCCCGCACCAGCGCGACTCCCCGTACGTAGTCCACGGTGTACGTACGTACGCCAAACCGGGTCGTTATGTCGACACATCTCCCCTGCGCGGGTGTGAGAACGGTGCATCCCACCGCCGACAAAGCGTCTGCCAACCCGGCGTAGAACCCGAGCAGACGGTGCGGGTGCCCGGTCCCGAACAGCACCGCACCCCGCCGGGAGGCCACCTCCGCGATCCGCGCCGCGAACGCGTCCAGCGCGCTCAGCGTCCGCTCCGGATCGATGACGTCGAGCCCGGACCGGTGAGCGGGATCCGCGGAGACCCCGCACCTGTCCGCCATGAGCCGCAGCACCTCGCGCTCGCTCCACCCGCCGTCGGGGTCGAGCCCCAGCGTGACGCGCGGATCCCGGGCCGCGAACAGCCGGTAGTTGCGCAGACTCCGCTCCCGCGCGGTGGCCACCGTCCCGGCCAGCCCCGAAGCCACCAGATGCGCCCGGAGCGCCTCCACACTCAGCACCCTCCCGATGCTGCCGCACCCCGGCCGCCCGAGCGCCGAAACGCATCCGGGCTCCCACCGTTGGCGTAACCCCGCCACGCCGAGGCGCTTCTACGCCAGCAGCCCCCGCAGCGGGAACACCGCGCGCCGCGTCGCCAGCACCGCCTGGTCCAGCCGGTCCGCCGGGTCGTACCCCTCGTCCCAGGAGCGCCACTCCACCGGCCACCGGCCGTCCGTCATCCGGCCCGGCGCCAACTGCCGCGTCCGCGCGTACACCTCGTCCCGCCACGACGAGGGGATGACCGACTCCGGCTCCACCGGCGCCCCCGCCGCGATGCCCACCAGGTGCGTCCACGACCGCGGCACCACGTCCACCACCGCGTAACCGCCTCCGCCGAGCGCGACCCACCGCCCCTCGGCGTACGCGTGCGCCAGGTCGTGGCAGGCGGCCTGCACCGCCCGCTGCGCGTCCAGCGACACCGCCAGGTGCGCCAGCGGGTCCTCGAAGTGCGTATCGGCCCCGTGCTGCGTCACCAGCACCTGCGGCCGGAAGTCCGCCAGCAGCTCGGGCACCACCGCGTGGAACGCCCGCAGCCACCCCGCGTCCCCGGTCCCGGCCGGCAGCGCCACGTTCACCGCGGTCCCCTCCGCCTCGCCGGTCCCACCGGTCTCCTCAGGCCATCCGGTCCCCGGGAACAGCGTCCGCGGGTGCTCGTGCAGCGAGATGGTCAGCACCCGCGGGTCGTCCCGGAAGGCGGCCTGTACGCCGTCCCCGTGGTGCACGTCCACATCCACGTACGCGACCCGCTCCGCCCCCAGCTCCAGCAGCCGGGCGATGGCGAGCGACGCGTCGTTGTAGATGCAGAAACCCGCCGCGGAGCCCGGCATCGCGTGGTGCAGGCCGCCCGCGAAGTTCACCGCGTGCGCGGCCTCGCCCCGCCACACCGCCTCCGCCGCGCCCACCGACTGGCCGGCGATGAGCGCCGACGCCTCGTGCATCCCCGCGAACGCCGGATCGTCCATGGTGCCGAGCCCGTACGCCTGGTCCGCCGCCTTCGGGTCCGCCGACGCCGCCCGTACGGCCGCCACGTAGTCCTCGCGGTGCACAAGCCGCAGCGTGGAGTCCCCGGCCGGCTTGGCCGCCACCACGTCCACCGCACGGTCCAGGCCGTACGCCCGCACCAGACCCATGGTCAGCGCGAGCCGCACCGGGTCCATCGGGTGGCTCGGCCCGAAGTCGTAACGGGTTACTGCGTCATCCCACATCAACAGTGCGCGGCCGCTCATGCCCGCCACCGTATCGGTCCCGTTCAACGCCGAACGACCGGGCATACCGGAGCGTCACCAGCACCAACACCATCGGCACCAGCATCGCCCCGCGGTACGTCCAGGCCTCGCCGAGTGCCCCGACCAGCGGCGAACCGACCAGGAACCCGACGTAGTTGAAGACGTTGAGCCGCGCCACCTCCGCGTCCCCCCGCGCGGCCGCGAACGTCTGCGGCACCACCACGCTCAGGCCCAGCCCCAGCACCGTGAACCCGGCCACCCCGGCCCACGCACCGGGCGCCCCGGCCACCATCCCGAAGCCGGCCGCCGCGAGCAGCACCCCGCCCCGCACCACGCCCACGGCCCCGAACCGCCGCACCCCGAGGTCCCCGACCGCCCGCCCGAGCAGCGTCGTCACCATGTAGGCGTTGTACGGGACGGTCGCCAGCGCCTCCGAACCGCCCAGCACGTCCGTCAGGTACGTGGCGCTCCAGTTCGCCACCGTGGCGTCCCCGATGTACGCGAACGTCATCACGAGGCACAGCGGCACCAGGAGCCCCGTCGGCCGGCCTGTCGCGCCGCTGTCGGCCTGCCGCTCCCCGCCCATGTACCACCGGCTCGCCATCAGCGCCGCGGGCAGCAGCACGGCCACCACGGACCCGTACGCCGACCCCAGCTCCAGCCCCCGGCGCACCGAGTCCCACGCGAGCGAGGCGCCCACGATCCCGCCGAGGCTGTACGCCGCGTGGAAGCCGAGCATGATGCTGCGGCCGTACGCGCGCTGGAGGCCGACGCCCAGCATGTTCATGGAGGCGTCCAACGCGCCGACCGCCAGCCCGAACACCCCGAGCGCGACGGCGACGTGCCACATCCGGTCCCCGGCCCCGACGGCGACGAGCGCCGACAGCACCACCGGCTGCACCCACCGGAGCACGACGGCCGGCGTCGCCGCGCGCCGCACCAGCGTGCCCGTGACCACGCTCCCCACCCCGGCGAGGACGGGGACGGCCGCCAGGAAGACCGGGAGCAGGGCGTCGGATATCCCGTACCGGTCCTGGATGGCGGGGATACGCGTCACCAGCAGCGCGAAGGTCACTCCCTGCACGAAGAAGCAGACCGCGAGCGAGCCGCGCCCGCGCCGTAACGGCGTCGATCCCCTGTCCGCCATGGCGGCACAGCCTAGGGCGCCCCCCTACCGCTGGGTAGATCGCTGGCACCAGTAGGTCATACGAGGAGCGCGGGCAGCCGGCTCATGTCGTCGAAGCAGCCCGTGACCCCCGCCAGCCGCTCCGCGGGGGTCATCGCGGTGAACCCGTACACGTCCATCCCGGCCGCGAGCGCCGCCTGCACGCCGAGGGGGCTGTCCTCCACCACGACGCACCGCTCGGGGGCGACGCCCATCCGCTCGGCGGCGTACAGGAAGAGGTCCGGCGCCGGCTTGCCCTGTCCCACGTCCTGCGCGCTGAAGACGGTGTCCTCCGGGAACCAGAGGTCCAGCCCCGTCTTCCGGTGCCCGACCCGGATCCGCTCGTGGCTCCCGGACGACGCCACGCAGTACCGCACCCCGTCCGCCACGAGCTTCCCCAGCACCTCCGTCACACCGGCGACCGCCTCCAGCTCGCGCTCGAACGCCGCGAAGACGCGGGCGTGCAACGTCGTGTCGAACTCTTCCGGCAGCCGCTGCCCGGTCCGCTCCAGGATCACGTCATGCACCCGGTGCACGGCGGCCCCCATGTAGTCCCTGAGCGAGTCCTCGTACGAGGTCGGGTGCCCGAGCTCGGTCAGGTAGCCGGCGAGGATGGTGTTGGAAAGGTACTCACTGTCGACGAGTACACCGTCGTTGTCGAAGATCACCAGTTCATAGCGCATGGAGCCACCTTAGAAGGCGGTGAACGCAGAAAAGCCCCGCACCAGAAGGTGCGGGGCTTTCCCCAAAAATTGTTCGGCGGCGTCCTACTCTCCCACAGGGTCCCCCCTGCAGTAC
>NZ_JBWKLJ010000018.1:0-2852 GCF_056430285.1 Streptomyces sp. NPDC045998
CGTCCTAGGACGACCACCCGGTAGAGCTCCCCGTGCATCACAACTGGGCACTGTGTAGAGCGACCGGAAGAGACGGACCCCCCGGCGGGGGTTGGGAATGGGGACCAATGAACGCTCCGCGTGAACTCCGTCCGCATCAGGTGGAGGCGGTAGAGGCCGCTGTGAAAGCCCTCGACGTGCCGCCGAAGGGAATCCCCAGGAACGGGCTGCGCGCCTCTGTGGTGGCTGCCTGCGGTACGGGGAAAACGCTTATCGCCGCACACTCCGCGCTCCGTCTCGCCAAGGGTGGCCGGATTCTCGTGATGCTGCCGACCCTGGATCTTCTGACTCAGACGGCAAGGGAATGGCGCGCGGAGGGGCATGACGGTAGGTCAGTGGCGGTCTGTTCGCTGGACGATGATCCTGGCCTTTTCGCGGCCGGGGTGCGTACGACCACCAACCCCATGGTGCTTGCCCAAAAGTACGGGCGAGGCCCGGTGACCATGTACGCCACCTACGCGTCACTGCCTGTCCTCACAAAGGCGTTCAGCACGGACTATGCCGAATACGCCGGAGAGATGCAGCCTTTCGACCTGGTGGTCGTAGATGAGGCGCACCGCACGTCCGGGAGCTTGGGAAAAGCGTGGGCGGCGATTCATCATCAGTCGGAGATTCCGGCGGCGCGGCGGTTGTATTTCACGGCTACGCCGCGGATTTGGCGTGAGCGGCCGCCGAGCTGGGAGGTACGCGAGGGGGCGCGGGACCCGTTGCCGGCTGAGCTGGCGTGTTCGATGGACGATGAGGCGGTGTTCGGGCCGATCGTGTATGAGCTGGGGCTGGCGGACGCCATCAGCCTGGGGCTGCTGGCCCGGTACCAGATCCTGGTGGTGGAGGTGCGTGACCCGGTGGTGACGCCGGAGCGGCTGTCTGGGCCGGAGGCGCGGGAGGAGGAGGTACGCGGCCTGCGGCTGGGGGCGTTGCAGGCGGCGCTGCTGCGGACGGCCGCCGATCACGACTTGCGGAAGATCATCACCTTTCACCACCGTACGGTGGAGGCCGAAGCATTCTGCAAGGGGCTGAAGAAGAAAGCCGCAGAGCTGCACGCGGCGGATCCGGAGAAGTATCCGGCGTCAGTGTGGGCGGGGTGGCTGAGGGGCGAGCACGAATCTGACCACCGCGCGCAGGTGCTGCGGGAGTTCGGCGGTACGGCGCACCGTGCGGTGTTGTCGAATTGCCGTGTGTTGGGTGAAGGGGTGGACTGCCCGGCGGTTGATTCTGTCGCGCTGCTGGACCCTAAGGGCTCATCGGTGGACATTGTTCAGGCCATTGGGCGGGCGCTTCGGCAAAAGCCGAACGCGGGAAAGGTGGCGTCGCTGATTGTGCCCGTCTTTCTGGGGCCGGACGAGGATCCTGAGGATATGCTCACGTCCGCTTCTTACCGGCCGCTGGTGAAAGTTCTTGAGGGGCTGCGGGCGCACGATGAGCGGGCGGTGGAAATGCTGGCTCTTCCTCAGGAGAACTCGCCATCTGCGGGCACGGAATGGATTGGTCCGGAGCCGGAGGAGGGTGAGGAGGAATCGCGAATGCTGCTGCGCTTTTCGTCGCCGCGCGATCCGGCTGCTGTCGCGGGGTTCGTGTCGCTGCGGGTCATCGACACCGAGCGGGAGGACTGGACGCGGGGCTACTGGGCTGCGCAGCAGTGGTCGGCGCGGGAGGGGCACCTGCGGGTGCCGCTCGGCGCGGACTGGATGGGCTATCCGCTGGGGCGGTGGGTGCGTCGGCAGCGGGCGGCGTACGCCTCCGGGCAGCTCGATGGGCAGCGCGTCGCGCGGCTGGAGTGGCTGGGGATGGTGTGGGACCCGGCGGAGGCGGACTGGCAGGACAACCTGGCGGCGGCGCGGCTGTACATGGGCCGGTACGGCACGCTGGCGGCTCCGCGCACCGCGGTGGTGGCCGAGCCCGGCGGGCGGGCTGAGCGGGCGCTGGAGGGCCCCTCAGGGGCCGCAGGACGGCCTATCGGACAGTGGCTGTCCAACTGCCGCCGCCCGGGCGCCCTGTCGCCGGAGCGGGCCGCGCAGCTTGCGGAGATCGATCCGGACTGGTGCCCGGACTGGCCGATCGACTGGCAGCGGCACTACGCGGGCGTGCGGGCGCTGATCGTGGACGGCGGCGCTGCCGTCGACGAGATCACCCCTGGCGTGACCGTGCACGGCGCGGATGTCGGGCGGTGGCTCGTACGGCAGCGCGAGACGTGGGCGGAGCTGTCGGAGGCGCAGCGCGAGCGGCTCATCGCCCTTGGGGTGAGCGCCCCGGAGCCCGCCGCGGCGGCGCCGACGGGCGGCGGGCGGGCGGCGGCGTGGGAGCGCGGCGTCACGGCCGCGCGCGTCTACCTCGCCCGCGAGGGCACCCTGGCCGGCGTCCCCCGAACCCACATCGAGCGGATCGTGCACGACGGCCAGGAGCACGACATCAAGCTCGGGGTGTGGCTGGCCAACCAGCGCTCCCGCCGCGCCAAGCTCCCGGCCGACCGCGTAGCGGTACTCACCGAGCTCGGGGTCTTCTAGCCCGCAGGCACGGGCAGATGCGCCCCCTCCCGCTTCTGGGAGGGGGCGCATCCTTTGCCGGTCAGGCCTTCTCGCCCCGGCTGGCGCGGGTTGGCGTTTATATGCCAACGGCGCACCTTCCCGCTCGATACCCCGTTGCCGGGGGCATCAGCGAAGTGGTTGCCGACTGTGCCTGCATCGCAGCTCGGGCCGCTGCGGGGCTGGGGGGGGGGGGGGGGGGGGGGGAGGGGCAAGAACAGAAAGACACCCACGCCAGGAAGGGAAACACCGACAACCTACACTCATTACAACACATACCCCAACAAAAAG
>NZ_JBWKLJ010000018.1:2862-24526 GCF_056430285.1 Streptomyces sp. NPDC045998
CCCTCCTACCCCCCCTCCCTTACTTTCTCCTCTCCCCCCCCCCCCCCCCCCCCCGGGCCGCAGACCTCCGCCAGGGCGCCCGCCCCGGCGGGCCCCCACTGGGGCGGAACCGCACACCGAGAAAAGGAGAGAGGCACCCATGCCCACAACCATCGAACTGGCCGACCTCGACCACCTCATCAACGACCTGGACTCCCGGATCACCGAATCCGACCTGCCCAGCGCCAAGGCGCAAACCGAAGGATGCTCCGACCTCTGCACAGTCATCGTCTGCGACACGTTTGCCGCCGTTTGTTACGTCAGCGGTAGCGGCTGAGGGGCTCGGCCGCGTACGTACCGTCGGGCAGCACGGCGTCGGTCAGCTCGAACCTCTCGCGGCGGCCGGTGGGAAGGGTGTGCCGGATGACCGTCCCCGCCGGCCGGGTGCTGACGATCCTGGCGGGGTTGCCGTCCGACGCCAGCGTGCCGGGCAGCGTGTACGTACGGGCCTGCGCGCCGCCCGGGTCGGGGGTGGCCGTGACCGCGCCCGTACGCGCTGCCGTACGTCGACGGCGGACCGCCGCGGCGAGGGCCAGCAGTAGGGCCAGGGCGAGACCGCCGAGAACTTCCGCGAGCGAGTCCGTGATCAGGGCGGTGAACATTCGGGTTGCCTCTTTCGTCTGGGTCGGCTGGGTCGGGCGGAGCGTGGTGCACCGTCAGCCCTTACGTCTCGGGCCGGGCTTCGGACAGCAACGGGTGCGAACGGCACAGTGCGGGAGGGCGGGGTTAGCCCCGCAACCCCCGCCCCAGACCCAGCCAGGAACCGCCCCGACACGATCCTGACGCCACAACAACGGCCCAACTAGCAGGACTTCGGGCTAGTCCGGGCCAAAGGTTCACTCCGCGCGACTAGCCCCAACGGGCGGCACACGCCATTCTCGGCGGCTGATCATGCGCACGGCTGCGGGCCGGTCCCCCAGGGAGCTTTCGGGGGACCGGCCCGTTCGGGGTTTCAGGGCTGGGGCGTCTTGCTGCGCCAGCGCTTGACGGTGCTCGCCCCTACGCCGATGCGCGCGGCCGCCGCACGGCTCGGCAGGTGGCGCGTCGCTGTGATCGCCGCGGCCATCGAGTCGAACCCGGCGGCCCGGGCGCGAGCCTCCAACGCGGCGCGGCGGGCGCGGTTCGCCGCGGGCAGGGCGCGGCGGGCGCCGGCTGCGCGGGCGGCGCGTACGGGCGGCAGGTCGTTGGTGGCGGCGCGGGCGTCGGCTGAGCGCTGCGCCAGGTCGTGCGGCGCGGGCGTTGCGGCCCGCATCCGGTCGATGAGGTCCGGGTCGGCGGTCATCGCGGTCGTCCTGGCCTGCGACAGGGCGCCGCGCACCGTGGGGGCCATCAGCGCGGTGCTGGCGGGCAGGCGGTGTTCGGCGCGGTACTCGGCGGCGGTCATCTGGTGCGCGCGGGCCAGGTGCGGGCCCAGGGAGCGGAACTGGCGGCCGCAGGAGAGGCAGGTCACCATGCCGTCGTGGTCGGCGCCGGAGGGGCGGCGGGAGCGTACGGCGGCGGCCTGCCCGGCGGCCGCCTGGAGGGCGTTCAGGTCCCACAGCAGGGCCCTGCCGCGTACGCGGCAGGCGACCGGGGCGGGCCAGCGGCCGCGCTGCTGCTGCATCACCGCTTTCAGGCTGCCGGGCGCGTAGCCGAGAAGGGGCTCGGCCTCGCGCCGGGTGACGAGACCGGGCGAGGCGTCATCCGGGGTGCGCACGGTCAGCGGCGGCCGTCTTTGATCTGGTAGAGCCGCTCCCGGGACATCCCGGCGGCCCTGGCCATGGCGGTGACGGGCGCTTCGCCCTTCCGCGTGGTCATGGCGGAGCGGATCAGGTCGTTGAACTCGGCGTTGGCGCGCTCGATCACCTCGTCACGGCGCAGCCGCGCATCGGTGATCTCCTGCAAAATGTCGTGCCCCGCGCTGGACGTCGGCTCGTCCGGCACGTTGGAGTTGAGCTGGGCCGCGAGGACGTCCCACTGATCCTCCAGCGGGTAGCCGTCGTCATCGGTGCCGATGTGGGACGCGAGGGCGCCCAAGTCCTCCTTCGTCACCGGCGTGTAGTCGTCGCCGCGCGCGATCACGGCGGCGGGGTTGGGGTCGTCCCACAGTGCTCGCACCTGCTCGGCCGTGATGATCATCGACATGCGAGTGTCCCCTCGTCGGGCGCCACCATGTGTGTAGCGCGCTTGACATCACCATGTCGCGAGAGACCTGGCATGTCAAGCGCGCTACACACATGGTGGTCCGTGCGCCGGACCGTGCCGCGCCGAGCAGCATGTCGTTGTACGCCACATGACGACTGATGCCCCGATGCTCCCGGCCGCCCGTACGGCGGTGCTCGTCCTCGCCGCCGCGCTGATGACCGCCACGGCCGCGTCACCCTCGACCGCGGCGGCCTCGTACGTCGATCAGCGGGTCCGGCAGTGCGTGCCGCTCACCGGGGGCGGGTGCAGCTCGGGCATCGTGGTGGAGTACTGGTACGCGAAGGGGTCGTCCAGTCGCTACGTCGGCTGGGTCTACACCTCCAAAGCCCCGGTGAAGGCGGGCGCCGCGTACTACGCGCAGTGGACCTACAGGGCCCCCGGCCGCGCCGCGAAGATCGGCGGAGAGTGGAAGCGGGCCGTACACAAGGGGGGAGGGAAGTCGCGCCCGTTCGTGGAGACGCACTGGGGGCGCGGCGGGCACACCGGCCCCCGGTACCCGCAGGGAACGCAGATCTGCGCCCAGTACAAGGGCGACAAGCACCGGTCGTGCATCACCCTGAAGTGACCGCCCCCTGAACGCAAAAAAGCGCCCTCCCGGTACCGGGAGGGCGCTTCTCGCATCAGCACACGGACTAGAGATCGGACGGCAGACGCTCCCCGGTCTCGGCGTCGTACGCGGCGCCGGTCGGGGACAGGCGCACCGTGCGGGACTCTGCCCGGGCCCCGTCTCGCCAAGTCTTCCCACCAACCGCTACCCGGACCGTGACATCAGCCAGCGGGTCCGTGACCGGGAGGGCGATCTCGGGGGTCTTACCGATCCAACGGTCCTCTCCTCGGGTGGTGTAGGCGCTCCGGCCGTCGGCATCGAGTCGCAGGTACTTGGTGTTCCGGTCGAAGTAGGACCGCATCGAGATGACGACCTTGTCCCGGTCGCCGTTCCATTGGGCCACCAGGTCGACGCTGGCCCCGTCCATGTGCAGTTCGGCGCCGGACCGGCCCTTGTACGCGGCCGCCTTCTTCTGGCGCTCCTCGCGGTGCTGCTCGGTGGCGCTGCTCTGCCACACACCGGCGGCCGCGATGGAGAGGGCCGCGACAGCTGCGACGTACGGCCAGGTCCGCCGGCGCCGTGCGGGCGGGCCGGACTGTTCCAGCGGTTGCGGTTCGGGGGTGAACGGCTCTGGCTCGGGCCCGCTGTACCACGCTGGCTCCGTCGTGTCGGTCCTCTCGTACCACTGCGGATCCTTGCCCATGCGACTGACGGTAGCGCGCAGCCGTACCCCCTGTTCGGGGTCTCCGCACAGATCCGCCACCCGGGCGCGGGTCACCAGCCACGCCACAACCTCGTCCGAGTTGATGCCGTGGGCGGTGATGTCCTCTCGCTCCCCGATCGCGGCGAGCTGCGCAGCTTCGCTGCACCGCCCTTCCCGCGCGGCCTGGATGGCGTCCTGGTGCCGGGTGTCGACGACGTTGGGCGGCATGTCCCAGTCCCAGCCGTCCGCCTCCTCCTCGACGTCCAGCTCGCCCTCGACGTCCAGCTCCTCCTCGACCGGGGCGGGCTGCTCCTCGGTGTGGCCGTCGTCCCCGTCCTCGACCCAGTCGTCGACGTCCTCCTCCACGGTCGCGTCGTCGCGGACGGCCTGCTGTGCCTGGCGGCGGCGCCGCGAGGTGTCGGTGAGCACCGCCTCCTCCTCGGTGAGAACGGTCTCGACGATGTCCACGTAGTCGGGCCCGACCCTCCACACTGCCTGACCCGGATCGAGCGCCGGGATCACATCTACCGCCCACTGCGGCAGGCCCAGCAGCGCGCCGACCACCGCGGCCTCCTCGGGGCCGAGCCGCCCGATGTGCGCGATCTCGCACAGTCGCGCGAGGTCCTGCGCCTTGCCGTCCCCGAGGTCGGACAGCGTGTGCATCACCACATCGAGCGAAAGCGCAGACTTCCGCGAGTTCTTCAGCAGCCGCTGGATCAACTCGGCGGTGGCCGGGGACAGCAGGATCTGCCACGCCTCTTCGAGCACGAGGTGCCGATGGCGGGCGGTGGACTGGCGCAGCCACACATGCTCTGCCCAGCACGCCACCGCCGCCATCAGGGACGGGATTGCGGGGCTGTTGCGGTCCAGCTTGGTGAAGTCGAAGCTCAAAATGGGCAGGTCGACGGGTGGGAGGGTCGCGTCCTGGCCGTCGAACAGGCCCTGCAGCGACCCTTCGGTGTAGCGGGACAGGGCGATGGCGGGGCGCTCCCCCCACTCGGCCAGCTTCTCGGCCGGCCACCTGCCATCCTCCGGGGTGACGAGCGCGTCTACCACGCCACCTAGTGCGGTGGCTTTCGGGTGGGCCATGGCGTGCTGGAGCGCGTGGGTGGCCTGCGTGGTGAGCGCGTCGGGCTCCACCGCGAGGATGAGCGAGCGCACCAGCTGCTCGCGGACCTCGCGCGGGAACAGCTCGCTGCACGGGTTCAGGGTGAACCGGCCGGCCTCGATGACCAGACCGCCGAGCGAGCGCACGAGCGGCGCCCACTCCCCGGAGGCGTCCTCACCGTACGAGTCGATGACGACGGCCTGGTGACCGTGCTCAAGGATCTCGCGCCTGATCCGCGTCTTCGCGGTCGTGCTCTTGCCGCTGCCGAGTCCGCCCAGCGCCAACGAGTTGGTGGACGGCAGCACCTTCGCTGACGTGAGCACGGGGGAGAGGTGGAACGCACGGGCGTCGAGCATCGAGCGCCCGATCGGGATGCCGGGGAACGCGGCGCTGGAGGCGACCAGCGGCGCGGTGATCGCGGCGTGGGTGGAGGGCAGACGGATCACAGGATCGACCCTTTCCGGGTGGAGGCCCCGTGCGGGGTGGTCATCACGTGGGCGCGGTGCTGCTGGCCGGTGAGCCAGTCCAGCCGGATGCGGTGCCGGTCGGCCGTGAGCGTGGCCTGCCAGCGCAGATCGGTGACGGCCTCGGGGCTGTCGCCCCACACCGTCAGGTAGGCGTCGATGTCGACGAGCGTCGCGCCCTCGACGAGCGCTTCGTGCGTCGTGCCGCTGGCGCGGTGGAGGGCGTCTTGCTTGACCTTGTCGACGGTGAACGCCTCGGTTGCGGCGGTCTGGAGCATGGCGGACCGGCGGGACTGGCGCGCCGGGAGCGGCCGGTACAGGACCGCGAACGACCGGTCCGCGGCGAACAGCGATTCGTCCCGGTCGGTGCGGCCGTCGCCCAGCAGCAGCCGCTGCATCAAACCACCGTCGGTGTCCTCGGGCCATCCGGTGATCCGGGCCGTGGCGCCGTAGCGGCCGTCCTCCGTACCGATCCAGCCGGGCCCGCGCTCCATCACGACAGGCACCGGATCCAGCTCAACCGGCGTCAGCACGCCCAGCCGCGCGAACTCGCCCTCCAACCGGCCCAAGATCCGATCTGACTGCCCCAGCCCCTTGGGCACGTGGACGGAGATGGTCTGCGTGTGCACGGTGTACTCGCGCACGGCGGCGTGGTGGGTGACGTGCACCTGGATCCCGGGCGTGCGGGACTGATTCCCAGCGAACGTCAGCGCCCGGGAGACCGCCTCATGGAACCCCGCCCGGCGCAGCGGGTCCTGCATGGTGCCGTGGTCCGGGTACAGGGTCCACGTCGCGGTAGCTCCCGGCTGCGCAGCCATGGAGGCCGGCGCGGTGCGCTCGCGCAGACGCCGGTAGCCGACGGCCGCCCACCGACCGATCGAGCGCGGCCCCGGCGCGAGGTTGAGCACCGCCGCGGCCGCGCCGACCGCGCCGAACGCCCACAGAGGCGGCGGGTTGATCATCGCGGACGCCAGCACGGCGCCCCCGGCCCCCAAGTTGAGTTTGGTCAGCGTCGACTCGGCGGGGCTGAGCCCGCGCTGGAGGGCGGGAATGCGGTAGCCGGGCGTCAGGGAATACACGGGATCGACTCCTTCGTCTGGTGCGCCGATGCGCCCTGGCCCCGGCGGTCCGCCCCACCGCCAGAGGGTGGGGGCGGACGGCCGGGGCCAGGGGCTGGAGGTACTGCGGGCACTGAGGCTCAGTGCCCGCAGTACGCACGGCTGGTGCTCGTACTCAGCCTCAGCCGGTCAGGGGTTGCCGGACGACGGGCCGGAGCCCGCGCCCGGGTTCCCGGCCGCCCGCGGCGCGGGGCTGGCCGGCTGGCCCCGGCCCTGCGTCGGCGGCCGGACTGCGGCGCGCGCCTGCCGCCGCGCCTCGGTGAGCTGCGCGGTGCGGGACGCGTCCTTCTGGACCTTCGCGATGGTGGACGCGGTCGTCAGCCGACCGGGGTCCCGGCGCTGCTTGATGCCGTACGCGGCCAGCAGCACGCCCCGGTCCTGCGAGACCGCGCGGCCGGGGGTGTCCACGATGCGCGGCTCACGCGGACCGTTCTCCCGCTCGTACACGGTCGGTGCTCCGGCCCGTACGACCGCGAGCGCCACGGGGTGGGTCGTACGGCGCTCCACCACCGACCGCACGGCGCCCGCCACCCTCGGCCCGATGTAGGGCACGCCGTGGGCGATCATGCGCAGCATCAGGGCGTCGGCGGCGAGCAGCAGCACGGCGTCCATGACGATCGCGCCCTTCACGAACGCCACAAGCGGCGCGACCAGCAGCAGCGCGAACGGCGCAAACATCAGCCCCAGCAGACGGTTCGCCCACGCCTTGACGGCGGTGGTGTCGCCCCCGCGCGCCAGCGACGCCAGCACCACGGGCGCCAGGCACACGAATGCCAGGACCCCGAGCTGACGGCACATGAACACCAACATCGCAAAGGCCAGGCCGACGACCAGCGCAGCGATGATGATCAGCCAGGCCAGGGGGTTTGACGAGTCCGCCCCCTTGTCCAGATCAGCACTGATCGTCTTGAAAAGTGTCGACTCGTTGCTGTTGAACGCCGCCGTGAACGCCGCGCTCAAGGCATCGTTCAGCATCATCACCGCCCCCGGGATGGACGCCATCCCGGCCACAGCCGCCAGCGTCCACCCGGTCGAAGCGCCCATCTGCCGCAGGCGGGGAGCGCCCTGCCACGCAGTCAGACCGCACACGACGACCACGCACATGCAGATCGCGACCGCGAGGTGCTGCCCCAGCCACAAGAACGGCGCGTAGAGAGCGCTGTCGGCCTTCTCCGGCGCCCACGCATCTTTCGGCGCGAGTAGCCCATTGATCTTCCCGATGAGGAGCGCGGCCAGGTCCTCTACGAGACCGGACGCGTCCTGGGTGACACCACCGCCAGCGTCGGGCGACCCACCCCCATCAGGCGGGCCGCTGCCGTCGCCGTGGCAGTACTGGTAGCCCGGCGTGCCTTTCAGTAGGTCGCAGGGGTCGTTGTCCTTGTCCGGCACGAGTCATCACCCCTTGGGGCTTGCGGCGGGGGCGCCGTCGGTCACGGTCGCGAACAGCGTGTCGCCGTACAGCGCGAGGACCAGGGCGACGAAGAGCGTGCCCACCGCCATCAGTCCCTTGCGCATGGCGGTCTTGGGGTCGCTGGAGAGCTGGAGCAGCATCCGCACGGCGATGACGGCGATGACGGCCGCGCACCCCTTGGTGACCAGACCGCCACCAGTCAGGCCGATCGTCTCGAAGAAGTCCTTGAATCCGGTGCTGAGGTCCTGGCCGGCCGCGAGGAAGGTGGGCTTGGGCATGCTCAGATCTCCTTGCTGTTGTGGTGTACGGGTCGGGCGACGCCGTACAGGTCGGTCATGGTGTCCATCGGGGAAAAGCGCACTTGAGTTCCGGGTCGGGGCGCGTCGATCATCCACCCGTTACCGACGTAGATGCCGACGTGGTGAATGCTCGCGGCGCTGCGGCCGTAGAAGACCAAATCACCGGGGCGCACATCACCGGGCTTTACCGGCTCGGACGCCGCGTACTGCGCCGCCGCTGTGCGGGGAAGGGAAATACCCGCTTGTGCGTAGGCGTACAGGGTGAGCCCGGAGCAGTCGAATCCCGTGATCGACTTCCCGGAGCTTCCATTCGGTGAGCAGCAGATACCCGTACTGGCGCCCTGTGCGTTTCCTCCACCCCATGAGTACGGGGTGCCGATCTTTTCTTGTGCCGCCTTGATAGCGGTGACCGCCTGCGTCGTCGTCGCGGTATTGCCGCTACCGGACGGCTGGTTGGCGGTTGCGCTTATCGCCCTGACGTAGTTCTGCGTTTCCTTGTAGGGAGGTACGCCGCCGTATCTGCGGACGGCGTCGGGGCCCGCGTTGTAGGCGGCGAGCATGTTGTGCTGTTTGTTTCCGGGGACGTCTTTCACGTCCTCGGCGATGGTGCAGAGGTATTGCGCTGATGACGGGATGGCGTCTTCGGGATCCCACACGTCCCGCTTTCCGTCCCCGTTGCCGTCGATTCCGTGGCGCTCCCACGTGGACGGCATGAACTGCGCGATACCCTGCGCCCCTACCGGCGATTTCGCTTTCGGGTTGAATCCCGATTCCTGCTTGAGCAGCGCGGCGAGCAGATTCGGACTCAGTTCCGGGCAGGCGTTCCCCGCCTCCTCGATGAGCTCCTGGTACTCGGCCGGCACGGACACGCCGAGCGCGGCGCCGACCGGGTCGTTGCCGGCCGCCTGGACGAGCGCGGCCACGACCACGGCCGCGGTGGCTCCCACGCCGATCGTGACGGCTGTAGAGGCACGCAACGTGCGTCCTCCCCCCTTCCCTGCTTGTTCGGCTGTTTGCGCTGGTCAGCGCACCTTTCGGCATCTGCTGGTGATCCGCTGGTGATCCGCTGGCGATCTGCTGGCCAGCGGATCAGCGGGGGGTTCCAGCGGATGCTCAGCGGATGCTCAGCGGTACCTGCTGGCCGCTACAGGTCGGACGTGGCGGCCGCGACCAGGTCGCGCAGCCAGTAGCCGCGCACCACGCCCGTGTCGTCCTTGCCGGGCGTGACTCCGAGCCGCTTGGAAAGTTCCTTGCCGCGGGTTACGGGACTGGTCTCGGTAATTCCGAGGGCCGGGGCTAGTTCGGCGGTCGGGATGAACTCCAACCCCTTGTCGCGCATCAGGTTGATTGCCTGCGTGAGCGGTGATTCCGGCGCCTTTTGGAGATTCTTCTGTTTCCGGGCGCTTACCTCGTCCACGACTTCCCAAATGAATTTGTCCTCGAAGAAGAACCCACGGATGAGAGTGGACGTGCCGCCCGCGAACAAGACCGCTTGACCCGGGATGTTCGGGTTGAGGTGCGTCGGGTCGATCGGTGCGGCCGTAGTGAAGTACGAGTCTCCCAGGGTTACTTTCGCGGTTCCCTGGGATTCCACGTACATGCACACCCGGATTTGGAACTGGTTGCGGACGTTCACCGGGATTGCGTCCTTATCGGGACGCTGGGTCATCATGATGGTGGAGATTTCAGATTCCAGCGACTTGGCGACAAGCTTGCGTGCTTTCTCCGCAATGCGCTGGCTCTTCTCTTTCCCCTTGGGCGTTCCATCGTCGGCAAAGAAGTCGGCTACTTCATCCACGATGAAGAAGACCGGCTTGAACTTCGGTTCCGGCTGTCGGTTCCGGAGCGCTTCCTGCTTCTTGCGGTATCGCTCATTCACGCGGATGTTCAGCTCGTCCACCATGCTTTCGAAGACATCCGGAGAATCGGACGCTTCATAGCGGACGCAAGCATTCTCGAACTTGATGAGCCCGCACAGTTTCCCGTCAAGCAAATACAGATCGAATTCGCCGTAGCCGATGAGCAGGCAGGTAATGAGCCCGTTGACGAGCGTGGTTTTGCCCACCTGAGTCATTCCGCCGAGCAGCAGCGATACCCGGGAGAACGTCGGCACGCCGACCAGTTGGCCCGTCACGTCGTGCCCGAGCGGTACCCCGTTGAATGCCTCGATCTCCTTGCGCGAAGGCGCGGGGAAGGGGCGCGAGAACGGAGGCTCATCGAGCATGAGCAGATGAACGCGCCGTTCGTTGTCGCGGCTTCGCTCCACCTTCACGTGCAGGCGGCTGACACCGAACCAGCCGGCCACGTTCGCGATCCGGGTCTCGACGTCCTTGAACGTGCGGGTCTTGGGCAAGAGGAAGTCGTACTTCTTACCCGTGGACACTGGCGTGACGGTGACTTCCTCGGCCCGGATGACCTCGGCCTTGTCGATGACGCCCGCCGTGACCAGAGCCTCCGTCAGCTCCGGGTGTGCACGAACCTCCTCGGCCCCGTCCGCGGAGGCGAGCGCCTCCTGACTCAGGGCGGCCGTTGCGGCGGCCACGGGCCGTACGTCGCCCGCTAGCAGGCGCTTGACGCCTGTTCGGATCTGCCACGCCAGGTAGCCGAGTAGGACCAGCGTCCCGACGGTGAGCAGTACGGTGACCGGCCAGGACAGGCCTAACCGGTCCTTGATGGCGGCGAGCACGCCGAACACGATCACCAGTCCGCCAAGGGCGCCCGCGCCCTGCGCGTAGGCGTCCTGCTCCTGCTGTTGCTGTCTCTTCTTCCCCACGCCCCCTCCAACTCCTGAGCGCGCAAGCATATCCCGCACGCAAATTTTGGGCGCTGAATTTTCCACTCCGCGGTGCCTGTTGGGCACCTGCGTTCCTACTCAGGTGGTACTCACCGGATCTGCCCCCTGACGTCTGCAACTGCAAACAATTTGATTGCTCGTCAGGTCACGCAGCCGGTGTGAACCCCCTGTCGACCCCTGTTCCGGCAGTCGCGGCCAGGGCCGGTCCGGCGTCACCGGACCGGCCCTCACTGGTGGTGCCGGAGCACATCAGGCGCCCGCGTGGCCCTGGAGCTCCCGGGCCCGCCCGTACACGTCCTGGTAGGCGGCGTGAAGCGGGTCCTTGCTGTAGTCGTAGCCAGACTCGATGAGCGCACCGGCCTCCTTGCGGTAGGTGGAGGCGGCCCCGTTCTGCACGCCCAGCGCCCGCTCGATGTCACCGAGCGGCAGCGCCAGCAGGTCACCGCCCGCGCGGGTGGCGATCATCCAGGCGACGCGCCGCACGCGGCGGTCGCGGTCCGACAGGCTCAGCGCGTCCTCGACCGCGACCGCCCGCAGCTCGGCGCGGCGCGCCTCCTCCAGGGCGTGCTTGGCGCGCTGTTCGCTCAGGGCGGCGGCCTCCTTATCGCGGGCGGCGGCGGCGGCGATGCGCTGCGCCTCGGCCTCCTTGGCGGCGGCGCGGGCAGCGACGTCGGCGGCGCGGTCGGCGGTGAGGGCGGCTTCCTCCTGAGCGCGGGCGGCGGCCCGCGCGTCCTCGGCGGCCTTGCGGCGCAGCGCGGCCGTGCGGGCCGACTCCTCGGCCTCCTCCTCGGCGGCGGCGCGGCGCTCGGCCTCGGTGGCCGCGCGCTCGGCGGCGCTGCGGGCGGCGCCCGCTTCGATGGCGGCCGTGTCGGCGGCGGCGGCCGCGCGGTGCTGGGCGGCCTTGCGCTTGCCCTCGATCTCGGCGCGGAGCATGTCGGCCTCACCGGCCGCCATCAACTCCTCCTTCTCGGCGGCGAGCCGGGCCAGCTTCTCGGCGTGGGCGCGCTCGCGCTCCTCGCGCTCGGCCTGGTGCTGGAGCTCCTGGTTGACGCGCTCGCGCTTGGCCTGCCGCTTGCGCTCATCGAGCCGCATCTGGTCCGGCATCGCCAGGGCCTCCTCGACGCTCACGCCGTACGGGGCCAGCAGGTCGGGCAGGCGGTCCAGAACGGAGACCTGCCCCTCCTCCAGTCCCTCCTCGATCGCCTCACGGTGCTGGAGCCACACCCGGTACACCGCGCGGGCCCGGATCTGCTCACGGGCCTGCGCGTAGGTGCACGGCCACGTCTTGGCGTGCCGGTAGACCTGCCACGTGGTCGCGGGGCGCAGCAGCCAGTCCGCCAGGGTGAGCACGCCCGCATCCGTGCCCGCCTCCAGCCGCGCCGTGCGGGTGATCAGGTGCCGTACGCCCTCGACGGTGAGCACGAACACGACCGGCATCGCGGCGTGGCTGATGAGCCGTCCGGGCTGTTCGCTGAGCGCGGCCCACACATCCGGCCGGCCCGGCGCCGACCCGGCGGCGGCGGTGACGTTCAGCACGATGGTGACGGCCGTCATCAGGTGCGCCGCGCCGCGCAGCAGGGGTTTGGGCATCTGACGCCACACGAGGATCAGATCCATGGCGTAGAAGGCGAGGATCGCGCCGTCGACTCCGGCGGGGAACACCAGGCTTCCCCGGGGGCCGAACCCCCAGCCCCGCGCGGCTTCGACAAGGGTGCCGTAGGACAGGCCGAACCCGGTCAGTGCGGCGACCGTCCCGCCCACCAGGGCTACCACGGCGACGGGCCACAGCAGGGGCGGCATGTCGCGCAGGGCGGGCGGCGTACGGTCCGGCACGGCGCCCTCGGAGTCGGCGTTGGGGGCGGTTGTCTCGGCGGCGGCCGGGGTGGTCACCTCCTCCGCAGCGGGCGCGTCGGGCTGGGGCGCCCGCGCGGCGGGGAGTGTGTCGAGCATGGTCACGGGTGGTCCTCCATCGTGCAGAGCGGGCGGGAAGTCTGGGAGTGCCCCGGGCGGGATCCGATCCCGCAGCATCACGCATGGGCCGGGGCGTCGTCACAGCGGGCTGCGGTCTGATGTGCTGTCAGCTACGGCGGCGGGCGAGGTAGGCGTCCTGGACCCGCGCGAACGCCTCGTAGAGGCGCTGGCCGACGGCACACCGCGCGTGCGGCGTGCACGTGGCGCAGGCCTCGGCGTGCGCGCGGTGGTCGGCTGCGGCCTTCATGTACCGGCCGTACAGGGGATCGGTCACTCGACGCCCCCGAGGGGAAGCGGCTGGACGCGCCAGATCACCTCAGCGGCCGGGGGCATGGCGTCGCCGGGCAGGTGGGCGGTCCACCCGCTCCGCGGCGCCCCCTGCGCCTCCGCGGCGGCCTCCGCCGCGTCGATGCTGGCGTGCACGCTGTGCAGCCGTCCGTGGTGGAACAGCGCGTACACGCGATGGAGCTGCGCCTGCCTGCGGGCGGTCCGCAGCAGGGCCCGCAGGACCGCGCGATCCTCGGTGTCCAGCAGGACCTGAGCGCGCAGGACGGCTAGCTCGCCCTCGGCACGGGCCGCCTCGCGCTCGGCCTCGCGGCGGTCGGCGCGGGCCCGGTCGATTTCACGCTGTTGCATCTCCACCGCGAGCTCGGCCCGGATCGCGGAGTCCGACGCCATGCTCGCCTCGACCTGTGCGTAGTCGCGCTCCTGGCGGGCGGTGTCCAGCTCGGCCCGGAGTTCGGCCAGCGTGCTGGTGCGCACGAGACGGAACATGCCGATCACCGGCCCAACGGCGGCGTGGAGCGGCGGAACGACAGCAGCGGGGGGCGCTCGTGCTCGGGCGCCATCTCGTGGAGCGTGCGGCGCGCACGGCGGCCGGCTAGGCGGGCGCGCCGGTCGCCGTCCGCGACCAGGTGCCGCACCAGCTGGTGGAACGCATCGGTCCCGCCGCGGTTGAGGACGCTGTCGGGGGTTCCGGCCCGGCGCCCGGGCGGGATCATGGTGCGTGTCATGCTGGGCATGTGGGTCTGCCTCTCACTCAGGTGACCTACGAGACAGCCCCGGGGCCCTACACCCTGGGGCTGTCGTACGACGGGGGCGGGCCGGTGCCCAGCCCCGAGCGGCCGTTGGCCGCAGCGCCCCGGGCGGGATTCGATCCCGCAGCATCGCGCACGAACCGGGGCTGGGGTGTACGCGCTACTTGTCGCGCTTGCCGGTCAGGTTGATGCGGACCCGCGACGCCGGGGTGCCGGTCGACGCGGGCATGTCGCGGTCGCGCTTGCCGGTCAGGTTGATCCGAACGCGGCTCTTCTTCGGCTGGTCAGTCATGCGAGTTCCCTTCGGGATCTTGACGCGGCACGTTGGGTGCCGCAGTGCCCCGGACCGGACTCGAACCGGTCTGCTTCCTACGGGGCCCGCGATCTTCACCCTTGTCTCACCTGCGCGTTCGGGTCCTTGTCCGCCCGTGAGAGCGGCATGGGAGAAGGTGCGTGCTGTTGGTCGCGCGGCAGGGTCGGCTTGTCGCAGTTGCCTGATCTATCTCGCTATGGAGTTCAGAAGGAACGGCCGCTGCCTTTCAGGCCGCCATCACGCGCTGCCTGTCCGGGCGGGGGTGGTGCTGTGGGGCCGTGTGCGGCGCCCTCATCCGGCGCCGCCCCGAGGGGCGGTTCCGGGTGGGGGCGCCGGGTCCGAAGACCCGGCGGGGATGGTCCGGGGGCCCGTGCCGCAGTGGCCTGCCCCCGTGGGGGGTGCGCTTCTGCGGCGGGACCCCGAAGGGGTCAGCGGCTGGCGAGGTGCGCGGCGGCAGCCGCCGCGTTCGCTGCCGCCGCGGCGGTCGCTTCCCTTATGCGTGCGGCGGCGACCTCGGCGTCCCGCGCGGCCTGCGCGGCGGCAGCGCGCGCGGCCTCCATCGCGGCGGCAGCGGCTTGGCGCTCGGCGTCGCTCATCACCGCACCCCCGATCCACCGCAGCCGGCGCAGGTGCGCCAGGTGTCGATCCGGGTGCCGTTGGCGCTGAACGTGGTCTCGATGGCGCCCTTCTGGCCGCCGCAGGCGGTACAGGGCTGGGGCTCGTACTGGATGATCACGCCCGCAGGCGTGGCGATACGCTCCATAGGGGTTGCCCTCCTGGTCAGATCAGGTGGGTGATCTCGGGCGGCTGGGGTGTTCCCGCACCCCGGCCGCCGTCGGGGCTGTTCTGCACAGCTCCCCGACCCGCCCGCCCCAGCTCGAATGGGGCGGGCGGACCGAGCACTGCGGCAGCTCAGCCGCGCGACGCGTCGCCGTCGGCGGACGCCCGGAACTGCGCGTCCATCAGCGCCGCCTCGACGTCCGGGTGTTCACCCCGCTCGATGGACGCGTAGACCTCCTCCGCCTCCATGAGCATGCGGTCACGGAACGTCATCTCATCCGCCATGGTTCGTCTCTCCTCAGGTCGTTTCCGCAGGTCAACACATGGAAGCCCCCGTTTCCCTGGTGGGGGTACCGGGTGGCTCCGGGAACAATGTAGAGCACTAGCGCCACCGAGCGCTAGTGGTAGCGACTGATGTCTACTTCGCCTAGGCTCTGAGGTGTGGCGCTGCACGTGAGCGAGCAAGCGCGGACAAAGCATCGGAAAGGGGAAGAGACGAAATGGCTCCGAAGGTCGGATACGCGGAGATTGCGGCGCACTACCGCCAGCAGATCCAGGACGGCGTACTGAAGGCGGGCGACACGATGCCCTCGATGCGGGAGGTAGCCCAGCACTACGGCGTTGCGCAGACGACGGTGAACCGCGCGTTCCGCGTGCTCAAGGCGGAGGGCCTGACACTCCCGAAGGCGGGGGTGGGCACGGTGGTGGCGGGACCGATCAGCAACAACATCGCCGACCGGGTGGCCCTGCACGCCGCCACGGGGTCGGCCCTCGGCGGCGGGGAGAGCTCCCGCATCCTCGAAGTCGGCACGGTCGGTGCTGATGAGCTGGTCGCGCCGCGTCTCGACGTGCCCCCCGGCACGCCCGTGCATGTACGCCGACGGGTGGTGAGCCGCGGCGGCGTACCCGTGCATGTGAGCAGCAGCTACTACCCGGCGTATGTGGTCGGCGTGACGCCGGAGCTGACTGAGCCGGTGTCCACGGGCGGGTCGCGGGAGCTGGCGGCGGAGCGGCTGGGGGTGCCGCAGGACCGCGTCCTCGAAGAGGTCACGTCTCGATACGCCACGCAGGCCGAGAAGACGGCCCTGGGCCTGACGGCCGGCGATGTCGTGGTGACGCAGGTGGTCCGCACCGTGTACCTGGCAGACGACCGGGTGGTCGAAGTCGCCGTCAAGGTGGTCGGGGGAGCTACGCCGCTGCGGTGGACTACGTCCCTGCGCTAGCGGTCGGGCGGCACGCAGACACCATCACCACCAGGTGACCACCCGCCCCGTTGACTGGGCGTAGTCTCATCCGCACCAAACGTTAAAACCCGCCGTTTGAACCCCGGGGCTCTGACCTCCCGGGACGGCGGGTTGACCAAGTCAGGTCTCCGCCGAGTGTACCCATGGGTGCGCTCCGCACGCCGACACTCGCGAGGGAGACCGGAAAGGATCGCCCTCGTGGCGCTCGAACCGCTCCTGTGGGCCATGCACGACAGCCCGGTCAACAACACGACGGACCGGATGATCCTCTGCGGACTGGCCGAGAAGGCCGACGCAGACGGCTGCAACACCTTCCCCAGCCGTAACACGCTCGCTCGCATCGCGCTGTGCGACCCGAAGCACGTACAGCGGCGCCTGGCCGACTTCAGGAAGCGCGGATTGATCAAGCTGGGGGACCAGTCGGCGGCCCGGTACATCCCGGCGCACGTGCGCCCGAAGGTGTACGACCTCATGATCCCGGCGTCCTGGTACGGGCCCGACCGACTCGCGCGGGTCAACGCCGACCGCGCACACCGAGGTCTCCCCCCGCTCACCCCAGAGGACCGGCCGCCGCTGCCTGCCGCGCCGCCGCGCACCGAGCGGTCCGACAAGGGCAAGCCGCGCAAGAAGAAGGAGGGGGGGGACTCACAGTCCCCCCTCCCCGAAGCCAGGGGGGGGGACTGTCAGTCCCCGGTAGGGGGGGACTGTCAATCCCCGGGGGGGGGACTGTCAGTCCCCCAACCCTCCCCTGTAACTCTCCCCTCAACAGAAACCCGGTCCCGTCCGTCCGTCCGTCCGTTGGTGCAGGTAGGTGGGGCGCTCGGGACGGACGGAGGGACGGACGGGGGGGAGCGCCGCGACCAGGACCAGGACGTGCCCCCGGCTGCGGAGGGGGAGACAGGACCGGCGGCGGCTGGCGCCGCGCCGGACAACAGCGGCAGCAACGGGGGGGAGGGTGCCCGGCCGGTGCCGTCTGCCGTCGATCCCTCACCGGGGGTCATGGTGCTGCGTGCGGTGGCGGCGGAGTGCCCGGAGTGGACGATCACGCACGCGCAGTCGCTGCGGGATCAGGGAATGGTGGTCACGGGCATGCTGGAGGCGGGGTTCACCCCTCAGGAGATCCGGCATGCGCTGGTGTCCCGGCCGCTGCCGCAGCCGATGACGCGCACGGTCGCGGCGGTGGTGGGGCGACGGCTCCGGGACCTGATCGCCGTCGGCCCGGCCGGTGAGGTGCCGCTGATCCCCGCACAGTCCGGCCGTGCGCAGCACGACGCGGTCGATGACGCGCCGTCGGTGGTGCTGCCCCCGAGCGTTGAGGAGAAGCTCGCCACGCTGGAGGCCGACGCCGCCGGGCACGGCAAGATGCGCCTGTGCCCGGGCGAGGACGGCATGTGTGGACGACTCGCCGTCCCCGGTAGCGACTTGTGCGGCCGGTGCCTGAACGGCGGCGTCCAGCCGGTGTGCGTTGACGGCTGCGGACGGGCGGTCGTGGCCCCCGGGGCGCAGTGCATCCCCTGCGCCAGCGTGCACGCGCCCGCTACCGAGTTGGGTGACTGCCCGGGCTACGGCGGCGACGGCTGCGGACGGGCGGTTCAGACGGCCGGGCTCTGCGGCCGGTGCAAGATCAAGGCTGAGGCCGCGAAGGCGGCAGCTGACGCCGAGTGGGAAGCCGCGAAGGCAGCAGCCGTTGACGCGGCAAGGGCGGCAGACGCGGAGGGAGCGCCCGTGTAGGGCGCTGTAGAGCGCTCCAGCGGCCTGCGGGCCGCTCCGGCGACCCCGACATCATCCGGGGCGGCGAGCGGCCCGCAGAACGGCGCACAGCCATTCAGCAGAGACTCGGGGGTCGTTGGCGGTCCGTCAGCGCCCGCCCCCTCACCAACCACGCATTCGGAGACCATCATGGGCATCCTTGGCGAAAGCCTCGAAAAGGCCCTGCAAGGGGTATTCACCCGCCCGATCCCGAAGTCGGCCGGCGCCCAGGTGCGCTACCTCGTCCGTCAGGAGAAGGGCAGCACACGGGCGGTGGCGCAGCTCCTCGGCGTCTCGCAGCGGACCGTCGAGCGGTACGTCAAGGGCGAGATCAAGAGGCCTCGGGCCGACCTCGCGGCCCGGATGGCGGCCGAGGTGACCCGGCGTTGGCAGCCGCAGGTCCGCGCCCGGGCGCGGAAGGCCGCAGCGACCACGGGCGGCATCGTGATCGACATCCGGGCGCGGTTCGGCTTCACCGCCGCGCCTGGTACGACCGACGACGCCCGCATGCGGCGGCTCACTCTTGCGCTCCCGCCCGAGCACGCCGCCCGCCTCCTCCAGTCCCAAGAGGCGGGTGCCGCCGAGCAGCAGTTGCGGCAGGTCGCCGCGCAGGCCCTCGGGGAGGTGTACTTCCGCGACGGCGGCCGCCGTGCTCACGGCCTGGACGTGGAGCTCACCGACATCGATTACTGCGAGTTCGGCCTGTAGGCCCGCGGCGCCGCGGCACGCAGACCGGCGTACAGAGCGACCGCGGCGCAGCACGTCGGGGTCGGGTGCCCCTGCACCCGACCCCCAGCTCTACGATGCGCCCGTGACTGATCGACGCGCCCTCGGCCCGGGCCCGGACTCAACTGCGCCGCGCCGCGCCGCGCAGGCCGACCTTGCCGACCTGCCTGCCGTGCCGCTCCCGGACATCGAAGAGCTGCGCCGCCGGGGTGTGCTGGCGGCCCGGCCAGCCGCCGCGGCCGCCACGCAGGCCCGGCGTCCCCGCCCGCTGACGCCGCCGTCGCAGTAGCCGGCTGGGGGAAGACCCGGCAACGGCGCGCCCGTGATCAGGCGTTGGCGGAGTCGATGCTGGTCGGTCCGGCCGGCCCGTCGGTGGGCGGGTGCGCCACCCGCAGGCCCGGCTGCGGCCACTCATACGCCCGCACCGCATCGCGGACGGGCACCTGATACACCGTCCGGCCGTCTGGGTAGCGCTGTCGCGCCTGCACCTCGCAGTACCGCCAGCGCTGCCCGTCCCAGACGTACAACGCGGGCCGGTGCCCCGGCGTCCAGCCCTCCACGACCGGCGCGGGCCCGTCCTGCGGGGACCACGGACGGGACTCGACCGGCACGGGGATATCGCTCACATACTCGACTGTAGGCCCGGCCGTCGTACGGGTCCACGCCGCGCTGGGCCAGGTCGTAGGGACCCGGGGACCCGAAACGGGCCGTCCCCTGGAAGCACCAGGGGACGGCCCGCCAGCCGTACGGAGCCGCTCAGAAGTCGCCCGGGAACCGGGCGTTGAAGCGGGCAGCCCACCCGGCCGGGTCGGGCCTCGGGTCGGGGCCCCCGAAGCTCGCAGCGTCCGCCGTCTGCATCACGATCACGTCCGCGACGCTGCGCTCGGGATGGGCCTGTCGGACGTGGTCGGCTGCGGCCGCCATCAGAGGCGCCACAGGGTCGTCCCCCAGGATGAGGCCGCTGAGACCCGAGCACACCGTGCACCGCATCCATGCAACGGTGATGCCGCTGGTCGAAGCGTGCTGCAGAGTTGTCATACCAGGTCAACGCCGTACGGACGTCGTCGGTAACGACGTACCCACGTTGAGCACCAGCGGCGCGGCCGCGCCGACCCGAGTAACGAGCGCGGGCCAGAACGCTGGGCACCGAGCCTGATCCGCGCACCCCATACCGGCACGGACTGCCGCCGACCCTACCCCCGACTACGCCGAGGGCGGCGGCCGCTCCGTACGCAGCCGCCGCCCTCGGGCGCGCTCGCGAGCGTGCTAGCTAGCACGCTCGCTTGCACGCTCGCCCTCTACTAGCGCCCGGTACTCCGCCGGGTACGCCTGCCGCAGCGCATGCTCGATCACCTCGCGCTTGCTCATGCCCCGCTGCTGCACCACCATCGCGACCAGGTCGTCGAGCAAGGGGACGACCCGGGTGTTGAGCTGGACGAGCGCCTGCGCCCGCCGGCTGGTCCGTGGCGGCAGAGCTTCGGCTGGAGGCGCGGCCGGCGGGCTCGGCGGCCGCGCCGGGTCACCTGAACGCGGTGCGGGTCGCGGCCTCACCCGCGGTTCCGGCCGCTCATCTTCGACGCCGCTCATCGGCTCATCCTCTCCACGACCACCTTGGTGATCTCCGCGTATGCGACAGCCGCAGTCGAGCCTTTGGGGTACTTCCCGTACCACTCACCAGCGGACCGGGCCTCCTTCACAATGCCCAGCCACGGCACGAAAGGCGTGATGAGCAACTCCGGGTAGTTCTCCCGGAACACTTCCACGGCCCGCCGCTCGTCTTTCGTCACGACCGCGCCGCGATAAGCTCCGCCTAGCACTATCCCAATTTCTCGGGGCAGCTCAGCAATTCCGAGTTCGCGACGGTACTCATGAAACTTCTGCACGGTTTCAACCGCGCCGTCTACTCCATCCAGCCCGTCTTCATCCGGCTTTCCCGCATACACAATTCCCGTGCATGCGCTCAAACCGTTCTGAGTGATCATCCCTCCTTGCCGGTTCGGAAAGTCAAAGACCACGAGACCGGCATTCAGCCCCGCGAGACTCTTTCTCACACGCAACTCGGCGTGATCCTCACGCAGCGACTCCTGAGCCGCCTGCGGCCGGAACCCGGACGGGATCACCCGCAGGTTCGCCGGCCAGCCCTTCGCAGGGTTGAGCGGCACAGCCAGCTCTGCCGCCCACCCCTTGACATCGTCCTGTCCCAGGATCGCGGACATGTCCAGCCCCGGTTCCGCCGGCTTGGCCTCCGTCCACTTCGTGGCCGCGCCCCGGGGGTCGAGATCCCCGAGGACCACCAGTTCATCCGGGTGCGCCTCCGCGTACGACACGGCAATAGACACCGCCGTCGCCGTCTTCGTTGCGCCGCCCGTCTCCGAGTAGCTGCCCACCACGGGCATGTCAGTCATGCGCCGGATCTTAGCCCCACCCCACCCACTCGCCCTCTACCTACCTATCTACCTAGATAGCTAGCGAGGTAGATAGGTAGCTAGCTAGCTAGGTAGGTAGCTAGTTAGCTAGCTCGCAAGCAACGCGGCGGCACCCGCGGAGGAGCCCATGCCCGCCGAGAAGCCCCTCCGCCGCGCCCATGAGGCGTCACCCACCGCCCAAGAAGCGCCGCCCCACGCTCGTGAGGCGGGCCCTTGCGCTCATGAACCCCTCCGCCGCGCCCGCGAGGGCCGCCCCCGCGCGCCGCGCTCAGCACCCGGCAACCACGCTCACGCCGTTCATTCCGTCCCCCGCACCGAATTCCACCGGAGAGGCAAATACGCTGCGCCTAAGAGGCAAATACGTCCAGCCGAACAGATCGGCGTTCCAGCGGCTCTATGAATAACGCGGGGCCGCCCGCGCTCCCCAAGCACGGGCGGCCCCGATACGCAGCTTTCTATATACGCTCTCTCACGCCAGAGAAGCGCAAGAAGTGTCACTCACCGAATACGCCCGCCCGCCGGAGCGCACGCACCAGGGACAATGCCAAATCCTCCGACTCAAAGTCCTCTGGGTCCACTTCCTCGAAGAAGGCATCAATGCTTTCCGTTAGAACGGCTACGGCTTTCGCGTCTCGCTCAATCATGTGCTTGCCCCTCCAACCCCCGCCGGGGGGTCCGTCTCTTCCGGTCGCTCTACACAGTGCCCAGTTGTGATGCACGGGGAGCTCTACCGGGTGGTCGTCCTAGGACG
>NZ_JBWKLJ010000019.1:0-15476 GCF_056430285.1 Streptomyces sp. NPDC045998
GCTCGCTGAACTGACCGACCTGACCGTCCGTCACGCCCGTCCGGCCGCGGAGCGCGCCATGCGCCCCGCGGCCGGACTTTCGTGCGTGCACGCGGCGGCGACCTCGGCAAGTGCGCCTTGTTCCGGTGGCGCGGCGCGCCGGAGGGTGGGGGTCAGGCCCGGGTCTCGGGCCGGTTTCGCCCCGTGGAGAGGACACTCATGGCCCTGCGGTGGTCCCACGCCGCCCTGAACTGCCGGAACCTGGACGCGACCGAGGAGTTCTACCGCCACTGGTTCGGCATGACGCGTGCCCGCGCCTTCGACGTGGCGGGCGCCCGGTTCGTCTTCCTCCGGCTCGGTGACGCCTATCTGGAGCTGTGCTCGCTCGAGGCGGCGGAGGCCGCGGGTCCCGCGCCCGATCCCTCCGCCGACGGGCCGCACACCCCCGGAGCCGTACGGCACCTGGCGTTCCAGACGGAGGACGTGGACGCCTTCCTGACGCGGATGGGCGGCGCCGCACGCGTCACCCTGGGGCCGCTGGACTTCGACGCGTTCATCCCCGGCTGGCGCAGCGTCTGGCTCGCCGACCCCGAGGGCAACGTGGTCGAGGTCAGCCAGGGCTACCGCGACCTGCCCGAGGGGGCGGACGGCGCCAACCTGACCGTGGGATGACTAGCCAGAACACGGTTCTGGCTGGTCGGCGGCGGCGGGCGAAGGATGGCTTCCGAGGGGCCCGAGAGGGAGAGATCCGAGAGGGAGGCAGCCGCCATGCCGCACACAGCTCACCGTGACCGTAACCGTGACAGCGACCGTGACCGTGACCGTTCCGTGCGGGACGTCGTCTGGCACCCGCTGCGCGTCCGGGCCGCCGGTCACGACATCCCCGTCCGCGTCTACCGGCCCGAGGGCGGTCACGCGGGCTGGCTGGTCTGGGGGCACGGCGGCAGCTGGCGGACCGGCTCGCTGGAGGGCTGGCACGCCGCCTGCGCGGACCTGGCCGGCCGGTCGGGGTGCGCGGTGGTCAGCGTCGACTACCGGCTCGCCCCGCAGCACCGGCACCCGGCGGCCCTCCACGACGTGCTCACGGTCCTGGACTGGGCCCAGGAGCGGGCCGCCGCCGAGGGGCTGCCGCCCGTCGCCGTCGGCGGCGACAGCTCGGGTGGGACGATCGCGGCGTCCGCGGCGCTGGTCCGGCGCGACCGGGGTGAGCCGCTCAGCGCGCAGGTGCTCGCCTACCCGCCGCTGGACCCGTCCTGCCGCGCCCGGTCCTACACCCGCTACCGCGACAACTTCCCGAGCCAGGAGGGCATGGCCGCCGCCTGGCGCGACTACCGGGGTGGGAACACCGGTGCCGCCTTCCCGCCCAGCACGCCCTTCGAGGCCGACAGCCTCACCGGTCTCGCCCCGGCGATCCTGGGCGTCGGCGCGTTCGACCCGGTGGCCGACGACGTACGCGCCTACGCCCGCCTGCTGCGTGAGGCGGGCAACGAGGTGACCTTCCACGAGTTCCCGCACCTCCTGCACGGTGCCTTCCTCCAGCCCGCCGGCGTCGGGGGGTTCCGGTTCCGGGACGGGCGGAGCGAGGGGGCGGACGGCCCCCGGGGGCTGCGCCACTGGCTGGCGGACGCCCTGAGCGACCGGCTGTCCGGTCTGACCGCGACACAACGGCTCTGACAGCGAGAAAGAGAGAGATCATGAACAGCACCGGCACCACCTCCACCCCGCCCGGCACGGTTCCGGGTCATATCGGCGCGCTGTTGCGCCACTTCGGCGACCTGCGGGACGGCACCCACGGCGACCAGGCGTCCCGCCAGGGCAAGGAGCGCCTGTTCGCCCAGGCGGTCGAGCTGCTGAGCCCGTACGCCGAGCAGGCCCTGGAGGAGATCAACGAGCACCTACTGGACCACACCGGTGAGGTCAGGGCCTCCGGGGTGCACCGGACGCCGGACGGCGGTGTCGCGGCCGTCTGGGCGCTGACCTGGCCGCAGCAGCGGATCACCGACATCGCCCCGATCACCATCACCGCGCACTACGGGGGAGGTTTCCACCACCCGCACCTGCGCGGTGCCACGATCGGCGAGTGGCCGCTGAACGTCTTCACCGCCGAGCAGGCCGCCGCCGAACTGCCCGTCCTGCGCGCGATCGCCGCCGCCGACATCCACAACCTGGTCTTCGAACGGGACTTCAGGATCGTGCCGGCCACCATCGCCGGCCACGCCTCGCTCGGTCCCCGCGCCGTGCTGAACCCGCGTACGAAGGGACTCCCGTCATGAGCCTGCGCCTTTCCGTCCTGGACCAGTCCCCCGTCGGCGAGGGCTTCACCCACTCCGACGCCCTGCGCGCCTCCGTCGAGCTGGCGGAGCGGGCCGACGCCCTGGGGTTCACCCGGTACTGGGTCGCCGAGCACCACCACTCCCCCGGCTTCGCCGGCACCGCCCCGGAGATCCTGGCCGGGACGCTGCTGTCGCGGACCACCCGCATGCGGATCGGCACCGGTGGCGTGCTCCTGCCGCGCTACGAGGCGGTGAAGGTCGCGGAGGTGTTCTCGGTGCTCGCCTCGCTGCACCCGGGCCGCGTCGACCTGGGGCTCGGCCGGGCGGGCGGCCCCGCGCAGCGCTTCCCGCAGCAGGTGCGGGAGGTGAGCCGGCTGCTGGGCCTGGGCGAGGGGCGCGGCGAGGCCGGCGGCCAGGCCCGGGAGGCGGGGCCGCTGCCACCGCTGGTGTCGGCTCCCGACGTGCCCCCGCGGCTGTGGCTGCTGGGCGCGGGCACCCGCTCCGCCGTGCTGGCGGGCGAACTCGGCGCGTCGTTCGCCTTCGCGCACTTCCTCGCCCCGGAACCGGGCGTGGCCGCCCTGGAGGGCTACCGGCAGGGCCTGGCCGCGTCGGCTGCCGCGTCGGCCGGCGGCCCGGCGGAGAAGGGCGTGCTGGCGGAGAAGGGCGTGCTGGCGGTCCGCGCCGTCGTCGCCGACACCCGCGAGCAGGCCGACGGGCTGGCGCTCAGCCTGCTGCTGTGGCGCAGCCGCAAGGACCTCGGCGAGGACCGCCCGCTGCCCTCGCCGGCGGAGGCGCGGCGGCACCGGTGGAGCGGCGCGGAGGCCGACCGGGCCGCCGTCAACAGCCAGGCGCTGGTCTACGGGACGCCGGAGCAGGTGCGCGAGGAGCTGGAGCGGCTGGCGGCGGCGCACGGCGTCGACGAGATCGTGGTCAACACGCTCACGCAGGACCCGGCCGACCGGGTGCGTTCCTACGAGCTGCTGGCGCAGGCCTTCGCGCTGCCCGGCTCCGGTCCGCGCGAACCCGCGGCGCACCGGGAGCCCGCCGTCGCCTAGGGGGTGTCTTGTGATCAGGCCGGATCGGGGACAGGGATCCGGTGGTTGGTAGTCGATCCTGTCGTGACGGCGGGCCCGGGGAGAAGCCTCTCCCCGGGCCCGCCGTCGCAGCGACCTCTTTTACGAAGGGACGACCGGCTCCGAAGGCGCCTCGTCGGCCTCCGGCTCCCGCAGCTGCTCGCGCACGTAGTTCCAGACCACCGCGATCAGCGCGGCGGCCGGTACCGCGAGCAGGCTGCCCACGATGCCGGCCAGGCTGCCGCCCAGCGTGACGGCCAGGAGCACCACCGCCGCGTGCAGGCCGAGCCCGCGACTCTGGATCATGGGCTGGAACACGTTTCCCTCGAGCTGCTGCACCACGACGATGATCACCAGCACGATCAGCGCGTCCGTCAGACCGTTCGAGACGAGGGCGATGAGCACCGCGACCAGACCGGCGAAGAGCGCACCCACGATCGGTACGAACGCGGACACGAAGGTCAGGACCGCGAGCGGGAGCACGAGGGGCACCTTGAGGACCCACAGGCCGATGCCGATGAGAACGGCGTCGAGCAGACCGACGAACGCCTGGGACCGCACGAACGCGCCGAGCGTCTCCCACCCGCGCTCGGCCACGACCGGGATGTCGGTCGCGAGGCGGCCGGGGAGCTGACGGGCCAGCCAGGGCAGGAACCGCGGACCGTCCTTGAGGAAGAAGAACATCAGGAAGAGCGCGAGCACGGCGGTGACCACCCCGTTGACGACGGTGCTCACCCCCGTGACCACCGCGGTGACCATGCTCCCGATGCTGTCCTGGACGCGGGCGACGGCCGAGTCCAGGGCACCGGTTATCTGGTCGTCGCCGATGTGCAGCGGCGGCCCGGCGGCCCACTCGCGCAGCCTCTCGATACCGGCGGTCACCCCGTCGGCCAGTTCACCGGCCTGTGACGCCACCGGAACCGCGATCAGCGCCGCGATGCCCGTGACCACGAGCAGGAACAGCACGGTCACCACCGCGGCGGCCAGGGCCGCAGGCCATCCCCGACGACGTAGGAAGGCGGCAAGGGGCCAGGTCAGTGTGGTGAGGAACAAGCCCACAATGAGAGGCCAGACGACCGACCACATCCGCCCCAGAAGCCACAGCGCCACCGAGGTTGCCAGAAGGACCAAAAGCAACTCGACGGAGACGCGGGCCGATGTGCGCAGTGCGGCGGCGGTTTTCGTGGAACTCAACGAAGCAGGCATGGGGGCACCCTATGGGCGGGCCCAACGCCGCTTTCAGCGTGGTGCCCCCCGCCGCCCGGCTCACGCACCAGGCACACGCCCTGCTGCCGCCGCGTGCGGGCGACGTACGGAGCGGCGGCACCTCCGCGTTGCGCGGTGGTGCCGCCGCTCCGTTATGTCTCCCCTCTCAGCCGCCCGCCGCCACGGCCGCCGCCAGGGCGGGCTGCTCGACCAGGTACGCGCGCAGCAGCGCGGCCAGTTCGGCGGGACGCTCGTACGGGATGTTGTGGCCGCAGTCCAGTTCCGTGTAGCGGCTGTGGGCGATTCCCCGGTGCAGCTCCCTGGAGTGTGCGACGGGGATCACCTGGTCCTGGCGGGCGCCGACGACCAGGGTCGGCGCCTCGATGGCGGGCAGCCGGTCGCGGATGTCCACGGCGAGGTCCAGGTCGAGCTGGCGGCGGGCTCCCTCGGACGGGCGGGCGGCCGCGGCCGCGGCGGCGATCTCCTCGCGGCTCGTGGCCGAGAGGCGGTCCGGGGAGAGCGACAGCAGGGTGATGAACTGCTGGTACGCCAGGGTGTCGAGGTCGGCGAGGCGGCGCCACAGGCCGAGGGCCAGCTCCTGCCGGGGGTCGTCGTTGCGTGCCCAGCCGCCGACGAGGACCAGGCGCCGTACGAGGTCGGGCTGTTCGGCCGCCAGCGCCGCGGCGACCACCGCGCCCAGGGAGGCGCCGACGACGTGGACCGGGCCCGGAACGGCGGCGCGGGCGGCGGCGGCGACCTGGCGGACCAGCAGGTCCAGGGTCAGCTCCCCGCGGGGCAGGGCGGTGCGGCCGCTGCCCGCGTAGTCGGGGGTGATGACGGTGAAGCGGTCGGTGAGCAGCGGCCGCATGGCCGCGTAGTTGGCCTCGGAGTCGGCGGTGGAGCCGTGGATGAGGAGCAGGCCGGGTCCGGTGCCTTCGGCACGGTAGTGGACCTCGGTGCCCGCGACGGTGACGGTGGGCATGGTGACGCCTCCTCGGGAGCGGTCGGGTGGTTACGGGTCGCGTGGGCGTGGGCTCAGCCGCGTACCGGCGTCGACGGGCGCGGCGCGAGGGAGTCGTGGTGCGCGGTGGCCTGCGCCGGGATCGTGGCGGACACCGGAGCCGGGGCCGAAGCTGCCGTGGCGGCGGCGGTCACGGCGGCGGGCCGCTTGCGGCTGCGGCTCCAGCGCCGCATGGCGGGGGTCTCCACGTACCGGTACAGCAGCCAGCCGCCCAGCAGCGAGACCGCGAAGAAGCCGATGACCACGAGGACCGCGACGGGGACGCTGTACGTGCTCTCGCCGAGCAGCGAGCGCAGGTAGAAGATCGTGACGCCCTGCACCAGGTAGAAGCCGAAGGAGACCTCACCGAGCCACACCATGGGCCGGCTGCGCAGCCAGGTCTCGCGCCCCTCCACGTCGCCCGAGGCCACGGAGCAGATGAGCGCGGCCACCGGGATGATGGTGGCGACGACGAAGCCGTACTCGAACGGGGCGACCAGGGCGGCGGCGTAACCGAGCACGGACAGCACGAGCGAGACGCCGAAGCCGATGCGGCGCGGCCAGCGGCCGGCCAGGACGATGCGGGCGAGCAGGATGCCGAGGGCGAACTCGAAGACGCGGGCGGGCGGGAAGAGGTAGCCGAACCAGAACTGCAGGTCGGAGATGGGGGTGATCGCCGACTTCGGGGTGGCGGGGATGAGGAAGCGGGTGACGAGCTGCACGCCGACCATGCCCGCGACCATCAGGCCGGACCAGAGCCACAGCCGCTTCTCGGCGATGCGGCGGATCCCCACCATGAGCAGCGGGAACAGCATGTAGAAGAGGAACTCGCTGCCCAGGGACCAGCTCGGCGGGTTGACGCTGAGGTTGATGGACGGCTGCGGGAAGAACGTGTGGATCAGCAGCATGTTCGGCAGCCAGTCGCCGACGCTGGTGACGGCGGCGCCGGCGAAGAGCAGCATCGAGGCGGCGAAGACCACCAGGTGGTTGGGGAAGATCTTGAACACGCGCCGACGCCAGAAGGAGGTCAGGCGCTCACCGGGGCGGGAGGCCCAGGCGAGGACGAAGCCGCTGAGGACGAAGAAGAACGAGACGCCCATGTAGCCGGCCTTGCTGAAGGCCGTGGTGAAGAACCCGGCCACGCCGTCGTCCGCGAAGGGGTTGATCGGGGCGTTCGGCGGGATGGGCGAGTCCATCAGGGAGGCGTGGAAGAAGAAGACCAGCAGGGCCGCGAAGAAGCGGAGGCCGGTGAGGGAGGGGAGGTTGGCGCGTCTGGTGGGAGCGGGGGTGGTGGCGGTGGAGGACGAGGACACAGACATGGTGTGGGTGCTTTCCGGCGAGAGGGACGTCGGTCGGGGTCCGGCCGGGGGCGGCCGCCGGGCGGCGGTCGCCCCCGTGGGGTACGGCAGGGGTGGGACGGTTACTCGGCGTCGTCGGCCGAGGGGACGTCCATCTCGTTGCGGTAGACCATGAGCTTGGCTTCCTTGGCCACGTAGTAGTTCTGGACCGAGTACGCGATGGTGGCGAAGTCGAGCCGCCCGTCGCCGTTGAAGTCGGCGGTGGCGATGCGGGCGACGGACTCCTCGGAGACCCGCCACTTGGCCCAGACGCCGTTGGCCGCGTCGATGGCCTTGTAGTACATGACGCCCTGCCAGGGCCACGGTCCGCGCAGCGCGACCAGGAACTCGTCGTCGCCGTCGCCGTCGAAGTCGGCGCAGACGATCTGGTGGCCGGGGCCCTCGCCGTTCTCGTTGGGGTCGCCGTAGACGTCGAGGAGGACGCGGTTCCACGTCGGCTTGGCGCCGGGCGGGCCATCGGTGGACTTGGTGTAGACGGCGACCGTGTTGCCGTGGAAGGGCTCGATGGCGGCGACGTACGCCATCGGGTCGTCGCCGAGCCGGCCGGCGTTGAGGTCGCCGCTGCCGCGGAAGCCGGTCTGCTCGAACTGGGTCAGCTCACCGGTGCCGATGAGCTCGCGGATCCACTCCTTGCGGTCCGCGTCCCAGTAGAGCCAGGTCACGCCCTCGTCGGAGGCGAGCAGCAGCGAGTCGAGGTCCGAGCCGGGTATGAGGCCCTTCTTCTTCTCCGCGCCGTGGATCATGCGGAAGTGGCTGTCGTCGATGACGGTCATCGGCCACTCCTCGGCCGTGTGCACGTCGTCGGGCTGGGTGAACATCACCACCGGCAGGACGGCGTGGACGTCCTCCTTGGCGACGATCGGCAGGCCGATGACCTCCAGGCGCTCCTTCTGCGTGAAGTGCCCGACGCGCAGCCGGTGCATACCGGTGGCGCGGCCGATGTAGTGGCGCTTCCAGCGGGACTCGTCCTTGTCCGGGGAGCCGGGGTTCTCCAGCCAGTCGATCTTCCCGCCGGCGGTGTTGGCGTCGTGGATGGTGCCGATCGGGCCGTACAGGTCGTAGCAGAGGATGATGTCGGGGTGGCCGTTGCCGCTGACGTCGGCGAAGTCCGCGCCGACGGGCATCTTGATCTTGTCCTGGACCAGGCGGCGGGTCCACCGCTCGTCGTTCTGATACCAGTAGATCTCACCGAGGCGCAGGCCGTAGCCGAACAGGTCGGGGCGGCCGTCGCCGTCGATGTCCGGGGCCTCCAGCCAGTATCCGTCGCGCAGTTGGTCGGCGACGAGCTCCGGGGTGAACTTCGGGGTCTTCAGCTGGGGCTGGGGCTGCGACTGCGACGGGTTGGTGCCGGTCATGGTGTGCTCCTCACGGATGCGGTCAGTGGGTGGCGGTGTGGCGGCGGTGGTACTCGACGGCGAGCCAGACGCAGTCGGTGTCGGCGCGGTACTGGTGCCAGGGGTAGGGGTAGGTGCCGTCCGGGGCGGTGGAGCAGAAGGGGTCCGGGGTGGTGTAGCCCGGGGCCATCACGACGTCCTGGTAGAGGGTGCTGTGGTCCTGCTCGCGGAACTTCTGCATGCGGCCGATGCCGTGGACCTGCGTGTGCACCTCGATGAAGTCGTGCTGGTTGTGGATGGCGCAGTCGGTGCCGGCGGGGGCGTACCAGAGGTTGACCTTGACGTCGTACGTCTCCGGCCGGAGCGGCGCCGGGGCCTCCTTCAGCAGGTGGGCGGCGTCGAAGGTGACGGTGCCCGCGTCGTCCTGGGGGCTCTTCCACAGGGGGGTGTCCCGGGGGAAGCCGGCGAGGACGTCGCCGAGGAGGGCCCAGCCCGGGTCGCCGGTGATGCCGGGCATGCCGGCCTCGTCGCGTACGCGGAGCAGGAGGAGGGTGTCGGCCCGCTCGACGCGGGTGTCGGCCAGGATCGTGGAGGACAGGGGCGGGATGCTCTTGCGCGGGGTCTCGGCGATGTGGACGTCGGTGACGCCGGTGTTGACGACGATGGCGGCTTCGCGCACGTGGTAGTCGCGGGCGTCGCGTACGAGTGTCGCTTCGATGCGGGGGCCGCTGAAGCCGAGGGCGGTCTCGGGCACGGTGCTGTGAGCCTCTCCGGTGGGTGACGGGGCGTCAGGCCTAGGCGTACGAGGCGGTGCGGGCGAGTTCGGCGGCGATCTCGTCGATCGGGGTGCCCGGGACGAAGGGCTCGACCGGCGGGCCGTCACCGAAGAAGTGCGCCAGCGCGCCGACCGTGCGCTCGGTGGCCCGGCCGTCGCCGTACGGGTTGGCGGCGGCGGCCATGCGGTCGTACTCGGCCCGGTCGCGCAGGAGCCGGGTGGCTCCGCCGACGATGGTCTTGGTGCTGGTGCCGACCAGGCGGGCGGTGCCGGCCACGATGGCCTCGGAGCGCTCGGTGACGGTGCCGAGGACGAGCGTCGGCTTGCCGAGGGCGGGGCCCTCCTCCTGGGAGCCGCTGCTGTCGGAGAGGATGAGGTCGGCGCGGCGCATGAGCCGGCAGAAGTTCAGGTACGGCAGCGGGTCGACGACGGTGATGTTCGGGTGGTTGCCGATCCGGGGCAGCATCGCCTCGCGCACCACCGGATTCCGGTGCAGCGGAACGACGACGCGGACGTCCGGTTCGTCGGCGATCTCGGCGAAGGCCTCGGCTATCTCGGGCAGGTGCGGCCATGCCTCACGCCGGTGCGCGGAGGCGAGGATGATGCGCCGCGGGTCACCGTCGAGGTCCGCGAGGGCCGGGTCGCCGTAGTCCTGGGCCTTGTTGCACGCCCACTGGAGCGCGTCGATGACGGTGTTGCCGGTGACGACGACGGTGTCCTCGCTGATGCCCTCGCGCAGGAGGTTGGCGCGGTTGCCGGGGGTGGGTGCCAGGTGCAGGTGGGCGACCTGGGCCACGAGCCTGCGGTTGCCCTCCTCCGGGAACGGCGAGCCGAGGTGGCCGCTGCGCAGGCCCGCCTCCACGTGGACGACGGGGATGCGGTGGTGGAAGCCGGAGAGGGCGCCGGCGAGGGTGGTGGCCGTGTCGCCGTGGACGAGGACGGCCTCGGTGGAGAGCACCTTGAAGTGCTCCTCCAGGCCGCGCAGCGAGCGGTAGGTGACCTGGGAGAGGGTCTGCTTCGGGGCCATGATCTCCAGGTCGACGTCCGGCTTCAGACCGAACGCGTCGAGGGTCTCGTCGAGCATCTGGCGGTGCTGCCCGGTCGAGATGACCACGGGGTCGAACCGGGGGTCGTCCTGGAGCGCGCGGATGACCGGGGCGAACTTGATGGCTTCGGGCCTGGTACCGAGGACTACTGCGACGGACCGCATGGGTGCCATTCCTTTACTACGACGTGGGTGACGGCAGGACGGGAAGACGGGAGGACGGGCAGGGCGCGGTGAGGGAGCCACGTGGTGCGGGGTGCGGGGTGCGTGGGTGCGTGGAGCGTGCGTGCGGCCGTGCGTGGGCGGCCGGATGGCTCAGGCGCCGGGTTGCGACCGGACGCCGGACACTGCGCCGCCGGCGGGAGGTGGAGGGCGGTGCCTCTCGGGGCCGAAGCTCCGGGGCGGTTCTCCCTTCCGGACGAGAGATATCTTTTCCGTGAGCTATCTCTGCCGTCAAGCCGCGCTGTCCCGACTTGCACACCGCACCCCGCGGACGACCAACATCCGTGCGCCTGAAGGTGGTTGACGCCTACGGCGTGGGGGCGGAAACGGCACTGCGCCCGCCGCGTGGGTCACGTGGCGGGCGCAGTGAGGGGCAGTGAGGGGGCGGCGGGGGTGGGCCTCCAGAGGGCCGCAGACGGCCTTCAGAGGCCGTCAGGGGCCCCGGGGACTAGGAGGGTCTGGGGGCGCCAGGGCCCGGGCGGGCCGTCAGGGCCGGCCCAGCCAGGTCCGTATACGCCGAAGGGCGGCCCGGCGGGGGTGCCGGGCCGCCCAGGGGCGGGGTGACGGGGGGTGCCTCAGCGCTTGGCGGGCTCCACCGAGAGGGAGTGGCGGAAGAAGTCGGACGGGTCGTAGCGGCGCTTGACCTGCTGGAGCTTCGGATAGTTGTCCTTGTAGTACAGCGTCTGCCACGGCACGCCGGACCGGTTGCGCCGCGGGTCGGCGACGTCACGGTCGGGGTAGTTGATGTAGCAGCCGTCGGTGCGGTCGTCGATGACCGGCACCCCGCCCGTCGCCGCGAAGAAGTCCTCGTACAGGTCGCGCACCCAGCCGAGGTAGAAGTCGTCCTCGCTCTCGTCCTGCCAGAAGGTCTGGAAGCACATCTTGAACACCGAGCTGCGCTGCGCGTTCGCCGTCGTGTCCGGCGCCACCGCGTTCACCCGGCCGCCGAAGGAGAACAGCACCAGCATGGTGTCGGGGTTGGTGAAGTCCGGGCGCGTCATGTGCTTGTAGAGCGCCGCGATCTGGTGGTCGGTGAAGGTGCGGCGCATGTAGCCGGACTTGTGCGCGCCCCGGGACGTGGGGTCCGTGATGGTCGGGTTGTTGGTGCCCACGAGCCGCGTCGCCTGGAGCCACGGCATGGTGCGCGGCTCCGCGAGCTGCGGCATGGCGGGCAGCTCGCCGGTGGGCTTGGTCAGCGCGCCGGGCTTGATGCCGGTGCCGGCCGTGATGGCCGCCAGGTAGCTGTCGAGGAGGCGCCGGGCGCCGGGCACGGTCGCGTCGACCTGGGTGAACATGCCGAGGCTGCCGTGGGCCTTGGAGCTGACGTTGAAGAGGCTGCTGAGGTGGCGGTACTCCGAGTCGGGCCCGCTGTTCTGCTCGTGCCAGGTGCCGAAGTTCCTCAGCAGCCGGGCGAACTTGGTCTCGTCGAGCTGGTCCCACGGGAAGTCCACCGCGCTGACCAGGACCGTGGACGGCGGCGAGATGAGCTGGTCCTCCGGGGCCGTGCCCTTGGCGTCCGGCGAGCGGAACCAGTAGCGGGTCACCAGGCCGAAGTTGCCGCCGCCGCCTCCGGTGTGGGCCCACCACAGGTCCCGGTGCGGGTCGTCCTCCTCGCGGGTGGCGACCACCGTGCGGGTCCGGCCCGCCGCGTCGACGACCACGACCTCCACCGCGTACAGGTGGTCCACGACCAGGCCGTGGGCGCGGGAGAGGAGGCCGTAGCCGCCGCCGGCTATGTGCCCGCCGGCGCCGACGCTGTAGCAGATGCCGCCCGGGACGGTGACGCCCCAGCCCTTGTAGAGCGCTTCGTAGACGTTGATGAGCCGGGCGCCGGGCTCGACGTAGAAGGCGCGGCGGGCGGCGTCGTACCCGACGTCGGTCATCTCGGAGAAGTCGAGGATGACCTCGACCTCCGGGTTGCAGGCGAAGTCGGCGAAGCAGTGGCCGCCGCTGCGCACCGAGACGCGCTTGCGGGCGCGGAACGCGTCGCGCAGAGCCTTCTCGGCGTCGGCGGACGACGTGATCATCTTGATGTAGTCGGGTCTGGCGACGAAGCGCTGGTTGTTGCCCGTCGTCAGCTCCGGGTAGCGCGGGTCGTCGGGCCGGATCGTGGCGCCGGTCCGCGCGCTCGCCGCGGCCGCCGGGGCGGCCGGCGCGGCGACGGCGGCCGTGGCCAGGCCCGCGGTCACGGCGGCACCGCCGGCGAGGGCCGCGCCGCTGCTCAGCACCGTACGGCGATTGACTGCACTCATGGTCGATTACCTCAAGTTCTGTCGTGAGAGTGAGGAACGGATGGGGAGGCGTGCGGGTCCGGCCCGTCAGACGCGGGCGTACGGAGCGGCGTCCGGCTCCCCGGGGGCCGGCGCCTCCGGTCGCGGGGCGGCCGCGTGCCGACGGGTCCGCCGGTCGAGGAGGCCGGAGAGCAGGGCCACGGCCAGACCGGCCGCGGCGAGCAGCGCGCCGGTCCAGTTGGGCGCGGTGTAGCCGAGGCCGTGCTCGACGGTGAGGCCGCCGAGCCAGGCGCCCACGGCGTTGCCGAGGTTGAAGGCCGCGATGTTCGCGGCGGAGGCGAGGGCGGGAGCCCCGTCGGCCTGCTGCATGACGCGGGTCTGCAGCGGCGGCACGGTGGCGAAGCCGACGACCCCGAAGACGAAGAGGGTGATCGCGGCGGGCAGGGGCGCGCGGGCGGTCTGCACGAAGACCAGCAGCACCACGGCGAGCGCACCGAGGATGACGTACAGGCTGGGCATCACGGTCCGGTCGGCGGCCTTCCCGCCCAGGACGTTGCCGACGCACAGGCCGAGTCCGAACAGGACGAGCAGCCAGGCCACGGCTCCGGCGGAGAAGCCGGCCACCTCGGTCATCATCGGCGCGATGTACGTGAAGGAGGCGAACACCCCGCCGAAGCCGAGCGTGGTCATGGCGAGCGCCAGCCACACCTGCGGGCGGCGGAATACGGCGAGTTCGCCGCGCAGGCCCGCGTCCGCGTCCCTCGGCTGGGGCGGTACGAGGGCGGCGACGGCGATCATGCCGACGACGCCGAGCGCGGTGACGGCCCAGAAGGTGGAGCGCCAGCCGAAGTGCTGGCCCAGGACGGTGCCCAGGGGAACGCCGAGGACGTTGGCCACGGTCAGCCCGATGAACATCAGGGCGATGGCGCTGGCCTTCTTGTCCGGCGCGACGACGTTCGCGGCGACGACGGAGCCGATGCCGAAGAAGGCGCCGTGGGTGAGGGCGGCCACCAGGCGCCCCGCCATGAGGAGTTCGTAGGTGGGGGCGAGCGCGCACAGCAGGTTGCCCGCGATGAAGACGCCCATCAGGAGGGTGAGCATCGTCTTGCGGGGCAGCCGGGAGCCCGCGGCGGTCATCAGGGGCGCGCCGACGACGACACCGAGGGCGTAACCGGTGACGAGCATGCCGGCGCTGGGGATGGGGACCGACAGGTCGCGGGCCACCTCGGGCAGCAGGCCGACGATCACGAACTCGGTGGTGCCGATGCCGAAGGCCCCGAGCGCCAGGGCGAGGAGGGCGAGAGGCATCAGAGGCCCTCCCGCCGGGCACGGTGCTCGCGGGCGTGGACGGGGGCGTGGGCGGGAACGTGGACGGGCGCGTGGGCAGGTGCGTGGACGGGGGCGTGGCGGGAGCAGCCGGTCAGACCGCGGTGGCGGGCGTACGGCGTGAGTGCGGCGCGCAGTCGGCGGCGGCCGCGGTGGAGGCGGGAGGTGACCGTGCCGTGTGGGACGCCCAGGCGGGCGGCTATCTCCCGGTACGCCAGCCCTTCGACGTCGGCGAGGTAGACGACGGTACGGAAGGGCGCGGGCAGCGCTCGCAGCGCCTCCAGCACCTCGTGGTCGGGCAGGTGGTCCAGCACCTGGGACTCGGCGGAGGGCAGCCGGGCGGCGCCGTGGCCGGCGGCCCGGACGTGCCGCCAGTCGTCCGTGTCCCCCATCGGCGCCCACCGCGGCTCCTGCCGGCGCTTGCGGTAGGTGGTGATGAAGGTGTTGATCAGGATGCGGTGGAGCCACGCCCGCAGGTTGGTGCCCGCCCGGAAGTGGTGGAAGGACTGATAGGCCCTGGTGAAGGTCTCCTGCACCAGGTCCTCGGCGTCGGGACGGTTGCGGTGCAGCCGCAGGGCGGCCGCGTACATCTGGTCCCGGTAGCCGAGCGCGTCCCCCGCGAAGCGGGCGCTGCGCTGTTCCGGGGTCTCTGGGGCCCCTGGCGCCCCTGGCGCCTCTGGGGTCCCCGCCGGGGTGAGGGTGTCGGTGTCGGTGTCGGTCATCGGAGTCCTTTGCGGTCACGGTCAGAGCTGGCGGAGGGCTCCGCCGTCCACGGCCCATTCGGCGCCGGTGACCTGCCCGGCCTGCGGCGAGAGGAGGTACGCGATGACCCGCGCGACGTCGTCGGGCGTGCCGATGCGGCCGGTGGGCAGCTTGCGCTCCTCGCGGATGAAGTGGTCGACGGCCGCGTCGGCGGACAGTCCGTACCGCTCGGCCAGCTGCTCGGCGAAGCCGCCGGGGGCGTCGAAGAGCGCCGTACGCGTGGGACCGGGCGAGACGACGGTCGAGCGGATGCCGCGCGGCGCGAACTCCGCCGACAGGCTCTTGGACAGCGACAGCAGGGCCGTCTTGGTGGCGGCGTAGTCGACGATGCCCGGGTCCGGGAAGCGGGCCGCCTCGCTGGCGACGTGGACCAGGCTGCCCTCGCCGCGCTCCAGCAGGACGGGCAGGACGGCGCGGGTCATCCGTACGTGCGCGTGGAAGTTGAGGGCGAAGGTCCGCTGCCAGTCGTCGTCGGTGACGTCGAGGAAGCCGCTGTGCGAGACGAGGGCTCCGGCGTTGTTGACCAGCCCGTCGAGGCGGCCGTGCCGGTCCAGTACGGCGTCGACGACGCGCCGCGCGGCCTCCGGGTCGGTCAGGTCGGCGGCGACCGAGGTGACCTCGGGGCGGCCGATGGCGTCGACGCCGTCGGTGCGGCGGGCCACGCCGACGACCCGGGCCCCTTCGGCGGCCAGCAGCCGGGCGGTGGCCTCGCCGATGCCCGTGGAGGCGCCGGTGACGAGGTAGACCCGGCCGGCCAGGTGCAGGTCCATCGGTTCTCTTTCATGGGTGAGGAGGAGGGGAGGAAAGGGGGCGGCGGTGCACTCCCTGACGGGGGAGGCAGGGGGTGCACCGCCGTGCCTGTGCCGGAAGGGCTCCGGTCAGAGGGCTGCCT
>NZ_JBWKLJ010000020.1:0-2496 GCF_056430285.1 Streptomyces sp. NPDC045998
TCTCGTGACTGCGTGCCTTTTGAAGAATGAGCCTGCGAGTTAGCGGTGTGTAGCGAGGTTAACCCGTGTGGGGAAGCCGTAGCGAAAGCGAGTCCGAATAGGGCGATTGAGTTGCACGCTCTAGACCCGAAGCGGAGTGATCTAGCCATGGGCAGGTTGAAGCGGAGGTAAGACTTCGTGGAGGACCGAACCCACCAGGGTTGAAAACCTGGGGGATGACCTGTGGTTAGGGGTGAAAGGCCAATCAAACTCCGTGATAGCTGGTTCTCCCCGAAATGCATTTAGGTGCAGCGTCGTGTGTTTCTTGCCGGAGGTAGAGCACTGGATAGGCGATGGGCCCTACCGGGTTACTGACCTTAGCCAAACTCCGAATGCCGGTAAGTGAGAGCGCGGCAGTGAGACTGTGGGGGATAAGCTCCATGGTCGAGAGGGAAACAGCCCAGAGCATCGACTAAGGCCCCTAAGCGTACGCTAAGTGGGAAAGGATGTGGAGTCGCAGAGACAACCAGGAGGTTGGCTTAGAAGCAGCCACCCTTGAAAGAGTGCGTAATAGCTCACTGGTCAAGTGATTCCGCGCCGACAATGTAGCGGGGCTCAAGCGTACCGCCGAAGTCGTGTCATTGCAGTACATACCCCCAACGGGGACTGTGATGGGTAGGGGAGCGTCGTGTGCCGGGTGAAGCAGCCGCGGAAGCGAGTTGTGGACGGTTCACGAGTGAGAATGCAGGCATGAGTAGCGATACACACGTGAGAAACGTGTGCGCCGATTGACTAAGGGTTCCTGGGTCAAGCTGATCTGCCCAGGGTAAGTCGGGACCTAAGGCGAGGCCGACAGGCGTAGTCGATGGACAACCGGTTGATATTCCGGTACCCGCTTTGAAACGCCCAATATCGAATCCATTAATGCTAAGGCCGTGAAGCCGCCCTGAGCTCTTCGGAGCGTAGGGGAGTGGTGGAGCCGCTGACCCAAGGTGGTAGTAGGTAAGCGATGGGGTGACGCAGGAAGGTAGTCCAGCCCGGGCGGTGGTTGTCCCGGGGTAAGGGTGTAGGACGTCACGTAGGCAAATCCGCGTGACACATAGTCTGAGACCTGATGCCGAGCCGATTGTGGTGAAGTGGATGATCCTATGCTGTCGAGAAAAGCCTCTAGCGAGTTTCATGGCGGCCCGTACCCTAAACCGACTCAGGTGGTCAGGTAGAGAATACCGAGGCGTTCGGGTGAACTATGGTTAAGGAACTCGGCAAAATGCCCCCGTAACTTCGGGAGAAGGGGGGCCACGTCTGGTGATCCGATTTACTCGGTGAGCTGGGGGTGGCCGCAGAGACCAGCGAGAAGCGACTGTTTACTAAAAACACAGGTCCGTGCGAAGCCGTAAGGCGATGTATACGGACTGACGCCTGCCCGGTGCTGGAACGTTAAGGGGACCGGTTAGCCGACTTTCGGGTTGGCGAAGCTGAGAACTTAAGCGCCAGTAAACGGCGGTGGTAACTATAACCATCCTAAGGTAGCGAAATTCCTTGTCGGGTAAGTTCCGACCTGCACGAATGGCGTAACGACTTCTCGACTGTCTCAACCATAGGCCCGGTGAAATTGCACTACGAGTAAAGATGCTCGTTTCGCGCAGCAGGACGGAAAGACCCCGGGACCTTTACTACAGTTTGATATTGGTGTTCGGTTCGGCTTGTGTAGGATAGGTGGGAGACTGTGAAGCTTGGACGCCAGTTCAGGTGGAGTCGTCGTTGAAATACCACTCTGGTCGTGCTGGATGTCTAACCTGGGTCCGTGATCCGGATCAGGGACAGTGTCTGATGGGTAGTTTAACTGGGGCGGTTGCCTCCTAAAGAGTAACGGAGGCGCCCAAAGGTTCCCTCAGCCTGGTTGGCAATCAGGTGTTGAGTGTAAGTGCACAAGGGAGCTTGACTGTGAGACCGACGGGTCGAGCAGGGACGAAAGTCGGGACTAGTGATCCGGCGGTGGCTTGTGGAAGCGCCGTCGCTCAACGGATAAAAGGTACCCCGGGGATAACAGGCTGATCTTCCCCAAGAGTCCATATCGACGGGATGGTTTGGCACCTCGATGTCGGCTCGTCGCATCCTGGGGCTGGAGTCGGTCCCAAGGGTTGGGCTGTTCGCCCATTAAAGCGGTACGCGAGCTGGGTTTAGAACGTCGTGAGACAGTTCGGTCCCTATCCGCTGTGCGCGTAGGAATATTGAGAAGGGCTGTCCCTAGTACGAGAGGACCGGGACGGACGAACCTCTGGTGTGCCAGTTGTTCTGCCAAGGGCATGGCTGGTTGGCTACGTTCGGGAGGGATAACCGCTGAAAGCATCTAAGCGGGAAGCCTGCTTCGAGATGAGTATTCCCACCTCCTTGAGAGGGTAAGGCTCCCAGTAGACGACTGGGTTGATAGGCCGGATATGGAAGCCCAGTAATGGGTGGAGTTGACCGGTACTAATAGGCCGAGGGCTTGTCCTCAGTTGCTCGCGTCCACTGTGT